>NZ_FNCB01000027.1 GCF_900100855.1 Idiomarina zobellii
ACACTGTCTCAGCTAACCATCCACTTTGAAGGTCGACTGGATGGCCACATAGATTTATGAAAACTTGGCTGACACAGAATATTGAACACTCTCGATGCTGCTTTCCAAAATTTAACTAATCTACCAGTCATAACTTTGTCTTTAAAAGCTAAAAGTTTCTCTCTAAGCTCTGGATCCTTCTCTGATTTACCAAAGGGTATATCGTCAGGAGCGCCATGAATTAGGGCAACAACTTTTAGATCTTGTTCAACCGCGTAATCAAATTCCTTTTCGGTGTAACTAATTCCATCATCTGTTGTAGAGCCGTAGCGCCCACCTATAACAAGTAAGTAGTAATCACAGTCGTCAATAACTTTTTTTATAAATTCCCACTGTTCTTCATCGGCAGCTGGGAATAATTCCATTCCAGCAGGAATACAGTCCATCTCCATGAGAGCCTGGATCACATGCTGCCTTTCCTCTTTCAAGTCAGCATATGTTGAACTTACGAAAACTTGATACCTTTTATCCATGAGACCTCATTTAATAGATGCGTCTAACGCCGCCAGCAGGGACCGAAAAACCAGAGCGAAGCGGCGGTTTTTTTGGCACCTCTGGCTGGCTTTGTTATACACTAAAGCTTGAAACTCCTAATCCATCGGTGGTAATTTTTCATCACACCTTTGGGCATTAGAGTGAGCCAGAACTTTTCCTGCGGCCGTAATTGTTAAAATAATAGGAATAGTGTCCCACCAATCTTTGAGAACCTTAAGATTTGGCCTTTTATCCCATTCTTCTATGAATGAATTGATATTGTTCTGCTTTAACCCGGCATCTTGAGAATAGAGATCGTAGATAGTGTTTATCGCTGTTTTTTGGGCTTCTGTTAAACTTACGGGCACAACGACCAAATCCCCACCGTGCAACACCTGTCGCTGCAGTTGAATAGAATCAATTTGCGTTCTACTAGGAATAGGAATTCTTACGTAGTCAGTATTTAAACTATGATCAACTAGTAGGCCTCTAGTTAAATTATTGCTATCCAGTATTTCCAATGCTTTAGTATGGTTTTCAGAGGACTTCTCTATGCCTACATCGACATAACCAGGAAGAATTTCGGGATAATACTGTTGTACTTTTTTTAAACCGCCAAACGAACTTAGGCGAACTGCATTTAAAATATCCAAGTGGTCAAGCCACTCATGGCCTGAAGGTAAATCTTCGTAGATTATCTTTCCAAATAGATCATTTAATACATCTAGGCCCTGATTAATATCACCGGTGACGGGCAGAAAACTATTTACAGCATGTGCGACTGTTAACCCTAATAAAGACTCATCAGAAACCTTATCAACAATGTCTACCGCGAGACTAATACCTGCTCTTGCAATGCGACTGTCACCCTTCTTGAATCGGTGAACAAGCAGTTCAGATAATAAATCATAGTCAGCAGGCCTTTCTGTAGAGGCTGCTGCTTTTTGTGCATCAACCAACAACAATTGAAAGCTTGGGTCTCCAAAAGCCTTCAGAGCACCGTCAACTCTTTCCATTTTTGGCATTAGTCTATCTTCAAACTCTGAGACCCTGGCGTTCGCGATTTCCAGAGCCTCCTGAGTATAATCCTGCCTTAACTGAAGGTTCATTTCTTGGAAGACTTCACGTGCACGTTTTTCATCAATTCCTACGTGCACAACCATTTGATCAGCTTGTAAATTTGTAGACTGATCTCCACCTTTTTGGCTTTGCTTATTCGTCATCCTTGCTACTGCCCATCTTAAAATCCCTACCAACCTGTATGTTCGTGGAATTATTCCCACCTTTTTGGCTTTGTCTATTTTTTCTGGAAGAAATAAACCAGCCTACAATCGCAAGAGGTAGCGCAATGGCAATACCACTAAAAAGCCAATCCTTATTCTCTGCTATCCAATCCATATCTATATTATCTTCCTGATTTTAGAGGTCCCGAGTTAGCAAAGGCATTTTGAGCATGCTCAGTTACATTCTACTGAGCTCACAATATCTAACCTTCATTCGTTGTTATGTCATTGACAGTAAACGACTTAAATACACATTACAACAAAGCGCGCAATATTGCCGCAATGCGTGTGCCGTGCATCCCTCGGGACATCCACACTTACTAATAACGGGACAGCTAGCATTAGTTGGGTAATTTGAAAGTCAGAGGGTCCGCTGCTCGCTCAAAGCGGACTCATTACTGAGAGCTGCAAACTCAATCGGTAACTGTAATCCTATCGTTACTAAATGGGAGAACACGAAGGCATCACGTCATCTGATACTCGTATATCATTTTATTCAAGTCTTGCCGACAGTAGACGCTTCCGCCAAAGATAGATGTTTTATAACAGGGTTGCTTTATTGTTGTATAGGAGTAGTTTAGTTGGTTGATAATTAACAAGTCTTCGAGAAGGAAAAATGAAATATTGTCATGTAATGTTTGCTTCATTACTGCTCTCTAACGCTGCCTTTGCAACTGATTTGACCGCTAAAGTAAACCAGTATTTCGAAGCGCAAGAAGCTGTAGAGCATAAGAATTCAACAAAAGCCGATGTTAGCAACTTACTTGCGCTGCTCACCAAAGATGCAACATTCGAGCATCCTAGGTTTAACGCCGTTCAATCAAAAGCCGAATACAGAAAAGGCCTGCTTTCCTATTTAGGAGAATATGGTGAATGCGATATCCAGGTAGAAAATGTCATTGAAGGGCTTAATGCTGTCACTGTCGAATACTTACACCTTTGCACTGATAAAAATGGGAATTCTAACCCTGAAGAGAATAAACAGAAGCTGGTTACTTTATTCGAATTCGAAAACAACAAAATAAAACTTATTAGGCACTACTTCTAATGAGTTATTAAAGTGTATCTCAACTGTATGTCAAATGAAGGATATCTAGGATGAGATACAAGGAGCATTAATTCTATCGGCATTCGGCATAGCAAAGCGAGATGCAAAATGCCGGAGTTAGAGCAAGCTACAACGGGAGGCAATTATGCCAGGTGCGTTCGCTCACTTAAGTGTTGCTAATGTTGCAAGAGAGCTTAAAGGGCTCAAAAGCTTAAATATCGACTCAAAAGTTAAAGCGCAACTAGGAAGTCATTTAGAGCTCATTGAACTGGGTGCTGTTAGTCCAGATTATCCATATTTGACCTTGACGCTGTTTGGCCGTAATGAGCAAACTGAATGGGCTGACTACATGCACCTCGGTGACACGAAACGAATTGTCAAAGCTCTTATTGAAAATACAAAGGCGCTAAGCGACGAAAATAAGTTGTTCGTTTTTCCGTGGTTAGCTGGATACATTTCGCATGTTATAGCTGATGTGACGATTCACCCAGTGGTTGAATGTCGGGTTGGTCCCTACGAGGGTAATGAAAAAGCGCATCGAATTTGCGAAATGAATCAAGATACCTACATATGGTTTGAAAGAACGGGGTTGGGTGAACCTGGCTACTGCGAGCGTATTACTGAGAATCTAACCAAGTACGACGTCGATGAGAAATTTAACCCTACTATTAGAAATGTTTGGTTGGCCGCACTGAGAGATGTATACCCAGAAGAGTTCGAACAGTCGCCGCCGGATATTGAGAGTTGGCACGATGGCTTTAGAAAAATTACTGGTACAGCTGAAGAAACGCACAAACTTTTTGAGTGGGCGCGACATGTTGCGGTCGATTCTGGCAGTGGTTATCCCTTGCGTGAAGAGGTGGACTTAACTTATATACGCGATTTGAAAACCCCAGCTAGTAATAAAAATTACGACGAAATATTTGACCTTGCAGTTGCCAATGTTCGGAAGTATTGGGAGTTTCTGGCGGCTGCTGTATTTGATGATGGCGATATCAGTATGTTCAAACATTGGAACTTAGATAATGGTGTTGATAGGGCGTCGGGCAAGCAGACTACGTGGGAGAACATATCATGAGACTTTTACTGGTTACCTTAGCTTCACTAATTTGCAATGCTTGCGCAGCTGAAAATCAGGCTTTATGCGATACGGAGGGTCGTTATGAAACAGCGTCTCACTTTTCTGACTTCGTGCAAAAGGTCAATTTTAAATATGTATTCGAGGACATTGAAGGACTGAGCAATGAGCAAATTATTGAGCAGGTCGCAAGCACAAATGAAGACTACCAAGCTATCCTCGACAACTTTAACGTTGAATCATACGTTGAAAACGGCAATTGGGTAATGCTTATGTGCGAGGGGAATTCTCTAATTATTGAGGACGCCGGATGCACGGCAAAAGTTGAAAAGGTTTTTGAATGCGGTGAACGACCGTCATGCGCTTTATCTAATAGTGCTTTTGAGGTGTGTAATTGAGGTGTGTAATTGAGGTGAGCTCATCAAAAGCACTTTTGAAGTCGTCAATTCTCTCTAATTGTGTAGACTTTAGTTAAGTATGTCTGGCGTCAAATTATAGTACGCTCTGAGCGAGAAGCGGTCATTATTAGTTCGAGAAATTTTACATCGTATTGATATACTAATGTCATGAAGTAGGCTGATTTTGTGGTTATACGATGAA
>NZ_FNCB01000026.1 GCF_900100855.1 Idiomarina zobellii
CAAATTAAACAAGGAGTTTAAGAAACCTTCGGTACTGCGCAAGCTGAGTTTATACACAGCCTGAAGCATCATGAACGTGACGATAGCTTGGTCGCTGTATGTCAGGTCTCTGCCACGTTTGCCGTTTGGTGTATCATGCCACCACTGAGCGATAGCTTTCTCGTCCAGCCAGAACGTCACTGAGCCTCGTTGTTTAAGGGCTTTGTTGTATTCAGACCAGTTTTTAACTCGGTATTTTGCTTTGCTCATTGCGGTGTCTAGTATCAGCGTGGTTTGGCGATCTGATCAACGCTAACTGAGAAAGTTCCGCTATTTGTTCAACAAGGCCCCTTGAAACGGCCGATAAATACCTTCGCCCACTGCAAGTTGATAGCGACTGTAGCCGCTCCGTTCAGGGCACGCTGAACCGAATGAAAGACGAGTTCGAGCATCAACTTTATTACGACCGACTGAATATAGCCGACATGACCGGCTATAACGCCGGCGCCTGGCTCGCCGACACGCCACGCTCAGTAAAAGGTCAAAAGACGGTGCTATGGCCAAAAGATGCTATGCTGACTCTGCTGGAGCGATTGGCTAAGTCCCCCGCAGATAATCAGGACATTCGGTAATTATGAACACTCGCAATCAACCATCCGGAAATTCCGGATGGTTAGTAAAAGCGCGTTGAAGCAGTCATTGGATATAATGAACTCAAGAGATAATTAATATGCCTCGGCAACAAAAACCCTGGATATCATTAGGTCAGCAGTTAGAATTGCTAACCGACCGTGGTATGACAATTGATGAACCTGAAATAGCAAGAAGTTACTTGGAAAAGCTGGGTTACTACCGGCTAAGTGGGTATTGGTACCCCTTTCGCAAAATATCAACGCACTTCAACCAAGAATTGGATATACCTATCCGTTATGATGAGTTTATTAATGGCTCGCACTTTCGGGATATTGTTGATTTATATATTTTCGATAAGCGACTCCGGCTTCATGCGCTAGATGCCTTAGAACGAATAGAAATGGCAGTACGAGTCGACATTGCTCACTTACTAGGCGAAATAGACTGTTATGCGCATGAGAACCCAAAATGCTTGCATGGCCGCTTTAGTAAACAGGCTAAAAAGAAAGGGCCTGCAAAAGGTAAAACGGAGCACCAAGTCTGGTTAGAAAAGTACGAAAGAGCCATATGGCGAGCTAGACGAGAGCCATTTATTGAACACTACAAAAAGAACTATGAAGGAATACCAATTTGGGTTGCTATTGAAGTGTGGGACTTCGGCATGATGTCGATGCTTTACTCAGGCATGAAGGTACAGCATCAAGATAAAATAGCTGAGAAGTATGGTGCTCCCAGTGGCCATGATTTTAGTAAATGGTTAAGAAGTTTAAACTTTATACGTAATGTTTGCGCTCACCACAGTAGGCTTTGGAACATCAACGTTCTCGAGCGAGCTCCCGTTCCTCATTACGAACATTGGCAAAAGATAAATAACTCACGCCCATTCTTCTACTTTTGCCTTATGCAAAAATTACTCGCAGTAATAAGTCCTAATTCGACATGGAATAAGCGATTTGACACTATTGTTGAAAGCTTCCCCGAACCGGAAAATAACGCAATAAAAATTAGCGAGTTTGGGGTGGTTGATAACTGGGAGTCTTGGCCAGTGTGGGGCCTGAAATGAGAGCCGACGCGTACACAACAAAGTTGCGAAGAGGCGCCGGGCGTATTACGGGTTAGTATAAACAAGATGTTTTACCTGTCAATTACTTTAAGGTAATTTAGGCAAAGTACAATTAAAGGACTAATGGAATGACCGAAGACCAGTTAGAACAACAATGCCTGGAATGGTTTGCCGAGGATGGCTGGGAAATTGCCCATGGTCCTGATATTGCCCATGACGGCCCCTACCCGGAACGAGTCGATTATAAGCAAATTCTGTTGTTCGCTGATCTTGAAGCCGCTTTACGTCGCATTAACCCGCACCTACCCGACAGCGCCATCGAGCAAGTTGTTGCGGTTGTCCGCAAACCCGACAGCCTGGACTGTGTTGTTAACAACCGTGAGTTTCATCGCTTGCTTATTGACGGCGTACCGGTTGAATACAAAAAGCAGGATAAGGTCATTCATGACCGCGCGTTTTTAATGGATTTTGGCGACCTGGAAGCCAATCGCTTTCGGGCCATTAATCAATTTACTATTGAAGGTTCAAAACAACTGCGTCGGCCGGACATCATCTGTTTTATTAACGGCCTACCAGTCGCAGTTATCGAGCTTAAAAGCCCGAGTGCTGAAAACGTTAGTATTTGGGACGCCTTTAACCAGATACAAACCTATAAAGACGAGATCCCAGACTTATTTGCCTACAACGAAGCCTTGGTTATCAGTGATGGCTACAATGCAAGAGTTGGCTCTTTAACCGCTAACCAAGAGCGTTTTATGCCATGGCGCACCGTCAACCACGAAGACGACAAGCCTTTGCTGGAATGGCGCATGGAAACCATGGTTCGCGGCTTTTTTAAACGTGAGCTGTTGTTAGATTACATTCGCTATTTTGTTATTTTCGAAAACGACGCCGACAACCTCATTAAGAAAATAGCGGGTTATCATCAGTTCCATGCGGTACGCGAAGCCGTTCGCGCCACCGTTGTTGCAGCAGAGCAGCAAAGTCTGGATGAAGTTGCAGAAAAACGCGCAACCTACGCCGATGACATAATACCTGGTAGCAAAAAAGCCGGTGTTGTCTGGCACACACAAGGCTCAGGCAAAAGCATTTCCATGTGTTGTTACGCCGGAAAACTGCTGCAGCAACCGCAAATGAATAACCCCACTCTTATTGTCGTTACCGACCGCAATGACTTAGACGGTCAGTTGTTTGCAACCTTCAGTGCCGCTAAGGATCTGCTCAAACAAGAGCCGGTGCAGGCAGATAATCGGGACAAACTTCGACAGCTGTTAGCCGAGCGCGAGTCCGGCGGAATTATTTTCACCACGGTACAAAAGTTCGCGTTACTGGAAGATGAAAACGGCCATCCTATTTTAAATGACCGCCACAACATTGTAGTGATTTCGGACGAGGCACACCGTAGCCAGTACGGTTTAAAAGCCACGTTGAAAAAGGACGGAAAATATAAGTTTGGCTACGCAAAGCACATGCGCGACGCCTTACCCAACGCCTCGTTCATTGGTTTCACCGGTACGCCCATTGCCAGTGAAGATAAAGACACCCGCGCCGTGTTCGGCAGCTATGTGTCCATCTATGACATTCAGGACGCGGTGGACGACGGCGCTACGGTCCCCATTTATTACGAATCACGCCTTGCCAAGCTGGACATCAACCAGGATGTTATCGAAGAGCTCTCTGATCAGGTCGATGAGGTGGTTGAAGACGAAGAGGACGTGGGTGCCCGCGAGAAAACCAAAAGCGAATGGAGCCGCTTGGAAAAACTGGTGGGCTCTGGCCCTCGTTTGGCGCAAGTAGCTGAAGATCTGATTAACCACTACGAAACCCGCGCAAAAAGCATTGAAGGCAAAGCCATGATTGTGGCGATGAGCCGCGATATTTGTGCGCATCTGTACAACGAAATTGTGAAGTTACGCCCTGACTGGCACGACCCTGCCCCTGAAAAAGGCGCGATTAAAATCGTCATGACCGGCTCTGCGTCAGACAAGCCGTTGTTGCAGCCACACATCTACAATAAGCAAACCAAAAAGCGGCTGGAGAAGCGCTTTAAAGACATTAACGATCCGCTGAAACTCGTCATTGTGCGTGATATGTGGCTGACCGGATTCGATGCGCCTTGTTGCCATACAATGTACGTCGATAAGCCAATGAAAGGGCACAACCTGATGCAGGCCATTGCCCGGGTAAACCGCGTGTTTAAGAACAAACCCGGTGGCCTGGTTGTTGATTACATCGGTATTGCTAACGAGCTGAAACAAGCGCTTAAAACCTACACCGATTCGCAAGGTAAAGGGCAACCGACACACAGCGCCGAGGAAGCTTTTGCACTGCTACTGGAAAAGCTAGATGTCATTCATGGCATGTTTGCCAAAGGTCCGAACGCGGAAGGTTTTGATTACACTAATCATAACGGCGAAAGTTATAAGGACAATCCAAAAGAGTTACTGTTAGCAACGGCCAATTACATATTTAGCCTTGAGGGCGGTAAAAAGCGCTTTCTGGACACAGTACTAGCCATGAATAAGGCATTTTCATTGTGCAGCACGCTGGACGAAGCGCAGAAATATCAAAAAGAAGTGGCGTTTTTAACGTCGGTAAAAACCGCCATTACTAAGTTCACCAGTGTCGATAAAAAGCTCACGCAAGAAGAAAAGAACTCAGCGTTGAAGCAGATTTTAGACAATGCCGTTCGCGCTGAGGGCGTCTCTGATGTATTTGCGTTGTGCGGACTGGATAAGCCAAACATCGGGTTATTGTCTGACGAGTTCCTGGAAGATGTGCGGCAGATGCCTTACAAGAACTTTGCCGTAGAACTGCTTGAGAAGCTACTTAAAGACGACATTAAGGCGAAGACACGCAACAACGTGGTACAGGAGAAAAAATACGCTGAGCGCCTGCAGGAGACGTTACGGAAGTACAACAACCGAGGCATTGAAACAGCTCAGGTCATCGAAGAGCTCATCGCCATGGCCAAGCAATTTCAGGAAGAGCTGGCTCGTGACGAAGCCCTGGGTCTAAACCCCGATGAAATTGCCTTCTACGACGCCCTCGCCGAAAACGAAAGCGCTGTTCGCGAACTGGGCGACGACACACTGAAGAAGATTGCCGTCGAAATTACGGACAAACTACGAAAATCCACTACCGTAGACTGGCAAGTCCGCGAAAGTGTTCGGGCAAAACTTCGAATTCTGGTACGCAGAACCTTGCGCCGATACAAGTACCCTCCCGACCGCGCACCTGCAGCCGTCGAACTGATTTTAAAGCAGGCGGAAGTGCTTTCTAGTAGTTGGACTGGGTGAGCTACTTTCCGCTGATGATTAATTTTCTTGCGATAAGGACAAGCTAGATGGCTAAGCAAACTATCTCCAGGGAAGAGTTGGATGTTCTGCTCACAACGTTTGAAAATTCTCTCAAAAAAGTAAGTCGCAAAAAATACAAGGGCGACCCTTTTGGTGACGATGAGATCTCTATCGGCGAGTTAATGGATGTAGCCAAAGATTTAATTTTGTCACTGAGATCTCTGACTCGCTCTAGACACACATTTTCAATGCTGGTTGAACGCGATGAACGGCAGGCAATTGCCAGTAAAATTGAAACACTTATTAAAAATACCAAAGATGACAGAATTGACCTGCTCTTTAAAAACCTTTCCGAACTGATCCGGATGCTTAGGGGTATGAACTTAAGAAGTGGCTGGAGCCTGGTTGCAGGTGCCAAGGAAAGCGCTTATGAACTAGAACAAAAAGCAGCTGCATTAGAGTCACGAGAAGAAAGTCTACAATTGACGTTAAACGCTCTTGAAAAGAAAGCCGCCGAAGTTGAAAAAATAAAGGAGCAGATTTCGAACTACTCAAAGAGCATAGGTCAATTTGCAGCAAAAATAGACAACCGAGAAATAGAGCTTGAAAAGCAAGCTGAAACATCAAGAAACTTCGAGGAAAGACTGGAAGAGTTTGAAAGCCAACAAGACATACATCTCGAAAAGGCAAAAGATTTAATACGGCAAGCGGAGACAGCTCTTGAGGTAAGAACAGCCGAAGGATTGAGCAAAGATTTTAAAACTAAAGCTCAGAAAGCAGGGTAGTGTTCAGAATTCTGTGTCATTTCGTTAAACTAAGCAAAAAAGAGATGACATATGACCAAAACCAATTTCGACATGGATGCCGCTTTAAAGCAGTTGCGTGAAGGCAAAGACCTCACCGGCAAAGACGGCATCCTGACACCGCTTATTAAACAACTCACCGAAGCCGCGATGCAGGCTGAGCTTGAAGAGCATCTCAGTGATAAAGAGCAATCTAACCGCAAGAACGGTTCGACGTCAAAAACAGTCAAGAGTCCGGCCGGCAGCTTTGAACTTGATACGCCCCGCGACAGAGCCGGCTCGTTTGAGCCGCAACTGGTTAAAAAACATCAG
>NZ_FNCB01000023.1 GCF_900100855.1 Idiomarina zobellii
CTGGACGACTGGGGGCTGGAAGGCTTTAAGGGAAAACAAATCACCGACCTGCTGGATGTCATTGAAGATCGCTATGAGCGACGCAGTACCATTATCGTCAGCCAGCTACCGGTATCACAATGGTATGAACTGATGGATAACCCGACCGTGGCAGACGCATTGCTTGATCGACTTATCCATAATGCGCATCGGTTGGAATTACAAGGTGAATCGCAACGCAAAAAAACACTAGCAGGTGACGCCTAAATCACGTAAAAAGAAAATCATGCGAGGTGAGAATTAACTTGTCCGGACGACACCGGAACGCTTGTCCGAATGATGCCGGAATCGCTGTCCGGATAGACCGAAATACGCATTTGTGACAGCTTTATATACGAATCAACCTGGGTTAGTAATGACGCTATTGCTTTTTGTTCGACTAAGGACGGATAGTTAATTTTTAGCGTTTGTAAATCTTTTGGATAAATGTGGGGCTGAGCTCCGCCACTTTGTAGTGAATATATTTTGTTTTGAAGATAACTCAGTACTTGATAAATAAATAAAGTATTTGCTGAGCTTTTCGCTCTGACAACTGAACAGTCGGACGCCCAAAATTTGTATGGATGAAATGAAACGTAACCCGCATATGCTCCGCTAGCACTGACTGTAATGGAATACTCATGAGTAAAGTCATTATGAGTATACGGGCTAATTTTACCCCCTGCTATAACTGGGTAATCGCCTTCTATAAGGTTTTTGCTGCTTAATGCTTTACCTTTTGCTACGTTTGCTATGTCTTTTAATAGTCCATGCTCCCACTCCCCACTGAACCGCACACCATTCTCATCCAGCAGGCGCTTTTTGCCGGTGAGCAGTTGTTGCATGAGGGCTTTTTTCTGCTGCTGGCTATTGGCGAGCAGTTGCTCGGTAGTGGTGATGGCCCTATCCCAGGTTGAGAGGATTTGGGCTATTTTCTTTTGTTCGGGAAATGGTGGCAACAAAATCGATAATTTTGCGACATTTTTGTGCCCAACGTGAGGTTGACCTGCGGAATTAGAGAACCGTGTTAGCATTCTTTCTCGAGCGTCGCTATTTAGATAAAACCAAAGAAATTCGAGTGCTAGTGTTTCTTTGGAGTCTTCTTTTATAGAGATTTTGAATGCGTTATTACACAGTACTCCCCGTTTGCCCCTGTAAACTGTCCCCGCGGTATTTCCTGTGTTTACCATTACGATATCATCATTGTCCAAAACTTTATTCGGGTAGATGTCTTGAACGAAAACTGGGTGCTTGTCTGTGAATAAATCACGGATGTAGATATATCTAATATACCCTGAGCTTGGCTCTTTTTTAGTTTCTTTGTCAGGAATCTGGATTCCTTGAGTAAATGAACACAGTTCGCCAAGAGCTTTGCGTTCAAATAACTTACTCATAACCCAACTCCTCCAGATATTTCTCCATCTGGCTTTCTAGTTCATCCAGTTCGACTTTTAGCTTTTGGCGCTCTGCTCGTACCGCCATCAAGTCGATTTCTTTCTCTTCTTCAAAGGTGTCGACGTAGCGGGGGATGTTCAGGTTGTAGTCGTTTTCCTGAATTTCTTCGAGTGTTGCCAGGTACGAATATTTGTCGACAGTTTCGCGGCTATGGTAGGTATCGACGATTTTCTGAATGTTGTCGTCGCTTAGCTGGTTTTGGTTTTTACCTGATTTAAATTCACGCGAGGCGTCGATGAATAAAACGCTCTCATCGGACTTAGATTTTTTGAAAACCAAAATAGCGGCAGGAATACCGGTGCCGTAAAAAAGCTTCTCGGGTAGACCAATAACGGCATCTAACAGATTTTCGTCAATCAGTTGCTGACGAATCTTGCCTTCTTTGGAGCCTCGGAATAATACGCCGTGTGGTACAACAACGCCCATGCGTCCGCTGCCGGGCTTCAGCGTTTCTATCATGTGCAGAATGAACGCGTAGTCGCCTTTGGTTTTTGGTGGTACGCCACGACGGAAACGACTGAATTTGTCGTTCTCCGCGTCGTCATGCCCCCACTTGTCCAAACTGAAGGGTGGGTTAGCGGTCACGATATCAAACAACATGAGGTCGCCGTTTTTATCCAACAGCTTAGGATTACGAATGGTATCGCCCCATTCAATTTTATGATTGTCCTCGCCATGCAGGAACATGTTCATTTTGGCGAGCGACCAGGTGGAGCCAATGGCTTCCTGACCAAACAGGGCGTACTCTTTGCTGTCATGGTTAGCGATAACTTTACGGCCACACTTCATCAATAATGAGCCGGAGCCACAGGCCGGGTCACAAATGCTGTCTCCGGGTTGCGGGTCGAGTAGCTCGGCTATTAAGTCGGATATTTCAGGTGGTGTATAAAACTCACCGGCTTTTTGGCCACCGCTGGCAGCAAAGTGTTTAATCAGGTATTCGTAGGCGTTACCGATGACATCCAGTGACCCCACGCGACTGGGTTTTAAGTTAAGCTCTGGCTTGGCGAAGTCTTCCAGCAGGTGACGCAGAATGTCGTTTTTCTGCTTTTCTTCACCGAGCTTATCGGTATTAAAACTGATGTCCTGGAACACACTTTTACCGGCATCTTTCAGCTTGGTGCCGTTGGCTTCTTCAATGGCATGCAGAGCCTGGTCTATACGCTCACCATTACCCGGCTCATAGCGACGGTCATAGAGTGCATAGAAGCTGGCGTCGCGCGGCAACACGAAGCGCTCGCTCTTCATCATCTCTTCAATGAGCTCAGGCTCATCACCATATTGCTCTGCGTATTGGTCGTAATGGTCCTGCCATACATCCGAGATGTACTTGAGGAAGAGCATGGTCAGAAGAAAGTCTTGGTAGGTTCCGGCATTTATCGTGCCGCGAAAGGTGTCACAAGCGTTCCAAAGTGCTTTGTTGATGCTGTCCTGGCTAATCGTTGTCATTGTTATTAACGTCCCCGTACAACCTAATTGTAAGCGTTATTGTTATCCATTATTTGCAGTCATTATGCCACGGATAGCAATGATGTCACGGGTTCCAATTTACGATGGAGTTACGTCATTTTATGTCGCAGACAAAAGCGACAGCAAGTGAGTGCATACTGGCCGTGTATATTAATTTCCAATTAGTCTGATAAATAGTTTGATTTATAAATACTTTTTTGGTTTTAATGGCAAAGGAGGGGATGAGTTTGAGACAAGCACTGAAGCACTCAGCGTGAAGTGGTAACACTGGGGGAAATATGTATAAACAAGCATCGCGTCGGTATTTGGCACATGAGCTTAGCTTCTCGGAGCCGGCGAAAGTCGCCAATAAGATTATTGGAAGTCTTGATTTCAAAGAGCCGACAAGCCTCGGTCATATGAGTGAGGAGGCGGTCTATCAGTTTATACAAAGCCAACCGATAGTGATCGAGCATCAAGTCGTATCAAAAAAACAACCGAGTGAGGACTCATCCCCCCGTAGAAGCGGAGGTAATAACTCGGCACAGAAGGAGAGAACAGCGGTTTTTGTAAGCGGGTGGAGTTCATTGAAATTAGCAGCTAAGTTCAATGTTGCATTTACTCCAGTGATTTGGACAGATTCATCAGAGAAATCTAAGGAGCTTTTTACTTGGAGTGACTTGCTCAGATGTCTTCCCTTAGTTGATGGGAAAAGCTATGGTCGATTGTTTCTTTTGATGAAAAAATATTGCCCCGAGGATGTCGCCAATGCGCTCATGGGTGGTAAGGTAACTCAAAAAAGCCTTCTCAAATTCCTGCCCTGCGCTAGAAATACGTTACAGCTCCAAATAAACGCCGAAAAAGAAAAGAAAAGACCGCCAATATCGAAACCGCAATTAGTCAATATGGGGTTTGGGGATAGCTAAATTGACAGTTGCAAAATTTAACCTAACCAGTCAGGAGGTCTCTAACGAAGATAGTCAAGCAATTCTTCGACAGCCAAAGGTTTCCCGAGTTTTAAGAAAGTTAGGTTTTTTCAGTCTTGGTGAGCCTGGCAGTTCAGAGCGAGACAGGGCAGCAAACATCCTAGTAGGTTATATCGCTAACCTTCATATACGCTTCTCCCAGACCGTCAGCTTCAATAAACCCATACATCAAAAAGCCTACGACCGATTTGATAGCTTTTTTTCTAGACACCATCGACGCTTCAAAAGAACAATCACAGAGAATGATGTTGAAGCTTTAAAGCCTCTTTTTTCAAAGAAGCTAGATGCCGCTCCGTTGGGAGCGCTTTTACAGACGTCGAATCAAAGCTCAAGTATTACTAATGAAGAGTGGGAGAAACTGAAGTACTGGGCGGCATATACGTGTATTTGCTTTCTAATGTGTCACTTCCGCTATGTCGATGTGAATAATAGATCGGTATTAATGCCATCTATTTCAGCAGGGCTTCGGCGTTTAAGATTGGCTCAGGGAAGTTCACGCTATCAGATAGTACTGCATGAGCTATCGATACCAAAAGACTTTAAAGACTTTTGTGAGCAGTGGGAAGAATTGTATGAATCAGTAAATACCAAATATGATGACCAAAGTGAGCAGTTGTCCCACTCGATCGCTGGTCAAAACTTTAATACGTTGAAACTGTTTTTTGAAAGCTTCTGGCGTGTAGAGCCCAGTAAACGAGTCGATTACATTACTGGTCGCTCAAAAGTCACACGAAGTTCAACGCTTGATAAGCCGACTCGGGGAACTGTAGAGAGGGTAAGGCCGACCATTCGCTATCGAAATATCGATAAGGAGCAAGGCGAAGAGGTTGCTGCTGAGACTCGTGAGGATTATCAGCTATTTGAAACGGATACGAAACAGACTTCCGAGTTTAAATCACAAGTCTATCTCCAACATATAAAGGCACAGGCGATTGCGGCATCCTCGCTTAGAAATGAACTCGGACACCCCTGTAGTTTAAATACAATCGAACGCCGTCAATTACTTCAGGTGCTGAAGTCGCTGGATATTTCAGAGCGTAGTCAGTCTCGTTTGTCAGATGCATGGTTGCTATTGATATTGATCACGGGTCAGACCCATAAAACACTATGTCCTGCTTTAATGCATAAGGAAGTCAGCAAAAATGATTTGACGATATCGCTGACCGGACAGTCGATTACATTTATTAACAACCGTAGGTTAACGAGCCACTTGATGGCTCATCAATTGGGGTTATTGGATGAGCAAAGAAATGTATTGAGAATTGACCTACCTTCATCGATAACGGAGATTTTTCAACAAAGCGCACAAAAATCTCAGTTTATCACCGAAAAGCAGCTGAATAACCGATTGAGAACACTATGCGCTAAATTGGAGCTGCCAGTCATAACATCAAACCAGCTGGCGGCCTGGCCATTTCTTTACCTTTCCCGAAGAGCACAAAATCGCACGGCTGCAGCTGCAACTTTTGGGATGCAACCATCGGAGTGGACACCGCTTTACTATACAAACTTTGACGTTTCTCACCTCAGGCGGCGCCATAGCAAATTTTATGAGCTGCTTTTTAATTCAGCGAGTCAGTTTGACTTAGCGAAAGACTTTTCTCGCATAGCGGGTTATGCGAACAACACGACGGGCCAATACGGCTCAACGCTGCGCGTCAGAGAAAAACGATTTATAAAAATACTCGATAAATTTCGAGATTATATTAAAAATTTACAATGGGCTTATGCTAGCGGCCAGCATGACTACCTTAGAGAGTTACACAATGCTTATACTGTTTATGTCCTCATTTACTTTCAGCTTCAAACTGCCGCGCGTCCAGTAGCAGGTATAATTGAGAGCATTGGGCAATTAGACTTTGCAAACAAAAGAATTTTTCTGCAAGACAAAGAAGTGAGGGATGGGGTATCTCGAATAGTCCCTATGACAGGACTATTAGAGCGTCAATTACGAGATTATATTGAATACCTCGCAGCTGCTCAGGGTGAACTCTCAGCGAAGGGAAAAAGGTTATCAAAGCAGTTCTTGTCGCAGCTTAAGGGGAAGGAAAATTTATTTAAGTTTTTTGAAAAGGAGCCCTCAGGCCAATGGCGATATGTTGTTCTCACAAACGGCGTATTAGCTGAATATTTGAAGGAGCTACTTCCTCTTCCGTTAAACTTTGCCCGTCATATGGTGAGAAACTTTTTAAATGACGAGAAGGTTAAAACAGAAATTATTGATGACTTCATGGGGCATGACATGGAGGGGCAAATGCTGTTTGGTAAGTATTCTGCACATGTTGAATCAAACATTAAACCGCTTATATCGTCCCTGGAAGCTTTTGCAAATCACATATCTTTAGAGCGATTAACAGCTCCTATCTCCCTGCCTAAGACGAAAATTTTGCTGGATGAAACATCAGGGTTGCCTGCCATTGTTGCGCACGAGGCGGTCGAAAGACGAGAAACGCCGACTGAACGAGAGAAGCGATTAAAGACCAGGCAAGAAAGAGACGAGCGAGTAAAAAACTATGTTCGGAGTTATATTGGAAGAGAATTACCACGCTTGAAAAAGTGCGACGGTGACGATAACGCGCTGAATGAAATGATCCAGGATGCCCATGAACATATTGAGGCAAAATATACGGGCGTAAAATATTATGTCGCTAAAGAAGAGCTTGTCTCCTACATAGACAAATTAAATAACGCGTATGGTAGAGCGTTAGATATCGGGAAGCTACCCACAAAGATAGCAAGAGAAAAGCCTATACGGTCCATGTTGTCTGTTAATTTGGCCGATAGGGCAGCAAGATTATCTGAATTGCTTATAAATGAGTTGCCCCAAACAGATGAGCTTACAGATGCTGAGCTTCGCTGCATATTAGTGTTGATATCGGGATTATACGGAGGACTCAATTCTTCGGCTTGGCTTGAGGTTTTATTAAACACCGACTTTTGTGAGCGCGGGAATATTTTATCATTAGAGCTTCCCGATAGAACGAATTTGTATTGGCTTTCATTAACAATAGGACAGAGCCATAAAGTCAATGAAGTGGATCCTGATGGTACCGCACGTCTCACACGGCAAGTCTTTTTAACTCCAACCCAATTGTCGTTGGTAACCGCTTTACAAAATAGACGCTCAGAAAAAAGTACATTAAAGCTGAGCGATATTCCCAAAATATTAATGGAAAGCGTGTCTCTGTCGCCTTTGACTAAAGTGATGTTTTACGAATCACAAAAACAGATACCCGTTGTTCAAATGCTTAAATATGGGGTGGATTTTACGGCCCATCATACACCTGGCTTTTCGGTCGCATTGAGACACACGGCGATGGGAGAAATAGATACTTTTTCTCTATCGGATAGACAACTTATTTATGCGCTTCAACCTCATCTCAATACAGTAGAGCAGCCGCCCTCCATTGAAGGGTTGCAGGTGGTATGGGATAGCACTGAAAATAGTCGTGTCAAAGGGAGCTCCCAACGTAGTCAGTTAAAAAAATTACTCGACGTGAGGTTCAGAAATGTTAATCGAGAAATAACTAAAATTTTAAAACAGACCGAGAAAAGAGGGGCAGAGTCTAAAGTTAAAAATGCTTTGACCGCGTTAAAAACCGATTTTGAGCAAGTTGAAGCGGTTAATTTTCTGATCTCTTGGCTGCTGAGCAACATGGAGCTTCAGAATAATAGAATATCAACGGTCAGCCGTTATCACAGTGCAGTAACTTTGAATTGGCTGGTGGCTACATACACCTGTAAAAACCTCTCCGCATTGTCAGGTGATGAATTTTATGAGCTTTATAACGAAGCTATCGAGCTTACCCAGCCTCGAACAGAAGAAGATATCGAAATAATGGCAGGGGAGGGCAATCCAACGCCCAAGCCAGAGCTGAAAAACTTAAATACAAAAGAAGAGAAAGCAAAAGAAAGAGCACGCAACAACGAGCGGCACAAAGAGCAAATTGCGAGGAATAAACAAAAGGTATCTAACCAGCATTACACGCGACAATGCTTTCAACGTTTTCATAATTTCCTAGTTCAGTACTTCAACCTACCTCGAATGCCGAGGGACTTGGTTACAATGAAAAGTAACCGGGTTGAGCATATTCGGGTTGGGTTTATCCCTCATAAGTTATATGAAGCGGTGATAGCCAAACTTCCTGAAACAAAGGGCTGCGATGACAATGTGAGTCTCATGTTGCAGTGCATTACTATATTAGCTTATCGGACAGGACTGCGTATTAGCGAGATCCTGTCTCTACGGCTTAAGGATGTGACGACACATCCTGATGTTTGGGTTCACATCAAAATAAATGAATACGCAGAGGTTAAACGTGGCTCATCGGCACGCAAGGTCCCGCTTTTTTTGCTGTTGGAGCCAAACGAAATTAAGAGCTTTAAAAACTGGTTGGTAAGACGTAAAAGAAATTCCAGGACAAACTTAGAATTACTGTTTTGTTATCACGACACGCCCAGAGTAATGATTGATAGTTGGATTATCGAGCAATCCGTAGTTGCCTGGTTAAGAGCGTTGAGTGGTATGAAAAGCTTTGTTTTTCATGATTTTCGTCACACCGCTTTAAGCTGTTTACAATTTTTGGTTGAGGACGAAGATAGGCTCTATTTTGATTTCAGTGGCCGAGAAGAGTTTGACGTTGAGCAGTTAAAAGACTCAATCTTTGGTGGAAATAATATCAGGGTTGACCGATATTATGCATTAGCTACGTTTGCTGGTCACGCCAACCCAAGTTCGACGTTTAAAACATACATGCACTTTTCCTATCTGCTAACGCACTTGAAACTTCGCCGCTCTAATGTAGTGCTGACAAAAAGTTTTGTTCGTAACTTATCCGGTTTAAGTGACAAGATGATTGCAAATATAATCCGCGGTAAAAAGAAAATAAAAAGGCCAAGTAATGAAGGTGAAATACCTAATTTACTGCCACCTCATGAGGGATGGCTTGTCGCGGTCGCGGAATCAGAGAGACGCTATATAAGAACGGTTAAACAGCAATCGCCAATTACCATTGAATCTGCTACTGACCTAATGACAATAAAACCTGGGCCTTCTGAGGTGCATGATATCTTAATGTGTGTCACAAAAGGGATGAGTAATGAGAAGATAAGCCGTGATTATGAAGTACCCGTTAAAGTTGTTGAGTGCTATCGTACGGAAGCCAGGCATTTGGCGAGAAAGCAAACTGCTAGAGACAATCGTCGACTGATTAAGAAACAAAGTAAAGCGAAATCAACGTATCTTCCAAGTAAGCCACTCACGCCCAAAGAACGAAAACTTGCACGATTGTACATAAACGGTATTTTAAAGCTGGCAGCAGAAAATGGTGCCAGTGACGTTCTTGAACTTATCGAGTACTTCACCAACAACGTCTACATTGATGAGCCCGGAATTCGGTTTGATTGTGTTGATAAGCTTAACTGGTTTGTAGATCTGTTGAGTCCGGTAATCTCGCTTCGGAATTGGTATATATTTGTAACAACGTCTAAAGCACATATGTCAGATATCGACGCCTTTATCAATCGGCTGAAAATTACAACTAAAAAGCCAGAGGTGAAAATCAAGAAAGTTGGCAAGCCTGATTTCTACCTTCGGTTGAAACACCCAAATCAAGACGATCTGCGGCGAAGAGGGAGTCTGTACCAGGCAACGTCTATGCTCAAGTACTTATTGTTTATGGCCTTGATAATGCTTTCAGCTGAATCTGAATTTTAAGGCTCGAGAGACACACTGAGTATAAGTATAATCTAGATATTAGAAATTAAAACTGGCTATCTACTTTGGCCCTGAGTTAAGGGCCACTTGTTGAATAATTTATCCGCTTTGTGCCAATTGCGGACATTATAACTAAATTGTTTATGCCTCTTTCCGCGTTACAAACCAATCACGCATCTTGCATGATTGATTTACCGTTGCGCAAAACTAGTTTCAAGACAAACAATTGAGTTCTAAAAGTTGATACCTGTTTAGGCTCAACCAAGCGTTTATGAGCTTGTTACTAGTTTTTATGTTATAAAGATTTTATATTGACATACTTTACTTTATGAATACGAAGAGTAATGTAAAGTGACTGATAATTATAGTCATTTTTCATAAAACCGTTAAGATGGAATGGCTTTATGCAAGATCTGCTAACAGGGAAAGTAAGGGTTAATTAATGAAGGCGTTAAAACAAATACCCAGTCTGCCTAATGAGATTATAGAAGCAGCGAAAGCCGGAAATTTGGTCTTATTCATTGGCGCAGGTATATCAAGAATGGCAGGACATCCATCTTGGGACAGCTTTGCCGATGCTGTAGTAAATCAGCTTGTTAATAACGAGGTTATCGATCATCATGAAAAGTCATTAATTAATGCCCTTCCAGATCCTAGGAAGCGATTGTCAATTGCCAAAATTTTAGATGAAGATAATGGTGAAAAAGTTGACTACAAAAAAATATTCGAATTAGCTGAGCCTTGGTGCGATGTTTATGATTATATTAATAAATATGATTGTACCTTTGTAACGACAAATTACGATAAGCTGATCAAACCAAAAATATCTCAAGGTAAACCAGAAACCAGTTGGCGTAGCTTTAAACGAAAATATTTATTAAACGCAAAACTCGATACAAGAGGGGCCGTTATTCATCTACATGGTTGTGTAGATGACCCTTCAAGCATGATAGTTACAACTAAAGATTATTTGGAGCATTATGTTTCTGATGAAGTTCCCAAATTTCTCACCCACCTTTTTTCAACGAAAGTCGTTCTATTTCTTGGTTATGGTTTGGAAGAAACTGAAATACTTGAATATGTGTTGAAGTCTAGTAACCAGAAACAAGAACGTCAGAAACGACTTTTTATACTACAAGGCTTCTTCAATGCAGAAAAACCATTATTTGACAAGCTGAAATCATACTATGAGCAATCATTTAATGCAGAACTGATCGTTTTTCCAAGAGATCATGAAGATTATACTCAACAGCAAGCCATTATCAGAAAGTGGTGTGATGAACTTGAATTTAAAGATTTAGCTCTTGCTGACAAGTTAGCAGCGCTAGAGGCAGATCTCGATGAGTAATGAATTAAGCCCGAAGCAGCGAAGTGCTTTACAAAGAGTATTGGATGATCCATATTTACAACCTTGGCTTTTTAAAAAAGTTGATAACCTAGTATGGTTTGATGCCTTTAAAGATAGCGGTCTATTTTCACCAGAACTAAACCCTGAGCCATTTAAGACGGCTGATAACACTTTTAAAATTCCCTCATGGCCTATCACTGAATATCTTGTTTCGTCATCTCTTCGATTAAAAGAAGAACATGATGTCAAAATAGCACAACAATATTTGAAGTTGCTTAGAGAGGTAACTCAGTATGCGGCTGATAACAAGCAATCTAACTATAGGACATGGTGGCAATTTAGTAAGGTTCTTAGAAATCTACCTTTAGAGGTTATCACCCTTGAGGATCTTGATTGTGTTAGCTACTGGCTAAACGATAAATTTGACCGCTACCTTGTTAACAAAGAAATCAGTGAATGGATGCTAGAACTCATCGATATTGATACTGAAAAGTCGGTATCTTTTGCCATATTCCTGCTAGACAAATTATTTGAAATTAAAAGTGTTGAAGGCAGGTATGCAGATAAAAAACAAGAAGCAGAATTGGGCTTTGATGACTACCTAGCAGGAGAATTTGTAGAAGAGAACGCTTTAGCTCTCGGTGAGAAATTAGGTTCGACAGTAGTAAACTTATGTGAGCGGAAACTTAAAGAAGTACTGGATATTAACCGTAATGATAAATGGTCGAATATTTGGCGCAATGCAATACCTGAACATAAGCAAAACAGCCATCAAAATGACGCAGATGATATTGTTTTAAAGCTTTTCCGAGACACTTTATTAGGTTACGTTAAAAAAGAATCTGATAACAACGCGAATGAAAAACTTATTGAGTTAATAAATAGTGATTATCAAACTATTAGGCGTGTAGGTATTTATGTTGCCAGTGAGTGTTTTGAACAACTTGAACAACAAACAAAAACATTAGTTATTCAGCCAGATAATTTTAATGATAAATATCGCCATGAGCTTTGGCATTTCATAAACAAGAACTTTTCATTACTGCAAGGCCAGCAGCAAAAGTCAGTTATTGAATCGATAGAATCATTGAATGTAACTGATGAAGAAACTGGAGCGCTATTAGACAAACCTACTGCATACAAGCAGTCAAATTGGTTTGCCGCCATTAAAGATGAAAATGAAATTACACAGGCGATGTATCAAGCTTGTGTCTACATCACGGGCGTAGAGCCAGATCATCCTGACTTTTCATGTTATATGGGCGGTGGCGTTGCGGTAGATGTATCGCCATTGTCTGTATCTGAACTTGCGGTCATGCTTGAAGATATAGATGAGTTGATTAATTTCTTAAATGAATATAAAGAAGTTGGACACTTCAATGAACCGGGAATTGAAGGTTTAGCAAACACATTTGAGGAGTTAGTTTTACTCGAAAGTGGTGAAGTTCTCAATAACTTAGAGGCGTTCATTGAGCTTAAGCCACATTATTTACATAAAATATTTTCAGCTTACTCCAAATTATGGGGCGATAAAGCGCAGCGCCCGTGGAGCGACCTTTGGCCTAAGATTATTAACTTCGCTTCAAAGGTCTTTAATGAAGAGTCATTTTGGACTTCCGCAGATAATGCCAAACCGGCCCCCTTTATTGGCGATAAGCACTGGGTAATCAGTTCTTATTGTCGATTAGTTGAGTCAGGATGTGAGAAGGATGAACACGCGTTCAGCCTTGAGTTAACAAGCGATGTTAAAAAAACGCTTGAATTGATACTAAGTAGAGAATCAGGTGAAGATTTTAGTGATGATTCTGATGCAGTATCTATTGCTATTAATAGTTCAAGAGGTAGATGCTTAGAAGCTTACATTAAATTGTCTCTTTATCAATGCAGAAATGTCGAAAAGGATTTAGAACAGCACAAACAAATATGGGCGGATTATCAGCCAACCTTCGATGATGAGTTGAACAAGCCAGAGACTGCTGGTGAATATGAATTTATTACGATTCAATTAATGTATGTGCGAAACTTTCTTTATCTTTCTAAAGATTGGACAGTACAAAATATTGATAAAATTTTTGGTGAAAAAAGTTCCCTTCAATGGCGATGTGCGTTACAAGCCTATTCATATGTAGGATGGTTAATTCCAGAAATTCATACTCATTTTAAAGAAAGAGAATATTACCCAACACTGCTAGATGATGAAGCCCTGTCAGACGAGGTTAAAGGTCGCTATATAGAATATGCATGTATTGCATACCTTCAAAAAAGAGATCAACTTGATGATGAAAGCTTGTTGAAACTTATTTTAAGTAGACAAAAAGAAAATGAATTAAGTAAAGTTGTTTGGTTTTTATGGTCTATAAGAGACCATAATCTAGAAATGACTAAAAATTTAGTATTTTCTTTATGGCCTGATTTAGTTGAGTTAATAAACCAACAAAACTCTGATAAGAAACCTCTAGCATCTAAGTTAGCATTGTGGGCGGAATACATAGAAGAATTGAATGCGGACACTAAAGCTTGGTTGATGGCTGTCGCTCCTTATATTAATGACGATCACAATGGCATGTCGTTTATGCAAGAACTGGCGAGGTTGAGTGAGGACTATGCATTTGATGTTGCAGACATTTGGAAAGAAACATTATCGAAGCCATTTTATATGTATGAACTAGAGCCTATAGAAACAATATTTAAAAATTTACTTTCACTAGGTCAGGTTGGGCAGGCTCTTGCTAAAGAAATTACTGATATTTATATAAAAAACAATGACGAGGCAGTCGTAGAGCTGTACCAAAAGATTAGTAGGAGATAGGTATTCTAGTTTAGTGAGCCTGAGAGTATTGGCTCTAACTATTTTTCTAAAGGCGTGTTACAGCGAACAACTGTAACACGCTTCTATCCAAAAGAGTGTTATAGGAACGGTCCGCTATTTGCTCAAAGCTGACGTTCGTGTTAGTGCACGTTACAGTGAAGCAGAGCAACCAGATTGAGCTGCACGAAAACCTTTTCCGAGGGGCCATCTATGGTCTGAAAACACCCAAGATATTTGTTAAAAGTCATTCCGATAGTACCGCAATTCGCCAGGGAAACTCATTCCGATAATGTCTTGAGAGCTCCTCCCCGATGACTTGAGAATATTGCATCATGTTAATATCCTGCTCTGATTCATATTCTGAATAAAGGCGCTCTGCGTAGCCAATGTCCGGAATAACCACTACACACGAGCTTGGATTAAGTTCTAAGCCTGTTGCTCTCAGTCTCCATTCTCGCTCCCAAGTAAAGTCAACTGGATGGCTGTCGCTTGGTTGATATCTTACATGCCGCCATCGGTGGGATTCTGGAAGTTTTTCGAACTCATAATCTGACTGATATATGACTGGGCGTCCCCCCAAATCAAAAATGTAATCTTTATCGAACATAACTCCAAAAGGCGAATAGCGCCTATAAGCCTCCGGATTCGCTAAACCATCCTCTACGGACCACAGTGGAGCTTCGGTAAAACAGACGCAGCGATAGTCACCCTTTATGCAGTTTGATGCCCCGAATATTGTTTTCTCCCGAAGAATATTAAGCAAATTTTCAAAGGCGGAATCATGGTCTTTACCTTTGGTGAAGTGCACAATGTGCGGGGATAAATCCGATCTAGACATTGAACTTGCAACTCCTTACTTTGTTATAGGTACAGAGGGCAGAGAAAACTTGTCCCTTAACAACCTATCTAGTTGTGACTCTTTGTCAAACGCATATTGGAAGTGAGTTGAAATGGTGATTTTATCGCTCGACTGTCTAACGTCTTTCCTCGATTGTTGGATACTATTGTTACCATCGAGCCGTCAATGCTGACGGCATTAAGTATTAAGTGAGAAATATGGATAAGCCCAAGAATTTAGACGATTTCATTCGAATTCACAGCAAACTAAATAGCCATTTGCCAGTTGATGGGTCCGAGGAAATAATTATTTTGAAAGGACATCTTTTGCTGGAGGAAATGCTCCGTGAAATATTGGGCAAGAGTGTAATCTCCCAAGAGTCAGTCGACGCTGCCCAGCTTAGTTTTCATCAAGTTGTCTGCATAGTGAGGTCTATGTATACAAATAAAGCAAATGAATGGGTCTGGTTAGGTATCGTTGAAATTAATAAAATCCGAAATAAAATGGCTCACAATTTGAAACCAGTTAATCTCAATGAAAAATGTGAATCTTTAATCGAACATTCCAGAAGATTTGGAGTTGGCAATGTTCGCTTGTGCGAGGAGTCAGGCTATTCAGAACTGGCTATGGCTATTACTGATCTTTATGATGCGCTTTGGGAAATCCTGAAAAGTGTACTTAACAACTCTTCGAAACGAACTTAACAGCGACACTATACGGCTCTTTTCCTAGGCCTCAGGCCCGTTCTTGGCACAAGAATCAACGTCTGGTTCGAGCGAAGAGCAGACGTTAAAGATTTTGGTTAATTCAAATAGTGAGTCATCTCCCTCTCATTTGTGGGGTGGGATGACCGAGTCAGGCGCGATATACCTATATCTGCGCAATTGCATGTTTTGTTCATTTCAGTCGTTTACTGTCAATTACTTAATAACAAATAAAGGCTGAATATTTGGTTTTCGGTAGAGTCTAACTGAAAATGCTCAAAATGATTTTGCTAGTTCGGAACTTTTAAATCTAGGAGGTGCGCGCGCCATAAATAGATAAAGAGCCAAAAACTGTCATCCGAATGAGTTTCGAAGTAAGCTTGCACAGTATAGAGATTTTAGCAACGTAAGAGAGTAGTGAATGCCAAGAGAAGAAAAGTCACGTGTAAGAACATTAAATTTCTCGGCTAAGAAGACAGAGGCGCAATGGGCTGAGACACTGCACGGAATGGCTGAAGATTTTGCAGCCACTTGGTTTAAGTGGCTCGGATGGTTGCTGGCTCTTGGAGCAATCGCATTCATTGCTGAAAAAACAGGAAGCGGAGTCATCAGAGGGATAGAAATTATTTCCTACGTTGTTTTAGTTTTCTACTTTAACCAGTTTTTCTATTCATTCCGCATAGAGCCTTACGAGTCCTGGATAGCTGCACAAACAACGAACCTACGGCTTTTCTTAGGTGCACTCCCAGCAGTGACGCTAACTACCATATTTATTATTGCAACTAATCGATTGATATATCATGCGGTTCAACAGGTTCAACTTGCAAAGTAAATTATGACAATTAAACAATATACAAAACAGGCGCATGATTGCGGCGTCAGTGTTCTCGTTTAAATTTCACTTTATAAATGGGGTATTGACACTTGACCCCTTCTAAGATGCGGACCGTTATCAATGAATCTAAGAAAGATACGAAAAATTCATGCTGCAATTGTGTTAGATGTTGTCCCAGGATTACTGATCCTTTTTTGCTTGTTGTACTTCGGCTATATTCTTATCGTAAATAGCACAGAGGATACTTCTAGCATAACCATATCTGGCTTTATTTTAACGAGCACTTTATCTGGCTTGTCCTTTGCTTGGGCTGGGAATGAGTTTTTAGTAAAAAAACTAAAGTTAAATATAACCATGGCGGGTGTCAGATTTCTAACCGCGGCTATATTATTTTTAATAATCACTATATTTAAGTATGCCTATTTAGAGTTGGTGGAAACCAGTATGCCAGCACTATTCAAGTGCGTTTTCGAGTACTTTGTTATCCCATTGTTTGCGGTGGCGGTTTTGCTCATACGGTGGGGATTGAACCGATTGATGAGTAGTATCGTGCTTTATGGAAGGTACAATAAGCGCTATGAACGTAACCTTTAAAATGTGATAGCGAAGTCCGTTAAGTTAGCGAATGTTCTGCGCCGCCCTGTTTTTACTTTGGGAGGGGGGATGATGAGCGGAAATGTCCGCTGTTGGAACTAGACCAATGGTCTGCAATGAGCGAGAAGCGGTCATTATTAGTTCGAGAAATTTTACATCGTATTGATATACTAATGTCATGAAGTAGGCTGATTTTGTGGTTATACGATGAAAACAATAGGCAAGTTGGCTAAAGAACTTGATTTAGGCGTAGAAACTATACGCTTTTATGAGCGAGAAGGCCTAATAAAACAACCCCAAAAACCTCAAAATGGTTATCGGGTGTATGACGACTCAATCACCAAGCAATTACAATTCATTTGTAAGGCTAAAGCACTTGGCTTTACTCTAAAGGAAGTAGCGTCTTTGATGTCAATGGATGGCGATTGTGCCAAAGTTGAATCTCTAGGTTTGCAGAAACTGAGCTTAATTCAAAGTAAGATAGCTGACCTTCAACGCTTAGAAGTCGTCATAAAAGAAATGACTAATTCATGCCGCAACAATAACGACCAATCTCACTGCCCAATAATCGATTCGCTAAAATAGCATTGACTCCGTACCTATCTACGGAGTTTACACTCAAGTCATTCAAATAATGTTAGACGTTAAAAATGATTAATAAGATTTTAGATAAAGTTGGCTCAGGTGGTGTTTGGCTTGCAGCCCTCAGTTGTACGGGGTGTTTCCCTGCTCTCGGTTCATTAGCATCAGCATTGGGATTAGGCTTTCTCTCTCACTTTGAGGGGATTGCTGTAAATACCTTGTTACCTATATTTGCAACTTTGGCGTTGTTGGTAAATTTGTATAACTGGTATAAAAACCAAAATCATACGAGAGGTACTCTTGGAGTTATTGGGCCTATAGCTGTTTTGTTAACCCTCTATCCACTATGGCAATATGACTGGAGCACTTATTTGTTCTATGTGGGTATTTGTTTGATGATTGTAATGTCCGTATTGGACATTGTTAAACCTTTGAAGGAGCAAACATGCGAGGTATAGAGTTAAATTCTACCATTACTTGCCCTGAGTGCGGTTTCAGTAAAACCGAAGAAATGTCAACCAACGCTTGCCAGTGGTATTATGAATGTGAATCTTGCAAAGTTCTCCTAAAGCCTTTGAAGGGCGATTGTTGTGTATACTGCTCTTATGGAACAGTGAAATGCCCACCAATTCAAGAAGGCCAAAGTTGTTGTAAGAGCTAAGTGAATGTCTCTTAATGGCAC
>NZ_FNCB01000015.1 GCF_900100855.1 Idiomarina zobellii
TTTCGGCGGCTTCGTTGCCTGCCTCGAACGTGGAGCGCATTTTAGAGATTTAACTCGCACCGTCAAGCGCTTTTTATGCCTTTTTAACTGTTTTTCTCTCGACCGTTCAGTATTCGTTCAAATGTAATCAAGAGTTAACATTTTATGCGTTAAATCTGAGCAAAACTTGGTAGTTAATAGTTTCGGTGCGTAAAATAGGGGAATAAACGAAACTTACGCAACAGCGGATACTATGACGTACAAAAAGATTGATACAACAAACTACCCAGAGCAGTTCCGACACAAAGAAGAAAGTTTAATAAAGAAATTGTCGAAATTTGGGGTACAGCAATTAGATACTTTCGAGTCACCCAGGAAACACTACCGTATGCGTGCTGAGTTTCGTGTTTGGCATGAGGGCGATGCTCTCTATTACATCATGTTCAACCCGGAAACGCGGGAAAAAATCCGAATGGGCGAATTTTTACCGGGTAGCGAGTTAATTAATCGCCTAATGAAACAACTAATAGAAAAGCTAAAACCTAATCCAATACTCAGGAACAAGCTTTTTCAAGTCGACTTTCTTACAACCACAACGAACCAAGCAGTTATCTCTTTGCTTTATCATCGCCCCCTGGATGACGAATGGGAAAAAGAAGCCACAGCTTTACGTGAAGAATTTAAAGAGTTGGCGGATATTAATATTATTGGTCGTGCTCGTAAGCAAAAACGCGTTTTGTTTGACGACAGTGTCATCGAGCACGTCAATGTCGGAAATAAAACCTACCAATCGATTCAAACCGAAAATAGCTTTACCCAGCCCAATGCAAGAATTAACGAAGCGATGATTGGTTGGGTCAAACAGCATATTGGGCAAAATGACCACGACTTATTAGAGCTGTACTGCGGTAACGGCAACTTCACCCTACCTTTAGCAGAAAACTTCCAGCGAGTCTTAGCCACGGAAATTAGTAAAAGCTCGGTAGCGTCTGCCCGGAGAAGTGCTGAGCTGAATAACATTGAAAACGTCACCATTGTTCGTATGTCTGCTGAAGAGTTTACTGAAGCGCTAAATGGTGAGCGGTCATCTCGTCGCGCTGATGAGGCTGACATTAAAAGCTTTGACTGCAAAACCGTGTTGGTTGATCCGCCTCGCGCCGGGCTTGATACTGAAACACTGAAAATGGTGTCGGCTTATTCCAGAATTATCTACATTTCCTGCAACCCAGATACATTAGCAGAGAACTTAGATTATTTAACGGAAACTCATGAGATTATTGCCGCCGCTATGTTTGATCAATTTCCATATACTGATCATGTAGAAACGGGGGTCGTACTTAAGGCTAAAACTGACTAGCTTTACAGCGGTTGCTGAGAAGAGGTAAAAGCCAACTTTTTAATAAGGCGTAAGTTTGATACGTGAGCGTATATTATCAAGCCTGCGCCAAATAGAATAATGACGGGTTCACCCCAATGACCAAGCACGTCTCGCTGTGAATAAATAGCCGCACCTAACAGTAGGAGCGTTAACAGATTCCAGTTACCGTGTTTGCGAGCGCCACTGACTAATGACCAAAGCCCAACAAATACACTCAGGCCAAGAATGGTATTTTCAAGCGCATCTTCACCGATGAATGCTAAACCCGCCATCGCTAATAATGGCAAGATAAGAGGCAGCAATAGGCAGTGGATAGCACATAATGTGGTAATCCAGATTCCTGCTTTGTCTAAGTTTTGGGGCGTATTAGCCTGCATAAAACGTTCTGCCTTACTCTTTATTACTGAATGAATTTATTGAACTCATCATCTAACTGACGTGTTATATTATAACATACGCGTTTATTATCCAAGACAGATCATCTAAATTTTGATTTAAGACAGAGTTATTGCTGGTTTTTAGGCGTTGTTAGTCGTGAAAGGAAGCACTTCGCTAATGTGCTTGGCACCGGATTTTATCATTAGGAGCCTATCGAAACCTAAAGCGACACCGGCACAGTCGGGTAAACCGGATTCCAAAGCTGAAATTAGTCGCTTGTCCGCCGCCATCTGCGGCTGCTTGTTTGTCACTCGGTGTCGATTGTCGTCTTGAAAGCGCCTTGTCTGCTCAACAGCATCGGTCAATTCGTGATAACCATTGGCAAGCTCGACACCTTGATAATAAACCTCAAACCGTTTTGCGACTCGTGGGTCAGACTCATCCACTCGAGCTAGTGCAGCTTGTTCTACAGGAAAGCGCGTTACACATTGCGGCACGTTTTTAGTAAAAGTTGGTTCAATACATTCCGAGAAAGCTACTTGTAATATAGTGGACGCATCAGTTTCTTTTTGCATCCAGTCAGTCAGCGCAGGAACGCTCTCTAAATGTTGTCTTATGCCCTCAATGCCGTCCGGCGTCAAAGGATCCAACTTTAGCGTCTCCAGAAAACACTGTTGGTAGCTACGCTCAACGATCGGCGGAGCGCCGCAGGTTTCCGACAACAACTGAGAGACTTCATTAATAAGCGCGTTATCGTCAAAGCCAATACGGTACCACTCGAGTAAAGTAAACTCAGGATTATGATACCGACCAACTTCATCGTCCCGAACCACATGACTGAGCTGGTAAATGTCTTGTTGGTAAGCTGCGACAAGCCGCTTCATTGCAAATTCAGGCGAGGTTTGTAAATAGAGGGTGTTTGTACCAGACGGAAGAGGCTGACTAAACTCGGTAGACAGGTTTTTTAGATGGACGTCAGTAACACCATACTGGGAAAGTAAGTGGGTATCGACTTCAGTCACACCACGATTTTCAAAAAACTGGCGCACTGACTTAAATAGGTCAGCCCGCTGTTGCAGCATGCTCCAACTTGCGTCAGGGCGCCAGCTCATTATTCAAACTTACTTCTGAACGCGTGAAACGTATTCGCCAGAGCGCGTATCCACTTTGATCACTTCACCAATTTGCACGAACAACGGCACTCGAACAACGGCACCAGTGCTTAATGTTGCCGGTTTACCACCTGTTCCCGCGGTATCGCCTTTTAAGCCCGGGTCTGTTTCGGTAATTTCCAATTCAACAAAGTTTGGTGGCTGTACACTGATTGGCTTTCCTTCCCATAAAATCAATGTGCACACGTCCTGTTCAACCAACCATTTTTCCGCATCGCCAACAGCCTTAGCGTCAGCAGGCACCTGTTCAAACGTTTCATTGTTCATGAAGTGCCAGAACTCACCGTCGTTGTATAAATAAGATAACTCAAGCTCGATAACGTCAGCACCCTCAACTGACTCGCCCGACTTAAAGGTTTTCTCTACCACTTTTCCGCTAATTAACTTACGGATTTTTACGCGGTTAAATGCTTGACCTTTACCAGGCTTAACCATCTCATTTTCGACGATCGAGCATGGCTCGCCGTCTTGCATGATTTTTAAACCACCTTTGAATTCACTTGTACTGTAATTTGCCATAACGACATTTTCCTTGCTTAAACCATCATTATTTGCGCGCAATAATAAAACAAAATGACTTTATTTTCAGGTAAAATACGAACTTTGTTGAGTATAGGGAGGTCGCATGACCGAAAATTCAGTGTCCGTCAGTCCACGAGCTGATTGGCTCTACGAATTAAAAAAGTCATATACCCGACCTGAAGACTTGCTATCAGCCTTGCAGCTGGACGACAGCGCGTATGCTGACGATATTAAAGCACGGCAACTATTCTCCATGCGAGTGCCACGCCCCTTCGTTCAACAAATGAACATTGGCGACCCTAATGACCCTTTGCTGCGGCAGGTACTTCCTCTTGTAGACGAATTTAGAGTCGAACCGGGGTTCCATAAAGATCCGCTCGACGAGCAAAGCTCTCCGGCTAATGGTCTGCTGCATAAATATCACGGACGGGTTTTATTAATCCTGCAAGGCGGATGTGCCGTTAATTGCCGCTATTGTTTTCGCCGGCACTTTCCCTATGACGAGTTAACCATTAGTCAGCGGCAAATTGATGACACGCTAGACTACATAAAACAGAATCCAGAAGTTAACGAGGTGATTTTAAGTGGCGGTGACCCACTAATGGCGAAAGACGAGCGGCTGCATAAACTCGTGCGGGAGCTAGAAGCTTTACCTCAGCTGACTCGTTTACGCATTCACAGCCGGCTGCCCGTGGTTATTCCGTCCAGGCTGACTGACGGGCTATTAACGTCTTTAACCCAAAGCCGATTACAAGTCGTGTTAGTTATACACGCGAATCACGCGAACGAGATTTCTAATGATTTGTCCGCTGCTTTAAAGAAATGGCATAACGCCGGCATACACCTGCTGAATCAAAGCGTTTTGCTAAGAGGAGTTAACGATAGTTCTGATGCACTTTGCCGCCTGAGTGAAACGCTCTTTCGTGCAAACGTGTTACCCTATTATCTGCACCAGCTGGATAAAGTTGAAGGCGCCAGCCATTTTGAAGTGAGTGACGACAAAGCCCAACAACTATGGCTGGACATGACGCAACAGTTACCCGGCTTTTTAGTTCCTAAGCTTGTTCGGGAGCAAGCTCGCAAACCCAGTAAAACAGCCATAATGCCCGATGGCTTAACAACATAATGAAGGATGATTCATGAGCGACAGCTTTGACAGTGTTGAACAGAAAATTCAGGAGCACCTGCAAGTTCTCTATAGACAGGTCGTCGATGCCGATCAATATCTAGATGATATGCGTCAACAGGGTAAGGCCAAGTTCCAGGGAGTGTTTGCCGAGCAGACAATTTTCAAAAGTAAGGGCAATAAGTTTCAGCCTTACTTAAATGAGATCACTGAAAACTTTGAAGCCTGGAAACAAAACCAAAGTGATGAAGAGCTACTGCAGCTACTGGTTCAGCAACTGCAGCTTATGACTGAAACTCTGGCGCGGCTTAAAAGTATTCGCCAGGCCGGTTAACTTTTTTCGCCCAAGGTTTCGTTGAACCAGCGGGTTAACATTTCTTTTTCAAAATACAAATCGTCACGACGTTTTACCGAAGCCAGGCTGTCATAGTTAAAGCCCATGTTCTTTAACTTCTCCTGGCCTTCTTTTATCACTTCGCCGCTACTGTCCGTTAGCTGATAATTAAAGCTGATGCGTGGAAAGTCTATTTCACGAACGATACGCACATAATTAGACGTTGACCGCCCAAACGTTGGCTCCAAACGGCCGGTTAAGTCGACATTGGTTACAACCATATGCAGCTTTTGTCCATCAGGTAGCTCACCGGCTAACTGATGAATATGCTCAGTCAACTGCTCTTTCACTTTTTCCTGATAACGCTCTTCGTTGCTGTTAGCCGGTTTAAAGTCAGTATACTTATCAACACCTTCCCATTTCACTTCGGCTTCTCCAGCAAAGGAAAAAGCACTAAAGGAGATAGCCATTAATACCACTAAACTACGAATACGCATGCTTATTCCTCCATCATACGCTTTGCTTATACAGCCTTAGAGTACGCAATGCTAAAAAAATTCCATAAAAAAAGGGAGCCAGTGCAGGCTCCCTTTTTCAGGCGTTTAAGCGCGTATTACATCATGCCGCCCATTCCGCCCATGCCACCCATGTCGCCGCCAGGCATTCCGCCAGCATTGTCATCTTGTGGGATGTCAGCAATCATAGCTTCGGTAGTAATCATTAACGCACCTACTGAAGAAGCAAACTGCAGCGCTGAACGAGTCACTTTGGTTGGATCCAAAATACCCATTTCCAGCATATCGCCGTACGTATCGTTACCCGCGTTGTAACCGTAGTTACCTTCGCCGTCACGTACGTTGTTAGCAACAACAGAAGCTTCTGCACCAGCGTTGGTTGCGATTTGACGCAGTGGCGCCTCCATTGCACGCAATGCTAAACGAATACCGACGTTCTGTTCTTCGTTGTCGCCGCGTAATTCACCCAGTTTGCTTGCTGCACGAACCAGTGCAACACCACCACCTGGGACAACGCCTTCTTCAACCGCAGCGCGAGTCGCGTGCAACGCGTCTTCAACGCGTGCTTTCTTCTCTTTCATCTCAACTTCGGTCGCAGCACCTACTTTAATGACCGCAACACCACCAGCTAACTTAGCCAGACGTTCTTGCAGTTTTTCGCGGTCGTAGTCAGAAGTGGTTTCTTCCATTTGCTGTTTGATTTGCGTTACACGGCCTTCGATAGCGGCGTCGTCGCCATTACCGTCAACAACAGTGGTGTTATCTTTAGTGATAACAATGCGCTTCGCTGTACCTAAGTCTTCCAGCTGAGTTTTCTCCAACTCCATGCCGATTTCTTCAGAAACAACAGTACCACCTGTCAATACAGCGATGTCCTGCAGCATTGCTTTACGACGGTCACCGAAACCAGGCGCTTTAACGGCTGCAACTTTAACAATGCCGCGCATGTTGTTTACAACCAAGGTTGCCAACGCTTCGCCTTCAACGTCTTCAGCGATGATCAGCAATGGTTTACCTGCTTTAGAAACACCTTCTAATACCGGCAGTAATTCACGGATGTTAGAGATTTTCTTGTCAACCAACAGGATGAATGGGTTATCCAGTTCAACTGAACCGCTTTCCTGATTGTTAATGAAGTAAGGAGACAGGTAACCACGGTCGAACTGCATACCTTCAACAACATCCAGCTCGTCAGTCAGTGCCTGACCTTCTTCAACGGTGATAACGCCTTCCTGACCAACTTTGTCCATCGCTTCAGCGATGATTTGACCGATAGTATGGTCTGAGTTCGCAGAAATAGTACCTACCTGGGCAATCGCTTTGCTGTCAGCACATGGCTGAGAAATTTTCTTCAGCTCTTCAACGGCAGCGATAACCGCTTTGTCGATACCACGTTTTAGATCCATTGGGTTCATGCCCGCAGCTACCGCTTTTAAACCTTCGTTTACGATAGCTTGCGCCAATACGGTCGCAGTAGTTGTACCGTCACCAGCTTCGTCATTTGCTTTAGACGCCACTTCTTTGACCATTTGTGCGCCCATGTTCTCGAACTTATCTTCCAGCTCGATTTCTTTTGCAACTGACACACCATCTTTAGTGATGTTCGGCGCACCGAATGACTTATCTAAAACAACGTTACGACCTTTAGGGCCTAAGGTTACTTTTACTGCGTCAGCCAGTACGTTGACGCCTTTCAGCATTTTTTGACGCGCTGTGTTACCAAACTTAACTTCTTTAGCTGCCATGTTTGCTTTCCTCTCAAATGCGGTTTAACGATTTATGCGTTAGGGTTTGGCTTATTCTTCGATAGCCAAAATGTCGCTTTCGCTCATGATCAGGTACTCTTCACCGTCGATTTTCTCGGTTTTTACACCGTAACCTTCGTTGAACAGAACCTTGTCGCCGGCTTTTACGTCCAGCGCACGCACTTCACCGTTATCCAAAATACGGCCATTACCTACAGCGACGACTTCACCGCGTGTAGATTTTTCTGCCGCAGAACCAGTCAGAACAATGCCGCCTGCCGATTTAGCTTCGACTTCGATGCGTTTGATAATGACTCGATCGTGTAAAGGACGAAGTTTCATTGGTGATAACTCCTCAACCTATGTTGTTAGTGGTAAATACCCCTTTGGGGCGTGTTAAAAACGTTGTGCTCAATAAATGGGGGAAATTTTTGTCTTATCAAGGGGGCAGATAAAAATTTTTTATGGTAATTTTGCTGCTCAATTGAATAACGCAATGATACAGGTGTTTCCATGGTCAAACTCTTCTATTGCACAACCGATAGTCAGTCGTCCGCTAATGAGTTAGCCGCATCGATTGTGGAACAGCAATTGGCCGCCTGCGTTAATATCATCCCGGGCATTACCTCGGTGTATCATTGGAATAACGAAATTCAGCACGATCAAGAATGGCTGCTACTTATTAAGACCACTGACGACATGTCTAAGGCTCTCAAAGAAGCAATAATGAAGATACACCCGTACGATTCACCAGAGCTTATCAGTGTCGATGTTACCGACGGCTTACCCGATTACCTACAATGGGTTCAGGATACCGTAAAATGATAAAATCGCTGTTCCAGGTAACTCTAGCTTTATTATTGATAGTCGCAGCGACATTACCCGCTACCGCGACACAGAGTCCATTCGCCAGTAATAACCAAGAGTTTTTACCGGTCGATGAAGCCTTTGACTTTAGCAGCGACGTTGATGGCAAAACAGTAACTGTCAGTTGGTTAATTGCGCCAAACTACTATTTGTATCAACACCGCTTTTCGGTGGTTCCAAAGAACGCCTTAGCTAGTGAGTTAAACTTCCCTGAAGCAGAGTCTCATCACGACGAATTTTTCGGCGAGTCTTTTATTTACCGAGAGTATGCAGAGCTTACCTTCGAGCTAAGCGAAGACTACTCCGGCCAACAAATTACCATTCAGTATCAAGGCTGTGCTGATGCGGGGCTATGTTACCCACCGACCCAGAAAACCATAACGCTTGACGTTAGCGCCGAAGCTGACGCCAGTACAGCAAACGAAACACGTTCCGACGAGTCGTTATTCGGTATTGGCGAGCAGTCACTTGTGGTGACTCTTCTTCTGTTCTTTGCCTTAGGTATCGGTTTAGCATTTACCCCTTGTGTCTTCCCTATGTATCCGATTCTGTCGGGCGTTGTCCTGGGAAACCGTCAGCGCACCTGGCGTAATACGTTATGGCTGTCCTTTATTTATGTGCAAGGTATGGCTATCACCTATTCGTTATTAGGCCTAGTCGTTGCGCTCGCAGGCATGCAATACCAAGCCTATTTCCAGCACCCTGTCGTTCTCATTGTTTTAGCAGTATTGTTCACCGCGTTCGCGTTCAGCATGTTTGGCGCATTTACCTTACAGCTTCCCATTAGCTGGCAGTCTCGATTGCAGCAGTTTAGCGGCCAACAAAAAGGAGGTAGCCCCTTAGGTGTATTCATTATCGGCGCCATCTCCGGATTAGTGGCCTCTCCCTGCACAACGGCACCTCTTTCCGGCGCTTTACTCTTTATTGCACAATCAGGCGATATCATTAACGGAGCGGCAATACTCTATGCGTTAAGTTTAGGCATGGGTGTTCCTCTTATTTTGTTCGGTCTCAGTGGCGGTAAGCTGCTGCCTAAAGCCGGCGCCTGGATGACCGTTGTGAAACAGGTTTTTGGCTGGCTACTGCTTGCTGTCACGCTGTTCTTAATCGAGCGTTTACTACCAACCCATATAAGTATGTGGCTCTGGGTATTCTACTTTGTGATTGCCGCCGGAGCGTTAATTGCCGCCATTAGTCGAATTACTTCAGTTAAACCGACCGTTGTTTTATTAGTCATTTTATCGAGCCTGGCAACCGTTGGTATCTACTGGCAAGTGAATAAAGCGCAATTGGAACAGCAAAGTCATGGCTTATTTAAGCAAGTGAGTACTCTTGAAGACATTCAGCGCGAGATAACCGAGAGCGATAAATGGGTCATGCTGGATTTATACGCTGACTGGTGTGTTGCCTGTAAAGAGTTTGAGCAGTACACCTTTTCTGACGCCAACGTACAAAAACACTTTGAAAGTATGCATTTGATACAAGCTGACGTTACCGCCAACAATAAGCAGGACATCGCTATACTGAATCACTACAAAGTGCTGGGTCTGCCAACCATTTTGTTCTTTTCACCCAAGGGTGAAGAACAAAAAATGTACCGCGTAACTGGCTTTAAAGACGCCGAAGACTTTAACGCGCATCTTGAGAAGATGCTAAATGAGTAATTTTGCGCCTAAATGCTCTGATAAGACCAGTAATGTGCTGCATTCCTGTCATTTTTGCCTATAATACGGAAAATAAGAACTCACATTAGAAGTTGCTGTCTACAATAGTTAGTTTTCAGTGATTTCGAAGCAGATGGCGGCATAATGGCGAAACCTTCTCATATATTAGTGCTAAATGGCCCGAATCTTAACCTGCTAGGCTCGCGGGAACCCTCTATTTATGGTCATAAAACACTCACTGATATTCAGCAGAACTTAAACAGTATCGCTAAAGCAGAGAGCGCGGAACTGACCTTTAAGCAGTCAAACGCGGAGCACCAATTGGTTGACTGGATACAGCAAGCAGCAGAATCTGACGTTGATTACATCATCATCAATCCTGCGGCTTACGCTCACACCAGCGTTGCAATAAGAGACGCGCTATTAGCCACTGCTATTCCATTTATTGAAGTACACATTTCCAATATTTATCGCCGTGAGTCATTCCGGCATCACTCGTATTTAGCGGACGCCGCAACCGGCGTTATTTGCGGCTTAGGACCTTCAGGTTATGAGTACGCTTTGAAGGCCGCTTTACAGCATTTAAATAACAACGACATTGAAAGGTAAGCGTTAGCATGGACATTCGTAAAATTAAGAAATTGATTGAACTGGTTGAAGAGTCAGGCGTGGCTGAGTTAGAAATCACCGAGGGTGAAGAGTCAGTTCGTATTAACCGATACAGCGCTCAGGCTGCACCAGCGCCCGTTCAGTACGCTCCGCAACCAGCACCTCAAGCGGCGCCTCAAGCTCAGTCAGCACCAGCTGCTGCCGATAGTGCTGAAGCACCCAGTGAAGAAATATCCGGTCATATCGTTCGCTCACCCATGGTGGGAACGTTCTACGAAGCGCCTTCACCTGATGCTAAGCCATTTGTCACTGTGGGTTCACAAGTCAACGCCGGCGAAACACTGTGCATCGTTGAAGCAATGAAAATGATGAATCAAATTGAAGCAGACAAGTCCGGTGTTGTGAAACAAATTCTGGTCGAGAACGAAGAGCCAGTTGAGTTTGATCAGCCACTATTTGTTATCGAATAAAGTAACCGCAGGAATTTGTCATGTTAGATAAAGTGGTCATAGCCAACCGCGGCGAAATTGCACTGAGAATTTTGCGAGCTTGTAAAGAGCTTGGCATTAAAACGGTTGCGGTTCACTCGACGGTCGACAGAAATTTAAAGCACGTACTGCTTGCTGATGAAGCCATTTGTATTGGTAAAGCACCGGCGAATGAAAGCTATTTGAACATACCCAGAATTATTAGCGCTGCAGAAATTACCGACTCAGCCGCCATTCACCCAGGTTACGGCTTCCTTGCTGAAAATGCAGACTTCGCTGAGCAAGTTGAACAATCGGGGTTTGTTTTCGTTGGCCCTACTGCCGATGTTATCCGCCTGATGGGCGATAAAGTCTCGGCGATAAAAGCCATGAAAAAAGCCGGGGTTCCTTGTGTTCCAGGGTCAGACGGTCCTCTGGACGACAATGATGAGCGCAATATTAAACTCGCCAAGCGCATTGGTTACCCAATTATTATCAAAGCGGCAGGCGGCGGCGGTGGCCGCGGTATGCGCGTTGTGCGTCAAGAAAGCGAGTTACTAAGCGCCATTAGTATGACTCAGAATGAAGCAAGAGCGGCTTTCGGGAACCCCGTTGTTTATATGGAGAAGTTCCTGGAAAACCCTCGCCACGTAGAGGTTCAGGTTCTCGCCGACGGCCAGGGCAACGCTATTCATTTAGGCGAGCGAGACTGCTCTATGCAGCGTCGCCACCAGAAAGTGGTCGAAGAAGCGCCAGCCCCAGGTATTACGCCAGAAATGCGTAAGTTCATTGGTGAGCGCTGTGCCAAGGCCTGTATAGAAATTGGCTATCGCGGTGCTGGTACTTTTGAGTTCTTATATGAAAACGGCGAATTCTACTTCATTGAAATGAACACCCGTATTCAGGTGGAGCACCCAGTCACCGAAATGGTTACCGGTATCGACCTTATTAAAGAGCAGCTTCGCATTGCTGCTGGCCGACAGCTTTCTATCAGCCAGGAAGACGTTGTTATTCGTGGACATGCTGTAGAGTGCCGAATTAACGCAGAAGACCCTGACACCTTTGTGCCGTCACCAGGACAAATCACACGATTCCACCCTCCGGGCGGCTTTGGTGTTCGCTGGGACTCTCATGTTTATGCAGACTACAAAGTGCCACCTAATTATGACTCAATGATTGGTAAGCTCATTACCTACGGCGAAAACCGCGATATTGCTATAGCACGTATGCGCAATGCGTTGAGTGAGCTCATTATTGAGAACATTAAAACCAACGTACCTCTGCAAAAAAGCATCATGGCGGATGAAAACTTCCAGCATGGTGGTACCAACATTCACTACTTAGAGAAAAAGCTCGGTATGGGCGGTCATTAACAGAATGGCCTGGATACAACTCACCCTCTCCAGTAGTGAAGAGCATGCGCCGCGTGTCGGCGACATGCTCATGGGCAATGGCGCTCAAGCGGTCACCTACCGTGACGGCGCCGACACACCTATTTTTGAACCCAGACCGGGCGAAGTGACATTATGGCAAAACACTCTAGTAACGGGATTGTTTGACGCCGAAGCCGACATTAAGTCCGTTGTCACGAATTTGGAAAAGTCGTCGATTTTACCGACCCCGCTTCAATACAAAACCGATGCGCTTGAAGACAAGGACTGGGAACGTGAGTGGATGGATAACTTCCACCCTATCCAGTTTGGCGAGCGCCTTTGGATTTGCCCTAGCTGGCGCGATATTCCTGACCCGTCAGCAGTAAATATCTTGCTTGATCCAGGCATGGCGTTTGGTACCGGTACGCATCCAACGACAGCTATGTGCTTGCGATGGCTTGACGCTAACCCACCAAAAGATAAGACCACCTTAGACTTTGGCTGTGGCTCCGGTATTTTGGGTATTGCCGCACTCTTGTTTGATGCGAAGCACGCTATTGGTATCGACATTGACCAACAGGCACTTATCGCCACTAAAGACAATGCGGAGCGTAATGGTGTCAGCAGCAAATTCGACGTATTCCTGCCAAGCGAGCAACCACTAACACAGGTCGACTTAGTCCTAGCCAACGTGCTCGCCGGACCACTCAGAGAGTTGTCGGACACCATACTGGCATTTGTTAAACCCGGTGGTCAGCTCGTACTTTCCGGAATTTTGGAACGTCAAGTCAGCGATGTAATACAAGCCTACCAGCCTGACATAAAATTCGACACGCCCGTCATAGACGGCGACTGGGCAATGCTCAGCGGTACTCGAGTTGGTTAACAAGCGTTCGCTTTGTCAATAGTAAAAAGTTAAAAAAAGAATCAAATTGCGTAATAAATAGCCTTTTCTTTATTGCGCAAATTCCATAAAATTCTCTCCCCTTTCGCTGAGTAGTTTTTAACCGATGCGGATTGGTCCATATCAACTCGACAATCAGGTCATTCTAGCTCCCATGGCCGGAGTTACTGATCAGCCCTTTCGTCAGCTGTGTTACAGCAAAGGGGCAGGTTTGACAGTGTCTGAAATGCTGTCCAGTAACCCGAAAGTGTGGAAAACCGGGAAATCCAGGCAACGCATGGACCACTCGGGTGAATTAGGTATTCGCGCCGTGCAAATTGCAGGCTCCGAGCCTTCTTTAATGGCAGAAGCGGCCAAAGTGAATGTCGATATGGGCGCTCAAATTATTGACATCAATATGGGCTGCCCAGCGAAGAAAGTGAATAAAAAAATGGCAGGCTCTGCGCTGATGCAATACCCGGAGCTTGTTGAAGAGATACTGACAGCCGTGGTTTCAGCTGTCGATGTTCCGGTCACGTTAAAAACCCGTACCGGTTGGAACCGGGACAATAAAAATGGCATTGAAATAGCAAAAATTGCCGAACGTTGTGGTATTCAATCGCTCGCAGTGCATGGTCGAACAAGAGCCTGTATGTACAAAGGCGAAGCCGAATACGACACCATACGAGCGGTAAAGGAAGCGGTTTCAATCCCTGTCATTGCTAATGGTGATGTTCGTACACCACAGCAAGCACAACAGGTTTTAGCTTATACCGGTGCTGACGCAATAATGATAGGACGTGGCGCGCAAGGAAATCCCTGGTTATTCAGGGAAATAAGCCATTTCCTGGAAACCGGTGAAGAATTAGCGCCACCGTCAATATCGGAAGTCGCGGAAACAACGATTAATCACGTTGAACAGCTGCATCAATTTTACGGCAGCTTTCAAGGTGTTCGGATAGCCAGAAAACATGTTGGTTGGTACTTAAAAGAACAAGCCAGCAACGATGAGTTCCGGCAAGTATTTAATCGTCTGGAAGACGCCAGCGAGCAACTCCAGGCACTTGAAGATTATTTTGTCACTGTAGAGAAGAGATAAGCGTATTATGTTTGATCAAAACCCTAATCGTGAGAATGTATCTCCCCTGACCACTATCGGAAACAACGCTCAGCCTAAGCCGCTGCGTGACTCCGTAAAGCAAGCACTGCACAGCTTCCTGCGCCAGCTTGACGGTCAGGACCCAGAAGAGCTGTATGAACTGGTGCTTTCAGAAGTAGAGGCACCATTACTTGAAGAGGTCATGACTTACACCCGGGGTAATCAAACCCGCGCCGCGACCATGCTAGGCATTAACCGCGGCACCTTACGCAAAAAGCTGAAAAAATACGGCATGAACTAATACGATTTTTGGGCGCCTTTTGGCGCCCTTTTTTTATGGCTTAAAAAGTAACTCAGAACAGAAAGGCAAAACCATGGAAAACCGTCCTATCCAACGCGCGTTAATCAGTGTTTCAGATAAAACAGGCATCGTTGAGTTTGCTCAGGCGTTAGCAGCGAAAAATATTGAAATTCTCTCTACAGGTGGCACTGCTAAACTTTTGCGCGACTCTGGCTTAACCGTTATTGATGTCTCTGAGCATACAGGTCAAACGGAAATTATGGGCGGCCGCGTGAAAACGCTGCATCCGAAAGTTCATGGCGGCATTTTAGGTCGACGAGACATTGATCAGGACGTTATGCAGGAGCAAGACATTGCGCCTATCGACATGGTAGTAGTCAACCTATACCCATTTGCCGAAACGGTAGCGAAAGAAGGCTGTACTTTAGAAGACGCCATAGAGAACATCGATATTGGCGGTCCAACCATGGTTCGCGCAGCAGCTAAAAACCATAAAGATGTCACTATAGTAGTTAATGCGTCTGACTATGACCGTGTTTTAAATGAGATTAATGACAGCGGTAGTGTCAGCTACAACACCCGTTTTGATCTAGCGGTTGCTGCGTTTGAACACACAGCCCAATACGACGGTATGATAGCGAACTACTTAGGCCTGCAGCTCAGCGACAATGACTTTGCGCGCACCTTGAACTTGCAAGTATCTAAGAAACAAGACTTGCGCTACGGTGAAAACTCGCATCAATCGGCAGCGTTCTACACTGAGCGTAATGCGCCTAAAGGTAACGTGTCTACAGCAGAGCAGCTACAAGGCAAAGCACTGTCTTTTAATAACATTGCCGATACCGATGCAGCATTGGAATGTGTGAAAAGTTTCGCAGAGCCTGCGTGCGTCATTGTAAAACACGCGAACCCTTGCGGCGTTGCCATTGGAGAGTCTATTAATGATGCCTATGACCGCGCTTTTAAAACTGATCCAACCTCAGCTTTTGGTGGCATCATTGCGTTTAACCGCGAACTGGATGAAGCGACAGCAACTGCAATTGTTGAGCGCCAGTTTGTCGAAGTTATTATTGCGCCAAGCGTTAGCGATGCCGCGAAAAAAGCCGTCTCCGGTAAGAAAAACGTACGTTTGCTTGAGTGCGGCCAGTGGGCTGACTCTGGCACTCAGCTCGACTATAAGCGAGTCACCGGCGGCTTATTGGTACAAGATACCGACACAAAAGACTTTAACGAAGACGAGTTGAAAGTCGTTAGCAAGGTTCAACCAACCGAAGAGCAAATGACTGACTTAATGTTCTGCTGGAAGGTGGCTAAGTTTGTTAAGTCAAATGCCATTGTTTATGCCAAAGACGGTATGACCATTGGAGTTGGCGCTGGGCAAATGAGTCGGGTTTACAGTGCAAAAATTGCCGGCATTAAAGCCGCTGATGAAGGTCTTCAAGTCGAAGGGTCAGTCATGGCGTCTGACGCATTCTTCCCATTCCGGGACGGAATCGATGCTGCCGCTGAAGCGGGCATTAAAGCCATTATTCAACCCGGTGGGTCTATTCGCGACAACGAGATTATAGCGGCCGCAGACGAGCACGGTATTGCCATGGTCTTTACCGGAATGCGCCATTTCCGCCATTAATGCGTAGTGATAAGTGATGTTATTTGCTGCCCCGACGATTCGGGGCTAATCTTTACAAACACTTATAAAAACGAAGAGGCAGTTATATGAAATATTCTGCAATCGCATTATCCATGGTTTCTCTTTTGGCGTTATCAGCCTGTGACAGTGGTCCGAAGTCGTCGGCACCGGCAAGCACAGAGCAAGGCGCACCTATCACTTTAGAAAGCGCAGTTAACCACGAGGATCGCACGCCTGCGTATGTTGAGCGTGATCAGTTCCGCCATCCAAAAGAAACTCTAGAGTTTTTCGAACTTGAACCTTCGATGACCGTTGTCGAAATATGGCCAGGCGGAGGTTACTACAGCGAAATTCTGGCGCCATACCTCGCTGACGAAGGTACATTTTACGCTGCACATTTTCCGGAAGACACGCAAAGCGACTATTACCAGCGCTCACTCAATAAATTTAAAGAACGCCTCACCAGCGAAGCTGTTTTTGGCAATGTTGAGCTGACTCAGTTTGCCCCTTTGACACCACTGGAAACTGATATTGCGCCGCCAAACAGCGCTGATCGCATACTGACCTTCCGTAACTTACACAACTGGTATATGAGCGGCGGTGAAGAAGCTGTACTCAGCGCTTTTCGTCAGTTCCACCAAGCGCTAATTCCTGACGGCATTTTAGGGGTGGTCGACCATCGTTTGCCTGAAAGTGCCGATGACGGCGCTATGGAAAACAGTGGTTACATTAAAGAAAGCTGGGTTATTGATCTTGCTGAACAGGCTGGCTTTGAGCTTGTCGAAAGCAGTGAAATTAATGCAAACCCGAAAGATACAGCGGACCATCCTAACGGTGTTTGGAATTTACCTCCAACACTCAATGTCGAAGATGGTGATGACGCTGAAATTTATAAAGCTATCGGTGAGAGCGACCGATTCACACTGAAGTTTAGAAAACCCGTAGAATAAGGATACTCATGAAAGTTTTAGTTGTTGGCGGCGGAGGCCGTGAACACGCACTGGCGTGGAAAGCATCACAGTCCTCACAAGTAGACTGTGTGTTCGTAGCTCCTGGCAATGCAGGAACTGAACGTGAGCCAAACCTCACAAACGTTGATATTGCGGCCGAAGACATCGACGGCCTGCTTAACTTTGCCAAACAGGAAAACATCGGGCTGACCATTGTTGGGCCTGAAGCACCTCTTGTCGCCGGCATTGTCGACAAATTTACTGAAGCTGGCTTAGCCGCTTTTGGTCCTACAGCTAAAGCCGCTCAGCTGGAAGGGTCTAAAGCGTTCAGTAAGGACTTCCTGCAACGTCACAAGATTCCAACCGCCGACTACCAAAACTTCACAGAAGTAGAACCTGCAAAAGCTTATGTTGCTGAAAAAGGCGTGCCTATTGTCATCAAAGCAGACGGCTTAGCAGCCGGTAAAGGCGTTATTATCGCTGAAACCCTGGAGCAAGCTAACGCAGCGATAGACGATATGCTGGCAGGCAACCGCTTTGGTGACGCAGGTCACCGCGTGGTCATTGAAGAGTTTTTAAAAGGCGAAGAAGCGTCGTTTATTGTGATGGTTGACGGTGAACGCGCAATACCCTTTGCATCAAGTCAGGACCATAAGGCTCGTGACAATGGCGATACCGGCCCGAACACCGGTGGTATGGGCGCCTATTCTCCAGCGCCGGTCGTTTCTCCGGCTATTCATGACTGGGTAATGCGCCATGTTATTAAGCCAACCGTTGACGGAATGGCGGCTGAAGGTGCACCTTATAAAGGTTTTCTGTACGCCGGCTTAATGATTGCCGACGACGGAACCGCTAAAGTCCTCGAGTATAACTGCCGTTTCGGAGACCCGGAAACACAGCCAATTATGATGCGCCTTAAGTCAGACTTAGTTGAGCTATGTCTGCAAGCAGTCGAGGGCAAATTAAACCAAGCACCTATCGAGTTCGATGAGCGCGCGGCGGTAGGCGTCGTCATGGCTGCAGGTGGTTACCCTGAAAGCTACCATAAAGGCGACGTTATTCACGGTTTACTGGACGCTGAACTGGAGAACCAAAAGGTTTTTCACGCCGGTACCAAAATGAACGACGAAAACGTAGTTACCAGCGGAGGTCGCGTTCTTTGCTGCACCGCACTTGGCAAAACCGTAACCGAAGCTCAAAGCCTCGCATACCAACTGGTTGATAATATTAGCTGGGACAATGTCTACTTCCGCACAGATATTGCCCACAGAGCCATTAAACGCGAAAGCTAAAACCCACCTCCTGTCATAACACCGTCATAAAAAGGACTTATCATCCGTGGTGTTTATGACAGGAGGCTTTATGTCAACGAGCGATAACCGCCGGGCACTCATTTCACTCATTGATAATCAACAATTGTATCCCCTCTTTCAGCCCGTTGTTGATACTACCCGCGGTTGTGTGATTGGTCATGAATCCCTTATTAGGGGGCCTAAAGGCCATGTTCTGGAGTTTCCCGATAAACTGTTCTCGGTTGCTCACGAAAGCGATTTACTCTCAGAGCTTGAGCTTGCCTGTCGTTACGCCGCGATAAAAGAGTTTCAGCGCCGAGGTATGACCGGCAAACTGTTTTTAAACGTAAACCCCAACGTTTTAAAAGATGACTCCCACCCCCATGGTTCAACATTACGACTGTCACAGCAGCTGGGACTGGATCCTCACCAAATTGTTATTGAAATATCAGAGCGATATCCAATAGAGGATACCGAAAACCTGAAAGAAGCCATTATTCATTACCGTCAATTAGGCTTTATGATAGCCATCGACGACTTAGGTGCCGGCTATTCTGGCTTAAAGCTTTGGTCTGAGCTGCATCCTGATTACGTTAAAATTGACCGCTATTTCATTCAGGATATTCATGAGTCGTCGGTTAAACGGGTGTTTGTTCAAAGCATTCTCTCGCTGGCAAAAAATATACAAACGAAAGTTATTGCTGAGGGGATTGAAACCAAAGATGAGCTTGAACAGCTTCACGCATTAGGCATTAAGCACTGCCAGGGCTATCTGTTCGGTAGGCCTGCCAAGTTGCCTGCGAGAGATGTAAACACATCCCTTTTAAATACATATCAGCCTACTAAAAGCAGCTACCACGAAACTATCGCCAGCGTTGTTAATTCACTGGAAACTATTGCTGATGATGAACCGGCACTAGAGGCACTCAACCGTTTTACCAAGAATGCCTCATTGTCGTTACTTCCGGTCACCCGATACCAGCAAGTGGTAGGCGTGCTTCGCAGAGAAAAACTGTTAGAGCGTTTTTCCGGCTCTTATGGGCATGCCTTAAATGCCAGCAAGCACGTTGTGCATATTATGGAAAAAGAACCGATAGCTGTTGATTGGCGAGCATCGTTAGAAGACGTCAGTCAGTTAATCACTGAGCACGAAGAAACCGATGTCTATCAACATATTATCGTCACTCGCAATAACAGATATTACGGCGTAGCTTCTATAAAGAGCTTACTGCGGAAAATAACTGAGCTAAAAATTAATGATGCCCGACATGCCAATCCCTTAACTCAATTGCCCGGTAATGTAGCTATAAATCGGGTTATCAACGAAAAGTTGAAAGCTCAAACCCCATTTAGTGTCGCCTACTTCGATTTAAACCACTTCAAGCCCTATAACGATATTTATGGCTACGAGCAAGGTGATCAAGTGATCAAGTGGGTTGCTCAGCTACTGCAGAAACGCCTTACAGGGTGCAGTAACTTTGTCGGTCATATTGGTGGTGATGACTTTGTTGTAATATTTGATCACTCAGCGGGAAATGCAGGTCTCGTTGAAAACAGCTGTAAAAACGTTATTGAGCTGTTTGATAGGGATGTCATTCAGTTTTATCAAGAGGAACATATAAAGCTTGGCGGCATTAAGGCAGTTAACCGAGAGGGTCACCCAACATTCTTTTCTTTATTGAGCATTGCCGTTGGAGTGGTCAGCCCAGACGCTAAACTTTGTGAGTCGCACCATGACGTTGCCTTACTAGCAACCGAGGCCAAGAAAGAAGCAAAGCGTTTTGGCGGCAGCCATTGTTACCTTTGCCACCGCCAAGCCCCCAGACGCTTAAAGCTTGTTAGTTCACATTCTTAATCTTCGACAATCAAATCGTCTTCTGTGTCTGAAGAAGAACCTAATGAGTCATCTGCAAACTTACCTTTGCCATACATACTGGCGACTTTAGGGCGGTGAATTCGCGCTTGATATTTGGCCCAGGCTTTTTCAACCGGGGTAGCAGGCGCTTGCTCGCCTTTTGCAGCAGCCAGTAAGTCGATATCCTCTTGAGAAGTCGGTTTAAACTCTCCATTAAGCATGGCGGTAATTAAACAACCGTAGTGTGTCAAAGCATCGCTTTCCCGGATAGAAAAGTCGCCAGAACGCGCGAAGCCATAAGGGTAGTTTCTGAAATCGTTAAACGGTTTCTTCAATAATAACTCTCGGGTAATAATGGTCATGATAAGCCCTTCCTACAGACTAAAACCGAACAAAAAGCCTGTCGTTATTTACGACAAAAACGATATAGAGCCATACTGAGAATTTGTCAATGAAAATGTTTGTAAAACGCGTTTTAAATAAGTGCGGTAATGCCTATAAATAACAGGAGTTAACTCATAAGGAGGAATGCCCATGCGTTTATTTGCTTACACTACGTTAGCTTTGGCGACAGTAACGCTAGCCGCTTGTGGAGGTTCAGATGATGACCCGACCACACCGGATACTGCTCAGTTTACTTTAGGAGTGAGTGACGCGCCTGTCGATAACGCGGAGTCCGTGATTGCCTGCTTTAATGCCGTGGAGCTCACTGGAAACGGTAATGGAACGCAGACATTTACTGTTGGCGATGATTTAGAAGCGCCTGAAGAGAATGATCTTTGCCTCGACGATGAAGGTAACCCGATTCCTAATACTATAGGCATCGACTTACTTGAATTTACGGGTAACGAGTCGATGGTGTTTCTCGAAAATGCGGAAATTAAAGCCGGTCAATATGGACAGCTCAGACTGGTAATGGCCGATGGTTCGTACATTATGACTGACACAAATGGCGATGGAGAAGCTGAGCAAGTGCCTGTCCAGGTGCCGTCTAATGAACTTAAACTCGATGGGTTCATCGCTGATGCAGGCGGTAACCTTAACTTCACCGTTGAGTTTGATTTGCGCCACGCCATGACCAACCCTGTTGGTCAAGAACACTATATTATCAAGCCTCGCGGCGTTCGCTTAGTTGATAACTCAGCTGTTGGTCACTTGAAAGGAACGGTCGCGGAAGGGGCTCTGCTGTTTAATGAAGCCTGCACTGTCGCACCTGAAGATGAGTCGCAGCCCGTTGCTTACGTTTACCTTTATGAGGGCAGCGACTTAGAGGCTTCGACATTAGCAGACAACGGCGGTAGCGAAGAGAATGAGCCGTACGCGAGCACAGCGGTTTATTTTGACGGAGTTGATACCTATGACTTTACGATGGGTTTCATTGCGACCGGCGAGTACACCGCTGCGTTAACTTGTAATGATGCGGATGACCCAGAAGCAGATGATGACATAGAGTTTTTCCTCACTGAAAATGTCACCATTGAAGCATCAAGTGAGCCAGTAGAACTCGAGTTCGTTGGTGCAGCAAGCGAATAACTCGTTTCACAGTTTTAGGCAGCAGGGACGCTGCCTTTTTCTTATTTAGAGAGCTAAAAAGCTCCGAACGCTGAGCCTAAACTTCTGACACTCAGTACAATTGAAATGATGAACACCATTGCCGCTAACAGGTTTTGCCACCAGGAATTGCGATTTTGACCCAACAAGCTTCCCCAACTCAACCACCATAAAAAGCCCACAATAACAGGCAGCAAAATCCCATTAGCGACCTGCGCAAACCAAATAACGGTGACAGGCTCTATGCCAAGGCTGGAAATAGTTACGCCCAAGACCAGAATACTCAACCAGACCGTTCTAAAGGCCCTGCTCTTCAAATTCACTGACCACCCCATAATACCATTTAGCGCATAGGCGCTTGCTAAAGGGGCCGTTGTCGCTGAAGAAATTCCCGCAGCAAACAGACCAATTGCCATTAGATACGTTGCGGCATCACCAAATAGAGGCTCTAAAGAGACGGCTAAATCGGCAGCACTGGAGATTGTAATTTGGTGACCAAAAAACGCTGATGCGGCAGTCGCCACAATTGCCATGGATATTAAGCCGCCTAATGGAATGGAAACAAATAAATCGCGGCGAACTGCTGGCAAATCACTGGTTGACTGCCATTTTTTAGAAATACTGGAAGCATGCAGGAAGATATTATAAGGCACAACCGTTGTGCCAATGAGCGCAACCACAGTAAGCGTCGCTCCCGAAGGCATGCTGAGCACGAAAATACCGTTAAATACGCCAGTCCAGTCAGGATCGGTCAAAAAGAACGTACCTAGAAATGCGATACTCATAAGGAGCACCATGGCGATTAACGATTTCTCAATAACCCGCGCATTACCCGACCAAAGTACCAGAAAAGCCACAATACCAATAACGACGGCCCAGGCATTGCTTAACCATTTATCAACTAATGGCACAGGGCCCAACAGTTCATAAGCTCCTAAACTCGCTCCGGACAAGTTTCCGCCCTGGTAAACGCTGTTGCCAATGGCTATTGCACTGAAAATAAGCAAAAGAGCTAACCACCGCAGCCAGCCGGAGGTTAGATTATTTCGGATATTCTCGCCCAGCCCAGCCTGCGTTACTAACCCAATACGAGCCGACATTTCTTGCAAGATAAGACAAGCGAAAACAGAAAAAACTAAAGCCCATAACAAAGCATAGCCATAATTCGCACCGGCTAGCGACGCTGTAACAACAGTTCCCGGCCCTATGAAAGCGGCAGCGACCAGCGCGCCGGGGCCAAACTGAGAGAGTTTCATGAGGGGTCTTGAGGCGCGTCCGGACCCTCAATGGTTTCCATAGAGATCCATTTATTACTTAATGCCTCAGATAAGTCGGTTTCCAGTATTGCCTGAGCTTCTTCATAAGACACATGCAACTCAGTAACCCCACAAGCACGGTTACGTCCGTGCGCTTTGCCCATATATAACGCCATATCAGCAACCTGAAGTACTTTTTCCCAATCCATTTGTTTCTCTGAAACACCCGAGAAAGGTAGGCGAATAAAACCAATAGTGGTTGTCACTGGAATTTCATGACCTTCAAACCTAACAGGCTTTTTGGCAAGCTCGTTCAGTATGCGTTCACTCAATTCTTTTAAGTTCTCATCATCGACGTTGCGAACCAAGAATAGAAACTCCTCCCCGCCCCAGCGTATCAGCTTGTCGCTGTCTCGACAGATCATCTGCAGGCGTCGGCTAACTTCGGCCAATACTTCATCCCCCGCCGCATGCCCAAACTGATCGTTTATGCGCTTGAAAAAGTCGAGGTCAAGCAGGATTAAGCCATCGGATTGAGTCGCGGCATCACGGCGCTCACCATGTTTCCTGCGCTCATCCATTTCTTTTTGTAGTGCGCGCCGATTCCACAAACCTGTAAGCGGGTCTTTTAGCGACTGATCAGCCAACATACTGTTCGCAGCTTTCAAACGTAAATTCGCTTTTCGTGCTTTTCGATACATGATGAATACGAAAACAGTAGCAAATAACGCCACAATACCAAGCAACAACCAAATCATATTCCGCTGTTTGTTTATTTCAAGCAACTGTTCTTTAAGTTCATTTTGCCGCTCTAATAACTCGATTTGTTGCTCTTTGTCTTTGGTTTCATAAAGTTGTTGCAGGTTTGCGAGGTTTTTTTGCTGATCGCTTTGGTAGTGCTCCTTTGACAACGCAACCTGCTCTTTTAGAGTTTCTGCTTGTTTCTGATATAAGCCCGCAAATTCGTAAGCCTGAGCGAGTTCACCTAACATCGCTTCCACTTCTTTTGTTAACTCTTCATCCCTGTAAAATTGAACGGCATCCGTCATTTCTTTTAGGCCCGCCTCAGTATTCCCCTGATGCACCTCAACAAACCCTAAATTAAAATGTATAGTTTGAGCCATCCAAACATCTTCAACCTCTTCAGCAAGCTCTAGCGCTTCTAGTAAATGGCTGCGTGCCTTCTCCCAGTCTTTTTCATACATGTAATGATCGCCGAAATTGTTCAAAATTGTCGGCAACAAATAAATTCGTTCGCCACTTTTAGCGGTATCATAGGCTTTTCTTAATGAGTCATGCGAGGCTCGCCTGTCACCCATGCCGGCTTCGACATACGATTTATGAAGGTAAAAGTCAGGCAAATCGTAAGTTAATTCATGCTGTTTAGCATGCTCTATCGCTTTGTTAATGGTGCTTAAAGCACCTTCCCAGTTCTTCAGTTCGGACTGAATAACAGCGATAGAATAGTCTAGGTACTGCTGACGAATAGGGGTTCTTTCGTTGTTGGTTTCGCTAACAGCTTCCTGAGCAGCGAGCAAGTGACGCAGGGCATCGTCATACCTATTCCAGTCAGCATAAACACGGGAAATACGGTTGTGTGCAAAGTATCTAAGACGAGGCATGCGTGCGCTGGAAAGGTGAATCTCTATATCACTAAGTAATAAAAATGCTTCACCGTACTTGCCTTCATATTGGAGCAGCTCCAGCTGTGTTGCTAAAGCTTCCACTTTTACATCAGCTAGCTCTGTATTTTCAGCAAGATTAAATAATTTATCCAGCGTTTCAAAAGCAAGCTCTGTATTGCCTTCATAATAGTGCCAGTAAGCTTCATAGCTCAACGCTCTGGCACGAGTTGCAACCGGGGTTTCGCTAGAGATTTTTTCAAGAACGCCAAAAAGCAACGCTTTGGAATCGACGCCTTCTTCACCGCTAGTCGTAAGATACTTATCGAGCTGCTTCTCTATCGCCATATCAACCGGCACTCCGTTGATATTCTCAATAGGTGCCTGGTTTGCGTTAACCGCAAAGCTAAGTAGCAGCAATAATGACAAAGTAGCCCCAAAGTGAGCCCATTTATTGTTCTTGTTATGCATGGGTGCGACGTCGTTTCGTTTATAAATTAATCGCCGAGTTTACCCGAATTTTAACCATTGCACAAAATATACATCTGCGATAAAACGGATGTTATGACAGAAACAAAAATTAATTGGTCGAACGTTCTAAAATCGGGTCAGCGCATCTTTATCGGCTCTCATGCTGCGGTGCCAACAGCCTTAATTGACGACCTGATAGAGAACTCAAAAGATCTGCACGATATTGAAATTGTGCAGCTTATGACGCTGTCCGATAACAAATGGGCAGAGCCGCAATATCAGCAACTTTTTAAGGTAAATACCTTTTTTATCGGTGGCGGTACAATTCGCAAGGCTGTTAACGAAGGCCGGGCTGATTACACGCCAAGCTTTATTTCTGACATCCCCAACCTGTTCAATAATGGTATTTTGCCACTGGATGCAGCGTTGATTATGGTTGCTCCGGGCGATAAGTATGGCTATCACTCAATGGGTGTATCAGTTGATGTGGTAGCGGCTGCAGCTAAATCCGCAAAAACCGTGATAGCTCAGGTTAACCCGCAAATGCCTGTCACTTACGGACAGTCGTTTTTACACGAAAATCAAATTAACTACTTTTGGGAGCATTCCTCACCCTTGCCGGAACTGGCGCCGCCAGAGCACGACAACAGCAAAATCATTGAGCGTATTGGTCAGTATATTTCCTTGCTCGTCGAGGACGGTGCCACGTTGCAGGTTGGTATTGGCAATATTTGTGCAGCCGCTTTGAGATACCTCAGTAATCATAAAGATTTAGGCATTCATAGCGAACTGATTACCGACGATATCATGCATTTGATGCTGAAAGGTGTCATTAATAACCGCAAGAAAACCTTTCACCCGAATAAAATTGTGACGAGTTTCTGCATGGGGTCAAAAGCCCTATACGACTTTGTCGATCACAACCCCCACGTAGGCTTCTATCCGAGTGAATACGTCAACTCACCCGCTAATGTCGCACGTAACGATAAGTTAGTGGCGATAAACAGTGCTATTGAAGTCGATTTAACCGGACAAATCGTGTCGGACTCTATTGGACATCAATTTTACAGCGGTATAGGCGGGCAAGTGGACTTCAGCCGAGGGGCTTCCTTAAGTAAAGGCGGTAAACCAGTTATCGCTCTTCCCTCAACCACAAACGACGGTAAAGTATCACGCATCGTTCCCTTTATAAGAGAAGGGGCTGGCGTAGTTACCACTCGAGGGCACGTTCACTATGTGGTCACAGAGTTTGGGGTCGCTTCATTGCGTGGCAAAAGTATCCGCGAGAGAGCTATGGAGTTAATTCGGGTAGCTCACCCTAAATTCCGTAGTCACTTATTGCAGGAGGTTCGTAAACACTACTGGGTGCCACATTATCAGCAACAAACGCCGGTTGATGTGCCGGAGCTTGGCGACATTGGCTTTAAAAAGCTGAAAATCAACGGCGAAAATTTCGATCTGCGCCCGCTATACCCATCTGATGAACGTCGCCTGCAGGAATTTTTCTACTCGCACACTAAAGAAACGCTGCAATTGCGCTATAACGCCGTGCCCACTAGCATGAGTCGTGAAAAGTCCTGTAACTTAGTCAGTGTTGATCAATCTAAAGACCTAGCACTCTGTATTGTTCACCAAAAAGGTTCAGCCGTTCAAATTCAGGCCGTTGGGCGTTACTACTACATCGAGTCGCAAAATAGTTGCGAAGTTGCTTTTGTAACCCGCGAGAAATACCAGGGCCGCGGCATGGCGGGCAAGCTCTTAGATGAAATGATCCGCATAGCCCGGGAGCGCGGCCTGGACAGTATGCAAGCCTACGTATTAGCCGCGAATAAACCCATGCTGAGTGTGTTTGAACGGGGCGGCTTTAAGCGCTTGCCCAGTGAAGAGCCCGGTGAGGTTTTGCTAAAACTCGACCTTAAAGAAGGCAGTGAATAAATTATGTCGATAGTCGTATTCAGTCACGATGACTGCCTTAAACACATACCCAACGAGCAGCACCCCGAGTGCCCTGCCCGTATTGAAGCTATTAATGACCAACTCATTCGCTCCGGGTTCGACTTCGTTCTCATACGAAAAGAAGCAACAGAAGCACCCTGGGAAGCTATTCAAGCGGCGCATTCGCAAGCACATATCGACTTTATTCGTGCGGAAATTCCTGAGTTCGACCATGAATGGATAGATCCGGACACCTTAGTGACACCGGGTAGCTTAAACGCTGCCTTGAAAGCAGCCGGAGCAGCGGTTAATGCGGTTGACGATGTTATGACTACCCTCAACAAACAGGCTTTTTGTGCCGTTCGCCCACCCGGCCACCACGCTACGCGCTCAAAAGCCATGGGCTTTTGCTTATTCAACAACATTGCCGTTGCGGCGTACCACGCTATTGAACAACACGGGCTTGAGCGCGTTGCTATTGTCGATTTTGACGTACACCACGGCAACGGTACCGAAGACATAGTTCAGGGTGATGACCGTATCTTGTTCTGCTCGTCATTCCAGCAGGCCTTCTACCCCTTTACCGGCGAAGACAGCAGCGCCAGCAATGTACATAACGTGCCACTGCCGGCTGGCTGTAAAGGCGAACAATGGCAACAAGCCGTTTCAGAAAAATGGTTCCATGCCCTCGACCAATTCCAGCCTCAACTGGTGCTTATTTCTGCCGGCTTCGATGGTCACGCAGAAGACGACATGTCTCAGTTTCTCCTGAAAGAAGAGGACTACCATTGGATAAGCGTTAAGCTGAAAGAAATTGCCGACAAACACTGTGACGGTCGTATCGTATCTACGCTCGAAGGTGGGTATAATCTCAGCGCGTTAGGCCGCAGTGTTGTTGCGCATTTAAAAGGCTTACTCTAAGCGCACCTCTATTCTTAAAACATTCATAAAAAAGAGTCGAATATTATGGGATTAGTTCTTAAGCTTGTGGCGGGTATTGTCGCCGGTATTCTTATTGGGTTATACATGCCAGAATGGGTCAGCCAACTTCTGCTGACTTTCAAAACACTGTTCGGTCAGCTGCTGTTCTTCACTATCCCATTACTTATTTTGTTCTTTATTACCAGCGGTATTGCGAGCTTACCAAGCAACTCCGGAAAAATGCTGGGTAAAACCTTAGGCATTGCTTATGCCTCAACCGTTACAGCTGGTATTGTTGCCTTTTTCGCTGCCAGCATTGTCGTGCCCTGGTTGACCACCGATGCGCAGAGTGTTTCTACCGAAGCAAAAGCCACTATCGAACCTTTTATTGAGCTGTCGGTTCCACCGCTAATGGAGGTGATGTCAGCACTGGTGTTAGCCTTTATTTTCGGGTTGGGTATTGCCAGTACCAAAGCAGAAAACCTGAAGAAACTGTCGGATCAAGGCCGTGACATTATTGAGCTGCTATTGGTTAAAGTCATTATTCCTTTACTGCCGCTGTATATTGCCGGCATTTTCGCGGAAATGGCCGTTGCAGGCACGGTGTTTAACACGCTGAAAACCTTTGGTGTTATTCTGATACTCGCTGTCGCCCTGCACTGGGTTTACATTACCTCTATGTACATTATGGCGGGCATAAAAACCGGTCGTTCACCGCTGTTTTTAATCAAAAACATGCTGCCGGCGTATTTTACCGCACTAGGTACTATGTCCAGCGCCGCCACTATTCCTGTCACCCTGCAAAGCGTGCGCAAGAACAAAGTCGATAACGACGTTGCCAACTTTACCGTGCCACTTTGCGCCACCGTTCACTTAGCCGGCTCCACCATTACCATTGTCAGCTGTGCTGTTGCGGTTATGGTGCTGCATAACTCCCTCGCCATTCCCGGGTTCTTTACCATGCTGCCGTTTATTTTAATGTTGGGTATTGTCATGTTAGCTGCACCGGGTGTTCCAGGCGGTGCGGTTATGTCGGCGGTTGGCCTGTTAGGTTCCATGCTGGGTTTCGGCGAAACTGCAGTTGCCTTGATGATAGCCTTGTACATGGCTCAGGACAGCTTCGGTACTGCCTGTAATATTACCGGTGACGGTGCTATTGCGATGTTTGTGGACAGCTCGAAAAAGAGTTAGTGAAAACCTTCAAGCTCGGTTAGTCGCTAGTGCGTTTATAAATTTATATACACGCACTAGCGATTAAAATTTGATTTACACGCAAATGCGTATAATACTGTTCTTAAACGGACTCACGTTTAGGAATAGGTATGAAAATTACAAGCCCCCACGCGTTAGCGGTTCATTTAAAAGATGAAAGAAAACGACAAAGTTTAAGTCAGGCAAAAGTTGCTGAATCTGTTGGTTTAAGACAGGGCACTGTCTCAAGCTTTGAGCTTTCTCCTGAGAAAAGCCAAATAGATACGTTATTTCGGCTTCTATCAGCGCTGGGGTTAGAATTAAGCATTAAGAGCAAGGAAAACGCTCAGGAAAACAACACTGAACACTCATGGAACGAGGAATGGTAATGGATAAACTCGATATTTATATGAACGGGTTGCTGGTCGGTGAGCTGCACCGCAGTAACTCTGGCGCGCACCGTTTTACTTACAGTATCAACTGGCTCGATACACCGGGCGCCCGTCCCATTTCGTTATCAATGCCTCTAACAAGGAACGCCTACGAAGGTCCTGAAGTCATCAACTTTTTCGATAATCTTCTGCCCGATAGCCAGGAAGTTAGAGACAGGATTGTTGCACGCTACCGAGCCGACTCGAAACAACCTTTCGATCTTCTCAAAGCAGTAGGCCGAGATACAGTAGGCGCTTTACAGTTTTACCCTCAAGGGGAACAACCTGGCAATATAAAGACAATAAACTACCAGCCTCTGAATGACAGCGAGCTAGAAAAGGTTCTTCTCGGCTACCAGTCAAAAGCACCACTTGGCATGGTGAATGAGCTCAATGACTTTCGTATATCTATAGCCGGCGCGCAAGAAAAGACGGCGCTGTTGAAAATAGAAGATAAATGGTGCATTCCCGAAGGGACTACACCGACAAGCCACATCATCAAGCTACCTATAGGCAAGATTCAGGGAGCAGACCATACTATCGACTTATCCGATAGCGTTGAAAATGAGCTGCTGTGTCTGGAAATTGCCAGAGAGTTCGGGTTCGACGTGCCCGCTTGTGAGATTGTTAATACAGGTAGAGTAAAAGCCTTGGCTGTAGAACGTTTTGATCGCAAGCACTCCAGTGATAGATCCTGGCTCATGCGCCTGCCGCAAGAGGATTACTGTCAGGTGCTTAGCTGCCCTTCTGCTCGAAAGTACGAGTCTGACGGCGGTCCGTCCATAGCGCAAATTATGAAGCACTTACAAAGTTCTTCTAACTCTCACAAAGACAGAAGAACTTTTATGGCAGCACAGGTGCTATTTTTTCTGCTAGGAGCAACCGACGGTCACGCTAAAAACTTTTCTGTGTTTATAGAGCCAGGGGGTGGTTTCAAGTTAACTCCGATTTATGACATTCTTTCTGCGTACCCAGCTGTCGGCGGTCAAGGGCTTCATTTAAGAGACTTAAAACTCGCTATGACACTTAAAGGCTCAAAAGGTCGAAAATCAAAGCTTTTTCAGATTTACGGGCGTCACTTCATAAGTTCAGCAAAGGAAGCGCAGTACAGCCTAAAACAGATGCAGGACGTTCTTAAGGTAATGTATGAAAGCACAGATAACGTTATTGAAAAGGTTAGTAAGCGCTTACCCAAACACTTTCCAATGAAAGTTGCAGAGCCTATTTTTGAAGGTCTTAATCGTCGAAAAGAGAGACTTATTAGCTGACTTTTAGATAAAACTTGGAGCGGGAAACGAGATTCGAACTCGCGACCCCAACCTTGGCAAGGTTGTGCTCTACCAGCTGAGCTATTCCCGCATATTGGTACTTTTGCAGTATTCTGGAAAGTCTGACGTTGGAGCGGGAAACGAGATTCGAACTCGCGACCCCAACCTTGGCAAGGTTGTGCTCTACCAGCTGAGCTATTCCCGCTTCGTCAGTGCGGCGTGTATTCTACTGATACCACTGATAAGGTCAATAGTTTTTGCGCTGCAATTGGCTTATTTGCTGAAAAAATGTTCTCTGTAATGTTTCAGCTCATCGATAGACTCTCGAATATCTGCCAGAGCTTCATGAGCACCGGACTTTTTGAAGCTATCCGCTACTTCTGGCTGCCAGCGTTTAGCCAGTTCTTTTAAGGTGCTCACATCGAGGTTTCGGTAATGGAAAAACGCTTCGAGATCCGGCATGTGACGGGCTAAGAAACGACGGTCCTGGCAGATACTGTTGCCACACATAGGCGATACGCCGGCATCGATATGCTGCTGCAAAAATTCAATGGTTGCTGCCGCTGCTGTGCGCTCGTTATGCTGACTTTTTTGCACGCGTTCGACTAGACCTGAGCCGGTATGGGTTTTCACATTCCAGGCGTCCATACGATCGAGGTATTTCTTAGGTTGATGAACCGCAATTACCGGACCTTCGGCTATTGTATTGAGTTCAGCATCCGTGACTATAGTCGCTACCTCAATAATATGGTGTTCTTCCGGCACCAATCCGGTCATTTCTAAATCTATCCAGATTAAGCGTTGTTTCTTATTGTCTTCAGCCATTACCCTGCTCTCTCAATGCAATTTGTTGTATGATAGCGTCATTTAAAGCTCGACAACAGGTTATCCCGATTGGCAAAACGCAAACGTCTCAATAAAGGTCAGCAGCGCCGTGTGTCGGCGAATCAAAAAAAGCGGCTGAAAGGTAATGACGTCGAATGGAACGACGGCCAGCTTAATGCGCCTGAAACAGGCCGTGTCATTAGCCGTTTTGGACAGCACGCTGACATTAGAGATGAGCAAGGCAACACCTATCGTTGTCATATTCGCCGTGTGGTCGACAGCTTAGTCTGTGGAGACATTGTTCAATGGGCACGGGCGACGACTGAGCAGCAGGGTATGCAGGGCGTTGTCATCGCAGTGCACGAGCGCCAAAGCCTGCTTTCACGTCCAGACTATTACGACGGCCTGAAGCCTGTGGCATCCAATATTGACCAAATTTTTGTCATATCAAGCGTATTGCCTAGCTTTTCGGCACAAATTATCGATCGCTATTTAGTGGCGTGCGAAGACATAGGTATTGAGCCTATTATTGTACTTAACAAAGCCGACTTGCTCGACAATATCGATGACAAAGAACAAGCGTATATTGAGCAACGTTTAGCTGACTATCAGAATATTGGCTACACGGTGCTTCAGGTCAGCAGTACAACCGGCGAGGGGCTTGAAGCACTTAGGCAACGGCTTAAAGACCATGTATCTATTGTTGTCGGACAATCCGGTGTCGGGAAGTCATCGCTGGTCAATCAGCTATTGCCTGAAGTGAACGCCGAAACCAAACAAGTGTCAGATAATTCCGGGCTCGGCCAGCACACAACAACGGTAGCGACTTGGTACGACTTAGCCGAGGGCGGTGCGCTTATCGATTCGCCCGGTATTCGGGAGTTCTCATTGTGGCACCTGGAGCCAGAGCGTGTTGCCTGGTGTTATGTCGACTTTCGTGACTATTTAGGCGGCTGCAAATTCCGGGATTGCAAACATGCAGAAGACCCCGGTTGTGCTTTACAAGAGGCTGTCAGCAAGAATGAATTGCACGACTGGCGCCTTTCTAATTATCATCGCATTATTGAAACGATGAAAACACAGAAACCCAGCAGGGTCATTAGAGGTAATTAACTGTGGCAAAAACCGATAAAGCCAAAATATTCTTTCAGCACGTTATGCCGAAGCACCTTATTTCCCGCTTGATGGGAAAATTTGCAGCGGCACGTGCCGGATGGTTCACACAGACATTCATCCGTTGGTTTATCCGTCAATACAAAATTGATATGAGTGAGGCTATTGAAGAGTCACCGCAAGCGTATAAAACCTTTAATGACTTTTTCACGCGCCGTCTAAAGCCCGAACTAAGACCATTAAAGGCGGATGATGACGAGTTGGCACATCCGGTAGACGGTGCAGTCAGTCAGCTTGGCGAAATTAAAGACGGGCGTATATTCCAGGCCAAAGGTCACGACTACTCGTTACAAGAGCTGCTAGGCGGCAGCGAAGAAGATGCCAAACCCTTTATGAATGGCGGTTTCGCGACCATTTATCTGGCACCGAAAGACTATCACCGTATTCATATGCCATGCGATGGCGTGCTCAAGAAAATGGTTTACGTACCGGGGGACCTTTATTCAGTGAACCCACTCACAGCAGCCAATGTGCCCAATTTATTTGCTCGTAATGAGCGTGTTGTGGCTATTTTTGACACAGAAGTTGGCCCCATGTCGATGGTTCTGGTTGGCGCCACTATTGTTGCCAGTATTGGTACAGTCTGGTCCGGCACTGTGACACCGCCAACTGGTGGACGCATTCAAAGCTGGTCTTATCCGGCATCTGGCCCTGCGGCTATACACCTAAAGAAAGGTGAAGAAATGGGTCACTTCAAATTAGGCTCGACCGTGGTGCTGACGTTTGCCAAGGATGCTATAGAATTTGACGATGACCTTGAGCCTCGCTCTACAACTCGCATGGGTCAGGTCATGGCAAAAAGAAAAGCAGAAACTAAAGAGAGTGACGATTGATTTTATGGGCTCACCGGGGCGCAAGTTACGAAGCCCCGGAAAACACACTAGCGGCCTTTACGCGCGCCATGGACTCCGGCGTCCATGGCATCGAGCTCGATGTTTACGGCATTGACGGCGAGCGCTTCGTCTTTCACGACCGCTACCTCGAGCGCCTCACCGCAACGCCTGGTCGCTTAAAAGACTTATCTGCCGAGCAAATAAAGCATCTAAAAATATTTGGACAGCAACCCATACCGACGCTACGCGATGCCCTTAAACACATTAATGGTCACTGTCATGTGAACATTGAGCTAAAAGGCGACATTCCGACTCGCGAATTGCTTAAAGATGTGGATTTCGCACTAACCAATACGAGCTTTTCGCAAGAGCAGCTTTTGTTTTCATCGTTTAACCATCATTGGTTGCAACGCCTCAAAAAGCGTCGCCCCGACGCCCTTATTGGCGCTTTAAGTGCCAGCTGTCCGTTAACTTACTGTCAGTTTGCGGAGGATCTTAACGCCTATTCCGCTCACTTCGCCGTGGACTTTGTGACTAAAGAACTGGTCGAAGACGGACATGAACGGGGACTTCAGGTGTATGTCTACACGGTCGACGAAAGACACGATATTGAAGAGCTGCACGAAATGGGCGTTGATGGCATTTTCACGAACCATCCAAGCTTTGCACAAAATGTCATTGCCGGCTTAACGACTGCCGGCAATGATCCTATCTTGCACTATTAACTGTGGTGGTCCGGATACTCTTCCTGCATCGACTCCAGCTTACGTGTAATTGCCATAGGTGAACTGGTCTTCTGAGCCAGCGCAATGTACAACGCAGGAATGACGAACAAGGTTAAGAACGCCGATACCGCCACACCGGCAAATATCACCGTACCAATAACCTGACGGCTTTCAGCGCCCGGCCCTGAGCCAAGAATAAGCGGCATAGCACTCATGAGAGTCGTAAATGCAGTCATCACAATAGGCCGCAAACGCTGACGCGAAGCCCGCAGCACCGCCTCTTTAAAATCGACACCGGAGTCACGAAGCTGGTTCGCAAATTCAACAATCAAAATACCGTTTTTGGCAGCCAAACCAATAAGCATGACAATACCAATTTGGCTGTAAATGTTGATACTCATGCCCGTTACGTAAAGACCTATGAGAGCACCCACAATCGCCATTGGAACCGCTAGCATGATGACCAACGGATGTATAAAGCTCTCAAACTGAGCGGCTAGTACCAGGAAGGTAATCACCAACGCTAAGCCGAATACAAAGACGATAGAGCTGCCACTTTCTTTATAAAGTTGCGACTCACCTTTATAGTCAATAGAAACGTCTTCAGGCAACTTCTCCTGAACCACGCCTTCTAAGTAACTCAAAGCTTCGCCAAGCGAATAGCCCTCGGCTAAGTTCGCTTCTATGGTCACGCTGCGCATACGATTATAACGGTTCAGTCGCGCTGAAGTTGCCTGCTCAGTAACGCTGACTAAGTTTGAAAGCGGAATGAGCTCGTCACTTTTGCGCGAACGCACATAGATATTATCGATAGCGCTTGGACTGCGGTAGTCTGCTTTCTCACCTTCGAGCATAACGTCATACTCTTCACCTCTATCGAGATACGTGGTGACACGGCGCTGACCCAGCACGGACTGCAGCGTAATACCAATATCCTGAACCGACACACCTAAGTCCGCCGCACTGGCTTCATCAACTTCAATAAGCAGTTGTGGCAGCGTTTCTTTATAGTCGCTGTCCAAGTTTTGCAGCCCTGGGTTTGTTGACGCCTCTTCGATAACGATGTCGCGAAATTCCGCTAGGCGCTCATACGTATTACCTTGTAATACAAACTGTACCGGTCGACCACCGCCACCACTAATGCCGCTGCGCATGAAAGCGAATGCCTGAACACCAACGACAGAGTCTAATTGCTCTCGCATTTCTTCCATTAAGTCAAAGCTTGACCAGTCGCGTTCATCAAATGGCACTGCGCCAACAATGGCGATACCGGCACTGCCGCCCCAACCCGGCGCTCGGACAATTAAGCGGTCAATTTTTCCTTCGTCAATATATGGAAGAAGTATTTGCTCAATTTCATCCATGTGTCGTGAGCTCGACTCAAAGCTGGCACCTTCGGCACTGTTTACACGGATATAAAAGGTTCCGCGGTCTTCCGGTGGCGCAAACTCTTGCGGAATAAAACTAAACAAGCCATAAGCAACGACACCTGACATTACGACTAAAACTACCGCCACTAGCGGGCGCTTCACGCTTTTTTCAAGAATGTTGCCGTAGCCGTTTTCCAGCCAGTTAAAGGTCGCATCAAAAGCCCGACCAAACTTACTGGTTCGCTCTTTTTTGCTGAGTACTTTGGAGCTCAACATTGGGGTTAGCGTCAGTGCTGCAATACTTGAGAAAGCGACCGCCGCAGCTATGGCTAAAGCAAACTCGGTAAAGAGCTTACCAATGTTCCCTTCCAGAAACGCCAAAGGTACAAACACGGAAATAAGCACTAATGTGGTTGCTATAACGGCAAAGCCAACTTCTCGCGCGCCCCGGTAAGCGGCCAACAATGGCGGCTCGCCTTCTTCGATACGTCGGTAAATGTTCTCTAACACGACAATGGAGTCATCAACCACAAGGCCTATCGCCAATACCAGCGCCAGCAAAGTCAGAAGGTTGATAGAGAAGCCTAAGGCAAAAAGCACAATGTAAGAGGCAATTATGGCGACAGGTACCGTTAACGCGGGAACTATGGTCGCCCGTACATTCCCCAAAAACAGGTAAATCACGACAATAACCAGCGACATCGCTACGGCTAAGGTGTTGTATACCTCATCCACTGACCCCTGTATGAATATCGATGAGTCGTAGCTTGGCGCCAAATACATGGTTTCCGGAAGTGTTTCCTGTATGTTCTCCATTTCCCGGTGAACATTATTCACCACTTCCAACGTATTGCCCTTGGACTGTTTAATGATGCCAATACCGACCATATTCACGCCATTACCGCGGAAGTCGGTTTTATCGTCCTCGGCGCCGAGTTCTACCCGGGCAACCTCCCCTAAACGAACAAGGTAACCATCATCGCCCTGGCGTATTACAAGGTTTTTAAAGTCTTCCGGCGCCAGGTAAGCCCGGGCCATTCGAACCGAAAACTCCCGGTCTGTTGACTCAACCTCACCGGCAGGTAATTCAACGTTCTCTTCACGCAACCGATTAACAATATCAGTCACCGTCACACGCCGTGCCGCCATTGCATCGCGGTCCAGCCAAACACGCATGGCATAACGGCGGTCACCACCGATTACCACTCGCGCTACCCCGTCAGCCACCGACAGTCTGTCCACAATGTACCGTTCAGCGTAGTCGGTCAGCTCAAGAATGGACATGCTTTCACTGCGCAGGTTGTACCAAACGACCGTACTTTCGTCGCTGGAGGCTTTTGACACTTCAGGCGGGTCGGCTTCTTCAGGCAGGTTATCGAGCACACGCGATACGCGCTCACGAACGTCGTTCGATGCCGCATCAATGTCACGGGTTAAATTAAATTCGATACTGATACGCGAGCGGCCATTACTGCTACTGGAGCTGATATTTTTAATGCCCTCAATGCCACTGATGCGGTCTTCCACAAGTTGAGTGACCTGCGTTTCCACAACTTCGGCGGAGGCTCCCGGGTAGTCGGTATCAATTGAGACAATTGGGCGATCGATATCAGGGTATTCACGCAGCGGCAGCATCGTGAACGCAACAATACCAAACACCAATAAAAGTATGTTTAGAACCGTCGCAAATACCGGACGTTTAACAGAGAGATCAGACAACAACATAAATTACTCTCCCTGAACGGATACTGGAATTCCGTCGCGAAGGCGGACAATACCTTCAATAATGACTTTCTCGCCAGGTTTCAGACCATCAGTAATTTCAACAATCCCCGGCTTTCTTCGACCAATGGTCACTTCTTTCTGACGGGCTCTGTTGTCAGGAGTTAACACATAGACATACTGGCGGTTTTGAATAGGAACCAACGCTTTTTCCGGTAACAACATGGCTTCGTCGATACTGCGCAATAGGGTAATTTGCAACAGCATCCCCGGGCGCAAGCGCTCATCATCATTGGTTATTTTGGCTCGAACACGTACAGCTCTGGTTACCGGGTCAATGCGTGAATCAATGCTGGTAATGCGTCCGCTAAAAAGCTCTCCCGGGTATGCCCGGCTGCGCGCCATCACTTCCTGACCCACCGCTATGCTGGCAAAGAAACGTTCTGGCACACTGAAATCAATTTTTATCGGTTTAATGTCGTCTAAAGTTGTGAATACGTCGCCTGGACCTACTAAAGACCCAGGACTGACCTGACGGATACCTACGCGTCCTGAGAACGGAGCGTAAATCTTCATTTCTCGCAACGTGGCTTCTGCGACTTCCAGGTCTGCCTGTAAGCCATTAACTTTTACCTGTTGTTCATCGAGCTGTTGCTGTGACGCTGCATTGCCACGACGCAGCTCACCAATACGATCTAACTGACGTTTTGCTTCGTCTAAGCTGAACTTAATTTGTTGAACACGAGCAACTTCTTTGCGTGCGTTAAGCTCGGCTAAAAGCTGACCCTCTTTCACCAGGTCACCACTGTCGAAGTAGATTTTATCAACCACGTCTTGTGTCTGCGCAGTAATTTCGACAGTTTCATTGGCCATAGCAGTACCCAAAGCCTCGATAGTATCCCGAAACTCACTGACCTCTGCCTGCTGTACCTTTACCGGCACGGCCTGCTGCTCTCCCTGCTCTACCGCTTCTTTTGGTGGAAACCCAAATAAGTAAATTGCTGCCGCTAATAAAACGACAACCACAATGGTAATTGGGTTAATCCAGCTACGTTTCGCCATGTTGACCTCTAAAAGCTTGTGTCCAACGGTTTTAAACATAGCTTATTGTACGAAAAACACCGCCATAAAGGCGGTGCACTTAACGAGGATTATCGGTCTTTAATCGCAAATTCAGTATTTTAGATGCGTTTTTGCCCGAATCTACAAGTCAGGGTGTTTACTTATGGTATATCGGGCTGTGCTTATGAATGGCGTCAATAAACGCTTTCGCATGCTCTGGGTTTACTTCCGGGTGAATACCATGCCCTAAGTTGAACACATGACCATTCCCGTGACCAAAGCTTTCCAGTATTGTCTGAACCTCTTGTTCAATGCGCTCAGGCGAAGCGTACAAAACGCTCGGATCCATATTTCCCTGCAGGGCAACTTGTCCGCCAACGCGAGCTCGCGCGTCTGATAAGTCGGTTGTCCAATCAACTCCCAGAGCATCGGCTCCTGACGCCGCCATTGCTTCTAACCACTGACCACCATTCTTAGTAAATAACGTCACTGGTACTTTGCGACCGTCGGCTTCACGCGTCAGGCCTTGTACAATCTTTTCCATGTAGGCTAGCGAGAACTCTTTGTAGTCTCGTGGTGACAAAACGCCGCCCCAGGTGTCGAAAATCATAACCGACTGCGCTCCTGCAGCTATTTGCGCGTTCAAATATTGAGTGACAGAGTCAGCCAGTACATTCAGCAGGTGGTGCATGGCTTCGGGCTCTGCAAACATTAGCTGCTTAACTTTGGAAAAGTTTTTAGTGCTGCCGCCTTCGACCATATAAGTCGCCAGCGTCCAGGGGCTGCCGGAAAAGCCTATCAGGGGCACTTCACCTTGCAGTTCACGGCGAATCATTCTGACCGCATCCATGACATAGCCCAGTTCATCTTCCATGTCAGGTACTGACAAATTCTTTATCGCCGCCATATCTCTGACTGGATTTTTAAACTTAGGCCCTTCACCCGCTTCAAAATACAGCCCAAGACCCATAGCATCAGGAATAGTGAGAATGTCGCTGAATAAAATAGCTGCATCTAAATCAAAACGGCGTAGCGGCTGCAGAGTGACTTCGCACGCCAATTCCGTATTACGACAAAGCGACATAAAGTCGCCAGCTTCAGCCCGAACCTCTTTATACTCAGGTAAATAACGTCCAGCCTGACGCATCATCCAAACTGGAGTCCGGTCAACAGGTTGCTTCAATAAAGCGCGAAGGTAACGATCATTTTTTAATGCTGGAGCCGTCATAACTCATCCATTTTTACAAAATTCTGGCGCGCATTTTAGCAGTGCATGCGCGCGCACTCCATGAAAACTTATAGCTAGCTGGTTTCTACCTCTTTATGGCTATATCGATAAGTGTGCGTGCGATAGTTCCCTGCGGGGGTATTTGAGGTAAGTCATTAATTGGGAACCAGTCTCCGGTAACCAGTTCGTGAGGGTCAATATGCAAATTGCCGGAGTCCCATTCGGCGGTAAAGCCCATCATAAGAGAATGCGGAAAAGACCAAGGTTGGCTCATATGGTACTGAATGTTTTTCACACGAATACCAGCTTCTTCGTACACCTCGCGCTTAAGTGCTTGCTCCAGGTTTTCTCCCGCTTCCACAAATCCGGCTAGAATAGAGTAAAGCCCCGCTTTATGTCGTTTACCCTGAGCTAGAAGCAGTTGCTCGCCTTTTGTGATTGCAACAATAATGCAAGGGGACACTCGCGGATAACAGCGGTGCTGACACTGGTGGCAGTGCATGGCGAGTTCCCATTCAACACTTTGCATGCGAGTACCACAGCGGCCACAGAATCGGTGTGTATTCAAAAAGTCGCTGAACTGCCGCGCGCGCCCGGCCATCTCGAATATTTCCATGTCATCCGGTCTTAACAGCTGTCGCAACGGTGCAAAATCACCGCCTTTAAACTGCTCATCCATGTAATCCGCCATGACCAGATAGCAGGTTCTTTCGCGAATTTCGCCAATTTCAATAACCTGGTATTGCGCCAAGTCCGGAAACGCAAGCTGGTTTAGTTGCCCAAAAGGCACTTCGCCATCATGAGTCAGAAAAATATGATCGGCGCTGACAACAAACCACCATGCGGGTTCGTCATTCGCTGGAGTTGCGTATAAAGTTGCCATATTTCGGTTCTTTCTTCTGTAAGACGATTTTTGCGTAAAACCTATTGAGTTCTAACGACTGAGAATTTACATTGATGACTGATATCAATAACGGAGAGTATCATGTTAAGCCGTAATGAACAGGCAAAAAAGCGCTGGGGTGGCGCTCATAAAACCATTGATCACTGGCTGGAAGAACGCCAGGACTTGCTGATCAATTACTTTAAACTTGCCGCCTTACCGCCTTATGAAAACAGTCATAAAGGCTTGCCAGACGTTGTTGATATAAGAAACTTCTGCGGTCAGTTAGTTGATTATGTATCCAGTGGTCATTTTGAAATTTATGACCAGATTGTCCGAGAAGCGAGCAGTCAGGGACATTCAGTTGATGACTTAGCAGACGACTTATTCCCGTTAATCTCTGATACAACCGATATTGCATTAGACTTTAACGACAAATACGGCGATATCGATTCAACCAATCATTGCGACAAGTTTGACCGAGACTTGTCTGCGTTAGGTGAAGCCATTGAGCTTCGCATGGAGTTTGAGGATCAATTACTCAACCACTTAGAAGAGCATCAGCTTATAACTGCATAAGCCTAAAACGCACGTGGCCTGACGTTAATTACGTCAGGCCACGTCATATTACAAAGTATTACTGCTCTGTATCGCCTGCCGGCTCTTCTTCAGTATTTTTCACGTCCAACAGCTCTACCGTGAAAATTAGCGTTGAGTTTGGTGGAATTTGTCCGCCACCCACTTCGCGCTCGCCGTAAGCTAGCTCAGCTGGAATGACAAAGCGGTATTTCGCACCTTCTTTCATCAGTTGAAGACCTTCGGTCCAGCCCTGAATGACACGATTCAGAGGAAACGAGGTTGGCTCTCCACGTTCATATGAGCTATCGAAGACTTCGCCATTAATCAATGTACCTTCATAGTGAACTTCGACCATATCGGTCTCGGCTGGACTCTCGCCGCTGCCTTCTTCAAGAACTTCGTACTGTAAGCCGGACTCAGTCACTTTAACGCCTTCTTTCTTCTTGTTTTCTTCCAGGTAAGCCTGACCTTCTTCAGCCGACTTCTGACCTAAAACGTTTTGGCGCTGCTCCATCACTTCCTGACGCATAGCGTTCAAAATTTCTTCTGCTTCTTCGTCGCTCAGCTGAGGGTCGCCTTTAATAGCATCCACAAAACCAGCAATAATAACATCACGCTCCAGAATGAAGTCGGCTTCTTCCTGACGCTCCAAGTTACGTGCAATAAAGCCGCCAACCGATGAGCCCAACGCGTACGCTTGTTTGTCTTTTTCTGTCTGCAACTGAGTGTCGTTTGCCGGAAATTTTTCTTGTGAACAAGCGGCTAACGCCAGGGCGACCGCTGATACTGCCAACGGTTTCATCAGATGTTTCATTGTTTTCTCCAATTATCGTCTTGCATCCTTTCGGACTATGTCATAATAGTGTTAGTGAACAGAACCATACTACACAACCACAGGGGAGTTGCCTATGCCTTTTATAAAGCTTAGCGCTATACTGCTATTCACTTTAGCAGTGAGTGCCTGCCAGCCTTCCCCTGATAAAATTCACAAGAAGGTCCATGCTGAAAATGGCACCTACGCGGCTGACATATCAGACGACGGATCTTACAGCTTAGTGTCTACTGACGAAACCGGCTTACTGTTATGGCCACGCTACGCGAATAACGCAAAGTATCAGTGGGAACACGAAGAAGGTGAAGTCTCACAAATTATTGATGTTGATATTGCCGCGGACAATAGTGTTGCCGTTGCTGCGTCGCGCTATGAATTCTCTATGTGGGATATGAAAACCGGTGAAAACTTAGGTTTTTGGAGCATTGGTAATGGGCGCATTCAGAAAATTGTTGTGAGCAAGTCCGGTGGTACCGTTGTGTTAGGTAAACGTGACGGCACTCAGGTCGCTTTTAACCCGCAGTCCGGCCGCCGCATAGAGTTTTACGGTCATACCGAAGCCGTCAATGCGCTGGATATTTCACCCAATGGTTTTTATGTACTCAGTGCATCTAACGACTACACCGCCATTTTATGGGACACTCGCAGTGGCCAAATTGTGCACCGCTGGGAGTATGAAGGTCGTATGACGCAAGTGGCACTTCACCCCAGTGGCAGGTATGCGTTTGCTGCCGACTCTACGGATAATGCAGTTATTCGAGCATTGCCCGGAGGGGAGGAAGTGAGTCGATTGAAGTTTCCTGACCGGCAACGTATTTTTAGCGCAGCCCGCTTTAGTGAATCGGGAGACTACTTAATCACGGGAGCTCCTTCGCGTCGCATTGCTATTTGGGACACTGCTACTGGCAAACTATTAAGTGACTGGCGAGTCGACTTACGAGACGGTGGACGTCCAAGTAATGCGTCCGTTTTAGCGGTAGTCTTCGATGAAGCTGAAAATACCGTCGTCAGCGAAAGCTCAGCAGGCCTCGTTGAATGGTGGGAAATTGACTTAACAGGCAGTAAATAATGGATTTAAAGAAAGTCGAACAACAAATGGCAAACCTGGAAATGCAATTAACCTTTCAGGAAGACACCATTGAATCATTGAATAAGCTCGTCACTGAACAAACTCAGCAAATGACTGAAATGCAACGTCAAATTCGCTGGCTGGGTAAGCGTTTAAAGCAAATGCAGGAGCAAAGCTCAGACAGCTCTGATCCATCAAAAGAGCCGCCACCACCACATTACTAATATTGATCTTGCGGGCTAAGCAACGTATAACAACTGTTCTGTTTTAGTTTGCGGGAATGTTATGTCATCAAAACACCCAATTATTGCGGTCACCGGCTCATCAGGCGCCGGAACCACCACAACGGGCCAAGCGGTTAGGCACATCTTTCGCTCATTAGATGTAAGCGCTGCCTTTGTGGAAGGTGACAGTTTTCACCGCTACTCCCGACCGGAAATGGACCTAGCCATTCGCAAAGCTCAGGAGCAGGGGCGGCACATCAGTTACTTTGGCTCTGAAGCCAATGACTTTGATCGCTTAGAGTCGCTTTTTCGCTCCTATTCACAAACCGGTCAGGGCAAAATCCGACGTTATTTACACAGTTTTGATGATGCTGTGCCATACAACCAGATGCCAGGCACCTTTACTCCCTGGGAAGAGCTTCCGGAAAGCACCGACGCACTTTTCTACGAAGGCCTTCATGGCGGTGTTTGTGGCGACAGTTATGATGTGGCGCAATATGTCGACTTGCTCATTGGCATGGTTCCCATTGTTAACCTGGAATGGATTCAGAAGCTCATTCGTGACACCTCAGAGCGCGGTCATTCAAGAGAGGCGGTCACCACCAGCATTGTACGCAGTATGGAAGACTACATTCACCATATTGTGCCGCAGTTTTCACGCACCCATATTAATTTTCAGCGCGTTCCCACCGTAGACACGTCCAACCCATTTAGCGCGAAGGACATACCGTCACTGGATGAAAGCTTCGTGGTTATTCGTTTCCGCGGAATTAAAAACGTCGACTTTCCGTTTTACTTACAAATGATAGAAGGTTCATTTATGTCCCGGACCAACACATTAGTCGTTCCGGGTGGAAAAATGGCGTTGGCAATGGAGCTAATTTTAACGCCATTAATTGAGCAAATTATGGATAGAAAGAACCAAGTTCGCCGACAAGTCGACTGGATCTCAAGCCAGCAATAGCTTTTAAGCTTCCTCTATTCGGTAGCTATGGGTGATATTGACAGAGGCTTCCAGCATTTTAGCCACTGAGCAGTATTTGTCGGCTGACAGTTTGACCGCACGCTCAACATGACTTTCACTGACGTTTTTACCAACCACCACAAACTCAATATGAATGTCTGTAAACACTTTGGGCGTTGAGTCAGCTCGCTTACCAGAAAGCTCGCAGTAGCATTCGCTGAAGTCCTGACGGGCTTTTTGCAAAATACTGACAACATCGACTGAGGCGCAGCTGCCCGCAGACATCAAGACCATTTCCATTGGGCTTGGCGCTTTGCCGGGAGAATCCCCATCCATAATGACCTGATGACCGCTGCCGGAGGTAGCTACAAACGTCATGTCCTCATGCCAGCTCACTTTTGCGTTCATCGTGTTATCAGCCATTATTGTTCCTTGTCGTTTTCAGTAAGGTTATACGCGATACTCTCGCAGGTGCTCGTCAAACAGGTTTTTCACCAGCCCGACAAACTCATCTATGAAAGATTCCTGCTCTGGAGTTGGATGGGTATCCAATACTTTGGAGAGAGCTTCTTCTAAGTCATAAACAATAGCATCTGTTTCACGAACAATATCGAGCCGCTGCTCCTGACTCAGCTCATTTTGCTCAAAAACCGCCATCATGCTCATGGAAAGCTTTTCTTCCATTAAGTCTCGCAAAGTGTAGTCTGCGGTTTTTACCTGTGCGCTTTGGTCAGAAAATAACGGTAATTGCCCCGTTAAGTACTGAATCAGCTCAATGTATCCGTCGGTTTCTACTATCATCTGACTCTCTTTACGTATGCGGCTGGACAATCATTCAAATTGCCCAACCGCTAAAGTAGCACAGATTGTGACTAGAATTTAAGTCCTGGTGCCAATGACTCAGGTAATGTCATGGTATCAGCTTCAACTGAAGCAACAGGGTACGCACAGTAGTCAGCCGCGTAGTAAGCGCTTGCTCTGTGGTTACCACTGGCTCCAATACCACCAAATGGCGCAGCGCTGCTCGCACCTGTAATTGGCTTGTTCCAGTTCACAATGCCTGCCCGAATGTGCTTAAAGAAGTAGCGATAGGTCTGCTCGTCATCACAAAGAACACCAGCCGACAAACCATAACGCGTGTTGTTTGCTTCTTTAATTGCATCATCAAGCTCTTTATAACGATACACCTTTAACAGCGGACCGAAGTGCTCTTCGTCTTCAAGACCTTCAACACCCGTGACATCAACAATACCTGGTGTCACAAAGCCTTTTTTAGGGTCTTCCTGCTTCATACGAACCAGCGACTTGGCACCTTTATGCAAAAGCTCATTCTGTGCATCGACCATTTCGCCGGCAGCTTTAGCAGAAATCATTGCGCCCATGAATGGCTGAGGTTCTGCTTCATAGTCGTCAACCAGAATATTTTCAGTGACTTCGACTAAGCGTTTTAGTACCGCTCGACCTTGTTCTGAGTCTTCAATAAACAGGCGGCGCGCACAAGTACAGCGCTGGCCTGAGGTAATGAACGCAGACTGCACAATGTTGTGAACCGCCGCATCAATGTCCGAAACATTGGTCACTAACAATGGGTTATTACCGCCCATTTCCAGCGCTAAGATTTTATCCGGACGACCACCGAACTGTTTATGCAGTAGGTGTCCGGTATTCGATGAGCCGGTGAAGTACAAGCCGTCAATTTGAGGGTGTGCAGACAGCGCCTTACCCGTTTCAACTTCGCCTTGCACTAAGTTAAGAACACCAGCAGGTATACCCGCTTTTTCCCAAAGCTTAACGGTTTCCTGAGCGACCATAGGCGTTAGCTCACTGGGCTTAAAGACAATGGTATTACCGGCAATAAGTGCTGGTACTATGTGTCCGTTTGGCAAATGACCTGGGAAATTATAAGGACCATAAACGGCAACAACACCGTGCGGTTTATGGCGGATAAAGGCTTTCGCGCCTGGCATTTCATTTTCAACCGTGCCCGTACGCTCATTATAAGCTCGCTCTGAAATTGCTACTTTTCCCATCATAGCGCCAACTTCTGTACGAGTTTCCCAAACCGGCTTACCGGTCTCTTTTGCCATGGTACGCGCTAAGTGCTCTTTGTTTTCTTCCAGTAACTCTGAAAACTTTTTACAAATAGCCAAACGCTCGTCGACAGACTTTTCAGCCCATTCCGGAAACGCTTGTCGAGCAGCCATAACAGCCTTTTCCACTTGGTTCGCGCTGGCCGATTCACCCGACCAAATGACTTCGTTACGAGCCGGGTCAACAGAATCGAATTTTTGGCCTTCGCCTGCTTCCCATGCTCCGTTAATAAACTGAATACTGTTTGTCATAAATTTAACTCCTGCTTAAAGTGCGACAACTCGAACGTCGTCGCCGTCACTTAAATGCATTTTTTCGGCTTGCTCGTTATCGAGAATCAGCTCATCTGCACCTTCTGCTAACAACAGTTTGGTGGCTCGAAAGTTTTCCAACTGTGTATTGCAGACAATATGAGGCACCGCTGCTTCAACTTCAGGCACTTGTTCTTTAACACTCACGGTTACCACTTTGCTGTTTCTTACACTGTTTAAGTTGCAGACCTCTGCTTCTACCGTTGGACCAGCATCAAAAATATCGACAAAGCCACGGAAACGGAAACCTTCCGACTCCAGCAATTTAAGTGCTGGTCGCGTGTTGTCATGTACTTTTCCGACAACTGCACGAGCGTCTTCACTCAACAAGTTCGTGTAAATTGGAAAGCGTGGCATTAGCTCAGCAATAAAGGTTTTATCGCCAATACCGCTTAGATAATCCGCTTTTGGAAAATCCATTGAAAAGAAATTATCTTCTAGCCAAGTCCAAAACGGCGAGTCACCATTGTCGTCGGAAACCCCACGCATTTCGGCAATCACCCAGTCGCTGAAACGCTGTTTAAACTGGGCCAAAAATAACATACGGAAACGCGACAACGTACGACCATTCATGTTGTGACGGTATGGTTCGCGCAAGAACAAGGTGCACAACTCTGACACCCCCGTGTAGTCATTACACAAGGTCAAAGTTTCCAATGCATTATAGATATTAAGTTTTTCTGAATGATGCACGACTTTACCGAGACGGTAATGCCAAAATGCTTCATCCAGACCCACCGCAGCTTCAATACCGCTAACACCCGCGATGGTTCCGGTTTCGGTGTCTTCCATCACAAATAGGTAACTTTCATCACCCGGTGTTTCGACGTTCTCTTTTCGAAAAGCCTTTTGGGCACGATCAATACGGCGCTCTAGTAGCGACTGGTCGACGGGCAACGAGGTAAACCCGTGACCTGACTCAATCGCACACTGATACAAGGCTTCGTAATCTGACGGCTTAATGGGTCTGATTAGCAACATAAAAACGCCTCAGTAATTAACCGGCAACCTGAGCAACAGCTTTTTCAAAGCGTTGCAGGCCTTCTTTGATATCGTCTTCAGAAATAATGAGCGCTGGCGTGAAGCGCACAACATTTGCGCCTGCAATTAACACCATAACGCCATGCTCTTGACCGGCTAACAAGAATTCACGCGCTTTACCTTCGTATTGCTCGTTAAGTGCCGCGCCCAACAAGAGCCCCTGACCACGAATTTCACTGAAGACGTTATACTTTTCATTGATGCGCTGCAGTTCTTCTTTGAAAAGCTGCTCGCGCTTTTTAACGCCATCCAGGGTTTCTTTGGTGTTCACAATATCGAATACCGCTTCAGAGACAGCACAAGCCAACGGGTTACCACCGTAAGTACTACCATGCGTGCCTGGCTTCAGGTGCTCGGCAATTTCTTTGGTGGTTAGCATAGCGCCAATTGGGAAACCGCCGCCCAACGCTTTAGCAGAAGTCAAAATGTCAGGTGTTACGCCTAATTGTTCATAAGCATACAAAGTACCCGTGCGGCCAAAGCCTGTTTGAACTTCATCAAAAATGAGCAACGCGTTATTCTGGTCACACAATTCACGAACAGTTTTTACAAACTCGACATCTGGCGCTACCACACCACCTTCACCTTGCAGCGGCTCCATCATAACGGCACAAGTGTCGTCAGAAATAAGCGCTTTCAACGCCTCAGCGTCGTTATAGTCAACGTGCTCAACAGCGCCTGGTTTCGGACCGAAGCCGTCTGAGTAAGCCGGTTGTCCACCAACGGTTACCGTAAAGAAAGTACGACCGTGGAAGCCTTTAGTAAAAGCAATAATCTTTTGCTTATGTTCACCGTACTTTTCAATCGCCCAGCGACGTGCCAGTTTCAGCGCAGCTTCGTTGGCTTCTGCACCTGAGTTTGCATAATAAACGCGGTCTGCAAAAGTTGCATCGGTCAGCTTTTTAGCAAGGCGAATCGCCGGCTCGTTAGTAAATACGTTACTTAAGTGCCATAGCTTCTGACTTTGCTCTTGCAACGCTGACACCATTGCCGGATGGCAGTGACCTAAACAGTTAACAGCAATACCGCCAGCAAAATCTACATATTCGCGGCCGTCTTGATCCCACACGCGGGCGCCTTCGCCTTTAACCGGGATCATTGACGCTGGGTTGTAGTTTGGAACCATAACGTCGTTAAACATTTCGCGATTTACTGCCATTTTGTCTGTCATTACTCTCGTCCTTATCGCTCATGCGAATTAACAAAGGTGTCAACAAATGAATGTCTTGAAAAGGGCGCTATTATGCCAAAATTTGACCAGCTTGTCTGTGTTAATTCCTTTCAAAAGCCTTTTCATATCAGCATTTGGGGATTTATTGCGTTTTAACTGAATAGTTATGCTTAAGCGTGAATAGTCACTGAATCTTTACTCACATTTTTTCTGTAAATTTCTTTTTGTAAAATTTATTAACAACTCTATATCATGAATTGCATTGCAATTTTTACCGCCTTCTTTTAGCCTGAGACTATTCGTATACAACTTCGGCAGATGTTATGGAAAAAGAGACATCGACACTACCAGAATCGTCGCAGCCTCATATGAAGCTCAATTACTTGCGCCCTGGCGATATGATAGATGTTGAATTTGCATCCGCCACCAAAGTGCGCACCAAACTGCAGCTAATTGGTTTTGATAGCGGTCGTTACCTTTTATTAAAACAACCTAACCCGAAAACCGATGGAAGCTACGTTGACGTTCTGTATGAAGGCAACCCAGTTGTTGTTCGTCTTGTCATAGAAGGCGAAGCCGGCGAGTGTATCGCTTTCAAAAGTAAGATACGGGCAGTGACCAACTTCCCTTTTCGGCTTATTTATCTCGATTACCCTAAAGAAGTTGAGCAACGGGCGCTACGGGCACAAAAAAGAGTCAGTACCCATATTCCCGTTGATGTGACTTCCACAGCTGTTCAAGAAGGTGATCGCAAGAAACTTGCCAGTGGCGTTATTGTGGATATTTCAACGGCAGGTTGCCGCATACTCTTCAAAGCACAGAGTAACGCAGGCAATGTGACGCACATGAACATTAAAATAAACATTGGCTCTGGCTCTCAACGAGAACCGTTAACTCTCTCCGGCCAAATTATGAACCAACGCAAAGAGGTTGGGCGAATTGGTATCGGTGTTCGTTTCACCGACCCAGAAGAACACATAACCGAAGTGTTTAATCACCTGCTTATCGACACCGACTTCGAGTGTTAGTCAGGAACTATAATTGGTGGGCGTTTTAAGCTAACGTTGTTCAATCTGGCCACCGTTTCCGCCGACACCGAGTACTTGTTCAGTATGCGTTTGCCTTCTTCCAGGCTTGCTAAGTCGACTTCACGCATCATACGAAATTCGCAATACGCATTAGCCTGTGCCAATACCTCAGCATAGTCTGAGTCGTATGTTGGGTTCACCCTATCGGCTTGTGTAAAAGACAGTAAGTGCTGACTTACTGGAACGCGCTTTAGTCCCCACCCTTCAGCCACCAAGTAACTCACTTCCTTGTCTTTTTCCAGCATTAAATCACGCAGGAAACGCTCGTCAGGCGTCAGCTGAACTAAGGCATTGTGGCGCTCAGGCGACTTGTCATTAACTGAAGCCATTGCATACTCGCGCTGCACATCATCAAACAGTTTCAGGTACAACTTGGTCAATGCAATTTTGCCCAGCTCGTGGAACATCCCCATAGTGTAAGCCAATATGGGGTCTTTCAGCTTTCTCTCAACCGCAATATTATGAGCGGCAATGGCGGTGCCTAATGAGTGCTCCCACACTTTGCGACGAAATAAAGTAAAAGGCTGCGTCGATGGCGGCAGCCAGTTTTGCATGATGTAGGCAGGTGCCAGCAAACGGAGGTTTTCAGTACCCACAAAGCTCATCGCAACCCGTAAATTATCGACTTTAACCTGTCGGTTACGGTCAATAAACGGAGGTTGGTTCACGGTACGCAGTAAACCAGTATGAAACCAGTCCATCCCCTGAACAAGGGACTCAATACGGCGCATAGACGCTGCTTTTAAGCTAAGCGTATCTAACAATTCGGGAAGTTTTTCGGGTAGAGGTATTAGGCGCTCTCGCACATAGTCGCCGTCTTCTATGGTTTCTAGTGCGCGATGATAAATTTCTTCATGCAGCTCTTCTGAGACCCTATCGGAGAAGCGTTGGCGCGCCTGCGCTTTTCGGTCACGCTCTTCGTAGTTTAAACGCTCTACCTCTAGTAGCTTACGACGTTGCTCTTTTTCTTCATCTTCGACCCCATCGGCTTTAGAACGGGCTTTACGAGCAAACGGAAAACTAATGAGATAGTTAATAAACCGTTTCTCCAGCCTTAGTGCGGGGTCTTTAGAACCACCTTCCGTGGTATTTGAGAAAAAGTGAAACATCGATGTTCGCCTATGAGTTTTAAAACAGCTTAAGTATCGGCGATTTCAGCGCCTGGCAACAGTTACTAATTATCGTATATAACGTAAAAAATTCGCTAATAGATTATGGCCTTGCGTGGTCATAACCGATTCAGGGTGAAACTGAACACCAAAAAGCGGCCATTTTTTATGTCGAATAGCCATAATCTCCCGCTGGCCTGTCTCACTTTTGGTTTCGGCATCTACGACAAACTCTTGAGCTAATGTGTCAGGTTCAACAACCAACGAGTGATACCGGGTGACTTCCATCGGGGTTGGCAACCCCTCAAACAATCCCTGACTGTTGTGTGTCAGGTTAGATACTTTTCCGTGCATCACCTGTTCAGCACGCACCACCGTTGAACCAAACACCTGCGCCAGAGCTTGGTGACCCAGACAGACGCCTAAAATCGGAAGCTTGTCTTTAAAGGCGGAAATAGCATCCAGCGACACGCCCGACTCATTGGGTGTGCATGGGCCTGGAGAGATAACTAAAGCCTTTGGATTTAAACGATTAATCTGAGCTACGCTTATTTCGTTGTTGCGGAAAACCTCAACCGACTCACCCAGCTCGCAGAAATAGCGAGCCAGGTTATGAGTAAAAGAGTCAAAATTATCAATAAGTACAATCATGTACCGGCGTTACGCCTCTGGGTAGGGCACAAATCCAACGGCGTTATAAACATCTTTTAAGGTTTTTGCGGCAGCTTCGCGCGCTTTGTCGGCGCCTTGCTTCATGACGCTTTGCAAAAAAGCCTGATCATTACGCATGTCATGGTAGCGCTGCTGAACGGGCTCAAGCATAGCAACTACTGATTCCGCCACATCGACTTTCAAATGCCCGTACATTTTGCCTTCGTATTCAGGGACCAACTCGTCTATCGACTTGCCTGTTGCGGCAGACATAATGCTCAGCAAATTGGATACGCCCGGCTTTTCGGCAGGGTCAAAATAAATACGTGCTTGCTCGTCCGAGTCAGTAACCGCTTTCTTAATTTTCTTAAGAATTTTCTTGGGCTCTTCCAACAGACCGACAAAGTTATTTGGGTTGTCATCTGATTTCGACATTTTCTTGGTTGGATCTTGCAGCGACATAACCCGTGCGCCTACTTTTGGAATCATAGGCTCAGGAATCGTGAAAATATCACCGTACAGATTGTTGAAACGCTCTGCGACATTGCGCGTCATTTCCAAGTGCTGCTTTTGATCATCGCCCACAGGCACTTCGTTGGCCTGATACAACAAAATATCAGCCGCCATTAGTGCAGGGTACGTAAACAAACCCGCATTGATATTATTCGCGTGACGTTGTGACTTGTCTTTGAATTGGGTCATGCGATTCAGTTCGCCCATTTGAGTGTAGCAGTTCAGTACCCAGGCCAACTGTGCATGCTCAGGTACGTGCGACTGAATAAAGACGGTACTTTTCTCAGGGTCTAAACCGCACGCCAAATAAAGCGCTAAACCGTCCAGCGTCGCCTGCTGCAGTTGTTCAGGTTCCTGGCGAACGGTTATTGCATGCTGGTCAACCAGCATAAACTTACAGTCATGCGTGTCCTGCATATTCACCCACTGGCGCAAGGCACCAATATAGTTCCCAATAGACAACTGCCCTGACGGCTGACAACCACTTAATACAATTGGTTTCGACATTCTTTTTCTTTCCTCTACGAACCTGTTACTGCAGCAATTTCATCACGCATGGTCTGTATGACACTGGCATAATCATCCGCATTAAAAATAGCCGAACCGGCCACAAACATATCAGCACCCGCTTCTGCTATTTCACCAATATTTGAGACTTTAACACCGCCATCGACTTCTAAACGGATCTCGCGGCCACTGTCATCAATTCGCTTACGCACCGCCCGGAGTTTATCCAGCGTTGAAGGAATAAACGACTGCCCACCAAAACCCGGGTTTACCGACATCAGTAAAGTAACATCAACTTTGTCCATAACATGGTCTAAGTAATGCAAAGGTGTCGCTGGGTTCAATACCAGCCCAGCCTGACATCCATGCTCGTGAATGAGCTGCAAAGTACGATCCACATGATCAGACGCTTCCGGGTGGAAGGTAATAATTGAAGCACCGGCTTTTGCAAAGTCAGGAATAATTCTATCTACCGGCTTAACCATTAAATGCACGTCGATAGGCGCCTTAATGCCGTAGTCTCGTAACGCCTGACAAACCATAGGGCCTATGGTCAGGTTTGGCACGTAGTGGTTGTCCATCACATCGAAGTGGACAACATCGGCGCCAGCGCTTAATACAGACTCAACTTCTTCTCCTAAGCGCGCAAAATCTGCGGACAGGATAGAAGGGGCAATTAATGGCTTCATCGTTATTTATCCCACGGTGTCAAAATAGGCGGCTATTGTAGCAGTTAACCCGAAACAAAAAAATTCGTATTGATAACTGGAATTTTTACAAAATCGCTGATAAATTGTTCAGTCTAATGCTTTTGGGGGGACGTTATGCGCTTATCTATAGTTACTCTATCACTGACACTGATGGCTCTTGCCGCAGTTGCGACGGTAACGCCTAGCACATTGTTCGCCCAGCAAAATGCCACTCAGCAATGCCAGCAACTTCTGGCTGGTAGCGAAAACTCTCAGGCGAAAAAAGAATGTGGACTGGCCACAGAGGAAGTCACCTGGGGTGACTGGCTAAAAGGCCACAGTCGTTCAGTGCAGTTCCACTTCTTCGACTTAATAGAGCTTTTTTCAAGCTCTAGCGACGCTCAAAAAGAACGCTACAAAAACAACTACTCTCGTTAAGACGTCAAATAATGTCTGAACAGCAGGAAAACAACCAACAAAAACCCGGTTTCATTAGCATGGTTGTCAGCGTACTGGCGGCGTTTTTAGGTGTGCAAACCGAGAAAAATCGGCATCGCGACTTTCAACATGGAAACCCCAAAGCCTATATCATTATTGGCGTCATTCTGACCATTCTTTTTGTGTTTGGCCTGATTGGCGTTGTGAGTCTAGTTATGGCATCCGCCGCATAACATTAGGGGCGCGAAGGTTGTGAGGGGTCTTCATGAGGACGCCCGCGAGTACTTCCCTGTAGGGCTTGAGTAGCGCCATCCATGGCGCTACACACCTCTTGAAGACCCCTCACAACCTTTAGAGCGCCCCAATAGCTATGCAGCCTTGATGCCACTATGACGTAGCAACGGCTCCACGCTGGGTTCGCGACCACGGAACTCCTGAAATAAGTCAGCGGCTTTACGGCTGCCACCGCGCTCCAGAATAACTTGCAGGAAGTCGCGGCCGGTTGCGGCACTGAAAATGCCTTCTTCTTCAAAACGTGCGAACGCATCTGACGACAATACTTCCGCCCATTTGTAGCTGTAGTACCCCGCCGCATAACCACCGGCAAAGATATGACCAAAGCTGTGCTGGAACCGATTGTACTCTGGCGGAATACGTACTGAGGTCTGCTCGCGAACTTCACTCAAAATTTCGCTAATACGCGCGCCTTTGCTTTCATCAAACTCGTGGTGAATGCGCATATCAAACAGCGAAAACTCTAACTGACGCATCATTTGCATAGCCGACTGGTAGTTACGTGCCGCCAGCATTTTATCCAGCAGTTCCTGCGGTAATGGTTCTCCGGTTTCATAATGACCAGAAATAAGCGCCAGTGCCTCCGGCTCCCAACACCAGTTTTCTAAAAACTGGCTTGGTAGCTCTACGGCATCCCATTCAACGCCATTGATACCAGAAAGCCCAGCCGTATCGACCTGCGTCAGCATATGATGCAAGCCATGGCCAAACTCATGGAATAACGTCAGTACTTCGTCATGAGTAAAGAGCGCAGGCTTACCACCCACAGGCTTACTAAAGTTACAGGTTAAAAACGCCACCGGGTTTTGTACCTCACCGTCGGCATGAACCCGACGCCCAACAAAGTCTGCCATCCAGGCGCCGCCGCGTTTACCCTGGCGGGCATACAAATCTAAATAAAAGCTGCCACGCAAGTGACCATCCGCGTCGTGAATGCGGAAAAAGCGGACATTCTCATGCCAGGTTTTCACGTCTTTTTGTTCACTCACCGTCATGCCAAACAAGCGCTTAACCACTTCAAACAGACCATTTAACACTTGTTGTTCCGGGAAGTACGGGCGCAGTAACTCATCGGAAATGGAATAACGCTGTTGCTTCAGTTGCTCACTGAAATACGGCACGTCCCAGGCTTCCATTTTCTCAACGCCCTGCTCTTTGGCAAAGGCTTCCACCTCAGCGTATTCTTCTTTTGCCTGCGGCATGGACTTGTCAGCTAAGTCTTTCACAAAGCCCAGCACTTGCTCGGGTGACTCCGCCATTTTCGTTGCTAACGACATTTCGGCATAGTCATTAAAACCAAGCAACTTGGCCATTTCATGACGCAAAGCCAGGGTCTCATCCATCACTGCCGAGTTATCGAACTTACCACCGTTAGGGCCGGTTTCTGACGCTCGGGTCACAAAGGCCTGGTACATGTCCTTGCGAAGCTCACGGTCTTCGGCATACAGCATCACTGGCAGGTAACTGGGGATATCCAGGGTAAATAGCCAGCCTTCTTTTTCCTGATCCTCGGCTGTTTCTTTCGCCGCTTCTTTAATGCTGTCAGGCAGCCCGGCTAAGCGACTTTCGTCCGTAATTAAACACGTCCAGGCGTGAGTCGCATCCAGCAAATTGTTGCTGAACGTCGACGACAAATCAGATAGGCGAGACGAAATTTCAGCGTAGCGTTTCTTTTTGTCCGCAGGTAAATCGACACCCGACAAACGAAAATCACGCAAGGTATCGTTAATGAGCTTCTGCTGAGCTTCGGTCAGCTCGGCAAATTCGTCACTGTTACGCAGCGTTTCGTAGGCATCAAACAAGCCTTTGTGCTGACCAACATAAGTTGCATAGTCAGACAGCAACGGCAGGCAGCTGTCATGGGCTTCACGCAACTCAGGCGTGCTGACAACCGAATTTAAATGCGACACCGGTGCCCACACGTGCTCTAACTTTTCATCAGCGTCGGTTAAAGGCTCAATTAAGCCGTTCCAGCTGAAATCTCCTCTCGCCAGCACGTCATCAATAGTTTGTCGCGCATCATTAATACATTGTTCTACCGCAGGTTTTACATGCTCTGGCTTAATGCTTTCAAAGTCAGGAAGCTGACCCTGTTCAAGTAAGGGGTTCTGGCTCATTATTACCTCAATTTTTTCAAAATGCTTACGGTAGATATTGGGACTTTCCGCTAGTCTTCAAGCGAGTCCCGTGGTTTCTTATCGTATTTACGGTATTATTCCGTTGTTAATTATTCAGAATAAAGGTAAATGTCATGTCTGACACCTCTTTTCGAACATTACGCCTAGTCGCTGGCGCGGCGGCTTTTATGGCGCTAAGTGCTTGTAGTAGCTTCGACAGCGAACAAGCATCCGACGACACTGCGCAAACAGACGTTGCCGGTAGTCATCAGTTAACACCTGAAAAAATCTTTGCCAGCGACACCTTTAACGTTGAACGCCCCGCACCGACACGCTGGCTGGAAGACGGTTCAGGTTATACAACGTTGGAAGAATCCGAGTCTGCCAATGGCCGAGATATTGTCCGTTACCATCCGGAAACGAATGAACGTACTGTGTTAGTCAGCGCTGAGCAATTGACCCCAAACGGCGAAGACAAAGCATTACACATTGCTGACTACGTCTGGTCTGACGATGGCAACAAAGTATTAATTTTTACCAATACAAAACGCTCATGGCGCACCCATACGCTAGGCGACTATTGGGTCTTAAACCGCAGCAATAATGAACTGAAGAAACTTGGCGGCAACGCCCCCGAGTCGACACTGCAGTTTGCCAAGTTTAACCCGCAGGGCACCAAGGTCGCCTACGTTATGCAGAACAACATTTACGTGCAGGACTTAAACAACTTCCGCATTAGCAAGCTGACCAACGACGGTAGCGACACCATCGTCAACGGTACTTTCGACTGGGTGAATGAGGAAGAATTCTTCCTGCGTGACGGTTTCCGCTGGAGCCCGGACGGGCAACACATTGCCTACTGGCAGCTCGATACCGAAGGCACGCCGGTGTTTACCATGATCAATAACACCGACGAGCTGTACCCTACGCTTAAAGAGTTTCCTTACCCGAAAGTCGGTGAAACTAACGCCGCTATGCGTATTGGTGTCATGCCGGCGAGTGGCGGCAAAACACAGTGGATGGATATTCCCGGCGACCCGCGCCAACACTACTTGGTACGCATGCAATGGGCCGGTAATAGTGAGCAACTGCTCATTCAGCAACTTACTCGAAAGCAGCACATTAACCGTGCTTTCATTACCGACATAGATTCCGGCAACGCACAGGAACTGCTGCGTGAGAGCACAGACTCTTGGGCCGAGTACGTCGATGACATTCACTTTTTGAATGACGGACAAGAATTTACCTGGCTAAGCGAACGCAGTGGTTATCGCCATATTTATCGTGTGTACCGTGACAGTGGTCGAATTAGCGCTATTACCCGCGGTAACTGGGACGTTGTCAATGTTTTGCGTGTCAACGAAGAAGACGGCTGGGTATATTTTATTGCGTCACCTGAAACGCCGTTAGAGCGTTATTTGTTCCGCGCCAGCTTAGACGGCAGTGGTCGCTTAGAACGTCTGACGCCGGACATGGACGGTACCCACAGCTACAGTATTTCGCAAGATGCCAAATACGCAGAGCATACCTTTCACTCTGTGAATCAGGTGCCTGTAACCAAGATGATTTCTCTGCCGGACCATAAGGTTATTCGTACGGTCGTCGATAACACTGACGCCCAGAAAGCGGTCGAAAACGTCGAGAAACAGCCAGTTGAGTTTTTCCGTGTGGAAGCGCGCGACGGCCTTGAACTGGATGGCTACATCATGAAGCCAACCGACTTTGACCCGAGCAAAGAATATCCTATTTTATTCTACGTCTACGGCGAACCCTGGGGGCAGACTGTGGCCAATAAATGGGGTGGTTCGTTGTATTTGTGGCACACCATGCTGACGCAGCAGGGCTATATTGTTGCCTCCATTGATAACCGTGGCACTAAGTCACCACGCGGCTTTGACTGGCGTCGTTCTATCTACAAAAACCTGGGCGTTGTTACCGTACGAGACCAGTATGACGCACTGCAACAGATGCTGGAACGCTGGGACTTTATTGATGAAAGCCGTGTTGGTATTTGGGGGCACAGTGGCGGTGGATCACAAACGCTTAATGCACTCTTCCGCTACCCAGACGCCTACCACATGGGTATGGCGCTGGCACCAGTACCTGACTTAACCTTGTACGACACCATTTATCAGGAGCGTTACTCCGGGTTATTGCCGGAATCAGCAGAGCGCTACAAGGAGACCTCGGCAATTACACACGCCGAGAATCTGGAAGGTGACTTATTGTTAGTGCATGGCACAGGCGACGACAACGTTCACTTCCAGGGCAGTGAGCGCTTAGTTAACGAACTGATTAAACACGGTAAGCAATTTGAGTTTTTCGCTTACCCGAACCGCTCGCATGGTATTTACGAGGGTGAAGGCACCACTTTGCACCTGCGCACCATGATGACCGAGTTCGTCAAAGAGCATTTACCAGCAGGTGGTCGTTGAGAGCTATGCTGTAAACTGATCTTTCGATTACCGCTATCGGTATAAAAAGCATGACAACCCCGTGTCTTTATTTGCAAGATACGGGGTTTTTATTCAAGATATGCGCAGTTTTTGAATTAAGCACAGGAGTTAAGCAGTATGAGCAGACATTATGACTATCTGGCGATAGGTGCCGGCAGTGGCGGTATTGCCTCAGCCAACCGTGCCGCCATTCGTGGTGCAAAAGCCGCCGTTATTGAAGCAAAGTTCGTTGGCGGCACCTGCGTAAACGTGGGCTGTGTACCTAAGAAAGTCATGTGGTATGGCGCTCATATTGCCGAGGCCGTTAAATACTCGCCTTCGTATGGTTTTAATCTGGAGCAGAAAGGCTTCGACTGGGCAACTATGGTGAAAAACCGTGAAGCCTACATTGAGCGCATTCATGGCGGCTACCATCGTGGTTTCCAAAGCAACGGCGTTGAGTTCATTGAAGGCTTTGCCAAATTCGTTGACCACCAAACGGTTGAAGTTAACGGTGAGAAAATTACCGCTGACCATATTACCATTGCTACCGGCGGCCGCCCGATGATCCCTGAAATTCCGGGCGCAGAGCACGGTATCGACTCCGACGGCTTTTTCGCATTAACGGAACAACCTAAAAAAGCCGCAGTTGTTGGTGCTGGTTATATTGCCGTTGAAATTGCCGGCGTGTTCCATGCATTAGGAACGGACACACACTTACTGGTACGTCGTGATAGACCACTGCGCACCTTCGATAAAGACATTACCGACGGCTTGCTGGAGCGCATGAAACAAGACGGTCCTGAACTTCATACCGAAACAACGGTACGTGAAGTCGTGAAACAGGACGACGGTACCTTAACGTTACACTTTGAAAACGGCAAAACAATGGAAGGCGTGGATTGCCTGGTATGGGCCATTGGTCGTGTCCCATCAACAGATAATATTAACCTGCAAGCGACTGGTGTCGAAGTGGACAAAGAGGGCTTCATTCAAGTCGACAAATTCCAGAACACCAACGTACAGGGTATTTATGCGGTCGGTGATAACACCGGCGCAGCAGCGCTAACACCGGTTGCGATTAAAGCAGGTCGTCAATTAGCAGAGCGCCTATTTAACAACATGCCAAACGCGCACATGGACTACGAAAATATTCCTACCGTTGTGTTTAGCCACCCAACCATTGGTACCGTTGGTTTGAGCGAAGAAGACGCAAAACTGAAGTTCGGTGAAGAGAACATTACCGTTTATAAGTCTTCGTTCGCGGCTATGTACAACGCTGTCACCCCACACCGCGCCCTCAGCTACTTTAAGCTAGTTTGCCACGGTAAAGAGGAAAAAGTGGTTGGCATTCACGGTATTGGCGAAGGCATGGATGAAATTTTACAAGGCTTCGCAACCGCGCTGAAAATGGGCGCTACGAAAGCTGACTTAGACTCAACTGTGGCGCTGCACCCTACTAGCGCGGAAGAGTTCGTTACCATGAGGGGTTAGTGTAGGAAAAGCATCTTACACACGTAAATAATTCTGGAAAATAGTCAATCACTGTCTATACTGTATGCATGGACAGTGATATTTTCAGGATGATTTATGACATACCTTGTACACTCCAGCGATGTCTTCAAAGAGACTGAGCTACAAAAACTGGATGATGGTACATTCCATTGCCAACCTTCCAATGACAATATCGGTTCGTTACCAACACTCTTTTCGCAAGATGGCATCTTCAATCACGAAGCCAACAGTTACCTATTTTATCTCAAGGCCGTAAAGAAGGCAGAAGACCTATCTCCCTGCGCACAGGCATTGCGTGCCTACTATCAATTTCTTGAGGACAAGGGGTTGAATTGGGATAAATTCCCACCAGTCAAACGGCTCAAGCCAACTTACCTGTTCCGCTCCCACCTACTCAAGAAAATAAAGCAAGGCGAGCTTGCACATAGCACAGCCAGTGTTCGTATGAACCAAATCGTCAACTACTATAAATGGTTGATGCACGATGGTTATCTATACATAAAAAACGAGAAGGAAGCCCCATTCAAAATGGAGTTTGTCTCTGTTCGAAACAATGGGATGCTTGCCCATATATCCCCAACCTTCATCGTTGAAACCAGTGATTTACGCATAAAAGTACCAAGGGATGCAGATAGCAAAAACATCAGACCGCTATCCCCGTTAAGCCGTGATGACCTGAGCATTTTGACTCAACACCTCCTACAAACATCTGAAGAGCTGCGCTTACAAGCCTTACTTGCGATTGATACAGGTATGCGGGTTGAAGAAGTAGCAACCCTAACACTAGATGCGTTAGATACTGCAACTCCGCTTGCTGAGAGCCAACATCGCTTTGAAATTCTGTTATGCCCACGCTCTACAGGTGTACAAACCAAGTTCCTAAAAACTCGGACTGTCGAGATTTCATCGGGCTTGCTCCAAGCATTGAATGAGTATCGAATTTCAGAACGCCGCCTGAAGCGCGTTACTAGGCTCAACGAGAAAATAGAACAAATAGACAGCGATACCTCCCCCTTCAATCAGAAGACCATTGAAATACTGGAGCGCTGTGACCGTCATGAACCACTATTTGTTAGCCAACAAGGCAACCCTACTACGGGGAAATCCATTGAAGCTCGATGGATTGAGTTCAGGGCAGAAATAAAGCAGGTAGAGCCATCATTTACCCATCGCTTTCATGATTTACGCGCCACATATGGCACTTATCGCCTAAGTGATTTACTTGAGGCTAAGCTGCCCGTTGTTGACTGCATGGAACTTCTAATGGGTTGGATGGGACACAAGAACGAATCAACAACATGGAAGTACCTACGCTTTCTACAGCGCAAAGAAGCCTTCAAGGTGAAATTCGGTATTCTTGATAGCATCATGCATCAAGCACTAGGGGGTGAGAGTGAGTAGTGTCGTATATCTAAGTGGCTGGGAGCCTAACCTATGCGTCCAACTAGACACTGAGAATAAAAATCTTGCTGATTTTAATCGGCTTTTAGCCAAAGGTTTTCCCTCTACAGAGAGATTGCAGCAAGAAAGTCAATTTGAAGATGCAAACCGAAAAGTGTTTATTCTTCAGCTAAAAGATAAATTTAATGAGGCGATGGATGAAGGTAGTAGCCATAGAACACTCTACAATATTTTTAATAGTGCTTCTCTATACTTTCAATGGTGCGATAAAGACAACCTTTCACCTTTCTCCCAAGACTCATTAGAGCGCTATATGACCTATCAACAAAATCTTGTCATGTTAGGAGAGATAAAAAGAAGTACCTACAGAAAAAAACGCTCCCAAAGGTAGTGTTCAGAATTCTGTGTCATTTCGTTAAACTAAGCAAAAAAGAGATGACATATGACCAAAACCAATTTCGACATGGATGCCGCTTTAAAGCAGTTGCGTGAAGGCAAAGACCTCACCGGCAAAGACGGCATCCTGACACCGCTTATTAAACAACTCACCGAAGCCGCGATGCAGGCTGAGCTTGAAGAGCATCTCAGTGATAAAGAGCAATCTAACCGCAAGAACGGTTCGACGTCAAAAACAGTCAAGAGTCCTGCCGGCAGCTTTGAATTAGATACGCCCCGCGACAGAGCCGGCTC
>NZ_FNCB01000007.1 GCF_900100855.1 Idiomarina zobellii
GTTGTGTATACTGCTCTTATGGAACAGTGAAATGCCCACCAATTCAAGAAGGCCAAAGTTGTTGTAAGAGCTAAGTGAATGTCTCTTAATGGCACATAGCAGACATTTAGTTTATAAAGGTGAGAAGCGCAATCGGTAAATTGGCTTCTCATTGGGGACACATCAGGCTAGTCGACAGTACTCTAATTGACCAAGCCTCGCTAGGTTCTGGTGAGTTGAGGCGGACGCAAATGCGGCGTTTTCATTACCGAATTCGGCACTAATTCTATCTGCCGTTGCAACGACATGTCCGATTGCAAATTTAGTAGGGCGGCCATAACGAGACCCTGGTGATGAACACGTCCAAATATGGCGTAGTGTTTCAGCCAAATTGTAGTTGTCGGAGTCCAGCTCTTTTAGTGCTTCGGCACAAATTTCTAGCGTTTGAGCATTGTGGTCGGTTAATTTCCCATTAAGGCTCATACTTCCGTAGTTATTGTAACTTCGGACCTTTCCAATATCGTGCAGAAGACCGCCTACAATAGCCAGCTCTTTCTCATTAGGACTACGGTAAAGTTCAATATTATTTATAATACAAGCAACTTCAACGGAATGCTCTAAAAGACCACCTGGGTAAGAATGATGATACTTAGTACTGGCAGGTGCTTGTAAGAACCTTTGAAATACTTGATCTTGATTGAGAACGCGACAAACAAATCGTTTCAACGGCGGGCTTTCTAGTTCTCTGGCGGTACTGATTAACTTATCGAATACATCTTTATTTGGGCAATATAACCGGGGTAAAGTAGTTAACGCTGGCGCTTCATGAAGTTCATTTTCTGTTGCTAAACGAATTTCGTCAATAACGATAGTTGGTTTCTTTTCAGCAGGATTTTTATTACATGAAGTAAAATAATTAACAGAGCCCGAGGCATAAACACAAGTGTTCATTGAATTTCTGTAGGGCGGGTTCCAATCAAGTGGTTTTCGCTCAGGCCATATAACGGCATGGACGTCACCTGTTGAATCACTCAGTCGGATGCTTACGTATGGCTCACCGTTTTTGGCGATTTTAACTATGACACCGGTAATGCGATACAAACCCGTGAGATAGCCATCGTTAATGCTTTGTGCAATAGTTTTAACGTGCACGTTTTCATTTTTTTGATTGACGGGCGAGGGATTATCACCCCAGTTAGTGATGTTATGATTATTAACGTAACTTGCATTTGCTACTGAATTTAACATTGTATTAATCCTCCGACTTATTTAAGTCATTTAAATGTTCAGTAAGTACCTTGTCTAAAAGAGAGCCGTCTTTGCGTGTAAGGTTTGGAACATAACGAGAGTAAACTTTGAAGAGCATCTGGGTATTTGCGTGACCCAATTGCCGGGCAATCCACTCTGCATTTTCGCCAGCAGCGAGCCATAAAGAAGCTGCTGTATGCCTTGTTTGATAGGGTTTGCGTTTGGCAAGCCCAAGGTACTCTAGGGTTGGATACCAAACACGTTTTGTCACATTGTTGTGCTGGAGGGGGGAACCGTTCGGCGAACAAAACACAAAGTCGGATTTTCCGTATGTGATTTTCATTTGTGATTTTAGTGCGTCAAAAACAGTTTGGCTCATGTCAATTTGCCGAAATGAACCGTCAGTTTTGGTGTCAACAAGCTCATCCATGACTTTAGAGTGACGCACTAAAACCTGACGCTTGTTAAAATCAATATTATCCCAATGGAGCCCATCTATTTCGCCTGTTCTCATGCCGGTAAAGAAACGAACGATGTAGTAATTTTTGAAATCCGGCCGAACAGCATTGATAAAACGTTTGATTTCCTCTAGCGAAAACGGGTTTACATCTGTGCGTTTAATTTTAAGTGGTTTGATATTTAGCCACGGGTTGGGGAAGTCAAATCGGTCAGATGCTTCCACTAAGATCATTCTAGCGATGCTCATGATTTTATTGATGCGAGCGTTACTTAAGTTGGTACCAAGATGCGAGGTGGTCTTGAGTAACGACGCTCGAAACTCCATAATCACCGCTTTAGTGATTTCATTTACTTTTGACTTGCCTAGCTGCGGGATCAAATATGAATCGAGCGTATACCGAACTGTTTGTATATAGCTTTTTCTCCATTCGCCTTCGCGCTCCCGAAACCAAAGCTCAGAGAAGTCAGAAAAAAGTGGCGCAGTGTTAGTTTGTGAGGCCGCTCTTAATTGGTTTAACTGAGATAGCTTTCGACCGCGTTCGGAGTTGGGAAAATATTCCTCATATTTGAAGGTTCCCAGGATAAGTTCAGCTTCCATCCGCTCGATTATTTTTTTAAGTTTTTTTCTGTTGCTTGGGGTATCAACGTAAACGGTCGTTTCTCTGCACCGCTGTTTTTCATACCTAAAATCTACGACTAGCTTTCCAGCTCTCGAATTGATTGATGCCATTATCAGTTCTCCTTATCCAATCGCTTTGCTATCCAAGAAGGTATCTCTCATCATTTCAGATTCGACTTTTTCCCAAATAAATAGGATCTTTCGGCCACCAAAAGGGTGAAAGTAATGGATGCCCTCAAGAAGCACTGAGTCTTTAAGGTAATTGCGGATAGTGCGTGGCTCATATTTAATGCGTTTAGCAAGCTCATCAGTTGTCAGATATGTGCGACTCATAGTAATATCTCCAATCAACAAAAAGTATTTTTAGTAGATTAAAATTGTCTACAGGAGATAATTTAGCATATATAAAATCCCCTGCAAGCATTTTTTGTCTATAGAAGATAAAAAAGGTCTATTGAATGATAAAATCTAACATTGCTGTTCTTTTAGCTGAGAGAAAGTTAAAGATGTCAGATCTTGCCAAGGCGACAGGAATTAATAGGGGTACGATCCAGCGGATTTACCACGATGAAGCAGCTCGAATAGAACTAGAAGTTATGAACAAAATGTGTGAATTTTTTGAATGTACGCCTGGTGATCTATTTATTTACAGCCCTGATGAGTAATTATTCTTTTTGCTTATCGATAGATTTTTTGTAAAGCCGTATTCATAAAAATGAATAATTAGTCAGGTTAGCTTTTGAGTGCATGGTACAAAAGGTTTTGAAAAAAGCGGGTGGTAAAATAGGCCAGGGCACTGAATGGTCACCGTTTGGTCACCAATAAAATTTGTGGCTGAGATAGTGGATTTATCGTGGTTGCCAACTTGTTGAATATTTGAGATTTTTCTTGATAAGAGAGTGGTGCGTCCGAGTTGACTCGAACAACCGACCTCTGCCATGTCAAGGCAGCGCTCTAACCAACTGAGCTACGGACGCACATTTTTGAGGTATGTCGTGAAGACGGGCGGTATATTAGTTATTTGCGGCCGCTCGTGCAAGTCATTTTTTGCAAAAAGTGACTGTTTGTCGAATTTCTAGTCAGGCGCTGGTGTGAAGTTGCACGCGCTGTAAAAACGCTGCCAGGGCCGAACAAAGTGAACGGTGGCATCGGTCAACACTTTGCTGAGCTTACCGAGCTCTGCAATATAGCCTTTCAGCGCCGGTTGTGGGGCTATTCCCTGAAGGTTTTCCAGTGTCATTAACAGGCGCTGATGTTGCTCAATAACTTCTGCAATGTCGCCCTGCATTTCTTTAATGTATATGTTGTTAAACGAGTCTCTCAGCTGTTCTGCTTTTTTGGGGACGCTGCCATTAGGACAGTGCAGGGCTTCCGGAATTTCCGGTAACTGGTCACGCATGGCCTCTAGCTTGTGTTCGTAGTCCAACATGGTTCTGAATAAGTCGGGTAAATAGTTACTGCGCTCAAGTCGTCCCAGCATTTTTATCATTTCGGACGGGTCATCCGCTTCTTTCGTATAGTTCCAGCGCTCCAAAATTCGGGTGAAACGCTCCAGAGCATTAACGGCGTAGTTATATTCGGTAACATGAATTTTCGGCAGAGAATTGTTGCCAACAGACAAGGCTCTGCGAAGGCCCTCTTCAAATGCGAAGGCATTGGCCAGGCTTGCGTTTAACTGCGACTTTTTATGTGCTAGTGCTTCTTCTAGTTGTGCTTTTACGTTAGCGGACTCAGGGTGTTCAATGCAGTCTTCCAACGCCTGTATCATGGTTAAATCTGCATGGTATTTACTGAAGCCGTCTTTTAACTTGCCTAGCGAGCTGTTGTTTTCGGCAATTTCCTGACCCAGCCGACAATGATTCAGACGCATACTGTCCATAAAGCCGAGGCTGGTGCGCTCAACATCACGCTTTAACTCACTTTTTGCAGGATACTGCAGCACTGGCTTCTCTGGAGTGATGGAGCGGGCCGGTAACTCGAGTGTGTCATGCACGTCGCTGTGCAGTTTGTCCGCGTACTCGGTTAACCCGGGATTGTCTGAGCAAGCGACCATTCCCAGTGCGCTAAAGGCAATGAGTGCATAGCCAACGGGCCTAAAAATAAGTACACTTCGAGTCATTTCTCCGGTTCCTTGTCACACGGGTGGTTCATGTTTACAGGTATTGTACAAACACAAGCTACGATATTTTCGGTCTCTGACCAAGCTTCTTTTCGACATATTGTGGTCGGAACTGAACCTAAATTTTTAAAAGACTTAACCATTGGTGCCAGTATTGCTATTAACGGCTGTTGTTTAACGGTCGTTGAATTCAGTGACACGCAGGTGCATTTTGATGTTATCGATGAAACCCTGCGTTTAACGAATTTAGGCAAGTTGAAAGAAGGTGACAAGGTTAACTTTGAGCGGTCACTGAAAGTTGGTGATGAAATTGGCGGCCATGGTGTATCGGGACATATTCATTGTTCAGGTAAAGTAACTGACGTGGCACTGTCGGAAAATAACTGTGCCATGTGGATCCAAATACCAGAAAAGCATAGCAGTTACCTGTTTGATAAAGGCTTTATAAGCGTTAATGGCGCCAGTTTGACCATTGGCCAGGTTAAGGGAAATTGTTTTTCATTGCACCTTATTCCAGAAACGTTGCGCATTACCAACTTAGGTGAGTGCGAAGTGGGCTCAGAAGTCAACATTGAGCTTGACCAGCAAACCATTACAACGGTCGATACGGTTGAGCGTGTCTTGGCTAAACGTCAGTAAAACTGTTCGTCATTGCCGTCGACTTTAATACGCGCCTGTTGATTGATTTCATCGACCTGTAATTGCACGTGAATGAGATCACCACAGGCGGAGCACTCCTCCTGGTAATCCTGGTTTCCCTCGGAAGCATCAATATCTAAAAAGGTATTGTGGCCGCAATGCGGACATTTCACTGGCACACTTTTTAGGTTCTCTTCGTTCATTGTTTTGTCCTGCTCTTTGAGTCTTTCTGTAACTATAGAAATAAAATGCCAATTCCGCCTAATGAGACTAAGGCACCTGTGACAGAGCGAGCAGTAATTCGTTGTTTTTTCAGAAAAGAAATAGGTATTAAAAAGAGCGGCGCGGTAGGCTCTAAGGTTGCTCAAAAGTAAGCGGTCGATTATAGTAGCGTCTTGCGTTCGATGGTACCGAACGCACCAAATTTCAATAAATAGAGCATGTGGCACTTGGTAGGTGTCACCACTGGATAGGAAGGAAGTTTCATGCCTGTAATTACTCTCCCTGACGGAAGTCAACGCGAATTTGATAAACCGGTTTCAATCATGGATATCGCTATGGATATCGGGCCTGGTCTGGCGAAAGCGACTGTTGCTGGTCGCATCGACGGTGAGTTGGCCGACGCCTGCGATAAGATTGAACACGATGCTAAAGTAGAAATTGTCACACCGAAAGACGATGACGGCGTGCATATTATTCGCCACTCGTGCGCGCATTTAATGGGTCACGCGGTTAAGCAACTGTGGCCAGACGCGAAAATGGCGATTGGTCCGGTTATCGACAACGGTTTTTACTATGATATCGACGTTGACCATACCTTCACCGACGAAGATTTAGAGAAAATTGAAAAGCGGATGAAGGAGTTGGCGAAAACCAACTACCAAGTCATTAAAAAGAACGTCAGCTGGAAAGAGGCGCGTGAAACTTTCGTAGACCGTCACGAACCCTACAAAATTGAGATTTTAGACGAGAATATTCCGACCGACTCGCGTCCGGCGCTTTATCATCACGAAGAATACATTGATATGTGCCGTGGTCCGCATGTACCTAGCATGAAGTTCTGCGAGCATTTTAAAGTGATGAAAATGGCGGGTGCGTATTGGCGCGGCAACTCTGACAATAAAATGTTGCAGCGTATTTACGGCACTGCCTGGGCAGACAAAAAACAATTAAAAGCCTATTTGAAACGCTTGGAAGAAGCCGAAAAACGCGACCACCGTAAAATTGGTAAGAATCAGGATCTATTTCACTGGCAGGAAGAAGCGCCGGGTATGGTGTTCTGGCATCACAATGGTTGGACTATATTCCGTGAACTCGAAGAATTTGTGCGCGAGAAACTGCGTGAGTACGACTATCAGGAAGTAAAAGGTCCAATGATGATGGACCGTGTGTTGTGGGAAAAGTCGGGTCACTGGGAGAAATTCTCTGATTTGATGTTCACAACCGTTTCAGAACACCGTGAATATGCCGTTAAGCCCATGAACTGCCCGGGACACGTGCAAATCTTTAACCAGGGGCTTAAGTCATACCGCGATTTACCGTTGCGCATGGCAGAGTTTGGTTCGTGCCATCGAAATGAACCTTCTGGGGCATTGCATGGTCTGATGCGTGTACGTGGCTTTACTCAGGATGACGCGCATGTTTTCTGTACTGAAGGCCAAGTTCAGCCTGAGGTTGCAGCCTGTATCAAAATGGTTTACGAGACCTATGAAACTTTTGGTTTCGACAAAATCGACGTAAAACTGTCAACGCGTCCTGAAAAGCGTTTAGGCGACGATGCAACCTGGGATCGCAGTGAAAAAGCCTTGGCCGACGCACTGAAAGCGCACGATATCGACTTTGAATACCTGCCGGGCGAGGGCGCATTCTACGGTCCGAAAATTGAATTTACTTTGTTCGATTGCTTAGGCCGTGCGTGGCAGTGCGGAACGATTCAGCTGGACTTTGCACTACCAGGCCGCTTAGGTGCGACCTACGTGGGTGAAGACAACGAGCGTCATACTCCGGTGATGATTCACCGTGCTATTCTGGGCTCGCTGGAGCGCTTCATGGGTATTCTTATTGAAGAATACGCAGGGCATTTCCCGGTTTGGTTAGCACCGACGCAGGTTGTTTTGATGAATATCACCGATAATCAGAGCGATTATGTGAAAAAGGTGGTAAAATCACTGAATGAAAAGGGAATTCGTGCCACGGCTGACTTGAGAAATGAGAAGATTGGCTTTAAAATCCGTGAGCATACTCTTAAACGAGTTCCTTATTTGCTGGTTGTCGGCGACAAAGAAGTCGAAGCTGGCGAGGTTGCGGTTCGTACTCGTAGCGGTGAAGACCTGGGTAAACTGGCTCTGGAAGACTTCATTGCAAAAATTGAAGACGAAGTACGTACACGCAAAATTTAATAATTAGTTGGAGGAATAAACCATTAAAGGCGGAAAAAGAACTCAAAAAGCTGCAGATAAAAACCGTATCAACGACCAAATTACCGGCGTTGATGAAGTTCGCTTAATCGGAACCGATGGTGAACAAGCTGGTGTCGTCAGTATTAACGAGGCTCTTGATGCAGCAGCAGAAGCTGGTGTTGATTTGGTGGAAATGAGCCCTAACGCGGAGCCACCTGTCTGCCGCTTAATGGATTACGGCAAGTTCCTCTTCGAGAAGAGTAAAGAACAGAAAGAGCAAAAGAAAAAGCAGAAACAGATTCAGGTTAAGGAAGTTAAATTCCGACCTGGCACAGATGAGGGCGACTACCAGGTAAAACTGCGCAACCTGCGTCGCTTCCTCGAGGGAGGTGACAAAACTAAAGTCACTATCCGTTTCCGTGGCCGGGAAATGGCACACCAAGAGTTGGGTATTGACCTGCTAAACCGTGTTAAAGCGGATTTAGAAGAAATCTCAACTGTTGAGTCGTTCCCTAGAAGGGCTGAAGGTCGTCAGATGATTATGGTTCTGGCACCGGTTAAGAAGTGATCGTGGTTTACAAGTAGGCAGCTTGCTGTCTCACCCTTTCACACTTTCAATCAACAATGCGGAGTTTAATTTCATGCCAAAAATGAAATCAAACAAAGGCGCTTCTAAGCGCTTCAAAAAGACTGCTTCAGGCGGTTATAAGTGCAAGCAATCTCACTTGCGTCACATTCTGACTAAGAAAACTCCTAAGCGTAAGCGTCAGCTGCGTGCTAAGAGCATGGTCCACGAAGCGGACATTAAATTAGTCGATCGTATGTTACCGTACGCATAAGAGGAGATTAGCAAATGGCACGAGTAAAACGTGGTGTAATCGCGAGAGCGCGTCACAAGAAAGTCCTGAAGCAGGCGAAAGGTTATTATGGTGCCCGTAGTCGCGTTTATCGCGTTGCGGTACAGGCAGTCACTAAAGCAGGTCAATATGCGTACCGTGACCGTCGCAACAAGAAACGTCAATTCCGTCAATTATGGATTGTGCGTATCAATGCTGCGGCACGTCAAAACGGTTTGTCTTACAGCCGCTTTATTAACGGTCTTAAGAAAGCATCAGTAGAAATCGATCGCAAGATCCTTGCTGATATCGCAGTTCACGATCAAAACGGCTTTGCTGCTTTGGTTGAGAAAGCGAAAGGCGCACTGTAAACAACGACTTTTTAAGTTCGTTTAAACAGATTTCAAAGGGAGCCATTAGGCTCCCTTTTTTGATCGTTTTTCTGATAGAATAACGCCTTTAAAAATCACGCTATAAAAGCCTATTGTCAGTGTTGAGGGAAACAATGCAATTAGAGGAAATCGTCGCACAAGCCGAAGCGGCCATCGCCAATGCGGATAACCCGCAAGCGTTGGATGACGTTCGTGTTCAATACATGGGGAAAAAAGGCCAATTAACAGAGCTGTTAAAAGGCTTAGGAAAACTTGACCCGTCAGAGCGTCGCGAAGCCGGCCAAAAAATTAATGAAGCTAAGCAACAGGTTCAAACCAGCATCAATTCGCGCAAAGAGTTGCTAAAAGCCGAAGAGCTAAAAGCCAAGCTAGAAGCAGAGCGTATTGATGTCACATTGCCTGGACGCAACTCTGCGGTTGGTGGTGTCCACCCGGTTACGCAGACTATTCGCCGTATTGAACAGTTCTTTGGTGATTTGGGCTTTAGTGTTAAAGAAGGTCCTGAAGTGGAAGACGGTTTCCATAACTTCGATGCATTGAACATTCCGGCGAACCATCCGGCTCGTGCAGACCACGATACCTTCTATTTTACTCCCTCAACGATGCTGCGTACTCAGACTTCGGGTGTTCAAATTCGTACCATGGAAGTGGAAAAGCCGCCATTGCGTATTATTTCGCCTGGTCGCGTTTATCGTAACGATTACGATCAGACCCACACCCCAATGTTTCATCAGGTCGAAGGCTTGATGGTAGACACTGACGTATCCTTTACGCAGTTAAAAGGCATTTTAGAAGATTTCCTGACTCACTTTTTTGAAGAGTCATTGCAAGTGCGTTTCCGTCCGTCCTACTTCCCATTCACAGAGCCTTCAGCAGAAGTGGATGTCATGGGTAAAGACGGTAAATGGTTAGAAGTACTGGGCTGCGGCATGGTGCATCCTAACGTGTTGAAAGCGGTTGGCATTGACCCGGAAAAATACACCGGCTTTGCCTTTGGTATGGGCGTTGAGCGCCTAACCATGTTGCGCTACGGCGTAACCGACCTGCGTGCGTTTTTCGAAAACGACTTACGTTTCTTAAAACAATTCAACTAATCCAGAATTCAGAAGGCATTTGCAGCATGAAATTAAGTGAACAGTGGTTAAGAGAGTGGGTTAACCCAGCCGTAGACAGCAATGAGCTTAGCGAGCAACTGAGCATGGCTGGTCTTGAAGTAGACGGTGTCGAGCCAGTTGCAGCAGACTTCCATACGGTAGTGGTGGGTGAAGTGGTCGAGTGTGGCCCTCATCCCGATGCGGACAAGTTGCAGGTTACCAAAGTGAACACCAACGACGGCGAGTTGCTAGACATTGTGTGTGGTGCGCCAAACTGTCGTCAGGGTATTAAGGTGGTTGTCGCTAAGGTTGGCGCAGTTCTGCCGGGCGACTTCAAAATTAAAAAAGCAAAACTACGTGGGCATCCGTCGCACGGTATGCTTTGCTCATTCAAAGAGCTGGGCTTAATTGACGACCATGTAGGTATTATAGAGTTGCCGGAAGACGCACCGGTTGGCAAAGATTACCGAGAGTATTTAGGCCTTGAAGACCACAGTATTGATATCGACTTAACGCCAAACCGCGGTGACTGTTTAAGTGTTCGTGGTATAGCTCGTGAGCTGGGTGTATTGAATCGACTGGATGTTAACGAGCCCGAGATTAACGACGTGTCAGCTAAAATTGATGAGCAAAAGGCGGTTCATTTAGACGCGCCTGAGCAATGTCCACGTTATTTAGGTCGTGTGATTAAAGGCATTGATGTGTCACGTCCAACGCCTATCTGGATGAGTGAAAAGCTGCGTCGCAGTGGTATCCGTAGTATTGATCCGGTGGTGGATATTACCAACTACGTATTGCTTGAGTTGGGCCACCCAATGCACGCGTTTGACTTAGATACGCTACAAGGCGATATTCACGTGCGTTTGGCAGCAGCGAAAGAAAAGCTGACACTGCTAGACGGTGAAGAAGTGGAACTCGATGACGATGTTCTGGTCATTGCTGATGAGCAAAAAGCCTTAGCAATGGCAGGCGTTTACGGTGGTAAAGACAGTGGTGTGACCGTTGAAAGCAAAAACATTTTCTTAGAAAGTGCGTTTTTTGCGCCGGACGCTATTTTAGGTAAAGCACGTCGCTTCGGCCTGCACACGGATGCATCTCACCGCTATGAGCGTGGTGTCGACCCGCAATTGCAACGTACTGCTATGGAGCGTGCAACGCAGTTATTGCTGGATATTTGCGGCGGCGAAGCAGGGCCGGTTACTGAAGCGGTGTCTGAGAAGCACCTGCCCGAGCGTGCTAACGTAAAATTACGCAGCGCTCGTTTGGCCAAAGTGCTGGGCGTGCAAATTGCCGATGACGAAGTAACAGAAATTCTTCAGCGTCTGGGCCTGGAAGCAACCTATAACAGCGGCGAATGGCAGGTTCAGGTTCCGTCATACCGTTTCGACATCGCTATTGAAGAAGACTTAATTGAAGAAGTGGCGCGTGTGTACGGTTACAATGCGATTAAGGCAGCGGCGCCGGCGGCACAGCTTCGCATGACTGATCGCAAAGAAGCTTCGATTAGCCGCCATACCTTAACGAATGCGCTGGTTGAGCGTGGTTATCAGGAAGCTATTACTTACAGCTTTGTTGATCCTAAACATCAGGCCATGTTGTTTAACGAAACCGCAGCATTAACCTTGCCGCACCCAATTTCGGTCGATATGTCGTCTATGCGTGTCAGCCTTTGGCCGGGTTTAGCTGGCGCTGTTGCGCACAACCAGAAACGCCAGCAAGCTGTATTGGCGTTTGTCGAAACAGGCTTACGTTTTATTCCAGATGAAAGCGCTGAAAATGGCGTTCGTCAGGAACCGGTGCTTGGCGGTATTCGTGCCGGAAAAGCACATACGGAACACTGGTCAGAAGGTGAGCGTGCTGTCGACTTTTTCGATGTAAAAGGCGACGTTGAAGCTTTATTGGAAAAAACAGGCGAGGCGCACTTATTCCGCTTTGTGGCTGACCAGCACGATGCATTACACCCAGGGCAGTCTGCGGCAATTTATAAAGGTGAGCGTAAAGTCGGTTTCATGGGTGCTTTGCACCCACAGCATGAAAAGGCGCTAGGCTTAAATCAGCGTGCTTTTGTGTTTGAAATTGAGCTGGACGCGATAGCTGTACGTCGTATTCCGGTAGCGCAGCCTGTGTCGCGTTATCCGAGTATTCGTCGTGACTTAGCCGTTATCGTTGATAAGCATATTGCGGCGGGTGAACTCTTAGCTGCGATGGAAAATATTGGCGTAAAACAGTTAGTTGACCTAAACTTGTTTGATGTATACGAAGGTGACGGTGTGCCGGAGAACAAACGTAGTTTGGCATTGTCTGTAACATTACAGGATGCCGATAAAACGTTAGAAGAGGCAGACGTTACCGAAATAATGACTCAATTTGTAGAGATCTTAAAAAGTGAGTTTAATGCAACACTGAGGGATTAAACTATGGCGCTAACCAAAGCAGAATTGGCGGAAGTCCTGTTCGAGAAACACGGTATTAGTAAGCAAGACGCTAAAGCGCTTGTTGAAGATTTTTTTGAGGAAATACGTTCTGCTTTGGAAAGCGGTGAGCAGGTCAAATTATCAGGTTTTGGTAACTTTGAGCTGCGAACTAAGGGCCAACGTCCAGGTAGAAACCCTAAAACGGGTGAAGAAATTCCAATTAAAGCTCGCCGTGTGGTGAGCTTTAAACCAGGACAGAAATTTAAGAGTCGTGTAGAAAATGCAGAGCCTGAGTAAAATCAGGCTTCCTTTTTATGGAAGCAGTTAAGCTCTAAAAAATAAGCTGCTGAATGGATTAAGCAAACGGCTGATACCAGAAGTGAAATGCAGCGGGTCATCAAGCGTTGCCAGAGTCAGGCAGTCTTGCTCCCGAGTTTCGGGCGTATGTGTTTTAGACGGATCCAGCAACACAAAGTCACCATCCCTGTACTCATCTCTCTCGTCATTGAACACACCATCTAATACAAGTGTCGCTTCTTGACCCTTATGAGTGTGCTCCGGCACTTTGGCGCTGGGCGCCATGTATATCAGGTTCGTCTGATTACCGTTATCTAAAGTCAAAGGTGCACGCCACAATTTACCAACCAACTTCGACCATTCGCCAATACGATGACTGTTATGGGCTAAGGTTCGGGGCAGGGTGAAACAGCGACCTTCAAGATACAATGTCTCATTAGGCTCGTTTTCAAGCTTACTGCAGACAGACGACTCGAAAATGGCTTCCAGCATTTGGTCGCATTGAGCTTTTGTCATTGCGTTGCTGGCCACATTAACAATAGTGTCGAGGTTGTCCTCACACAGCTTTTGTTCAATGTCGCACACCGTGCGGCGACATGCTTTACACATATCGACGTGAGTTCCCACGACTATCGCCATTGCTGCGCTGACATCACCAGCAGCGTATTGATATAAAAGGCCTTCGCCCGGGTGCGATTTAATCATCATTTACTATCAACTCTTTTAATTTCTTAAGTGCTAACCGAGTTCGGGATTTAATAGTCCCTAAAGGCACGCCAAGCGCATCAGATACTTCCTGCTGCGACTTACCTTCAATGTAAATTTTCTCAATAACAACACGTTGAGCGTCAGGAAGTTGCGCATAATATTGCGAAATTTCCTGCATCAACACATCGTTATCCAGACTGTAACCATCATCTAAATTATCGTTTTGCTCTGACAAAATAGGCCAAAGATCATCGGCACTGATGTCGTCCTTACGCTTTTTATTTTTGCGTAAAAGGTCAAAACGAATATTACGCGCAATGGTGAATATCCAAGTTGACGGCGAACCTTTGTCCGGCTTGAACAAATGAGCTTTATGCCAAACGTTAGTCATGGTTTCCTGAACCAGGTCCATGGCGGTTTGTTCATTGCCAAATTGCCGTGTTGCGTAAGATTGCAGTTTAGGCGCGAAATGTCGGAACAGCTCACTAAATGCCGCTCGACTTCGCGTTTCCGCTATACTTGCAAGCAGTTCCGCTGCACGTTCTGCAGCGTCTGTTTGGGTGGTATTCATAGACCCCCGGGTCGATGTTCTTCCTGACACCATCTGCATAATTAGACCTGCTATCTTTCCACAATGTACTAATTAATACTTACGACCTGAGTATTCAGATCACTCGATGACAGAAATTTATTTATTTGCCCATTAAGTCTAGCAAATATTCCTTCGTTTTTAGACAGTTTTCCTCTTTTATTAAGGTTTGTTTCGTCTCTGTATCGAGTGGCAGAATCTCAAGCCAGCGAGAACAAAGCCAGTCAAGGCGTTCATAATTTAAGCTAGGCAATAATTCAGACAATTCAGGGTAGGTTTCGTAAGCCTCCTGAAGCTTCTCCATTAAGTTTTTACAGGTTTCCGGAAGTTCCGCTTGTGGCCATGGCGGCAAGTACTCAACGTTGCCGACCCGAAGATTGTCTGACTCTAACCAGTGTCCGAGAATGCGAACGCGGTTTTGTCCTTCAACCGTAATACCCAATAAGCCATCGTCACGTGGTTCGAAGTCAATAATTTTGACGGATGTTCCGTACGGAGGAATGTAGTCGTCCTCTGACGGTGATTTATCGTTGTCAAACATGGCAATAACGAACTCGGCATCGTTCTGAAGCGAGTCTTTAACCAGCCGGATGTAACGAGGCTCAAATATGCGCAGTTTCATGCGCCCCTCAGGCAACACTTGGGAGGTGAGGGGAAAAATCGGTAACTGCTTAGACAACGACATAACACCTCATTTCGTTGAATTCGTATGAATTACCCTCTTCTACGTGCGTTAAATCAAAGTTGGATCTATTTTTGTTACAACAAACGAAACTATTTTTTACAAAGCGTCGTAAATTAGACCAGCACAACACTGGAACGATGTTACAAGAGGGAAGCACAGTGCGTTTGAAAGTTGGTATTAGCTCCTGCCTTATGGGTGATGAAGTACGGTTTGACGGTGGACACAAACGGTCCGCGTTTGCCACGGACGAATTGACTCGCCACATTGATTTAGTTCGCTTTTGTCCCGAAGTTGGCATTGGCATGCCAGTGCCCAGACCTACGATTCGATTGGAAAAGCACGCTAACGACGGCAGCGAGACCGTTGAAGCGGTAGTGCCTAAAACCGGTGAAATAGTCACAACGAAGCTGTCTGAGTTTGCTGACAAAATTCAGATTAAGGCAAAAGATTTGAGCGGCTATATTCTTTGCGCAAAGTCACCCAGTTGTGGAATGGAGCGTGTGAAGCTTTATGACCCTGAAACGGGCCATGCTCGCAAAGAAGCCACAGGTATTTTTGCTTCTCGCCTGCAAGAAAACAATCCGGCCATGCCGCTAGAGGAAGACGGTCGCTTAAACGACCCTCATCTACGCGAAAACTTTATCATGCGGGTTTATGTGTATGGGCAATGGAAGCAAATTGAGGACACACCAACGAAGAATAATCTGTTGAGTTTCCATAGTTCCTGCAAGCTTTTGCTGTTAGCACACAACCAGCAACGCTACAGAGAGCTGGGGAAACGACTGGGCGAGGCAGATACTGTCAATGCTGAGTTTGCTACGCAGTATATCCGGGACGTAATGGAAGCGTTATCAGAGCCGGCATCGCGTCGTAACCACACTAATGTGTTGCAACATATTCAGGGTTATTTTAAAGGCGATTTAGAGCATCAACAGCGGGAAGAGCTCAGCGATATTATTTTGCAGTACCACGATGGCATTCTACCGTTAATGTCGCCGTTAACGCTTATAAAGCACTATTTACGCGAGTTTCCGAAAGAGTACCTTGAAAACCAGTGGTACCTGAACCCGTACCCGGTCGATTTGAAACTCCGTTATGGTCTATAAAGGGCTGAACCAATGAAAAAAGCAATTTGGTTTCGAAGCGACTTACGGACACTGGATAACGAAGCGCTGTACCTAGCTTGTCAGTCTGAAAGTGCTCCTGAAGCTATTTTTCTGGTGTGCGAGGACACTTGGCAACGTCATCATTGGGCGCCTGTAAAGCAGGACTTTTTGTGGCGCACTTTAGAGGTGTTGAATGAAAACTTGTCGGCTCTGGGTATTAAACTGCATATAAAGAACGCCGGGCGCTTCTCAAACGCTGGTGGTGCGCTTCGGGAGTTTTGCAAAGAACACAGTATCGATAAGCTTTATTTTAACGCCGAATACGCACTCGATGAGAAAAATCGTGACAGGGCGGTTACTGCGGTACTGGAGAACGACGGCGTTGAGGTAAGTCAGCATCACGGCAACCTGTTAATTAAGCCCGGCATGGTTAAAAACCAGCAAGGTGAGTACTATAAAAAGTTCACGCCTTTTAATAAGCGCTGGCGGGCGGTTTTAGCGAAGGAAGTTGACGTAACGCCGCTTAAACCGAACTCTTTCCCGAACGTTAATACCGAACCTTTACCGAACATTTCTTTAAAAACAGAAGATTCGTCGCACTATCCAGCAGGGGAAGATGCAGCATTGAGTAAGCTCGGACAGTTCGTTGGTCACTCTGTAGAGACCTACAAATCGGGGCGCGACCGTCCTGACCAACGCCATACGTCTGAACTTTCTGCCTACCTTGCAGTTGGAGCTATTTCTCCTGTCACCGCAGCAAGAGCGTTGCAGCAATTCTCGCCGGAGTTTCCTTATGGCTTACCGGAGGGGGCGGATACCTGGCTCACAGAGCTTGCCTGGCGAGAGTTTTATCAGCATTTAATGGACTTTGAGCCTAGACTATCAAAAGGGGAGAGCTTCCAGAGAGAAACCGACTGTATTCAATGGCGCGACGACGAAGAAGAGTTTAAGGCCTGGTGCGAAGGGAAAACCGGCTACCCCATTGTCGATGCCGGTATGCGTCAGCTGAAAGAAACCGGCTGGATGCATAATCGATTACGCATGATAACGGCTAACTTTTTAGTCAAAGACCTACTCATTGACTGGCGCAAAGGTGAGGCTTTTTTCATGCAACACTTAATTGACGGAAGCTTTCCGGCAAACAATGGTGGTTGGCAGTGGAGTGCGTCTGTAGGCACTGACGCGGTGCCATATTTTCGAGTATTTAACCCGGTAAAACAGAGCGAGAAATTTGATCCGCAGGGTACGTACATTCGTAATTGGGTTAAAGAGTTGGAGAGTGTGCCGGACAAACACATTCACTGGCCACATGAGTGGTTAAGTAAGAATCAACAAAATGAATATTGCCCACCTATCGTCGAGCACAAAGCTGCTCGCGAACGTTTTTTAGCAACCTTTAAGCAGGTGAAACATGGATAACAAAGAGTTGGTCGACGCATTAAAGTCTTTTTATGACGAATTAAAAACCGACAACCTTGATGATATGGATGATATGTATCACGACGAGGTGAGTTTCACAGACCCTATTCATCAGGTTGTTGGGTTAGAAGACTTAAAAGAGTACTTCAAAGGCACAATGGAAAACGTCGAATACTGCCACTTCACGTTTGACGACGAGTGCGTTAGTGAAGACAAAGCCTATTTGTCCTGGCAGATGCGCTACGCACACCCGAAAATTGGCAATGGTATGGAAGTGATATTACCTGGCGTGTCTTATATTAGCTTTGAAGACGGCAAAATTAGAGAGCAACGCGACTACTACGACTTAGGCGCGATGCTTTATGAACATGTACCACTAGTGGGCTACGTGATAGATAAAATTAAAAGCAGGCTAGTAGGCGAATGAGTATTCTAATTACGGGTGCGTCGTCGGGTATTGGACGTCAGCTGGCGTTGGACTATGCCGAAAAAAGTGTCTGATTATTACCTGTTACCCATGGTGTCTGCCATTTAATCGTCAACTTTGACCTTTGCCGATGGCAAACAGCAGTTTTTGATGAGGTAGTTTTCGCTTGTCATAGTGACCAGGCACTACAACTGTTGGGTGATACCACAGATGATGAAAAAGTGTATTGGGTAACATTCCATACCAGCCTAATGAGGTCGTGTTACACACCGATACCTCGCTGTTACCTCAGAAAAAACGCGCTTGGGCGAGTTGGAACTATTTATTGAGAACGGATGAGGGGGCTGAACAACAACCCAGCTCTGTGACCTATTTGGTGAAATCACGCTTTATATTGGTAAAAAATAAAGGTTAAGAAACGCTGTCATAAGCCGATAACAGACGTATAATGCACGTAAGTGTTAAACGTAATCTGGGAATCGGCTGTGGCAATTAATTATCCGTCATTTACTTACAATAATCCGCGTATACAGGGACAAACTGTATTCATTAAGCGTGGCCCGCATCAGGGTAAGCTGGGTATTATTGCTAAGGTAATGGACAACGAACGTTTCCTGGTATCTCAGGCGGACTTTGGCTCCGAACAGGTTATTTTCAAGCGCAGTGACTTTTTAGTGCACCGTTACCGTAAAATTAAGGTGCCTATTGACCGTGTGGCGGGTAAAAACCCCGACGTGTTATAGCAATAGCCAAGAGTTAGGCATTAAAAAAGCGACATTGTAACAATGTCGCTTTTTGCGTTTCTGACCAGCAAAAATTAAGCAGAGCCGCGCGGTAAACGACAGTCAGTGCCTTTGCTTTCCAGCTTCTGCTTCCACAGCTCTTTTGCTGTTAAGCCGCCAGAGTTTGACTTTTTAACAGCCGGCTTTTTAGCGGCTGCCTTTTTAGGCGCTTCTTTCTTAGCTGCTGTTTTCTTAGGCGCAGCCTTTTTAGTATCAGACTTAGTTTCGGTTTTCTTTGCTGCCGCTTTTTTGTCTGATGCTTTTTCGGCTTTAGCCGGTTTACCTTTTGCTAAAGCTTTCGCTTCTTCGTCCAACTGCGCAAGACGAACGTTTTTACCGCCGTCAACGCTGTACCAGCCATTACTTGCTTCAATCTTTGGCTTTTTACCATGAGCTTTTTCATAAGCTTCGGTATATTCTGCCAGTACCTTTTCTTTATCCAGTTTGCTCATGCAAATTTTCCTTTATTCAAGGGTTACTTTAAAACTCTGCTTAAAAAAGCTTCACACTTCGTTTATACCGTTTTTTCGGATTATTGTCTAATTTACGTTAATATAACGTTTTTTCAGGCCTTTTAAGCGAGAAAGCAGTATGACAATTAAGCGTTCTGAACTTCACCATTATTTGAATTCGTATTTGAACAGCGGGGCGATAAAAGACTATTGCCCAAACGGGTTACAGGTAGAGGGCTCTGAGTCTATAGGCAAAGTTATTACCGGAGTGACAGCGTGTCAGGCGTTAATTGACAGAGCTGTTGATGAGCAAGCCGACGCTATTCTCGTGCATCATGGTTATTTCTGGAAGGGCGAGCCTGAGCCTATAACAGGCATGAAAAAAGCACGTATCAAACAACTGCTGAAGCACGACATTAATTTATTTGCGTATCACTTACCGCTCGATGTTCATCCTGAGGTGGGTAATAACGCCCAGCTGGCAAAGCTTATGGGTTGGCAAATGGAAGGGCCGGTAGATGCGAATGATCCGGCGTGCCCTTTAGTCATGGGCGCATTAAAAGAGTCGATGACAGGGCAGCTGCTGGCGAAGGAGCTTGAACAGAAACTCCAGCGCCCACTGACCTGCTGGGTAGAGCCTATTCGGCCTATTCAGAAACTAGCCTGGTGTACAGGGGGCGGACAAGGCTTTATCGACCGCGCGGCGGCGCTGGGTGCCGATGCGTTTATTACTGGCGAAGTATCAGAGCCAACCATTCACAGCGCCCGCGAACAAGGTATCGGTTTTTATGCGGCCGGCCACCATGCTACAGAGCGCTACGGAGCAAAGGCCTTAGGTGAACATATTGCTCAGAAGTTTAGCCTGGACGTTCAATTTATTGACATAGACAGCCCAGCTTAGGCAGAACGTAAATGAAAAATGAAAAACGCTCGCGTGGCGACTTTAGCGGTATCAGTAAAAAGTTCTCGAAAAACATTTACGATAGTACGAAAGGCCGCTTGAGAATGGCGGTTCTTAAGGAAGACTTACAACCGCTATTAAACGGCGAGCCTTGTCGGGTACTGGATGTTGGTGCCGGCCTAGGGCAGGCCAATGAGTGGTTTCTGGAAAAAGACTTCGAGGTTTTGCACACTGACATTTCAGAAGAGATGGTTGAAGCCGCTCTCTTGCGCCACAAAGAGCTAGGGTTAGCCGATAACTGTCGCTACCAAACGGCCGATTTAGCGACGTTAGCAAGTAATGAAGACCAATTCCCAATAGTGCTCTGCCATGCGGTTTTGGAATGGATGCCAGATGCCGAGACAGCGTTAACCCAATTAAAGACGTTATTAGCACCGGGCGGTACACTTTCGCTGATGTTCTATAACCGCAATGCAAAGCTGTTTGCTAATGCAATTTACGGTAATTTTGATTACATAGAACGAGGGTTAAAGGTTAAGAAAACAGTACGGCTAAGTCCGCAGAATCCGTTAGTGCCGGACGATGTTCAAAACATACTGAATAAGCTTGGACTCGAGGTTATTCAAAAAACCGGTGTTCGTTGTTTTCATGACTACCTGAGAAATCTAGATGATCAGCAGCGCTTTGACGAACTGCTGGCGATTGAACTGAAATATAATCAGCAGCCGCCTTATCGTGATTTAGGGCGCTACCAACATTGGTTGATTAAGAAACCGGAGAACGAACAATGACAACACAGTGCGCATTTATTGGTTTAGGGGTTATGGGCTATCCAATGGCCGGACATTTGCAAACGAAAGGCTTTGATACCTGCGTGTATAACCGTACTGAAAGTAAAGCAAAAGCCTGGGTTGAAGAGTATCAGGGGCGTTATGGTGCAACACCAGCACAAGCGGTGAAAGATGCGGATATTGTTTTAGTCTGTGTGGGTAATGATGACGATGTGCGTAGCATGTTTTATGGCGACGACGGCATTCTAAGTGGTCTAAAAAATGGCGCTACTGTGGTTGATCACACCACGGCGTCAGCAGAACTGGCCAGAGAGCTTAACGAAGCGGTACGTGAGCAAGGTGGTCAGTTCCTTGATGCGCCTGTATCGGGCGGACAAGCAGGCGCAGAGAATGGTGTTCTGACAGCCATGATCGGTGGCGAACAGTCTGCTTTTGATGCAGTTAGCGACGCGTTAGCGTGTTATACCAAAACGCGTGAGCTGATGGGTGAAGCGGGAGCCGGGCAGTTGGCTAAAATGGTGAACCAAATTTGTATTGCGGGTGTGGTACAAGGGCTATCTGAAGGCCTTCAGTTTGCGCGCAAGGTAGGGTTAGACCCGGACAAACTTATTGCGGCTATCAGCCAGGGCGCCGCTGGCTCCTGGCAAATGGAAAACCGTTATAAAACAATGTGGAATAACGAATATGAGCATGGCTTTGCGGTAGATTGGATGCGCAAAGACTTGAAAATTGCTTTGAACGAAGCCGACAGACAAGGTCTCTCCATGCCATTAACTGCATTAGTCGATCAGTTTTACGCTGACGTACAGAAGATGGGCGGCAACCGCTGGGACACTTCAAGTCTGTTGGCTCGCCTGGAAAAATAATCTAACCGCGGTGGCCTGATGCTACTGCATCAGGTGAGATGTCAAAAAAGAGCATCTGGCAATAAAAAAGGAGACTCATGTGAGTCTCCTTTTTAGTGGTTTATCACCAGTATCGGCTTATCTAAAGCCTTTACGGCGCAGGGAGTTAGTCGTGAATTCGTCACGGCTTACTTCAATATCCCACTCCATGTATGGGTCTTCTTCGTTACCCAAGCCAAGCGAGATATAACGACCAGAGTTTAAGTCGTACAATGCTTCGGCAGCCATCCATGGTACGTCTTGGTTATAGAACTGAGTATTCAGAGCTTCACCAACAAGCCATAGTTCGCCACGACCGTCATAATGGTCGATGATAGACGCTGTCCAGCTATCTTCGTCAATGTACATAGTACGTTTTGAGTAGATGTGGCGTTCGCCTTCTTTCAGGCTGCCTTCCACAACCCAAACGCGGTGTTTTTCATAACGGATAAGATCCTGGTTCATGTGACCTGCCTGGATAATGTCTTCATACTCCAACTCAGGATCCATGATTTTAAAGTTGTTATAAGGGATATAAATTTCTTTTTTGCCCTTAAGCTCCCAGTTGTACTTGTCTGGGGCACCGTTATACATATCCAGGTTATCTGAAGTACGCAGACCATCTGCCGCTGTACCCGGACCGTCATAGGCGACGTTAGGTGCACGACGGACACGACGCTGACCGGCGTTGTAAATCCATGCGCGGCGGCCTTCTTTTACCTGGTTAATGGTTTCATGAACCAACAGAACAGTACCGGTTAAGCGAGAAGGCGCTTCAACTTCCTGCATGAAATAAAACAGAATGTTGTCATCGGCTTCCTGACGACCGGTCTCAAGGTACTCAGGGAACGCCAGAGTTTCTTTCAGCTCTACCGTCACATAGTCGCCATTTGAAAGTACCGGGAACTGTGCAATGTTACGAGTCACAGCACCACCACGGTAACGAGTAATGTGGTTCCAAACCACTTCCAGACCGTTTTGCGGAATAGGAAATGGAATGGTGGTATCGAAATTCTCTAAGCCGTTACCACCGGCAACCATTTCTGCGTTTTCCGCGTTTGACTTAATTTTTGGCCACAGCTCATCCGGGTAGGTTGCTGTACGGTGAGTTGGGTAAACGTGCATTTTGTAGCTCGAGTATTTCTCGAACATAGCCACTTGACCTGGCGTTAAGTTGTCTTTGTATTCGTCCAGGTTGTCGTGAGTAATAGTAAATAACGGTTCTTCATTGGCGAAAGGGTCGTTACCGCGAACAACTTCAACGGAGTGATCAGAGTAACCACCGTCCCACGCAGGGATTGAACCATCGGCATTTGCCGCTTTCTCAGCACCAATTGGTGTTAAGTCTTGACCAAGCCGTGCGGCTTCTTCAGGTGATACTTTAGCCGCAACGCTCGCGGAAATCACCGACATGGCGAATACGCCAGCTTTTAGCATCAGTTTATTCATTATGATTTTCCTTGTTGTTCTACTTTCCAACATCACTTTGCCAGAGGACTGACCTCTCAGGCAACACTTTAACGAAAAAAAGCACGAAATTAACGAAAAAAGGTTTTCAAATTATCTTGAGCTTATACAATCCTATGACATTTTGAGTACCCAGGAGGTTCCATGCGTTCGTCTTTTGCCCAATTCGGGCTGTTGTTGGGTGCGTTGTTTAGCACCGCAGTATATGCCCAGGATGGCAATACAACAACAAACACTGATTACGAGGTTATCAGTGCACCGGCACTGTCGTCTGATGAAATAGAAAGAGAAGTTCTCATTGAAATCGCATCAAATGGTCAACAATTGGTTGCTGTTGGCGCACACGGTAATGTGATTCGTCAGGACGAGAGCGGTAGCTGGATACAGGCCAATGTGGATAGCAGCGTATTAATTACCAGTGTGGACTTTGCGAGCGAGGAAAAGGGCTGGGCGACCGGACATCACGGCGTTATTTTAACAACTGAAGACGGCGGTCAGACTTGGACGCGTCAACTGGACGGCTTTCAGTTAATGGAGCTGGAAAAAGCGTTTTACCAGAAAAAAGTAGCTACTCTTCAAGAGCGTCTGGAAACCGAAGAAGATAAAGAGGTTATCAGCGAACTTGAATGGCAGCTAGAAGAAATGCAATTCCAAATCAGCAATATTGAAGTTGCAGAAGAAGAAGGCCCAAGCAAACCGTTTTTGGATATTTTAGCGGTAGACGAGCAAACAGCTTTCGCAATAGGAGCTTATGGCACCTTCTTAAAAACCTCTGACGGTGGTGCTAACTGGCAGGTTATTTCTGACAAGCTGGAAAACCCAGGCGGTTACCATTTAAATGCGATTATTGCTCGCAACAGTGACTTCTTCATTGTTGGAGAGGCGGGCTTGCTGTTTAGTAGTGAGAATAGCGGAGAGGACTGGACGCGCTTAGAGTCACCGTATCGCGGCTCCTTATTTGGGGCGCACTTAGATAATGCCAACAACTTATGGGTGTATGGCTTGCGTGGCAACGCTTATGTGTCGGAAGACAAAGGACAGTCATTTGAGCAAATAGAAACCGGTACTCGCGTGAACTTATCGGCTGGTGTAGCAACAGACTCAGGAGAACAACTAATCGTTGGCCACTCTGGAACCATTTTAAAAGTGGATGCAGCTCTTAACGTTGAATTGTTAAGACACCCAAGCGGCTCGGTAATGACTGATATTGTTGTGGTCAATGACGGCGAATGGCTCATGACAGGACGCAGTGGTCTATTACACTGGCCCGCTAAAGTCACCGAAGAAGAAGCGTTGGCATCTCAACAAGGAGCGCAGTAACAATGGATAATCCAATATCAAAAAAGCCCGCGGGAATTATTGAGAAGTTACTTTTTGGTTTTCGAGCGCCCTGGCTGGTCATATTTTTACTGATCACCGTTTTTCTTGGTTACAACGCCGCTCAGGTGCGCCCGGACGCAAGCCTGACTAAGATGATTCCAACGCATCATCCGTTTATTCAAAACTACTTTGAGTATCAGGATGACTTAGCCAGCTTGGGTAACGTGGTCCGTATTGCTGTTGAGCACAAAAACGGCGATATTTTTGACGCCGAATTCCAGCAAGAACTTCAGGAAATAACTGACGAAGTCTTCTTCATTCCGGGGGTTAACCGCTCTGGTTTAAGAAGCTTATGGACACCTAATGTTCGCTGGATGGAAGTAACAGAAGAAGGCTTTGTGGGTGGCCCGGTTATTCCTGACGGCTATGACGGCAGTGAGCAGTCGTTAGAACAGCTGCGTACAAACGTACTGCGCTCTGGTGAAGTGGGCAACTTGGTGGCGAATAACTTTGAGTCCACTATTATTTATGTTCCGCTTGACGAAGTTCACCCTGAAACAGGCGAGAAGCTGGACTATCAGGAGTTTTCAGAAAAGCTGGAGACCCTGGTTCGCGATAAATATCAAAGTGATGATATTGGCATTCACATCACGGGGTTTGCTAAGTTAATTGGTGACCTTATCGAGGGCGCTGAGCAGGTCGGTTTGTTCTTCTTGCTGGCCATCGCTATTACGTTAGCTATGCTGTATGCCTACAGCCGTTGCTGGCGTAGCACTTTCACTGTACTAGGCTGCTCTATTATCGCGGTACTTTGGCAGCTGGGTATTATTAAGCTTATTGGTAGTGGTATTAACCCGTACTCCATGCTGGTGCCGTTCCTGGTCTTTGCAATAGGGGTCTCGCACGGTGTTCAGGTCATCAACGCCATTAGCCATAATAGAGTTGCAGGCTTCGACAAGCTTGAGTCAGCCAAACTGGCGTTTCGCGGCTTGTACGTGGCGGGCTTAACGGCGCTTGCCAGTGATGCTATTGGCTTTACCACGCTAATGGTCATTGATATCGAAGTCATTAAAGAGCTAGCCATTGCCGCCAGTATTGGTGTGGCTGTTGTGGTTCTGACCAACCTCGGCTTGTTACCTATTCTTATGTCATACCTGGGCACCTCAAAAAATGGTGTTGAGTATGAGAAACGCATTGAAGGCGAACGTCACCCAATATTTGAGCTGTTCTCCAAGTTTACCCAACCCAAGTGGGCGTATTCCGCAGTAGCGGTTGCCTTAGCGATGTTGGCCTGGGGCTTAATAAACAGCCAGAACATGGAAATTGGTGACCTCGACAAGGGGGCTCCGGAATTACGTCCTGACAGTCGTTACAACCAGGACAACGCCTTTATTGTCGACAACTACAGCTCAAGTACTGATATTTTTGTTGTTATGGCAGCTTCAGCCCCAGAGCAATGCATTGCTTACGACAACTTAGAGCTAATGGAGCGCTTCAGCTGGCACATGGAGAACACCCCAGGTGTGCAAGACGTTAAATCAGTCGTTTACGTGTCAAAAATGGGCATGTTCGGCATTAACGAAGGTAACCTGAAGTGGTTCAGCCTGAACCGCAACAAGTATGTCATTAACGCCTCATTAAGCCGCATTCCAGATGGTTTAATTAATAACGACTGCTCAATGGCACCAATCATCATTTACCTGGATGATCACAAAGCCAAAACGCTGCAAACGGTCGTAGACTCTGTGGAAAGCTTTAATGGTCGCTACCAACAGGAAGGTCTTGATCTGCTAATGGCTGCCGGTAATTCCGGTATTGAAGCGGCAACGAACTCCGTTATTGAAAAAGCCCAGCATAAAATGTTGTTGTGGGTTTATGGTGTCGTTATTGTGCTGTGCTTCATTAGTTTCCGCAGTTTACGAGCGGTTGCTTGTATTATCTTACCTCTTGCCTTTACGACTGTAATGAGCCAAGGCTTAATGGCGGTGCTGGGTATTGGTATTAAAGTGGCTACTTTGCCGGTTATTGCCTTGGGTGTTGGTATTGGTGTCGACTACGGCATTTATATTTACAGTAAAGTGAAAGAAGGCTTACAGCAGGGAATGTCGTTGCAGGATACGTACAAGTATTCGCTGGATAATACGGGTAAAGCGGTTGGTTTCACCGGCCTAACGCTGGCCATAGGTGTCGCAACCTGGATATTCTCGCCCATTAAGTTCCAGGCGGATATGGGCATACTGCTGACTTTCATGTTCCTCTGGAATATGTTGGGCGCGCTCATTCTTATACCGGCACTAGCTCGTTTATTCCGGGTAGGTAATAATAACCAGCAGTAACTGCAGTTAGTTAACAAAAGCGGTAAAAACTAGGCGTCGGCTTTTATTAAGTCGGCGCCTTTTTCTGCAATAGCGATAGTGGGAGCGTTGGTGTTACCGCTTATAACGGTGGGCATAATTGAGGCATCTATTACACGCAAGTTCTCTACCCCTCGTACTTTCAGTAAGCCTATTGACAAGCGTACAGCCGGCAGAGCCGGCACCGACAATAATATAGTCGAAAGACTCTTCTGTATTAGAGCGAAGCGACGTAGTCATACAGTGACTTTAAAAGACGCAACTTGTGGGCGTCTTCCTGATGCTGGTTAGCCAACTCTTCCAGACGCAGCGCAAAAGCGTCCGCAGAGAGCATACCTTCTGGCGGATCAATAAGGCGTTGCTGACAAAATTGACGCCACTGGTTCAGCTCTTTGTCCGTTAATGTCGACGGATAGTTACGAGCACGGTATCTCAGTAGCAGCTTTTCCATACGCGGGTCTTCAAAGGCTAAATCCAACCCAGCTAATTGTTGCGGCTCGGACGCTCGAATAATTTCCATGTGCTTTTTGTCTTGCGGCGAGAAAAATCCGTCGTAAATTTGGTGGTCAACATCGGTCCTTGGGGCAAACTCTTTGGTTTGCTCGAACACTTGCATTAACTTGTCTCTGAACGCACTGTTTTCCTGCAGCCACTGCGCATTGGCAGCTACGGTTTCCATATTGAGGTCAGCTCGTGCAGAAGCATCCTCAGAGATTGTTTTAATAGGCGCAAGAAACGGACTGCGGCCTAGATGAATGTTTTGTAGACCACTTTTTTGCTGTCCTTGAGCTTCCAGCTCTTTGCGGCTGGTGTAAGTCAGTTCAACGAGTTCATCGACTGAATTATCAGCAAAGAGTTTAGGATCAATGCGTAAGTCCCAGGCTATGACGTTACTGTTTTGCTTAGGGTGAAAGCCTAGTGGCAATATGGCGGACAAATACCGGTTTACGGTGCCGTAAAAGCCGCTGACGTGTGCTAGAGGCTCAGGTGCTTGCCAGTTAAAAAGGTTAAGAAGCTTTTGCTTACGGCGAATACTATACGCCCACTGCCATAACTTTGGCTGCTTTTCTTTAATGAGTTTAGCCAGACCAATGGTGGCGTAAACATCGGACATTGCATCGTGCGCCTGGCCGTGTTCAATGTTATTCGCCACACTTAAGTGTTCGAGTTTCAGGCTAGGCTGACCATCATCATTATCCGGCCAGTTAATACCTTCAGGACGCAATGCAAAGCAGGCTCGGGTTACGTCAATTAAGTCCCATCGTGAGTTGCCATTTTGCCAGCTGTATTCATAAGGGTCATAGAAGTTACGATAGAACAGGGAGCGGGTTACTTCGTCGTCAAAACGAATATTGTTGTAACCAATAATGGTGGTGTTGGGCTGTTGAAACTCTTCGGCAATGGCTTTGCTGAACGCAGCCTCACTAACACCTTGCTTTAATGCGAGCTGCGGCGTTATTCCGGTAACTAAGGTTGCCTCAGGGTTCGGCAGAAAATCAGGCGTGGGCTGAACATACAGCGTTAACGGGCGGCCAACCACATTAAAATCAGTGTCGGTGCGAAGCCCCGCAAATTGCGCCGGACGGTCAATCAGCGGGTTAGCCCCCCAAGTCTCATAATCGTGCCAGTAAAAAGTCTCTTGTTCTTTATTATTTGAATTTGGCTGCATGTCTTATTTCGCACGGCTTTTGATGTGTTTGTCTGAATGGTGATTTGTTCTTTTTTAGCTAAAGTATAGGCCAAAGCAACGTCAACAAGTGAGTGGCTCACGATCATGACCCAAATGAGGCTACACCATTGGCTTCATAGCTGCAAGAAGGTGATTTCACATGCTTGATTTCTCAATATCTTATTTAATTTTGTCAATGTGTAGCCTGTAAGCTACAATAGGGGTGTTATGAAGTATGAGATAAGGAAGTCTTATGCATTCGACGCTTGGCTTCGCCACCTAAAAGACCGCAGGGCGGTAATGTTAATAGCTAAGCGAATAGTCCGAGCTATAAATGGTAATTTTGGAGACGTACGAAGCTTGGGCGGTGGGTTATATGAAATGCGACTTTTTGTCGGGAAAGGTTATAGGCTTTACTACACAGTGAGATATAACCAAGTAGTATTTTTGCTTTATGGCGGCCATAAAGGCCAACAAAGTGAAGATATAAAGAAAGCCAAGAGGCTACTGAAAGAATTAGGGGAAAGTCATGACTTTAAAAACAACTGAGTTTAATCCATTCGACTATATGGAAACGCAACAGGAAATAGAGGTGTTTTTACAAGAGTGCCTGGCTGATGATGATCCAAATACTTTTATTGAAGCGCTTGGTTTGTTGGTTAAAAAGCATGGGGTGAGCTACATATCACAAGCGTCAGGCTTGAACCGTGAAAGTCTATACAAATCATTTAGTGGCAAAACTAAACCTCGGTGGGATACGGTCTTTAAAGTAATGAAAGCACTAAATTTTAATTTTACGACACATCACGCTGTTTAGTTATCATAAGCGGGCTTTATACCCGCTCATACCCCTCAATAATTAAGTCGTAAGCTTTCTTCAATTTTTCTGTCAGTGTTCTGTTGTCGTCATGACGAAAGGCGAGCTCAGCGTGTGGCAGCACGCGTTCGCCTACGCGACGGGCAATGGCATCATCTAGTTGCTGCTGGTCGCCCGATGTCGCTTCGGTTGGTACTTCAACGGTAATGTCGCCTTTCGAGCCAATGTGCTCATAGTTAACACGATAAGTTGGCATAATCCCTCCATCAATCGCATTGCTAAATGCGTGTTTATCCCCTCTAATAAGACTAGACGAAATACAATAAAAAGCAGGGGATATTAGTTATGAAAAAAACACTTCTCTTATCGGTACTGGCTGGCGCACTGATTGGATCAGCGCCGCTGCAGGCGGATGACCACGGCGTTGAATACGCAATGGCAATTCACGGTGGTGCCGGTACTATCACGCGTGCGAATTTAACGGATGAACAAGAGCAAGCTTACAAAGACAAACTCAACGAAGCTTTGGAAGCGGGCCGGGCAGTATTGAAAGACGGTGGTGACAGCACCACTGCGGTTATTGCGGCTATCCAAGTGATGGAAGAGTCCCCTTTGTTTAACTCGGGCAAGGGCGCTGTTTATACCTGGGACGGTGAACACGAACTGGATGCGTCATTAATGGAAGGTGAGAGAGGTAACGCCGGCGCGGTGGCTGGTGTAAAAACCGTGAAAAGTCCTATTGAACTGGCACGTGAGGTGATGGAAGAGTCGGTACACGTCATGCTTAGTGGCGAAGGGGCTGAGCAGTTCGCTAAGCAACAAGGTTTAGAGCAGGTTGATAACAGCTATTTTAATACTGAACGTCGTTATCAACAGCTGTTAAAAGCCAAGGAAAAAATTAAGGCCAGTGAGCAGCCTGAACAGCAAGCCTGGGAATATCTCGACTTAGACTATAAATACGGTACTGTCGGCGCAGTTGCGGTTGATAAAAACGGACTATTAAGCGCGGGTACGTCAACAGGCGGCATGACGGCAAAACGTTATGGTAGAATAGGCGATTCACCTATTATTGGCGCTGGCACTTGGGCGGACAACGACAGTTGTGCGGTATCCGCTACTGGACACGGTGAGTATTTTATTCGCTTTCACGTGGCGGCAGATATCTGTTCGCGGGTTAAATACAAAGGCCTGTCGGTCAGTGAGGCTGGCGACGAAGTCATTCATGGCGTGCTGGAGCAAGCAGGTGGTACCGGTGGCGTGATTATTATCGACGCCGACGGCAATGTGGCCATGCCGTTCAATACCGAAGGCATGTATCGCGGTTACTTTAAAGGTGACGGTGACACGCACATTGCTATTTATAACGAGGAAGAATAAGTTCGGAGTTTATGAGTCGTAACAAAACGAATACCAACCCTTTCGTTAAGCAGTATCAGTCTCAGCTCGAGCAATGTACTTACCAAAAGGCCGCGCAACTGCGCGGTCGTTTGCGTGGGCTGGTTAAAATAAAAGATGAAAAGAAGCAGCAAAAAGTGCTCAGTGCCATTAAGGCAGACATTGAGCAGGCGGAGCTGAATTACTTACAGCGCTCTGAGCAGTCTTTTCATATTGAATACCCTGAAAACCTGCCGGTTGCGCAGCAGCGAGACGATATAAAAAAGGCCATTGAGGACAACCAGGTGGTTGTTGTCGCGGGTGAAACCGGGTCTGGTAAAACGACTCAGTTACCGAAAATGCTGCTGGAGCTTGGCTATGGTCGCAAAGGTGTCGTTGGCCATACGCAGCCACGACGTTTAGCGGCCCGAAGTGTTGCCGCGCGCATTGGTGAAGAGCTTCAGGATTACTCTAAACAGCAAGTCGGTTACAAAATCCGCTTTCAGGATGAAACGGCACCGACTACTGCTATTAAGCTAATGACGGACGGTATGCTGCTTTCCGAGCTGCAGCAGGATCCGTTATTACTGCAATACGACGCCATTATTATCGATGAGGCGCACGAACGCTCGTTAAATATCGACTTTTTGCTGGGTGTATTACACACCTTGCTACCCAAACGTCCGGACTTAAAAGTTGTTATTACCTCGGCAACTATTGAAACCGAGCGTTTTTCTAAGCACTTTCATGATGCACCGGTATTAACGGTTAGCGGCCGGACTTATCCGGTGGAAGTGCGTTATCGCGACCCGTCAGAAGGGAATAAAACCTCTGAAACGGATATTCTGCAAGGTGTTTGCGATGCGGTAGAAGAGCTGCAAAGTGAAGGGGTCGGCGATATTCTCATTTTTGCGAGCGGTGAGCGGGAAATTCGTGATTATGCCGACGCTATTGGTGATTTAAAACTGAGAAACACCGAAATACTGCCGCTTTATGCCCGGTTGTCCTCTCACGAGCAAAACCGAGTGTTTCAGTCACACTCTCAGCGCCGTATTGTCATTGCTACTAATGTGGCGGAAACGTCATTGACGGTGCCGGGCATTCGCTATGTTATCGACCCGGGAACAGTACGTATTAGTCGTTACAGCTACCGAACTAAGGTTCAGCGCTTGCCGATTGAGCCAATCTCTCAAGCCAGCGCGAATCAGCGTAAAGGACGTTGTGGACGTATTGGCCCGGGCATTTGTATTCGCTTGTACAGTGAGGATGATTTTTTACAGCGCCCGGAATATACCGACCCGGAAATACTACGGACGAATTTAGCGGCCGTTATTTTGCAAATGTCGGCGTTGCGCCTCGGCGATATTCGAGACTTTCCGTTTGTGCAAAAGCCGGATGAACGCTTTGTTAAAGACGGTTTGAATTTGTTGGAAGAGCTTAACGCCATAGAGCCGGGTAAAAAGCGGGAAAAGCCGAGGCTAACTGAAATAGGCCGGCAGCTTTCTCGTTTACCGTTAGACCCTCGGTTGGCGCGAATGGTATTGGCCGCCAAGCAGTATGGCTGTGTGAGGGAAATGCTGGTGATAACAGCAGCGTTAAGCATACAGGATCCGCGTGAGCGCCCGCACGAGTTTAAACAAAAAGCCGATGAGTGGCATCAGCGCTTCCACGATAAACATTCCGATTTCATGGCGTACCTCAACCTGTGGAATTACATAAAAGACAAGCAAAAAGAGCTGTCAGGTAATCAGTTTCGCAAGCAAGTGGCGCGCGAGTTTATTCATTTTATGCGGCTGCGAGAGTGGCAGGACATTTACACACAAAGTCGGCAGACGGTGCGGGAACTGGGTTTTTCGATTAATGAAGAGCCGGCGACTTATGAGCAGGTGCATCGCGCGCTCATTTCCGGCTTGCTGTCGCAAGTGGGTATGAAAGAAGACCGGCATGAATATCAGGGCACGCGACAAACTAAATTTCATATTTTCCCTGGCTCCGGACTCTTTGGTAAACCGCCTAAATGGGTGGTGACCGCTGAGCTTGTCGAAACCTCGAAGCTGTATGCGCGCATTAATGCGGATATAGACCCATTATGGGTTGAGGAAGCGGCTTCTCATTTGGTGAAGAAAAGCTATTTAGAGCCACACTTTGAGAAGAAAAAAGGCAGTGTGGTGGCAGACGAGCAAGTCACTATGTTGGGCCTGGTACTGGTGCCTAAACGACGTGTGCAATACGGGCCGGTCGCGCCGGCGAAGGCGCGTGAGATATTTATACGCGAAGGCTTAGTGAACAGTCAATTGCAACGTAAGTTGCCGTTTATTCAACACAACTTAAAACTAATTCAAGATGTTCAGGCTCTGGAAGCCAAGTCGCGCCGCCGTGATATTCTGGTGGACGAGGAAGTCCTTTTTGAAGCGTATGAACGGCACATACCGGAAGGCATTTATAACGAAAAGCTGTTAGCCGGTTGGTGGCATAAAGCTGCCAAAAAAGAACCGAAGCTATTGTTTTTTGAGCGAGATGATCTCATTGCCGGTGAGACTGAGCACATTACCGAAAACGATTACCCAGAGTTCTGGCGACAGGGTAACTTGCGTTTGCCGTTAACCTATCACTTTGAGCCCAATGCGGTTGATGATGGGGTGAGCGTCAATATTCAATTAGGTGTGTTGAACCAGGTAAAACCAGAAGGCTTTGATTGGCATATACCGGCATTACGCGAAGAGCGCATTGCCCATTTAATTAAGTCACTACCAAAAGCGTTGCGCAGAAACTTTGTGCCTGCCCCTAATTTTGCTGGCGCCATAATGGCCGACGTTGAACCCTTTGAAACGTCGTTGTTAGAGGCTATGACGCACAAACTGCGCCGTATGACGGGTGTTACCGTACCGGATGACAGCTGGGACGAAAGCAGTTTGCCAGTGCATTTACGCATGAACTTTAAAGTATTAGACGGAAAAAAACTCGTAAAGCAGGGCAGAGATCTACAACAGTTGCAGGACGAGTTGTCCGGTAAGGTTCAGCAACGTCTGGAAAAGGCGGCCGGTGATGACATCAGCCGCGATGACGTTGAAAGCTGGGACTTTGATGAATTGCCGGAAGTTGTGACGGAAGCGCAGCAGGGGTTTGAAATTAAGGCTTATCCTGGCTTAGCGATTAAAGGTAGCCGTGAGGTTGCGTTGCAGTTGTTTGACTCGAAAGAAGAAGCCGAACAGCAGCACCGACAGGGCTTGCGTCGACTGTTGTTAAAGCAAATTCCGTCACCGGTAAAGCATTTGCAAAAGTCGCTATCGAATAAAGCGAAGCTGGCGATGTACTTTAACCCCTGGGGTAAGGTAGAAACTCTGATTGAAGACTGTATTGCCGCAGCGGTTGACGCGGTTATTGATGAGCAGCTTGCGGAGGGAAATAAGCTAAGAGACGAACAAGGCTTTGAGCGCTTAAAAGAGCAAGTGCGAGGAGAATTGAACGAACGAGTTGAACAGCAGATAGCTCTTAGGGTTGAACAATGTCTGACACATTCGCAGGATGTTCGCAAAGCGCTGAAAGGTAAAATTCCGCTCGATCAAATTCAGTCGCGAGGTGACATTCAGGACCAACTGGATAACTTAATTTTTCCGGGCTTTGTCTCGAGGTTTGGTGAACACCGGCTCGACGATATTGTGCGCTACTTAAAAGCCATGCAACGTCGTTTGGAAAAACTGCCGGTGGATCCCAATAAAGATCGCTTAATAACCATAGCGCTCAGTAATTTACAGGAAGCCTATAGTGCGGTCTTAAAACGTTATAAAACCGGCGCTTTGATTCCTGAAGATGTGGCTGAAGTTCGCTGGATGATAGAAGAGCTGAGAGTTTCGTTCTTTGCTCAGACGTTAGGAACAAAGTATCCGGTGTCTGAGAAGCGAGTGAAACAGGCAATAGAGGCGATCAAAAAAGGCGGCTGAAATAAGCCGCCTTTCTTACGCTAACACTTACAACATTAAGCCGTGTACAAGCCTAAGTTCTCTTTTGCGTATGCTTCAAACTCAGTGAAGCCGCCAACGTGTGACTCGTCGACAAATATTTGAGGTACTGTGTGTACCGGCTTACCAACGGTTTTTTCTAAGTCCGCTTTAGAAATACCTTCTGCGTGAATATCAACGTAGCGATAATCGAAGTCATCGCGGTCTGCTTTTAATTGATCGGCAACTTCTTTTGCGCGTACGCAGAACGGGCAGCCAGGACGTCCAAAAATTACTGTAAACATGAAATACCTCTTCCTTAATCAGTGTTACCGGGAATTATCCATTTTTTAGGCATAAAAACAAATGGGTCTTACCGATGACTGTAATCGATTCTGTGAATAGCCAATACGCTCGGTGCTAGTGCTCAATATCTAAGTCAGACTCTGGCACGCAACAACAGGGCAGAATGTCGCCTTTTCGAACGTAAGCTAACGGCTCAGTGGTATAACGTACTTGACCGGAATTTAGTTTAGTCCTGCATGCACCACAAAATCCACTACGACAATGGTAGTGCATTTCCAGCTGGTGTTTTTCCAGCGCTTCGAGCAGGGTTCCTTCAGTCGCGTCAACGGCAAGCTCAGGCCCGCCGTTAACGATGACTTTAAAGGTTTTAGTCATAGCTTAGAGGTCAAAGTCCCCAAGATCAGAGGCATTAACTTCACTGTCTATCTGGCCAACCAGGTAAGAGGTAATTTCCGCTTCCTGAGGAGCCACCTGTACATTGTCTGAAACTAAGTACTTGTTCATCCACGGTAATGGGTTAGAGCGCATATTTTCGAACGGAGCATCAAAGCCAATAGCCTGCATACGTAAGTTGGCTATGTACTCAACGTACTGGCATAACATGCTCTCGTTCAGGCCAATCATTGAACCGTCTTTGAACAGGTAGTGAGCCCACTGTTTTTCCTGTTTCACTGCGGTCATGAAAATCTCATAAGCTTCGTCACGCAGCTCTTCGGCAATTTCTTTCATTTCCGGATCATCTTCACCGTATTGCCAAAGGTTCAGAATATGCTGAGTTGAGGTTAAATGGACGTTTTCGTCACGCGCAATCAGCTTAATGATTTTTGCGTTACCTTCCATCAGCTCGCGCTCTGCAAAAGCAAATGTACAAGCGAAACTGACGTAGAAGCGAATGGCTTCCAGTGCGTTCACTGAGTTAATGCACAAGAACAGTTTCTTTTTAATTTCGCGCTGAGTCACATTGTATGTTTCACCGTCGACCGTTACTTCACCTTCACCGTGGGTTTGCCACAGCTGAGTGTAGAAAATAAGGTCGTCGTAGTATTGTGAAATATCGTTCGCACGAATTTTAATTTGTTCGTTAATAACAATGTCTTCAAACACTTCGCTTGGGTCAGTAAACAAGTTACGCAGAATATGCGTGTACGAGCGTGAGTGAATGGTCTCAAAGAATGACCAGGTCTCAATCCAGGTTTCAAGCTCTGGAATGGATACAATGGGCAACAGCGCAATATTTGGTGAGCGGCCCTGAATAGAATCCAGCAGTGTTTGATATTTCAGGTTTGAAATAAACACGTGCTTTTCGCTGTCAGTGAGTTTATTAAAGTCGACTCGGTCACGGCTTACGTCAATTTCTTCAGGGCGCCAGAAAAAGCTAATTTGTTTTTCTATAAGCTTTTCAAAAATACTGTGCTTTTGTTGATCGTATCGAGCCACGTTAACCGAATTACCTAAAAACATAGGCTCGGTTAACGGATTCGTTTGTTCCTGGTTAAACGTTGAGTACGACATTTCGCAAAATCCTTCTTTTAAATTTTACAAGCGCCGCCGGCACAATCGTCATCTTCTTCGATGATGACTTCAGATGGCTGTGCACCAGGCTTTTCTGATTGTTGACGTGCCGCGATATCAGACTGGTTATCGGCTGCACCGTCGCGCGTGTTGTGATAATAAAGTGTCTTAACGCCCAGCTTGTATGACGTTAGCAGGTCTTGTAATAGCTGCTTCATAGGCACTTTGCCCGCGTCAAATTTGCTTGGATCGTAGTTGGTGTTGGCAGAAATAGTTTGGTCGACAAACTTCTGCATAATGCCCACCAACTCTAGGTAGCCTTTGTTGCTCGGAATTTGCCACAGTAGCTCGTACTTATCCTTAAGCGTCTCGTAGTCAGGTACTACCTGCTTAGTAACGCCGTCTTTAGACGCTTTTACGCTGACAAAGCCACGCGGTGGCTCGATACCATTCGTCGCATTTGAAATTTGCGACGACGTTTCAGATGGCATTAACGCTGACAGGGTAGAGTTGCGCATACCGTGCTGTTTGATGTCGGCGCGCAGCTGATCCCAATCCAGGTGCAATGGTTCATTACAGACAGCGTCCAGGTCTTTCTTGTAAGTGTCTGTTGGCATAATACCTTGTGAATAGGTGGTCTCGTTAAACTTCGGACATGCACCTTTTTCTTTCGCCAGGTTCATTGAGGCTTTCATCAGGTAAAACTGGATAGCCTCAAAGGTCTTGTGAACCAGACTGTTTGCTGAGCCGTCAGAGTATTTAACACCGTGCTTAGCCAGGTAATAAGCGAAGTTAATGACACCAATACCCAGAGTACGACGATTCATAGTTGCGTTGTAAGCCGCAGGTACCGGATACTCCTGATAGTCGAGTAGGCTATCCAGAGCGCGAACGGCTAAGTCAGCCAGCTCTTCAAACTCGCCCAGGTCGTTAATTTTACCCAGGTTGAATGCTGACAGGGTACATAGCGCAATTTCACCTTCTTCGTCGTTGACGTGCTGTAACGGCTTAGTTGGCAGAGCAATTTCCAGACACAGATTGCTTTGACGAATAGGCGCAACTTTCGAGTCAAACGGGCTATGCGTATTGCAGTGGTCAACGTTTTGTACGTAAATACGACCTGTGCTGGCACGCTCCTGCATAAACAGGCTGAATAGTTCAATGGCTTTAATGCGTTTTTTACGAATGCTTTCGTCTTGCTCGTACTGAACATACAGCTGCTCGAACTTCTCTTGATCTTCAAAGAAGGCGTCATACAGGCCTGGCACGTCAGACGGGCTGAATAGAGTAATGTAGTCGTCTTTAACTAAGCGCTGATACATTAAGCGGTTAAATTGAACACCGTAGTCCAAATGACGAACACGGTTTTCTTCAACACCACGGTTGTTCTTAAGTACCAGCAAGCTTTCTACTTCTAAATGCCACAATGGATAGAAGAGGGTTGCCGCGCCACCACGAACACCGCCTTGCGAACAGCTTTTAACCGCAGTCTGGAAGTATTTGTAGAATGGAATACAACCGGTATGAAACGCTTCCCCGTTTCGAATTGGGCTACCAAGCGCCCGAATGCGGCCGGCATTAATACCAATACCAGCGCGTTGAGAAACGTATTTCACAATGGCGCTAGCGGTGGCGTTGATAGAATCCAGGCTGTCGCCAGTTTCAATTAATACGCATGAGCTGAATTGACGCGTTGGTGTACGAACGCCGGACATAATTGGCGTTGGTAGTGAAATTTTAAACTCAGATGTCGCATCATAGAAGCGCTTGATGTAATCCATGCGCGTTGCTTTTGGGTAGTTCGCGAACAAGCAGGCTGCAACTAAAATGTACAAGAACTGGGCGCTTTCATAAATATCGCCTGTCACACGGTTTTGAACCAGGTATTTATTCTCAAGCTGCTTGACCGCTGCGTATGAGAAGTTCATGTCGCGCCAGTGGTCGACAATCTCATCCATTTGGTCGAACTCAGCTTCGCTGAAGTCTTCCAACAAGTGCTCGTCATAACGGTGCTCTGCCACCATTTTCTTGACGTGATCAAATAAACGAGGTGGCTCAAACTTTCCATAAGCGCGTTTGCGTAAATGGAAAATGGCCAAACGGGCTGCCATGTACTGATAGTCTGGAGCGTCTTCAGAGATTAAATCCGCCGCAGCTTTGATAATGGTCTCGTGGATATCTTCGGTTTTAATGCCATCATAAAACTGGATATGAGACTTAATTTCTACTTGAGAAGCGGAAACATTATGCAGACCTTCTGCTGCCCACATAATGACTCGATGGATCTTATCTAAGTTGAGCGGTTCACGTTCGCCGCTACGTTTGGTGACATACAGTTGCTCGTTCATTTTGCGCCGACTCTTAGCTTTTTGTTATAGAGATGTAGCCACAAGATATTGTGGTCATTAGTTATACAGAGTGAAATTCACACAATATCTAGTGTCTTTGATTTTTCAGTATGCTAGGTCTTAGTCAGACTTTGATCAAGTGAAATTCTGTAGAAAAGCAAAAGAAAATTAGCGTTTAATTGTTGATTTTTTTCTAGCCTTTAATAGACGTGAGTTTGCGAGGACCTCGGCTTTTTATAACTTTTTTGTCTTTAAAAATGGGTTAATAGATCAAGGTTGTGGTAGCCCAATAATATTCAGCAACTCAAGCGGTGTGCTGATGCCGTAGTCGGCCTTCCAGTCAGCGGGTGAGTCGCTGTCGCTAATATAGCCATAATGAGCCAGTACCGTTGTCATTGCAGCATTGCGGCCAGCCTGAATATCACGTTCAGCGTCACCCACGTAAATGCAGTTTGTCGGGTTAACTCCCAGCTGTTCTACTGCCAGCAGTAAAGGCGCAGGGTCAGGCTTTGATACACTCAAAGTGTCCCCGCAGACAACTGATTCAAAGACATCAAACTCGGGAAAGCTTGGCAGCAACTCTTGGGTCAACTGCTTAGGTTTGTTGGTAACAATGGCCACTTTTATTTGTGCCTGAATGAGAGCATTCAGTAGCGGTACAACACCTTCGTACACATGGGTCTTAGCGGCAATGCTGTTCGAGTAGGCGTCTAAGAAAGCCTTTCTTAACTCACTTTCATGGGTTTCCAATTCTTTTGAAAAAGCCAGCTTTAATAAGCCTCTGGAACCATGTGAAGCAACAGGCGTATAGGTGTCTTCATGAACAGGTTCTTTCCCATATAAAGCGCACACATTGTTGAGTGCGGCTCCAAGATCAGGGGCGGTGTTCAGCAAGGTGCCGTCAAGATCGAACAGCACGCCTTCGGGAAGCTTGGCGTTCTTTGCGAGATTCGTCATGAGCTAGGTCAGAGGCTTTTGTAAAACAGTAATGTAATTCACATCGATATCGGTATTCGACAGAGTGAACCCTTTTAATGGATGGAAAATTAATCCATTAATATCAACCTCATTAAGCCCGGCTTCATCGGTCATGCGGAAGAGCTCTGACGGCTTAATAAAACGCTGATGCTGGTGTGTGCCTTTGGGCACCCAACCAAGTATATGTTCAGCAGCCAAAATGCCCAGCAGCCAGGACTTAACGTTACGGTTTAGAGTTGAGAAAAACACCAAGCCGCCGGGTTTAACCGCTTCTGCGCATGCCTTAACTATAGAGGCAGGGTCGGGCACGTGTTCCAGCATTTCCAAACAGGTAACTGCGTCATACTGACCTTTATGGTCGGCTGCGTGATTTTCTACGGCGACACATTGGTAATCAACAGAGACTTCGCTTTCTAGTGCATGTAGGCGCGCTATTTTTAATGACTCTTCGGCTAAGTCGATACCGGTAACCTTAGCGCCGCGCTCGGCCATGGCTTCACTTAGCAGACCACCACCACAACCGACATCAAGAATGTTCTTTCCAAATAATCCATTGGCGTGTTGCTCAATAAAAGACAGCCGAACCGGGTTAATTTGGTGCAACGGTTTGAATTCGCCTTCAGGGTCCCACCAACGCGAGGCGAGGGCAGAGAACTTAGCGATTTCTTCTAAATCGACGTTTTTTTGTTCAGTATTTTTGTTTTCTTGTGTCATGGAGTGCACTGTTGTGAGCGATAAATAACGCGGCTAGTCTACCCTAGCTAAAGAATAAGAAAAAGAGGGTGCGAGACTCGTTTCGGATGGGTACAATGACTGCATCAAAATAACAAAGATATGCGGATTTTTATTTTAGGGACTGAACTATGAGCGATCTAGCCAGAGAAGTGTCACCGGTTAATATCGAAGATGAATTAAAAAGCTCTTATCTCGATTATGCGATGAGCGTTATTGTCGGGCGTGCACTGCCTGACGTCAGGGACGGACTAAAACCGGTACACAGACGTGTCTTATTCGCAATGAACGAGTTGCGTAACGACTACAACAAACCCTATAAAAAGTCAGCGCGTGTGGTCGGTGATGTCATTGGTAAATATCACCCACACGGTGACAGCGCGGTTTACGACACTATTGTTCGTATGGCGCAGGACTTTTCATTACGCTACATGTTGGTTGACGGGCAGGGTAACTTTGGCTCGGTCGATGGTGACTCTGCAGCGGCAATGCGTTATACCGAAATTCGCATGGCCAAAATCTCTCACCAGCTACTGGCCGACTTAGACAAAGAAACGGTTGATTTTGTCGATAACTACGACGGTACTGAGCGCATTCCTGATGTACTACCAACCCGTGTTCCTAACCTGCTAGTCAACGGTTCTTCCGGTATCGCGGTTGGTATGGCAACGAACATTCCGCCGCACAACCTCACCGAAGTCATCAATGGCTCACTGGCGATGATCGACAACCCGGATATCGATGTTGATGGGTTAATGGAATATATCCCGGGTCCGGACTTTCCAACGGCTGCAACAATTTCAGGCCGCAGCGGCATTGTTGAAGCGTACAAAACGGGTCGTGGTCGCATTCACTTACGTGCTAAAGCAGAAGTGGAAGTCGACGAGAAAACAGGCAAAGAGACCATCATTGTTACGGAAATTCCGTACCAGGTGAACAAAGCGCGCTTGATTGAAAAAATTGCTGAATTAGTCAAAGAGAAGCGCGTTGAAGGTATTAGTGCACTGCGCGATGAGTCTGACAAAGACGGTATGCGCATTGTCATCGAAATACGCCGTGGTGACGTTGGCGAGGTTGTACTTAACCACTTATACGCAAACACCCAATTACAAGTGGTGTTTGGTATTAACATGGTGGCACTGGATAAAAATCAGCCACGCCTATTTAATCTGCGCGATATGCTGGACTGCTTCATTCGCCACCGTCGCGAAGTAGTGACTCGCCGCTCGGTTTACGAGTTACGTAAGGCGCGTGAGCGTGCTCATATTTTGGAAGGCCTGGCGATATCGCTGGCGAACATAGATGAAGTTATTGAATTAATTCGTCGCTCTCCAACACCAGCAGAAGCGAAAGCCGGTCTTATTTCCCGCGCTTGGAAGCTAGGTGATGTTGCAGCCATGCTAGAAACGGCTGGTGTTGACGCGGCACGCCCGGATCATTTGCCGGAAGAATACGGCATTAAAGGTGATAACTATCATCTGACCGAAGCACAAGCACAAGCCATTCTTGATTTACGCTTACACAAGCTCACAGGCTTAGAGCACGAGAAAATTCTTGACGAATACAAAGGCCTGTTAGAGCAAATTGCTGAATTGCTACATATTTTGCGTAGCTCAGAGCGCCTCATGGAAGTTATTCGTGAAGAGTTAGTCGAAATTCGCGATAACTTTGGTGACGAGCGTAAGACGGATATTACTGCCGCAGCGCATGATATCAGCATGGAAGACCTTATTAACGAGGAAGATGTTGTACTAACACTGTCTCATGAAGGCTACGTGAAGTATCAACCACTGACTGAATACGAAGCTCAGCGCCGTGGTGGTAAAGGTAAAGCGGCAACGAAAATGAAGGACGAAGACTTCATTGAACGTCTGTGGGTTGCTAACACCCACGACACCATTTTGTGCTTCTCGACTCGTGGCCGTATCTACTGGATGAAAGTGTATCAGCTGCCATTAGCCAGCCGTGCGTCACGAGGCAAGCCTATTGTTAATTTGCTGCCGCTTGAAGCGGATGAGCGCATTACCGCTATTCTACCAACGCGTGACTACCCTGAAGACAAGTTCGTGGTTATGGCAACGAAGAAGGGTACGATTAAGAAAACGCCACTGCCTGAGTATTCCCGCCCACGTAACGGAGGTATTATTGCCCTGAACCTGGTGGAAGATGACGAGCTTATCGGTGTTGATATTACTGATGGTAATGGTGACATCATGCTGTTCTCTGATGCCGGTAAAGTGGTTCGCTTTGCGGAAGAGCAGGTTCGTTCTATGGGGCGTACTGCAACGGGTGTTCGCGGTATTCGTCTGGAAGAAGACCAGCGTGTTGTGTCACTCATAGTGCCGCGTGAGTACGAAGACCAGGAAGCGGCCGTTCTGACAGTTACAGAGAATGGTTATGGTAAACGTACGCCGCTGACTGAATACCCAGCGAAAAGTCGTGCAACCAAAGGTGTCGTTTCTATAAAAGTGAGTGAGCGTAATGGCTCTGTGGTCGGTGCTATGGAAGTTATCGACGGCAACGAAATTATGCTTATTAGCAATAAAGGCACACTGGTTAGAACTCGTGTTAACGAAGTGTCTACTGTTGGCCGTAACACTCAGGGTGTGCGTTTAATTCGCACCGGCGATGACGAAAAAGTCGTTGGCTTGCAGCGCATTGATGAAATTGATGAAGACGAAGAGCTGATTGAAGGTGAAGTTGTTGCCGATAATGGCGAAGAAGATGGAGCCAACGAAGAAGGAGCTTCTGAAGAATAATGAGTGACGTATTTAACTTTTCAGCAGGACCGGCAACATTGCCGGTCGATGTGTTAAGGCAAGCTCAGGACGAACTTCTTAACTGGAATAATCAAGGCGTTTCCGTCATGGAAATGTCTCACCGTGACCCTGCGTATGTGCGCATGGCTCGTGAAGCAGAGCAAGACTTACGCGACTTACTGGACGTTCCGGACGACTACGAAGTTTTGTTTTTGCAAGGTGGCGGGCGCGGCCAGTTCTCAGCCGTTCCGCAAAATATCGCGGCGCCTGACTCAACAGTCGACTACCTCGACACCGGTATTTGGTCTGGCTTTGCTATACGGGAGGCCGAGAAGTTCGTCGCTAAAGTAAATGTGGCCGGACACGTAAAAGAGGGCGTTAAAGGCAAGGAGATTCAGTCTCCGGACGACTGGCAGTTGTCTGACAATGCGGCGTATTTTCATTACTGTCCTAATGAAACCGTTGATGGCATTGCACTTCACGATATTCCTAATGTTAATGCTCCCATTGTGGCGGACATGTCGTCGAATATTTTGTCAGAGCCACTGGATGTGTCTAAGTTCGGTGTTATCTACGCTGGTGCGCAAAAGAATATAGGTCCGTCAGGTTTTGCTATTGCCATCGTTAAGCGAGATTTGTTGGGGTCACCGCAGAAGCAGGTTTCATCGATTATGGACTATCAGTTACAGGCTAAGGACGGGTCTATGTATAACACCCCCAATACCTTTGCCTGGTATTTAGCTGGGTTGGTGTTCAAATGGCTTAAGGTACAAGGTGGTTTGTCCGAAATGGGTCGAATTAACCATGAAAAAGCGCAGTTATTGTACGACTTTATCGACAAATCTGACTTTTACCGAAATACCGTTAACCCGCAGTATCGTTCTATTATGAATGTGCCTTTCCAGCTTGCCGATGACAAACTGGATGCTGAGTTTTTAGCTCAGGCTGAAGCCGCAGGCTTCAAAGGCTTGAAAGGTCATCGTTTTGTGGGTGGTATGCGAGCAAGTATATATAACGCGATGCCGGTAGCCGGTGTTAAAGCGTTACTCAGCTTTATGGCGGACTTTGAGAGAAGTCAAAGCTAGGCTCAAAATAGAGTTAAGTTCCAAAAATAATAAGACAAAAGGCTTACGAGAATTATGAGTAATTTTGATGCATTGTCATTAGTTAACCCCGGTGTAAAACAGCTCCGTCCTTATCAAGCGGGCAAGCCAGTGTCTGAATTGCAGCGCGAATTGGGTTTGCAGCACGTTGTTAAATTAGCGTCAAACGAAAACCCTCTCGGTTTGAGTGAGAAAGTAAAGACGGCGCTGGAAGCCGAGCTTAATGATCTGGTTCGTTATCCGGACGCAAACGGGTACTACCTGAAAAGTCGCCTAGCTGAGTTGAACTCAGTGACAACGCAACAAATTACTCTGGGTAATGGCTCTAACGATGTGTTGGAAATTTTGGCACGGACGTTCGTGTCAGACCAGGACGAAGTCATTTTCTCACAGCATGCGTTTGTGGTTTATCCGCTAGTCACTCAGGCTATTGGTGCAAAACCTGTTGCAGTACCAGCGGTTGACTACGGTCACGATCTTGATGGCATGGCAGCAGCAATAACCGACAAGACGAAGATGATTTTCATCGCAAACCCCAACAACCCAACGGGCACTTTTTTAACGACAGCGGCAATTAAAGCGTTTTTGGATAAAGTGCCTCAGAGCGTTATTGTTGTGTTGGATGAAGCTTATTACGAATACGTACCTGAAGGTGAACGCGCACCGTCGGTTGAATGGATTAAAGAATACCCGAACCTTGTCATCAGCCGCACGTTTTCAAAAGCCTACGGGTTGGCAGGATTACGCGCAGGTTATGCAGTAAGCCATGAAGGCATTGCCGATGTCCTAAACCGTATTCGTCAGCCATTTAATATGAATTCACTGTCCTTAAAGGCGGCAGAAGTGGTGTTGGATGACCATGCTTACTTGCAAAAAGCGGTTGAAGTTAATGCGCACGGCATGAAACAGCTAACTGACTTTTGTGAAGGTGCAGGCTTTAACTACATTCCGTCTTACGGTAACTTCCTGACTATTGAAGTCGGCCCAGATGCAGAGAAGCTGTACGATGAGTTGTTGCATGAAGGCGTTATTGTGCGTCCGGTTACTGGCTATGAGCTGCCGAATCACTTACGTGTCAGTATTGGTTTACCCGCAGAAAATGAAGCCTTTATTAAGGCAATGAAAAAACTGCGTGGCTGAATCGATTTACCTTAAACCCCGGGCGCAGTGTCGTGGAACTATTGTTCTTCCGGGGTCTAAGAGCATTGCTAACCGAGCGCTGCTGATGTCAGCGCTTTGTTCTGAGCCTGTCAGCTTGCATAATCTGCTCGACAGTGAAGACACAGAACATATGCTACGCGCATTGGCGGGCTTAGGTATCAGATGTGAAAACTCAGATAATACAACACGTGTTACTGGTCGTTCAGGGCAGTGGCAACTGAATGACACCTCGCTGCATTTAGGCAATGCGGGTACCGCCATGCGACCGTTAATTGCGGTTTTGGCGGCAACGTTAAGTGCGAATCAGCAGGTCGAGCTCACCGGCGACTCTCGTATGCAGGAACGGCCTGTTCAGCATTTGGTCGAAGCTTTGCAAGCGCAAGGCGCCGAAATAACCTATCAAAAAACACCAGGGTATCCGCCGGTATTAATTAAGTCCGGACTTAAAGCTGGCAATTTTTCCATAGACGGCTCGGTTTCCAGCCAGTTTATTTCGGCGTTGCTCATGGCGCTGCCACTGCTTAAAAGCGACTCTACCTTAACTTTAGTAGGGGACGTGGTTTCTAAGCCATACATCGAGTTAACGCTCAAAATGTTGGCTGACTTTGGAATCGTAATAGAGCGTGTCTCTGAAAGCCGTTTTCATGTAAAAGGCAGCCAGTCTTATGTATCTCCCGGTAATTATCATGTTGAAGGCGATGCTAGTGGCGCTTCGTATTGGATGGCAGCAGCATTGCTCGGTGGCGGGCCGATAACTATTGAAGGTGTGGGTGCTTCTTCTATTCAAGGCGATAAAGCGTTTACAGAAGTCATTCAGGCAATGGGTGGCAGCGTAGATATAGGTGAGCATCAAATGACAGTGACCGGTTCAGGGGTTATAAAAGGACTGGACAAAGATTTTAATGCTATCCCAGACGCAGCTATGACGGTTGCTCCTTTAGCACTTTTTGCAGACAAGCCGACTATTATTCGTAATGTTGCCAACTGGCGTGTTAAAGAAACGGATCGGTTATCGGCGATGGCGACAGAACTGCGAAAACTAGGCGCCGACGTGGAAGAGGGGGCTGATTTCCTAAAAGTATATCCTGTTCAGCACTGGCAAAATGCTAAAATAGACACCTACAATGACCACCGTATGGCAATGTGCTTTTCCCTGGCCGCATTTTCGCCCGTAGGCGTAACTATTAATGATCCTGACTGTTGTCGTAAAACCTACCCCACTTATTTCCAAGAGTTTTCACGAATTTGTCAAAGTGACTGAGTAAACTCAGCTTTCCCGTTATTTCGTGCTCCTGATTAATGCAATTTTTTCACAAATGCGTATAATTGCGCCGCTAAAAGCTGCAATACGCAGAGCAAATTGAGGATTTTATGGCAATGCATATCCCCGTCATTACAATTGATGGTCCTAGTGGTGCAGGGAAAGGCACTATCAGTCGGTTACTCGCAGAAAAGCTGGGTTGGCACTTGCTTGATAGCGGTGCGATATATCGTGTACTGGCTTTGGCTGCGATTCATCATGACTTCACGCCGGAAGATGAGGAAAGCCTGGTGGCTTTAGCCGCTCATTTGGATGTTAAATTTGAAGCAGACGAAGAAAAGTCACTAACGCATATTATTTTAGAGGGTGAAGACGTCACCATGACGATACGCACTGAAGAAGTCGGTAATATGGCCTCTAAAATTGCGGCTTTACCGCGTGTACGAGAGGCGTTGTTGCGCCGCCAGCGCGGCTTTAAAGAGTTGCCTGGCTTAGTGGCAGACGGCCGGGATATGGGGACCGTGGTATTTACCGACGCAGACGCCAAAGTGTTTTTAACTGCGTCGCCGCAAGAGCGTGCCCAAAGACGTTTTGATCAATTGAAGGAAAAGGGCTTTGATGCTAATATTGATCAATTAGTGAACGAAATTAAAGAACGCGATGATCGCGATATGAATCGCTCTGTGGCGCCATTGAAGCCCGCGGAGGATTCTTTGTATTTAGATTCTACCGACACGCCTATTGATGACGTGTTGGAACAAGTATTGACGTTTGCCCACAGCAAACTCTCAGAAACTAGCTAGGGCTTGGCCCTAATTAGGGGTTCACAGTAAGGATACAGGTGAACATTTTTAATAACCCCGCTGCATACGGAATTTCAGTGGACGTCATTTATTAAGCGAAGTTAATTATTATGTCAGAAAATTTTGCACAGCTGTTTGAAGAAAGCCTGAAAGAAGTCGAAACTCGTCCGGGCTCGATCGTAAAAGGCACAATCGTCTCTATCGCAAAAGACTTGGTATTAGTTGATGCCGGTCTTAAGTCTGAAAGTGCGATTCCTGCAGAACAATTCCGCAACGCTGAAGGTGAGCTGGAAATCAACGTCGGTGACGAAGTTGACGTAGCCCTTGACGCTGTTGAAGACGGCTTCGGTGAAACCGTGCTTTCTCGTGAAAAAGCGAAGCGCTATGAAGCTTGGCTGCAGCTGGAAAAAGCTCACGAAGAAAACGCAACTGTTACCGGTTATATCTCTGGTAAAGTTAAAGGTGGCTTCACAGTTGACCTTGGCGGCGTTCGTGCGTTCTTGCCTGGTTCACTGGTTGACGTACGTCCAGTACGTGAAACAACGCACCTTGAGAACAAAGACTTAGAATTCAAAGTTATCAAGCTTGATCAGAAGCGCAACAACGTTGTTGTTTCTCGCCGTGCTGTTATCGAGAAAGAAAACAGTGCAGAACGCGAAGAGTTGCTTGAGAACTTGCAAGAAGGTCAGGAAGTACAAGGTATCGTTAAGAACCTGACTGACTACGGCGCATTCGTAGATTTAGGCGGCGTAGACGGCCTGTTGCACATCACTGATATGGCTTGGAAACGTGTTAAGCACCCAAGCGAAATCGTGAACGTTGGCGATGAAATCACTGTTAAAGTATTGAAGTTTGACCGTGAGCGCACTCGTGTATCTCTTGGCCTGAAACAATTGGGCGAAGATCCTTGGGCAGATATCGCAAACCGTTACCCAGAAGGTCACCGTTTAACTGGTCGTGTTACGAACTTGACTGATTACGGCTGCTTCGTTGAAATCGAAGAGGGTGTTGAAGGTCTTGTTCACGTTTCAGAAATGGATTGGACTAACAAGAACGTTCATCCTTCTAAAGTGGTTAACCTTGACGACACTGTTGAAGTTATGGTTCTGGAAATTGACGAAGAACGTCGTCGTATTTCTCTTGGCCTTAAACAGTGCAAGCCTAACCCTTGGGAAGAGTTTGCTAAGAACCACAATAAAGGCGAGAAAGTTACTGGTAAGATCAAGTCAATCACTGACTTCGGTATCTTCATTGGCCTGGACGGTGGTATCGACGGTCTGGTTCACTTGTCTGACATCAGCTGGAACACTCCAGGTGAAGAAGCGGTTCGCGACTACAAGAAAGGCGAAGAAGTTACCGCTGTTGTTATGCAAGTTGACGCAGAACGTGAGCGTATCTCTCTAGGTATCAAGCAATTAGAAGAAGATCCGTTTAACAATTACCTGGCAGCTAACAAAAAAGGTGCTATTGTTGAAGGTACAGTAACTGAAGTTGACGCTAAAGGTGCTAAAGTTGAATTAGCAGAAAGCGTTGAAGGTTATGTACGTGCAGCAGACATCGCGCGCGACCGCGTTGAAGATGCAAGCACTGAGTTAAGCGTTGGTGATAAAATTGAAGCGCGCTTCATGGGCGTTGACCGCAAAAACCGCACTCTGAGCCTGTCTATCAAAGCGAAAGACGAAGCTGAAGAGAAAGAAGCGGTAGAAAGCGTCAACAAACAGCAAGACAGCTCTGGTATCAACAGTGCTATGGCTGACGCGTTCAAAGCGGCGAAAACTGACGACTAAGACAGTTTTTCGTCGTAATAAACGGCTTTATCAGGAGGTAAGTTATGACAAAATCAGAGCTAATTGAACGGTTAACTTTGAAACATGAGTTGCCTCCTAAGCAAGTTGAGGCTTCTGTTAAAGAAATTCTTGAACAAATGGTGCAGTCCCTGTCTCAGGGGAAACGCGTTGAAATTCGAGGTTTTGGAAGCTTCTCTTTGCATTATCGTGCGCCACGTGTTGGTCGTAACCCAAAAACCGGTGACCCGGTTAATTTAGATGGGAAATACGTTCCTCATTTTAAAGCGGGTAAGGAACTGCGCGAGCGCGTCGATTTATAAAGTAGTTTTTTACGCTCGATTGATAAAAACGGCATGCTATACTGGCATGCCGTTTTTTTATAAATAACAGGTAAGCGAACATGCTCAGGAAGTTGCTTATTCTTATTCCCGTTTTGGCTATATTCCTTTTAGCCATGGCGTTTGGAGCCCAAAATACGCAAGTTATTAACGTCAATCTACTGGTTCTGAATGCTGATATGACCGTTGCGTCGCTGTTAGCAATTTTCTTTGGTGGCGGCGTTCTTGTGGGATTATTGGCCATGTTACTTTCTAACCTTTACTGGCGTTATCGCTGCCGAAAACTGTCGAAACTCGTCGCTAAGCAGTCGAACCAATGAGACAGAATTAAATGTTAGAGCTTCTTTTCTTACTTCTGCCAATTGCTGCCGCCTATGGTTGGTTCATGGGTCGCAACAGTGTGCGTTCAGAAGAGAGAAGAGAGCAAAAACGCTTTTCAAAACAGTACGCGACAGGTATTAATTTACTGCTCTCCGATCAGCCTGATAAGGCTGTCGATTTATTCGTAGAGTTGCTTGACGTTGATAGTGAAACTATTGAGACTCACTGGACGTTGGGCAAATTATTTCGCCGCCGAGGTGAAGTCGAGCGGGCAATAAAAATTCATAAGAATCTTACCTCACTCCCTAATTTATCTGAAAGTGATCGCCTAACCGCTATGTACGAGTTAGGCAAAGATTATTTAGCTGCCGGTATTTATGATCGCGCAGAGAAAATGTTCCAGGGGCTGCAAAGTAATAAGCTGTTTAAAGAGCGCAGTCAAAAGCACTTGCTTGAGCTTTATGAAGCAACTCATGAATGGGATAAAGCCATTATTGTTGCTTTAAAACTGGTTAAACAGAACGCATCGATAAAAGTCATTCTGGGACAATTGTATTGCGAGGTTGCTGACACGGCCGATCACTCGTCAGTAAGAGTGAAGTATTTTAATAAGGCATTAAAGCAGGATCCAAACTGTGTAAGGGCATCTTTGTCCCTGGGACGTATTTATCTGGAGCAGGGCGATAATAACCAGGCAATAGAGTACCTCACGAAAGTAATAGACCAGGACAAAGCCTACGTTTGTGAAACAATTCCGTTACTAGAGCAAGCGTATGAAGCGAAGAGAAACAGTCATGGCTTTATCGACTTTTTACACACTTGTGTAGAACAAGAAGCGGGAATTACTGCGGTTATTAAGCTGTCTGAGAAAATGGCTGAGTCACAGAGCATTGAAGATGCTGAAAGCTTCATGGCAAACGCGTTGGAGAAGCATCCAACCATGCGCGGCTTTCATCACTTAATGGGTCTGCATATAAAAGCAGCCGACGTGGGCAGTGCTCGAGACAGTCTTAAGCGTCTGCAGCGCATGGTACATGAGCATATTGTGCAGAGACCCAATTATAAGTGTTATCACTGTGGTTTTTCAGGACATACCCTTTATTGGCAATGTCCGTCGTGTAAGAGCTGGTCAACAACAAAACCGATATTTGGATTAGATGGTGAATAATCGAATGGAATTACCAAAAATTTATGTAGCGCTAGATTATCAAAATGCTTCGGACGCAGATGCGTTAATTGAACAATTACCGTCAGGGAAAGTAGGTTTAAAGGTAGGAAAAGAATTATTCACCTCAGCCGGACCACAATGGGTTTCGAGCCTGGTAGAAAAGGGCTTTTCTATTTTTCTGGATTTAAAGTTTCACGATATTCCTAATACCGTCGCTAAAGCCGTCACGGCGGCAGCAAAGCTTGGGGTCGATGTTGTTAACGTTCATGCCAGTGGTGGCAGCCGTATGATGAAAGCAGCTGCAGATGCGCTGAAAGAAACGGATAACCCGCCCTTGCTTATCGGTGTGACGGTGTTGACCAGTATGGATGAAAGCGACCTAAAAGAGCTGGGTATTTCTAAGAGCGTCAATGAGCAGGTTGAGTATTTAGCGAAACTGGCTAAGTCATCGGGCCTGAAAGGTGTTGTTTGTTCGGCTCAGGAGGCAAAAATGCTAAAAGCAGCCTGCGGTAACGATTTTAAATTAATGACTCCCGGCATAAGACCTGAAGGCAGCAGCAAAGATGACCAGCGTCGCACAATGACGCCTGCTGAAGCGGTAACGGTCGGCGTTGATTACATGGTGATAGGACGACCTATTACGCAGTCTCCAGATCCAGCACAAGCTGTCGAGAACATACTTGCAAGTATAGCTTAGTGGCGTATTGAGCTGTCTTATAAATCGTAATTTGAGAGAGCGCCGGCAAAAAGCGTTTATAGTATGGCCACTGCAGTGACGCAGTGGTTATCAAAAAGGATGAACATACTATGAAATTTAAAATGCTACCTATTGTTTTGGCGTCATTTATTGGCTTTTCAGCTCATGCAATGCCAACAGTTTCCCCTTCGCCAATTGCATTACAAGCTGAAGCGCAGACGGGGGTGAATATCAATACGGCATCGGCTCAGGAAATAGCATCAGCGTTAGTGGGTATCGGCATTAAGAAAGCAGAAAAACTGATTGAAGTGCGCGAGCAGCTCGGCGGCTTTACTGAAGTAGAGCAGTTACTTGATGTAAAAGGTATAGGCCTTAAAACACTTGAAAAAAACCGCTCGAATATTCGCTTGAATTAGCAGTAATGAAGATAAAAAGAAAGCCAGTAAACAGGGATTGTTTACTGGCTTTTTTGTGCTAGTCACATTTCGTCATTTCAGCAAATGAACGGGAACGGGCATTGGCATAGCCTGCCGTTTGTTCATCTCTGACGAACGTTAAACGACTTTCTCCTGAGGCAACATTCAGAGCCTGGAAAGGTGTTTGTCTTTCAACGGCAGATGCCTTAGTCATTGGAGAAAAGGCTGAGCCACTAAGATCACGAGCTGGAATTATCGGAGTCTCGTTAGACGCTTTATTTTCCCGGTTTTGCTTACGTTGCTGTCCCGCTGCTCTTTGATGTCTTGGAGAACGGCGTGAACGGTTGCGCGCTTTTTTCTCAGAGACGTCTTCTTGAGCTTGTTCCGCAACTGGCTCCGAAGCTTCACTTTCCACTGAAGGAGCTGACTCTGATTCAGTCTCCGCCACTTCAGCAGGTTCTGTCGTATCGCTAGCGTCTGTTGCTGCAACAGTTTCCGGTTGCTCAGGCTGTGATTCCTCGGCACTTGGCTCAGGAGTCTGAACCTGGTTTTCCGGAGCTTCTGAGGCTTCAGGAGCAGGTTCCTCAGCAGACTTTTGCTCGTTAACCGGTAAGTGCTCTTTGTTTTCAACAAGTTCAGCAGCTGCCTGAATGCGAGGATCTAAAGTACGCTGTTGAGTTTGCTCATTGGTATTTTTCTCTACCGGTGCTGATGACTCGGCATTTTGCTCAACTGGCTTTTTCGCTTCAGCTTCTTTAGCGACAGAATTATCTTTCTGAGCCTGAGGAGCTGGCTGTTGTGATGCCTGGTTCTCAACTGAACCATCGCCTTTAACGCGAACGGATTTTTCCATTGGTTTACGTTGGCGGCGAGGCTTAACTTCTTTCGGTTTCTCAGGCGCTGTCTCAGTTTGCGGCGCTTGCTCAGCGCTTTGCTTCACCTGAGCATTAGCACCTTGAGCATTCTGTTGCTGGTTACGATTACGTCCGCCGCGACGTCTACGATCGTTTCTACCGCGGTTCGGCTTGTTATTTGAACCTTTCGTTTCATCTGCGCTCTTATCCGATTTCGCAGAATCTGCAGCCGCTTTGTCCGCCGTATTATTACGACCTTGCTGCTGACGATTAGCAGGACGACGACCACGGCCACGGCGGTTATTGTTGTTTCGACGCTGGTTTGGTCTACTCTGATTAGAGCTTTGCTTGTTCTTATCGGTTTCTTCTTCACTCTCGAAAAGTTTACCCAGCCAAGTCGATAAGCGTTTTAATAAAGACGGTTTCTCAGGCTGTTTCGGTGTTGGCGCAGGAGCAGGGGTAGGTGCTGCACTTGGCGCTTGTAAACCTTTTAGTGCCGGTTCGTCAAACTTAGCAGACTCTTGAGTTAAGGTAATAGAAACCGATGACTCATGTTGTTCTGGCTTTTGTACCAACTCAAAGCTTGCTGCTTCTGGCACTTCATCATCACGGATACGCAGTACTTCGAAGTGTGGCGTTTCTAAGTGATGGTTTGGAATAATCACGATTTTAACATCATGACGCTTCTCAATATGATTTAGCGACTGACGTTTTTCGTTCAACAAATACGTTGCTACGTCTACCGGTACTTGTGCATGAACCTGTATGGTGTTGTCTTTCAGCGCTTCTTCTTCAATGAGACGCAGAATAGACAAGGCTAACGAGTCACTAGAGCGAATAGTACCCTGACCATTACAGCGAGGACATACATTGTTTGCCGACTCACCAAGTGACGGACGCAGACGCTGACGAGACATTTCCATTAAGCCAAAACGCGAAATGCGAGCCACCTGAATACGGGCACGGTCTTGTGCAAGACTGTCACGTAGTCGATTTTCAACATCGCGTTGGTGTCTGGCGGGTGTCATGTCAATAAAGTCGATAACGACTAAGCCACCAACATCACGAAGTCTCAGTTGCCGCGCAATTTCTTCAGCCGCTTCTAGGTTTGTTTGCAGCGCCGTTTCTTCAATATCGCCGCCTTTAGTTGCGCGTGACGAGTTGATATCTATTGAAGTTAGAGCTTCGGTCGGATCAATAACAATTGAGCCACCTGAAGGTAGACGAACTTCACGTTGGAACGCTGACTCAATTTGGCTCTCAATTTGGTAATGGCTGAATAATGGAACATCGCCTTCATATTGCTTAACGCGCTGCAAGAAGTCAGGACGAATAATTTGAATATGATTACGTACCTGCTCATAGACTTTCGGGCTATCGATAAGCACTTCGCCAATGTCACGACGTAAATAGTCACGAAGGGCGCGGAAAATGACGTTACTTTCCTGGTGAATCAAGAATGGAGCAGGGCGCTCGGTAGCCGCTTTGCTAATAGCTTCCCAATGATGAATAAGAACGTTTAAGTCCCACTCTAATTCTTCTTTTGATTTGCCAACGCCTGCGGTACGGACAATAAGGCCCATTTCTTTCGGCACGTTGATTTCTGACAATGCTTCTTTTAAGGCAGAGCGCTCGTCGCCTTCAATACGGCGAGAAATACCGCCGGCACGAGGGTTATTTGGCATTAATACCAGATAACTGCCTGCCAAAGAAATAAAGGTTGTTAGTGCCGCGCCTTTCTGACCACGCTCTTCTTTGTCGATTTGAACAATGACTTCCTGACCTTCAGAAACAACGTCTTTAATGTTTGGACGTCCCTGGAAGGTATATCCCTCTGGAAAGTAAGTCTTGGCAATTTCTTTTAAAGGAAGGAAACCATGACGCTCTGCGCCATAATCGACGAAAGCGGCTTCGAGGCTGGGCTCTATACGGGTTATTTTACCCTTGTAGATATTCGCTTTCTTTTGTTCATGTCCTGGACTTTCAATATCCAGATCGTAAAGGCGCTGGCCGTCGACCAACGCAACACGCAACTCTTCTAGTTGCGTGGCGTTTATTAGCATTCTTTTCATTACTGTGACTCAATGTTTCCGGGCCACAATATGACACACACACTCTGGTGCTCGTGCGATTATCGAATTCGTCTGTTGTACAGGCTTAGCGCCTGTGCCACCCGTCATTGAAACGTGTGGTTAAAATGATTTTGACTGTGCCGATAACACCATTACATCCGGTGTCATATTGTCGCTATATGTTACGTCTGCAATCGCTCTTTCTTTTGAGCGAGGTTTCTCTGTTCTTTTTCCGTGCCATCAACATCTCGGATTTTTGCTTATTCTCTTTGATTAAGACTTTTCAACCGTATGCTGATGTGGATAATGCGTCGCTCTGTTGACACGATTGCGCGAATTAGTTTCTTTGTCTGCCATCCACGATGGACTTTGACACTTAATTATTTCACGAAAAACGCCGAAAATACAAGCGCTAATTTCACTGAATATTGCTAGGAAGCGTGCTAAAATACCGCCATGAAGAGCATTCAACAAAAAGTCCGCTGGCATACCGTACTGACCGATGAATCGGGGCAGCGCCTGGACAATTTCCTTATTGCCCAATTAAACAAAGTGCCAAAGTCACTGGTTTATCGAATTATTCGTAAAGGCGAGGTGCGGGTTAATAAAAAACGGGCTAAGCCAGACTATAAAATAAATAGTGGCGACTTAATTCGCATTCCGCCGGTAAAAGTTGCTGAAAAGGCACCTTTGCCTTCGGCTAAACTCGATAAAATAGCCCGGCTGGAAGAGCATATTCTGTACGAAGATGCGTCTTTTATTGTCGTCAATAAACCTTCGGGTCTTGCCGTGCACGGCGGTTCGGGATTAAATTTTGGATTGATTGAAGGGCTTAGGGCACTAAGACCTAATGACAAGCACTTAGAGTTGGTGCACCGAATAGACAGGGACACCAGTGGCATTCTTTTGGTTGCGAAAAAGCGCTCAGTGCTGAAGTTACTGCATGAACAGTTGCGCAACAAAGAAATGAATAAGCAGTATTTGGCGTTAGTTAGAGGACAGTGGCAAAAAAGGGTGCGTATGGTAGAAGCACCTCTACAAAAGAATACGCTTCAATCTGGTGAACGGGTTGTTCGTGTCAGTGCAGAAGGTAAACCGTCGCAAACGCGCTTTCGTATTTACCAGCGCTACGCCGAGGCGACCCTTGTAGAAGCATCGCCGTTGACTGGCCGGACGCACCAAATTCGAGTGCATTGCTTGCACGCAGGACACCCTATCGCTAAAGATCCTAAATATGGTGACACTGACTTTGACGAGTTAATGGCGTCTAAAGGACTGACGCGACTATTCTTACACGCCTGGAAGCTTTCATTTAAGCACCCAGAAACGGAAAAAGACGTGCAGTTCGAAGCGCCCTTAGATGAAAACCTCAGCGCGACGCTGTCGAAGCTAACCAAACAATGATGTAGGTTGCCGTAATGTCGAAATTTCAATTCGTTGTTTTTGACTGGGATGGAACCTTAATGGATTCCATTGGCCGTATCGTTTCGTCAATGCAGCGGACTGCCGAACACATTGGTTTAGCTGTACCCTCAGAGCAGGCGACAAAAGATATCATAGGGCTTAGTTTGGAGCCTGCTATTGAAAGGCTTTTTGGTGTTTTGGACTCCCAAAAAAAGCAGATTTTTTTAGAGCGTTACAAAGACGAATACGTCACACTGAACACAGTAGCATCGCCCATGTTTGACGATGCCGTTAACTCGCTTGAAGCGTTGCGTTCAAGCAATGTGCAACTTGGGGTTGCAACTGGCAAAGCTCGAAGAGGCCTGGACAGAGTGTGGCAGGAAACGAATATGGCCCAGTTCTTTCCTTATTCCCGTTGCGCCAATGAATCAAAAGGCAAGCCGAACCCAGATATGCTCATAGAATTAATGCATGAGGCAGGCTATTCGCCTGACAATACAGTTATGGTGGGCGACTCAATACATGATATGAAAATGGCCAGTGCCGCTGGTGTTTTCCCTATTGGAGTGACTATGGGCGCGCACCGGGCCGACCAACTAAAAGCGGCAGGCGCTGAATATATTGCGTCATCTCTGACTGAACTTTCGAACTTTATTTTAAAGGAGAGGTTATGACACTCCCCCTAGTGCTTGGCTCTGGTTCAAAATACCGTCGGGCTATAATGGACAAACTGCACTTAATTTATAACGTCGTAAAGCCAGACATTGATGAGTCTGCAGTTAATGAAGAGCAGCCAGAGCAGCTGGTAGGGCGTTTAGCGGAAGAAAAAGCACAAGCTGTGGCGAGAAAACTTAATGGTGAACCATCTATTATTATTGGTTCCGATCAAGTCGCGGTATGCGACGGCTTAATTCTTGGCAAGCCGGGTACCGAGGAAAAAGCCATTGAGCAGCTAAAAAGCTTTGTGGGCAAAACGGTGACCTTTTATACAGGGCTTGCTGTATTAAACTCCCAAACTTCTCAGTGCGAAGTAAGAATTGAACCGTTCTTCGTAACCTTTCGGGATAATATAACGGCTGATGAAATAGCTCGTTATGTTGAATTAGAGCAACCGCTTGATTGTGCCGGCAGTTTTAAAAGTGAAGGCCTGGGCGTCAGTTTGTTCAGTGAAATGAAAGGGAATGACCCTAATACTCTTATTGGACTTCCGACGATTGCGCTACTGGATATGCTAAGATCTCAGGGAATTAATCCACTGAGTTAATTAATTGTAGATAATTGTCGGTAACGTCCGATTTATCTTGCCACTGAACACCAACTTAAGGTAACATTCGCGCGCTATGCAAAAGGTTCGTATTCCCGTAACGGTAGACCCCGTAAAATGTGCCAATAAAAAGGTCATTTACGAGGGCTTAGTACCAGCAAAAACGTTAACTCGGTTTCAGGAGTTGCTCGTAGAGTCATGTCCTGATCCTGACGTCAAAGTTGAGTTTGGTATTGATGAACAAGGCATAAGCTATTTTGCAGGTGACGCAAAGGTACATGTTCAAGTACGTTGCGAACGCTGCAATACGCCTTTAGCAGTTGATATTTTTGCGCAATTTGCGTATGCTCCTGTCACTAAGCGGCAGGTGGCTGATGACTTCCCTGAAAGCTATGAAGCTATCGAGGCGAATGAATTCGGTGAAATCAATCTGCATGGGCTTATCGAAGATGAATTAATTCTGGCAATGCCTTTAGTACCTAAGCACGACGCTAAGTCTTGTCAGGTAGACCGTGATGCGATGACATGGGGCGAAATCGACGAGTCTGATAAAGACGAATCTGATAACCCATTTGCCGTATTACAAGAATTAAAGCGTAAATAATCAGGAGATAGCGTAAATGGCTGTTCAAAAAAGTAAGAAAAGTCGTTCAAGACGCGACATGCGTCGTTCACACGATGCGATAGACGGCCCAACACTGTCGGTTGACTCAACTACGGGTGAGACGCATCGTCGTCACCACGTAACAGCCGACGGTTATTATAAAGGTCGCAAGGTCGTTAATAAGTAAGACAGGCCATGCCTGAACTTAATATAGCGATTGATGCAATGGGGGGCGATAATGGCCCCTCTATTGTTATTGAAGCTCTGCAAAGAGCGGTTTCAAACTATCCCAATACTCACTTCACAGTTTTTGGTCACCAAGACCAGATAAATCCGCTATTAAAGCAATATCACCTTAAAGAAAGCACTGCTGTCAGCGTGGTTCATGCTGAGCAAACCATTCTCATGGATGACAAGCCTGGTCAGTCTTTACGTAGCAAACCGAATTCGTCTATGCGTCTTGCACTGCAAGCCCTTGCCAATGAACAATGCCATGCAATGGTCTGCGGCGGTAATACCGGCGCATTAATGACGAATGCGTATTTTACGGTAAAAACCTTACCCGGAGTTTTAAGGCCTGCGCTGATGACGGCGATTCCTAACCGTGTCGGTGGCAAATCGTTTTTGCTTGATTTGGGCGCAAACGCTAGCTGCGATTCTGACACCTTGTTCCAGTTTGGTGTAATGGGCTCGGTAGCTGCTGAGTATTTGCTGGACATAGAAAAGCCGAAAATTAGCTTGCTCAACATGGGCGAAGAAGAAATTAAAGGCAGTGATGTGGTTCGTAATGCCGCTGCCAGACTTTCTCAGTGTGAAGGTTTAAATTACAACGGCTTTATTGAAGGCAACCATTTATTCAGTGGCCGCTCCGACGTTATCGTTTGCGATGGTTTTGTCGGTAACATTGCGTTGAAAAGCTGCGAAGGCTTAGCAACCTTTATTATTGAGCAAATGAGAGAAACACTAAACTCTCATTGGCTGTATCGATTTTTCTTCAAATTCTTACAACGACGTACGCATAAATCGTGGGACAGGCTGAAGCCCGACCACTACAACGGAGCAAGTTTGATAGGATTGCGCCAAGTGGTGATTAAAAGCCACGGAAGTGCCAATGCGGAAGCATTCTACAGCGCTATCCAGCAAGCTGTAGCAGAGGCGCACGAGCAGCTTCCTGACCGAATCAAAAATAGGGTCGAAGCGGTCTTATCTGAACAGCCTTAAAATGCAGAGTTGTTATGACATACTCGAGAATTGTTGGTACCGGTCATTATTTACCGGAGCAACGTCTTACAAATGATGATCTTGCCACCCGTGTTGACACATCAGACGAATGGATTACTGAACGTACTGGCATTAAAGAACGGCGAATTGCAGCTGCGAATGAGTCAGCCGCAACGCTTGGCTATGAAGCCGCGAAACAAGCCTTATTAAGTAGTCAGCTAAACGCTCGGGATATCGACGTTATCGTTGTGGCGACAACTTCGGCTGAGCACGCGTTTCCAAGTGCTGCATGCGAAATTCAGCGAATGCTCGATGTCACAAATATTCCCGCATTTGATATTGGTGCGGCTTGTTCAGGCTTTATTTTTGCGCTATCGGTCGCCGATAACTTCATTAAAACCGGTCAATATAAGCGTGCTTTAGTTATTGGCACCGATGTTCTGGCGCGACTGTGTAACCCCAACGACAGAAACACCTTAGTTCTGTTCGGTGATGGGGCCGGTGCAGTCATACTCGAGCAAAGTAACGAGCCGGGCATTGTTTCAACGCATTTGTACAGCGCGGGTGAATACAGCCATTTACTGGGGGCGAAACAGGCAAACCGCAAAGCTAACCCGCAAGACGATACCTGGATGTACATGAAAGGCAATGAAGTCTTCAAAGTTGCTGTGGCAAAACTGAGTAGCTTGGTTACCGATACATTGTCGGCGAATAAGATGTCACCGGAAGAATTGGATTGGTTGGTACCACACCAGGCAAACTTGCGAATTATTAAAGCGACGGCAAAAAAATTAAACATGTCGATGGAACAAGTGGTTATTACTTTGGACAAAACAGGTAATACATCTGCCGCATCGGTGCCAATTGCGTTAGACTGGGCAGTTAAAGATGGTCGCGTTAAACGTGGGCAGAACCTATTATTAGAAGCCTTTGGTGGTGGATTCGCCTGGGGCTCAGCATTAATTCGATATTAAGAGGGTGGTTATGACGACAGCGTTATTTTTCCCGGGGCAAGGCTCGCAGAGCGTTGGTATGCTTGGTGAATTAGCCGACGAGTTTGGGATCATAAAAGAGACGTTCGCACAGGCAAGCGATGCACTTGGTTATGACGTGTGGGAGCTTGTGCAGCAAGACCCCAATAACCAGCTCAATGAAACACAGTTCACTCAACCTGCGTTACTGACTGCCAGCGTTGCGTTATATCGCGTTGCCAAAGACAAAGGTCTAGGCGATGACCTGGTCATGGCAGGGCACAGCCTGGGAGAATATTCGGCGTTGGTTTGTGCAGGTGCTATCGACTTTAAAGATGCAGTTAAACTCGTTGAAGCACGCGGCAAGTTTATGCAGGAAGCTGTTGCTGACGGTGAAGGGGCAATGGCAGCCGTTATCGGTTTAGATGATGATGTTATTAAGCAAATCTGTGAAGAGCAGGCCCAGGGCGAAGTTGTCACTCCGGTAAATTATAACTCACCGGGGCAAGTCGTTATTGCCGGTCATGCCTCAGCAGTTTCCCGTGCCGGCGAAGCCTTGAAAGAAGCAGGCGCTAAACGTGTTTTACCTCTGCCTGTTAGCGTGCCTTCGCACTGTGCGTTAATGAAGCCAGCAGCCGAAAAATTAAAGCAGGAATTGGAGAATATTACCGTTAAGTCACCGGTAATTGACGTTATCAATAATGTTGATGTCATGGTTGAAACAGATCCGGCAGCGATAAAAGACGCATTGGTCCGACAGCTTTATTGTCCGGTGCGTTGGACAGAGTCTGTTGAGAAAGCTGCTGATATGGGCGTGGAAAAAGCATTCGAAGTCGGTCCGGGGAAAGTATTAACGGGCTTGAATAAACGTATAACTAAATCATTTAATTGTTCAGCGTTAAACAGCGCTGATGCATTGAATTCAATTTAAAAGGTGAATAAGTGATGAGCTTGGAGAATAAAGTTGCGTTAGTAACAGGAGCTAGTCGTGGCATTGGCAAAGCAATCGCGCAGCAGCTTGTTCAGCAAGGAGCAACAGTAATAGGCACCTCAACCTCAGACAAAGGGGCGGCCGCTATTTCCGATTACCTTGGTGATAAAGGCAAAGGTATTGCTTTGAACGTAACTGACGCTGATAGCGTTCAGGAAACAGTAAAGTCGCTTGAAAAAGAGTTCGGTAGTATCGATATTCTGGTCAATAATGCCGGTATTACTCGCGACAACTTAATGATGCGCATGAAAAACGATGAGTGGAACTCTGTTATCGACACCAATTTAACGGCTATTTTCCGTGTCTGCAAAGCCGTGGTTCGTGGCATGATGAAACGTCGTAATGGTCGCATTATTAATATCAGTTCAGTGGTTGGTACCACAGGGAACCCTGGGCAGGTTAACTATTGCGCCGCGAAAGCGGGGCTGGTTGGCTTCAGTAAGTCTTTGGCCAAAGAAGTGGCAGCACGAGGTATTACCGTGAACTGCGTGGCACCAGGATTTATTGATACGGATATGACAAAAGCGTTAACGGAAGAGCAAAAAGAAAGTATTTTTGCTAATATTCCTGCTGCACGATTAGGCAAGCCAGATGAAATTGCGTCTGCGGTGACATTCTTGGCGTCAGATGGAGCAGCTTACATTACCGGTGAAACCATTCACGTTAATGGCGGAATGGCGATGGTTTAAGCGGTCAGCGGTACGACCTCTTAACTTTATCGGAATTTTTACTTTATTAATGGGGCTGGTTTCACTAAACTACGGCCAACTTTCACTCTCGCGACGACTATTTGAGGGATATTATAAATGAGTACTATTGAAGAACGCGTAAAGAAAATCATTATTGAGCAACTGGGTGTTAAAGAAGAAGAAGTTAAGCCTGAAGCGTCATTTGAAAATGACCTGGGTGCTGACTCTTTGGACACAGTTGAATTGGTTATGGCTTTGGAAGAAGAATTCGAAACTGAAATTCCTGATGAAGAAGCTGAAAAAATCAAAACTGTTCAAGCAGCAATTGATTACGTAAATAATCACTCTGACGATTAATTTTTCAGAGAATTATTGAGACAATAGGCGGAACCTTGGTTCCGCCTATTTTCGTTATGACACTGATAAAACAGTTTTTTAATAATCATCCAACTGATCTCGATGCTCTTGATCGAGGGCTTCAGTTTGGCGATGGCCATTTCACCACTCTTCGTATTGTTAATGGTGTTCCAGAGCACTTAGACGCACATGTAGCCCGATTAGCTCATGCCAACGACGCTTTACGCATCCATTACCCGGCAATAAGCACTTTACAGGTTCGGTTGAAGACATTGGCAGCAGAGGTTGAGGAAGGGGTGTGTAAAGTGATTATAACTCGGGGAAATAGTGCCCAGGGTTATGGCTTTGATAGGCGCGCAGAAGCCAATGAATACATTCAGGTAAGCTCATTACCGACACCTCAAAAACCTCTAGATATTGAGTTGGCTGACTTTGTTTTGGCGCAACAGCCTATGCTTGCGGGACTAAAAACATTAAATCGCTTAGAACAAGTGTTGCTCAGTGCTGAAAAGTCGGAAAAAGGCGTTGATGACCTAATTGTTTGTACCAGTGACGGCACTGTTATAGAGGCTATTCAAGGTAATGTATTTTGGCGGATGGGTGACCAGTGGTTTACACCGTCACTGACAACGGCAGGGGTTAATGGCGTTATGCGGCAATACATCATAGAAAGCAATGCGCTCGCTAACCTTAGCGTAAAAGATTGTACAGCGACTGAACTGGCGTGCGCAGAGCAAATTTTCATTTGCAACAGCGTCCGAGGCGCTGTCCCTGTTCACTCATTTAATGGTAAAGTATTCGAAAATAATCCGTTACCCAATAAGATACAACGCCTGGCTTTATGACTTTACTTAAACGTTTGTTTTTAATTGCTCTTTTTTTTATTGTCATTGGCGCAGGGGTGCTTGGCTACGGTTACTATTATTTGTCTCAGCCTTTTGGAAGTGCTCATCAAAATGAAGCGCTTGTATTTGAGTTTCCCAAAGGAAAGCATGCTCGATACGTCATTGAAGAAATTACCGAATATTATTCACTTGATAAATCTGTTCTGAATAATACACAGCTGAGTTATGGTTTTAGCCGCTTACTTGGCGGGGTAAGTCATTTAAGAGCAGGTGTTTACGAGATTAAGCCAACGCATAATTGGTTTGATGTATGGAGAAAACTCGCAAACGGCGACGAGCTTCAATTCTCAGTGACGTTGGTGGAAGGTCACACGCTTGAGCAGTGGCTGTTAAAGTTGAACGAGGCAACTTATTTAACGGGTAACGCGAAAGCCGCTGCCGACACTTTAAGAGCCGAGTTAGGGGCGTCTTATGACTCATTAGAAGGTCTTCTATTGCCCGAAACTTATACTTATCGAGCGTATTCGTCAGCTGAGAGCATTTTAAGAGACGCATACGAGTCAATGCAGCGCACATTAGCTGAGGTATGGAGTGAACGCTCAGATGATTGTCCGGTTGACTCGCCTTATGAATTATTAGTTTTAGCGTCAATTATTGAGAAAGAAACGGGCATAGCGGGTGAGAGAAGTTTGGTTGCCAGCGTTTTCGCAAACCGACTTGCTATTGGCATGCGGTTGCAGTCCGATCCGACAACAATATACGGTGTTGAAAACTTCGACGGTAATCTAACACGCGCACATTTACGTGAGAAAACGGCTTATAACACCTATAGAATTAATGGATTACCGCCGACACCTATCGCTATGCCAAGTCGGGCGTCGTTAGAAGCAGCCGCCAACCCTGACGAGTCGCCGTACTATTACTTTGTTGCTGATGACACCGGTGGTCATGTGTTTTCAAAAACGCTGGAAGAACATAATAAAGCCGTGCGCCGCTACCAACTAAATAAAGAGTAAATATGAAAGGGAAGTTTGTTGTTATTGAAGGTCTGGAGGGAGCAGGTAAAAGTTCTGCTATCGCCAATGTGATCACGCATTTGCAAGCTAAAGGTATTGAAACTGAAGCCGTGCGCGAACCCGGTGGAACGCCGTTGGCTGAGTCGTTACGCGACTTGGTCAAGAAAAAGTGGGATGAAACCTTAGTCCCGACAACCGAGCTGCTGCTCATGTACGCTAGCCGTGTACAGCTAGTCGAAAATGTCATTAAGCCACACTTAATGAATGGCACTTGGGTTATTGGTGATCGTCATGATTTATCATCGCGGGCTTACCAGGGTGGTGGTAGACAGCTTGGCGATGAACTTTTACAAAAACTGCGTGGGTTAACATTAGGCAGTTTTTATCCCGATTTGACCATCTTACTGGATGTTGATGAGGAAGTGGGTCTTGAGCGAGCCAGGGAGCGAGGTGAGCTGGATAGAATAGAAGAAGAGGACTTGGCGTTTTTTAAACGAACACGGCAGGCCTACCTGAACATTGCGGCGAAAGATCCGTCGATTTTCGTGATCGATGCGAATCAACCTATGTTAAAAGTGCATAAAGCCATTCTAAGAACCCTTGAGGAGAATTTGTTTTAATGGCCGCTCCCTGGTTACGCGACGCATGGTTACGTTTAGTGACTGCTTTTGAAAGCAATCGGTTAGCCCATGCATATTACTTAAAACACTACCCGGACAAAGGCAGTAACAGCTTCATTGAGCAGTTCACCAAGTATTTGCTTTGCCAGTCGAAAGGGAAGAGTGCTTGTAACCAATGTAAATCGTGCTTGCTGTACGCCGCGGGAAACCATCCGGATACCTGGATACTCGATGGCACAGAAGCCAGTCGCATCGGGGTCGATGAGGTTCGTGACCTACAAAAAAACATTGTGAATAAGGCAAACCAGGGTGGTTTTAAAGTTGCCGTTATTTTACAAGCTGAAAAAATGACTGAGCAGGCCTCTAATGCTTTACTGAAAGTACTTGAAGAGCCGCCTGCTGATACCTGTTGGCTAATATCAACGAAAGAGCCTGAGCAATTATTGCCAACATTGCGAAGTCGCATGCAGTGGCTCAGCATTCCTTACCCTGAAGCCGAACAAACTGATGAACAAACTGCGCAAGCTGCGGAGCTATTCGACGCTTTGCATAAGCTGACCCCACTACCTGAGCTAAAAGACAAAGCAGTTGCGGCAGAGTGGTTGAATACGTCTGAGCGATTAGCATCCGATATGCTCGCTCAGTTAAACCGGCTTCCCGCTGAGCGTTTTTACTTTCCTGGCGTGCGCGAGCGGTATGAACGATTAACGCAATGCTCTTGGTTGACTGCGCCGCATCTCAGTCAATGGGTATCGGAATGCCGACAGTTACGTCAGACATATCAGGGCTCCCCCGGCGTTAATTTGCCGTTATTATTAACCCTTATCTGGAGCCGTTGGTCACACTTTTTGCTGGGTGAAGAATAAGGCTCCTGTTGCAATAAACGGAGCCTTTATGTCCCACGTTATATCTGTTGAGCTTGAGTCTGCTCACGAGTTGGCAACGCGAATGGTGCCACTCTTTAAATACACATCATTTTTAATGCCTGAAACCAGTGAACATTACTATAAGTTGGGCGAAAGACTTGATGTGTCGCTGACATTGCATGATCGGCCGTGTCCTTTTTACTTCAGCACACAAGTGACCTGGCTGTTTGAAAACAGGCAGTTGCCCTGCGTTTTAACCTTGCTCCCCAAAGACCTGGCGACAGGGCATCGATTAAACTATCTGACTCACAAGCATAAGTCTGAATATGGTAAACTGTTCCGTTCATTATTAAATTCTTGCGCAACTTAATTGCAACGGAGCACTGGATGTTTGTTGATTCGCATTGTCATTTAGATCGTATTGACCCAGAGAAAGTCGGTACAGACTTGGCTGGATTAGTAGAAAATGCCCGCAAAAATAATGTGGAGCATATGCTGTGTGTTTGTGTCACGCTTGATGAGTACCCGCAAATGCGCGATACCGTTTCTGCGTATGACAATGTTTCTATATCCTGCGGTGTGCATCCCCTTTACGTCAATGAAGAGAGTATGGGCGCTGATGAAATGGCGGCAAAGTTAACAGAGCTAGCCAGCGAACCAAGGGTTGTTGCCATTGGTGAAACAGGGTTGGATTACTTTTATGATCCGGACTCGAAAGTGAAACAACAAAACAACTTCGAGCAGCACATTGCTGTAGCAGGGCAGTTGAATAAACCTCTTATTATTCATACCCGGGAAGCCCGTGAAGATACCCTGGCTATGTTAAAACAAGGCCACGCGGATAAACCTGGCGGTGTTTTACATTGCTTTACCGAGTCTTACGAAATGGCAAAAGAAGCCATCGACTCATTAGACTTTTATATTTCCATTTCTGGTATTGCGTCTTTTCGAAATGCGTCGGAATTAAGAGACACAGTTAAAGCATTGCCTTTAGACAAACTACTCATTGAAACTGACAGCCCCTGGTTAGCACCGGTGCCTCATCGTGGGAAAGTGAATCAGCCAGCCTACGTTACTGATGTCGCAAAATGCGTAGCGGACGTTAAAGGTATTACGCTGGAAGAGGTTGCACGCGTGACCACTGAGAACTTTTATAAGCTGTTTAAAGCATCTTAATGAGCTGTGTATAACTTGTCGATAAAACATTTTTAATTGTTCAAAAACATAAAGTTAAAAGAAACTGTAAAAAAATTAGACATCCTTCGATTATTGTCTAAACTAAAAATTGTTGGATGAATTTTAAGCAGGATAAATGAGACTGTTTTATCATGAGTTAGCGCACGGCTCATCACATGAGCCATTCCCCTATACCCGGAACAATCTGGATTGGTTCCGGGTTTTTTTTATCCAAAATAAACGAAAAGGGCGATCAATCAACCGATTAGCTCCGTAGCTATTTGAGTCACCCTTTGAATTAAGGAGTCATAATGCCTACGACTGTCGAACAAAATAAACGTCCCGATTACGACGACGTCATTGTCGATATCGCCGACTATGTAATGAACTATAACGTCACAAGCGAAGAAGCCTGGAGTACCGCGAAGTACTGCCTTATGGATACGCTGGGCTGCGGTATGTTGGCATTAGGTTATCCGGAATGTGCCAAACATTTGGGACCGCTTGTACAAGGGACACAGGTTCCCAATGGCGCTCGTGTTCCTGGTACACAGTTTTCTTTAGACCCCGTTAAAGCTGCGTGGGATATAGGCTGCATTGTTCGTTGGCTGGATTTCAATGATACCTGGCTGGCGGCAGAATGGGGACACCCGTCTGATAATTTAGGTGGCATTTTAGCGACCGCCGACTTCATTTCTCAGCAGCGACGCAGCCGTGGGCTTAAGCCTCTTGTTATTAAAGACGTGCTGGAAGGCATGATAAAAGCCCATGAAATACAGGGTAACCTGGCCATAGAAAACAGCTTTAACCGAGTTGGGCTTGACCATGTTGTACTGGTAAAAGTGGCGTCAACAGCTGTTGTTAGTTGGCTAATGGGTGCCAGCAAAGAGCAAATTATGGCAGCGCTGTCTCAGGCTTGGGTAGATGGTCAGTCATTGAGGACCTATCGCCATGCACCCAATGCGGGCTCCCGTAAATCGTGGGCAGCGGGGGATGCCACCTCTCGGGCAGTGCGTCTGTCAGATATAACGATGCGTGGTGAAATGGGAATTCCCGGCGCTTTGACTGCGCCACAATGGGGGTTTTACGATGTTCTCTTTAGTAAGACAAATAAAGATCAGAAGCTGAAAGACGAAGAAGATCGGAAATTTAAGTTTCAGCGCGATTACAGCAGTTACGTTATGGAAAACATTCTGTTTAAACTGTCTTTCCCGGCAGAGTTTCATGCTCAAACAGCGTGTGAAGCTGCGGTAACACTTCACCCCGATGTAAAAGGTAAGGTAGACGACATAGAGAAAGTCGTTATTACGACACATGAATCTGCGATTCGTATTATCTCCAAAGAAGGGGAGCTGGCTAACCCCGCAGATAGGGATCATTGCTTACAGTATATGACCGCAGTGCCCTTAATTTGGGGGGAACTGAATGCTGATCACTATGAGGACGGATTTCATCAGGCACATCCGGAAATCGATGCTCTTCGAGAAAAAATGGTCGTCGAAGAAGACCTTCAGTACAGTGAAGATTATCTGAATCCGGATAAGCGCTCCATTGCCAACGCGGTACAAGTTTTCTTCAAAGACGGCACTAAAACAGAAAAAGTAGCGGTGGAGTATCCAATAGGACATCGTAACCGTCGTGACGAGGGTATTCCTGTACTCAAAGAAAAATTTAAAGCGAGCTTAAGTAAGCGGTTCCCGGCAAGTCAGGCGAATGAGATATTTAAGCTGTGTACTGAAAACGACTCGTTTGACCAAATGCAGGTCGATAGCTTTATGGATAAATGGGTTATTTAATGGCAATAAAGGCTGTCGTCACTTGCGACAGCCTTTATTCTTAAAGCGATTCAGCCCTGCCAAATAATCAAAAGAATAAGTATCGGGCAAACAAATTTGACATACCAGGGCCATATTTTCCAAAACAAGCTCTTATCGATATCCGGTGAACCTTGCTTTAAAGCTTTCAGCAGGTGATTCTGGCGTAAGACCCAAGTCAGCATAATAGCGAACACCAGAGCCATTATTGGCTGCATATAAACGGTGCTGAATGTGACTACTGCCCCGAATAAGACCTCAAAATTATAAATAATGGTGGTCGAAATAGCGGTGACAATAAGAGTGACTATCCACACCCCTGAGCTTCTGTCGCAGCGTGCTTCTTCGCGCAATGCGTTTACCGGTGCTTCCAGCATAGAAATAGAGGATGTAATGGCTGCTATAACCATCAATAAAAAGAAGCCGAACGAGACGAATAAACCCGCTGTTCCAAGTGTGTCAAACATTGCGGGTAATACGGTAAATACCAGTGTATCGGCGGAGAGCAGGGTACCGTCATCTGCGTATATTTGAACGCCATTGGACTGAGCAACGAACATAGCGGGTAAAATTAAAAGCCCGGCTAAAAATGCTACGCTGGTGTCAATTCCGGCAACCCAGGCTGCTGTTTTCGGAATATTTTCTTTATTTGAAAGGTAGGCGCCGTAGGTCATCATTACGCATACGCCCAGCGATAATGAGAAAAAGGCCTGGCCCATGGCTCGTATGATAAGTTGAGGGTCGCTAATTTGGGAAAAGTCAGGGACTAAATACATTTTAAGGCCTTCAAGAGCGCCTTCCTGAGTCAGAATGTATGCTGACATACCAATTAAGAGGACAAACAGCATTGGCATGAGCCGTCGTGACCAGCGTTCTATGCCGTTATTGACACCTGAACGCACCACGTAGACGGTTAACAGCATAAAAAAGATCATAGTCGCCATATTTCTGGCTTCTGAAAATTCGACAAACCATGCGGCAGTGTCCGGCAGGCCAACAAAGATAAGTAGCGGCGATATCATGTACGAGATAAGCCAGCCGGATACAATGGCATAAAAACTTAAAATCAAACTAAGGACGATAAGCCCGACGACCCCGGCTATAGCTCCGGTTCCTCTGAAGAAGGCTTTATCTGATAAATTTCTTAACGCTTCAATTGGGTTGTTTTGACGAATTCGGCCGATAGTGACTTCTGCCACAAGCATAGGGTAGGCGAGAATGGCAATCATAATGAGGTAAACCAGTAAAAAGGCACCTCCGCCGTTACTGGCCGCCTGGGTTGGAAAGCCCCATATATTGCCAACTCCAACGGCGGAGCCAGCAGCAGCGAGAATAAAGCCTAATCGTGAGGCAAAAGCCGGAGACGTATTTTTAGCCATAGTAATATTGTTATTATTATTGATTTGAGTCAGTGCTCGATTATGGCGGAGTTAATTCGCCGCGTAAATTCTTCTGTAACAGTTTTTGAATTTCATTGTGAGAAATGTCTTGCGACAGTAGGTAATGTAACTTGGTTAGCGCGGCTTCAATGGTCATATCGGAGCCGGACACTAAGCCGAGCTTTGCCAGCGCATTGCCGGTAGCATAACCATCCATATCGACACGCCCACGGAAACACTGTGTACAATTTAAAATTGTAATGCCGTTATCGATACCGCGCTTTAAAACAGAGAGCAGAGCATCGTTTTGCGGCGCATTGCCGACGCCATAACTTTGCAGAATAAGTGCCTTCACCGGCTGCTTTAACTGGTTGTCGATTATGTCAGGTGAAATGCCCGGATAAAGCATGACCACGCCGATAGGCTGTGGCGTCATTTCAACCACGTTGAGCTCACTCGGTTTGGCATCTGTTTCGGAAAGTTGACCGGCATTTAAGCGAATTTGTATGCCAGCTTCCAGCAACGAGGGGAAATTGGGCGATGAAAACGCATTAAAGCCATTAGCATCCGATTTCGTTGAACGGTTTCCGCGAAATAAGGTGTTATTAAAAAACAGGCCGACTTCTGGAATCGGGTAGTTAGCAGCAACGTAAAGGGCATTCAGCAAGTTCGTTTGACCATCGGAACGCAGTGCTGCTAAAGGAATTTGTGAGCCGGTAACAATGACCGGTTTATTGAGGTTTTGCAACATGAACGATAGCGCTGATGCTGTATAGGCCATGGTATCGGTACCATGGAGGATGACGAATCCGTCATAGTCCGAGTAATTGTCCTCAATATCCCGGGCTATTGTGACCCAGTCAGCCGGGGTCATGTTTGAGGAGTCCATCAAAGGACAGTATTCATGAATAACAAATTCCGGCATTTCCTCCCTGAAAAACTCCGGCATTTTTTGTACGCAATCACTTAAGTGCCCCGCAACCGGAACGTATCCTTGTTCCGATTTTTTCATACCTATGGTTCCGCCGGTATAAGCAACATATATCTTTTTACGAGGCACTTGCGTCTCCTGTCGACATTCTTAGTAACGAATGTCGATTATTCTAACGCGGTTGCGGGCACAGTGCACAGTATGAGTAAACGTTTTTCGGGTCGTTGAAGTTTCTCAGTACGGCAGTTTCTGACTGCACGTCACTGAATAGCTTCAATAACCAATCACTACTATTGTCACGACTCACCTTAGGTAACAAGTCGCTAGCAGCACTATTGTTAAACAGTTCAGCAAAGAACTGCTCTTGTGGTGATAATTTCTGCTGAACAACATTCACATCATACTTTTCAATAGAGGCTAGCTCTGCTGCCAGTTTAATGGCGTCGTCGTAATCACCTAAAGTATCAACCAGACCACGTTTCATTGCTTGACGACCTGTCCAGATTCGGCCCTGAGCTATTTCATGTACGTCATCTTTGCTCATATTACGGGCGTTAGCGACAAGGCTTAAGAAGTTGTCGTAGGTATTTTCCACCGACTTTTGAATCATCGTTTGCTGGTACTCTGTCATTTCTTCCATAGGGTTTATGGATTCAATTTCAGTGGTGCTGATAGAGTCACTGTGAATACCAATAGCCGCAAGGCTGTCTTCCAGGTTCATCAGTAATCCAAACACACCGATAGAGCCGGTAATGGTAGTAGGGGAAGCAATGATTTTATCAGCATCTGCGGCAATCCAGTAACCGCCTGAGGCCGCGACTGAGCTCATTGATGCTACAACCGGAATACCATCTTCTTTTGCTTGCAATAACTCCTGACGAATAATTTCTGATGCGAAAGCGCTGCCACCCGGGCTGTCAATGCGAAGCACAATGGCTTTGGTGTTTTCGTCATTACGGGCATCGCGAATAAGTTTAGCGGTACTGTCGCCACCAATCATGCCGGCTTTTTGAGAACCGTCGACAATTTGGCCTCGCGCAACAACAACACTGATCTTCGGTTTGTCTTTTGCTTTTGGTGCCGGCATTGGTGGTTTTTGCGCGGTCAGGTAGTTATCAAAAGTAATGTGCTTGAACGTTTCTTTCTCTTCGTCAAGCCCCGCCAAATTAATAAGCTCATTACGAACCTCAGTGCGTGTTTTCAGTGCATCGACTAAGTTGTTGTCTAATGCCATGCGTGCCATGTCGCCGTTTGCTTCGTCAAACGCGGCCATGTAATCATCAATTTTGCCACTGGTTAAGCGAGGGTTGATATTACGAGTGGTAGTCACGCTATTACGAAACTCGGCCCATAACTCGCTATATAACGTTTCATTGGCTTCTCGGGCTTCGTCTGACATGTCGTTACGAATAAAGGGTTCAACCGCAGCCTTGAATTTACCGACTTTAAAAACGTGCGGCTTAACTTTTAGCTTCTCAAGCAACTCTTTAAAGTAAACTTGGGTGTAATCAAGGCCTTCAAAAACGACACCACCCATTGGGTTTAAATAAAGCTGATCAGCGTGGGCTGCAATATAATACTGATGCTGCGCATAGTAATCGGCGTTACTAATAATGGGCTTACCTGAGGTTCTGAACTCTTCTAATGCCTCAGTAACAGCGCTCAGTTTATTAATGCCACTTGGGTAGAGATCCTGAAGATCTAAGTAAAGTGCGCCAATACGGTCATCGTTCTGAGCCATCTCAATACTTTCGACAACATCGGTCACTAATACTTCGGGAATATCATTACCACTACCTAAAGCTTCTGAAAAGAATTTATCAATAGGGTCGACCCAGGTTTCTTCTTCGACGAGAATACCTTGTGGGTTGAGCACCAGTATACCGTTCTCAGGTACTTCGATAGGATCTTCGCCACTTATCATGCTGGCCAGGAAAATAGCCAACACAATAAAGAAGACTAAATTGATAATGACCTTTCGGGTACCGTTGATTATTCGCCAAATATATTTAAAGATTGAGCTCACTGAACGCATAGCTATCACTCATTGTTATTTAAGAAATGTCTTAAGCATATCGAAAGTGGTCTATGCAAGCTAGCCGGAGAATGTAACGAACCGTTACATAATGATAAAGGTTGATATATGGATGCAGTAGAATTATTAACAACGCGCTCTTCAATGCCACGGCTGATAGAGCCTGGGCCCAGTGTTGAACAATTGGAGCTAATAAAAAAGTCAGCGGTGAGAGCGCCCGATCATATGTCGTTAGCGCCGTACGAATTTATACAATTTCAGGGAAAGGATCGTGGAATTCTGGCTGACATCTATCAGCAGGCGGCACGTATTAATGACTTTTCTGAAACCATTGTTGAGCAGGCTGGGCAATTACCGTTTCGGGCTCCACTTGTTATTGCGGCTTGCTTGAGGTATCAGGAACACCCGAAAGTACCAAGAGAAGAGCAGTTATGTACCGTTGCCTGCGCTACTCACGCTATGCAACAGGCGGCTTTTGCCCAAGGTTTGGGAGCTATTTGGCGTACTGGCTGGACGGCGGAAGATGCGCACGTCAAAGAGCAATTGGGACTAACCGAAGATGATGCCATTGTTGGCTTTTTGTACGTAGGCACGCCTGCTGTACCTACGCCAATAAAACCTGAAAAAGATGCTGAACCGTATTTTGTGTCAGCAAAAGATAAAGTGCTGAGTTAAAACTCAGCACTTTTAGGAGCACGTGGGAAAGGAATAACATCGCGGATGTTTTGTACGCCGGTAACGTAAGCAACTAAGCGTTCAAAACCAAGCCCAAAGCCTGCATGCGGGACGGTACCGTAGCGGCGAAGGTCACGATAAAATTCATACTCTTCCATTGGCAGATTCATTTCTTCAATACGCTTATCAAGAATATCTAAACGCTCTTCGCGAGCAGAACCACCAATAATTTCACCAATGCCCGGGGCTAATACGTCCATTGCAGCAACGGTTTTGCCGTCTTCGTTTTGACGCATATAAAAGGCTTTAATATCACGTGGATAGTTTTTCAGAATAATCGGGGCGCCAACGTGCTCTTCTGCAAGATACCGTTCGTGCTCAGATTGTAAATCAACCCCCCATTCAACCGGGTATTCGAATTTCTTGCCGCAGTTTTTCAGAATCTCAATAGCGTCTGTGTAATCCATGTGGACGAAGTTGCTGTTCACAATGGCTTCTAAACGGCTGACTGCTTCCGAGTTAATGCGCTTAGCGAAAAACTCCATGTCGTCAGGACGCTCTTGAAGGACTGCTTTGAAAACATACTTAAGCATGTCTTCAGCCAAGTCAGCGACATCATCAAGTGATGCGAAAGCAAGCTCTGGCTCGACCATCCAAAACTCGGACAAGTGGCGGCTGGTATTCGAGTTTTCAGCACGGAACGTTGGCCCAAAGGTGTAAACTTTAGACAGCGAACACGCATAAGACTCAACGTTTAGCTGACCTGATACGGTTAAAAAGGCTTCTTTACCAAAGAAGTCTTCAGAAAAATCGACTTCACCCTTTTCTGTTTTCGGTACATTAAGTAAATCTAACGTCGATACACGGAACATTTCACCAGCGCCTTCACAATCTGACGTGGTGATAATAGGGGTGCTAACCCATAAATAGCCGTTCTCGTGAAAGAAGCGGTGAATAGCCTGAGACAAAGAGTTACGAACACGCATCACTGCGCCGGTAATGTTTGTTCTAGGGCGTAAATGAGCGTATTCACGCAAGTATTCCATGCTGTGACGTTTCGGCGCCATTGGATAGGTGTCTGGATCTTCGACCCAGCCATAAACATGGACTTTCGTCGCTTGCAGCTCGAACGACTGACCTTGCCCCTGAGAAGGAACGACCACACCGGTAATAGCAACAGAACAACCCGTAGTCAGCTTTTGCACTTCATTACTGTAGTTAGGAAGCTCAGCAGGAACAACGGCTTGAACGGCTTCGAAACAGGAGCCATCATGCACATTAATAAACGAAATACCCGCTTTTGAGTCACGGCGCGTACGCACCCAACCGCGAACCGTTACCGTTTCATCGACGGGAATTTTGCCTTCCAGAATATCCACTACAGAAGCATACGACATGGGTTTCTATTCTCCGAAATTTACACTATTTTGCGAATCAAAGGTTGCTATGTTACCTCGGATTGGCGCAGACTCAAGTATAACCCCGTTAACAGAGAGAAAAATTATGAAAAGGGGCTCTATAGACGACTTGAAAAAAGTACCATTTTGGTCAAGGGTGCTTGGCTTATTATGCATCTCTGGCTGGGTCATATTTGTTATTGCCACTATTGTTTTTAATTACGCAAAGCCCGAGCGTAATACCATACTGACACAAATCTTTGGTATTCCGGTTCGGGATTACTGGCATATAACACTAGGCGACTTATTTGTTATCACACTTTTCATTGGCTTAGTGATTAGCCTGATAAGCCTGGCGCTCAACTTTGTGCTCTTCAGGCAGCATAAACAGCATATTTGGGTGAACCTGGTGATACTTATTTTAAGCTGCCTGGGTGGCTTATCACTTTATTTCTTCGGCTTTTAAACGCTTTTTGCGTAGTCAGCCATTGCCGAGCATAATGTTGATAACTCCTGCTCGCTAATAATATAAGGCGGCATAATATAAAGCAGCCGACCAAAAGGGCGTATCCAAACGCCGTGTTTAATGAATAAACGCTGCGCTTCAGCGACGTCGATTCTCTGTTCCATCTCCAGCACTCCAATAGCACCAAAAACTCGTGCGTCGCGCACGGAACTTAGCTCATTTAAGGGCAGTAACTTATCTTTTAGGTACTTCTCTATGATACTCACTTGCTGCTGCCAATTGCCGTCGCTAATTATGGCTAATGACTCGGATGCAACAGCGCAAGCCAGGGGGTTCCCCATAAAAGTAGGTCCGTGCATGAGCGCGCCACCGGCAGGACCTTGTCCGATAGTTTCAGCGACCTTTGCGGTCGTGACGGTTGCTGCTAACGTCATATAGCCACCCGTTAACGCTTTACCAAGGCAAATGATATCGGGCGTTACTTCCGCGTGTTCGCAGGCGAATAATTTTCCGGTTCGACCAAAGCCAGTGGCAATCTCATCGGCAATGAGCAGTACGTCGTATTTATCACAAAGCGCTCGTATAAGCTTCAGGTAGTTAGGGTGGTAAAAACGCATGCCGCCGGCACCCTGAACAATAGGCTCAAGAATAACGGCGGCTAACTCTTTATGGAACTGCTCGAACCATAGCGTTAATTGCTGGCCAGAAGTTTCGTCCCATTCATCATCGGGTGTTAATTCAGGAGCATCAGCAAAAATTTGCGTAGCAATGGCTTTATTAAAAAAGCTGTGCATGCCATTTTCCGGATCACACACCGACATAGCTTTGAAGGTGTCACCGTGATAACCGCCTTTTATGGTTAACAGCTTAGACTTCTCAGGGCGTGACTGCGCCAACCAGTACTGCAGGGTCATTTTTATGGCCACTTCGACACTGACAGAGCCTGAATCTGCAATAAACACTTTCTCTAACGGAGCGGGCAGCATATCAACCAGTTGTCTCCCCAGTTTAATTGCCGGCTCGTGAGTCAGCCCCCCAAACATCACATGGCTGACGGTATCTATTTGTTGATGGGCAACCTTATCCAACCGTGGGTTACGATAACCGTGAATGACCGCCCACCAGGAGGACATTCCGTCAATAAGCTGCTCGCCGCTTTTAAGGGTAATAGTGGCACCTTTTGCTGAGCTCACTTCATAGGACGGTAGCGGGTGGCTCATTGAGGTATAAGGGTGCCATAAATGTTGGCGGTCGAAGGCTTCATTACTTAAATGGCTTGGTGAGGTCATAAATTACCCAGTTGTAAAGTTTCTATTCTTGTGTAAATTGACAGGGCAATGATAACGCATATTCTATGCGACATTAACTGTTCAAATGACGAGATTATTATTATGTCTGCCATTCGCAATGACTGGACCATTGAAGAAGTCCAGAATTTACTACAGCTTCCGTTTAATGACTTAATGTTCAAAGCCCAGAGTGTTCACAGAGAGCACTTTCACCCGAATGAAGTACAGGTCAGTACGCTGCTTTCTATTAAAACCGGAGCGTGTCCTGAAGACTGCAAATATTGTCCACAGAGCGCGCATTACCATACCGGACTTGACCGGGAGCGCTTAATGGCTGTTGAAAGTGTCTTGCAGGAAGCGCAAGCGGCGAAAGACAAAGGAGCCAGTCGTTTTTGTATGGGGGCTGCATGGCGTAACCCGAAAGACAGAGATATGCCTTACATTATGGAAATGATTAAAGGCGTTAAAGAGCTGGGTTTAGAAAGTTGCATGACACTGGGCATGCTGAGTGCAGAGCAAGCGAAGCTGCTGCAACAGGCCGGGCTTGATTACTATAACCATAACTTGGACACCTCGCCGGAGTTTTATGGCGACATTATTACCACACGAACTTATCAGGACCGCATTGATACCCTGACCAATGTTCGTGACGCTGGTATGAAAGTTTGTGCAGGCGGCATCGTTGGTATGGGAGAAAGTGTGAAAGATCGCGCTTCATTGTTGGTGCAGCTGGCTAACTTACCTAAGCACCCTGAAAGTGTACCCATTAATATGTTGGTGAAAGTTGAAGGAACGCCTTTCGCTAAGCTCGAAGACCTAGATAACTTTGAGTTCGTACGTACCGTTGCTGTTGCCCGTATTCTAATGCCGCAATCGCATGTTCGCTTGTCGGCTGGCCGTGAAGATATGAATGATGAAATGCAGGCGTTATGCTTCTTAGCAGGGGCTAACTCGATATTTTATGGTGAGAAATTACTAACCACAGCCAACCCCGAAGCAGATGCTGATCTTCGTTTGTTCGAGCGCTTAGGCATTACACCAGAGCAGACCGATGGCTATGATGACGAGGTACACACAGCAGTGATTGAAGATGCCATTGCTGAACAAGAGCAGCCGGTTCGTTTCTACGACGCATCTTAAAACAATAAGCCATGCACGAGTCGTTACGTCACAAACTTAAGCAACGAATGTCGTCGCCGCAAATGCGACGGCGGCGCTGCCGAGCAGCAAGGGAAAGCAGTGTTGTACTCGACTTTTCTAAAAATGATTATCTGGGGTTAAGTCAGCACCCAGAAGTTAAGAAACAGTTCGTTGATGCGGCTAATGAATGGGGCGTCGGAAGCACCGGCTCTCCGTTATTAAGTGGCTATAGTTTGGCGCACCAACGGCTCGAATCGGAGCTTTCAGAGTGGCTCGAGAAGCCGGCTGGATTACTCTTTTCTTCTGGCTTCGCGGCAAATGTCGGGGTTCTGAGCACTTTGGTTAGTGACACCAGCAAAATATATGCGGATAAACTGGTTCATGCGTCTTTGATTGACGGTATAACGCAAAGTCGTCAGCGGTTTAAGCGCTATGCCCACAGTCAACCACTGACCATTGCTGAGGCATTGAAGCCCGGCGACTGGCTGGTGACAGAAGGTGTCTTCAGCATGGATGGTGATGACGCCGGCATTACACAATTAATCGAACTTAAAAAACGTCAGTCGAACACCACAGTTATGGTGGATGATGCGCATGGCATTGGTGTTCTTGGTGATAGCGGCAAAGGCGCATTATCGAATGATTTGGGCGTTGCTGACATCATGACAGGGACTTTCGGCAAAGCTTTTGGCGTTGGCGGAGCGTTTGTTTGTGCAGGCCAAGACACCATTGAAGCGCTGATTCAGTTCTGCAGAGAATACATCTATTCAACCGCAATGCCACCGGCACAAGCGGCCGCAGCGAGCGCAGCCTTAATGGTCATAAAGGACCAGGAAGGGCGCGAGAAGCGAGAGCACTTGGCACAATTGGCGCAGCAGTTTCAATTAGAGATGTCTCGTCGCGGGTTAGTCTATATTGAGTCTTCAACTCCAATTCAAAGCTGGCTGCTTGAAAGCGAAGATTCTGCCAAGCGAATGGCTGGCGAGCTAAGCAGTTTAGGTTATTTATGCCGTGCCATTGTTCACCCCACGGTACCTAAGCATTCACCCCGAATTCGCTTTAGTCTAAACAGCAATATGCAGCCTGCTCATATAAGTCAGTTTTGGCATGTGGTGGATGGGTTACTGGAGCGCGACAACGCATTATGAAGCCGCTTAATTTTGATAAAGCCGTTGCTCAGCATTTTGATCGTGCGGCGACAAGCTATGCCCAGCATGACGAAATTCAAAGAAAAGCCGCTCACGACTTATTGGGCTACGCCAACGCAGTCAAGCCTATCAGTCCGGAAACAATTGTTGATATTGGCTGTGGTCCTGCCGCTGAAACAACGCGGCTTGAACGTTACAGCCAGCAATACCTTGGTATTGATATTTCAAGAGAGATGCTGGCACAGGCTCAGACGTTAAACCCTCACTTGAGCTGGTTACAAGGCCATTGGACTGCGCTGCCTTTAGCCAATGAGAGTGTCGACTGGGTATTTGCGAATTTATCATTGCAATGGGTGGATGATTTAAACATCGCGTTTGCGGAAGTTTACCGTGCGCTTAAACCCGGTGGTATTGCCACGGTGAACACATTGCTTCCGGGTACCTTTTCTTCTTTACAAAACAGCTGGGCTGAGGTCGACAACAAACCTCACATCAATAGCTTTTCAACGCTCGCGAATATTACCCAAGCGACAGAAGCATTCCCGTGGTTGCATAAAACCTTTTATACGCATAATTACATTCAGTATTTTCCTAACTTACGCGCATTGCTAGCAAGCATAAAAGGGGTGGGGGCCAGTTTGGTAAAACGAGATAACAGTTCAGGTTTGATGACAAAATCTAAGTTCCAAACTTTAGAAAATGCTTATGAGACCTACAGAACAAGTGATGGATTACCATTGGAATGGCATATTATCAATATAGTTTTAGTTAAGCATGGTTGATTAATAGTTAACATGGACATTTATTTTATAACTGGTACCGATACAGATGCAGGTAAAACAGTCGCAGCGTGCGGTTTTGTTCAGTATTTAGTAGGGCGCGGACAAAAAGTCGCTGTTATGAAGCCAGTTGCCTCTGGTTGCGAGATGACCGATGGGCAACTAAAAAACTCAGACGCCTTAGCGTTAAAGAAGGTTGCTAACGTTACTCAACCCTATGAGCAGGTTAATCCTTATACCTTTAAACCTGCAATTGCGCCCCATATTGCCGCTGCTGACGAAAATGTAGAAATATCTTTGGATAAGCTTCAACAGGCGGTTGACGAAATTCGTCAAAGTAACGTGGATGCTTTAGTCATAGAGGGTGCAGGGGGCTGGCAGTTGCCTTTATCTAATTCTCACTTTATGCCAGAGCTGGTTAAGCGCTTGTCTGCAAAAGTTATTTTAACGGTGGGCTTAAAGTTAGGGTGCTTGAATCACGCGTTACTTAGCGCACAGTCAATTAAAGCGTCTGGGTGTGATTTAGCAGGCTGGATTGCTGTGCAAACGACAGAAACTCCCATGCCCAGACAAACCGAAAACCTGGAAACATTAATCGCTGTATTGCGGTCAAAACCGATAGCAGTGCTGCCTTATATTCCTGATTGGCAGACACAAAATTTAGCCAGTAAATTTTCACTGGTGTATTGAACTTAAGGCTAAGCGCCTACATATCGGTAACTGTGACTATTTTTAACGGAGACTAGGATGAAAAGAATCCTGCTGTTTTTAGCAACTAACATAGCTATTTTATTGGTTGTTAGCGTTGTTTTTAATATTGTCATTGCGGCGACCGGAATCGATGCTCGTGGGTCTGCTGGGCTGTTGATTTTCTGTGCATTGTTTGGATTTGGTGGTGCATTTGTCTCACTGTGGATCTCGCGCTGGATGGCTATCCGTTCAACCAGAGCGCGGGTAATTGAGCAGCCTCAGAACCAGTCAGAAGAATGGCTGATAAGAACAGTTCAGCAGCAAGCACAAAAAGCAGGCATACCGATGCCACAAGTAGCGGTTTACCAGTCTCCATCGCCTAATGCCTTTGCGACCGGGCGCAGCAAGAACCATTCATTGGTTGCGGTAAGTACCGGTCTTTTACAAAGCATGAACGCAGACGAAGTGGAAGCTGTGCTGGCGCACGAAGTCAGCCACATCGCTAATGGCGACATGGTCACACTGACCTTAATTCAAGGTGTGGTGAATACCTTTGTAATGTTTTTTGCCCGCATTATCGCCAGTGCAATCGCGCGAGGTGATAATCAGCGTGGTGGCCTGGCTTATTATGGCTTAGTCATGTTGCTGGAAGTTGTTTTTGGTATTCTGGCCAGCGTGATTGTGATGTGGTTCTCGCGTCAGCGTGAGTTCAGAGCCGACGCAGGCTCCGCAGACTTAGCGGGTAAGCAGAAAATGATTGCCGCATTACGCCGTTTGCAGCGAGGTCGCGAGTCTGAGCTGGACGGCACCATGTTGGCTTTTGGCATCAAAGGTAAACGTTCGACTATTGGAAAATTATTTATGAGCCATCCGCCTTTAGAAGAGCGTATTCATGCGCTGGAGCAACGGCGTTAGTCGTTGCTTTTCAGCGGCGGACACCGTACATTCGTACCTCTTACAGAGCAAAAAAATCGGAAGTTAATTTTATGGCACAGTGGAGTGCGCGCAGCTGGCGCGATAAGCCAATTCAACAACAACCCAGCTATCAAAACGAACAGCAGCTGCATGATGTCGAGAGGCAATTAAGTCAGTTCCCACCGTTAGTCTTTGCAGAAGAGATTCGGGCACTAAGAAATCAGCTCAGCGATGTTTGTCAGGGCAATGGTTTTTTGTTGCAAGGCGGTGACTGTGCCGAGTCCTTTAGTGATTTTAATGCCCCTAAAATAAGAGACACCTTTAAAGTCATTCTGCAAATGGCCATTGTTATGACTTTTGCAGGCTCATGTCCGGTGACCAAAGTTGCAAGAATGGCGGGGCAATATGCCAAGCCTCGTTCAAGCGACTTCGAATCGATTGATGGTGTCAGCCTGCCAAGTTATCGCGGTGATATTATTAATGGCTCTGATTTTAACCAAGCATCCCGTGAACCAGACCCTGAGCGCATGCTTAAGGCGTATCATCACTCGGCGGCAACCTTAAACCTACTGCGAGCCTTTGCGCAGGGCGGTTTGGCAAACCTGCATAAGGTTCACAAGTGGAACTTAAGCTTCATAGCTTCAAACCCGCTGAAAGAACGTTATCAGCAAATTGCGGAAGAAATACAATCAGCGCTGCGCTTTATGGAAGTGCTTGGTATTAATGCCGATAACAATGCAACCATTCATGAAACATCGCTGTTTACGTCGCACGAAGCCTTATTACTGCCATACGAGCAAGCCTTAACACGTACCGACACTCTTACAGGCTTACCTTACGACTGTTCGGCACACATGGTTTGGATAGGGGAACGTACGCGCCAATTGGACCATGCTCATGTCGAGTTTATGCGCGGCATTAATAACCCAATTGGTGTGAAGGTAGGTTCGAAAATGCCGGAGGACGAGCTTATTCGCCTTATCGATGCGCTTAATCCGGATAATGAAGCAGGGCGCTTAACACTCATTACTCGAATGGGCGCAGACAACCTGGCAGAAAACATGCCACGCCTGGTGCGCCGGGTAAAAGAAGAGGGTCGCAATGTTATATGGTCCAGTGACCCAATGCATGGCAACACCATAAAAGCCGATAATGGCTTGAAAACGCGATCGTTCGACGCCATTCATAAGGAACTGAGACAGTTCTTCGCCATTCATCAGTCTGAGGGTACGTATCCTGGCGGGATTCACCTGGAAATGACCGGGGAAGACGTAACTGAGTGCACTGGTGGCGCCTATAAAATCAGCGAAGAAGACTTATCGAGCCGCTACCGCACGCAGTGCGATCCACGACTTAATGCCGATCAAGTGTTAGAATTGGCATTCTTAGTGGCCGAATCGCTGAAAGCAGCCCGCAATGGCGAAGGCTAAATTTTCTATTTCATTGAATCTATAAGAGGACAACCGTTGTATGTCACAGCAGGTAGAGCAGTTATTTGAGAATTTGTGGCAAGATTACTTATCGCGCACGCCGTCGGCAGAAAAAGTTCACAAAATACTGGGTGAAGGACACCCGATCATTAACGATCACGTGGCTTTCAGAACATTCGATATTGCTCCGGTTGGTTTAGAAGTTCTGGCACAGCACTTTCTTAATTTAGGTTACAAGGAAGGCGGCGATTATCACTTTGAAGCGAAAAAGCTTCGCGCTAAACATTTTGAACATGACGACCCTGAGCTGCCAAAAGTCTTTATTAGTGAGTTAATGACCAGCGAGTTTTCTGACGAGTTGCAAGCTAAAGTGAAGGATATGGTTGCGCAAGTCTCTGAAGAAGACACTAAGAAACCTGACTTTTTGTACTCAGGAACCCACTGGAAAGTCAGCCATGAAGACTATCAGGCGCTGTTAGAAGAAAGTGAATACGCTGCTTGGATGTCGGCGTTCGGCTATTGCGCAAACCACTTTACTGTCAGCGTTAACCAACTTCCGGGCTATGAGTCACTGGAACAGGTTAATCAGAAGCTAAAAGACAACGGCTTTACCCTGAACACCTCTGGTGGTGAAATCAAAGGGTCTCCTGAGGTCTATCTTGAGCAGTCATCGACTATGGCTGACCGCCATGATGTTGAGTTCTCTGATAAAACGGTCAGCATTCCCAGCTGTTTCTATGAGTTTGCGAAACGCTATGAAATAGAACCTGGTAAGCTCTACACCGGTTTTGTTGCGGCGTCTGCAGACAAAATCTTTGAAAGTACTAACGCAAAATAAGCGCAAAATAAGCGTTAATAACGGAACGGCACTAATAGCGGTGCCGTTCTAAGTTGGTCTTCGCAAGAATCTTCGCAGCAATTTCTTCGACCGAATAATGCGTTGAATTGATAAAAGGTATTGCTTCCCGGCGGTACAGCTTTTCAACCTCGGCTAATTCAAATCGACACTGTGCTAACGACGCATAACGACTACCTTCCCGGCGTTGACTGCGTATTTCATGCAAGCGCTGAGAGCTAAGCGTTAAGCCAAAAATTTTGTGACGGTGCATTTTGAGTTCTTTTGGCAATTGCAGCCGCTCAAAGTCGTCATCGTCCGTAAGAGGGTAGTTAGCCACTTTAATGCCGTATTGCATCGCCAAATAGAGGCTGGTTGGTGTTTTTCCGGTTCTCGATACACCTACCAGAATAAGATCGGCTTTATCGAGTTGGTTAAGACGCTTACCGTCGTCGTTATCCAGCGCATAGTTAATGGCATCTATTCGGAAGTTATAATTCTTATGGACACCGTGAGTACGGTGGGTCTTCGGCTCAGCTTTAACGTTAAGCTCTTTCTCAACGGGAGCCACAAAGTGGTCGAGGAAATCATAGCAAACACCACCACAGTGGGTTATTTTTGATTTTAGAGACTCGTTAACAAACGTATGAAAGATAAGTGGTGGCTCGCCACTTTCTTCTTGTGCTTTTTGAATGGTTTTACAGACATCTTCTGCTTTTTTTTCGGTATCAATAAATGGCAGGGTTTTATGCTCAAAGGTGACCGGAAACATAGAAAGCAAGGCATGGCCAAAGGCCTCGGCGGTCAGTGCCGTACCGTCAGAAATATAAAAGGCGTAGCGCACGTTAAGTCTCTTTTACAAAGGATTAATACAGCGATATTAACTTGTTGAGCTATAAAGTGTAAAATAACCGGCACTTCCATGCCTAAAAAATTAATTGAGGACTGTGACGTGCAAGAATACGTAGCGTGGTACCAAGATCTGGGAATGCAGGACGTTAATCGTGTGGGAGGCAAAAACGCCTCTCTGGGTGAAATGATCAGCAACTTATCGGGCGCCGGTGTTGAAGTTCCCGGAGGTTTTGCAACCACAGCCGAAGCTTATAATCAGTTTTTGGAGCAAAGTGGTCTTAACGATCGCATTCACGATTTGCTCGACAGCCTCGATGTCGATGATGTTCAAGCGCTTGCTCAGGCGGGTCAAAAAATTCGCCAATGGATAATCGACACACCATTCCAGAGCGAGTTTGAAAATGCCATTAAATCAGCATTTGAAACACTGAGCGAAAACAACGACGAATTTAGTTTCGCTGTACGTAGCTCAGCGACGGCTGAAGACATGCCTGATGCATCATTTGCCGGACAGCAGGAAACATTCCTGAACGTTCGTGGCTTAGACAATGTGATGGAAGCCATTAAACATGTCTTCGCTTCATTATTTAACGACCGGGCAATTTCTTACCGAGTTCACCAGGGCTATGACCACCGTGGTGTTGCGCTTTCGGCGGGCATTCAGCGTATGGTGCGTAGTGATATTTCTTCCTCGGGCGTTATGTTCAGTATTGATACCGAGTCAGGTTTCGAAGATGTTGTCTTCATCACCTCGTCTTTTGGACTTGGGGAAATGGTCGTGCAAGGCGCTGTAAACCCTGATGAATTCTATGTTCATAAGCCAACGTTAGAAGCAGGGCGCCCGTCGGTATTGCGACGCACACTAGGCAGCAAGAAAATCCAGATGATTTTCTCAGAAGACCGCGCGCACGGTAAGCAGACATTAATTGAAGACATCGACACACAGAAAAGCCGCACGTTCTCAATTACTGACGACGAAGTTGAAGCTCTGGCCAAACAGGCGCTTATCATTGAAAAGCACTATGGCCGTTCAATGGACATAGAGTGGGCAAAAGATGGCGTTGATGGAAAGCTGTATATTGTTCAGGCACGTCCTGAAACGGTGCAGTCTAACCAGAAAGGCCAGGCTATTGAGCGTTTTGCTCTGAAAAGCAAGAGTGACGTAGTTTGTCAGGGTCGTGCTATTGGTCAGCGTATTGGTCGTGGTGTTGCACGCGTTCTCAATGATATTAGTGAAATGGACAAGGTTCAGCCGGGTGATGTGTTAGTGACCGACATGACTGACCCTGACTGGGAACCGATTATGAAACGCGCCGCTGCCATTGTTACTAACCGCGGTGGTCGTACTTGTCACGCGGCTATCATTGCGCGTGAGTTAGGCATTCCGGCGGTCGTAGGTTGTGGCGATGCAACAGATCATATTGCGAATGGTCAGGAAGTTACCGTTTCTTGTGCAGAAGGTGATACCGGTTATATCTATCAGGGACAGCTTGATTTTGACGTCACCGAGTCACGGATTGATGCTATGCCTCCGTTGCCGCTAAAAATTATGATGAACGTTGGCAACCCCGACCGCGCGTTTGATTTTGCCAGTTTGCCTCATGCGGGTATTGGCTTAGCGCGTTTAGAGTTCATTATTAACCGCATGATAGGCGTGCACCCGAAAGCACTGCTCAACTATGACGCACAAAGTGATGACCTGAAAGCGACTATCGACCAAATGATGGCTGGCTACAGCAGTCCACGCGAATACTATGTTGCGCGTTTGGCAGAAGGTATTGCCACCTTAGGTGCTGCTTTCTCACCCGAACGAGTCATTGTTCGTATGTCTGACTTTAAGTCTAACGAATACGCTAACCTTATTGGCGGTAGTCAGTACGAACCGGGCGAAGAGAACCCTATGCTTGGGTTCCGCGGTGCTTCCCGCTATATCTCTGAAGAATTCCGTGACTGCTTTGCATTAGAGTGCGAAGCCATTAAACGGGTTCGTAACGACATGGGACTGACCAACGTCGAAATTATGATTCCGTTCGTGCGAACTCTTGAAGAAGGTCGCAAAGTTATTGAGCTTCTGGAAGAGCAGGGTTTAAAACAAGGCGAAAACGGTCTGCGCGTCATTATGATGTGTGAGTTGCCGTCGAATGCACTGCTCGCTGACGAATTCCTCGATATATTCGATGGTTTCTCTATTGGTTCTAACGACTTAACTCAGTTAACCCTGGGGCTTGATCGTGACTCCGGTGTGATTGCGCATTTATTTGATGAACGCAATGAAGCCGTTAAAAAACTGCTTGCTATGGCCATTCAAACGGCTAAGAAACGTGGTAAATACGTTGGAATTTGTGGTCAGGGGCCGTCGGATCATCCCGATTTTGCCGCTTGGTTGGTTGAGCAGGGCATTGACTCTGTGTCACTGAACCCTGACACCGTTATTGAAACCTGGATGTATTTGTCGGAACACCTATAAGTATGACCGCATTACCGAAAGTTTCAGCGGAAAGTGCGTTACCGGAAAACTACCAGAGTTTTTTAAAGTCATTAAAAGACTCTGGATTCTCCGGCGAAATAGATGTGAGTTATTCGGGGCGGCTTATTGCCGCTACCGATAACAGCGTTTATCAACAGTTACCTCAGGCAGTTTTATACCCTCAAAAGCAATCTGATCTTGTTCTGGTGATGAAATTAGCCGGCCAGGATGAGTTTTCTGATATTCAATTTTCTCCCCGAGGCGGTGGCACTGGCACCAATGGTCAGTCATTAACCTCCGGCATTGTGGTCGACATGAGTCGACACATGAATAAAGTATTGGAAGTGAATGCAGAAGAGGGCTGGGTTCGCGTGCAGTCCGGAGTGGTAAAAGACCAGTTAAACGATGCGTTGCGCCCGCATGGCTATTTCTTCTCGCCTGACTTATCAACCAGTAATAGGGCAACACTGGGGGGCATGATTAACACCGATGCTTCCGGGCAGGGCTCTTTGGTTTACGGAAAAACCAGCGACCATATTCTCGAGCTTAAAACCGTATTGCTTGACGGAAAGGTTCTGGACAGTGGTCCGGTGTCTCTTGAGCAGGCTGAAACCATTGCTCAAGGTAGTGACAGGGTAGCAAAAATTTACCGTCAGGTTATAGACACCTGCGTTGGTGAAGAGCACTTAATTGCCGATAAATTCCCGCCATTGAATCGCTTTTTAACGGGCTATGACCTGAAGCACGCTTATGACCCCCAAGAGCAGGTTGTTGATGTTTCGAGAATTATTGCCGGTTCAGAAGGAACGTTAGGCTTTGTCAGCGAAGCCCGGCTGAACATTACGCCAATTCCCAAACACCGCGTGCTGGTTAACGTTAAATACTCAAACTTTCAGGCGGCTTTAGAGAATGCACCATTCCTGGTGGAGGCAAATGCGACGTCGGTCGAAACTGTTGACAGTAAGGTGCTGAACCTTGCGCGGGAAGATATCATCTGGAAGTCTGTGTCACACTTGCTTGAAGACGTTGAAGGCAAGCGCATGGACGGCATTAATATGGTCGAGTTTACCGGACTTGACCAAGATGACATAGATACTAAGGTCAATACGCTTTGTCAGCGTTTGGATAAACTCATTAAGAGTAAAGACAATCAGGGCGTTATTGGCTATCAAATTTGTGATGACTTGCCGAGCATACAACTGATTTACGCAATGCGTAAAAAGTCAGTTGGTTTACTGGGCGCAACAAAAGGACGCCGCAAGCCGGTCGCTTTTGCCGAAGACACAGCCGTGCCGCCTGAAAAACTGGCGCCATTTATTAATGAATTCCGGGCATTACTCGATAGCAAAGGTTTGGATTATGGCATGTTTGGCCACGCTGATGCCGGAGTCCTGCATGTTCGTCCGGCACTCGATTTAACCGAGCCTGCTGATGAGAGTTTACTGCGTGAGGTCAGTGATGAAGTCGCTAAGCTGACGCAAAAGTATGGCGGTTTGATGTGGGGAGAGCATGGCAAAGGCTACCGCTCGGAGTATGCCCCTAAGTTCTTCGGTGACGATCTCTACAAAGAGCTACAAAAAATAAAAGCCAGCTTTGATGCTTGTAACCAGTTGAACCCCGGTAAGATCTGTACACCACTAAATACGGAAGCAGAGCTGGTTTCTGTCGACGCAATAAAGCGTGGCTACTATGACCGGCAAATCCCCGTAGCTACGCGCGAGAGCTACCAAAACGCAATGGATTGTAACGGTAACGGCTTGTGTTTTAACTATGACACGTCGTCGGCTATGTGTCCGTCTTATAAAGTCACTCGCGATAGACGATATTCTCCGAAAGGTCGGGCGGGTCTCGTGCGCGAATGGTTACGACTGACTCAGAAAGAAGGCTACGATGCAGCGCAATCCCCTCAGCGAAGCCACTTTTTTGAGAAGCTTTCACGTCAACTTAAGACATCGGATGACTTTAACCATGAAGTGAAAGACTCCATGGATAAGTGCTTAGCCTGTAAGGCGTGTACCAATCAGTGTCCGGTCAAGGTCGATGTGCCGACGTTTCGGGCGCGTTTTTATGAACATTACTACAGCCGCTATTTCCGTCCATTAAAAGACTACCTGGTCAAGAACGTCGAGAAAACCGGACGCATAGCCAGCCGCTACCCAACAGCCAGTAATGTGCTGATTAATAACCCCGTTTCTCGCTGGGTGCTTAAACATATTGTGGGTTATGTTGATACGCCGAGCTTCTCGACGCCGGACTTACTAACGGGGTGGAGCCAAAACGGCTTCGATATTTTAGATACCGGCGATATTCTGGCGTTAAGTGAAACGGAAATAAGCAAGACTGTTGTTATTGTTCAGGATCCATTTACCAGTTTTTACGAAGCTGAGTTTGTTTTAGCTTTGGGTCACTTGGTATCGAAGTTGGGTTATAGACCAGTACTACTGCCTTTTGCAGGGCATGGTAAAGCGCAACATGTGAAAGGCTTTTTAAAAGACTTTGATGAAACCGCGCGCAAGGTCACTGAACAGTTACAACCGCTTTCAGAGGCGGGTATTCCTTTAATTGGCCCCGATTCGTCGACAGCACTGATTTTTAGGGATGAATATCGAAAGGCCTGTAATGGCGAATTACCATCAGTCAATGTCAGCACCGTGATTGAGTGGCTTATGTCTGTGGACTTTGAGTCGCACGATCAAAAGCGATCAAGTCATTATGGGCTGCTGCTGCACTGTACTGAACAAAGCTTTGTTCCTGAGTCAGCGAAACAATGGCAAACGCTGTTCGCTAAGCTGGGCCTCACTCTGGATATTGTTAATGTTGGTTGCTGTGGTATGGCAGGTACTTTTGGTCATGAGGTTAAAAACCTGGATGACAGTATGGGCTTGTATCACATGGGTTGGCACGACGCTGTTCAACGTTACGGTAGTTCAGGAGTTTTGGTAACGGGGTTCTCCTGCCGCTCGCAAGTTAAGCGGGTAGAAAAAAAGCGGGTGAAACACCCGCTTGAAGTTATCTTACAAAGCCTGGTTTAATCACCAGGCTTTTTTATAGGTTTTACTGCTTACCTTTGGCGATGATCTCTCTTGCCATTTCATCAGCAATAACGCCGGTTGGGCGGTCTTCTTCTTTAGCTCGTGAAAACAGCTTGTCTAGCGTGTCGTGAATAGCGCGAACACGCTTATCCGTTTCTTCTAAGCTCATGTTTGCCGCTTCAGAGCAGACATGAATAACACCGCCAGCATTAATGACATAGTCTGGTGCATACAAAATGCCCATGTCTTTGACTGCCTGATCATGCTTAGGATTTGCTAATTGGTTGTTAGCGCTGCCGGCAATAACTTTCACCTTAAGTTGCTTCAGTGTTTCATCGTTAATGGTTGCGCCTAATGCACAAGGTGCGTAAATATCAGCATCAACGCTGTATATTTCATCCAAACCAACGGCTTTCGCGCCTAACTCGTTAACTGCACGCTCAACAGACTCTTCGTTTATATCGGTAACGATAAGCTCAGCGCCGTCTTCTGCACAGTACTTAGCAAAGTCATAACCGACCGAGCCTAAACCTTGCACAGCAATTTTTACGCCTTTTAAGTCTTCGCTGCCTAAACGGTGTTTTGCTGCCGCTTTTAAGCCCAGGTAAGTACCCAAAGCTGTGTGTGGAGAAGGGTCGCCGGCCTTGTCAGCAGTACCTGCTACGTGGCTGGTTTCTTTTGCAACGATGTCTATGTCTTCAGTACGGATGTTGACGTCTTCTGCGGTAATGTAACGACCACTTAACGACTCGATGAAGCGCCCATAAGCACGGAATAGCTCTACGCTTTTAATTTTTTTTGCGTCGCCAATGATAACCGCTTTACCGCCACCTAAAGGCAGGCCTGCCATTGCACTTTTATAGGTCATGCCACGAGACAGACGTAGTACGTCAGTTAAAGCTTCACCTGACGAGCTGTAATTCCAAAGGCGTGTACCACCAAGGCTTGGGCCTAAGGTTGTATCATGAATGGCAATAATAGCTTTCAAGCCAGACTCTTGGTCGTGACAGAATACAACTTGCTCGTGATTATCAAATTCAGGATGCTCGAATAGAGACATGAATTTCAATTCCTTATTGCTTAAAAAATTGCGCGAACATTACCACGTAGGGCAACCGTTCGCTACTGAATAAAATCAATAAATACGCGTATTCAAACAGGTGTTTATCAACTTCTCTTTACAGAATTATTCAGGTGCTTCATCAATGAAGAAATAGTAACCACCCAGGTTAATGACCTCGGCCAGAACTGCCTGGCTTTCCGGCGTTGAGAAGGTGGCTTTCAGCTCTGTAACATGAGCGCTGCCGTGCATTTTAGCCAGTTGCGTAGCGGCTTGCTGTGCCGCTTCAGGCACCTCGAGTTTTTCACCGTTTAAATAAAAAGTGTCATTATTTAAGCGCAGTAATCGGGCACCGGGAGCGCGTTCAATAAAAGCAGCGCCTTGCTCGAGCATTGCAGGTATTTGCTCTGCTGTTACAGGTAACTCTGGCTCTACCAAAGGACGCTTCGATTGCGATAGTAACCGGGCAATCAGGTCACTGGACTCGTCCGATGATATTGCTTCTATTAATAATGACTTAACGGCGTCTAGCTGTTGTTCGGTAACCTCATAGCCAGACGATGGGGCTTGGCTATCTGGATCTGTGTAGCGCTTGGTTAGCACGTCATTAGCCATAGCGCTGTCACCCAGTTGCCACAGCAACTCAGCTTGAGAAGGGGCTCTAAAGCCAACGGAGTAATTCAGCGACGGCTCAAGTGCTATGCCGTCGTGTGGGCTGCCTGCCGGAATATACAACACGTCACCGCTTTCGAGTTCTTCGTCAATAACGACGTTAAAATCATTATTGACTAAGCAAAGATCCTCAGTGGGTTGCAACTCCTGTAACGGTTGACGGTTGCCCACGCGCCAGCGTCGCTTACCTGTGCCCTGAATAATAAAAACATCGTATTGATCGACATGTGGACCAACACCACCGTTTTCACAGGAAAAGCTAACCATGACATCGTCCAGACGCCAGTCTGGCAGGAAGCGAAAGGGTTGCAGAAGTTCGCCGACTTCTGGCACCCACTCATTAACGGACTGAACTAATAACGTCCAGTCCGACTCACCAAATGATTCATATTCTTCGAAGGGACCATGAATGACCTGCCAGCCTGAATCGGTATTGGCATTTGTCTGCACAATACGGGAATCCGCACCTTCTTCCATGGCTAAGCCCGCCAGTATTTCAGGGCTAATAAGGTCTGAAAATGCAGCAAAGCCTTGCCTAATTAAACAAGGCTTTTTCTGCCAGCTATTCGCCAGAAAGTCTGCTATATCGAGGTTTAATGTCATACTAAATCATCAACAAACTGAATAGCACGGCCAATGTAGTTTGCCGGACTTAGCGCTTTCATTTCATCTTTTGCTGCGTCAGGAATATTTAACGCATCAATAAAGTCACTTAAGTCAGCTGGGGTAATGCGCTTACCGCGTGTTAACGCTTTGAGTTTTTCATAAGGTTTTTCGACGCCGTAGCGACGCATCACGGTCTGTACCGGCTCCGCCATTAGCTCCCAGTTGTCATCCAACTCGGCGGCTAGTTTGGCTTCATTAACTTCCAGCTTGCTGAGACCTTTTTGAGTCGCCTGATAAGCAATAACCGCATAAGCTAAACCAACACCCAGATTACGCAATACTGTTGAGTCCGTAAGGTCACGTTGCCAGCGGGAGATAGGCAGTTTTTGTGCCAAATGCTGCATAATGCTATTAGCTATACCCAGGTTGCCTTCTGAGTTCTCAAAATCAATGGGGTTAACTTTGTGAGGCATGGTCGAAGAGCCGACTTCGCCTTCAATCGTTTTTTGTTTGAAGTGGTTCAGAGCAATGTAACCCCAGACATCGCGATCAAAATCGATAAGTACAGTATTAAAGCGTGACAGGGCGTCAAAATACTCAGCAATGTAATCGTGCGGCTCGATTTGAGTGGTGTATGCATTCCAGTTCAGACCTAAAGACTCAACAAAACGCTCAGAAATGCCGTGCCAGTCAACATTTGGATAGGCCGCAAGGTGAGCGTTGTAGTTACCCACCGCTCCATTTATTTTGCCCATAATGTTAACCGCTTTAAATTGCTCAATTTGACGCTCTAAGCGAACAGCAACATTGGCAAACTCTTTACCCATTGTTGTTGGCGTAGCCGGTTGACCATGGGTACGAGCCATCATTGGAACAGCGCGGTACTCTTTAGCTTTAGCTTTCACGTCGTCGAGCAGTTGAGTCATCATTGGCAACAGTACGTCTTCTCGCGCTGTTGCCAGCATTAAGCCGTGTGACAGGTTGTTGATATCTTCTGAGGTGCACGCAAAATGAATGAACTCTGATACATTATTGAGTTCGTCGTTTGATGCCACTGACTCTTTTAAAAAGTACTCGACCGCTTTAACGTCGTGGTTCGTCGTTCTTTCAATTTCTTTAATGCGCTCCGCATCTTCAACAGAGAAGTTTTCAACAATACCATCGAGTACCGCGTTCGCGTCGGCGCTTAATGCGGGAACTTCTTTAATGCCATCAACAGTTGCTAACAATTGTAGCCAGCGCACTTCAACAGTAACTCGGAACTTGATTAAGCCGTATTCACTAAAAATAGGGCGCAGCATTTCTGCTTTTGAAGCATATCGACCGTCAACAGGGGATATCGCAGTGAGTGAAGATAAGGGCAACATACAAAGTTCTCCGAGTTTAATTAAGCAATTTGAAGGAGCTGCTGAGCGGCTTTCAGCATCTGCTTTCTTGAAAATATGAAATGGCGGCGCTTACCGCCGACTTGATTCCAGAGTATGGCACTGCGCACTCCCGCAAGCAGCAGGGCACGGATATGATGCTGGTTAGCATCGGACTTTAACACCTCTGGTTTACCGTTTATTCGAATAGGCTGACCTAATGGGCTTATTAACTCACGGTATACGCCAGCCATACTTTCTAAAATACGATACTGTTCAAAGCCAAACTCTTCTTTTTGGCGCTTTATTTGAGAAATGCGCTGACCCAGCTCGTCCAGTACTTTCGGCTCTTTTAATAAGCGTCTTGAAAGGTGCAGCATTCCAATTAAATAGCGTGTGACTTCAACATCTTTCTGAGAGCTGCTGCCAATTTGGCGCACAAATGTTTGTAAGCCGGGCTGTAAATTTACTAGCCCACCGTAAACCTGTTCGATGGAGTCGGGCGACTGCTGTAAGACACTATGAACTAATGTGTCGGTAATGGACTCTGGGTATAAACTGCCGCTGCGCGCTATTTTCTGTACCGCAGCGGCACTTAATGACATACCGGCTAATGCAATAACTCGCTGCTGCCAGTCGTTCATAGTTTTACCTCAAAGTCGGTCAGACGCTTTTCGATAATGCCGCCACCAAGGCAAACGTTATCAATATAAAACACGGCTGACTGACCTGGCGTCACTGCCGCAACAGGCTCGTCAAACTCAACATGGACGTCGCCATTGTCTAATGGAGTTACCTGACAGGCGATATCGCTCTGGCGATAACGCGTTTTTACGGCACAGCGGAAAGGTTCCGCAGGTGTTTCCCGGTTAACCCAATGCAGCTGGCCGGCAATTAAACCTTTAGAGTACAGGCGAGGGTGGTTCTTGCCTTGTGCAACAATCAGTACGTTACGTTCAACGTCCTTATCGACCACATACCAAGGGTCGTCAGAAGCGTTAGCCAGTCCACCAATATGTAAACCTTTGCGTTGACCAAGCGTGTGGTACATCAAGCCTTCATGTTGCCCAAGAACATCACCGTCGACGGTTTCGATGTCACCAGGTTTAGCCGGCAGATACTGCTGTAGAAAATCTTTAAACTTACGTTCACCAATAAAACAAATACCGGTAGAGTCTTTTTTATCCGCCGTTACTAAGCCTTGTTCCTCGGCAATACGTCGAACTTCTGGCTTTTCCAGTTCCCCCACGGGGAATAGTGTCTGGGCAATGTGCTCATGACTGAGCGTATAGAGAAAATAGCTTTGATCTTTGTTGTTATCCAACCCACGTAGCATTTGCCACTTCTTGCCGTCATATTGGCGGCGAACATAGTGGCCTGTGGCGATATAATCGGCGCCCAGCGCTTCGGCAGCAAACTCAAGAAACGCTTTAAACTTAATTTCTTTGTTGCACATGATGTCCGGGTTGGGAGTACGGCCGGCTTTGTATTCTTCCAGAAAGTACTCAAAGACGTTATCCCAGTATTCCGCAGCAAAGTTAATGGTGTGAAGCTCAATACCCAGGGTTTCGCAAACTTTTTCTGCGTCAGCCAGATCATCGGCGGCCGCGCAATACTCGTCCGTGTCGTCTTCTTCCCAGTTTTTCATAAACAGGCCCTCAACATGGTAGCCCTGTTGTTTTAGAAGATAAGCTGAGACAGAGGAGTCGACCCCTCCGGACATGCCGACAATGACTTTTTTTACTGCATCACTCATAAATTTGCTCGGACGTTTTGGCGTACTAAAATTGGCGCATATTCTATCATTTCCACCGTCACAGCGGTAGTCAAAGGTTTACCAAACTGGTGGCTCTTCACGCCATTGTCCTGGTTGCAGGCCTTTTAATTGAAACGGTCCGACTGCAGCTCTTATCAGTCTTAACGTTGGTAGGCCAACATGCGCTGTCATACGGCGAACTTGCCTGTTTTTGCCTTCACGTATCTTTATACAAAGCCAGGTGTCGGGCACAGACTTTCGCTCTCTAATAGGCGGGTTACGGGGCCATAAGTTATTGGGCTCGGGCATAACAAAGGCTTCGGCAGGGCGCGTCATTCCGTCTTTGAGCTCGACACCGTTACGTAGCTGCTCCAGTTGTTCTTCCGTCGGTTCACCTTCTACCTGAACCCAGTATGTTTTCCATACTTTATACTTGGGGTTCGCGAGCCGTGCCTGATACACACCGTCATTGGTCAGCAATAACAAACCTTCACTGTCTTTATCGAGTCGCCCGGCAGGATAAACGTCTTTATGAGGAATATAGTTTTTTAAGGTATCATCGTCTGCTTCGCCGCTAAATTGCGATAAAACACCGTAAGGTTTGTTAAGTAAAACCAGCTTGGGGTTCGCAGGACGTTCTTTACGTTTTTTCTGCATGAGACTCCTTAAGTGTTTATCGAAATTATTGGATTGTCGATGTGGATGCTCTAGTATAGCGGGCGCTATTTTAACCGACTCAGCAATTAAAGTGTGGTAATTTTTGTGAATGATAACAAGCTAATAGTAGGCGGCTCATTGACCGATGCTTTGACCGGCAAATACGACTTCTCTTTAAAAAGCGTCATAGAGCAGTCTTTTAATGTTACTAAGAACCATCTTGGCTCTTTATTAGGCGGCTTTTTAATTCTATTTGGCATTAACGTTTTAATGGTGTTGGTGCTGATTAATTTCTTCTCGCTGGAAAGTTTTGAGAACTCCCTAGAGCTGCAATTTTTAACCAGTATTATTCAAGCGGTTATTAACGCTCCACTTCTCGGTGGACTTATGTTGATGGGCATAAAACACAGCGTCGACATAAAAACAAAAACGACTCAAGTGTTTGATGGGTTTCAACGTTTAATGCCGCTTATTGTGGTGTCACTTATTGCAACGGTCTTAAATATTATTCTGACCTTACTTTTAGGACAGCTGCACCCGAACTTAGGGTTGCTCGGGTCTTTGTATTTAACGGTAGTGCTTGCGTTAGCCATGCCTCTTGTTATTGAGCGAGGTGTCAGTCCGTTAAATGCGTTGTACTATTCTTTTCGTATTACTCATTACAAGTTACCTAAATTTATTGTCCTGTTCTTGCTTATTATGGGCGCACTATTTTTGGCCATTATTCCATTCGGCTTAGGGCTTATTTGGATGCTGCCTATGATTTATAATCTGATAGGTGTGGTCTATAAAGAGATTATTGGCGTAACAGTTATAGAGAAAGGCAGACCAGAGCCGTCTGACAATATTTCTATTTAAGATTATTTTCCTGAGGAAAAGTATGCGAATAGCTACGATAATTTTATTTATTATTTTATGTGTTGCGGCGCTATTAACGCCTTGGTTTATTCCAAAAGAGCCACCTAAAAAGGAAGACGCTTCGGTCGTTGCACACTTACCGCCTATTCCGGATGTCGAGATTAAAACAACCATGCCTGAGTTTTCGGCAATGACAGATGTGTCCGAGAAAAAAGAGGCGTTTTTTCGCTTTTTGCTGCCTATGGTTGAAGCGGAGAATATTCGCATATTGCATGAGCGAGCTTATCTAAAAGACGTTTATGGGCGTTTTCAGGAAGGGCGCTTAACCGCAGACGATAAGCAAAAAATTGATGAGTGGATCGAGTATTATCGTTTAGAAGAAGACATAGCTATTGATGACAACTTATTCGGCTTGTTGAAACGTCGTATGGACATCATTCCTGAAATGATGGTGCTGGTTCAGGCTGCTAACGAATCGGGTTGGGGAACCTCGCGCTTTTCCCGTATGGGTCTTAACTTATTTGGTCAATGGTGTTACGTAAAAGGTTGTGGGCTTGTGCCAACCGGGCGTAGTGAAGACGGCCGTCATGAAGTGGCTAAGTTTGACTCAGTCAATGAGTCCGTAAAAAGCTATATGCGAAACATTAATACCCACGGTGCATACTTAGACTTACGTTTATTGCGTGAGCAGAAGCGTTTAGATAATGAAGATATAACGGCAAATGACTTAATTGTCGGTTTGGAAAGTTATTCTGAACGTGGTGTTGAATACATTGAAGAGTTACGTGCGATGATACGGATTAACCGTCCTATTGTGAAAGAAGTGCGCCAGGAGCTAAACGCTGAAACAAGTAGTGAAGCTGCTCCTCAATAACTTCCATTAGAAATACAAAGAGCCCCGAAAGGGGTAGTGTTCAGAATTCTGTGTCATTTCGTTAAACTAAGCAAAAAAGAGATGACATATGACCAAAACCAATTTCGACATGGATGCCGCTTTAAAGCAGTTGCGTGAAGGCAAAGACCTCACCGGCAAAGACGGCATCCTGACACCGCTTATTAAACAACTCACCGAAGCCGCGATGCAGGCTGAGCTTGAAGAGCATCTCAGTGATAAAGAGCAATCTAACCGCAAGAACGGTTCGACGTCAAAAACAGTCAAGAGTCCTGCCGGCAGCTTTGAATTAGATACGCCCCGCGACAGAGCCGGCTCATTTGAGCCGAAACTGGTTAAAAAACATCAGACG
>NZ_FNCB01000028.1 GCF_900100855.1 Idiomarina zobellii
ACACTGTCTCAGCTAACCATCCACTTTGAAGGTCGACTGGATGGCCACATAGATTTATGAAAACTTGGCTGACACAGAATATTGAACACTCTCTTCGAACATCCAAACAAAGCTCCTCTCATCACAGCTTATACGCATATTCTGGGCATTCCCGAAAATAACTTAGTTTGGACTTACCTTAACAAAGGCACGCATGAAGAAGCTGATCGTGATGATTTTGATAGCGAACAAGTTGAAAAAGTTGTCCAAACATTAGAAGGCATTGATCAGCTAGACTTAAGGCCAAATAGATAAAATTCTGGAAAGTGGTATACTACAACTCAGAATTTTAGGAAAAGTGGAGATATTTCTCTACTTTTCTGGAAAAGGTCACTAAGCCTTATCACATAGAACTTTCCAGATTTTTTACAGAACCTACCTGTGTTGGTACTTATGCACGATGCGCTAGCCTTAGGTTTTAAGCCCTCTGAAAGAGTCAGGGGGCTTTCTTCCCCCAAAGACTGCCGCACCATCCAAAAAACCGCTTTAATGTAACTAAATTCAGTTACATTTGAAAAAGTAACTGAAAACGGTTACATTCTTAAATGTAACTATAATCAGTTACTTTTCTGAGTTATTTGGGCAATCATATGAAAAAGCATGTTATAGCAGTTATCACAGGCGATATCGTTGACTCACGAAGTTTGAGTTCAGCGCATTATGATGAGCTACTAAAACAGCTTAAGAACGAGCTGACGACCTTTGAAGCAAGCAACAAAGCTACTTTCGACATCTACAGGGGGGACTCTTTTCAAATCACCTTCTTTTGCCCCTGGGAAGCGTTAAAAGCAGCCATACTGATTCGTCTTAGGCTCAAATCTAATAATTATAAAATCGACGTGCGTCAGAGTATCGCCATCGGTAACGTAAAAGATCTTAGAGAGGATGTGAAAACCTCTACCGGGCAAGCCTTTATCTTATCAGGCAAACACCTAGATGAAATGAAGTCACACCGCCTCGTTTTCAGCTCCGAAAACAAGCTACTGAATCGCCATATTCCTATTGTTGTGAAGTTACTCGACACTCATCTCAGTTCCTTGACACCCATGCAAGCTGAAGCGCTCTATTTATATTTACTAGATGACTCACAGACACACGCCGAGCTTGCAAATAAGTTGGGAAAAAGTCGCGCTAATACCACAAAAATCCTTAATAGCAGTGAATACTTGCTCGTTGCTGACTCAATTCAATATTTTGAAACACTGGTTCATGAGGAGCTCAATCATGATTGATCATTTTGTCATACTGGCCCTGTTAATTTTGGCTCATGTTGTCGGTGACTTTTATTTGCAAACCAGCCGCAGTATAAAAAGTAAGTCTTCTCAAGGGGCTAAAACCTCAATACTGGCAAACCTGCGGCACGCAGCCTCTCACACCCTTCTTGCTCTTATCGTTTTGTTATTTACCTCAAGCTTTGAGTTCACTCTGATATGGGCAAGTTTAGTGATCGGCGGCACTCACTTCGTGATTGACCTCATTAAGTCACACTTGCCTAAATGCAAAGGTTCGCTACTCTGCTTTAACGTCGATCAGTTGCTACATTTCATTGTCATTCTCAGTGTCTGGGCATACCTGTTCGGCTACTTTGCCTTTATCAATGTCGACACACTACGACACGCGATCACGTTGGAGTTTGTCGCAATCACACTTTCTTACCTGCTGATTTTAAAACCAACTTCTATTGTTATTCAGTTCGTACTTAAGCCTTGGCGTTTATCAAATAATACCGACAGCTATAGTCAGGGCAGCGAAGAATCGCTGGACAAAGCAGGTTCCTTAATTGGAATTTTAGAGAGATTTATTATTTTAACGCTTATTTTGATGAACCAATTTACCGCTATTGGGTTCGTTATTGCCGCAAAATCAATTCTGCGATTTAAAGACGAGAGCAAACATGAATACGTCCTTCTAGGAACAGTCACTAGCCTCTCCATTGTTTTACTCATAGGCTTAATCACCCAGTCAATATTGGCATACTAATGATTCCATCCGGCGGCTATTATTGCCATACCGGTTAAAGTAAAAGCAGCACCTACCACGTCATAGGTAGACAGCGAAACACCTTCCACGGCTTTTAACCAAAGCAACGCAGTTACGACATACACCCCACCATAAGCAGCATAAACTCGGCCACTTTCCGCTGGGTGTAAGGTAAGTAACCAGGCAAACAGAGCCAAACTAATTGCCGCAGGTATCAATAACCATGCACTTCCATCTTTTTTCAACCACAGGTAAGGTAAGTAGCAGCCTACAATTTCAGCAATAGCGGTTATAAAAAACAGTCCGAGCGTTTTAGTGACTAACAAAGCAGACATAGTCAGCGCCTTTAGATAGGGAAATTAAATTATGCGTTCTACTATAAAAGAAATAATGACATACAACACCTTTCTCTCCAGTTGCTTCTTAGCCTTTACTCTGCTCTCTCTGGGTGTTGCTAATGCCGCACCAATAGAGCCCGAGTGCAGTTATGACAAAGAAAAAATGCTGGAACTAAGCCCCAGAGCGTTTGATCAAAACTATGACGAAGGTTGGCCCTCATTAGTTAAAAATGGCGAATGCCTGAAGCCAGCGGCTGATCTTATCCACCTCTATTACACAAAGAACAAAGTCCCGGAAGGTGCCATGAAAACATTGGTATGGCACGAAGGGCAACTTCGCGCTGAAACGGGGCAATATCAACGCGCTATTGAGCTAATGGAGAAGGCAACCAAACCTGCTGAAAAAGACGGTTCCGGATGGAATCATTACGTTAACGCAACAATCGCGTTTTTAGAGTCCGATTTAAATAAACTGAAAGCCTACAGGGAAAAGCTGGCTATGGTTCCAAAACCCGCCGGATTTAACCCCAGAGATGCACAAGGAAACCCTGTCGACGTGCCGTGGCCGCCTAATTTAAGTATCGTTGATAGCTTTATTCGCTGCTTTGGCAAAACTTACGCTGAAGTCTATGCTGGGTGCCCTAGGAACAAGTAGCCTTTAAAAAACTGAAGCTCAATAATGGATAATCGTAAATTTGCAGCCGACAGGTAATATTTCTTGGTCACTTTTGGTGACAACTATTTTATCTGCGGTTTTCATGCCTGCGTAGGTCTCCACCGAAATTTGAGAGAGTTCTAACGTTACCGAATTTTTAAAATCACTGAATTTCGCATGAATTGTAGAAGGTAAAATTGATTGGTAACTGCCTCTGTAAGAGGTAATCTCTTCGTTCTCTATATAAATACTAAGCTTCATATTCTTGTCAAACTCAAGAATCAGGCGTTGTTCGTTGCAAGTCTTGAGAGTGTTCAATATTCTGTGTCAGCCAAGTTTTCATAAATCTATGTGGCCATCCAGTCGACCTTCAAAGTGGATGGTTAGCTGAGACAGTGT
>NZ_FNCB01000025.1 GCF_900100855.1 Idiomarina zobellii
TCCTGGGCTATGCTACACAAGCAGCAGGAATTTAAATTGAATTAAAACAGTATTTAAGTCTCATCCAGCAATGCGTAGTTGCATGGTGCAACAGGTAAAACCGACCCTTGAGATGCCGAGAGAACCTAGTGAGTTATAACTCAGAAGGGACGATATAGCGCCAAGGGTGCGGTTATCCATGAAGGCCAGAGCTCACTGAGGAATCACTTGCAGCTCAAAACAGGCCGTATATACGAGTGCAGTTTTATCCTGTCCACCTCACGCAAAGCTGGTTAGCAACAAGGTGAAATTATGTAACTAAACAACTTGCGTAATGTGAGGTGTCCATATACGTATTCACGGGCGTCCTCCATAATAGTCCTTGTAACCTCAGCGCTCACTACCTTCTTTCTCTGCTATAGGTGGTGATTATGTATGATCCTTTGGTTAATGCGCCTCCGGGGCCTCATGATGCTCCTGGAGCTAGTTATTGGCAGCTGCATACTCAGGCCGAATTTCCGCAGTGTGCTGATGCACCGGAGGATGTGGACTTTGCAATAATTGGCGGCGGTTATACGGGTCTTAACGCGGCTCGGACGTTGGCTGAAAACGGACATTCTGTTGCTGTCTTTGAAGCAAACAACCTGGCTTGGGGCTGTTCATCACGCAACGCCGGTTTTGTCATGAAAAGTACGGGCAGGCTGGGACTTTCAGCTTGGGCTAAGCGTTTTGGTGAGGACGTTGCTAAGGGTATAGCCCAAGAGCATGGGTTAGGTTTGAGGCTTATTGAAAAAACCATTGAAGAGTGCCCTGAGCATTGCCAACGTCAAAGCGGCGGCTATTTAAAAGTTGCTCATAAGCTAGCGTCAGTAACCCCCTTACAACAGCAATACGACAGTCTTAGACAATTTGAACAACCTGTTGAGTGGTTAGATAACAGCGCTTTAAGTCAAGTTATCGATAGTCCTCAAGCGCACGCAGCCCTTCGCTTTACTGACTGTTTTGCCGTTAACCCATTATTACTAGCCGCAGCAACGGCCCGCCGAGCCGCTAAAGCCGGAGCGCAACTAGTTGAACACTGCCCGGTCACTTCAGCGGCTTCTTTAGGTAAAAAAGGCGTTTATCTGGAAACAGCCAAAGGCAATGTGCGGGCTCGTAAGCTATTGGTTTGTTCGAATGGCTATACATCCCAACAATTACTTCCCAAGCTCGCTAGCCGCTCTTTACCGGTTCTCTCGAGCATCATTACCACACCACCGTTGTCACAAGAGCAAGCTGATAGTATTCGTTTATCACCAGAGTATGCCATCATGGATACGCGGATTCTGAAGTATTACTTCCGCCTACTGCCTGACAACCGCTTATTATTTGGCGGCCGAGGAGCAATTCAGGGAAAAAATGCGGAAGACCCAGTTTTCGCCAAGCGGTTGTTAAAAGCAATGCACCAAACATTCCCTCAGCTCAAAGATATTACCCAATGGGACCACTTTTGGAGCGGCTGGGTCAGCGTATCACTTGACGACTATCCTCGCGTCGGCAAATTCAGCGACAACATATACGCCAGCATGGGGTACTGCGGCGCCGGTGTTAGTTTCAGCGCACTAGCCGGCCAACGATTAGCCGAATGCGCCATGGGAGCAGCTCTACCCAAACTGCCCTACTACCAGTCGCAACTAAAACCATTCCCCCTCCCCAAATTCCGCCGCTTAGCTCAATGGTTCTACTACCACTACGGTCGCCTACTCGACTGAAGGTGAGGTGGCAGATAGAGAGCGCTGAGGCTATAGGGGCTACTATGGAGGACGCCCGTGAATACATCCTTGTAGGGCTTGGGCAGCGCCATCCATGGCGCTGCACACCTCCATAGCAGCCCACTCTAACCGTCGGGCGCGCTCTCTATCCGCCACAGAAGGACTCAATGCTCAAGCGAAGCAAGTGAGTAGCCTGCCCTGGAGCTACAGGCCGAAGACTATTTTCTCGCTTTTGAGAAGGCGTGCTATGTATTTTATGAGCAATAAAGCGGCGACGAAGGTGGCTATGCCGCTTATCACTGTGCCCATTACGTTAATAGACTCTCCGCGAATGAGTGACAGAAAAGCCTGATGTTGTCCGGTGAGGGGCAAGTAATAGAGTATTGGATTTTTAAGTCGGGCAAACTCTACGCCAAAGGATGCCGCCATTGGAATAATCAACAGGAAGCTAATATAAGTCTGTGCTTCTTTGAAATTTTTTGCCCGAAAAGAAACGAACAGCTGTAATGCGGTTGCAAATAGCGCTAACGGCACAAGCAATACGAACATGAGTAGCATCATGCCAACGCTAAAATTCACGTTCATACCAATTTCGTGAAGCGGCACGTAAGCAAAAATAATAGGAATAATAATCAACGACAGTGCGGCACCAAATAGCGAGAAGGTAGAGGCTGTCAGAGCCTTACCTGTCACTATATTCCAAGTGCTTAATGGCTGGCTCAACAAGAACTCAAGTGAGTTTCGCTCTCGCTCCCCGGCACTAATATCAATAGCCACGTTCATGCCTGACCAAAACACTGACAAAATAATAAATACCAAAACGGAGCCCATAATCAGTGCTGCTTTCGAGCCCTTTGTGGCAACGTCCTGCTTTTGCAGCTGAATAGGCTGCACAACGCGTGGGTCAACACCACGAAGAATGAGCCTATAACTGGCAATTTGACTGCTATAGGCTTGTACCGCCTTTTCGACACGCTTGATATCAGTTTGCTGCTTCTGAGAAGACCAGTCTGCATTTAATTCAACTTCAACAGGCTCAGCGTCAGCAATTTTGGTGGACCAGCTTTCTGGCAAACGCAATATAATTGGGGTTTCGTTTTCTGACCAACCGCCTTGCTTTTCAACAATGCCGTTCTCGTTCAAAAACTCGACCAATTGCGGTGCGTATTCTTTACCTTCTATCTCGATACCGACGTCGGCTTGGTCAGTGAGCTGTGAAATCAAGAAGAAAAACGCCACTGCCATAAGCATAGGGCCAAAAAACGCATAAGACATTGCCGCAAATACTGAACGTTTATCGCGTATTGCGTCGCGGAACTCTTTTTTCCATACGGTAGTTAATGCACTCATTACGCCGCAATTCCTTCGTCCGTTCCGATAATTTTAACGAAGGCATCTTCAAGCTGCTCTTCGCCCGTCATCTGACAAAGCTCTTCCGGTGTTCCTTCCGCCGCCACTTTCCCTGAAGCCATGACCACAACACGGTCGCACAAGGCCGCCACTTCCTGCATGACATGGCTGGAAAATAAAATACAGGTACCCTGAGCCCTTTGTTCGCGCAGTACGTCGCGCAAAATTCGAGTGCTCATTACATCTAACCCGCGACTTGGTTCATCCAAAATAAGGTGTTTAGGGCTGTGTACTAAAGCCTGAGCCAATGCCACTTTCATGCGTTGCCCTTGAGAAAAGCCACCTGTACGGCGGTCAGCCAACTCTTCAATATCCAGCTTTTTAATTACTTGAGATACCGCTTCTTTTTGAGCGCTGCCGCTTAATCCATGCAGTTCAGCAAAGTACGCCACCTGCTCACGCACGGTCAAACGTTCATAAAGCCCGAATTTATCCGGAAAGATACCTAAATTTTTGCGCGCGCCCATTGGGTTTACGTTAGCATCAACGCCTTCTATTTCCGCCTTCCCTTCATCTGCTTGTAGTAAGCCGTAAATAATGCGGAGGCAGGTGGTTTTTCCTGCGCCGTTGGGGCCTAGCAAGCCTGTGATTTCTCCGTCTTTTGCCTGAAAACTCAGCGCGTTCAGGGCCTGCACACTCTTAAAGGTTTTACTCAGTTTATCGACATTAATCATCTTACAGCCCCGCTCCATTTTGATTTAGTACGAACGGCTTTAGGCGTTGTTCTTGCAAACAGCTACCGTCAAGGGCGCTGACATCTGCGGTTTCAATAAACTCAGCAATGAGGTTGTTGGCGCAGGTATGGCTGGCAATAGTATGACTCGCGTTTGGCGCAACTAAGTGCACACTATTGGGTAAGGTTTCTGCGGCTAACTCCCCCCATGAAGGCGGAGTCACCGGATCCAACTCTCCCGAGAGTAATAACACGGGTTTATCGCTAACCACCGGTTCCGACCAATAGGATGGCACCGAAACCGACTTCCAGCCCCTGCACATATCGATAAACGCATCACCAGTCCGGGCACCAATAAATTGGTTGTCTCCGTCTTCTGCTAGCATCTGCTCGGTCGCACGAGGTAAGTCCTCGCTGCACACTACCGATAACATTAGACCGAGATAAATATTGCTTTGTGACATTGTGCCGCCCATTAACCCCAATACAGCTTTGTAGTTTTTCTCCGAAGCCGAATGAATCGCATAAGGCAAAAGCTGACGTGTATTTGGGTGATATAACGCCATACGCACAATAGAACTAAAACGCCCGGGTGTTAAGTTTATGGTAATTGGTTCGAAAGACAGAGGATCATGGGTATCCAGCAGTACGTCCTGTTTTTCTAAAGCGGACATAACATCAAAATAGTCTTGCTCTAAATTGGGAAACTGTTCCTGACAAGCAGCTTGCTCTTCGCAGTTCTTCAGCATAGCGTCAAATGCTTGCGCCCCATGTTGACCAAACGGACCAATTACCACTTGAGGCGGAGCTACGGCATCTAAGGTAGCAGTACGCACAGATTCCGGCGCTTCTCGTAAGTAGGTTAACCCAACCCGAGTTCCATAAGACCCACCGTATAAATTCAGTTGCTGAACCCCTAAATGCTCACGAACGCTCTCAAAGTCCTTAACAGCATTCACCGTGTGATACTGAGTTGTGTCGGTGTCTGGGTATTTTAATAAACAGTCCGCTGTTAACTCAGCTAAATCGTGGTCATCGTCGCTTCGTATCAGTTCATCCGGACGACTGATATCACATTCAAGAGGATGACTTTTCCCTGTGCCACGCTGATCGATCAACAAGATATCTCGCTTTTGGCGAACCTTATCGAACATTCGGGAAATCATCGGCGCCAACTCGGTGGCTGCCTGACCTGGGCCGCCCGCTAAAATCAGCATTGGGTCGGGCTTTGCGCCTTCCTGAATTGCTGGAAGCACCGCATAATGCAAGCCTATTTGCTTACCTTGAGGTTTCTCATAGTTTTCAGGAACTTGAACAATCCCGCATTCCAAGCGTTCCTGAATTCCCGGCAGGTAGCACTCATTATCGATTGTGTCCGTATTTTCTTGTTGTTGTGCTTGGGCGTTATTATTAAACGCGCCCAACACTAACAAGGGTATGGAAACCAGCATCCACTGTTTCATAATCAGTCCAGTTGAATTGAATCACAGTGAGTTATTGTCGTTGAGAAGTGGGAAAAATAAAAGGTAAGTAACTGAAAGAATTGTTAGAAGATGTAAAAAAACCCGCAGGCTAAGCTTGCGGGTTTTTAGTAATTCATTTTAGCTTTGTAATTAAAGGCCTGCGCGCTCTTTAATTGCTGCAGCAATCGGCGAGCCGCCGTGACCGTTAGACTGTGCCCATTCGTAGTCACCAGAGCTTTTCAGTTCGTCTACTGATAAACGTCCAACAATAAACTCGCCAATGTCTTGTGAGCCATTTGCCATTGCGAACTGCAATAAGCTTTGACCATTACACTGGATGCCTGAATAGATGTCACGGACACGCACGCGTGAGTCACGTAACTTTTTACGCATACGCATGGTGTCGTCACCCTGAACGTAGGTGCAAAGGCTTAACGCCAATTCGTTCGCTTCTGCGTTTTTTGAAAAAGTTGCGCCAGTTACTGCAACCGCAGCCATCAAGGTGCCTAATACAATCGCTTTCATCTAAAACCCCATCACAAGATTGTTCAAAAATTCATCAGGATGATACTACGATATGAGTCGCTCTGCAATGGGCTGCAAGTCACGTAAGTGACTGAAATTATAACGTCTTATTAACGTTTCCTATCGAAAATAAGGGTAGTAAAATCGTTGGAATTTCTCTCGTTTGCGGCAAAGTTTTGCCGCTCTACCTCTTGCCAGTCAGCGACTTCCTCGTAATCAGGAAAGAAGGTATCGCCGTCAACATTTAGGTCTATTTTAGTAACATATAAGCGGTCTGCCAGCGGTAAAAAATTTTCATAAATTTTTCCACCACCAATGATCATGACTTCTTCTACGGGACCGGCTGCAGCTATCGCTTGTTGCGGTCCATTAACCCAGAGTACTTGACCATCATGGGTTTCTCGAGCTTCTGAAGTTCTGCTCAGGACAATATTTTTACGACCGGGTAATGGGCGGCCAATTGATTCAAAGGTATTTCGCCCCATAACAATTGGCTTACCCAACGTAATTTTTTTGAAATACTGGAGTTCGTCAGGCAAATGCCACGGCATTTTATTGTCTTTTCCTATGACTCTATTGTCTGCCATTGCAACTACAAGCGATATTTTCATCCAGAATTACCTTCGTATAGCCTGATGCTATTGCATCAGGCGGGATTTAAGCTTCAACATAGAATCTGACGTAATAACGCCAGGCTACTTCTGATAAATGACTTCGACGCCATGATCGTCGTCGTCATCGTCGTCTTCATCATCATCAAAGTGTTCATCCATAACATCTTCGTGGTAACTGTCCCACTTAAATTCAACCGGATCGGCCTCTTCCTGCTCTTCCATATGCGGTACGGGCAACGTTTCAATATAGTTCATGACTTCACGACAAAGTTCTTGCGAGCCCCTACCTTCCAACGCCGCAATCTGGAACACGGGACCGTCCCAGTTCAACTCTTTCACCAATGCATCGACTTGCTCCTGGACTTCTTCATCTAAGACCAAGTCAACTTTATTAATAACCAGCCAGCGTGGCTTTTCTGCCAGCTTCGGGCTGTATTTTTCTAACTCATCAATAATGATACGAGCCTGTTCGGCCGGATCCGTTTCATCAAACGGTGCTAAATCAACTAAGTGCAATAGCAGCCGGCAGCGCTCAAGGTGTTTTAAGAAACGAATACCTAGCCCTGCACCTTCTGCAGCCCCTTCAATAAGTCCAGGAATATCAGCTATCACAAAACTCTGTCCCGGCGCCGGCGTTACAACACCCAGGTTAGGAACCAAGGTGGTAAACGGATAGTCGGCGACTTTTGGTTTTGCCGCAGATACTGAACGAATAAATGTCGACTTACCCGCATTTGGCATACCTAGCAGACCAACGTCGGCTAGCAGCATCAACTCCAGTTTCAGGTTACGCACTTCTCCGGGCGTGCCGTCTGTTTTTTGGCGTGGCGCGCGGTTCACACTGCTTTTAAAACGGGTGTTTCCCAAACCATGAAAGCCGCCTTTAGCAACCCGCAGTTTTTGTCCATGTTTGGTCAAATCGCCAATGACTTCGCCGGTATCAATATCAGTCGCACGAGTTCCCGGAGGAACCGTCAACGTAATGTCACTGCCTCGTTTACCTGTGCAATTCTTACCCATACCGTTTTGACCACGTTCCGCTTTATGGAAACGTTCAAAACGATAGTCGATAAGCGTATTCAGGTTTTCATCGGCTTGCAGGTAGACGTCACCGCCATCACCGCCGTCGCCTCCGTCTGGACCACCTTTCGGTATATATTTTTCGCGGCGAAAACTGATACAGCCATTACCGCCGTCGCCGGCGTCGACACGAATTTCTACTTCATCAACGAATTTCATCGCAATCTGCTACTTATCACTCATTAAATATTGTGCAAAATTCTAGCACATAAGAAAAAGCCCCGCCGTAATGGCAGGGCTTTCGAACCGAAACTTTTCAGTTTATGTCGAGGTTATTAGTCAGTAATAACGCTCACATATTTACGGTTATTCTTACCTTTCGTTTCGAAAGATACCTTGCCTTCAGAGGTCGCGAACAACGTGTGATCTTTACCGATGCCAACATTGCTACCAGCGTGGAAACGTGTACCGCGCTGACGAACCAGGATGTTACCTGCAAGAACCGATTCACCACCGAAGCGCTTAACACCTAAGCGTTTACTCTCTGAATCGCGACCGTTTTTAGTAGAACCACCAGCCTTTTTATGTGCCATGTCGTTACTCCTTAATTAGCTATTGATACCAGTGATTTTCACTTCAGTGAACCACTGACGATGGCCTTGTTGGCGACGAGAGTGCTTACGACGACGGAACTTAACGATTTTAACTTTATCGCCACGACCGTGATCAACCACTTCTGCTTTCACTTTGCCACCGGATACGAACGGAGCACCGATTTTTACGTCGCTGCCGTCAGAAACCATCAAAACCTGGTCGAATTCAACTACATCACCGGTAGCTGCTTCCAGTTTTTCCAGGCGGACGATTTGGCCTTCAGACACACGGTGCTGCTTACCGCCACTTTGGAATACTGCGTACATATTATTCTCCACAACCCTATTGGGTATCCAAATTCAAATCAGGGCGCGAATTGTACGTAATCCCGCCAACGATCGCAAGTCCTAATTTGCCGCCTTTAGAGTTTCCGAGCTCGTTGAATTAGTGTACCATCTGGTTTCCGTTAAATTTTGTAAATTTCAGATATCTATGATGGATATGCAGTCCATTAACGCATTAGCCAAAGACGACATGTTAGGTGTTAATGCGCTTATTGGTGAACAACTAAAATCCGACGTTGCCTTAATTAACCAGCTGGGTATTTATATCGTCAATAGCGGCGGTAAACGCCTGCGCCCTTTGCTGACCGTATTAACCGCCCGGGCACTGGACTATGACGGCAACGATCACCAAAAACTCGCCACCATTATAGAATTTATTCATACTGCAACACTCCTGCACGACGATGTCGTCGATGAGTCTGATTTACGCCGCGGACGCAAAACTGCAAACGCCGTATTCGGTAACGAAGCCGCAGTACTAGTGGGTGACTTTCTCTATACCCGCGCTTTCCAGCTAATGGTCGACTTAGACTCTCTGCGTATATTGCGTATTTTAGCGGACGCCACCAACATTATTTCCGAAGGCGAAGTCTTACAGTTAATGAACTGTAATGACCCGGATACCTCTGAAGAAAGCTACTTCAACGTCATTTACGGCAAAACCGCCAAGCTGTTTGAAGCCGCAACGGAGTTAGCAGGTGTACTTACAGGGCAGGACGAAAAGCTTACGGCTCAATTGGCGGACTACGGCCGCTATTTAGGTACTGCTTTTCAACTTGTAGATGATTTACTGGATTACACAGCTGACAGCGACTCAATGGGCAAGAATGCCGGCGATGATTTAGCAGAAGGTAAACCAACACTGCCGCTGTTATACGCTATGTGGCACGGCAACGAAACCGAGCAAAAGCTGATTCGTGAAGCGATTGAGCAAGGCGACGGACGTGAGCACTTACAAACCGTATTAACCGCTATGGAGCGAACGGGTGCTTTACAGTACACCCGCGACAAAGCATTAGAAGCCGCCGAACAAGCGCGCGAGTCCCTAAGCGAACTCCCCGACTCCGATTACAAACAAGCCCTACTCGCCCTAACCCATCTGGCAGTCGACCGAGTGGCGTAAGAAATGCTTTGGGGATCGGGTTCTGTTTCGGAGGACGCCCGTGAATACATATATGGACACCTCACATTACGCAAGTTGTTTAGTTACATAATTTCACCTTGTTGCTAACCAGCTTTGCGTGAGGTGGACAGGATAAAACTGCAC
>NZ_FNCB01000018.1 GCF_900100855.1 Idiomarina zobellii
CAGGTTTTGGCGCTGGATGAAAATGAGCAGGAAGTGTTTAATAAAAAGCTGCGCAGCAACAAGGTGTTAGCGAAGCTGGCAACATTGAAACGTACAGATGACTGTGAAGTGGCGGTTGAGTCCTGCGGCATGAGTCATTACTGGCGCCGCGAATGTGAAAAACTGGGTTATAAAACGGTGGCGCTGCCACCACGCTTCGTCAAAGCGTATTTGCAGGGTGAGAAGAACGATGCAAATGACGCCCGGGCGATAGCCGAGGCGGCATCACGGCCTAATCGTCAGACGGTCAGGCTGAAAAGTATTGAGCAGCAGGATTTAGCTCTGATGGTGAATCAACGGGAAGGCTTCGTGCAGACGAGAACGCAGTTCTCGAACCGGCTAAGAGGCCAGCTGGCCGAATACGGCATTATTTTACCCAAGCGGGTGAGTACCATACTACAGAGAGTACCGGAGATACTGGAAGAGGACAGCAATGCGCTGACGCTTCAGTCCCGGGACTTAATCAACCGCCTGTATCAAATGCTTCGCACGGTGGACGAAGAGGTTAAAGCACTGGATAAGCGCTTAGCGGCACAGGCTGATAACAACGAAGACAGCCGCAGGCTGATGACGATACCGGGCATCGGCCCGATAACAGCAACATCGTTGTTGGCTCTGATAGGCGATGTGAATGAATTTAAGCGCGGCCGTAACCTGTCGGAATATCTGGGGCTGGTACCACGGCAAAACAGCAGCGGCGGCAAAGACCGTTTAGGTGGTATTACCAAAAAAGGCAATACCAAGCTGAGGACACTGCTGGTGCACGGAGCCCGCTCAGCGCTGCGAGTAGCGCAAAAACGGCAGGACAGACTGAGCCTCTGGGCACAGGATGTCGCTAAACGCCGGGGCAACAACGTTGCGGCAGTGGCACTGGCCAATAAGCACGCCCGGATAATCTGGGCGATGTTAAAGAATAAAGAAGATTACCGAATGACTGCTGCTTAACAGCAACAGCGTTCAGTAAAAGAGCAAAGCGAAGGTTCATTCCTTCCGGGAGTTGCAAACGTAAGCAGGATGGTAAAATAGGGTAAACCGACGGCAACTGAGACTGGATAGCGTCAGTACACTCAGTACGTTAGCCTGATAAGCCAGTTGCCGTGCGGAGTTCATCCAGGCCAGGTGCGCAAAGCGCACCATAAACAGGCCGTATATATGCGAGCGCCCCGACATTTACCACAGGCTCACGTTGCAAAAACGGGAGGGGACCATATATGACGTTATTTACGTCAGGTGTGATGTCTGAGGAGAACAACAATGAAAAAATGGGTAATAGCGGCAGCGGCGCTGGCAGTATCAAGTGCCTCAATAGCCCAAGAAAAGTTAGAATTAGAAGACGTTTTCACTCTAGAGTATGCATCGTCACCGACAATTCACCCAAGTGGTGAGTGGAGCGTATTTGTCCGCCAGTCTATGGACATACAAAACGACCGCAAAGTTGGGCGCTTATGGAGCGTACTACCGGACGGAGATATACGCCCGTTAACCGGCGAGCAAGGCAGTGAGAGCCAGCCAGTGTGGTCGCCAGATGGTAAGCGGTTAGCTTATGTTTCAACGGAAACCGGAAGCCCGCAAATTCATATCTATTGGGTGGACTCTGGCGAAAGCGCAGCCATTACTCAATTAACGAAAGCGCCGTCAGGCCTGAGTTGGTCGCCCGATGGTAGCCAAATCGCGTTTTCAATGTTTACGCCAAAACCTGAGCCTGCACCCGTAAGCTTGCCAGGAAAACCCGAAGGGGCCAACTGGACAACACCTCCAAAATATATTGATAAAGGCAATTACCGCTATGACGGTGGCGGCTATGCAGAAGACGGATATCAACAAATTTATGTTATTCCCGCTACTGGAGGCTCGCCCCGTCAATTAACCGAAGACGAATTCAACCATGGCGGTAATTTGGCCTGGTCGGCTGACGGAAAGCATATTTTCTTTTCGGCTAATCGTCGAGACGACGCATTCCTTAACCCTGTAAATAGTGAAATTTATCAGCTAACTGTTGCTAGCAAAGAGGTATCGCCAATTACTGACAGAAATGGACCAGACAGTTCACCTAAAGTGTCACCAAACGGCGATAAAATTGCGTATATCGGTTATGACGATGAAAAAATGAGCTATCAGATTACTAAGCTCTACGTCATGAATACCGATGGCACTGATATTGAAGTGCTAACGCCGGACTTAGATCGTAGCGTTACCGGTTTCGCGTGGGACTCTGACAGCCGTGGCATCTATTTCACTTATGACGACAACGGAATTGGGCAACTGGCACGAACGGACTTAAACGGCGAGCACACGCACTTAACTGACCGCGTGGGTGGCCTTTCTTACAGCCGACCCTATGGTGGAGGCGACTTCAGTGTTGCAAAAGGGGACAAAATTGCTTTTACCATTTCAAACCCAATGCGCCCGGCAGAGCTGGCATTATGGCAAGACGGTAACGTACAGCAAGTCACTCGCTTAAATGAAGATGCGCTGGGACATAAGCAGCTCGCGAAAGTAGAAGAAATACGCTACAAATCGAGCGTGGATGGCAGAGAGTTGCAAGGCTGGATTGCCTACCCACCGAACTTCGACAAAGACAAAGACTACCCGTTGATGCTGGAAATTCATGGCGGTCCACATACTAATTATGGTCCTCGTTTTGCGGCAGAAATTCAGTTATTTGCTGCGGCCGGTTATGTCGTGCTGTATACCAACCCTCGTGGCAGTACTAGCTATGGTGCTGATTTCGCCAATGAAATTCATCATAACTATCCAAGCGATGACTATAACGACCTTATGGACGGCGTTGACGCAGTTATTGAGAAAGGCTTTATTGACGAAGACGAGTTGTTTGTCACAGGCGGTAGTGGCGGCGGCGTACTAACAGCCTGGATAGTGGGTCACACTGACCGCTTTAAAGCCGCTGTTGTGGCTAAACCGGTCATTAACTGGTACAGCTTCGTACTGACTGCAGACATGTATAACTTCTTCTACCAGTACTGGTTCCCGGGCCTACCATGGGATAATATGGAACATTACATGGAGCGCTCGCCAATTAGTTACGTGGGTAACGTGACAACGCCAACGATGCTATTAACCGGTGAGAATGACTACAGAACGCCCATGTCGGAAACCGAGCAATATTATCAGGCCTTGAAATTGAAAGGCGTCGACACTGCTATGGTGCGCATTCAGGACTCAGGTCATGGCATTTATGCAAGACCAAGCAACTTGATGAATAAAGTTGCTTATATCTTACATTGGTTTGAGAAATACCGGGACGAATAACTCTGGTAGACTAAGTCACGGTAGAACGTGATAAACTATGAGATATTTGTAAGTCGTCAGGTCAACAAAACGAATGAATGTTGCATTGATAACCGCCCGCGGTGGCTCGAAAGGGCTGCCCGGGAAAAATATCGCGTTACTGAACGGCAAGCCGCTTATTGTCTGGACCATACTGGCCGCACAAAAGGCTGCGTCGGTTGATGCTGTTTATGTGTCGACAGAAGACCAGGCCATTGCTAAGGTCAGTCAACAGGCCGGAGTTCAGGTTATTCCGCGGCCGGCAGAGCTGGCACAGGACGACACCAGCAGCGAACCGGTTATTGCACACGCCATTAATTACTTAAAAAAGCAGCCACTTAACGTTACCAGCGTAACGTTGCTGCAACCCACGTCGCCGTTAAGATCCGCACAGCATATTGACGAGGCTTACCGTATTTATGCAAATAGCGACGCCAACTGCGTTTTAAGTGTTATTGAACCGGCGCATTCTGCTGCAAAAGCTTATAAACTGAACTCAGACGGTTCATTATCCGGACTTTTAAGCCTGGACGCACCTTACATGCGTCGTCAGGATCTTCCCCGTACCGTACATCCCAACGGTGCCATTTATATATTTAGTACAGCAGCCTTCGAAGCCGGCGGCGGTATTCCGCGGCAAAATGTCTACCCTTACATTATGAGCGAAGAGGCGTCTGTCGACATTGACAGAGCAAGTGACCTGCAACTTGCCGAACAGATTATGGAGAGAATGCAATATGGCTAACCCCCCGAAAAAACATCCAGTAATAAAAATTGGATCGCGCGAAATTGGCTACGACCATGACCCGGTTGTGGTGGCTGAAATAGGCATTAACCATGAAGGGAGCCTTGAAACGGCTTATGAAATGGTCGACGCGGCGGTCTCTGCGGGAGCGGAGATTATTAAGCACCAAACTCACGTAGTTGAAGATGAAATGAGCGCCGATGCAAAGAAAGTCATTCCGGGGAATGCCGATGTGTCTATCTACGAAATTATGGAGCGTTGCGCGTTGAATGAAGAAGACGAAACCAAGCTGAAAGAATACGTAGAGAGCAAAGGCGCCATATTCATCAGTACACCATTTTCACGCGCGGCCGCAGAGCGTTTAGAGCGTATGGGTGTTGAAGCCTATAAAATTGGCTCAGGTGAATGTAACAACTACCCGTTGCTGGAGCTTGTGGCATCTTATAAAAAGCCCATTATTCTTAGCACCGGCATGAACGACATTCCGTCTATTGCCAAAGCGGTAGATATTTTCCGTAAGCATGGAGTGCAATATGCGTTATTGCACTGCACTAACGTGTATCCAACACCCGATCATCTGATCCGGCTAGGCGCAATGAATCAGCTACAGGACGCTTTTGACGATGCTGTTGTCGGACTGTCAGACCACAGTATTGATAACCTGGCCTGCCTGGGCGCCGTAGCGGTGGGTGCCTCTATTCTTGAACGTCACTTTACTGACCACAAACAGCGCACCGGGCCGGACATTAACTGCTCTATGGACACCGAGGAGTGCCGCACGCTTATTCAGGAGTCCAAGCGAATGAAAGCAATGCGCGGTGGCCAGAAAGGTGCAGTAGCTGAGGAGCAGGTGACCATAGATTTCGCGTACGCTAGTGTTGTGACGATTAAACCTATTAAACAAGGTGAAACTTTTAGCCAGGATAATTTATGGGTTAAGCGTCCGGGAACAGGTCAATTTCTGGCAGACGACTATGAAAAGTTAATGGGTAAAACTGCTGCACGAGATATAGAAAATGATGTCCAGCTCCGCTCCGAGGATGTTCAGTAATGAAAAAAAAGATGCTTTTCGTCACCGGTACCCGTGCCGACTTTGGCAAACTGAAAAGTTTAATTGAAGTCACCGATAAAGCGGACGAATTTGAAGTTCAGCTGTTTATTACCGGCATGCACATGATGTCCCGCTACGGTATGACCTCAATAGAAGTCGAGCGCCTTAAAATAGCTTCAAGTTATAAGTACATTAATCAGAGCAAAAATGACACCATGGACGTAGTTCTGGCGAAGACCATAACGGGTTTGTCGGACTACATTCATGAGAATACCCCGGACGTAATTGTGGTTCACGGCGACCGGGTAGAGGCCATGGCCGGCGCCATTGTGGGCAGCTTGAACAACATTCTGGTGGCTCATATTGAGGGCGGCGAGGTGTCGGGTACAATCGACGAACTTATCCGTCATTCCATATCCAAAATGGCACACACGCACTTTGTGTCCAATAGCGAAGCTCAGGAGCGTTTGGTGCAGCTGGGAGAGGCTAAATCGTCCATTTTCACCATCGGCTCACCGGACCTTGATGTCATGAACTCGCCTAACCTACCTTCGCTGGATACAGTCAAAGAAAAGTACGATATTGTGTTTAAAGACTACTCGGTGTTTATGTACCATCCGGTGACCACCGAGCTCGAGTCGCTGGAGTCGAATATTAAGTCGACCGTTGATGCCATGCTGGAAAGTGATGAGAATTTCGTGGTGGTGTACCCCAATAACGACCACGGAACCGACACCATTCTGGCGGAGTTAAAACGCTGCGAGAACCATCCGCGTTTTCGCATTTACCCCAGTATTCGTTTTGAGTACTTCCTGGTTCTGCTGAAAAACGCCAATATGATCATCGGTAATTCAAGTGCGGGTGTTCGCGAAGCGCCGTTTTACGGCATACCTACCATTAATCTGGGTAGCAGACAGCAAAGCCGGGCTAGAGCGGAGTCCATTTTAAACGTAGACGAACAAACGCCAGCTATTTTAGAGGCCATAAAAACCTTTAAAAGCAAACGCTTTGATCCTTCTTCGGAGTTTGGTGATGGTAATAGTGCGGAGGGCTTTATAAGTACCCTACGCTCGGATGAATTCTGGGACATACCTAAGCAAAAAGTTTTTGTTGACTGGGAAAAACGTGAAACAAGTTAATTACTATTTTATTTCATCGCCGCTGCACCTGTTGTTCAGCGTAACCACGGCGTTGGGTCATAAAGATGACATTAATGTTGCGGTTATTGACTACTACCTTGAGAGTAATCGTCTGCTATTTACCCAGGCGCTGGAAAACAGTTCTATTTTTGAAACCGTTATTAGCTTTAGCGATGCGCATATAAAAAGTAAGCTTAGTAAGCGTAAAGCACGACTAAAAAGGCTGACCGATCTGGTTGCAGAAATGCCGCCGTCGCGGGTTTATACCGGCTCTGACCGAAGCGTTGAGTTTCAGTACACTATGCACCTGGCGACCCGCGGGAAAAACAGTGCCGAAGGCCATTATCTGGATGAAGGAACCCAAACCTATTTGGGGCACCGGCACATGCACAGCTTTGTGCATAACTACGTCGACCCTTTATTGAAGAAGCTGGCTTACGGTATGTGGTGGAGCAGTCCGCAGATGATAGGTGCGTCTAAGTGGATATCGACCATTCACGCAACCTTCCCTGAACTGATACACCCGGTTTTGCGGAACAAGAAAGTTGAGCCTATTTCAAAAGCGGCGTTTAAACTGCCCGAGTTCGATGAGTTTAATAAGAACCTGCTGGCGCTGGCGGATATTGACATAGAGCCGTTAAAGAATGTCGATTACGTTATTATATTAACGGGTGATTCTTTCTATAAAGACGTGAATGAACACCTCGACAGAATGGTGGATATTTTCAGTCGCAAAACTGAGAAAAACCGTATTGCGCTAAAAGCTCATCCGCGGTCAAATTACATTGAACATTTTAAAAAGAAACATCCGGAATTGGTGCATATCGACAACCGGGTTGGGTTTGAATTGCTACTACCTCAGTTTCCTGACTCCTGTACTTATGTTGGGGATGTCAGTTCAACATTGTTTACTATCCGTTGGTTGAGCGACAAACAAAATGTTATGGCTGTGAGGCTAGAGCAAAAAACTCCCGAGCATTTTTCAGGGCCACTGGCTAAATTGTTAAGCGAAGTTGGCGTAAAGCAGTTGAGTTATCAGGAATTGTAGCCTGACAAGAGCAAAGCACGTTGGATCCAGCACGACATTAAATAGAGGAATAAGATCATGCCCTGGAGTAGTCTTTTAGCCGAAGAAAAGCAAAAGCCGTACTTCAAAGAACTGTGGCAGCGTGTTGAGCAAGCGCGTCAGCAGACGGTCGTTTACCCACCTAAGGAAGAGGTGTTTAATGCGTTAAAGCTGACTGAACCCGAGCAGGTGAAGGTGGTTATTTTGGGGCAGGACCCTTATCACGGGCCAGGGCAGGCGCATGGGCTGAGTTTTTCTGTTAAAGAAGGCGTGAAGTTCCCGCCGTCTCTGCGCAATATGTTTAAAGCAATTGCTCTGGATTACCCAGGCACCGTACTCCCTCAACATGGAGACTTGACCGAATGGGCTCAGCAAGGCGTGCTCCTATTGAATACGGTACTTACGGTTGAGCAGGGGAAAGCGCACAGTCACGCAAGCTGGGGGTGGGAAACCTTCACCGATACCGTTATCAAAAAAGTGTCGGAAGCGACAGAGCATGTCGTGTTTTTATTATGGGGGTCGCATGCTCAGAAAAAGATCCCGCTGATTGATGGCACTAAGCATTACATTCTGACCGCGCCACACCCATCGCCCTTATCTGCGCATCGCGGCTTTTTTGACGCTAACCATTTCAAAAAAGCCAACGATTATCTGCAGCAACACGGACGACAGCCCATTAAGTGGGCGTAAAGGGCGTTTACTTCACAATATCTATCCACACCAAGCGGTGGTCAGAAGAAGCTTCGCGCTTTTGCATCATGTCGGCACCAGGCTCATTGTCAACGGGCCAGAAAACACCTGCATTTTTGACCACTAAGTCATCAGACGGTAGGGCATAGTCAACACGTTTGCGCCAAGCCGCTGTGTGAAATTGAGAACCCTCAATATCCGGAGAGTGCAGCTTACCACCCTGGCTTTGTGGTTTAACGTCATTGACCCGAGGGTGTTCAAGGAGCTGCTCAATAGCGCCGTCGACACCACCTGCGCCGGCTTGTGCGTTCATGTCTCCCAGAATTACAAAGCTAGCGTCTTCACCTAACCCGCCACGAACTCCGTTATCGTCATAAAGATAGTTATCGCGACCAGGTGTTAAATAATCAGCAAACAAACGTATTTCATCGTAGTTGCGCATTCCGTTACGGTTCTCAGGACCGTCAAAGACAGGCGGTACCGGGTGCGCCGCTAATAGGTGAATAACACGGTCCCCAATGTTTACCGGCACATCCCAGTGAGATTTCGAGCTCAACGGATACTGAGCCATAGCGTCTTCAGAGAACCAGGGCTCAGACGTTGGCTGCTTGTCTGAGTCATGTACATAAGGAATGTGGCGGCCCGGCATATCTTTCCATAGGAAATGCTGGAAGGTACGCGCGTCCTCAGCTATCAGAGGGTATTTTGACAAAATAACCATCCCGTATTGACCAGGGTACCAACCAAAAGCCCAGGCATCGTCACCAGAGCCACTGGCTTTGCCATCGCGGTTTAAATCGAAAGGTGAAGGCACACCAGTGTTAACAGGAGCAGTGTAGGCATAAGGGTAGTCAATAGTTGCCTGACCGTTTTGTGAAACTTCTAAATAATCACTGCGGAAAACATCAATACCTACGGCTTTATCAACGTAGTCAAACTCGTTCAGCAGGACCACATCGGGACGTACGCGTTGAAGTATTTCTGCAATACCACGAATTTGCTCATGGTTTTGCTCCAGAACACCGGGAAGAGGAGAGTTCTTCAGCATTGGAAGTTCATTTTCCGGCAAATAATTAGACGCGTCCATACTGACATTAAAGGTTGCAATACGAACCGTCTCAGGTTCGCTTTTGCCAGAACCTGCAAACGCAGAAAGAGAAGTGATCATAAAAAGTACAAATGTTGAGTATATTGAAAACCGCATAAAGCCCATGGGAATGCCTGTTTGAGAAACGCCTAAGACAATTAAGAAGAATAAAGGTTCCCAAAGCGCTAGGCAAGGGCGAATATTTTGATTAAAATATGTCACATATCTGACACATAAATGTCTTAGAAGCGTAATGAATCAAACGGCATACCCAACAGCTCCGACCACCAACCACAGTCTCGAGGCTTATCAAGTCATGAGCTTTCCTGTGATGAATCAGCTGTTATGCCGTGGGGCATCATCGAATAATAAACGAACGTCTTACTGGTGTTTTAAAAATAATCGTTTCACTTCTAAAACTTTCATCAAGTTGTCATCTTTCTTCTTTATAACATTTCGTCCTTTTCAGTCTTTATTTTTAATCGTTGCTAAAAAACTAGGAAATCACTCATGAAATTAAACTCCAAGGTGAGTCGAATTTCTGCAGCTGTTGCTTTAGCTGTAGGACTTTCGACAAGTGCTTTCGCTCAGGAAACATCATCATCTATGCGCGGTGTTATTACTGGCCCTCAGGGTAACCCGGCTGCAAATACAAAAGTTGTCATCATTCACCAACCAACAGGAACGGTTAATGAGTTTACAACTAACGAAGACGGTGTTTTCTCCGCTAAAGGTCTGCGTGTTGGCGGTCCTTATCAAGTTATCCTTGATTCCGATAAATACCGCGACGCGGTTTTAGAAGGCGTTTACCTTGATCTTGGAGACACATTCCGTGTTAGCCGTCAGTTAGAGTCAGCAGACATGGAGCGCTTAGTTGTTAGCGGCTCGGCTATCATGATGGAAAGCGGTGGTGCGAGCAGCAGCTTTGGTGAAGATACCATTGATAATATGCCAAGCTTCAATCGTGATCTGAAAGACGTCGCTCGCATTAACCCGCTAGTAACCATCAACGGCTCAGGTGAAATGACTATTGCTGGCGGTGACCCACGCATGAACAGCGTCACGGTTGATGGTATTGGCCAGAATGATGACTTTGGTCTGAATTATGGTGGCTACCCAACTGAACAGCCTCCCGTATCGTTAAGTGCTATTGAGCAAATATCAGTGGATGCCGCGCCGTTTTCTGTGAAAAAAGGCGACTTCTCAGGCGGTACTATTAACGCGGTAACTAAGTCAGGTACTAACGAGTTCGAAGGCGAGTTATTTTACGAGTTTTCTGACGCCGACTTAAAAGGTGACGTACAGGCGGTTCGAGAGAATTATGGTGACCTGGACGAAAACGGCTATCGTACATACCGTAATGAAGACATTGAGCCTAATCAGTCAATGTCGACTTTTGGCCTGTCTTTCGGCGGCCCTATTATTAAAGATGAGTTATTTTTCTTCACCAGTTATGAAGAATGGAGCCGTGAAATCGATTTAGACTACGGCTTTGAAGGCAGCGGCGCTACTAACGAGTTCTACGTTTCTGAAGCAGACTATAATGAATTTCTTCGTATATTAGACGAGCGTTATGGTATTCAGGATTCTCTAGGTGGGGACCCAGAGAGTAAAGATCGTAAGTGGTTAACTAAGCTAAGTTGGAATATTAACCAAGCTCACCGTCTAGATGTGACCTACCAGTGGCAGGATAACTCCGATGAGCGTAACTTCTCTACCGGTGGAGATTTTGTTCAGTTGGCTTCGCGCCGATACACATACCATACGCGCATGAACAACATCAGCGCTCGTTTATACAGTGACTGGTCTTCAAATTTCATTACTGAAATGGGTATCACCTACAAAGATGTGGAAGCTAACTCTTTAACTAACTCAGACATTGGTTCGGTTCAAGTAGACATGTTCTTCAACGGGCCTAGCTTTGCGTTTGGTACCGACGAATACCGCCACAGCAACGTTGCTAAGAATGACAATTTGACCTTCAATTTCGATGCAACTTACTTAATGGGTGAGCATGAAATTGTTTTTGGTACCCAAGTTGAGCAGTTAAGCCTTTACAACAAATTTGTTCCTAATGCTTTAGGGTCGTGGGAGTTTGATAACTTCTATGGTTTCGAAAACGGTATTGTTGGCAACTATAATGGCAACTGGGACTTCAGCTACCAGAATGCTTATACCAACAATCCGGAAGACGCGGCCTATGAAGTTGATAGAACTACGTTAGCGCTATATGTTGGTGATACGTTCTATGCAACGCCAAACTTGGAGATTAATGCTGGTTTGCGTTACGAGCGTTTAAGTTCTGACGACAAGCCAACATTAAACGAAAACTTCCAGGAAGCGTATGATGGCATGACCAACCAGGAAAACTTGGACGGTTTGGATATCTTCCTTCCGCGTATCAGCTTTAAGTATTATACCGACAGCAGTTTAGTGGTTCGTGGCGGTATTGGCCGTTTCTACGGCGGTGTTCCTAACGTTTGGTACACCAACCCATTCACAAAAGACGGTGTAACACTTGTACAAGCGCCGAGAAGCGCAGTTGTGGATTATTATTCGAACAACACCGTTACAAGTTTCGATGGTGTACCACAAGAAATTCAGGACGCGATGCAGCAAGGTGACGGTAGTACCAACTATACGGATCCAAACTTCGAGTTACCGAATGACTGGCGAGCTCAACTGGCTCTAGACTACGAGCTGGATATTCCTTACTTAGGTGATATGTTTAATGCGACTACGTCATTGATGTACAAACGCATGAAAGACCAGCCTGTTTGGTATAATACTGCGATAGTAGAAGCCGAAGTAATGGCTGACGGTGAACGTATTATTCATGAGTCTCGTTATGAGGGGGATCGCTCTCAAAACTCAGATATCATGTTAAGAAATGCACCGGAAGACGGTCGCGCTTACATTTTCTCGCAGTCTTTAGCAAAACAATGGAATAACGGGGTAAGCTTTACAGCAAGTTATACTTACCAAGATGTTGAAGATAATGGCGCTGGTTCTTCTTCACAGGCAGCAAGTAACTATAAGCACTATGTTGCTAAAAACCGTAACCAAGCATTTTCAGCAACGGGTAACTTTGAAACTGAACACAGCTTAAAAATTACTTTGGGCTATAAGAAAGAGTTCTTCGCGGACTATGAAACCCGTTTTAACCTGTTCTTTGAACGCCGTTCAGGTCGTCCGTTTAGCTATGCTATCGGCATGTATCAAGATGGCGACTTTGGGGATACGCCAGAGTTCTTCAGTCAATCAGCTTACCTGCCGTACATCCCGTCAGGTGCCGATGATCCTAACGTAGACTGGGAAAACTCAATTAGCTGGGAAGAAATGCAAATGCTGCTAGATAATGCGGGCATCTCTTACGGCGGTGAAGGTTATATACTTGACAGAAACACTCACAACCAGCCTTGGGTTACCGACTTGGATCTAAGCATTCAGCAAGAAATTCCAGGGTTTATGGATGGTCACAAAGGAATCTTATACTTAACCATCGACAACTTTGCTAACTTGCTGAACGATGATTGGGGCATCGAGCGCCGTCTTCAGTATCCGCAGGTTAACTTGTATGACTTGGGTGGCGTTAATGACGAAGGTCAGTATCAAATTGACCCTGTTTATAGAGGCTACTATCCGAATAACTACAGTACTGTCGACATGAGCTCCTCCTGGAGTGCCAAATTAGGTGTTCGTTACACCTTCTAAATTAAACAGCCTCGCAACTCGTTGCGGGGCTTTTTTTTGGATAAATTTCACACAAATGTCACAAATGAGCTATACCCTTATTTGTGCTAAAAACCAAAACAAAACTGGGAAGAACGAAACTATGTTTAACTCTACTTTCAAGCGTACAGCTCTTGCGGCTGCTATTGCTATGGGCCTTAGCGGTGCTGCTATTGCTCAGGAAACATCATCCAGCATCCGTGGTGTGGTCACAACGGAATCTGGGCAAATGGTGTCTGGTGCTACCGTCCAAATTCGTGACGAACGTACCGGCAGTGTGAAAACGCTGCGCTCGAATGAACAAGGAACGTTTTCATCACGTGGTATGCCAGTAGGCGGTCCATACACTATTGTTGTAGAAGGTCCTGAAGGTAGAAACCAAGTTGTTGAAGATGTTTACCTTACCCTGGGTGACTCACAGAATGTGAATGTGCGTTTAGAACAAGAAGTCATGGAAACCCTGAGTGTGACAGGCTCTATGACCAGTAACGCGCTATACGGTAGCAACAGTCCGGCAGCGAACTTTAACTTGCAAGACTTAGAAAATGCACCTTCAGCAAATCGTGATTTAAAAGATGTCGTTCGCATTGACCCACGTATCTATATTAATGAAACCAACGCTGGAGATATTCAGTGTGGTGGTGCTAATCCGCGCTTCAACAGTTTGACTGTTGATGGCGTTCGCATGAATGATAACTTCGGTCTGAACAGCAGTGGTTATCCGACCGAACGTATGCCGTTTTCTTATGACGCGATTGAACAAGTCGCTGTTGAATTTGCGCCATTCGATGTTCAGTACGGCGGTTTCACTGCTTGTAACATTAACGCTGTAACTAAGTCTGGTGACAACGAAATGTTTGGCGGTGTGTTCTATGACTATACGAATGACTCTTTGCAGGGCGACGAGTTAGAAGGCGACAAAATTAACGTTGGTGACTTCAGTGAAAAGCGTTATGGCTTCAACCTTGGTGGCGCAATTTTAGAAGACAAACTGTTTTTCTTTACCTCTTATGAAAAGCTCGAAGGTTCAGACACTTTTGATCGCGGAGCAGAGGGCTCTGGCGCTGCTACCGAGGTGGCGGGAGTTACTACTGCAGATGTTGAGAGAATTGCGACTATTGCTCAAGATATCTATGGCTATAATCCAGGTGGCTTCCCGTCTAGCCTGCCTGTTGAAGACGAAAAGTTCCTGGCCAAGTTAGATTGGTACATAAGTGACGCACACCGTGCTTCACTAACTTACAACTATAACGATGGTTACTCTATCGCTGAATCTGATGGTGATTCAGATGAGCTTGAGTTTTCTAATCACTTCTACGAGCGTGGTTCTAAGTTTACCTCCTATGTCGGTGAGTTATATTCAGACTGGAGTGATAACTTCTCAAGTGAAGTACGTGTTGGTTACTCAGAGCTTGATGCACGAGTTAATCCTCTTGGCGGAACCGACTTTGGTGAAGTACAAATTAGTGTGAACGATGCAACGGTTTATTTAGGCGCAGACGACTCTCGCCACGCCAATAAACTTAAGTACGATACCACGTTCTTTAAAATGAAAGGTACGTACTTGCTAGGTGACCATGTTATTTCTGCTGGTATCGAGCGTGAAGAGTACGACGTTTTCAACTTGTTCGTGCAGGAAGCAGAAGGTGAATATCGCTTTGCTTCTATCGATGATTTTGAAGCAGGAACACCTGGCACAGCAATTTATGAAAGTGCGGCAGGTACTAATAATCCACAGGATGCGGCTGCTGAGTTTGCATACGCGGTGAATACGGCTTATGTCCAGGACGAGTACTATTATGCGCCAATGGATATCACGTTCACTTACGGTTTGCGTTATGACTGGTACACAAGTGATGACTACCCAACTTACAACCCGTTAAATGAAGAGCTTTATGGTTTCTCAAACCAGCAAAACATGGGTGATCAAGACTTGCTTCAGCCTCGTTTTGGTTTTAACTGGTTCGTGAACCCGAATATTGAAGTACGCGGTGGTATTGGGCTGTACTCAGGTGGTAATCCAAACGTTTGGATTTCTAACAACTACTCGAATAACGGTGTGACTCAGTATCAGGCCTTCCGCGACTTCTCAGGACAGTCATTGTTTGATGTGCCACATACTGGTGAAGGAAACCCTATTTACGATATTCCTCAGGGAATGTTTGATGAGGTTGCCAATGCTGGCGGTCAGGGACCAATTAATACAATGGATCCTGATTTCGAACTTCCTAAAGAGTGGAAATACGCTTTAGGTGCAACTTTCACACTGCCTGATGATTATATCTTAATGGCAGACTTCCTATATACGGATAAGAAAGATGCAGCTGTTATTTATAACCTAGGTCTGGAACAAGTTGATACAGCGCCAGATGGCCGTCCAATTTTCAATGAAATGTCAACTGATGGTCGTGATCAAGGCGACGACTTTATGCTGACCAATGTGGATGGCGACTCAGGCTCTCAAACTACGTTGTCTTTGGCGTTAAACAAGTCACATGACTTCGGTCTAGACTGGACATTAGGTTACGCTTATAACAAAGCTGAAGACGTTAACCCGATGACTAGCTCAGTGTCGTTCTCGAACTACACTAACCTGGCAACAGCAAACGCTCAGAACCCAGGTGTGGCAACGTCAAACTACGAGATTCCGCATCGTTTTACATTCAAAGCCAACTACACTAAAGAGTTCTTTGATGGTTACGACACGACAGTTACTTTATTTGCAACTCGCAATAAAGGCCGCCCATTCTCTTATACCATGACAGATGGTGCGTTTGGCGATGTCGCTTATCAGGGACGTAGCTTGCTGTATGTTCCTACCGGTATCGATGATCCGAACTTCGCTGTTGGTTCAGACGACGGTACGCCGTTTGCGACTGCTGACTTCTTTGAGTTCTTAGAAGAGTCTGGCTTGAACAAGTACGCTGGCGGTATTGCGCCACGCAACGAGTTCAACAGTAAATGGTGGACGAAAGTTGACTTGCGCTTAGAGCAAGAACTGCCTGGCTTCATGGAAGGACATAAAGCCTCAGCATTCTTCGTGATTGAAAACTTAGGCAACATGATTAACGACGACTGGGGTGTGCTTTATGAAGCAAGCTTCCCACGAGCAGTCACTATTGCTGACGTTGAGATCAATGATGCTGGTCAATACCAGTACAACTCATTCCGCGATGTGAGTAACGTACAAGCTCGTGCCGGCGCGCCGTCACTATGGTCTGTCCGTTTAGGTGTTGAATATAAGTTCTAAACAGGTTTAACACCTCCGAATAAACCGCCGTTGGTATTGCCCGCGGCGGTTTATTATTTTAACCTCCCTATATCAAACACAACCTAACGTACCCACATGGAACTGAGCTGGACGAGCCTTTTACCTTCCCTGCTGGCAATTGTCTTTGCCATTATTACCCGAAAAGTTTTGTTAGCCCTTATTGGCGGCATTATTCTGGCGAATGTTCTACTGTTCTGGCCTGCTCCGTCAAATATTGCTTATGGCACGCTCGACAGTACCTGGGAAACACTTATTGACCCGGGCAACATGCTGGTGTGGTTTTTCACGCTGGGTATTGGCGCACTATTTGGTGTACTGGAAAAAGGTGGGACTTTTAAGCAATTCGTATTGAAGCTCGAGCGTAAGCAGTGGATAGAAAGTAAGCGCCGAGCGCGTTTTATGACCTGGTTTCTCGGTGTCATTGTTTTTATTGAATCCAACGTGACTATCATGATTTCAGGCACTACCTCGCGGCCTATTTATGATCGACTGGGCATTTCTCGTGAAAAACTTGCCTACATTGTCGACTCAACCTGCGCAGCCATTTGTATTCTTATTCCGCTGAACGCCTGGGGAGCATTTAACTTAACGCTTATTTCAAAGCAGGGCGTTGATCAGCCACTCATGGTGTTTATTCAATCTATTGCTTTTAATTTCTACGCCATATTTGCCGTTTTGCTGGCGTTGTTCGTGGCCTTATTCGACTGGAATATTGGTCCTATGAAAGCGTTTGAGAAAAATGCCGTACCCGATCAAGTCTCTAAAAACCCCTGGGGAGACGGCCCTGACGAAACAGCGACTTTCGGCAAAGGCACGGCGGTTGTGCTGACCAGCCTCATTTCCTTAGTCGTTATGGTGCCAGTTATGTTGCTTATCACCGGGAACGGGGTCTTGGTCGAAGGTGACGGTACGCTGAGTGTCTTTATCGCCATATACATAGCATTGGGCATTGCAAGTATCGGTACCTTGCTGACGCAGTCGGTGACCATTAAAGATATCGTCGAGTACATACTAAAAGGTGCCTGGAATATTTTGCCGTTGGCTGTCATTTTGTGGTTGTCGATAGCGCTTGGTGGACTGACACGCGACTTGGGTACAGGTGAGTTCCTGGCGTCTGTCCTGGACGGTTCGGTGTCGCTATGGATGCTGTTACCGCTTATTTTTGTACTGTCGGCAATTACCGGCTTTTCCATAGGCTCAAGCTGGGGCACTTTTGCCATAATGTTGCCGCTGGCTATTCCTTTGGCAATGACACTTGGTTTGCCACCCGCGCCGTTTATTGCCGCCGCTATTTCGGGAGGTATTTTCGGCGACCATGCATCGCCGATATCGGATACCACCATTATTGCCTCTATGGCCTCAGGCGTTGAGCATATTGATCACGTCAGAACACAATTGCCGTACGCTTTAATTGCAGGTGTTGGCGCGACTCTGGCTTATGCGGCAACCGGGCTGTTAATGTAATTTATGGATTAGAGGGTTTGGCGGCTGACTTGCGGCGTGCCCGGAAAAAACGCCGCAAAATGTCACCACATTCGTCCGCCAAAACGCCGCTTTCAATCTCTACTTTGTGATTCATCGACGCATGGTTGAGCACTTCAATAGCCGTGCCGGTAGCCCCGGTTCGGGGGTCGCTGGCGCCAAACACTAAGCGCTTAACCCGGGCGTGAGTAATAAGCCCGGCGCACATCGCACAAGGCTCTAACGTAACGTATAGAGTGGAGTCGACTAACCGATAATTATCAATAGACTGTCCCGCTGCACGAATCGCTTGTGCTTCTGCATGGGCGGACGGGTCCGATAGGCTAATAACCTGATTATAGCCTTCGCCAATAATCTCGTCGTTTAGCACTAGCACCGCACCAACCGGCACTTCGTCCGCTTGTTGCGCTTTTTCGGCAAGCTCTAGTGCTCGCTGCATGTAAATTTCATCGGTTGTCATAGCGGCGATTTTAGCGCAGGATATTAACCAGTACCAGAACAACAATCCGTATCCATACGGAGGTTCCTGTCAGGAACAAAAGGAGAACATTATGAAAAAGCTTGCTATCAGTTTATTGTTGGCCAGTAGCGCCACTTTGGAAGCATTTACTCTGCCGGCTCAGGCAATGGTGCAGCAGTCGCCAGTGACTATCAGCAATGACTTAGAGCAGCAAGTCATTGAGTGGCGCCGTCATATCCATGCGAATCCAGAGCTCAGTAACCGGGAGTTTGAAACTGCCAAAATGGTGGAAAAACACTTACGGTCATTGGGGATGGAAGTGGCGACAGGCGTTGCTCATACCGGTGTCGTTGGGCTGTTAAAAGGTGGCAAATCAGGACCCACTATCGCACTCCGTGCCGACATGGACGCCTTGCCGGTAACAGAAAAAACCGATGTGCCGTTCAAGTCGACAGTTACCTCTGAATACCGGGGCAAAGAGGTTGGCGTTATGCATGCCTGTGGCCACGATACTCACGTTGCTATGTTAATGGGCGCAGCGACCAAACTGTCGGAAATGAAAGACCAGTTGGAAGGTAACGTTATGTTTATCTTCCAGCCAGCAGAAGAGGGCGCGCCAGAAGGAGAAGAGGGCGGAGCAGAACTTATGCTAAAAGAAGGTTTGTTTGGCGACCTTATTGCTGAGAACAAACCCGAGAAAGTGTTTGGTATTCACGTTTGGGCGGGCTTTCCGACCGGGCATGTGGGTTATCGGAAAGGCCCGCTTATGGCGTCGTCCGATCAATTTGAAATTACGGTGAAAGGTAAACAAACTCATGGCTCAACTCCATGGGGCGGTGTTGATCCAATCGTAACTTCTGCGCAAATCATTAATAACGCACAGACTATTATTAGTCGCCAAACGAACATTACCAAAGCACCAGCGGTACTCTCTTTTGGTATTGTTGAAGGCGGCGTTCGTAACAACATTATTCCCGACGATGTGACGCTTATTGGTACTATCCGTAACTTCGACATGGACATTCGCAGTGATATTCACGCGAAGTTAAAGCACACTGCAGAGAAAACAGCGGAAGCTAATGGTGCAGAAGCTCATGTACATGTTGATTTAGGCTATCCGGTAACGAGTAATGATGACGACCTCGTAGAGCAGATGCTTCCGGTAACGAAAGCTGTAGCTGGCGCAGACAAAGTCAAAGAAGTGCCTTTAGTGACAGGAGCAGAAGACTTCTCTTACTACGCACTGGAAGTGCCCGGGATGTTTGTCTTCTTGGGAGTAACACCACCTGAGCGAGACATGAGCAAAGAGCCCAGCAACCATTCGCCCTACTTTTATGCGGACGAAGATGCGCTTAAAACAGGTACGGAGCTTTACGTGAATTGGGCGCTGGAATCACTCTAATATGCCGAAGTCTGCAGTTTATTTTTTAGTAACCTTGTTTCTGGCCGTCACAACATTGACGGCCTGTACCCCTCAAACCCGGCCAGATGCTATGACGGTTGTGCAGGAGCGTCAGGTACTTCGCGTTGGGACATTAATGAATCCAACCAGTTATTACTTCGACCATGACCGGGAACAGGGCTTTGAATATGATTTAGCAAAACGTTTTGCTGATAGGTTAGGCGTCGAACTGGAAATGGTGCCGCGGTTCGACATAAATGACTTGTTTACTATGTTGCGACGCGGGGAAGTCGATATTGTAGCTGCTGGCATCGATAGAACGTCGACACGGGCACAGTTGTTCCGTTTTAGCCCTCCTTACGACGTTATTAGCCAAAAAGTAGTGTTTAAACAGGGCTCTCGTCAGCGCCCGCGAGACTTACAACAAATTACCGACGGTGAAATTGTTGTTGTTGAGGGAAGCTCGCACCATGAGTTTTTGAAAAGCTTGGGAGACAGTATTCCCACACTAAAGTGGCGCGCCACTACCGATCATGACGCCGTTGAATTGCTACGTATGGTTATTAATGAAGAAATTGACTACACCATTACAGACAGCACGGCGCTAGACATTCAGCGCCGCTTTCATCCAGATTTAAGCGTGGCATTTACGGTTAAACACGACCAGGACATTGGCTGGGCGTTACCACAAAGCAATGATGACTCTCTATATGCAGCCGTTATAGAGTACTTTGGTGAAATTCGCAGTAGTGGGCGGTTGGCGCACATAAAAGAGCAGCATTTTGGGCACGTAAAACAGTTTAACTATGTAACGACCAGCCTATTTATAGAGGCAGTAGATACCATACTGCCGAAATACAAAAGTTTATTTAGAGAGCATTCAGGCACTCTGGATTGGCGCTTACTGGCAGCTATTTCTTATCAAGAGTCTTTGTGGAATCCGCGGGCGGTGTCACCAACCGGCGTGCGAGGCATGATGATGCTAACACTACCGACAGCAAAAGCGATGGGCGTGAAAAGTCGCTTGAATGCAGAGCAGAGTATTCGCGGGGGAGCACGTTATTTAGAGCGTATGTTAGAGCGGGTGCCTGATAGAATTCCTCAGCCAGACCGCACCTGGTTTGCATTAGCCGCGTATAATATTGGCTTCGGGCATTTGGAAGATGCACGCATTCTGACCGAAAAGCAGGGCGGCAATCCAGACCGCTGGGTCGATGTTAAGAAGCGTCTGCCGTTATTGCGTCAGAAGCAATTTTATCGACAAACACGGTTTGGTTTCGCACGAGGCGACGAGCCTGTCACTTACGTTGGTAACATTCGCCGCTTTTACGACACCCTTAAGTATTTAGACGAACAAGGCCGACTTTAATGAAAAAAATAGCTGCTGCGGTAATCGTCGCTCTAACACCAATATTTACCTGGGCTCAAAGCTTGGGGGATACTATCCAGTTGGATGTCAACGGCGAGTCTATTGAAGCGACGCTTGCGGAACGACTTTCTTCACAAAATAGCTATCGTCTGACCTTTGAAACCAGCAGCGGCGACACGCAACACCTTGGCTTTATGCACAAACGAGGTGAGAACCAGCTTATTTCAATAACTCACCCAAAGGCGGGCTCCGTGATTATTCGCACGGTAAAGGGTAAAACGGTAGTAGAAACCACCAATTTACCGCCGGCAGAGCCTAAACAACCTAAAATTGAGGGAAAGACTCCAACGAGCGTGAAGGCACAAGCCCTGCCTCAGAAGTCTTACTCCATCAAAAAATCGGTCGCTCCAGCGGATGAGGTTCAGTTATTTGATAACTCACTCGATGTTTTGTTTATCTATGATGACCGGCTGCTAGGGTACGCCGAGGAGAACAATTACGATTTAGAGCTGGCTGTCCAAAGTGCGGTAGATACAAGTAACGAGATATTTGAGCGATCAAACCTTCCTATCTCTATGACTGTGGCTGGCTTGGAGCCTTTCAGACCGGAGAGCACAACCGGCTTTCCTAATGAAACCCCGGATACCATACTGGATGAACTCATTAATGATCAGCGGGTAATAAGACTGATAGATCGCTACAAAGCCGACGTAGTGCATTTTGTGGGGGCTGAAAACCCCGAGCTTTGCGGCATTGCGTTTAGAGCCTCCGAGTTTAATACCAGTGACAATAAAGTGAATTATGTTAGTGGTGGCTCAAACGCAGGTTATACCGCTATAGACTGTATGGGGAGCGGTACTGTTGCGCATGAAGTTGGGCACAATTTTGGCTTGCGACATGATCGCTATACTCTCGCAGACAATTCAAGTGGCGGTGAAGGAGACCAGGAAGACTTCCATATTCCTTATGGCTATATTGAGGACGAGGGACGTTTCTACACAACCATGTCATATGGTTCAGTTTGCCGCAGTGAGTTTAGCTCTGGTGAGTGCTTCAGTGAAGCAGCATTTTCAAGCCCAGACATTGTCGATAGCAACTATGGCTTACCGTTAGGAAAGGCAGAAACGGAGGTTGATGCTGCCAATGCAAGCTTAGCCGCTCAGCGTAGCAGTATTATTTGGTCGAATAACAGCTCAAGAACGAATTTGGCAGGAATGCAAGTCACCCGCTCAGGGAATGATGAGGTAACGCTGACGTGGCCGAGAGTTGAGGGTGCGGACAACTATGCGATTTATGCCAATGCGTGTGGAGATATTGCTGGGTTATCTCAGCAGCAACTTCTTGATACCGCGTCTAATCAGGCCATTAACACCAATGGGGCTGAAACTTTAGCTGACGGAGGTTATGACAACCTGTGCATTATCGCCGTCGAGCAAATCAATCCTGATACAGCCCGCTGGCGCTTTGTTAGCAATGCCAGCTTTAGTGGTGACTACACCGACGCAGCGGCTAATTATCTCTTACTGAATAATAATGTTCTCAGTCTGGTTGAAGCCGGTGATCAGGCGCAGGTTACTCTCGAGTTGTCTGATGAAACCACTACCAACGCCTCTCTTCAGTTGGCTCTGCCGGTAACAGCCAGCGGCACCGACGTCAGTCAGCAAATAGGCATCGACAATGCGGCTGAATGGTTCAGCTGGGAAGTAACCGGCTCAGGCACTACTCGAACAATGACAGTAACCCTTAAACAGTCACTGGCTGATATTAGTGCCGGCCTGGACAAAGACAATGTTCACAACCCATATCATCTGCCGTTAAAAGTAGTGAATACTGAGGCGCCAGACTTCTCCGTGTCCAGCGGTTTATGGATTGATCCTGACAGCATGACAGGTGGTGCCGCACAAGCATTTATTAGTCAGGGTGAGCGTGTTGGAGAGGTCATGACGCTGGACTCTGCGATTAGCGTTTATAATGTACCTGAGGACGTTGCTATTACGGTGGACGACACCGACGGCGTTATTCAAAACTTTACCGCAGCAGAAATTGATCCGGCCGTTGAAGGCGAGCGTCGTATTCAATTAACTGGTGAAACACCGGCCGTCGACCAGGCGTTGTCCGTACCACTACAAGTGAACTTTAGCGACGGGAGTGGCAGCATTAATGTGTCTTTGACAGTGGAACCAAGAGCCATAGCGCCCACTATACGAAGCTTCCGCGCAAGCAATACTATCGCTGGACAGACTGTGTCGCTAACTGCAACTGTGACTGATGCTGACGGAAACTTAGAGGCATCCAGCATTGAGGTCGTTAGGCTAAACAGTGACGGCAGTGAAACCAGTGTTTCTAACGTCAATTATGAAGGTGATACTGTCTCCGCGTCATTAGGTAGTCTGTCAACCGGCGATTATGAATACCGACTGACCGCAAGCGACACCGAAGGGAACAGCGAAACCGCAACAACCAGCTTCACCGTTACAGAAGCTTCGTCAGGAAGTAGCGGCGGTAATGCCGCCTGGTTACTGTTATTGGCTCCAATAGCTTGGTTGGTGCGACGCAAAAGCGTTACTTAAACTGAAGCTCTTTGTAACTGAAGTTGGCTTTAACTTCTTTTTGCATCCACTCGAGCATGACGAAGCATCGTGACTCGCCGTCAAGCTGAACAATTTTGGCAAGGAAGCCACGGAACGGCCCTTGCTGAATTTCAACGCTGTCACCCACTTTTGGGGCTTGCTCATCTGTCAGCTCGTCAACGCCTTTCATTTCATCGACCCACTGCTGTGGAATTTTGGGAATATTGTTACCAAACCGAAGCACACCGGCAACACCGTAAGTACTTCGTATCTTATAAAACTGCTCGATAATATCGTCTAGCTTCACAAATAAATAATTCGGGAACATAGGCTCAACAACCGACGTGCGAACGCCGCGGCGAATTTTTTTCACCGTTAACTTAGGCGCAAATACTTCAAAACCCTGGTTTTCAAGATTTAATGCAGCGCGTTCTTCCTGTTTAGGTTTCGTCCGAATAACGTACCAAACATCACTGTCGAGCTCGTTCATAACACATCCTTTCCTTTGTTGGCGGCGGATCTTTCCATATTAGCCTATACGACGCAAGCGTATTGACTTGAACGTCAATTCAAGGCATCTTAACGCAAAATTAACAATATGGAGCAACAAATGGAATTTAATCACGGTGGTTTCTGGCTGCGCTTAGCGGCAGCTATTATAGACACTATTATCACACAGCTAGGTTTAACCATTATTGGCGTTATTATTGGTATTTTCGTGGGTATCTTTATGGGCGCAGCTGGCTCACCCATGGGCGATATTGAAATGATCGCTGGCGGCATCGGTTACGCTATCGGCATTATTGGCCAATGGCTGTACTTCACTATTTTCGAAATCTCCGGTTGGATGGCAACACCAGGCAAGAAAATTCTGGGCTTACAAGTCACCGACCTGAATGGCCAGCAAATTGGCTTCGGCCGCGCCAATGGTCGTTATTGGGGGAAAATTGTGTCAGCACTTATTCTGATGATTGGTTTCATCATGATAGCTTTCACTGATAAAAAGCAAGGTTTACATGACATTATGGCGGGTACCTTAGTTATTAAGAAACCGTCTGCATAAAATTATTGCAAAAAACTGGGGCGGCAAGGTAAGCTGAAAAGGTCTTTCAACGCAATAAAGGCCTAAGTCTATGCGAGCCAACCGCCTCAGACGAGAAAACAACTCCCGCCGTCGTGCCGTCATTCGCAAGCGCCGCCAGCGCATCATTGAACGCCGTGAAAAATGGTTCCGCATTGTTCAGAAAGAAGGCCGACCTAAGGTCGAGTAACGAGGTGCAACCCCCGGTATTTTACTGTATAATCCGCCAGCAAAAATCGCCCAGCTTTGGAGACCTTGCTTGTGGAAATCTACCGCGGTGCACCAGCCTTATCAGCCTTTAAAACAACGAAGCAACTCGAGCAACTGAAACAGGCCGGTTTACCGGTTGAAGAGCTCTACGCCGAGTATCAACACTTCGTTGATTTGCACAATGACCTAACTGAAGAGCATCGCTCGGTCCTGGTGCAACTGCTTAAATACGGTCCGGAACTACCAGCGCATGAGCCAGAAGGCGCGCTCATTTTAGTCACTCCACGCATTGGTACTATCTCCCCCTGGGCTTCCAAAGCCACCGACATTGCCCACAACTGCGGTTTAAAAAGCATCCACAGAGTCGAGCGCGGCACAGCGTACTACCTAAAAGGCGATTTATCGGCGGCAGAATTAAAACAAGCCGCAGCACTGTTGCACGACCGCATGACTGAAAGCGTGCTGTACGACATGGATGACGCGTCCCAGCTATTCCGCAGCCAGGAGCTGCAGCCACTGTCGTCAGTAGACATTTTAGCGGGCGGTCGCGAAGCCTTAGCACAAGCCAACATCAGCTTGGGCCTGGCATTAGCCGACGACGAAATTGATTACCTTGTCGAGAATTTTGAAAAGCTTGAGCGTAACCCAAACGACATCGAGCTTTATATGTTTGCTCAGGCAAACTCAGAGCATTGCCGTCACAAAATTTTCAATGCTGACTGGACTATCGACGGTAAAGAACAGCCGAAATCGCTGTTCAAAATGATTAAAAACACCTTTGAAACGACACCGGACTACGTACTTTCAGCATACAAAGACAATGCTGCGGTAATGGAAGGTCACGAAGCCGGTCGCTTTTATCCGCAACCGGACAGCATGAGCTATGGCTATAGCCACGAACCGGTGCACATTCTCATGAAAGTGGAAACGCACAACCACCCAACAGCTATTTCTCCTTACCCGGGTGCCGCAACAGGCTCTGGTGGTGAAATTCGTGACGAGGGCGCTACCGGCGTAGGCTCGAAACCTAAAGCAGGGCTTGTTGGTTTTAGTGTTTCTAACCTGAACATTCCGGGTTTCAAGCAGCCGTGGGAAGAAAACTACGGTAAGCCCGCGCGTATTGTCTCTGCGTTAGATATCATGCTGGAAGGCCCATTAGGCGGCGCAGCCTTTAATAATGAATTTGGTCGTCCGGCTCTGACAGGTTATTTCCGTACCTACGAACAAACCGTCGACAGCCATAATGGCCGGGAAATGCGCGGTTACCACAAGCCCATCATGATAGCCGGTGGTATGGGTAACATCCGTGAAGCGCACGTCCAAAAAGGCGACATTCCGGTAGGTGCTAAGTTAGTCGTGCTAGGCGGCCCGGCAATGAATATTGGCTTGGGCGGTGGCGCAGCCTCTTCAATGGCATCAGGTGAGTCGACCGAAGACTTAGACTTTGCTTCCGTTCAGCGTGAAAACCCGGAAATGGAACGCCGTTGCCAGGAAGTCATCGATCGCTGCTGGCAGCTAGGCGCTGAAAACCCTATCGCGTTTATTCATGATGTGGGCGCTGGTGGTTTGTCGAACGCTATGCCTGAGCTGGTCAGCGACGGCGGTCGTGGCGGTAAGTTTGAGCTGCGTGACATTCCGAATGACGAGCCGGGTATGACGCCACTGGAAATTTGGTGTAACGAGTCGCAAGAGCGCTACGTTATTGCCATTGCGCCGGACAACCTTGCGCGCTTTGAAGCCATTTGTGAACGTGAACGCGCTGAATATGCGGTTATAGGCGAAGCCACCGAAGAGCTTACAGTGCTGCTCAATGACGCTAAGTTTTCAAATCAACCTATCGACCTGTCGCTGGATATTCTACTCGGCAAGCCGCCGAAAATGCATCGCGACGTCGAGACTAAACAAGCTAACGGTGTCGATTTGCACTTAGAAGGTGTCGATATTAATGACGCTGCAGACCGCTTATTGCGATTACCGGCTATTGCTGAGAAAACCTTCTTAATTACCATTGGTGACCGCAGTGTTACTGGCTTGGTCGCTCGTGACCAGATGGTAGGCCCCTGGCAGATCCCGGTAGCGGACGTTGCGGTAACTGCAGCCAGTTATGACAGCTATCACGGTGAAGCCATGGCCATGGGCGAACGCACACCGCTGGCCTTATTGAACTTTGGCGCATCAGCACGTATGGCGGTGGCTGAATCATTAACAAATATTGCTGCGGCTGACATCGGCGACTTGAAACGCATTAAGTTGTCGGCGAACTGGATGTCAGCAGCGGGTCACCCAGGTGAAGACGCCGGGTTATACGAAGCTGTAAAAGCGGTGGGTGAAGAGTTGTGTCCTGAACTGGGCATTACCATTCCGGTGGGTAAAGACTCAATGTCGATGAAAACCCAGTGGCAGGAAAACGGCGAAGACAAAGCCGTTACCGCACCTTTAAGTTTAATTATTACAGCCTTTGGTCGCGTCAACGATATTCGCGCAACATTAACGCCGCAGTTGCGCACCGACAAAGGTCAGTCGCATCTGGTGCTTATTGATTTAGGTCGTGGCAAGAACCGTCTGGGCGGCTCGGCATTGGCGCAAGTTTATCAGCAACTGGGTAAAGAGACGCCAGATCTCGACGACACTGATTTATTCAAAGCGTTTTTTAACACCACGCAGCAGTTGGTGACCGAAGGGCGTTTACTGGCTTACCACGACCGTTCCGACGGCGGTTTGTTTGGCACTGTGGCTGAAATGGCATTTGCCGGTAATTGTGGTGTGAATGTCACTCTCGACGAGCTGAGCTCTGATGATTCAAGTACGGATAACCTGGCGGCACTCTTTAACGAAGAGCTGGGCGCGGTTATTCAAGTGAGCGACGAGCAGTATCAGAACGTTATGGATGCCTATACAGCAGCCGGTTTAGGCGACTGTGTAAAACGCATTGGTGAGCCAACCAATGAAGACGCTATTGTCTTTACCCGCGACGGTCAGAAAGTACTGGCACAAAGTCGCACGCACTGGCGCACGGTGTGGGCTGAGACTACGCATCAAATGCAGCGTCTGCGTGACAACCCTGTGTGTGCCGATGAAGAGTTCCGTCTGAAACAGCGGGCTGATAACCCCGGGTTACAGGCTGATTTAACCTTTGACCCTTCTGAAGACATTGCGGCGCCTTATATTGCCAAAGGTGTGGCGCCTAAAGTTGCGATTCTGCGCGAGCAGGGCGTAAATTCGCACTATGAAATGGCCGCTGCGTTTGACCGGGCCGGCTTCGAAGCCATTGATGTTCACATGAGTGACATTTTAGCCGGTCGTGTGTCGTTAGAAGACATGCAAGCGCTGGCAGCTTGCGGCGGCTTCTCTTACGGTGACGTGTTAGGCGCCGGTGAGGGGTGGGCAAAGTCTATTCTGTTTAATGACCGTGCTCGCGAACAGTTTGAAGCCTTCTTTGGGCGTAACGACACGCTAGCGCTGGGCGTATGTAACGGCTGCCAAATGTTGTCGACGTTAAAGTCACTCATTCCGGGGACTGACCACTGGCCACGCTTTGTCACCAACCGCAGCGAACGCTTCGAAGCTCGCTTCAGCTTGGTGGAAGTACAAAAGTCTGCGTCGGTGTTCCTTGGTGACATGGCCGGCTCTCGTATGCCAATTGCCGTATCACACGGTGAAGGGCGCGCCGAGTTTGCTAATGCACAGCAACAAAGCCAGTTAGAGCAAAACGCTCAGGTTGCACTGCGTTACATCGACAACTGGGGCGAAGTGACCGAGCAATATCCGGCAAACCCGAATGGGTCACCACAAGGTATCACCGCAGTCACCAGCGAAGACGGTCGCGTTACCACAATGATGCCGCATCCTGAGCGAGTCTTCCGTACCGTCGCCAACAGCTGGCACCCCGACGAGTGGGGCGAAGACAGCCCATGGATGCGCATGTTCCGCAACGCCCGCAAACACCTTGGGTAAGGAGCGCCCTTCGAATCACCCAAATCGCTGCAGCAGTTGAGCGACCATGGGGTGTTCGAAGGGGCGTTTGAGGGTAATAGCGTAGAAGTGCTCGAAGACGTTAGGTAACGTCAGGTAGCGCTTCAGCTGGCCGCCGGTTAGCTCGTCGCGTACAACAACGTCTGGAATGACCGCTAATGCGCCGGTGTCACGGGCAAGCAGACGAAGCATTGCCATATCATCAGCTTCCGCCAGCACTCGAGGTTGCCAATTGTACTCTGCGCTGAGCATATCAAAGGCTGACCGAAGCGGCATATTTTCAGGAGGAAGCACCCAGTTTTGCCCCACCAAAGCCTCTGACGTTAGCCGTTCAATATCCCGGCCGACAGGACCAATAACCGACACCGGCTGCCTAGCCAGCAAACGGCTTTGCCAAAGTTGTTTGTCACTGCCGCGTACATTCGTGTTTGCCAGAGCAATATCAATTTGATGATTCGCCAATTCATTAAATAACTGGTCGGGCGTCATAGAGTGTAAACGATAATTTACCTTCTGCTGATGCACCAAGTCATTTATAAAGGCCTCGACAAAGTTACGCGACATGGTCGATGCATGGCCAATACGAATAACCACGTCGTCACTGGTCTGACCATGCTTCAACTGCTTTATCAGACTTTCGCCTTCGTGAAAAATCCGACTGGCGTATTGGCGTGCAATATAACCGGCCTCAGTCAGCACTAGCTGGCGGCCCTGACGCTCAAACAAGGGGGTACCAAACCACTCTTCTAACTGCTTAATTTGCGCCGATAACGCCGACTGTGACACATGCAGCTTTTGCGCCGTTTGCGTCAAGTGACCGCTTTCCGCCACGTGCCAAAAATAAAACAAATGTTTGTAGTTCATATCGCAAACTATCATTCATAAAAACAGAACGAAATAATAATATATATCTATTTTACTTAACATCAATAAACCATCGATAATTCGTCACAACATAAAGCCCTCCAAACGAGGTACCAACGACGTGTTATTGACAGAATGGCTTACATTTTCAGGCATACGCCCGGTGTTACTCGTACTCGTCGGTGTTTTGGCGTTTGTCGTCACTAACTATGCCAGAACCAACTTCAGGCTCGATCCGCGCCGCCGTGCTTTTATCACCAAACTTATTGGCTGCCTGGCAGCCGTTCTTGTCCTCATTGTCAGCAATAACATCATCGTTTTTTTCGCCGCCTGGATGGCAATCAGTCTCCAATTGCACAGCCTGCTCATGTTTTATCCAGAACGTGACCGCGCCGTGCTCGCGGCCCATAAAAAATTCATTTTGGCTCGCTGTTCGGAGTCCTTTCTCGGCACCGGGTTGTTACTTATGTACCTGCACACCGGCAGCTTGCAACTCGACACCATTTTGCAAAGCGTCACCGCAACCAACGCAGCGCCCGAGCTGATTCAACACATTGCCGGGCTTTGTCTGGTCATGGCAGCACTTATAAAATGCGCCCAGCTGCCATTGCATGGTTGGCTCATTCAAGTGGTAGAAGCGCCGACACCGGTATCCGCGTTACTGCACGCCGGTATCATTAACCTTGGTGGTTTTTTGCTACTCACAACAACACCTATTTGGAGCAATAGTGCCCCCGCAGTTTGGTTACTCTGCATAGTTTCTGCTGCATCCTGCTGTTTCGCGGCTCTTATTATGGCTACACGCATTAGCATCAAAGTCCGTTTAGCCTGGTCTACCTGCGCACAAATGGGACTCATGCTGCTGGAAATTGGTCTGGGCTATTACGACTTAGCATTACTGCATTTAATCGCGCACTCGGTCTACAAAGCGCACGCATTCTTGTCGGTCAGTGAAGTTGCCATAATAAAACAGCCGCAAGCTCGCTCATTATGGCGTGTCGGTTTAATTTTTATAGCGTTTCAGGCCATTGTTGCGGCGGCGTGTTGGTGGTGGCTCAACGATCCGAAATGGCTGCCGTCGGCATTACTCGCCATGGCGCTTACTACAATATGGATGAACCTTTATCAACCGCTACTGCGACTCGGTGTGTCAGTGCTTACTATCGCGACATATCTTGTTCTTGGAGCGCTGGCGCAACAAATAATAGAGCCTCAACAGCTTACTAGCGTCTGGTTGGAGCCTTTTATTGCGTTACTTTTCAACGCATTTGCTTTTACCTATTGGCTGGTTCACCACACGCCGTCGCACAGTTTAAGTCAACGTTGGTTTATTACCCTGAACGCTGGTTTGTATCTGGACGAGTGGCTTACTCGCTTTGTGCTGTGGCTATGGCCAAGTCACCCCATTGAGTATTATCAGCGCCGCAGTAAAAAAGAGGGGCTATCATGATTTCAGTCAGCCGTTTTGTGTCCATAGCTGAGCAAGTGAGCCAGTCTGTTGCTCCTCAGTGGCCGCTATCTCAATGGATAGCCGTGAACCCATTCTGGCAGTACCGCAATAAACCGGTAGAGGACGTTGCTGCGCACTGGCGATACAGCGCTGGCAGCCGCTTACTGATGAGCCCTGAATTTTATTGGCAAAAGTGGCAAAAGAATGAGATAGACAAACAGCACGTGACCGACAAAATGGTCGAGCAGTTGCAACAGCGCGTTAGTATTATCACGCCCATCCCGCAGTGGCAGAACCTCAGTCGCCTAGTCGACAAATACCAACAGCGCAGTCGCAAAATGCGCTGGAACGAAGAGGTTGTGCTGCAAATTAGCCAGACTTGTGGTTTGTTTATGCAGTTCCCCAAGCGCTTTCAGGAAGAGGGCAGCGACAGCTCTTTATACAGTCACTGGCTGGCCATTTCGCGTGCTGACCGTGGTATCGAAACGCTGATGGACGAGGCTGACCTGAACGAGCTGTTTGCGGAACTCCCTGATGACCCTCACGAGTTAATTAAAGTATGTCAGGCGAGTTTTCTGACTGACGCATCCGATTATGCGTTGCAGTGTTATTGCCAGGCACTTATCAGTGACCTGTGGGGATGGGCGGCAGCATTCTCCTATCAGGACGCTCGTCAGGACAGCCAGTGGGTGTTTGATCTGCTATGCATCCGCTTAGCCTGGGAATATCTTTTGTGGCACTTAGCTGAGCGCACGAATACATCCGTACATGAGCAGTTAAAAAGCAGCTTCAACGAACAACTCGAGCATTGCTTAGGCTGGGTGGGATACGCTCAACAATACAACGAACTACTTTGGAAGTGGCAGGGCGCATACGAACGCTCACAGGTGACTCGTCTCAAGTTTACCAGCGCAGAGGATGCTAAGCCGTCAAAAGCACCTGAAATTCAGGCGGTATTTTGTATTGATGTGCGCTCAGAGCGTTACCGCCGAGCGCTGGGAAAAGCGGGGCAGGCACTTAGCATAAACACTCAGACCAAAGGTTTTGCCGGATTCTTCGGTGTGCCACTGGCATTAAAAACCAGAAGTGGCAGCACCCCGCATGTACCGGGACTGCTGCAGCCGTCGTATTACATACAAGCACCGGAACAAAAGCAAAGTGTGACGTCGCTGCTGGCAAATTTATTTAATACACCGGTGTCTATGTTTAGTGGGGTTGAAGCCCTGGGTTTAAGTAAACTCAAGTCTTTATTGACGGGTGTGCCCGGCAAGATAGCAACCGCCGATGCACATGCCAAAGCGACGGTGTGTAACGACGATGGAGAGGTGTCGACCGACGCATTAGTTGCTATTTGTGAACAAGCCTTAGCTGGTATGCAATTTCAGGCATTTGGTCAGCATGTCGTATTGGTTGGGCACGGTTCGCACCACAGCAATAACGCGCAGCGTGCCGGTCTTAACTGTGGTGCGTGCGGTGGCCAGACAGGGGCTTTGAGTGCCCGCGTGTTAACACGTTTGCTCAATGACACCACTATTCGCGAGCATCTACGTGATCGAGGCTTCGATATTCCAGCGAAAACGAGGTTCTATTCAGCCCTGCATGAAACGGTAACAGACCGCATTGTCTGGCTTTCCGACGCCGTGCCGGGAGAGGTAAAGCGAACCTTTAATGCCGCCAGTGAGTCACTTGCAAGTAACAGCAGCGAACCGTTTAAAGCCCGTAAAAAGCGCTCCAGTCACTGGGCTGAACTACGTCCGGAGTGGGGGCTTGCTGACAACAATACATTATTCTTCGGGCGCTCTGAACGTTTAGCATCCGCCGACACCTCAGGCAGCAACTTTTTGCATGATTACTACAGCAACAATGACCTGAACGGTGCTTTGTTGAGTCAATTATTTAGCGCACCGGGCCTGGTCGCTAACTGGATAAACTGGCAGTACTACTGCTCTGTCACTGACTCGAAACAGTTAGGCAGCGGCAACAAGCTACTGCATAACCGTGTGGCTAACGACATTGGCGTGTTTGAGGGTAACGGCGGCGACTTGCGGCAAGGCATAGCCTGGCAATCGGTGCACGACGGAAAAGACTTTGTGCACCGACCTATGCGCTTGCAAGTTATTGTTGAAGCTACCGAAGACATCATTCAAAAAGCACTGGCAGGCGCTAGTGACTTTAATCAACTGTTCCAGCACGACTGGATAAACCTGTACCGACTCGATGAACGAGGTGAGTTATGTCCAGTAACCAAGTGAATACCACCCAGGCAACCACCTGCTACACACTAAAAGAGTTGTATGACGTTGTGCGGTCAAGGCCATTCAACCAGCCCTTTGCTGTGCATTACCAGGACGGGCGCACTGACACCGGCCTTAATTCCGAGGAAGAATTAAAAGCCAGCCTCCGCCGCCATGGCAACGCCTACTTAAAAGAACCTGTAGACGTGGTTGTTGAGCGCGGCTAAATTCTCGCTTTTAAGTAATCTGCCAGTTGCGAAGCGGCACTGGAAGCACCACCTGCCAGTCGCATAATGACATTAACAGAGCCCGGCGTTGGTAAACTTTGCCCGTTAGCGAGTGTGTCAATAACAGATACATTGTCAGGCACTGTGCTTTTCGCCAGCACAGTTAAGCCAAGCCCGCTGTTTAACGCCGCTGTCAGCCCGGAAAAGTCTGTGTTGGTGTAGGTAATTCGATAAGGCTGGCGTATGCGCTGTAAACTTTGCTCGGCACGACGCCGGTAAATACAGCCTTCCGGTGCGACAACCAACGGTAGACTGGTTTGCTCTATTAACGCCGAAGACCCTACCCAAACTAACTCTTCGCGCTGAATTAACACGTCGCTTTTATTGGTTTGCTCGCGCAGTGCCAGAATAATATCGAACTGTTGTCCTAGCCCTGACAGTAAGTCTTTACTTAGCGCGGAGGTTACTTGCAATGTGACCTGCGGGTATACCTGGGCAAACTGGCCCAGAACTTTGGGTAACAGGCTTGAGGCGAACTCGCTGGTAATACCCAACCGAACTTTCCCACTGACTTGTTGAGGTTCGAACTGCGCCCAGGCTTGATCATTCAACGCCAACATTCTCTGTGCGTAATCAAATAGCACATCGCCGTCGGTGGTTAGCGCAAAGCCATTGCCTTCTCGGGTTAAAAGCTCGACGCCGAGTTGCTGTTCGAGCTTTTTCAGTTGCAGACTGATTGCAGGCTGGGAACGACCCATGCGCTCGCCGGCAAGCGTCATGCTGCCCAGCTCTATAACAGCACTGAAACTACGCAGGGCCTCTAAGGATAAATGTTTCATTGGCTCACTTTATAAACTCAGTATTCAACATTTAAAAAATTAATACCATTATAAGCATTATTGATTTTAAGTTTAAGTGAATCACGCCTATAATTTGCGCCCATAAACACGCACATAAAGTGAACAGATAAGGAACGCGTTATGGGTAGCAAAACGCCACTGTACGATGCACATGTAAAAGCCGGTGCCAAAATGGTCGACTTTCACGGCTGGGATATGCCGCTGAACTATGGTTCTCAGATTGAAGAGCACCACGCGGTACGCCGTGACTGCGGTGTTTTCGATGTGTCTCACATGACCATTGTTGACGTCGAAGGCCCACAAGCTCAGGCGTTTTTGCGTTACCTGCTTGCTAACGATGTGGCCAAGCTAAAAACCGAAGGTAAAGCACAATACACCAGCATGCTGAACGAAAACGGCGGTGTTATTGATGACCTTATCGTGTATCACTTCTCAGAAACGTCTTACCGTATGGTTGTGAACTCAGCCACTCGTGACCGTGACTTAGCATGGATTGAAAAAGTCGCTGCCGATTTTGATGTCACCACGAAAGAGCGTGACGATATGGGCATGCTTGCTCTGCAAGGTCCTAACGCGGCTGAGAAAATTCAGAAAGTACTTTCAAGCGAACAATACGCTGAAATTGACGGCATGAAGCCTTTTGTGGGTAAAGACGTTGGCGATTACTTCATTGCTACCACGGGCTATACCGGCGAAAAAGGCTACGAAATTGTCGTACCGGCAAGCCAATTAGAAACATTGTGGAATCAATTGTTAGAAGCGGACGTTGCTCCTTGTGGACTGGGCGCACGTGATACCCTGCGTCTGGAAGCAGGAATGAACCTGTATGGTCAGGACATGGACGAGAATATCACGCCGCTGGAAGCTAATATGGGCTGGAGCGTCGCATTTGAACCGGCAGACAGAGATTTTATTGGCCGTAAAGCATTAGAACAGAAGAAAGCCGAAGGTCACGACAAGCTGGTAGGCCTGGTAATGGAAGAAAAAGGCGTACTTCGCCACGGTCAAAAAGTGACCGTTGAGGGTGGCGAAGGTATCATCACTTCTGGTACATTCTCGCCTACACTTGGTTTCTCGGTCGCAATGGCGCGTGTTCCTGCTTCAGTGGGTGATACCGCAGACGTTGAAATGCGTAAGAAACAAGTACCGGTGAAGGTCGTCAAACCGGGCTTCGTGCGAAACGGTCAATCTGTTTTATAATTCTGTTTCATCACAATAAACGATTTTGAACTACAGGAAGTCATTATGAGCAATATTCCAGCCGATCTGAAATACGCATCAACTCACGAGTGGGTGCGCGACGAAGGTGATGGCACCTTTACCGTTGGTATCTCTGAACATGCGCAAGAGCTGTTAGGAGACATGGTTTTCGTTGAGTTGCCAGACGTTGGTGACAAAGTTGAAACAGGCGACGACATTGCTGTCGCTGAATCTGTAAAAGCGGCATCAGACATTTACGCACCAATGGCGGGCGAAATTGTCGCTGTTAACGAAGACTTAGAAGACGCGCCTGAAACGGTTAATAACGACTCTTATGGCGACGGCTGGTTATTCCGTATTAAAGCGGATGACAGCAGTGAACTTGAAAATTTATTGGACGCAAACGCTTACGAGGCTTCAATAGACGAAGACTAAGCCATTGGACTTTGTACCAATGTCTAAGCGTCCTGAGCCCCGGAAATTAACCGGGGTTCGTTGTTTCTTACTATCGATAAATGTACGAGGCTGAGTTAAATGAGCAGTACTACCCTGACGCAATTAGAACACCACGATGAGTTCATCGGTCGCCACATTGGCCCAAGTGCTGAAGAGCAAAAAGCCATGTTGGCAGAACTGGGTGTGGATTCTTTAGAAGCTTTAACCAAAGACACGGTGCCTGGCGCAATATTGCGCGAACCGTTCTTGCAAGTTGGTGAACCGCAAACGGAACGTGAGGCGTTGGATCGTCTGAAAACCATTGCTCAGAAAAACGAAATTTTCACCTCGTACATTGGTATGGGTTACTACGACACCGTTGTACCGAACGTTATTTTACGTAACGTGTTGGAAAACCCGGGTTGGTATACCGCGTATACCCCGTATCAGCCGGAAATTGCGCAGGGCCGTTTAGAAGCACTGCTTAACTTCCAGCAAATGACCATGGACTTAACCGGCCTGGATTTAGCCAGCGCGTCATTGCTTGATGAAGCAACAGCGGCAGCCGAAGCGATGGCGATGGCCAAGCGAGTGTCTAAAAACAAGAAGTCTAACGCCTTCTTTATTGCCGACAATGTTTACCCACAGACCATCGACGTAGTGAAAACCCGTGCTGAGTATTACGGCTTTGAGATCATCGTTGGCCCTGCACGTGAAGCGTCCGACCATGATGTATTCGGTGCGTTACTGCAATATCCGGATAAAACGGGTCAGCTGCACAACATCGAACAGTTAATTGGTGAGTTGCAGGAGAAAAAGGCTATTGTCGCCGTTGCTTCTGACTTAATGAGCCTGTTAATGCTGAAGTCGCCGGGTGAAATGGGCGCTGATATGGTGTTCGGTAACGCTCAGCGTTTCGGTGTGCCGATGGGCTACGGTGGTCCTCATGCAGCGTTTTTTGCCACTCGCGACAAGTTTAAGCGTTCATTGCCAGGTCGTATTATTGGGGTTTCTAAAGACTCTCGCGGACGTCCGGCATTGCGTATGGCTATGCAAACGCGTGAGCAGCACATACGCCGTGAAAAAGCCAATTCAAACATCTGTACCGCGCAAGTACTGCTGGCCAACATGGCGTCCTTCTATGCTGTGTATCATGGTCCACAAGGTCTGCGCCGTATTGCGAACCGCATTCACCGCCTGACTGATATTGTTGCCTTAGGTATGCAGGACAAAGGCGTGAAGCTGGTCAACAGCCATTGGTTTGACACTCTAACCTTTGAAATGAAAGACAACGCGACCGACGTGTTAGCGCGCTCTAAAGCTGCTGGCATTAACCTGCGCGTTGACGGCGAAGGCGTATTTGGCGTCAGCCTGGACGAAGCGAAAACGCGTGACGATGTTGAAACGCTGTTTAACGTGTTGTTTGGTGATAACCACGGTTTGGACATTGACGTACTGGACAGCCGTGTTGCCGGCGGAGATGTCGAGTCGATTCCTGCGGCGTTGGTACGCGAGTCCGACTACTTACAGCATCCGGTATTCAACGAGTATCACTCAGAAACCGAAATGCTGCGTTACATTAAGAAGCTGGAAAACAAAGACTTAGCGCTGAACCATTCCATGATTTCATTGGGCTCGTGCACAATGAAATTGAATGCGACCGCTGAAATGATTCCGGTGACCTGGCCTGAGTTTGGTCAGTTGCATCCGTTCTGCCCGGTAGAACAGGCACAAGGCTACCAGGAGCTGGTCGGCACCTTGTCTGAGTGGCTATTGGATATTACTGGTTATGACGCCATGTCTATGCAACCGAACTCGGGTGCGCAAGGCGAATATGCTGGCTTACTAGCTATTCAAAAGTACCATGAGAGCCGGAACGAAGGGCACCGCAATATCTGCTTAATTCCAAGCTCTGCACACGGTACTAACCCGGCTTCTGCGCAAATGATCAACATGAAAGTGGTGGTGGTCGACTGCGACAAGAACGGCAACGTGGATATGGACGACTTAAAAGCCAAAGCAGAAGAAGCGGGCGATAACCTGTCGTGCATTATGGTGACTTACCCGTCAACGCACGGTGTGTACGAAGAAGGCATTAAGGAAATTTGCGACATTGTACACAGCTACGGTGGTCAGGTTTACATGGACGGTGCCAACATGAACGCACAGGTTGGCGTAACCTCACCGGGTTACATTGGCTCTGACGTATCGCACCTGAACCTGCACAAAACCTTCTGTATTCCGCACGGTGGCGGCGGCCCTGGTATGGGTCCTATTGGTGTGAAGCAGCACTTAGCTGAGTTTTTGCCAAACCACTCGGTGATTAATATCCAAGGCCCTAAAGCAGGCAACGGCGCAGTATCTGCTGCTCAGTTTGGTAGTGCCAGCATTCTGACCATTTCATGGATGTACATTGCCATGATGGGCGGACGCGGCTTACGTGAAGCCTCAGAAACCGCTATTTTGAACGCCAACTACGTTGCTGAGAAGCTGAGCAAGCACTTCAAAATTCTGTATCGTGGCCGCAACAACCGTGTCGCGCACGAATGCATTATCGACTTGCGCCCAATGAAAGACGCCGCCGGTATTGCCGAAATTGACGTGGCTAAGCGCCTGCAGGACTACGGTTTCCACTCACCAACCATGAGCTTCCCGGTTGCGGGTACCATTATGGTTGAGCCAACCGAGTCTGAGTCTAAAGCTGAGCTGGATCGCTTTATTGAAGCCTTGGTGAGCATTAAAGCCGAAGCGGATAAAGTAGCATCTGGCGACTGGCCGAAAGACAACAACCCACTGGTGAATGCACCGCACACACTGGCGGACATTACCGATGCAGAATGGGACCGCCCATACGACCGTCAAACAGCAACCTACCCGGTTGAAGCCGTTGGTTACGATAAGTTCTGGCCAACCGTTAACCGTATTGATGACGTTTTTGGGGACCGGAATTTAATGTGCTCGTGCCCGAGCATTGAAGAGTATCGGTAGATGGGTAGCCTGACGTTCCACGCCAGGTTCGATGCCTCACTGACATGAATATGGAGCCCGCTTTTTAGCGGGCTTTTTACTCTTTTTAAAGGCCATACTTAAGTCTCCGTACTAACTGGAGATTACTCATGGCAGTTCAACAAGCATATCCGTGGAATAAAAATCGAATTATAGGACAGAAAAAGCCACTCCAGATATCCCATATCTGGGGCATTCGCATACGCCTTGAACTTGAGGGGAAGGCAAGAGATTTGGCTCTTTTCAATCTAGGGTTAGATAGCAAGCTTAGAGGTTGTGATTTAGTAAAACTGAAAGTATCGGATGTTTCGTGTGGTCGTTCGCTGCTTACCAGGACTCATGTTCTGCAGCAGAAGACAGGTTGTCCAGTACAGTTCGAGATAACTCAAGGAACTAGAGACTCGCTATCCGCCTGGATCAGGCAAGCGAATCTATCAGAATCAGATTATTTATTTAGATCGAGAGTTACTGACGCAGAACATATCTCGACTCGCCAGTACAACCGGATATTTCATGGCTGGATCGAGAAACTAGGATTGGACAGTTCGCTGTACAGCACTCATTCAATGCGAAGAACCAAGCCATATCTTATCTATAAGAAAACTAAGAACCTCAGAGTTATCCAACTTCTATTAGGCCACAAAAAGTTGGAAAGCACTGTACGCTACCTCGGAATTGAAGTGGATGACGCGCTTGATATTTCTGAGTCAATTGAGGTCTAACTGTTAGTGGGCTGCTACGGCCGCCCTGTGCCAAGAGCGGACGTTAACGCCGCGTAATAGGCACGAGCTTGCAAGCGTACTAATTGACGCGTTTGTTAGGTGCATTACTTTACTACTCTGCTTTCTATCATTAACTGCTTCCCTTTTTTTGTCAGCTTCCAAAATAAAGCCATACCACCTTTGGTTGTTTTATTATAGGACGTAGTGATTAAGCCATACGCTTCTAGCTGAATTGTGACTGTTTTAAACGCCTGGTCATTAATACTTACAGAGGTTCCTGACTTTCCTTCTCTTTCAAGCAAGCTATAGGCCAATTTCCTTTTAACTATACCGTCGTTAGGATGCTCGACTAGATACGGTGATATAAGAGCAAACAAATCTCTCCACGTTATAGTTGATTTGAATGAATATTGGGAGCTGGAACTTTTTCGCCAAACGGTATAGGAGCCATCGATTGTAAACTCTGAATCGATATCTGCTATATCTTCAATAGAAGCTGCTTGTTGATTGCCAAGCTCATTTACTGTGTTTTGGAGTTTAGAGTTTTCCTTTCTCAGCATATTTATATCCGAAAGGAGGTCCTCACTTGCCACGTGGTTAGCTCTAACCCAGCCTACAGCAGGATACATTTTTATTGTTTTAGTTAAACTAAGTGCTACAAGACCGGGTAACTCCGATGCTGCGGTAGTGTTCAGAATTCTGTGTCATTTCGTTAAACTAAGCAAAAAAGAGATGACATATGACCAAAACCAATTTCGACATGGATGCCGCTTTAAAGCAGTTGCGTGAAGGCAAAGACCTCACCGGCAAAGACGGCATCCTGACACCGCTTATTAAACAACTCACCGAAGCCGCGATGCAGGCTGAGCTTGAAGAGCATCTCAGTGATAAAGAGCAATCTAACCGCAAGAACGGTTCGACGTCAAAAACAGTCAAGAGTCCTGCCGGCAGCTTTGAATTAGATACGCCCCGCGACAGAGCCGGCTCGTTTGAGCCGCAACTGGTTAAAAAACATCAGACGCATTTAACCGATGAGCT
>NZ_FNCB01000005.1 GCF_900100855.1 Idiomarina zobellii
TCACCGGTATCGGGATTGAGGATAGGCACTGTCGGGCCGCAGTAATCGATAAACAGCTTATCGCGGCAAGGTGTAATTGTCGCATGCTGCGCTTTTGGATCTTGCGCCAACTGCGATAGTGCTCACAGAACTGCGTGTAACCATAGGCAGTGGCTGAGTCCTTTTCGCGGTACTCGCGCCACAACAGTAGCTTTGTCATGCCTTTACGCTTGAGCTCTTGATGCATTTCATAAAAGTCTGGCTGGCGTTTAGCTCGGGACACATTCCGGCCTTTGTAAACACCCGCTTCAAGCTCTGTGTCACTGAACTCCTCAGGCAGCGGCCAGGTGAGTTCACTGGCAGCAAAGCGCGATAAAATCTCGCTAACGGTAGCGGGGCCGACAGATAAGCATTTACTGATGTCTCTCAAACTGAGCCCGGCATCAAACCGAAGTCTCAGGATGTCTTTTATCTTACTCATTTGGGTTCTCTTTCTAGCCATGGTCAGCCATTCCTCAATGCAGTTGCGTTGAGTTGAGCTTACCAGTTGATTTAGTTAGAAAAAGAACGGTATTTCGGCATTCCGATCACCGATTTCGGCAATCCGAACAGTGATTTCGGAAAAAGGCTAAAAGTGATCGGATAAAACCGAAACAGGTGATCGGTTTAAACCGAAATGGGTGATCGGATTGAACCGAAATGAGTGTTCGGATTCATCCGAAACATGCAAATGTATGTAACCGGATTTCTTGATCGGGACACTGGCCTCGGACTTGGAGCCAGCCCCAGCTCGACCAGAGGTGACTGGAATCAGTATACCCTGGACTTTAGGCTAAGTGGTCCGTTTGAGCTTTTAGGACGCCAACATCAAATGGTTGTTGGCTGGAACAGTAACCTTGAAGAAAATGACCGAAGCAGACGACCTTCGCTTTCAGCAATTGAGCCGTGGAGCTTTTACGAATGGGATTCTGTCCCTGAACCAGAATTTGCATCGGCATCTGACTATATCTGGGGCTGGGAAACCAAACAAAGTGGATTTTACAGTGGTGCGCAATTTGACGTAGCGGAGCCTTTGTCACTAATTGTAGGACTTCGCACCAGTTCATGGTCGCATGAAGAGTACAACTACACTCCCGAGGCTATGAGCTCCCCTATCATCGCGGTGGATGAATCTGACTCGGGTGTTATTACCCCATACGCAGGCATTGTTTACGACATTAATGAAAATTTCTCTACCTACGCAAGCCTGACCGATATCTACAACATTCAAACTCAAAAAGATCGGAATGGTAATTTGCTTGACCCAGTGCACGGCGAAAACTATGAAATAGGTCTAAAAGGTGAATTCTTTAACCAACGACTGAATTTTTCAACCGCTGTATTTCAGGTTAAACAAAAGAATGTCGCTATTCCGGATATTGAAGTTATTGTTAACGGTCAGCCAGAACAAAGCTATAAAGCTGAAGACGGCGTAGAAACAAAAGGTTATGAAGCTGAACTCTCAGGTGAACTTATGACCGGACTTCAAGTTTACGCCGGTTATACACACCGGGTAGCCCGCAACAATGAAGGTGAAAAAGTCAGCCGACAGGCGCCGGAAGATATGGTAAGAATAACCAGTTCTTATAGCTTTGCAGAGAATTTGCCGGGATTCACTCTGGGTGGCGGACTTCGCTGGCAGAGTGAAGTATTTCCTTCAAGAAACCAAGGTGTGGGCCCTAATGGTGAAATTCCCCGTCAGGAAAGTTATACGGTTGCCGACCTGTTTGCCCGCTATCAAATCTCTGACAGCCTTACTGCGTCATTAAATATTAACAACCTTTTTGATAAGAATTACTTTGAAAGTGTAGGCGTGTACAACTACGGCTCTTATGGCGAACCACGTAATATCAGTGCCAGTGTGCGCTGGGACTTTTAAGATATTGTCGACCTTTATTATCTAAACAATGGATATAGCCCCGCTACTACCTATGGTAGCAGGGCTATATGTAGACTCTCTGGTGTGCTGATTTTATCTTTACGCCAAATCATTGATTCAGATCAAGCTATTCAGCGAAACAAAGGAATACAATAATAGAATATAAATTCACTGACAGAAAAGGCTAATGCCATGAGCAGTACTTTTTATATTCCAGCGGTCAATATTATCGGCGAGAATGCCCTTAAAGATGCGGCCACGCAAATTGATAACTATGGCTTTAAAAAAGCCTTGATAGTCACCGACCCCGGCATGACCAAACTGGGCGTTACTGCCGAAATCGAAGCCCTGCTCAAAGAGCATGGAATAGAAAGTCTGGTTTACGATGGCGTACAACCCAACCCGACAGTGACGAACGTTAAAGCCGGGCTAGATGTTCTGCAGAAGCATCAATGCGATTGTGTTATTTCACTAGGTGGAGGTTCAGCTCACGACTGCGCCAAAGGCATAGCCCTGGTTGCCACTAATGGCGGGCATATTGGCGACTATGAGGGTGTTGATGTCTCGAAAAAGCCACAACTGCCACTCATTAGTATTAATACCACCGCAGGCACAGCGTCTGAAATGACCCGTTTCTGCATCATTACCGACCCGGAACGCCATATTAAAATGGCAATTGTCGACCAAAACGTGACACCTATTCTGTCTGTTAACGATCCGAGGTTAATGGTCGGCATGCCTGCCAACTTGACTGCAGCAACGGGTATGGATGCTCTGACCCATGCCGTTGAAGCCTTTGTATCTACCGATGCTACGCCGATTACCGATGCCTGTGCCATAAAAGCCATAGAGATTATCCGGGACAATCTTCACGAAGCGGTTCATAACGGAACGAATATGGAAGCTCGTGAACAAATGGCTTACGCACAGTTCCTGGCGGGTATGGCATTTAACAATGCATCTCTGGGTTATGTACATGCCATGGCGCACCAACTCGGCGGATTCTACGACTTGCCGCACGGTGTCTGCAACGCGGTTTTATTGCCTCATGTGCAACGCTACAACAGTCAGGTTGTCGCACCCCGCCTGAAAGACATTGGTAAAGCACTGGGCGCAGAAGTACAGGGATTAACAGACAAAGAAGGTGCTGACGCTGCTATTGCCGCCATTGTCGAACTGTCTCAAAGCGTTAATATTCCGGCTGGCCTGGAAGAACTGGGGGCAAAAGAAGAGGACTTTAGTACATTGGCAGACAATGCGATGAAAGACGCTTGTGGCCTGACTAATCCAATTCAACCCAGTCACGAAGACGTTGTTGCTATTTTTAAAGCGGCTTTTTAACCGGAGTCACCGAAACTTAACTGCTCAGGATTGGGCCACCTATGGAGGTGGCTTGATCCTCAATACTCTTGTGCATAAACATAAGCTGGCGCAACTTGCAGGCTTCGCGAAGCAGAGCTATAGCGGCCGGATGATCTGACGAAAGCGTATTCTGTAGCTGCTGAAAATGATGTAATGTCCTACTTAACAGAGAAATGCCGCAATTCACGCGATTTTGACGATGATATGTCTCAGACAAATTCTGCACCGCAATTGACAGGCAAATAATAACCTCGCCAGCCTGCTCATGCTGGTGTTTCAGAATATCACTCAAATGTTCCCGTAGCAGGAGAATGCTATTCATATAGTAATGATTGGCATTTTGCCATTGCCCCTGCTCAAACTCATAATTACCCATACGCTGTAACACTTTCCAATTCTGAATGAGTTCCATAGCAACCTCCTGTGTTGTTCATCAGCATGCATTGCAATTTAAATAAATGCAAATGATAATAATTATCGTTACATTAACTATCAGGAGTTAACTATGTCATTTGAATTACCTGCGTTACCCTATACTTACGATGCCCTTGAACCGCATGTCGATGCCATGACAATGGAAATTCACCATCAGCGACATCACCAGACCTATGTCAACGGTCTGAACAATGCACTGGCTGGCAGTCGTTACGAAAAATGGGACTTGTCTGAACTGTTACGACAGATTCAGAGTATACCTAGTAATATGCAATCGGCTGTGCGTAACCATGGCGGTGGTCATGCTAACCACTCATTGTTCTGGCAAGTTATGTCACCTCAAGGCGGTGGCGAGCCAACGGGCAAACTGGCTAAAGCCATAGAGAATGACATTGGTGGCTTTCAGAATTTCAAAGAGCAATTCACTCAGGCAGCGGTCAGTCGGATTGGTAGCGGCTGGGCCTGGTTAGTGCTTAATGCTAACGGGCAACTCGAAATAACCAGTACAGCCAATCAGGATAGTCCTTTAATGGATGGACTGACTCCCATACTAGGATTGGATGTATGGGAACACGCATACTATTTAAAGTATCAGAACAAACGTGCAGACTATATTGCAGCATTTTATGAAGTGATTCACTGGCCGGAAGTTGCCAGACGTTTTGAGGAGAATAAATGAAGGTAATGGAGTTATTTCAACCTGGCTGGCGACTTGGAAGCAAGCTGCTTGCCTGGTGCTGGGCGCGGGCTATGGTCTGTATCAGCTCATTCTCCTAATGCAGTATCAAGACCATGTACGCTACGCCTTTTATGCAGGAATGATGGCTGCCGGTGCAACCGCTTTAGGCACTCTTCCGGCTCTGTTCTCCAATCAGTTATCTAGTCGTTTACATGCTGCAATGCTGGGATTTGGCGCTGGTGTCATGCTGGCGGCCAGTATTTTTTCTCTCATTATACCGGCGTTAAACTTGTTTGAAGCGGCAGCACAAACGGCTTGGCAAGGCCCGCTTAAAGTAGCTGCCGCTATTCTCCGGGGCTCTTTTTTGATGATGGCTCTGGAGCGCAGTGTACCGCATGAGCACTTTATTAAAGGTACTGAAGGGCATCAGGCACTGATATTGAAACGCAGTTGGTTGTTTGTCATTGCCATTATACTGCACAACATTCCCGAGGGGCTCGCAATTGGTGTAGCTTATGCAGGCGAGGATACCGTTGGAGCGTCGACTCTTGCAACCGGTATTTCTGTACAAGACATACCGGAAGGTTTTGTCGTAGCCATGGCCTTACTGGCTGCCGGTTATAGCCGTAGACTTTCTATTGGAGTAGGTATGCTATCGGGGCTAGTAGAGCCTTTAATGGCTGTTATTGGTGCCATTGCATTGAGCAACTCAGCAGTGCTGCCCTGGGGGCTGGCTATGGCCGCGGGCGCTATGCTGTTCGTCATCAGTCATGAAATGATTCCCGAATCACACAGAAAAGGCCACGAAATGTCCGCAACGAACGGCCTTATGCTGGGTTTCGTGCTGATGTTTGTACTGGATACCGCTTTGGGTAGTTAGCGCTCAGCTTGTCGAACTTCAACGCGATCAATCAGCCAATCTTCATTCTCGGCCGGTACAGCTGTTATTTCTTCGCTATGCACGTGTTTTATTTATTAAGTAACCACATGACAAAGGCGTACAAGTTGGAAAGGAGATAAAGAGCGCACAAAAACAACGCCACAGAATAAACTGAAAACAGTACCACTTTGGGTACTGTCTCCCTGGCTAGCCAAAGGAAGCCTGATGCAGCCAACCAACAAGGCAATGCCGCAATCAATGCTAAAACTACAACCTGCATATATTCATGGCGATACTTAGCAGCGGGGTTAGCGTAATACCCGAATGTGTATTTGCCGGCAACGCCGAGAAAAAAGAGCCCGCCTACAGCAGCCAAGAAAGCCAGAATCATCCATATTTTCGAGAACATGAGTTATTCCTTTAACTACAATAATTAACATCGCCGATAATCAAGAGTACCTGTTTTGGTGAGGGAATACATACTTATCAGCTTAAAGACGTAGCAAGCTCTGTTAGTATCGTTTTTCTTTAAATAGACTGCTTTCGAACAAAGCGACACATACCTTTCCCGAGATTTTCGCCGTCTCGCGCAATAAACCCATAGTTCTGATAAAAGCCTCTTTTCCTTTAGCTGCGAGTAGACCGACCGTTGAACCCTCGGGACATGCATTACTTAAATAGTTTTTTCATTGTGTGACTCTGGTCGCCCCTGTCAGCAAGGAACTGTCTAACGACATTCCCATACTGACAGGGTAAGTATATTCAACTATTGGAACTCATTATTTTCAGACAAGCTCTCTGTAACAAATAGCTCTACTAGTACTGTAAGCAATGGGATGGACTCCTCCTCACCTCACCGGCATCGATGTGCCAAAATGGTGAGTGAGTCAAACATCACTGAGATGAGGAGAAGCCCAAATGAATATTATCCGTGTTGGAGTCGATATTGCCAAATCAGTTTTTCACGTCCACGGTGTAGATCGCTATGGAAAAACTGTATGGCAGGCCAAGTATACTCGCACAAAATGGTTAAACGCGCTGAGTCGCAAGGTCCCGGCAGGCTGTCCAGTCGGTATGGAAGCGTGTGCATCAGCCCATCATTGGGGACGAGAGCTCCAGAAGCTTGGCTATCATGTTCGTCTGGTTCCTGCTCAGTTTGTTAAACCTTACGTAAAGAGCAATAAGAACGACAAAGTTGATGCTGAAGCGATTTGTGAGGCAATGAGCCGACCCAACATGCGCTTTGTAGTCCTCAAAACAGCAGAGCAGCAAGATATCCAGGCTGCTCATCGCATACGCGAAGAATTGGTGGGGCAACGTACCGCCAAAGCTAACCAGATCCGCGGTTTGGTAGGCGAATATGGTGTTATTTCGCCAGTTGGCATCCATTAACTGAGAAGGGCTTTACAAAAATGGCTTGAGGATGCTGAAAACGGGCTGAGTGATACTTTCCGCACGCTTCTTAATAGTTTGGCGGAGGATCTTCGTTACCTCGATGACCGCATCAAAAGTCTTGATGAGAAAATTACTGAGAATGTCCAAAAGGCTCCCGTCGCGCGTCGCTTGATGACGTTGCGTGGCGTTGGGCCATTAACCGCAAGTGCACTTTCCGGGGCGCTGGGTGACGGAAAAGCTTTTCGAAAAGGACGTGATTTTGCAGCGTCTTTAGGATTAACACCCAGACAGCACAGCACCGGCGGCCGGGAGCGATTACTCGGAATTAGCAAGCGCGGTGACGGCTACCTCCGCAAGTTGCTTGTCCATGGTGCACGAGCGGTACTACGCCATGTTGATAGAAAAAGTGATGGGCTGAGTCATTGGTTAAAATGTCTGGTCAACCGTAAGCACATTAACGTAGCGACCGTTGCGTTGGCTAACAAAACGGCCCGAATTGCCTGGGCGTTAGTCGCCAATGAAACGGCTTATGATGAAACACTTGCAGCTGCAAGTAGATAATCTGATGCTCAAGTAACAAACAAATTTTAACAGGATAAACTCAACACCACGATTGCAAAGCTTTTGCTTGATGGCGAAACAGGTCGAACCGGCACTGAGAAACTCCTTATGTGACGAAGAGCCTTGAGCTCGTGTAAGCGTTTGGAAATCAGTGCGCGAATAGCCCATTAAGGTCCGATGCCTACCGATGCGGCATCTTTTTAGAGACCGAATACACGTAGGCAGTCGTACCTACTCGCAATTAAACAAAATGCTTGCAAAAGAGGGGGGTCCATACACGTCGCATAAACCACACAACCGGCCAAGATAATTGTCGCTGAGATGATTTCGGTTTAATCCGATCACCGCTTGCGGTCTACCCGAACAGTCCTTTTTAGGTCAGTTTTGCCAGCCTGATTCTTAGAAGGGTTACATCAGGTGAGATATTGGAACGGCATAGAGTTTTTCGCCAAAAGGTAGTACCTGTTCGCCATCATAAAACACCACGCCACCAGCAAAGTCCCCCTTACAGGCTTCTTTCAATTTAACCATACCTTTAAAGTCTGACTGCTTAACTGTCGCTGCCGCCTTTACCTCGATACCCGCTTTTAAACGTCCCTTCTCAATAACAATATCAACTTCTACTTTGTCCTTGTTTCTAAAGTGGTAGAACCTCAGGTCCTCATCATACCAACCGGCATGTTTTCTAAGCTCCTGATAAATGAAGGTTTCCAACAATTGTCCAAGTAGTTCTTTATCCTTCCAAAGCTCATCCGCATTGACACCCAGCAATGAGCTAACAAGCCCTGTATCAGACAAATGTAGCTTTGGTGTCTTTATAAGTCGACTAAGTCGATTGCTGTGCCAGGGAGCAAGCTCCTCTATAAGAAATATTTGTTCAAGTAATGCAAGGTACTCGCGAACAGTCGGACGACTAATCGAAAATGGAGATGCCAGTTCGCTGGAGTTAAATAGCCGACCGGTCTGAGACGCTGCGAGAGCGAGCAACTTGGGGAGCACATTGGCATTTTTTATATTGGCTAAATCTTTAATATCTCGTTGCAAAATGGTCTTAATATAATCTCGATACCATGCGTTTCTTCGTTTAGCGCTACTTCGGTTAACGGCTGCCGGATAACCTCCCTGCACTAAAATATCCGCTAAAGAGCGTCCCAGAGCATTTTTTTTCTGACTCGTACCAGCACCCGTCAGCAGGTTATCGGAAAAAAGCGAAGTCAGAAAGTTAGGAGTCCTGTCTGTCATTTCACATTGAGCCAGAGGCCGCAGGTGTATAATCTCCATACGACCAGCAAGGGAGTCAGACAATTGGGGTAAGAGCAGAACATTGGCTGACCCAGTCAAAATAAACCGACCAGGTATTCTATTAGCGTCTACGCTGTCCTTTAATGAGAGAAAAAGCTCAGGAACACGTTGAATTTCGTCTAAGATGGTTTTCTCTGGCAAACTCCTGACAAAACCAACAGGGTCGGCTTTTACTGCAGCCAATTGGTTTTCGTCATCAAAGGTAATGTAGGTATAGCCGAGTAATTCACCGACAGACTTAGCAAGGGTTGTTTTGCCGCATTGCCGCGAACCATGTATTAATACGACCGGCGTATCGTCAATAGCTTCGAGCAGATTTTGCTTTGTATTTCGCGGGAATAAGTTATCGGCCATCTACTGAATCCTTCGCCAAAATTTCGTCCAATTGTAACCTAGCTCGCGTCCATTTGAAAGCAAACGCCCGTCCAATTGAAAGTTCTAATGTGCAGATTGCTTTTCAAACGTGTGATTTGGGGACTCGGAACGACCGATTTGTAGATAAGCGTAACGATGCTCTCTTTGGAGTTCCCAGGCTTTACTAGTCACTTTTAACTCTTGAAAACCCTTGTTTTCAAGAGTAAACACCAAATCACCCAAACAGCGAAATGGTTTTTGATGCCTCCCCACAGCTTGAATTGACAACCCCAACTTTTTAAGAGTAATATTTCTTCTCCGCTGGGTTTGCGGGCCAGCCGCGGTGGCAAAAAACCTGTAAACTGTTTACTAAATTCTTTAATAAAAGCATTAGCTGTTGAGCGGCTCAACGTACGCGTGCTTATTTTTTAAGGAATTGATGTAAATGACAAAATCAAACCAACCCTTAGTCATGGATCGTCTTTTACAAGTAAAAAAAGACATCGGTGAAATTTCAAGAGAAATCCAAGAGCGTCATAACTTTCAGTACATCAAAGCTCGAGAGTTTGCACTTGCTGTGCTCGGTTTTCAAAGCAGCTATCAATTTGACCGCTGGTTTCAAAGCGAATGGAATAGACTCGAGTATTTATCAACCCACGAAAGACGATTAAACACTATGTGTCATGATGAGCCGCTTGACGACGAGCCAGTCTATATATTTGAACTTTACCCAGACTATCGCGCTTACGACTTAAAGACAGGAGAGCTTGAGCAGCTTGATATCTTACGGCACGAAGTTGCAATCGATGGGCTCAGGTTCAATTTCAACCAATTTAGATTGGAGAGCGTCGTCACTGATTTGATTCCGATATGTAGTATTTGGGCTGGAGATATGGATGATCTTGAAAAGCCTTACGAGAAACGAATTCCTCATTGCTTACCGAGCAATGAGTCAACTAGTGGCAAAGTATGAGCCTGAGTTACTTGATGATCAGGAACTGATGCCACCTGATTATCAAGCAAGGCTCCGCAAGGGGGTTGTCGGCTTCAAAATTCTTGTTGACGATATCCACGCCAAGGAAAAGCTGGGGCAGCATCGAAAAACCGATGACCAAGAAGGAGTGTTCTCCGCACTTCGGCAAAGCGCTCCTCCCGATGCGGTGGCTTTGTCGGGTTATATGAAAAAGCGAAAGCTTGGCGTTGGTAGTTAACCAAATTCACTACAACCGCTCAGCTTGTGCTATATATTTAGCCCGATACAGAAAAGGACTGTATGGCAATGACATTTAGTAAGTTTTTAAAGATCACCGCTTTCGCAGTTTTAATCCTGGGGCTATGTTCTGCTTATGTTCGAGCCTTTACCGTTGCGGGGCCGTCAATGAGCCCAACGCTCTTTTATGGTGACCTCGTCTTATCCAACCATGCAGCTTACGACTTCCGGTTGCCTTATATGGACAAGGTTTTGATTGAAGTCAGCGATCCGCAACGTGGTGATGTAATCACGTATTTTGATGTATCGAAAAATGTCATAGCAATTAAACGGATCATTGGAGTGCCCGGAGACACAGTGCAAATGAAAAATAACACTCTTTACGTCAATGGTGCTGAAGCTACTCAACGTATCGTATCCCAAGAAATTTTTGATGATATTTTTCTCCGAGATACTCCCGAGCAACTGGTTGTAAAGGAAACATTAGGAGGTGCGGAGCATTTGATTACCTACACTCCAGAAAATAGCCCGGTTCGCAGCTTTGAAGAAATAACAGTCACTGAAGGTAATTACTTTATTTTGGGTGATCACAGAGACAATAGTGCAGACTCGCGCTACATCGGCTTTATTCCCAGAGACCAAATTAAAGGGAGAGTTTTTAGAGGCATGAGAACACTAGATTCATTTTGATTCCTTGGATTTGAGGATGAAAAATCCGCTGCTCGCTCATTGCGGACATTTCAACGCGGCTCTTCAAACATCAGAAAAGTTCTACGATTTCAGACGACTTAGTTAATTCGAAAAACATTTAGCAACATTTCCGCACTGGATTTTGGCTTACTGAATGGTACGGTTAACAGTAGTTTAATAGGGACATTAAGAGATCAAGCATGAAATATCTACTAATTGCTGTTACGACGTACCTTTTAAGTTTTACCGCTATGGCATCGGATGCCGTTGAATATCGTACAGAGCTGACTTTTTCACTCGAAAGCTCAGCGTTAAACGCGGTAACTGAGATGCAAATACCAAAGAAGTACAGGAGTAGCGGTACTGTTGCCTTATTTCTGAATAAAGACTTTTCGGTAGAGTCTGTTACTGGGCAGCACATCGAGAGCTTTGAGGTAAAGCAATCGAAGAAGGTGCCTGTTTGGAATGAAGTGATAATTGAGTTTAGTTCGTCAGCTCAAGCAAACAATAAAGCTATACGCATTAAATATGCAGGCACTATTGATAATAACGCTCAGCACGGAAATTTCATTACCTCAAATCAAGTTCACCTGAGTATTGATTCGGCGTGGCATCCGGTATTCAGTGACTTTTCAACGCCAATTATAGGAACTGTTAGCGTCGAATTGGATGACGACTGGGAAGTGTTTGGTCCGGGAAGTGTGACCAGCAGTGGAAACAATTATCAGGTGATAAGTACAGAGCCAACAATCGACGTATCGCTTTATGCAGTGAAAAAGCCGACCAGCATTTATAGCGATGGCTTTACGGTTGTCCACGATGACGTTAACGCCGAGAGGGCAGAATTCGTATTAAATGCAGGTCGCCAATGTTTTGAAAAAATGAACGAGCGTTTTGGGAGGCAGAAACAGCTAAAAGCCGCTCAGGTAGTTCTTCTTGAACGCCCAGGCCCTAGCTTCGCGAGAGGAAACTATATTTCATTAAATTCTCAAACTTTGGGCTCTAAGGTCCATACGCATCAATACTTATGCCACGAAATAGCGCATAACTGGACAAACTTCACAAGCGCCATGTCGCATGACTACTGGATGATTGAATCGTTCGCTGAATACATTTCGGCCAGAGAGGTGGCACGTATTTATGGTGAAGAAGAATTTCAAAATATCGTGGAAAAATGGCAAGCGCGGGCGAAAGGCGAAGCGTTTATTTGGCGCGAAGATACTGCTCGCAGAGCGTCGCACAAAGTTAATTATGGTCTCGGCCCTATCGCTTTAATGAAGTTACAGGAAAAGCTGGGAGAAACTGCTTTTGATGAACTCATTGACTGGTATATGACCAGTGACGTAACCGAGACAGAAGCGCTAATTACAAAAGTGGGAACCTTTGCTGGTGCTGATACCAAGCGTTGGTTTAGCGCTTTATTAGCTGGCAAACATTCGGAATGAATTACTGAAATAATGGTAATTTGTAGTACGGTGGAAATATGGAATCAAAAGCGTTAACCATAATGTTTTTTATTGGGGGGGCTATGTTTCCTCATCACCAAACTCGGACATTCGCAATAACTGACTACTATGCCTTACTGTCAGAATATCTATTTGGCCTCTGACGCTGTAAATGATCCTATAGGCTCCAAATATAACTTCCCTGATGCGACGTCCTCCTACTTCAGGAACGACGCGCCCACTTTCAGGGAAGTCTGATAGCCGCTCCACAATGTCAAACAAACCTTCAACCCACTCAACAGCAGCGCTGGGTTTATCTTCCGCAATATACTGAGATATCTGTTCAACACGCTCTAAGGCAAGGGGAGACCAATTAACCCTCATTGTGCAAGCCTGCTCAGAACTCGTGATTTTGCCTCCTCATGAGAAATACCCTCCCCATTGGCCAGCTGCTCTTCAGCTTTATAAACCTCTTCCAACAGCTCTAGCCGTTCTTGCATCTTTTCGTATTCTTGGACGTCCACCAGCACAACAACGCCACGGCCTCTCTGAGTTAACACCATAGGGCGGCGGGTTTCATGTATCTGTTTTACAAATGATGCTACGCCCGCTCGAAATTCGGAAAGAGGGCGGATATCTTCATCGACGCGAACTCTTGTCATGGGAATCTCCTAAGTACATTTAGTTGTACTTTTAAGTGTACGCCGATGGTTTGGCGTTGGCAAGCAGGGTCTATGAGACATAACCTCTATATATTGTGCGTAAACACATTATATAGATTTAGCTAAACCTCCGACCCACAAGCAAACCCACTGCTCCAAGCCCATTGAAAATTAAAGCCTCCCAGCCAGCCGGTTACGTCCAGCACTTCGCCAATGAAGTACAGACCGGGTTGCTTCTGGCTTTCCATGGTTTTAGAGCTGATTTCGTCGACGTTTACGCCGCCTAGGGTAACTTCGGCGGTGCGATAGCCTTCGGTGCCGTTGGGTTTGAGCTGCCAGCGGTTAAGGTTGTCGGCTATGGTCTGGAACTGTGCGTTCGAGGTATCGGCCAGTTTGTTGCTTAACGGCCATTGGTGGTGCTCGGCTAATGCGGTAACCACGCGTTTGGGGAAGTGCGCTTGTAAAACGGTGTTGAGCTGGCTTTTAGGTTGTTGCTGCTGTTGTGTTTTCAGCCATTCGTAAGCGTCTAAATCGGGCAGCAGATTAATGGTCACGGCTTCGCCGGGCTGCCAGTAGGACGACACCTGCAAAATTGCGGGGCCGCTGACGCCTCGGTGCGTAAACAGCATGGCTTCACGGAAATAGCCGTCGTTAGCCTCTGCGGTTACTGGTAAAGCAACGCCTGAAAGCTCGGCAAAGCGTTCTTTGTCTTCTTCTTGCAGGGTAAATGGCACTAAGCCAGCGCGTACCGGCACAATGGAGTGCCCAAACTGCTCGGCAATTTGGTAGCCCAGAGGCGTAGCGCCCAATTTAGGCATGGAGAGCCCGCCACAGGCAACCACCAGTTTGTCGCTGCGGTATTCACCACGGCTGGTGTCTATGCAATACCCGTCGTCAAAGTCCACCGACATAATCTCTGTACGTAACTGTACTCGCGCGCCGTAGCGGTCGCACTCGCTCATTAGCATGCGCACAATGTCTTTGGCGGAGTCGTCGCAAAACAGCTGGCCTAAGGTTTTCTCATGGTAGGGAATGCCGTACTCAGCTACTAACCCAATAAAGTCCCATTGGGTGTAGCGGCTAAGCGCGGACTTACAAAAATGCGGGTTGGATGACAAAAAGTTATCGGGGCCTGCGTACATATTGGTGAAATTACAGCGGCCGCCGCCAGATATCAGTATCTTTTTCCCTGCCTGCTTGGCGTGATCAAGCACTAATACCGACTTACCGCGTTTAGCCGCGTGCGCAGCGCAGTGAAGTCCTGCTGCGCCGGCACCAATAACAATGACATCCCAGTTCGACATTACTTTTGCAATTGCTCCAAAATGTATTCCGCTTTGCTGACTTCAAAGGCTTTTTCGTCTTCAACGTACAAGCCTTTAACGGTGCCGTCGGTAATGATCATGGCATAGCGTTTTGAGCGAATACCGCCAAAGTTGCCAGTGTCCATTGCCAGGCCCAGCATTTGGTTGTAAGCGCCGTTACCGTCTGACAATAACCGAACTTTTTCTCCGATCCCTAACGACTCGCCCCAGGCTTTCATCACAAAAGCGTCATTTACGGCCACGCAGTTAATGCTTAAAACACCCGCTTCTTCAAGTGCTTCTGCGTGTTCGACATAGCCGGGTAAGTGTTTTTCCGAACAGGTCGGAGTAAAAGCGCCGGGTACGGAGAACAATATGTGGGTGCCCTTAGCAAATATCTCTGCCGGGTCGTAATTTTGAATGCCAAGTTCACCTTTGCTGGTCAGTGAACCGGATGGAATTTTATCGCCTTCTTTAATTTGCTGACTCATTGAAACCTCGTTTTATGTAAACATCAAAGCGATGCTTTTTACTCTTAATTTGGCTGTTTGGTTCACGCTCTGCCAGAAAAGGTGCGCTGTTCGGGCGCTTAACCACCACCCGGAACTTCGCATGAGCAAGTGCAGGCTCCAGTAGCGAATCAGCGTCGTTGTCGCTGCCAACCAGCTGTTGGAACATTTGCATGTCTTTTTTCACCTGCGCTTTTTGCTTGCCGGTTTTTGGGTACATTGGGTCTAAATACACCACGTCAGGCTCGTGGGTGAAGCCTCTGCCGGTGTATAAGTTGTCAGTGCCTATTAGGTGCATTCGCTGACAGGCTTCGCCAATATCGTCGGCTTCTAACTGAGCTCTGTGCAGGCCGTTATCGAGCAGCGCCGCGACCACTGGGTGACGTTCTATAAGCTGCACGTCACAGCCCAGCCCGGCCAATACAAAAGCGTCTCGGCTAAGGCCGGCAGTGCCGTCAACCACCGACGGTTTAAACTGTCCGGTGACACCCACTGCCTTGGCTATGGCTTCGTTTTTTAATTGCGTGTTCTGCGCACGGTACGCTGCTTTTCCCTGATGAAAATCGACCACTAACGGTGACATTTTTTGTGGGCTTTGCAGCCAGTGCAGGGCTAACACGCCTTCATTCAGCCACAGCTGAAAAGCGTCGTTGTCTCTGGCTTCTGACGGGAGCCCCCAACGTTCGGCAATAGTTTTTGCGGCAACGATGTCAGTATCGCTGCTTGCAAGCACCGGAACCCGATCTGTGACGGTCACTGGGCCGCCTTACGTTGCATATCAATGTGTGGAATGTCGTCTTCCAGATATTCTTCGCTAATCGGCTCAAAACCGAAGCTTTTATAAAAGTCGAGCAGATAAACCTGAGCACCCACACGAATAGGCGCCTGAGGTGCGTACTTCTCAAGATAGTCGATGCTGCGTTGCATAAGCTCAATGCCAAGCTTTTGGCGGCGCACTTTCTCGTGGGTTAATACGCGGCCAATGCGCGAGTAGCCAGTGTCTGCGGTGGCCTGGTAAAGTCGTGCGTAGGCAATCATTTCACCGGCGCTGTTGCGGGCGTACAAATGTAAAGCCTGCTCATCGGCGCCGTCGGCGTCAAGATACGGACAGGTTTGCTCCACAACGAAAACTTCTTGTCGAAGTTTCAGTAAGTCGTAGAGATCGTGCAGCGAAAGATCGTTAAATGCTTTTAAGTGCCAGTTCATGTGCCTACTTTCTTCAGTTTTTTATTAATAGATACGACATTGCTTGCGGCTGAATCCGTATTATAGAGCGCAAGCAGTTCGGTAACGGGCTTACGGCCGTCACCCTTTTGACTAATACTGCGTGACACCGACAAGCTGCTGATATCCGCTTGTTTGTAGAGAGCCCGCGTTAGTTCAGTATCGTGATTGCTAATAAGCACCGGTATGTCTCTTTTCTTGGCCACTTGCGCCGCCCGGCGCGCGAGTTCGTGTTGGTCAGTTAGGCCAAAGCCGCCGGTCGCGTAGCTGGTGAAGTTAGACGCTTGTACCAATGGCGCATACGGTGGGTCGCAATAAATAACGTCCCCCTGGCGTGCGCGGCGAAAAACTTGCTCAAACGGCCGGCAAATAAACTTGGCTTTGCGGGCTTTTTCGGCAAAATGCTCGAGCTCTTTTTCCGGAAAGTACGGTTTTCGGTAGTCGCCAAAAGGAACGTTAAAAATGCCTTTGCTGTTGTAGCGGCATAAGCCGTTATAACCATGTCGGTTCATATACAAAAACAGCAAAGAACGATAATAGGGGTCACTACTCGCATTAAACGCAGCGCGCAGCGCGTAGTAAGCGTCGGGCTGGTTATTGCGGTCAACGAAAAGCTTGCGGGCGTCCTGAATAAAGGTTTTAGGGCGACGCTTCACAAACTGATACAGGGTAATTAGGTCCTGGTTAATGTCGTTCAGCAGGTAACTGTCATAGTCCGTGTTCAGAAACACGGAGCCAGCACCCACGAAGGGCTCAATGAGCTTTTTACCGTGCGGCAAGCGTGCTGATATTGGCTCGATAAGTGAGTACTTACCGCCTGCCCATTTTAAAAATGCCCGATTCTTCTTCATGCGCCGGCCGTTGGTTGATCCTCAACGGATTGTAACCCAAAGGCCGGGGGATGAAAATTGCTGTGAGTATTAACGTCCCTGAATGTCGGCATGAACGCTGGCAAATGACTTAGCCCAGGGCTCCATTTGTTGAACTGCTTGCGGCAGTTCGCTGGCGGCATTGCGTGCCTGTTCAATGCTATTGTGGCTACCAAAAATAATGACATAGCGGTTATCGGCGCGCTGGTATACCTGCGTATTGTCAGTTAAGCCGTAGTCCTGGCGAAAATCTGACAGCAGCTGCGTGTCACTGATAATACTAATTTGTAAGGTGTAACTGTCGGTCGGCTGACTCAGTGCCCATTCGGTATTAAACGGTAATTCCTGAGTCTGTGCCGTTTGAGTTGTCGCCGGTTCCGCTTGGGCGGGCTGGCTTGCTTCGGTTGTCGTTGCGGCGGCTTCTGTATTTTCATTTGACTCAGCAACCACGGTGTCTACCGGCGCAGCCTCTTTCGGTTGTTGCTCTTTAATGAAACCAACGCTGATATCACCTTCTGTAATTTCAGCGGCGGCTTTGTTATTTAGCGTACCCAACGAAGCTCGATACGACGATGCCAGCTCTTCAGGAACAAGCTCTAATGAACGTTCGTTAATAGGCTCAAAGGTGGGTAACTCGGTTGTTTGTGGCTCTTCTGCCTGAGCCGTAGCAGGCTCTCTCTCACCCTCGCTGGCTTGTGCGGATGCTGCATCAGTTGCTTCTCGCGACGGCTCTGCTTGAGCTGGGCTGGCGGCTGAGCTGTTGAACTGCTCCCATAACGGCAGTAACTGGTCTTTATTCAGATAGCCAGCGACCGCGGTGCTGATAAGTGCAGCAATTAAAATAAGAGGCCACAGCTTCATTTTTGAAGGTGTCTTCTCCGTCTCCAACTCGGACGCACTTGTCGGCGCACTTTGCTCTTGTTCTGTCGGCGATGAGTCACGGTAGCGCGCCGCCTGAGTGGTTAAAGTCAGTTGCAGGCGTTGCTGAATTTCGCCGGGGTAGCCGTTAATCGAGTTTAAAAACTGCTGAATGCGCTCTAAGTTCCAGAAGCTACGTTGCTTTTCTGGTAATAGCGCTTGTACAAAACGTATTTGCTCTTCATGGCTAAACGGCTGCACTTCAACCATAGCAGGGCCTTGCACGCGAAGGTGTGGTGCCGGACGTTGCTGCTGTGCCCAACGCGAACTACCGGCAACGATAATGCTGGTGCGTTGGCCAATGGCGCTGAGTTGTGAAACTGTTGATATGCACTCGGCCAGAAAACTTTCAGACAGGTATTCGCCGTTGTCTATCACAATAATGGCGTGGTTCAGGGGGCGTTGGCGCTGAATTTGGCGGCTGAGTGACTCGTCACTAATGCTGATAGTACCAAACAGCTGATTCAGGATTTGCGCCCGCAGACGGTCGTTGGTTGAACGCTCGTTGGCTGAAATGAAAGCGACTTCTGCATAGTCTGACGCTTGCTCCAGAAAAAGCTCTGCAACGGTTGTTTTACCGCTACCTTCAGCGCCGTGCAGCATAATTAAAGACACACTTTGCTGGCATTGTTGATGAAGTTGATCAATCGCCTGCTGCTGGCTCGGTTTATTTTTTACCGGTGCGGCAACAATGTGTTGTGTGGTCGCAAGTGCTTGCATCGTTTCGTTCCTGTCTGTTTAGCCGAATAGAGATAACGCAGGTGCGTTAGCAACATTCAGTGATCACAGCAGCAACGGTGGTGTGCTCTATATCTTTGACAACGTCTGCCTGGCCAATGGCGGTAGGCAATACAAAATGCAGCTGGTCGTCTTTGACCTTTTTGTCACGCTGCATGTACTCCAACCACGACTCCCACGGCATGTCCGGGCAACGGGTTGGCAGTTCAAACGCTGTCAGCAGCTCTTTAATTCGTCGGAAATCTGACGCCGATAGCCGCTGAGTCACTTCTGACAGCTTAGATGCAATTATGATGCCAGCAGAAACGGCTTCGCCATGTGTCCATTCGCCGTAGGTTGTGGCAGCTTCAATAGCATGTCCAAAGGTGTGACCGAGGTTCAGCAGCGCCCGTAAACCTTTTTCGCGCTCATCTTTAGCCACGACATCGGCTTTTATTTCACAGCTGCGCTTTATGGCATAGGTTAAGGCATCAGGATCTTGCTGTTTTAACTCTGCGGCGTGGTGCTCCAGCCAATGGAAAAAGTCGGCGTCATAAATAATGCCGTACTTAACAATTTCCGCCAGGCCACTGCGAAAGTCTCGTTCGGTTAAGGTTTGCAGGCAGTCGATATCGATAGTGACCGACTTAGGTTGGTAAAACGCACCAATAAGGTTTTTACCGTGAGGATGGTTTACCGCGGTTTTCCCGCCCACCGAAGAGTCCACTTGCGACAACAAGGTTGTCGGTATTTGATAAAAATCGACGCCACGTTGGAAAGTCGCGGCCACAAAGCCTGCTAAGTCGCCAACCACACCTCCGCCTAAGGCAATAATGCCGCAGTCGCGGTTGTAGCCTTTACTGATTAACCGGTCCATTATTTCAGCGTAACTGTCGAGGTTCTTAAACTGCTCGCCGTCGCGCATTTCAAAAAAGTCGACATGGTGGTCGGTTAGCACGTTCAGCAAGGGCTTAAGATAGTACTGGCTCACCGTTGGATTGGTGATAATAAACAGCTGTTTATTGAGTTTATGGGCGTTGGTTGTGCGGAAGTTGGCAAGTTGTTCGTTGCCAATATGGATAGTGTAGCTGCGTTCGCCTAATGAGACTTGAACCTCGGCCATGAACGCAGCTCCTTTGTTTTATCCCAGCCCGTTAATGGTATCGAGCTGATCAATAATGTCATTGACGACAAATTTTGCACTTTGGTCGTCAGTTTGTACGGTAATGTCCGCAATTTCTTCGTACAGCGGATTACGCACATCCGCAAGCTCTTCTAATACTTCACGTGGGTCGTCGGCTTCTGCAATAAGAGGACGACGTTTATCACGCTGGGTACGTGCTAATTGCTTCTCAATAGGGGTTTTTAAATAAACCACAATACCCCGGGCTGATAAACGGTTACGGCTTTCTTTGCTCATTACCGAGCCACCACCGGTCGCAAGCACTATGCCCATTTTCTCAGTGAGTTCTTCTATGACTTTCTCTTCACGTGCGCGGAAGCCTTCTTCACCTTCCAGCTCAAACACCCAGCTGATATCCGCACCGGTACGGCGCTCTATCTCTGAATCAGAGTCATAAAAGTCTAAATGTAATTGTCTGGCGATTTGACGGCCAATCGTACTTTTGCCAGCCCCCATGGGCCCAACAAGAAAAATATTACGTTTCTCAGCCATATTCCTGCTTACATCATTGGTTAAAATTAGCTGTAACTCACGAATCCGGAGTGTCTGGAGAATCTCCCAACCCAACGAAAAGAAGCGGGATTATCTCAACTCGGAGTCACTTTAGCAATAGCCATTGGTAGCCGTGTTAGTTTTGCTGCAGAATCGTTGGTGTGACGAATATCATCAACTCACGTTTCTCTTTGCGTTGCTGCTCATGTGAGAACAGACTACCTAACACTGGAACAGACCCTAAGATGGGGACGCGACTGTCATCATTCAAGCTGTGTTCCTGAAATATTCCGCCAAGTACGATGGTTTCCCCATTGCGAGCCAGCACCCGAGTGGACATTTCCTGGGTATCTATGGCGACAGCGGGGCCGGTGGGCGTTGCGACGGTGTCGCCTCGCGTATTTTGGGTAATGGTTAAGTCCATCAGTACATGATTGTTGGGTGTGATCAATGGCGTCACGCTAAGGCCCATAACTGCTTTTTTAAACTGCACCGCGGTGGCACCGTGCGCTGCGGTTTCAACATAGGGAATCTCCGTGCCTTGTTCAATGTAGGCTGCTTGCTGGTTCGAGGTAAATATTTTCGGGCTGGTAATAATTTCGGCTTTATTTTCCTGCTCTAGTGCGGTGAGCTCTAAGTCGAGCAGAATGTCGTCGCTAAGCCGGGCTAAGTTGGCTGAAAAGGTGCCTGCCGGGTTGGTGACAGGTAAGTCGACGTGCATACCTTTAATAAAACCGGCTCCTTCTTCCGGCACCGACAACCCATAGTTAGAAGCACCCCAGCGTACGCCCAGAGCTTTACTCACGTTGGCTTTAACGGTAACCATGCGCGCTTCAATGAGCACCTGTTGCACCGGAATATCTAGTTTTTCAATGACGCGACGAACCGACTCGATTTGCTCGGGCGTGTCGCGAATAATCAACGTATTGGTGCGTTCGTCGACGCTAACGGCACCGCCTTCCGACAAGAAGCTTTGCTGGTCGTTCTTCAGTAACGCGGCTAAGTCTGCGGCCTTGGCAAAGTTGATGCGCAAAAGAGTAGAGGTACGCTCGTCGTTGTCTTCTTGCTCCTGAGGCTCGGTGGTTACCCACAACAAATCGCCCTGCCGCTTTAAATGCAGGCCGTGTGTACTGACGACGCTTTCAAAGGCATTTCTCCAGGCGACACCGTTCAGTTTTAAGGTCGACTCTCCGCTTATGTCGTTACCAATAAGAATATTCAGTTCATGCTGGTCGGCCAGCAGTTGCAGTAAATGTCGAAGCGGCAGGCCGTCGGTAGACAGCGAAACAGGCTCATTTAGCTGCTGTTCAGACAAAAGTAGCGTCCAGTCTAAGCGACTCGCGCTCACAGAAGATGTGTGGAATAGAAATAAAGAGGCCAGTAGGCAGGTCGTTATAAAATGCTTCATGAAGCGTCACTTTCCTTGTGTATGCGCAATTGTTGAGAATATCTGTGCCAGCAGTCTCCGGACTGCTGCCAGTGAGAAAGGATTAAGCTGTCTGAATGAATTGTGTCGAGTTGGGTGTGTTGTCCTAACCAGTCGCCCTCTAAAGCCGTTACCCACTTCTGGTTTTGGCTTTTAAAAATGGCTTTTCGGTTGGGAGCGGTTTGTATGGCGGTTAACCTTGCATCAGACATTTGGGGCACAATAAAATGAGGCTGTGTGCCGCTAAATGGTTTGTCATAACAGGACAAGGTCGGCACATTAATGGGCTTAAAATGGTTAGCGTATATGGGCTTCTCTAATTGGCTGATGCTGTGCTCGGTTTGCCACCGAAATTGCCACTGGAGTACGCCGTAAACACCACTGTTGATAGCGCCCAGAGCTTCCCAACGCAGGCTTTCTGTCTCCGGAAAATGTGAATATTGTTTGTATTGAGAACGAACAACTTCAGCGACGAACCGCGTTGCTTGTTGGGGTTCGGCTTCAATGGTGACCAGCCAGGTGCTGTCTACAGAGCCAGAGCGTTGGTAGTGAAGGTTAATGGGGTAGCGTTGGACAATATCAGATAACAGCTCATCCACTGGCGCTGACGGACTCAGCATAGCAGGCTCTCCGGCAAGCGCCGGAATGGGGCTGGCTAACTGCTCTGCGTTATCTGAAATAAGCTCACGTAACCGGTGCGACTGATGTGCGGTAAAGAAATAGGCCGACACAGCGCAAAGAATGCAAATAGCAACAAATAAGATTGACCAGAAGCCGATAGCTTTTGTGACCGAGCTTTTCATGACGATGACCTTTCTAGTACAAACAGCACGCGCTTTTCAGGCAGAAGTTGCTGATGCAGGGAGCTGGCAACTTCCGGGTTTTTCCAGTGCGCGTTCAACCAGTTTTTTAAAGCCTCGGTTTGGGCGATACGGTCGTATAATGAGGTCACTTCCAGTCGGCTGTTGCTCAGCTTAATGCTGGCTTCGCCGGACTCGATAGGCAGTTTCTCTAGAAGCCCGGCAAATGCATTCAGTTCATCACTGACACTTTGTTGCCTGCGCAAAAAGGCGTCTCTTTTAACCTGTGCTTGTCGCTGCTTTTCATAAATGTGTTGTTTGTGCTTGCGGCTTTCTAACTGTTGAGACTGCTGCAGAGCTATTTTATTGGCGTTATCTATAATGGGCTGATAACTGACAATAAACTGCGCCGTTAAGGCAATAGCGCCCAGACACAAGCTAACACCAATAAAACTCAGCGCCGGATGCTTAAAAACATGATAGCGGTTGTCTTTGGAAACCAGGTTTAACGATGCCATTGACTGAACCCTCTGAGAGCTAAGCCGACAAGGGCTATTTCGTTGTCTAAGGCGGACACAGTGGGCGCGGGCTCGTCAGCAAACAGCGGTGCGGTAGATAAAGCAATGTGCTTGCTGAAAGACTGGCTCTCACACGTTGTGCGCAATGCGGATTGCGCGACTTTATCGCCAAAGCTGAATAGCCAGTAGTCATCCATATCAGAGACCCGTTGCAGCAACTCAGCAGTGGCCAGTTTCTCGAACCGTTGAAAGCGGCCACTTTCACAATAAATGAGTGTCGACACCTTTTGGCGCAACTCAGCAATAATCCATTTCATGTTCGAGGAAAAGCGAGCACCTTCCGGCCATAAATACGGAATGAGTGTATTGGTGGCGCGAATTATCGAATGGTAAATAGGCTCAATGACTTTGACCGGAATGTTAAGAGGCGCCAAGTCCGATATTAACTGTTGCAGTGCACGCTCCGAACTTATCGCTGCCTCGATTTGACCGCTGTCATGCTGAATAAAGTCGTAAGAAAAACCGGCTTCGTTGTCCATAGTTGAGGGCAGCTGCTGTAAAATACTTTCCTCAACACTGACGGTAGAAGATTCGTTAGACAGCTGCTGGTAATGCACGGCTTGATAGTCTAACGCTGATATTAAGCCACAGCGTTTGAACCGCTGGGTGGTTAATTGGGCGGTCAGTTCGTGGGCAAAGTTCTGAACGGTAAAGCGTCCGTGGCTTCTGTTCAGCTGCAAAATTTTACAATTTTCTTGCTGAATACAGACCGCGATGGGTGTTTGCTCAAGCAGCGACATGAAACAATATCCTTATTGTGTAAAAGCCAGATGCAATCGTAGTGTTCTGAACAAAAATCCGCCATAATATGCGGGTAGGAATTGAACGGTAGGTAGTGTCGGAAAATGCTTATTTTGCCGACAGTTACATTTTAAGTGGTTATGGAGCAGGTCATTGAAGTGGTTTAAAAGGCTACTCTACACAATGTTAATTTGTGTGGTTCTTGGTGGTGCAACAGTTGGTGGACTTTATTTATACGTCAAACCCGAACTGCCTAGTGTCGAAACGCTACGCGATGTTCGTTGGCAGACCCCAATGCAGGTATTTACGGCCGACGGGAAGCTGATCTCGCAATTTGGTGAAAAACGCCGTATTCCGATTAAGCTCGAAGATGTACCTCAGCCACTTATTGATGCCTTCCTGGCGACCGAAGACAGTCGTTTTTACGAACACTTTGGTGTTGACCCTATTGGCGTTATGCGGGCGTTTAGCGTGCTCATAACAACCGGTGAAGTGCAGCAAGGGGCCAGTACCATTACTATGCAGCTGGCGCGCAACTTCTTTTTGACGTTTGAACGCGCGCTCATGCGTAAAATTAAAGAGTCCTTTATTGCTGTGCATATTGAACAGCAACTGAGTAAAGACGAAATTCTGGAGCTTTACTTAAATAAAATCACCTTCGGTCATCGAGCTCACGGTATTGGTGCAGCAGCCCAGGTTTATTACGGTAAAGAGCTGCATGAGTTAACGCTGGCACAAATGGCGACGCTGGCAGGTCTGCCGAAAGCGCCCTCTAACCTAAACCCAATTTCTAATCCACAGGCATCAAAAGAACGCCGCAGAGTTGTGCTGCTGCGTATGCTGGATGAAAACAAAATTACTCGCACGCAATTTGATGAAGCGGCCAATGCACCGGTGACAGCGCGTCGACATGGTGCCGAAGTTACCGTGAGTGCTCCTTACCTGGCAGAAATGGTGCGTCAGGAAATGGTCGACCGTTTTGGTGAAGAAGAGGCTTATACTGGCGGTTACAACGTTTACACAACGGTAAAAAGTGATGTTCAGTTAGCCGCTCGTCAAGCCGTGTGGGATAACCTGCATAGCTACGACGAACGTCACGGTTATCGCGGACCTATCAGTATTCTCTGGTCTGAAGAAGAAGGCCAGGAAGCGTTACCTCAAGAAGAAATAGAGCAGTATTTAGAGCAGCTGAAACGCATTGGCGATGTAACACCTGCTGTTGTTACTGGCGTTGAGGAGCAGACGGCAACTGTGATGGTCAAAGGCGCTGGTGCTGTTACTTTGCCCTGGGAGTCGATGCACTGGGCGCGCGAATACCTTAATGAAGAGCGTCAGGGCGAGCCACCGGAAACCGCATCCGATATTATGCAGCCGGGACATGTTATTTGGTTGCGTACTGTTAATGAACAGTGGCGTTTAGCGCAAATACCCGAGCCGAGTTCAGCAATTGCGTCGCTAAGACCAGACGATGGCGCCGTGGCTGCCGTTGTTGGTGGGTACAGTTTTACTCTGAGCCAATACAACAGGGCTCTGCAGGCCGAGCGTCAGGTGGGCTCGAACATTAAGCCTCTGATTTACTCAGCGGCCTTTGATAAAGGTTTGACGTTAGCGACTTTGGTTAACGATGCGCCCATCAACCAATGGAATCCGGGCTCAGGCATTGCATGGCGTCCGAAGAACTCTCCAGAGGTTTATGAAGGGCCTATTCGTCTGAGAAAGGGTCTGGCGAAGTCTAAAAACGTGGTATCTGTGCGCTTAATTCGTGAGGTCGGTGTTGAGAAAGTTGCCGATCATATTGCTAAGTTTGGTTTAAACAGAGACAACATCCCTGAGAATGAGTCGCTGTCACTGGGCTCGTTATCGATGACCCCAATGGAAGTAGCGCGTGCCTATGCGGTGTTTGCAAATGGCGGTTTTTTGGTTGAGCCGTACTTCATTTCAAAAATTGAAGATATGGATGCGAATACTGTGTATGAAGCTGATCCGGTGCGGGCGTGTTACGACTGCGAAAAACCGGCACCGCAAATTATCAGCGAGCAAAATGCCTTCTTGGTTGAGCAGGCGATGAACTCTGCTGTTTGGGGCGGCGGCAGCTGGCCAAATGGCACCGGCTGGAACGGTACGTCCTGGCGCATTCAGCGCTCGAAGCCTATTACTCAGGAAGTGGGTCGTAACATTGCCGGTAAAACCGGTACCACCAATGACGTGCGAGACACTTGGTTCTCGGGCTTCACCTCGGGCTTGGCGACGACAACCTGGGTTGGCTTTGATGACGTTTCAAGAAAGCTGGGACGCACCAGTAAGCACCCTGAAGTTGACTCTAGCCAACAAGCGATAACAGGCGGTGAAGCCGGCGCAAAAACAGCTTTACCGGGCTGGATACTCTTTATGGAAAAAGCGATTCCTGAATACCCGGCGCGAGAGTTCAGCATACCGCCGGGCGTGGTGAATGTTCGTATCGATTTAGAAACGGGCAAACTGTCGCGTAAAAACGACTATACCTCACGGTTTGAGTACTTTATTAAAGGTACAGAGCCTACGGAGTACGTTCGCGGCGACAGTAACAACGATGATATTTTCGAAGATGAAGGCGGGTTGTTTTAACGCCCGCCTATTGAACCGAAAATTAATGACCGACAGACAGCTTCCCAAGTAGCTGGTTAAGGTCTGACTGCACCCCGCCGGCTGTGACGTGCTTGCCGGCTCCCGGGCCGCTAATTACTAATGGCATTTCCGAATACCAGTCTGTATAAATCACGAAGATATTCTCGCCTGGAATAAGGTTCGCCAGCATATCGCCCTCAGGTATGTATTCAATACCAATGCTTGCCGTGACTTTATTGTCCTGGCTCACCGAAAAGCTGGCCAGTAAGCGGGGGACTTTTGCGTCTTTCGCTGCTTCTTCCAGCATTTGGTTCATAGGTTCATCCATGTCCGTTACTTTATCCATAAACTCAGCCGCAGAAATGTCCCGCAAATGCTCTGGCACCAACGACTGAACCTGTATGTCCTGCCAGTCGAGTTTTAAGCCAATTTCGCGGGCGAGAATAAGCAGTTTTCGGACTAAGTCCTGACAGGAGAGATCCTCGCGTGGATCCGGCTCTGTGTAACCCCGGGTCTTGGCTTCTTTGACTAAGTCACTAAAGTTGACGCCTTTGGTGAAGTTTTCGAACAACCAGGACATTGTGCCGGAGAATATGCCCGAAATACTGCGAATTTCATCGCCTGAGTTACGCAGGTCGTTAATAGCATAGTTAAGCGGAAGCCCGGCGCCAACCGTGGTGTTATAAAGCCACTCGCGTTTGTACTCGTGTTGAATGGTGCGTATTTCGCGGTACAAAGCTTCGTCGGCCGAGCCTGCGCGCTTGTTGGCGCTAATAATGTGCATGCCGTTGGCAAACAAGCTTGGGTACAGTTGCGCTATCTGTTTGGCATCGGTTAAATCAATAACGACAAGTTCGTCATAAGGCGCGTTAGGTAGCTCTCTTAGCAGTTCGGTTAACACATAAGGGCGTGCCAAACGGTCAAAGTCGCTGGCCCACTCACCTAAGTCGACCCCGTTGTAATCCAGCCAAAGCTGGCGTGAGTTAGCAATGCCAATAACCCGTACGTCCATGACTTGGTTAATGCGGTCACGCTGTTGACGGAACAACTCGAGCCAGGCACTGCCAATATTGCCGCGACCAATCACTAAAACACCCAAACTGCGGCGATAGTTAAAGAGCTGGCTGTGCAGGCGGTTAAGCAGTCGGCTGTCGAGTGATTGCTCTAAAATAGCAACGGCAGAATCACCTTTTTCGCTTAGTACGAAGCGACGTACTTTTTGCTCAGACAGTTGCAGTTTGAAGGTCGAAAACTGATCGGTTTCCTGAATACGATTGCCCACAATAGCCAGCATTGAGTAGCCGCGAATTTGTGTAATGGCATCGTTGGCATCGACCTTGTCGAGCCACTCGTTAAGGTAGTCAGCATGGTTTTGATGAAAGACTAAATACTGGATGTGGTTTTCCGGCTCTACCCAGCTGACTAGTGGCGTTAAGTCCAGCTCGTCGAGTTTTTTAACTAGCGCTTTGTCGTGCAGCTGCACTTTAAACAGCAACACTTCAGAAAGCGACGTGAACACTTTGCCGCGAGGCTCGGTGTCGTGGAACTGCCCAATGCGGGTTTTCTGGTTTTCCACTTTCAAACTGGAACGAACGGAAATGACCATGCGGTTACGGTCGACCGGCTGAAAGGTTCTGGGGTGCAGAACCGGACTGCCCAGGCGTGCTAATTCTTCCGCTTCTGTCCAGTCGAGCGTAGGCAAGCTGACAACACGTTCAACTTTACGCGGGTCTGCGGAATAAACCCCGGCGACGTCTTTCCAAATAGTCACTTGTTTTACGTCAAGCAGGCTGCCAACCAAAGTCGCTGAATAGTCACTGCCGTTACGACCTAGCGTTAGGCTTTCGCCATTTAAACCGCGTGCGATAAAGCCAGTGACAATAAAACGAGTACCTGAATGCGGTGCGACACGTTTGAGCAAATTCTCGCGTGATTTTTCGACCTGAATAACGGGTTCAGGGGCATCGGCGGCCAATAAGAAGTCACGGGCATCGATGTAGTCGGCACGTGTACCTTGCTTTTGCAGTAAAGCCGCCAGTAAGCGGGCAGACCAGAGCTCACCGTAAGATAAAAGCTCTGCGTTGTGCGTTATTATTTCTTCGCCGGCCAGCCATTGACGCCAACGAGCAAAGTCCTTGCGTGACTGCTCAAGCAAACGTTCAGCCAAATCACCGCTTAATAACTCTGTAATAAGCCCCTGCTGAAACTGCTCGAGTTGGTCGAGTAAAATAGACGCCGTGTCGCCTGGATTGTCTTTGGCGTTAATAATGGCAAGTATGCGGTTGGTGGTGTCGCCAGCCGCCGAAACCACAACGAGATCACTGGCGCCGGCGTATTCTGTTACAATACGCGCAACGCGGCGGTAACAGAATGCATCTGCTAAGCTGCTGCCGCCAAATTTATGTACTTGCACGCTGTCAGCCACGTTTTGTTTTTCTGCGTCAGTGATCGGTACGTCTGTCATCCCATTTTCCTTAATAACTCTGCGTCTACTGTGGCTTTGGAAAGCGCTATTTCCTTAAGGCTAAAATATTGTGACGCAAATGTCAGCAATTTTTAGCCATCTAGACGGATAAAAATTGACGGGGCGGCTCAGTTGGGTACAATTCAATATAACTTATGTGGTTTTGTTATAACGCAGGGCAAAAATAATGAAGTGGAACGGTGAATACATCTACCCATACGCTGAACATGGTCGTAAGAGCCAACAGGTAAAAAAAGTAACGGTGTCTATTCCGACCCGCGTACTGAAAGTTCTTACGGATGAGCGAACTCGCCGTCAGGTTAACAATTTGCGCCATGCTACCAACAGCGAACTACTGTGTGAGGCCTTTTTACATGCTTTTACGGGGCAGCCGTTACCCACTGACGACGATTTGAAAAAGACGAACCCTGAGAAAATACCAAAAGCGGTGCGAGATGAGCTGGAAAAACGTGGTTTGCCCATCCCCACCGATGACGAATTGGACGATTAATCCATCATATAATTGTCCGGCATATCGATTTTGGCGACGCCGGACTTCACTGCGGCCTCCGCAACTGCGCGGGCGACACGTTGACACAAACGCGGATCAATAGGCTTAGGGATAATGTAATCTCTGCCGAAGGTGAGCGACTTTTCACCCGCACCTTTTAGGACTGACTCAGGTACCTCTTCTTTGGCGAGTTGGCGAATGGCTTCTACCGCCGCTACTTTCATTTCGTCATTAATAGCCGTTGCTCGTACGTCTAACGCCCCACGGAACATGAACGGAAAGCAAAGCACGTTATTCACCTGGTTTGGGTAGTCAGAGCGGCCTGTCCCCATAATAAGGTCATCCCGCGCAGCCATTGCTACTTCAGGTTTAATTTCCGGGTCAGGGTTAGAGCAGGCAAATATCACCGGGTTTGGTGCCATGAGTTTTAACTCTTCCGGGCTTAATAAGTCGGGACCCGACACGCCAACGAAAATATCTGCACCGTCGATAACGTCTTTTAATGTGCGTTTGTCGGTGTTGTTTGCAAATAATTGCTTGTACTCATTTAAGTCGTCGCGACGTGTATGAATAACGCCTTTTGAGTCGAGCATATAAATGTGCTCGCGCTGAGCGCCGCATTTAATCAGCAGCTCCATACAAGCAATAGCGGCAGCGCCGGCACCTAAACAAACAATGCGTGAGTCAGCCAGTTTTTTACCCTGAATTTCCAGTGCGTTGAGCATACCGGCAGCGGTAACAATGGCGGTACCGTGCTGATCATCGTGAAAAACCGGGACATTACAGCGTTCAATAAGCGCTTGTTCAATTTCGAAGCACTCGGGCGCTTTAATATCTTCTAAGTTAATGCCACCGAAGGTGTCGGCAATGTTAGCGACCGTATTGATAAAGTCCTGTGTGGTGCGGTGACTCACCTCAATGTCTATTGAGTCCAGCCCGGCGAAGCGCTTGAACAACAGCGCTTTACCTTCCATAACCGGCTTAGAGGCTAACGGACCTAAGTTACCTAAACCAAGAATAGCGGTGCCGTTGGAAATAACCGCGACCATATTGCCTTTTGCGGTGTAACGATAGGCATTGTCCGGGTCTTGTGCTATTTCTCGCACGGGCTCGGCAACACCTGGGCTGTATGCCAATGCTAAGTCTTTACTGGTTTCAGCGGGGGTGGTGAGCTCAACCGATATTTTTCCGGGGGTTGGGTATTCGTGGTAGTCCAGTGCCTGTTGGCGAAAGTCAGTCATGAGATGCGTTGCCCAATTTGCGTTACTGAGAATAATGACAGTCTATCGCTTCTCAGTGAAGAAACAAATCATACCTCCCGTAAGTTAGCTGGCAGTAAACTTTTAGGGTGGTTAAAAGTACACCGGTTAACTTTTCTTTAACAATGGGCTTTTCAGCGGTATGGGTAATAAAAAAGGCGCTGTTTAGCGCCTTTTCTAATAAATCTACTCTAAAGTAGCGTTTTCTATAGCTTTTCTTAGGCTTATTTCTTGCCCAGAGCGCCAAAACGCTTCTTAAATTTGTCGACACGACCACCAGTGTCCATTACACGTTGCTTACCAGTGTAGAATGGGTGGCACTCTGAACATACGTCAACCAGCAAGTCTTCGGTGCGGGTAGAACGAGTTTCAAATTTATTGCCGCAAGAGCAAGTTACGTTAATTGCTTCGTACTTAGGATGAATACCTTGTTTCATGGGGTTACCTCAGTTATGGGCCGCATCGCCATTCGATCCAAAGCCGAACACCATGCGCAAAAAAACATCAATGATTTAAGAGCCGCGCATTTTATGCGATCAACGGCTTGTGATCAAGCATAATCTATTGCCTTGTATTATCGGTGTCCGCGTTTCAAAATAGAGCCATGACGCAAGCCAATACCAGTGGTGAGCGGCGCTATAAAATTGCGTTGCCACTGCCTCTTAGACAAACTTATGACTACCTGTGCAACAGCCCTGAGCCATTGCCGCAGGGCGTAAGAGTGCGCGTACCTTTCGGGCAACGTCAGCTGGTTGGCTACGTTGTCAGTGAAGCAAATGATCCTGCGCCTGAATTTGAGCTGAAATACATAAAAAACGTGCTCGACTCTAAGCGGTTATGGCCAGACGATGTTTGGCAGCTCGTTAACTGGGCGGCCGATTACTACCATCACTCGTTGGGTGATGCGGCGGCAAACAGTTTGCCGGTGCTGTTGCGAAAAGGCGATGCACCCGAGTATTTAACCGAAACCTTCTACGCGTTAACCGACTTGGGGCTGGCACAGTCCATTAACGACTTGAAAGGGGCAACACGACAACAGCAGGTGTTGGCCGCTCTGAAGCACCAACCGCTGCGGCGCAGTGACTTAAGTGATATTGGCGTAAGCTCGGCGGTGCTCAGAACGTTGCAGGACAAAGGTTGGATAACCGTTCAGGAACGGGCACCGAAGAAGCCGAAAGACTGGCGCAGTCAGCAGACGGTATTGCGTGAGGAAGGTCACTCGCTGAATACCGAGCAGGCTGTGGCGGTATCGACCATTAACCAGCAGCGCAAGCATAGTACGTTGTTGCTGGAGGGGGTTACCGGCAGTGGTAAAACAGAAGTGTATTTACAAGCCATGCAACCGGTGCTGGAACGTGGTGAGCAAGTGTTGGTATTGGTGCCGGAAATTGGCCTGACACCGCAGACCCTGCAGCGCTTTAAAGAGCGCTTCGATGTGCCTGTGGTGATGCTGCACTCTGCCATGAGTGACCGCGAGCGCTTAAATACCTGGCTGGATGCAAAGCATGGCCATGCTGCCATTGTTATTGGCACCCGTTCGGCGGTGTTTACCCCCTGCCAAAAGCTCGGCCTTATTGTTGTGGATGAAGAACATGACTTGTCTTACAAACAGCAGGACGGCTTTCGGTATCATGCGCGGGACTTAGCCACGAAGCGTGCGGCGCTTTTAGACATACCACTGGTATTGGGCAGTGCGACAGCCTCTTTAGAAACGTTAAATAACGCGGTGAGTAAACGTTTCCACTGGCTTAAGTTGGGTCAGCGAGCCGGCGGCGCGGAAATGGTCAAGCACGAGCTTATTGACTTGAAACAGCAACCGGTAAAAGCCGGTATTTCAAAAGCGTTGCAGGAGCAAATTCAAACCGAAATTGAGCGCGGCAACCAGGTGTTACTGTTTCTAAACCGCCGTGGCTTTGCGCCTGCTTTGATGTGTCATGAGTGTGGCTGGCTGGCGCAATGCCACCGTTGTGACGCTTATTACACCGTGCATAAGACTCACCAGCAATTGCAGTGTCACCATTGTGGTAGCCAGCAACGAATACCGCGACAATGCGGTTCGTGTGGTTCGCCGCAGCTTATTTCGCACGGGGTTGGCACCGAGCAGCTGGAACACACATTAAAAGACTTGTTCCCGGGGCGTGGTGTGCTGCGTATTGACCGAGACTCAACACGTCGCAAAGGTCAGCTGGACGAATACCTGCAAAAAGCGACTAATAACGAGTACCCGCTGTTGGTTGGCACGCAAATGCTGGCAAAAGGGCACCATTTCCCTAATGTCACTCTGGTCGCTTTGCTGGATGTCGACGGCGCGCTTTACAGTGCGGACTTTCGGGCTGCGGAACGTCTGGGGCAGCTGTATACCCAGGTCGCCGGGCGTGCCGGGCGAGAGCATAAAGCGGGTAAAGTGGTATTGCAGACCCATCACCCTGAACATGAGCTCATTCAGGACTTGCTCAACAACGGGTATTCGCACTTTGCGTTAACCGCCCTTGCTGAACGTCAGCAAAGTGAGTTACCGCCATTTTCATATTTGGCACTGTTTCGGGCAGAAGCAACCGACCGCGACGCGGTCATACAGGCAATGACTCAAATTCAGCAGTTAATGCCCGACGTAGAAGGGGCTTTTTTATTAGGCCCAATGCCGGCACTAATGGAACGTAAAGCCGGTCGTTACCGGTATCAATTGCTGTTACATTGTCCTTCAAGGAAGCTGCGATTCCAGCTTATTGAGCACTTGCTGCCGCAAATTAACGCCTTGCCGTTATTGAAAAAAGTACGTTGGTCGCTGGATATCGACCCACAAGACTTTAGCTGATTAACGCTTAAGCGGTTTTTTTTATCGGGCGTAGCGATTAAACTATACGCTTTGAATTTGAGCGTCTTGAATTTCCTCTTCGATTTTTCATACAGGTAGTCGCATTAATGAAAGAACAACTTGAACAGTTACTGGCCGAAGCGATTGGTCAACTTAAAGCACAGGGCACTTTGCCTGATGATCTCCCAGTAAACATTAAGTTGGACCGTCCCCGAGACAAATCGCACGGTGATTTTGCGACGAACCTCGCACTGATGTTAGCGAAGCCTGCTAAGTCAAACCCGCGTCAGTTAGCAGAAGCCATTATTGAGGCAATTCCAGAAAATACGTTGCTGGCAAAAACTGATATTGCCGGGCCGGGTTTTATTAATTTCACTATCTCTCAGGACCAGTTGAAAGATCAGCTGAGCGCTATGTTCAGTAGTGACCGCCTGAACGTCGATGTTGCGGATAACAGCGAAACCATCGTTATTGACTACTCGTCACCAAACCTGGCGAAAGAGATGCACGTCGGTCACTTGCGCTCGGCTATTATTGGTGACGCGGTGTCTCGCGTGAGTGAATTTTTAGGTCACAAAGTCATTCGGCAGAATCATGTGGGCGACTGGGGCACACAGTTTGGTATGTTGTTGGCGTACATGGAAGCGCTGGACAATCAGTCGGCTGAGTACGAACTGAGCAACCTGGAAACTTTCTACAAAGCGGCGAAACAGCGCTTTGACGAAAGCGAAGAATTTGCCGACCGCGCACGTCAATTGGTGGTAAAGCTGCAGTCTGGCGACGAATATTGTTTGAAGCTTTGGAATCAGTTTATTGATGTGTCACTGAGCCATTGTCAGGACGTTTACGACCGTTTAGGTGTTAAGTTAACGCGCGACGACGTGATGGCAGAAAGTGCCTACAACGATAAGCTGCCGGGCGTTATTGAGCATCTGCGTGAAAAAGGACTGTTGAAGGAAGACCAGGGCGCACAGTGTGTTTTCCTAGACGAGTTTAAAGGCAAAGAAGACGAGCCTCTGCCAATTATTGTTCAGAAAAAAGGCGGCGGTTACTTGTACGCAACTACTGACTTAGCAGCTATTGAATATCGCCAAAAAGTCTTAGGTGGTGACCACCTCATGTACTTTGTCGATGCGCGTCAGTCATTGCACTTTGACCAGATTTTTACACTGGCTCGCAAAGCCGGTTTTGTCGAAGGCGATATTAAACTGGACCATTACGGTTTCGGTACGGTTATGGGCAAAGACGGTAAGCCATACAAGAGTCGAGACGGTGGTGTGACTAAGCTGGCCGACTTGCTGGACGAAGCGGAGCGCCGCGCACTGGAGCTGCTGCAACAAAAAACAACGGACCTAACCGAAGACGAGCAAAAACGTGTTGCTGAAGTGGTTGGCATTAGCTCGGTGAAATACGCCGACTTATCGAAAAACCGCACCAGCGACTACATTTTCGACTGGGATCACATGCTGACATTCGAAGGTAATACGGCCCCGTATTTGTTGTACGCCTTTACCCGTGTGAACAGTATTTTTTACCGTCTGGGTGAGACCGGCTTTGATGAAAGCGCCGACTTCATTTTAGACGACGAGCGTGAACTTGCGCTGGCAAACCAACTGGTTCGTTTCAACGAGGTGTTGGTTCAGGTGCAGAATAAAGCCATGCCGCACTTTTTATGCGGTTATTTGTTTGATTTGGCGGGGCGTTTCTCGAGCTTCTACGAAGCCTGCCCAATTTTGAATCAGGAAGACGAAGCACTGCGCAATAGTCGTTTAAAGCTGGCAAGGTTAACGGCCAATGTCTTGAAACAGGGCTTAGATTTACTGGGTATTCCAACGCTGGAGAAAATGTAGTTGAGTATGGATTACGCGAATCGTAAGCCAAAGCAAAACAAGCGCAAGCCGTCGAAGAAAAAGGGCAGTAGCAAGAAAACGCAACGTGGCGCTAAGCCGGTTCATGACAGACAGCCAGTCCCCTGGGCTATCGTGATTATTGCAGTCGCAATTATTGCTGGCTTTGTCTATTTTCTGGTGTCTATTAGCGGCAAGTCGGAGGAACAGGCCAACCAACCTGAAGTTCAGGCACCGCCGGCGGACCTGCTTCCGGAGAAGTCAGCCGAGCGCTGGCGCTACATAGAAGAACTGGAAAGCAAAGAAGTGGAAGTCGACGTGCCAGAGCGTGAAGTGGGACCGCCTAAGCTTATGCAGTGCGGCTCATTCCGACAGCAGTCTGACGCTGAGCGCCTGCGAGCTCAAATTGCTATGGCGGGGTTAGAGTCGCAGGTTCGTGCCACCGAAGGCAGTAACGGGTTATGGTATCGCGTTATCCTGGGCCCTTATGAAACCAAACGTGACGCCGAGCGTGATCGTCATAAGTTGCAGCGTAATCAGGTATTTGGCTGCGCTATCTGGAATTGGAACATCGATTAGTCCTAACTCACCATTGAAAAATCCTCAAAGGACCCTCAGATACTGGTCATCGTTGTCAGAAATTGACGCAAAGACAAAAAGAGGGTCCAGATTTGACTACTATCGTATCAGTACGCCGCGGTGACAAAGTTGTCATTGGTGGTGACGGCCAAGTATCTCTTGGCAACACTGTAATGAAAGGCAATGCTCGCAAAGTTCGCCGTCTCTATAATGACCAGGTGTTGGCTGGTTTTGCCGGCGGTACAGCGGACGCTTTTACCTTATTCGAACGTTTTGAAGCTAAGCTCGAACAGCACCAGGGCAACCTTATGCGTGCTGCCGTCGAGTTGGCGAAAGACTGGCGCACCGACAGAGCGCTGAGACGTCTGGAAGCGTTATTGGCCGTTGCCGACAAAGAGTCCTCATTGATCATTACCGGGAACGGCGACGTCGTACAGCCAGAGAATGACCTTATCGCAATTGGCTCGGGTGGCTCTTTTGCCCAATCCGCTGCCCGCGCTTTACTAGAGAATACTGAACTAAACGCCCGCGATATTGTGGAAAAATCACTGACCATAGCGGGTGATATCTGCGTTTACACCAACGGCAATCAGACCATCGAAGAGCAAGAGTCGATTGTCGAAGACAAGATAACTAAGGGGAAAAGTTAAGATGTCGGAGATGACCCCAAGAGAAATCGTTGATGAATTGAACCGCCACATTATTGGCCAGGATAAGGCTAAAAAAGCTGTGGCAGTGGCGTTAAGAAATCGCTGGCGGCGCATGCAGCTCGATGATGACCTGCGTCAGGAAGTGACGCCTAAAAACATTTTGATGATTGGCCCAACGGGTGTGGGTAAAACTGAAATTGCCCGCCGCTTAGCGAAGTTGGCAAAAGCGCCTTTTATCAAAGTTGAAGCGACCAAATTCACCGAAGTGGGTTATGTCGGTAAAGAAATTGAGTCCATTATTAAAGACTTAACTGACGTAGCGGTTAAGCAAACGCGCGAAGAAATGATGCAACGCGTTCGCTACCGTGCAGAAGAAGCGGCAGAAGAACGCATTTTGGACGTGTTGTTGCCACCGGCGAAAACAACCTCTCAATCGGGTTGGGCGCAGCAGGAAGAGAAGAGTGAGAGCGAAGAGCAACGTGGTACGCGTCAGGTGTTCCGCAAGAAGCTACGCGAAGGCCAGTTGGACGACAAAGAAATTGAAATTGATTTAGCCATGCCGCAAATGGGTGTTGAAATTATGGCGCCACCGGGTATGGAAGAAATGACGTCGCAGCTACAAAACATGTTCCAGAACATGGGCAGCGACAAGACCAAAGCACGCAAAATGCGTATTAAAGACGCATACAAGCAGTTGGTTGAAGAAGAAGCGGCCAAACTCCTGAACCCCGATGATGTTAAAGAAGCGGCTATTGAGTCGGTTGAGCAGAATGGCATTGTCTTCTTAGACGAAATTGACAAAATTTGTAAGCGTGGCGACACCAGTGGTCCGGATGTTTCCCGTGAAGGTGTCCAGCGTGACCTGTTGCCATTGGTTGAAGGTACGACGGTAAATACTAAGCACGGTATGATTAAAACCGACCATATCCTGTTCATTGCTTCTGGTGCGTTCCAGATGAGCAAGCCGTCGGACTTAATCCCTGAATTACAGGGGCGCTTGCCTATTCGGGTAGAGCTTGAAGCATTAACCAGTGGTGACTTTGTTCGCATTCTGACAGAGCCAAGTGCGTCGCTGACGACACAATATCATGCGCTGCTAAACACTGAAGGTGTGGAAGTCACGTTCACCGAAGATGGCATTCAGCGCATTGCGGAAGTAGCTTTCCACGTGAACGAAACCACTGAAAACATTGGCGCGCGTCGCTTACATACGGTGCTGGAGCGCTTAATGGAAGAAATTTCATTCAACGCGACCGATCACAGTGGTGAAAAGCTGACGGTTGACGCGGCCTATGTGGATGAGCATGTCGGCCAGTTGTCACAAGACGAAGACTTAAGCCGCTTCATCTTGTAACGTAAAGTAGGACTAATAAGCCGCTGCCACATCGCGTGGTAGCGGTTTTTTATTGCCCTGAATTTGGCGCTCGATGAACTGCTCTGCGAACTGCTGACGCATAGGCGGTGAGTAGAAATAGCCCTGCATCATGTCGCAGCCTAGTTTTTGCAGAATGTCTTGCTGTTCTTCGGTTTCAATACCTTCCGCGATAACCCGTTTACCCAAGCCGTGGGCAAGGCGAATCATGGCTTTTAGAATAGTGACATCGTTATTGCTGTGTTGCAGCTCGCTAATAAAACTGCGATCAATTTTAATTTTATTAATAGGCAGTGAACGTAAATACGCCAGCGAAGAGTGGCCCGTGCCAAAGTCATCTATCGCGATACCGTAACCCATTTCACGTAATCGTTGAATCACGCTCATGCCGTTATGTAAGTCTGACATGGCAACATTTTCAGTAATTTCCAGCTCTAGCCATTCTGGTTCAATACCAAACTCCTGCTGCAGGCGCTCCATTTTCTCAATAAGCTGGAAATGCTGGAATTGGGGCGCCGATAAATTCACTGCAATAGGCCAGCACATACCAAACAGACGTTTCCAGTGCATAAGAATGTTCGCTGCCTCATTAAGCACCCAATCATCAAGCTCAGCCGACAACCCTAACTGGTCAATGTAGGGCAAGAATTCAGCCGGACTCAGTAGGCCTCGCTCTGGGTGCTGCCAGCGAATAAGAGCTTCAAAGCCACAAAGCTGTTGATGATCAAAATCGAACTGCGGCTGCAGGTACAGCTGGAATTCGTTGTCGTTCATTGCTTTACGCAGTACCGGTTCCATATCCACCAGGTGTGAGTACATCTCGTCCATACCCCTTTCGTAAAAGGTGACTATGGGTTGGTGGGACTCTTTGGACTGCGTGAGTGCAATAGTGGCCTTGTTAATGAGTACTTCCGAACGTGTTCCGTGCTGCGGATACCGTGAAATACCCACTCCGGCCACGATATAGACGGTTTCATCGTTAACGTCAATGGGTTCAGCAATGCGACTCTGGATTTCGACAGCAAGATCTTTAATACGACTACGGCTTTTCAGGTGGTCAAAAGCAACGGCAAATACGTCACCACTAATGCGGGCAACAGTCAGCGGTTGTTTGTAGAAGTTTTGCAGACGTCTGGCGATCTCCTTGAGGACCTGGTCGCCACCGCGAATACCCATGTTTTCATTAACCACTTTGAAACGGCTGATACCGACTAACATGATCGTTAAATGACGGTTATTACTGCGAGAGTACTCAATGAACAGCGGGATTTTACTGACTAACTGATCGCGGTTAGACACGCCGGTCAGTGCGTCATGAGTATGCAGATACTCGGCGCGCTGAATAGCGCGAACGGCGGTATTTCGCTCGGACTCTAACAACCAAATAATGATCCCGACCATAATGGCGGCAATAATTATAACGGTGACTAACGCCTGGAAGCTAAGTAGCCAGTCCAGTGAATTACCGGTAATGGCATACAGGCCATAAAGTACGATGAAGTTCTTTATACCAATGCTGAGAAAGCCTGCAGAAACTAACTTAGGGCCAACACCTGAGCCCAAACGTCGCCACATGAAAACACCGATAATGAATAAAGCCAGGCCAGTAACCAGAAAGTGCATAAAGCCGGAATTCGGGCTACTCGATGTGTAGCTAATGGAAGGCTCTAGCCAGAAATAAGAGATAATACCGCCAAACAATGACGTGGCATAAGCAACGTACAGCCAGTATTGCTTCGGTTTGTTATTAAAAACAGCACAGCTGGCGCCGAGGCCAATAAAGGTTATAGCCAAATACTGTAGGGTCAGAGCTATACCCTGTAAGCCACTGGACCATCCCAGGGTCGACTCTGGATCGACCATGGCGCTGCCGGCTAATAGTGCCCGAATAAGCTCACTGGGGCCAAAAGCGAAACAGGCAAACGACCAGTAACGCAGGTAATCTCGGCGGTAGAAGCTATAGTAATACAGAAGTAGGGCTGCGAAACCCAGCAAAAACAACGCTTGTATTGAATGCGTAAAGGTTTCTATGGCCAGACTGGTGATCAGATCGAGCTGAGGCATTAAGATTTAATCTGCTTTTATTATTCTTATAGTTACCTAGATTAAACGGGTTTTTATTCTATAATTCAAGAGGTTCGTTCACTGCTATTGAATCCTTTAGTAATAAGAGGATAGCAGGTATACTCCTAGGCCTAGCCAACAGCGACTTTAGGATACGCTCATGGAATACAATACTTCAGAACTTTGTGACCTATATCCCGACATGGTGGATGTGGTAGAACCCATGTTTGAATCCTACGGCGGACGGCCGTCTTTCGGTGGGCGCTTAGTGATTGTTAAATGTCACGAAGACAAAGGCATTATTGAAGAAACAGTTGCCGAAGACGGTGGGGGTAAAGTGCTCTTAGTCGATGGCGGTGGCTCCTCACGTCGTGCACTCATTGATGCGGCTATTGCTGAGCAAGCCATGGACAACGACTGGGAAGGTATTGTCTGTTACGGCTCGGTCCGTGATGTTGATGCACTGGAAGAGTTGGATATTGGCATTCTTGGCGTCGCTTCAATTCCGGTTGCTGCAATGAGCGACGGTATTGGCGAATTTAACGTGCCGGTGAATTTCGGTGGCGTTACCTTCCTGCCTGACGATCACCTATACGTTGACACCACAGGCGTTATCTTGTCACCAGAGCCACTTGATATTGAGTAATGAGTGATATTTCTTTTCTGGAACTGACAGACCCGGCGAAATGGGTCAATGTCAGAGAGCATGAAACGAAAATAGGTCAGGCAATACGGGTTCTTTCAGAAGAAGGGACCTACGAAGAGAGTTTAAAAAGTGCCTGGGACGACGGTCAGCGCGTTGCTTTAGTCGGTATTCCGGAAAGCATTGGTGTGCGAGGCAACCTCGGACGCGCCGGCGCAGAAGACGGTTGGCAGGCATTCTTAAAAAGCTTTCTGAACCTACAAAAAACCGGTTTATTATCCACCCACGAATTGCTGCTAGTTGGTGCCGTAAATTGTGCCGACTTAATGGATACAGCAGCAGATTTAGACGCGAAAAACCCACACGACTTAGCGGAATTAAGAGCGCTTTGCGCGCAAGTGGATGCGCGCGTTCGCGCCGTTGTAACCCCGCTGTTTGAACAAGGTTTTGAAGTTATTGTTATAGGCGGTGGCCATAATAATGCCTACCCGCTTTTGAAAAGCTTGTCGGAAGTCTCTGAAGAGGCTTGCGGCTCCGTCAACTTAGACCCCCATGCAGATTTTCGTCCAAGAGAAGGCCGTCATTCTGGTAATGGCTTTAGCTATGCCTACATGGAAGGCGCGTTAGAGTATTACCATGTGGTTGGCCTGCACCAGGGTAAAAACTCAGCCGAAAGCTTACGACAGCTGCAACACGCCGGTATGCGTTATCACACCTTACACCGACTGTACGAACGCCCATTTTATGAAGTGATGGATGAAGTGGTTGCCAAAGCAGACTCCTGGCAACGTCCGTTAGGTATTGAAGTGGATGTCGACGCACTAAATGCGGTGCCAGCCAGCGCGGTTAACTATGCAGGGTTGAGTTTGGCGCAGGGTTTTCAGTATGTAAAACGCTTGTCTGAAGTTAATGAAACCCGCTATTTGCACTTAGCAGAAGCGGCGCCTTCGCTGTGCAGCGCCGGTTTTGAAGAAGGCATGAAAATATGTGGCCAGCTGCTTAGCGAGCTGACCACGGCTTACTTACACGGTCGTGAGCGACGCCGCTAAACCACAGTGTTTGCAGTGGGTTAACCCCGGTTTGGTAGGTTAGCTCTGCTGCATCCTGACATTTCCATAATGCTAAGTCAGCGTAATTTCCTTCAGCGATAACGCCTCGACTGTTTTCTCCCAGAGCTTTAGCCGCATTGACCGTAACGCCCCGCAAGCATTCCTCGGGGGTTAAATGAAAGAAGGTTGCCGCCATTTGTAGCATCAGCGGTAAATTATGGATGGGCGACGAGCCTGGGTTAGCATCGGTTGCTACCGCCATAGGTACCTTATATTTTCTTAATAACTCAATGGGCGGCTTTTGAGTGTCACGCAGAAAGTAAAAAGCGCCCGGTAGCAATACGGCCACAGTACCGTTCTCGGCCATTGCTTTAACACTGTCCTCGTCTAACTGCTCTAAATGGTCAGCCGACAGCGCTTGATACTCAGCTGCCAGTTTTGCGCCTTGTTGATTGGTAATTTGCTCGGCGTGCAGCTTCACAGGCAAGCCAAGCGCTTTCGCCTTTTCAAATACCCGACGAGTCTGCTCTATATTGAAACCAATGCTTTCACAAAAGGCATCAACCGCATCGACAAGGCCTTCCTGAGCTAACGTCGGCAGAATGCTGCTGACAATGTCATCAACGTAGCCGTCGGCGTTATCTTTATATTCGGGCGGTACGGCATGGGCAGCAAGTAAGGTGGTTTTCACTTGTACGGGAAGCTTTTCGGATAGCTGACGAGCGACTTTTAACTGTTTTCGCTCGTTTTCCAAATCGAGACCATAACCAGACTTCACTTCCAGCGTAGTGACGCCTTGTGACATGAGCGTTTCTGCACGCTCTAATGCAAGTGCCAGTAACTCTTCTTCGCTGGCTTCACGAGTGGCTTTGACGGTACTTTTAATACCACCGCCCTGCTCGGCAATTTCCTGATAACTGATGCCATGCAGACGCTGCGCAAATTCATTAGCACGAGACCCGGCCCAGACTAAATGCGTGTGGCAATCGATAAGTCCGGGTGTCAGCAACCCGCCGTTACCATCAACAACGTCCGCGGTTGGCGTTGCCGGTGCGTCATAAGCAGGCCCCACAAACTCAACTTTACCGTCGTTGATAATAACCACGGCGTCTTGTATGAGCCCATAACCGGCGTCATCAGACATGGTAGCGGCAGTAATATTTTCGATGCGCTGCATAATAATCCTTTCTGATTTGCGATGAAAAAAAGAATAACAAAACAAGCTTGTATATACAATTATTCTCCACTAAACTTTCTCACCACAACTGCCTGTTTAGCGGTGAGGAATGCGGTGAATAAATTTACGAAAATTAAAGAGCACATTTATCACAAAATTGAGTCTGGCGAGTGGCCCGAAAACCACCCTGTTAGCTCGGAGAATGCCCTTTGTACACAGTTCTCTGTGAGTCGAATGACGGCGCGCAGAGCATTACAGGAGCTGGCTGACGAAGGGTTAGTGATACGCACTCAGGGCTCTGGCACTTATGTAGCGCCTATCAAGTCGCAAACGTCATTTATGGCCATTCGTAACATTGCCGACGAAGTACGCTCACGCGGTCATGACTACCGCGCCAAAGTGCACCTGCTGAAAGAGCAACCAGCCTCGGCACAAATTGCTGAAGCGTTAGAGTTAGAAGAAGGCGCTCCTGTGTATCACTCGCTGATAACGCACTACGAGAACGATCAGCCCGTGCAGTTAGAAGAGCGCTTCGTTAACCCGACGCTGGTGCCTGACTACCTCAAGCAAGACTACAGCAAAGTGACGCCGCACGAATATCTCTGTGTGGTGAGCCCACTGACCGAAGCCAGTCACCAAATTGAAGCTATTTTACCGGTTCATTCGGTGTGCCAATACTTAAGCATAGACCGTCATGAGCCTTGTTTACGAATTTTTCGCCGCACCTGGAGCTCTGGCGGCGTGGTCACTTTTGCCACGCTGACGCATCCGGGCTCTCGCTTTAAATTAGGCGGCCACCTAACGTTTAAGGAGTAATGTATGTCATTCACCCGTTTGGATAAAAGTCGCAAAATAAGCGCACCTCACGGCACCGAGCTAACCACTTGTAACTGGCAGGTAGAAGCGGCCAAGCGCATGCTCATGAACAACCTGGATGACGAAGTGGCGGAGCACCCGCAAGCTTTGGTTGTTTATGGCGGTATTGGCCGCGCGGCACGTAGCTGGGAATGCTATGACAAAATTGTAGAGACGTTAGAGCGTCTGAAGCCAAACGAGTCATTATTGATTCAGTCAGGTAAACCAGTGGGCGTATTCCCAACGCATGAAGACGCGCCACGTGTACTTATTGCAAACTCTAACCTGGTGCCCGAATGGGCGAACTGGGACCACTTTAACGAGCTCGATAAGAAAGGCCTGATGATGTATGGACAAATGACCGCCGGCTCGTGGATTTACATTGGCTCGCAAGGCATTGTTCAGGGTACTTACGAAACCTTTGGCGCGGTTTCTCGTCAGCACTTCGACGGCGACGCTAAAGGTAAGTGGGTACTTACTGGCGGTCTTGGTGGTATGGGCGGTGCTCAACCGCTGGCCGCGACTATGGCGGGCTTTTGTATGCTTGCAGTTGAGTGTGACGAAACCCGCATCGATTTTCGTTTGCGTACCCGTTATGTCGACCACAAAGCCACCAGCCTCGATGAGGCTATGCAACTGATTAACGATGCTAAAGCCAAAGGCGAGGCAATTTCTGTGGGTTTATTGGGCAATGCTGCGGACGTCTATGCAGAGCTTCAAAAACGCGGCGTAACGCCAGATGTTGTGACCGACCAAACGTCAGCGCATGATCCGCTACATGGCTATCTACCTCAGGGTTGGACACTGGATGACTACAAAGCGAAGCAGGAAAGCGACCCCAGCGGTACAGTAGCGGCGGCGAAAGAGTCGATGGCAGTGCAGGTACGCGCTATGCTGCACTTCCAGAAAGAAAGCGCTGCGGTACTGGATTACGGCAATAACATTCGCCAAATGGCCAAAGACGTTGGCGTGGATAACGCCTTTGATTTCCCGGGCTTTGTACCGGCATACATTCGTCCGCTGTTCTGCGAAGGCATAGGCCCATTCCGTTGGGTGGCACTTTCGGGTGACCCGGAAGACATCTACAAAACTGACCAGAAAGTCAAAGAGCTCATTCCTGATAATGAGCACTTGCACAACTGGCTGGATATGGCCAAAGAGCGTATTAGCTTCCAGGGCTTGCCGTCACGCATTTGCTGGATAGGCCTGAAAGATCGTGCCCGCATTGCTCGCGCTTTTAATGACATGGTTAAAAGTGGCGAGTTAAAAGCGCCAATCGTGATTGGTCGTGACCATTTGGATTCCGGTTCAGTTGCCAGCCCTAACCGCGAAACCGAAGCCATGCAGGACGGTTCAGACGCAGTTTCTGACTGGCCGCTGCTGAATGCGTTGCTGAATACAGCTGGCGGCGCGACCTGGGTCAGCCTGCACCATGGTGGTGGTGTTGGTATGGGTTACTCTCAGCACGCGGGTGTGGTGATTGTAGCCGACGGTACAGAGGCTGCCGATAAACGCTTAAGTCGTGTCTTGTGGAACGACCCGGGCACAGGTGTTATGCGTCATGCTGATGCCGGATACGATATTGCGAAAAACTGCGCCCGTGAACAAGGGCTTGATTTACCCATGCTGGATACGAAGTAAGGAGGTTGCATGAGTCATTTTGAATTACAGCCAGGAAAGCTGCAGCTAAGCGATTTGCGCAGCTGGTTTTACGAGCATCAGACGCTGAAGCTGTCTGATGAAGCAAACGACAATATTGCTACTTCCGCAAAAACTGTTGCTGATGTGCTTGACCAGGGACGCGTAGTTTACGGTATTAACACGGGCTTTGGCTTGCTTGCGAATACTCGCATTCCACCTGAGCGTTTGACTGATCTTCAGCGCCGCATTGTGTTGTCGCACGCCGCCGGCACAGGCGATTTAATGGAAGACGCCGTTGTACGTTTAATGCTGCTGTTAAAAGTAAATTCGCTGTCTCGCGGCTTTTCCGGCGTACGCCCGGTTGTCATTGATGCGCTCATTAAGTTGTTGAACGCAGAAGTGTACCCCTGTGTGCCTGAAAAAGGCTCAGTGGGCGCTTCAGGCGATTTGGCGCCGTTGGCGCACATGGTATTACCGCTGTTGGGCGAAGGAACGGTTCGCTATAAAGGCGAAGTGTATGAGTCAAAAGAAGGTATTAAGCATGCCGGACTTGAGCCGCTGGAATTAGCACCGAAAGAAGGTCTGGCCTTACTGAACGGAACTCAGGCATCGACCGCATTGGCCTTGGCAGGTCTGTTCCGAATTGAACGTAACTACCATGCGGCCATTTTGGTGGGCGCCACATCGGTAGAAGCCGCTATGGGCTCTCGAGCGCCATTCGATGAGCGTGTTCATGCTGTGCGTGGTCAGCCTGGCCAAATTAAAGCCGCCGAAATGTTCCGCCATGTGCTGACAGAAACGTCAGAAATTGCCAAAGATCACGAAGACTGCGAAAAAGTGCAGGACCCTTATTCATTGCGCTGCCAACCTCAGGTGATGGGCGCGGTTCTCGATCAAATGGAGCATGCTTCAGCGATTTTAGAGCGTGAAGCCAATGGGGTCACCGACAACCCACTGGTATTCAGTGAAGAGCAGGATATTATTTCCGGTGGTAACTTCCATGCGGAACCCGTCGCTATGGCTGCCGATGTTTTGGCTATCGCTGCCAGTGAAATTGGAGCTTTGTCAGAACGCCGCAGTGCGCTACTTATCGACAGCAACCTAAGCAAGTTGCCAGCATTTTTGGTCAACGATGGTGGGGTCAACTCAGGCTTCATGCTGGCGCAGGTGACTGCAGCAGCATTGGCTTCTGAGAATAAAACCTTGGCGCACCCGGCTTCTGTCGACAGTATGCCAACCTCTGCTAACCAGGAAGATCATGTTTCGATGGCGACATTTGCAGCGCGTCGTTTGACCGATATTGCTAAAAATGTCAGTGACATTATTGCTATTGAATGGCTTGAAGCGGCACAGGGTTTGGACTTCCGCCGCCCGCTGAAAGCTTCGGCAGCGGTTGAAACCGCCTTTAATTGCTTGCGTGAACAGGTGGCTTACTACGACCAGGATCGCTATTTTGCCCCGGACATTAAGGCAGCCAGTGACTTAATTCAGAAGGGTGAGTTAGCGGCAGTGGTGAAACTACCGCATATTTTTTCGTAAGCTTTGGTTCTAAGCGTTAGTCGCGCTTAGCCAATACAACAAAGCGGCCGGTAAATTCAGCGACCGGTCGCTCGTCATCCAAAATTTGCGCCTTCATCATTAAACGCGCATTTTTCCCTTCTTTAAGCGCCGAGAAGTCTCCCGTGACATCGCTTAACCGGGCGACAGCTCGTGGCTCTTGTGTGACCGGCTTATGATAATGGATATTCCCGTCACCTAAAACAACTGAGCCTTCCAGCTCTCGCTCGAGTAGCTGCAAGTGCAATAAGCCCCAACAGGTTAAAGTGCCTAATGAATAGATGCTGCCGGCAAACATGGTGCCATGCACATTGATGTTACGTGATAACTGCGCGCGGGTTTCAAAGACACGGCCGGTATACTGATGAATTTTAATACCCATGGCGTCGGAGATGGGAATGTCGTCCTGCCAGGTTTTTTGCAGCTCCGCACACCAGTCAGGACGGTAAATGATACGGTTGTAGTCGTTAAATGACTTGCGTAACTGGTGTTCAGCCATGGGGTTATTGACGGTATCTGCCTCCTCAACAACGTCGTAGCCGCATTTTTTATAAAAACCGATGGTGTTATCGCGCGAGTTTATAACAACGTGGGTGGCGCCCTCTTGGCGTGCGGCTATTTCTAACGCGTAAATAATGGCAACGCCATGCCCTTCTCCCCGATATTCAGGCGCAACCGCCATAAAGCGTATTTGTGCTTCTTCCGGGCTGTTAAAGTGCAGTCGACCGACAGCGACGGCTTCGTCCGCTTCATTCACCACCATGCGATGGTGGCCAACTTGATCGTACTCGTCCTGCTCAGAGCCTAATGGGCGCTGAAAAGGCTCCCGCAGTACCCGCCAGCGTAAGTAATAATAACGTTCAAGTTCGGTGTCGGATTGCGGTGTTATAACGCGGTACATATCATTAAACTCTTAGTTCGAAGGTAACAGGGCCATCATTGACCAGTTCAACCTGCATGTCGGCAGCGAACTGACCGGTTTCAACAGGTAAGCCCTGTTTTTTCATGGCGTCGCAGAACCTTAAGTATAGTGCTTTCGCCTGGTCAGGCGTTGCTGCTGATGAAAAGCTTGGACGGCGGCCTTTGCGTGTATCTGCTGCCAGTGTGAACTGTGACACTACCAGCACAGAGCCTGACTCATCAATAACGCTGTTATTCATCTTGCCTTCGCTGTCTGTGAAAACACGGTAATTAGCAATGCGTTGAGCCAACTTGTCAGCGGCTGCTTCGTCGTCTGCGTGCTCAACACCCAGTAATATGAGCAGCCCTTTATCAATGGCGCCGACTATCTGATCGTCGACTGTAACTTTCGCTCGTGATACGCGCTGAATCAGTCCTATCATGTTAACCCGAGTCTGTTAAAACGAACCTGTTATGGTCTTTTAAAAAGGGGGCAAGGTCAATCAGAAGTCGGTTCTTCCGGTAACTGTTGGTATTCTTCCAGGCTGACGGTTAACACTGCGCCGGTCAGTACAATCATCCAGGACAGGTAAACCCAAATAATGAGAATGGGTACCGTTGCAAGCGCACCGTAAATAGCCTGATAGGTCGGAAATGAGGTGATATACAACGAAAAAAGCTGTTTGCTGAGCTCGAATAAAATCGCCGCAATGGCGGCCCCAAATGCAGCGTAACGCAGTTTAACCTGACGGTTTGGCACCAGTTGATACATTAACGTGAAAAATATGAAAGAGGTGGCGACCGGCACCATCCATAACGTGAAACTGCGTGCACCAGAAATATATTCATCAGCAAACTGGCTTAATGAAATAAGGTAAGACGTCGCAGCGAGTCCGGAGCCAATCAGCAGCGGCCCCAGAGTTAATAGCATCCAATAAACCGCGAATGAGACCAGCCAATGCCGCTTATTCACGTCGCGCCAGATATTATTAAGTGCCTTGTCTATAGCTGACATAAGCGTAATGGCGACAATAAATAAAAAGCCGACACCAACGGCTGTCATTTTTGAGGCGTTAGCAACAAACTCATTAATGTATTCCTGCAGCTGCTCGCCGGAGGTGGGTAACAAATTCGCGAACAACGCCTGTTCCAGGTTACCTTTTAGCTCTTCAAAGACCGGAAATGCAGAGAAAATGGTAAACATAACGACAAGTAGGGGGACCAGGGACAGCAGACTCACATAGGTTAAGTGCCCGGCAGTCACATTAATACTGTCGCTGTTAAACCGGCGCCCAAAATAGGTTAAAAAACGCCAGGTTTGGCAGGCGTAATGTTTCCAGTTTATTTGCTTCATGCGATTGAGCCGCTTATCTGTCCGTTGCGTATTTATTAAAGACTATCATGATTGAGGATAAGCGAAATGGCAATGGTGATATTGGGCGCCGGCGGTGTGATAGCACAGAGCTGCCTTATTAACATGGCTATAATTGATCTGATAAGAGAGTTGCTTGGTAGAAGACGATAAGACTTTATTTGCTTTTACGCTGAGAATGTCGGTTAATTGGTAATAAGGCCTTTCAGTGTAAGGAGTTTTTATGCTTTATATTTTAGCGATTTTATTTCCGCCGCTGGCTATTTTGTTCACGGGAAAAATTTTCCAGGCGATTTTTAACCTCATTATTGCCGTGGTTGGTGTGGTTTTGTTCATTGTCTCGGTCGGCGCCTTAGGTATCGTTTATTTAATTGCGATTATTCATGCCATTATCGCTGTGCACGATTATCGCCAGCGCAAGCGAGATGAGCGACTGATTAATTCGGTAAGAGGAAAAGACTAATGAAACAGTGGATTGTTCCGGCAGTTGCTTTAGTAGCACTGACTGCCTGTCAAAGTGCTTATTACGGCACTATGGAGAAGTTTGGCGTTGAGAAACGCGACATTTTAGTCGACCGTGTTGACGATGCTCGCGACTCGCAAGCTGAAGCTCAGCAAGAGTTCCGCTCGGCTTTTGAACGCTTGGACGAAATGCTGAACATTGAAGGCGGTGAACTGGAAGAAACCTACAACGCACTCAATGACGACTACGAGGACAGCAAAGCAGCCGCTGAAGATGTGAGAGATCGCATCGACGCGGTCGATGACGTAGCTCAGGACTTATTTGATGAATGGAGTGAAGAGCTCGGCGAGTACAGTAATGACAATATGCGCCGCCAAAGTGAACGCCAACTTCGTGAAACAGAACGTCGTTATGCGGAGCTCCTGCGAGTTATGGAACGGGCTGCCGACAAAATGCAGCCAGTACTGGATAAAATGCAAGATAACGTGCTTTACCTGAAGCACAATCTAAACGCCAAGGCGATAGATGCCATTCGCGGTGAATTTAACAGCCTGCAAAATGACATTTCATCGCTCATTGCTGACATGGAAGCCTCAATCGAGGAATCGAATCGCTTTATTGAGTCAATGCAGCAGTAATAATTAGGAGACAGTATGACGGTATTATTTATCGGGGGCAGCCGCCGCAAAGAATCACTGAATGCAAAGCTTAAGCATCGATTAGTCGAGGTGGCTGAAAAGCATGGTATACAGCATAAGCTGCTCGACGCCGACGCGCTCGATGCACCGATTTACCATGGGGACCTGGAAGAAGCAGAAGGTGTACCAGAGTCGATGCAGGCGTTGGCGAAAGCCATTGATGCCGCAGACAAAGTGGTGTTAGTGAGCCCTGAATATAATTCGTCGGTATCTCCGTTAATTAAAAATGCGATTGACTGGGTGTCTCGCGTTGATATTGGCGCCTGGGGCAATAAAACCGTTCTTTTGGCGGCTGCGTCTCCCGGTGGCCTAGGTGGTTTGAGAGCGGTCAGTCATTTGCGTGACATACTGGCGAACGTGGGGGCGTGGACGGCACCTATGTGTGCAAGCTGTCCTAAAGCGAATGACAGCGCTATCGCATCAATGGACGAAGAGTTTCTGGTTAATTTCCTGCGCCAGGGAGACAGCCGTTAGTGATTGACTGGCAATTGGTTCAGGAACTAGGCCCATACTATTTGGGCTTTGGCTGGCGCCGGCGACGCGGCGACAGCAATGAACCTTAGTGGTGTTTAACGCGGCAATCCTTTGACATAAGTGTCTATAGCGGTATTGCCGTACTCAACCAACGGGAAGAAGTCGGGCGCCAGTAACCAGTTATAAATGAGCCCATCAACTAAAGAAAACAAACCAATAACTGCCGTTCTTGCATTGACAGACTGAGCGATTTCGCCAGCGTCTATAGCTTTTTGGAAAAGACCTTCAACATCATTAATACACTCATTCCGGCCGCTGACGTGGCGAAGTTTTATAGGGTTAACCTCGTCGATATATTCGCACTTGTGCAGCAGTATACTGGCAAGCGATTGTACCTGTGGCTCGTTTTGAATCCTTGCCAAAAACTCTTTAGAGCGGGCTTTTATTTCTTCAAGAATCTCAAACTCACTGGTTTCTGAAATTTGCTCACGCATTTCGTCGATAGGCAACTTAACGCGCCCCATCAACGACTCAATGAGATCCATTTTATTTTCAAAATGATGGTATATCGCACCACGAGTGACGCCTGCTTTCTCTGCCACTTGCATCATAGACGTCTGGGTAACCCCCTTTTCACTGAACAAAGCTTCTGCAGCGTCCAGTAACTTGGAGCGAGTTTCCATGGCGTCTTCTTTTGTGCGTCTAACCATTGTGAACTCCAATTACTTAACATTCGTTCATTATTATAACGGATTCTGGTTAATCATGCACATGTGTATGTAAAAGATTAGGCAACTAAATTCAAACATTTGTTCCAAATTGGTTGTCGAAATGGTTTTAGACCCCAATAATGAAGGTATACATTTCAATAAGAAGAGGTGCGGCATGAAAAACGAGCTAGACACAAAACTGATGCTTGATGCTTACGAGAAAATTCAGACTCATGGTGAAGCTCGCCAGGGACGCCATTATTTAGATGGCATTGAAGCTTATACCGACCACGACGGCTATACGGTGTTTTTAGAAGGCTACGGTGTGACGCTGACGCTGCAGTTTCATAGCTCTTATCATCTGAATTACGAAAATCAGTCGCAGGTTGATAAGTTTATTAGAGCGGTTAAGAATATAGCCGAAGGTTACGAAACGCCAGGGTATGAACGATGACTGAACAAAAAGCCTATACGGCGATGGAGGAAGTCGCTCATGCATTGACGCATGGCATGGGTGCAGTATTAAGCATTGCGGCTTTGGTTGTCATGATACTTTGGTCCGTCGCGTATGGTGATGCTTGGCACGTGGTAGCAGCCAGCATTTACGGGGCTAGTCTTATTTTGCTTTACACGGCTTCGACGCTTTATCACGCGTTTCCATGGCCGAATATTAAGGCCGTTTTTCAGCAGCTTGATCATGCGGCTATTTATATTCTCATTGCCGGCACCTATACACCCTTTGCACTGATAAACTTACGCGGCGCCTGGGGCTGGACGTTATTGGGCATAGTCTGGGGCATAGCAATAGTCGGGGTTGTGTTGGAGCTCGCTATGACCAAACGCATTAAATGGCTGTCGCTGAGCTTATATTTAGGTTTGGGCTGGATGGCGCTTATTGCGATAAAACCCATGATAGATAATGTCGATTTCGGTGGCTTGATGTTATTGGTAGCAGGAGGGCTGGCTTATACTTTCGGCGTTATTTTTTATGTCTGGAAGTCACTGCCTTATCATCATGCTATTTGGCATTTGTTTGTCTTAGCAGGCAGTATTTTTCACTTCTTTTCTATTTTCTATTTTGTTTTGCCGCGACCAGAAATGATGGCAGCCAGTTAGGCTTAGGTAAACAAAGCGTTAAATACAAAAAGCCCCGCATTCGAAGCGGGGCTGTTTCTTATTTGCTAAACGTCTATTTAGCCTTTTGACTCGCGGCCAAGGCGTTTACGCTCGTTCTCTGTTAAAGCACGCTTACGAATACGGATAGATTCAGGCGTAACCTCAACCAGTTCGTCGTCGTTGATAAACTCAAGCGCTTGCTCCAGTGTGTACTTAATTGGCGGGCTCAGTGTTTGAGCGTCGTCTGTACCTGAAGCACGAACGTTGGTCAGCTGCTTACCTTTAAGGCAGTTAACAGTTAAGTCGTTCGAACGGTTATGAATACCAATAACCTGGCCTTCATAAACTTCGTCGCCGTGTGCTGCGAATAATTTACCGCGCTCTTGCAGGTTAAACAGTGCGTAAGTCAGTGCTTTACCCTGGGCGTTCGAAATGAGTACGCCGTTTACGCGTTGGCCAATAGTGCCGCCTTTGTGCGGGCCGTAATGGTCAAACGTGTGGTACATCAAGCCTGTGCCTGACGTTAATGTCATGAACTCAGTCTGGAAGCCAATTAAGCCACGGCTTGGTACTTCGAAGTCGACACGAACACGGCCTTTACCGTCAGGTGTCATGTTTGTCATCTCGGCTTTACGTAAGCCAAGTTTTTCCATGACTGCACCTTGGTGCTGCTCTTCAATATCAACCGTCAAAGACTCATACGGTTCCATTTTCTTACCGTCTTCTTCTTTGATGATAACTTCCGGGCGAGATACAGCCAGTTCGAAGCCTTCGCGGCGCATGTTCTCGATTAATACACCTAAGTGCAATTCACCACGGCCTGATACGCGGAATTTATCCGGGTTGTCCGTTTCTTCAACGCGAAGCGCAACGTTGTGAACCAGCTCTTGCTGTAAGCGTTCAAGAATTTGACGTGAAGTAACGAACTTACCTTCTTTACCCGCGAACGGAGAGGTGTTGACCTGGAACGTCATGGTAACCGTTGGTTCGTCAACGCTTAGAGGTTTCATTGCTTCAGCTGCGCCAACCGCACAAACGGTATCTGAAATTTTCAGTTCACCCAAACCGGTTATGGCACAAATGTCGCCTGCATGCGCTGATTCAGCGTCAATGCGGTCAAGGCCCAGGTAGTTAAATACTTTACCAATTTTACCGCTACGCTCTTTACCGTCAGCACCAACAATGGTCACGGGTTGGTTGACTTTCACGCTACCGCGAGTCACACGACCAATACCGATAACGCCAAGGTAGCTTGAGTAATCCAGCTGCGAAATTTGCATCTGTAAGTCAGCGTCAGGGTCTGCGTCCGGGTGGCTAACTTCATTGACGATAGTTTCGAACAACGGTGTCATGTTGTCGCCAACCGTTTCTTCTTCACGAGTCGCCCAACCGTTTAGAGCTGATGCGTAAACCACAGGGAAGTCTAACTGCTCATCAGTAGCGCCTAAGTTATCGAACAAGTCGAATACTTGGTCCATGACCCAGTCAGGGCGAGCGCCGGGACGGTCGATTTTGTTGATGACAAGAATTGGGTTCAAACCGTGCTCGAACGCTTTCTGTGTAACGAAACGAGTTTGCGGCATAGGACCGTCAACAGCGTCGACCACCAGCAATACGGAGTCAGCCATTGATAATACACGTTCTACTTCACCGCCAAAGTCAGCGTGTCCAGGAGTGTCCAGAATGTTGATGCGGTAGTCTTGCCAGTTAACGGCTGTATTTTTTGCCAAAATGGTAATGCCGCGTTCTTTTTCCAGATCGTTAGAGTCCATGATGCGCTCTTCGAGCTCACCACGACTTTCTAAGGTGCCAGATTGTTGAAGTAGTTTGTCGACCAGTGTGGTTTTACCATGGTCTACGTGCGCAATAATCGCAATGTTGCGAAGCTTATTGATATCAAATGCCTGAGTTGTCATTAAGAAAGCCTGTGTTTGTCGGTAGTGAGTGTAAACCCAACCCTTCCGACGGGGGTTTATGAAAAATAGCGGCGTATTCTACCTTCTTAGACTCTATTAAAAAAGACCTGATTGTTTTTTGTTCGCTATTTTTACTGAATAATCGGACAATAGTTTCGAGACTTACTGTGATCGTTTGCACCGTCATGGTGCGTAATGGGCTATAGTGGTGCGAATTTGTTGGTGCGAAATAAATGATTTTAAGCAACCTTTTGATTTATAAAGGAAAGTAAATTGGCATAAGCTTTGCTATACTGTGCCTGTTACTTTTAAAAAGACGCTGTCTACTGGAGGACAACATGTCAGCTGATAAGATTTTCGATACCATTAAAGAAAACGACGTAAAATTCGTCGACCTACGCTTTACCGATACTAAGGGTAAAGAACAACACGTCACTATCCCGGTGTCGCAAATCGATGACGACTTCTTTGAAGAAGGCAAAATGTTTGACGGCTCGTCAATTGCGGGCTGGAAAGGTATTAATGAATCAGACATGGTGCTGATGCCGGACAACGAGTCGGCAGTATTAGACCCGTTCACTGATGAAATGACCCTGAATATTCGTTGCGACATTTTAGAGCCTGAAACGCTGCAAGGTTACAGTCGTGACCCTCGTTCTATTGCCAAACGTGCGGAAGAGTTCTTGCGCAGCTCAGGCATTGCTGATGAGGCTTATTTTGGTCCTGAGCCAGAGTTCTTCCTGTTCAACGACGTTCGTTTCCGTACCGACATGAGCGGTTCGTTCTACAAAATTGATGCTGATGAAGCTGAGTGGAACTCGGGTCGAGAATATTCTGAAGGCAACATGGCTCACCGTCCGGGCGTGAAAGGCGGTTACTTCCCGGTACCTCCGGTTGACTCAGCTCACGACATTCGTGGCACCATGAGTTTGGTTATGGAAGACATGGGTTTAGTGGTTGAGGCGCACCACCATGAGGTGGCGACAGCCGGTCAGAACGAGGTAGCGACCCGTTTCAACACCTTAACGACTAAAGCCGACGAGCTTCAGGTGTACAAATACGTTGTTCATAACGTCGCGCACTCTTATGGCATGACAGCAACCTTTATGCCTAAGCCATTAGTCGGTGATAACGGCTCTGGTATGCACGTACACATGTCACTGAACAAAGGCGGTGAAAACCTATTTGCCGGTGATCAGTACGCTGGTTTGAGTGAAACCGCGTTGTATTACATTGGCGGTATTGTTAAGCATGCTCGCGCGATTAACGCCTTCGCAAACGCATCAACGAACTCATATAAACGTTTGGTTCCTGGTTTTGAAGCGCCGGTTATGCTGGCTTACTCAGCGCGTAACCGTTCAGCGTCCATTCGTATTCCGTTGGTGTCGAGTGCTAAAGCCCGTCGTATTGAGGTACGCTTCCCTGATCCAAGCGCGAACCCTTACCTATGTTTCACTGCGCTGCTTATGGCTGGTCTTGACGGTATTCGTAACAAGATTCACCCGGGTGATGCAATGGATAAGGACTTATATAACTTGCCACCAGAAGAGGCAAAGGATATTCCGACCGTTTGTCATTCGTTAGAAATGGCGCTGGAAGCACTGGATAAAGACCGTGACTTCCTGAAGCAAGGTGGTGTCATGGACGATGACATGATCGATGCGTACATTGGTCTGAAGTACAACGAAGTTGAAACACTGAAGAAGACAACACACCCTGTTGAATTCGACATGTACTACAGTGTTTAACAACCTTTAGAGGGCGGTTTATACTGCCCTTTTTATTTGCACCAATATGGTGCATAAGCTAATCTTCCCTTGTGAATACTCATTCTTTAATTAATCAACTTCTGACCGGGATACTCGTTTTAGACGAGAGTCTTACTATTCGCTACGTTAATTCGGCAGCGGAGTCCCTGTTTGATCATAGTGCGAAGCGTTTGCTTGGAGAGCCTTTCTCGACGGCTTTTTTTCAGTGCTCGTTAGCCAGTGAAACCATTGCCAATTGCTTTCATTATGAGCAAAGAGTGCTCAATACGGATGCGGAATTCGCTTTGCATTCAGGGCATCGAATTACCGTCGATGTGTGCATTCAGACCATTCAGGATGACGGTCAAACACTGTTGTTGATGGAGCTTCGCAAGGCGGACCAACTGCGCCGCATTAATCAGGAAGACCAACAGCGGAACCAATTGTTTGCTACCCAGCATTTATTGCGTGGTATGGCGCATGAAATAAAAAACCCATTAGGCGGACTACGCGGCGCGGCGCAGCTGTTGGCGCGTGAGCTGAACGACGATTATTTAAAAGAATACACGGACTTAATTATCAGTCAGTCTGACCGTTTGCGTTTTTTGGTCGATCGCCTGTTAGGCCCTATGAAGCCCGGCAAGCGAGAACGGGTCAATGTGCATGAAATAACGGAGCGCGTGGCGAAGACGTTGTCTTATGAATACGGCGATGCACTGAACATTGTTCGCGACTACGACCCGTCATTGCCGGATATTATGATTGTCGAAGAAAGCTGTGAGCAGGTGTTTTTAAACATTGCAAAAAATGCAGCACAAGCGATGAACGGCAAAGGGAAGCTCATTGTAAGAACTCGGGTTGAGCATCAGTTAACGCTTTTCGGAGAGCGTTACCGGCAATGCGCTGTGGTTCACTTTATCGATAATGGTCCTGGCATTTCTGACGAGCTTCGTAACACCCTGTTTTATCCGTTAGTTAGCGGCAGAGCAGAGGGTACGGGGCTGGGACTGTCTCTGGCGCAAACCATTGTGCACCAGCATAAAGGCAAAATTGAGGTCAGCTCTGAACCGGGGCGCACTCAATTTTCTGTCTATTTACCTTATGTGAGTGAGGGCTCGGGAAATGACTGACGCAAGTTTATGGATAATTGACGACGATGAGTCTATTCGCTGGGTATTGGAAAAGGCCTTCGCAAACAGTCGTTATCGCGTACGCACTTTTTCTGACAGCGCTACATTTTTCAGCGAACTTGAACAGAGTCAGCCGAGTGTGGTGATGACGGACATCCGCATGCCCGGTGACGATGGACTGGCGGTGTTAAAAAGGCTGCAAGAAAACTACCCGGGTATGCCGGTAGTCGTTATGACCGCTCATTCTGACTTAGATACGACAGTTAAAGCCTTTCAGGGCGGCGCATTTGAGTATTTGCCAAAGCCGTTTGATATTGATGAAGCGCTGACTACGGTGGACCGTGCACTCCGACACCTGATTGAGAATAAACAAGGTTCACAGCCCGCTAAAGCAGCAAAAGTTCCTGAAATTATCGGCGAAGCGCCTGCTATGCAGGATGTGTTCCGTGCTATTGGGCGACTGTCGTCATCCAGCGTGAGTGTACTGCTGACGGGAGAAACGGGAACGGGTAAAGAGCTGATCGCGCGAGCATTGCATAAGCACAGCCCTCGAACTGAGAGACCTTTCATTGCGTTAAATATGGCTGCTATTCCAGGGGAGCTCATCGAATCGGAGCTGTTTGGGCATGAGCGTGGGGCCTTTACCGGCGCTGATAAAAAGCGCATGGGTCGTTTTGAACAAGCCAATGGAGGCACGCTGTTTCTGGATGAAATAGGCGATATGCCGTTGTCGGTGCAGACCCGGTTACTGAGGGTGCTAGCTGAAGGACAGTTTTACCCGGTGGGGGCGCATCAACCCATAGAGGTCGATGTTAGGGTTATTGCAGCAACGCATCGTTCTTTGGAAGCATTGGTTGCTAAAGGTCAGTTTCGAGATGACTTGTATCACCGACTCAATGTTATTCGGCTTAAGTTACCACCACTGCGTGAACGAAAAAATGACATCCCTATGCTGGTTGAGCATTTCTTAGAAAGTGCCGCGAACGAACTTCATGTGACGGCGAAGAAGTTGTCTAAAGAAGCAATGGCAGCACTAAAGAATTACGGCTGGCCGGGCAACGTGCGTCAACTGGAAAATACCTGTCGTTGGTTAACCGTCATGGCGCCCGGTCAACGTGTGGGCGTCGATGACCTGCCCGAAGATATTGTGGCTAAAGACGACACTCGGACTGAGTCAGTAGCAGCGATAAATCGTGAAACTTTAGACAGTTGGTTGGGTCTATTAAGCGATGAGCTGGCTGCAATCCCCGATGATAATACTGACGTACTGACTCAGTACCAGCGCCGACTCGAACAAATTGCTTTAGAACATGCGTTAGCCCGTTTTGACGGGCATAAACAAAAAGCCGCGCTATGGTTGGGTTGGGGGCGTAATACACTCACCCGAAAACGGAAAAACCTGCTAAAGTAAAAGTTCTGTAAATTGGGTCGTATATTGAGCGGTCATTTTGGACCATGGATTTATTTCTGGAGAGAACAACAAGTTATGAGACATTCAGTACTACTCATTGATGATGATAGCGAAATGTCCGTCATGCTGACGGAGTTGTTTAAGCGAGAATCTGTTGATCTAACAACGGCGGAAGACGGCGTGACCGGTCTCGATGAAGCTCTCAACGGCGACTACGAGCTTATATTGCTGGACGTTATGTTGCCGGGTATCGATGGTATGCAGCTGTTGCAACGGCTGCGTCAGCAACACCGAGATACTGCAGTGTTAATGCTGACCGCTCGCGGCGACGACGAAGATCGTGTTATGGGTCTTGAGCTGGGTGCCGATGACTACTTGCCTAAACCTTTTAATCCACGGGAACTGGTTGCGCGGGTTAAAGCATTGCTACGTCGCACGCCAAACACCACGATGCAGAGTGAGCGTTTGTCGGTGTGTGGCATTAATTTAGATCCTGCAACAACCGAAGTGCATTGTGATGGCTCTGAGCTTATATTAACGCCGACTGAATTCGATATTTTACGTTGTTTAATGCAGCAAGCTGGGCACATGGTCAGTAAAGATCAGCTGTCGGTAGCGGCGCTAGGCCGAAAAATGGAGCCTTTTGATCGCAGTTTAGATGTCCACATCAGTAATATTCGTAAAAAATTACCGACTAAACCTGATCGTATTCAAACCATTCGTGGTCGTGGGTATCGCTTACTTGCGAGTCTATGAAAACACAACGCACGCGGTGGTATCGGTCATTAACCTTAAGGTTGCTGCTGGTTTTCTGGGCGCTGCTATCAGTGACTGCCGCCAGCGGTTACCTGCTTGCGATATGGAACAAACCTAAGGCGGAGCTTTCTCCGCTTAAACCTGAAATATACCAAACCCTGCAACCGCTTTTGAGCGACGCGCTAACCTTTCACTCCCTGCAGCCCGGACGCCTCATTGCCGGTGATTACCGAGTCGCTGCGCAATTGTCGAATACCGGTAGCGAAAAACTCCTGATGGATGAACTGCTGCGCATTAAACACGGTTCAACGTTATTGCGAATGTTAGGTCAGGAACAACCGCAGCAAATTCCCCTCGACGAACGATTGTTGATGGGTCCCTTCGAGCTTAATGGCAATAAAATACTGGTGACACGACCATTAGGTCCTGAGGAATACGTCGATAAAGAGCAACTTGAACAAGAGTCGATGGAGGCGCGTGCACTGACCGTTATTATCGGCAGTGGCATGTTGGCTATTTTGTTAGGTATTTGGCTTATTCGCCCTATTCGCCGAATGATATTAGGTATGCGCGAAGTGGCAAAAGGCAGTGCGAAGCCTGATTTAAAGCGACTACCAAAGCGGGGTGATGAAGTGGGCGAGCTGGCGCGAGCTTTGTCGCAAACGGCACTGGATTTAGCGAAATCGAGAGACGCCCAACGCCGGCTTTTAAGCGACGTGTCACACGAACTGCGTTCGCCAATGGCGCGTATGCAGGTTGCTCTGGACTTAACCGAAACCGACGTAAGTCAGGATGATCCCAACTGGCAGCAGCTGCGCAGAGACACGGAGCGGCTGAGCGTCATTATAGAGCGTATTTTGTCGCTATCTCGTTTGGAAAACGGCTTAATAGAACTGAACAAAGAGGCTCTGGACAGTGGCGAACTGGTACAGCAGTTAATAAACGATATGTGCTATCAGAAGCCTGAGGTTGAGAAGCGTTTAGTGAAACTCGGTGATGCCTGGCCAGAAGTGGACACCGATGCGGAGCTATTCCGTTTGGTACTCGAGAATATTGTACGTAATGCGCTGCACTACACGGAGAATAACGTTGAGCTCGCTTGTGAAGTGGGTCGTGACAATATTTGTGTGATAATTCGAGACCACGGTCCGGGGGTGGAAGAGTCAACGTTGGAGAAATTGTTTGAACCCTTCTACCGGGGCGATCCGGCTCGCCATCATAAAGCAGGAGTCGGACTTGGTCTTGCTCTCAGTCAGAGAGCAGCGGTTGTACTTGGTGGGAGCTTGACCGCCAGAAACCACCCTGAAGGCGGACTGGAAGTCGTGCTAGAATTGCCAAAACGGTAATTTGAGCAGCACGCATGTCGCTAAACGACCCACTTAAACAAAAGCCATCCGATGACTCGCCGACTTGGCGGACCTTTTTTGATGACACTATTGTGCCTTTTTGGGACGCAAAGGTTGAGTCGAGGTACTTTAAAGCTGACGATGGCTTAACGTTGCACTACGCTTTTTATAAACACAATACCGAAGCACCGCTGGTTGTTATTAGCCCGGGACGCATTGAGTCTGCACTAAAGTATCAGGAATTATTCTGGGAGCTGGCGCAGTACGGGTTTTCTGTCACTGCTATCGACCACCGAGGACAGGGTTTGTCGGACCGTTTGACAGACAACCCACATCAGGGGCACGTTGACAGTTTTGATGATTTTGTCCGTGATTTTGCACGGTTTAACGATGAAATTGAGAAAGAGTTTGGCAATGTGCCGAAAACCCTGTTCTCTCACTCGATGGGGGGCACCATAGCTACGCTTTATTGCGCTAACTATAAGCATAGTTATCGGTCGCTCATTTTATCAGCTCCTATGTTCTCTATTGATACAGGCGGTGTCCCGTACAGCTTAGCGAAGTTTGTCGTGAGTGTTGGAGCGCGTCTGAACCGCTGGTTTGCGAGACCCTGGTATTTTCTGGGCATGAAGAATTATCAGCGTATTGCGTTTGAGGATAACGTTTTGACGCAAAGCTCGGTACGATACGATGCTTTTCGTGATGGATATGAGGCTCAGCCTAGTGTGCAGCTTGGAGGTCCAACATTTAATTGGTTGTATGAGGCGATAAAAGCTTCGGAAGCTGCGCAAGATGTCGTCAATAAAATAAACATACCGGTGACGCTATTTCGAGCCGGTGCTGACAAAGTTGTCTCGAAAACAGGGCAATTAGCGGTGGCATCAAAAGCGACAGCAGGTCACTTCACTTTCAGGACGATAGAAGGGGCGTATCACGAATTGATGATGGAAAAAGACTGTTACCGAACGCCCGTCTTGAACGCTATCGTTGAGCAGACCCTTCCACTATTGCAACAATCTCAGGGTCCATGTGCACAATAATATCGGCTCCGGGGAAGGCTTTCATCAGTTCAGCTTCAACGTCATCCGCAATGGCGTGGGCACGCAGTAGCGATAAACTGTTATCGAGCTCAATGTGAAGCTGAATAAAGCGAACCGGACCCGCCTCACGAGTCCTTAAGCCGTGGAAACCCTTAACCCCGTCAACCGACATGGTTGCTTCAGCAATTTGTTTTTGGTGTTCCTCAGACAGCTCTCTGTCCATTAATGACTGGAACGCGTCCCAGCCAATCTTTATAGCACCAATTATAAGGTATACCGCAATGCCAATGGCGAAGACGCTGTCTGCCCAAAACCATCCCATACTGGTTAGCATAAGAGCGACAATGACGGCCAAATTCAGCAGAATATCAGACTGGTAGTGCAAGTTGTCCGCTTGAATTGCCTGTGACTGCGTTTGTCGTATAGCAATGCGTTGAATAGTGATAAGAACCGCTGTAATAAGTATGGCGATAATAGAAACAATGATGCCGTAACCAGCTTTCGGAACGTTGCCGCCCTGAATGAGCTGCTGCACACTGTGAAAAACTAGCAACATGCTGGAACCGGCAATAAAGGCACTTTGTGCGAGAGCCGCTAATGACTCGGCTTTACCGTGACCAAAGCGATGCTCTTCGTCAGCCGGCTGGAGCGCATAGCGAATGGCAAAAAAACTGAAAATAGAAGCGCCGCTGTCGAGAATGGAGTCTGTTAACGAGGCCAGCATACTGGCAGACTCAGTTTGCAACCAGGCAAACAGTTTTATAGCAATAAGGGTAGCCGCCACAACAACCGATGAAGCACTGGCTAAACGAACCCAAAAAGAGTAATTTTGCTGATAATTTTTCTGCTTTGGCACGGCTTAGGCACACATTAAAAAGAAATATTCTGCTATTCTACCGTTTTTCTAAAAGCGATGAAAATGAGCGATGCTGCATTTAGTTTTATTTGAGCCTGAAATTCCGCCTAATACCGGCAACGTCATACGCTTAGCGGCTAACACCGGTATGCAACTTCACTTAATTAAGCCGCTGGGTTTTGAACTCGATGAGAAAAAAGTCCGTCGTGCCGGTTTGGACTACCATGACCTTGCTAAAGTTAACATTCATGACAACTGGCAGGCTTTTTTGTCTAACGTTGAGTATAACCGTATTTTTGCCTGTACGACGAAAGGACAAACTCGCTATACCGATGTGCAGTATCAAAAGAACGATGTGTTGTTATTTGGCCCGGAAACTCGCGGTCTGCCAATGTCCGTTCTGGAGACGTTTCCGTCTGAAAATTGGTTGAGATTGCCGATGGCTGACACCAGCCGAAGCTTAAACCTGTCAAATTCGGTAGCTATTTTCGCCTATGAAGCTTGGCGTCAGCTTAATTTTGCGGGGGCTCGTTAACGTTACTAAACAGGTAATTGTCGAACGCCTGCTTTAACGAACGACCCCGTTGTGTGTCAGGAAAGGCGACAAATAACGGGCTCGGCTCAGCGATTAATTGTTGTTTGTAGGGTTTTTCCGTCCAGTCTGGCAGGTTATCCCGGTAGTCAACAACGCCGTTTACCCGTTCCATATCCAGCAACGCAAAGCAATCGAGAGAGCTGTCCGCGCGGTAGAACGGGCGTTGTGTATCGACGAGATCTTCAATGAATCGTGGGCCTGATACACAAATAGGTCCTTCGTTTTCTTCTTCTAACATGAACAAATACAGGCTGTCGTCATAACCGATGTGGTATTTCGACAGCGTTATGTTTTCAATGTTTTGATTGGCGCGCACCCCTAAAAGTGCATCAGCACGGGCCTCTTGAATCATCTGCTTAGCACGTTGCCAACTGGTTACAACCGGGTGTAGTTGAGTTGCCATTTGCGGAAAAACCTGTTTTGCAAATGCCCAAAGTACACCTGTGCCGTCTGCGTTAGTCAGCCCTTTTTGGACAGGGCCCAAAACAACAATTGGCTTAGATGCATCAAGTGGCTGGGCTGGTTTTTCTGCATACACCCCATAGGCCTTTTGCAGCTCTTCGATACGACCACTTTCTTTTAGCTTTTGTAACTGGTAAGTCAGCTGCGGAATAAGCCGGGCATGCTCTTCGTTAAGGTAATGAAAACCTTGTTCGATAGAAAGCCGGTGAGTAATAAAGTTTGGGTTGCTGCTCAGTGAAGACCCCTGGTATTGAAAGTCTGCCATAAAGGCTGCATCTACCCGGCCTGCTTCAACCAGTTTAACCACTTGCTCTAGGTCTGTCGGGGTTACCACCGATGGAGTCGTTGCGAGCTCACTGACAACTTCAGTAATTGCGTCCATACCGTTGACGTACGCCAGGCTTTCATAGTTGCCGGGGCGACAGAAGCCACAACGACGGCGGTCAGTCACTGCAATTACGTCGAAAGTAAATAACGGGAAAGGCACGCGACGTAATTCACGGCGTTTGTCTTCCAGTGCTGGTGTTCGGCCCAACTCTCCGGCAATAGTACCTTCAGCCGCCAGTTGCTCGCCACGGACACGAGGCAGCTCAACGTACTCAAGTTGAATACCGAGTTCACGGTAAGCTTCTTCGAGCACTGCCGTGACATAATTGGTAAAGGCACTCTCGTCCGGCGCACGAAAGGTGAGCTTTTCCTGGGCCATTAAGACCCCTGAAAATAATGCAGTGAGTAGCGTTAACAACGCTGCCCGGACGATGAGTTTCATAAGTTAAAAATAACCTGAACGCGAACAACAGCGACCTAGTATAACAGCGAATACTAACTATAATAAATGGAGTATTTACGAACGTTTGTTGACACACACAGTCAGAATCTCTAGCGTTCCAGACGTTGTTATCCTATCGGAGTTTTTTATGGTCAAATCGTTGTTGTTTTTAGGTACTGTGTTTTCGTTAGCTTTTAGTACCGCACATGCTAACGAAGATAGCTACCGTCATGTAATGCTGGCGGGCGGTGGTATGTCTGTGTGTTCGAGTATGGCATCGGATAAATGCGATGACGCCGACTGGATAGACAGAGACACCATGCGCACAGACCGTTACCTGAATATTTCTAAGAAATTTCGTTCGAAAGCAACGGCAGAGTCGGTTTGGCCAACTTACCGCGAAGAAACCCGAAAAGAAGTTATTGATGCATTAGCACTGATTCATGATCGTATTAAGGAAGATATTGTCCCGGAGCGTGTGTTCTTAAGAGAGTTTACGCGTCGCGCCACCCAGCAGCTGTATAACAGTTTGTCGGATGCTGAGTGGAATCGCATTATTGACTTACTTGAAATGCCGGTGCCGGACAATATGGCCGAGATGGTGAATTTAGAGGATAACTTGTCTGGCGAATCGCGTGCTATTTACCGTCAGTTTGTGGGTATGGCTGAAACTGTTTCAGATGATGAGCAGCCCACTATTTACTTTTTAACGTCGTCGTCGCGTGACCCTTATGCAGAAATTGACTTTTACACCAGCGTATTCGAGCAACTCGGCGCCACAGCGAAATGGCTGCCGCTTGACTCTGCGGTTATAAAAGCACGCCGTGAAGGCCGCTGTGAAGAATTAGCAGAGATACAAAAAGAGAGTCAGGGCGCTTACGAGCGCGATCGCATTTACCGCGAGGACTACGAAAAACAAGTCGAGTTTTGTAAAAATCCAGCAGCAACTAAGGACATGTTGGCAGAAGCGGATGCGGTATTTATTAACGATGGCAACGCCAATTATACGCGTTCGACATTTGTAAAAAGCAACAACCAAATATCGGATGAACTGAAGCAAATTGTCACTTTAGTTCAGCAAAAAGAGCTGGTCATTGGTGGTGTCGGCGCTGGTGCAGCAGTAATGACGTCCAAGCCTATGGTATCTAACGGAACAACTGCTGAAGCTATTAAGTCAGGTGCCCTTGCCTCTGATCCGCCACTGCATGGTTGTGACTTAGACACGACCTGCCCACCTAATACCGGGCCGGATACACTGACGTATCATCCATTAGGTGGTATGAGCCTGTTCCATTTTGCGACCGTTGACTGGGCAATGTCGGGTAACGGTCGTCACGGTCGTTTGCTAAGGCTGGCCGCTGAAACATCAACGCCACTGTCATTAGGCGTTGATGAAGAAACCTCAATGACCGTGAATTTAGAATCAGGTGCGTTTGAGATTCATGGTGAGCGCGGTGTGTTCTTTGTTGAAAATGCTCAGTCAACCGACAGCGCAGTGGCAGGAACCTTTCATTACCTAGTGGCTGGCGCTTCGGGTGTGATTTCACCCTTTGGTCTGCAAACGGCTGAATTTGCAGAAAGTGACGACGTTGTGCAAACCGCTCCAACGACAAACTTTCTGACAGATCGGGGCTTAATCGATTCTATGCGTATTCTGTGTGGAGAGCGCAACCAAGTCAGCTTATTAAATAAGAGTTACCGACTGGTTGCGCAAAAAAGTGAGTCGAGCCGTGTTCAGGCTGCAGGCGGAGAATGCCAGATAGTGAACGGTAGCATCGGCATCGCCTACCAGCCTGAAGAGAAGCTCTAAGCGACGCCGAACTCGGCGCGATAAGCTTCAACTTTGGGAAGATATTCTTTAAAGGTGTCGTCATCTTTCAAAAAGGTGATGACATCGTTCAGGCTGACAATGCTAACCACTTTTGCACCAAAGTCGCGTTCAACTTCCTGAATAGCCGAAAGCTCGCCTTTGCCTTTTTCCTGACGGTCCAACGCAATCAATACACCCGATAGCTCAGCGCCATTGGCTTGAACAATGTCCATTGCCTCGCGAATAGCTGTGCCAGCGGTAATAACGTCGTCAACCAGCATTACTTTGCCTTCCAGTGCAGAGCCCACCAAGTTACCGCCTTCACCGTGATCTTTCTTTTCCTTACGGTTAAAGCAGTAAGGTGTGTCTTGGTTGTGTTGATCGTAAAGCGCAACAGCAGTTGCCGTGGCAATAGGAATGCCCTTATAAGCTGGGCCAAATAAAACGTCAAAGTCGATACCTGAGTCGACCAGAGCCTCTGCGTAAAAGCGACCTAAGCGAGCCAAGTCGGAACCTTTATTAAAAAGCCCGGCGTTAAAAAAGTAAGGGCTGGTGCGACCCGACTTTAATGTAAATTCGCCAAACTTAAGAACACCACGCTCAATCGCAAATTCAATAAACTCTTTTTGATACGCTTTCATTCGTTAACTTCCTGAACTATTACTGACACTAGGCTAAAGCTTTTTTCTGAATATCGATAAGCTCGCGGATGCTATGGCGCGCCATATCGACCAGACTGTTCATTTCGTCGAAACTGAAGGCTTCGCCTTCTGCAGTGCCCTGAATTTCGATGAATTTGCCGGCTTCAGTCATAACAATATTCATGTCGGTGTCGGCTTTTGAGTCTTCAACGTATTCTAAGTCGCTGACCGGGTCGCCATCTAAAATGCCCACCGAAATAGCCGCAACCATTTCTTTGAGTGGGTTCACCTTAACCATGCCTTGCGCACGCATCCAGTTCAGAGCGTCAACTAAGGCAACACAAGCGCCGGTGATAGAGGCCGTGCGTGTACCACCGTCAGCCTGAATAACGTCACAGTCGACCGTAATCGTATTCTCGCCCAGCGCCGCTAAGTCGACGCAAGTTCGCAATGAGCGGCCAATAAGACGTTGGATTTCCAAAGTGCGTCCACCTTGCTTACCACGCGATGCTTCACGCTGAGAGCGGGTATGTGTGGCACGCGGTAACATGCTGTACTCGGCTGTGACCCAACCCTGACCTTTGCCTTTTAAAAAGCGGGGAACGCCTTTCTCAACAGAGGCGTTGCAAAGAACTTTGGTTTCACCAAACTCAATTAATACTGAGCCTTCAGCGTGTTTAGTGAAGTTGCGGGTAATGGTTACCGGTCGAATTTGTTGTGCCGTACGGCCACTTGGACGCATGTCATCTCCTTTTTGAGTGAATGTCGCTGTGTAAGAAATTGAACGCAATTGTAGCAGAATTGCACGATTAATGGATCGCGATTCCGTCGACAACGTATTACACTAGACGTAGCAAAATAAATGGACGGGAGGCGGTATGTCGCGTTCAGGTGATGAAGAATTTGAGCTGTTTCGTCAGGAAATGACGGACGTAACGCCGTTAGCCGGTGAGGAAGTCGCTGACATTAAGCAGGCTTTTGAGCCAACATTGGCGCAAAAAGAGCGGCGTCGGGCAGCAGAAGCTGAAGAAGAGGAAAATGCTAACTTTCTGTCGACCGAGTATGTCGATTTAGTGGAGCCGGATGAAGCTATCGAGTTTCACCGCGACGGGGTGCAAGCCGGTGTGTTTAAGCGCTTGAAGCAAGGCCGCTACACTATGGAAGCGAGCCTGAACTTGCATCATCACTCGTTAGTGGAGGCGCGCACTGCATTGTTTAATTTTGTGCAGGACTGTCATGCTGCTGGTGTACGAACGGCTTTGGTGATTCACGGCATGGGTAAGCATTCGAAACCACACCCGGCGCTGATAAAAAGCTATGTGAATAAATGGCTGCGAGAATTGCCGCCGGTACTGGCGTTTCATAGCGCGCAACGGGCACACGGCGGCCGTGGGGCCGTGTATATTATGATGAAGAAAAACGCCGAACAGAAACAGAAAAACCGCGAAAAGCATGCGAAAAAATAAGGAAATATAATGATTCAAAGTATGACGGGCTACGCTCGCCACGAACAAAAAGCCGACTGGGGCACCGCAACATGGGAAGTCCGCTCGGTAAACCAGCGGTATTTAGAAACCTTCTTTCGTTTGCCGGAAAACTTTCGTTCGCTGGAAAACGCACTGCGCGATAAATTTCGGAAAAATTTGCAGCGCGGCAAGGTTGAATGCAAGTTATATGTGCATATGGATGAAACGCGTCAAAGCGAGTTGTCTATCAATGAAGAGCTTGCGAAAAGCGTTATTGCCAGCGCTAAGTGGGTCAGTCAGCACTCAGCAGCAGGCCAGTTAAACCCAATTGATGTATTGAAATGGCCGGGTGTGGTGAACGCGGACGAGCAAGACACCGACGCTTTGCAAAAAGAAGTGTTAAAAGCCCTTGATGCGACTATTGCAGAGTTCATAGAAAATCGTAAAAGCGAAGGCTCGGCTATTGATAAAATGCTGCAAGAGCGTCTGGATGGTGTTAGCAAACAAGTCGCCTTTGTTCGCGAACGTATGCCAGAAGTGCTCCAGTGGCAACGTGAGCGCTTACTAACCCGCTTCGAAGAAGCTAAAATTGAACTTGACCCGCAACGCGTTGAGCAGGAAATGATTATGCTGGCGCAAAAAGTCGACGTTGCCGAAGAGCTAGACCGACTGGATGCCCACGTAGAAGAAGCCCGAAAAATACTGAAAAAAGGTGGCCCTTGCGGACGGCGTCTGGACTTTATGATGCAAGAGTTCAACCGCGAAGCAAACACCCTGGCCTCTAAGTCTATTAACGCCGATATCACCGCCGCCGCAGTGGAGCTAAAGGTCTTGATAGAGCAGATGAGGGAGCAGATCCAGAATATCGAATGATATTCGCCTTATTTCATTTTCATTCATAAAGCCTTTATATGTAAGGGTTTTGGCTGAGTGGTTTTTCGTTATAGTTCGTTATTTTTCGTCCTGAATCAGTTTTAATTGGTGGGTAATGTGGTGGGTGTGCTAGTATCCTAATAACTTTAAGTGGTGGGTAACTAAAAATTTCCTTGAGGAATTAGCACAATGGGTAATTTCAAAGATACGCAGCTAAAGGCGCTAGCTAAGAAGAAGATTGGGCGTCACCACGATGGTGATGGCTTATATTTTGTTGTTCCGAAGTCGGTGAGAAAGAATGAAGATGGAAGTGGCAAAGTAGAGGCGCCAGGAAAGCCATACTGGATGCTTCGGTTCACTTACAATAAAAAGCGTCATGAGATGACGCTTGGTCGTTACCCTGACTTATCGGCTGCTGAGGCCAGACTGGAAGCTGCTCTTAAGAAGCGGCAGGTTAGAGAGGGTCAAAATCCGATCGCTCTAAAGAAACGTGCTGAAGAAGAGGAAATTAAAACGGTTAATGACCTGTTCAAGGATTGGCACGAAGAAAATAAAAGCCGCTTGAAGCATTGGAAAATTCCCGAGAGGGTCTATAAAAAGGATATCTCACCTCATATTGGAGCACTAAACGTTGACCAAGTTACTGCCCGTGATATCCGCCGAGTAATTAAGACAATCAATGACTCTGGGCGTCCGACTATCTCAAACGATGCACTCTTGTACTGTAAGCAACTATTCAACCACGGCATCAAGATCGATGTGTTAGGAGCTAATCCAGCGAGTGCATTCCAAGTGACAGACGCCGGAGGAATCGAGAAGAGCCGAGATAGAGCATTGACGCTAGAGGAAGTTAGGTTAGCTTTTAAGACCTTCCGCGAGAATCAGCACATCTTTACCCGCGACAATTACTTGGCGTGTGCTTTGTTGGTCTTGTTGGGAGTTCGTAAGTCCGAGTTATGTGAAGCTAGGTGGAATGAATTTGATCTGGATAAGGCGGTCTGGGAGCTACCTAAAGAGAGAAGTAAGTCGGGGGTAGGTCTAACCATTCCCTTACCAGATCTGGCCTTAGAAATGTTTACAGAGCTTAAGACGCGCTCGGCAGGCTCTGAATACGTTTTGCCAAGCAGAAGACAGGCTAAACGGCCACATATGGGGCCTGACACTCTTAATCGTGCGATTGGAAAGATGTTTGGTTATGAGCCAGGCAAAAATACCAATCCTCCTAATCTGATGGGCGATATGGAGTACTTCAGAGTGCATGATTTACGCAGGACATGCCGAACACTCTTGGCTAGTATTGGAGTGCCTGGGCACGTTGCTGAACGGTGCCTCAACCATAAACTCAAAGGAGTTGAAGGCATCTATGATAGACATGACTATTTTGGTGAGCGGAAGCAAGCACTATCGGACTTGTCGAAACATTTAGAATCGATACTAATTTAGAGTATAGCTAGGCATATTTTTGCCTAGCTAGAGACTTTAGATCTTTTCGATTATTTTAACAGCCGTTCCAAATCGATCTTTTCTAAGCTCTTGTGAATATGAGCTTTTGACTCATCTTGATTCATTCCCTCTGGAAAAGTGATTGTATCTTCTCCAAATATGGCGCGCAGCATGTTGGCAACTTCGGTTACCCATGTGGGTGATGACATTTTAAAGATTTTACCGTCGATAGCCTCAGCTTTTTGCTCAATGTTACTTCGCTCACCGATTCTGTCGACAATTATAAATGTGCTCATATCAACGGTCCCGCCATCAATTTCCATTTTGCGGCTATAGCGCGAGACCTTATCCAGTGAAATTTCAGTATTCCCCCTGCCGATAAATCCTATATCAACCCTGACGCCTTTATCTTTGTATACTAACGTTGCGTCGGATTCTCGTTCTCCCTCATCTTGAGAGGATAGCCAGAATGAAGGGGAGTCTTTGATATCAGAATCAGAGCTAGTTAATTCAAATCCCATTATTTGGAATAAGCTGCCAAGTATCAACTTTTCAAAAGCCTTACCATTAACTGACTTTTCAGAGCCTCGAATAGTTAAAGTTGCTGCGCCAATGGTGTTCATTAACGCTAAAAAGTGCTCCGTGCTAAAGTCGACTTGGTATTTAGCTTTATCTTCACCAACGTATGTGATGGTCGTATTAATGTCTCCTAATTCCTTCGAAAGGTCCTCATTTATTCTTTTGTACTCTTCGAGATATGAACTGGTGGCGTTGCCAACATCGTCTCTTAAAGCATTCTGGGAGAGCTTGCCATTCATTCCGTATAGCCAACGCAATACTACGGTTTGCTTATCTGTAAACGTCTTCGGTTTGACCTCAAATTGTTTTTTCGCTGCTTCTGCTGCTGCAGTGATTATTTCATCTGCGGATAACCCTTTTGCAGCAAGTTCGATATAGAGCTTGATGGTTTGAACATATGCTTTGTTGAGGCGAGTCCTCGTTCGTCCTTCAGTGAAGTCACGGATATTCTCACCAAGTAAAACTGCTCTAATGGCCTCTTTAAACGGCTCCTGGCCTATTACCCCTATAATTTGCTGTTTAGTGATTGTTGACAAGTCAGCCAGTGTGCTGGGAATGTCGTGCGGCTCTAAAGTTCCTTTTGTCAAAGCAATACTCCAAGTAATGTTCTTTTATGATAACTGGAGTATTGCAAGGGGAGCTATTAAATGTCAAAGGCTTGATTCATACTAGTTGTTTCTTCAGTATTCACCAACTCAATTCTACTGGCCTCCGGCAACTTCAAAGAGGCAAAATACTCTTTCATATGTTCCACGTATTTATCACTAATTTCGCACATAACAAATCGCCGTCTCAAATTGAGAGCGGCGCGAGCTGTTGTACCAATTCCTCCGAAGGGATCTAATACTACATCGCCCTGAAATGAATAGTATTTTATAACTTTCTCTGCTAGCTCGAGAGGAAAAGTTGCAGGGTGTACTTTTGAGCGAGACGGGTTAATCCTCCAAATGTTTGTTTTCTCGTAGTCGTCATCCACTTTAGACTCAAGAACAGCGGCTTGGTCGGGGTGTTTTCTAATATTCCAGTCAATTAAATTTTTTGTCTTTTTTCGATAAACCAAAATGTACTCAGTAATTGGTACTGGTTTATATTGAAGAGGGTTCCTATCTGCGGCAAAACGGCGCCCTCTTCCAAATGACCAGCCAGCTCCCTCTGGTTTTACCCAATGGATGTCATCTACAAACTCAAAACCCTCCTCAATAAATAACCTATGCATATCGAAGGGAACGGCGATACGTTTACTCGACTCACTCCGAGAGGCGCGTCGGAGCAAAACCGGAGAAACGTTCATTACAAAGAAGCGGCCTTCCGAGAGACATCGAGCGGACTCGCGAATCACCTGCCTCATTAGCTCTAAATATTCTTCATATGTTGAGTACTCTGAGTACTCCGGCTTGGCATTGTAGTATGGTGGAGAGGTAAAGACCAAATTTACCGATTGTTCAGGCAAGTTCTTTAGTTGCTCCCGTGCGTCTCCTTTTATGATTGAGTTCTGTAAAGGCGATAATACGGGGTCTGGTGTTTTACTCCTGGTTTTCTTCGGTTTGTTTTTAGCATTCTTTTGCCGAGTCAATAGCAGCTTTGGCTTTGTTGTTCTTTCCTCATCAATTGTTGCCACTTTTGCATTAATCACAACCTCACCAATGCGCTCCCCTAAAGTTTTGACTGGTACGCGCCAAATATGAAATCTGTCATCGATTTCAGGAAGACCGAACTCAACATCCTCTGAGCTCAACTCATCGATATTTGATAAATAATTTTCAGCTATGAGTTTTGCGTCGGATACTTTGCTAACTTTATAACCTCGAGTTTCAGAGACTAGCATCTTAGTTTTCATCGTGTTTTTCCTAAATTAAGCTCATACTTCCATTGTAACAATAGAAGCTCGGCCTTGGAAGCTTAAAATGTATGAAATTCGTATGGGTCATTTACGACTGTTGCTTTAAAACCGACTGACGAAGGCAAGCCAGGTGCGGTTTACCGTTATATCCCATTGAATTTTAAGTCTACATAATGAAACAGCATCTGAGGGCAAGAATAGTTGAAGTTCCCAAAATACAATAACGGGAACAAGCAAACCCACTAAAAACGGGCTATTTCCCCCTTTATACCCTCTTAAGTACTCAAAATCACGTTTTACAGCAAAAAAGGAACTCGATCATGGCCGAAGTACAAGCGGTTAAAGATCTGGACACCGTTAAGCTGATTAGCTACCTCCTTAAACGAACCTATGGTCAGCAGATTGCTGATGTTTGGGATGTAGGCCTTAATCTTGCTTTGCGGATATCAGACCTACTATCTATTAAGTTTGAAAACATTAACGATGAGCGTCTCGCCCTAGTTGAAGGCAAAACGTCAAAGCAAGCGACTATAAAACTCAACGACAAGGCACGGTCAATCATCACACGAATAAAAGATGAGCACCCAGAGCACGTTTATCTTTTTCAGTCTTACCGAAATCAATGGTCCAAAACTGTGTCGGCTAAACCATTGAGTCGTCGATATGTGTCGAGGGCTTTTGCGGCTATTGGTGAAGAAGTGGGTGTTGACTTAGGTACACACTCAATGCGAAAGACCCGAGGTTATCACCTTTATAAAAACACGAAAGATATCGCTAGAGTAATGAAGATGCTGCGTCATAGCTCTGAGGCTGTGACATTGAGATACATCGGCATTACCCAAGAAGATGTGGATCGCGACTTTGCTGAACTAGAGCTTTAAGGACCTTCGGGTCCTTTCTGCTAAATTTTTTGTCTAGCCTTGTGATAAAGGCCCTTATAAAGCCTTCGCCTTTGGAGCCCCCTGGGTTGAGTGCTCGTAGGCGTTCGCCTACGTTCAGGTGCAAAGAAAAATTAATCAAACCTATATCACCTAATGGCAGTTACGGCTGCAGTTAATTAACTGTCAATTAGGAGAATATTTATGTCGAACGTAACGGTGGTACACACCAAATCAGAATTAGAGCGAGCAATCGAAAGGCAAGATAAAACTATTGCCGTAAAAAGCGCATCGTTGGCTGATGACGTGAGAACGGTCAAGGCAGCATCATCGGGTGCCTTTGCTTTAGCCGTCGGCTCAGCAGGTGTCTTTGCTACTAACTTTTGGAATCCGTTAGGGTGGGGCTCTGGCATTATCGGAACGCTATCTACAGGCTCACTGATCACAGCAATTATAGCGATCGGTCTCAGCACTACATTGCTATTCGCTATTTACAACGACTACTCGATAAAGGGCCGAACATCGATACGAATGGCTGGTGGTAACAGCATCGACGCAGATCTGGTTATGGAGAGGGAGTAGATATGGGTAGCATGAGACGAAACATTATCGCTGTTAAAACGCGCCCGGGTGAGGTTCGCTTTATTTCTGTTGCATCAATCGAACGTGTAGAGGCGTTCGGTAATTACGTGAAGATCTACTTTGGCAACGAGCGTGTGCTGCATCGAGCAACGCTTTCGGATATGGAAGACATACTGGATGATAGGTTCATTCGCATTCATCGAAGCCACATCGTAAAGCGTGACCATCTGCGAAAGCTTTTATCAGAGCTCGGTCGATACCAGGAAGTCGAGTTGGCTGACGAAACAGTACTGCCGCTAGGTGGTAACTATAAGCGCCAGCTAATGCTCGAACTTGGCTTGTAAGGGATAGGCTCAGGGTGAAATAACCTTGGGCTTATTTTTTGTCTTAGGTGCCTGCGTGACAGCGTCGTCACGCATAACAACGACGTCTGCTGGCGCATCAATACCAAGTTTTACCTCGCCATCTTTTACCTTACAAACGGTAACGGTTACGTCGTTGCCTATAGTTAGCTTTTCGGATGCCCTGCGGCTTAGAATTAGCATGTTGAAGTCCTTTTCCAATATGAATAAATGCCCTTCCGTGCAAAATATAATATCACCATTAGAAAAACTTCATAGCTTGGACCCTAGTCCGCTTGTCGCTGCTAAACAGCCAGTCTGTTATGAGTGGACAGCGGATCTTCTGACTTTCGGCCTATTTCAGCGAGTGACTACACGTCCCGTTGCTCTTATGTGTGGATGTCGCTAGCGATGCACGTCACACTCACTTCGGCAATATTGCGCGTTTTGTTGTTGTGTTGTGTATTTAAGTCGTTTACTGTCAATGACATAACAAAAAATAAAGGTTCGATATTGTGTGCTCGGTAGAGTGTAACTGCGCCTGCTCAAATTGCCTTTGCTAGATAGAGACCTTTCAAATCGGGAAGGCATTCTCAATCAGTAAGTTAAGAACAGAAAACTATCAATTAGGCGAGTTTCTGAGTGCACATGCACAATATACAAATGTTACGACAATCAAGAATTCGAGAAGGAAGAATGGATTTGAACCCTTGGGATATACCTGAATGGCATTCACTTGGTCGTGAGGCAGCATTAGTAAGGCATCTCGTTGGCTCAGGGGCCACAGCTTTAGGGAGAGCAAATTATGCTGATCAAAGGGGTGAATATTACACAGCATTCTTTGGTCTATCTGTTGGCTTAGAAAGGCTTGCAAAGCTTGTCTTGGTTGCTGACTTCGCAATAGCAAATAATGGAAAAATGCCTGAAGAAAAAGAAGTGCGCAAATTCGGTCACAAACTTATCGATCTTGCAGCTGCCGTCGACAGAATTGCTAGCAATAGAAATCTTGGCCTCCGATATGCACGCCCCAATTCGCTCATCAGCAACAGAATTCTAGAATGCCTTGATGCATTTGCCGATGCCCGTAGAGGTCGTTATGCCAATTTTGCATCTTTAGATAACCCGAATCTATCTAGTGAGGAACCCATTAGAAAGTGGTGGGAAGAAGTAGCGGAAACCATCTTGCAACAACACTATTACGGAAAGTCTGCACAAAGACGGATAGAAATTAATGCGGGGATAATTGATTCGATGATGTCTCACATCACAATGGTTCGGCACACCGATGAAAGTGATAGATCAATGCATGATGTTAAGAGCGCATCTATTCGAACTGGGCAGACTGAAATCGTGCAGAAATTCGGAAGATACCATGCACTTACAATCGTTAGGTGGTTATCTAGCGTAATGGGAGAAATAGGTCGCTTAGCATGCTATCAACACAATATTGGAGGGTTCTTTGGGATCGATGAATATTTCTATTCATACACTGTGGATGATAGCTTTCTAAAAACGAGAAAAATATGGCCGTTGAAATAAAAGGCCTAACAAAAAGTTCAACAACGCTCGTGCCTCGCTCGGACAGCCTATGCTGCCGGTTAACTTGGCGTTAGCTTTTATCACAAAACAAAGTACGAGGAACATATGACCCCAGTCGTAGAAGAAGCACTTAAATCTCTTACCACAAGAGTGAATTTATCAACTGGACTCGCTCATCCGCTCGACTCAGATTCCGCGAAGGAAATGTTCAAAATTTTGAGTGAGCATGGCGAGAGCTTGAATGGAAATGAAATAACCACGTGGGCTGCTCAGAATGGATGGTCTAATAGACATGCATCAGAACTTGGTGATCTTGGTGAAAAAATTGGAAGCGGTGGCCGAGTTCAAATTAAAAACAAAGGGCGCTGGAGAGAGGATATTTATGAACAATGGCAATCTCCCCAAGCAAAAAGCTAACAATCGGCAGCAGCATCGCCCCTTCGGGGCTGGACTCGCTTACGCTTGCCACTGTGCCGGGCGTTAATGTCCTCTCCTGACACTGAGCGGACCTATTTCCGCTCGTATGACAGCAGTAGCAAACAGCGATAGCAGAAACTACTATTCCTGTTATCGTTTGATTTGAGTGTCAGTATACCCGCGTTTGCGTAACATACTTCTTGCCACCATCTGGTCTTTACCCTCGTGCTTCCAGGCTGATTTATTAGCGATATCGAGTAGCTCTTTATCGCTTTTACCTTTCAGTCGCTTATGAGCCTGTGTGACCTCTGACGTTTGATCTACCGCCTCGGAAAGGATTTTTTTCCCTGTGGTATATATCGTATCCCAAATACTCATTACTAATTCCTTTGAAGAGTAGGCGGGAATCAGTGCCCGCCTATAATCAACCAGAGCAGACTAATCAGTCCTCAACCTTGCCGTCACCATCACAGTAAGGGCATTCAATACGTACACGAGAATCGCCACCACAAGTAGGGCAACTATCGGGATGAGGGCCGCCACCGTAATCCAGCGGACAAGGAATCTCACCGCGACCTCGACATTCGGGACAGTTAACTTGTGACACTTTATTTCTCCTTTTTAGATTAGTGAGCCTAAAAAGCATCTCAATGTTTACTATATGAGTCAATAGGTAGTTTATAGAGCGTTATTAGTTCTTCGTCTTGGTGTCAAGATTAACCAAATCCCAAACGGTGTGAACGTCAATGGACATCAAGGCTGCATTTGGAAAAGCGGTGAAGTTGAGAAGAGTAGAGATAGATCTGTCACAGGAAGATATGGCAAATAGCGCTGGGATGGCGCGCTCGTTTATCTCTAAAGTCGAGCGAGGCGATGCAAATCCCTCTGTGACTTCAGTAAAGAAAATTGCTGATACCTTGGGGGGGTTGCCTTCAGATCTGTGGCTAAAAGCTGAGGGCTACCTATCAAAATAATGTATCGGATTTAACGCAACTAGTTTTTGATAATCAAGTTCACGCTGCTTTTGCAGTTCATGCTCATAGTCATCCCAAACGTAGCCAGGGGCAGTAAGGCAACAGCGCTCGTAGCTCTCGTCAACAGCGCCCCTTAATATTGCCATCCATCGGTGATTGTCTAACCCTAGCTCCGTTCTCGGTAGCCTCTCGTGAACAGAGCGCTTACAAGAAAATGCGTTCAAAAGGATTTTTTGCCGAGTGAAGGCTAGAAAAAACACGTACTCAAGCCTCTCGTTATTATAGGTATCTTTAAAGTGGCTCCATAGTGCTGGGTCATCCGAGTCAATGGGATACTTGCTTAAACGAAGGTAAGTCAATGCCGTTACGAAAGCGGTATCGACTAACTGTTCGTAGTTCTCTACCCAGCGACATTTTCGTAGGGTGATGGCATAATCGACCGCCACCTGAATGGCGTCGGCTTCGAATAGTCCGTGGCTAATGCATCGACTTCTTTGGTTTACCTCTTCGCATACTGCTGAAAGCTTATCCATGTCTACCGGCAATGCTTGGTGTCTGTGCAGCCGGTGGTGAATTTCCTGCAATTGGGCAGGGGTGAATGTATGGATCCACATAACTGTCTCCAAATGGTTTGTGTTTGAATTTTAGGGTGTTAGGCAGGGGTAAAGCTGACTCTAAAATGGAATCAGCTTTGGAGTCTTAGTTATCGTATTGTTTAGTCGTCCTCGTTTTGATTATTCTTCGGTGCTTTGTCTACGTCAGTGACGTTGAGTTGTTCCGCAATAGTGGAAGCATCGTTCGCTGCAATGCGTTTATTAGACGTAATATTTAGTTGCCCCTCGTTCAGTTGGACATAGCTGTTGAGATATTTCTTCAACGAGCCAATGCCAATCTGGGTATGCAATCCTTTGATTATCTTATCTATTCGCGTGGCAGAGGTGTTTGCAATCGCTTCGATGAATAAAGGATAAATAGTGTCGGGCATGTAATATCCGTGGGACTTCAGATATACGGTTACTACTCGGGCCAGGTATTGATAAAAGCGCTCAGCCGACTCGGGTTCTTCGGGCGCTAGCTGGGCCGCTTGATATGTAAACGACGCAATGTAAACAAAAGGGTCTGGCGCGTGGGTAGCTGCGATTAAGTGCCACCATGTTACGGACTCAAGCTGGTTATTCGTTATTCGTTCGCAATCACCATCCCAGTCTGACGGATTAAGTGAGTGTTTTACGGCGTCCAAAAGCTCCTTCGTGATAGGCGTCACATTGAGCTCTTCTATTGCGACGCCTGCTCTATAAGCTTCATTTAACCGGACTTGAAGCATTTCCTTTGATGCGTGGTCATAGACCGAAACGAGAGGCATGTGTGTTCGGCGAAATCCAGTATCGACATAACCTTCTTGAGGATCGAATATCAAAACGTTACTCCTTGTTTTGGGTAGACTGGAGTAATCGAATTGATAATTAGTGGTGGTTAATTACCCCAGTATGAAAGGGTGACACTACTTGGTTACTTTATTAGATTCAACGGGTTAGTCGTTAACGTAGTTGTCCCACTGAACGCCTTTGCATCCTGATACAGTGAAACTTTCTCTTAAGCTCCTCAAACCCGTCATGAGAGGGCCAAAGCGAATCGGTGAGTGTATTGACCGCTTCGTCATTTCAAGAGCGTCACCCGCTGTTAACGGTTCTTTTGAATGGCTTATGATGGTCTTGGCGTGTTCTAACATGAGTCGTGGTGCAAACTTATCTACCGTTGTCCATTCGTCCCGCATGACGTTGAACAATATCTGGTCATTGCCTTTCATGGGGATGCCATATTGATTCAAAAATAGCAGGCACACGGCAAATGCAGTTTCTGCGGCACGGTTGGTATCCTCTGTCCACTCGGTGTGTGCCAAGCGAATCGCGTACTCAGCAGCAATTGAGAATATCGAGTCTAAGTTAACGGTGTAATCAAAATACTCACGGTCAATGGTGTTGCATATATCGACAAGCTGAGCAAAGTTGGGCTGATGCGTCGCTTCGCGGTGCATCCCCTTGTGTATTTTGACGATGTCCATGGGTTTGACTAGACGTAAAATCATAATGGTCTCCGATTGATAAGTGGCGGCGAGCTGCCGTCATTGAGAAATGCAGGGTTAGCAGTTCATATCCGGAATGGCGTCGCCGCGTTGGTCGGCAATGCGTTGCATAATCCATTCGTCGACTTCTGAGTCTATCCAAGCGACATTTTTGCCAAGGATTTTGACCGGCTTAGGAAATGTGCCTTCGTTAATCATTTTGTAGATTGATGTAGTGCCCAAGCCTATGCGCTCTTTAACTTCTTTTAAGCGTAAGAATCTCATTGTTATTTCCTCTGATTGGTTTGTCTCAGAGGATTCACAGGGGCTGTAACGAATAACCATGAAAAACGAAACCACTGGATTTCAGGCCTATATCACGCACGTGCATTCAAGAATCGAAAACATGGAGACACAAAATGCACGAGCAAAATGCTGAGTATGTAACGAATGGGCCGATGACTGAGGTTGATGTGCTGAACAAAGCGTCTGAAATCCTCGAGACGAAGTTTTTGAAGGGGGAGGGCTTTACCAGTCCATCTGCTGCAAAAGACTTCCTGAGATACAAGCTGGCGCATCAAAAGCGTGAAGTGTTCGCCATTCTGCTGATGGACTCACAGCATCGCCTGATTGAGTACAAAGAGCTGTTCTTTGGGACCATTAACGCTGCCCCGGTGTATCCCCGTGAAGTGATGAAAGAGGTGCTTCAACAAAACGCTGCTGCCATAATCCTGGCCCACAACCATCCATCGGGTGTGACTGAGCCTTCGGAAGCTGACAAGCGTGTGACGACGCGTATCAAGGACGCGCTCAATCACATAGACGTCCCCGTGCTTGACCACATCGTAGTAGGCCAAGACACGGTTTCGTTTGCTGAAAGGGGATTATTGTAGTTTTACTGCCACTAAGCAACGTAGCAGAGGTTATCCCTGGGCCTCTTTTACGTTGCTTGGTGCCTTATGCTGGCGTTCTTTATTTTTTGTGGTAATACTGACCTTGACGGTGCATCTAGGCATCTTTTAACGTTAAGCAGTCAAAAATAACTATTACAACCGATTAACAAGGACGATTTGTAAATGTACTTCATAAACATAAAAGCGCTTAAGGAACAGCATAGAGCGGGTCAATACCAAAGCAACGATAGTCTTATGTACTTATCGGCCACTGTAATACTTACCTATCTAGCAATACTGCTTGTTCGCTTTCCTGAAAACGATTGGTCTCTGGGAGTAGATGCAGTAGAGGGTATTATGGTCCTGCTGTCTATTTTTGTCGCTTACGTTGCCAACGGCGGCAATGGCGGAAGCTACTTTTTGGATAAGTTTGTCTCTATTGGTTGGGTCGTCTTGATCCGTTTGCTACCCGTAATTGTACTTTTGGCTTTGGTGATTAATATTGGAGAGACCGCATTCTTCGGCCAAGCTAGCGAGCATGATGGACCCGAAGATATTATCGGATTAGCCGTGATTTATGGTATTTATACATGGCGGTTAGCCGTCCACATAAAGGATACACGTTAAGTGTTGCTTTAAGCGCGTGTCAGTCTATGGCACGCGCTCGTATTAATTAGCCTGCCCTTGCCTTAAAGCGCCTCAAACAGGCGCTTTATTTTTTGCATTGCTGCTGTAAAACGATTGACGCTTACCCTGGTACTTGGTCGTTCCTTCCTTGCACAGGTAGCTGAAGTGCAGGAATGCGTCTCTGTGTACTGGGTCGTCAGTATTGAGTGGCCCTTGCAGTACCCTAAACACGGGCGTCGATGTGTGAAGGAGAGCTACCGTCGACTCAGCTGATAACCCATGCGTCTTGAGCCATGCCTGTCGGATTATCTGTCCTAGCTTAGTAGGGTCCTCATGACTTAAGTTACCGACTGGATATAACGTGTCTTTGTTGGTGAATAGTACGACGTGATAATGCTCTAATTCGCACTCCTCCGTCTGTTCAACCTTCGCAACGTATTCAACCTCTGTTTGGTAAACACGTTTGCTACGACGGTTTAGGGACTTTTGATAGCTCGCAATACCTGCTTTAACTCGCTCAATAAAATCCGTTATCGGGTTACGTTGAAGGTACGGATTCGTATGAGCTGGCAGATGCAAGTCAAACTTTACTGCTAACACTCGCTTATGGTTCTGAAGCATTCTATCCATGACTGTATGTAAGCGGTCTAGGAACGGCAGGATGTATGGTGCATTTACTGTATGTAAGCCAAAGCCCTCGTATTCAGCATCATAATGTAGCGCATGATTGTGGTTGTTCGCATTTCGTTTTCTCATTTCAGACCTCTTGATCGTTATTGATTCATAAGAGATCTGATCCTGTAATTTTTAACTATGAGCCGGACGGCAATCTTCGGGGTTCACCTATTACTGGCTAAGCATTGGTTACTAGACGTACCAATGAATGATGCACTGATTGATAATAGTGAAGGTTGTATATATTACTATTACCAACATTTGCTACTCGCTAATACCTTATGCTTTCGATAAAAAGCACAAGCACTGGCGAGCGTACCTAGTTTCACACTATTCTGATAGTATAGAAGAACGGTGGTTCCTCTACGCTACTAGTTTTGCCTATATCCTCTTAAGGTTAGGGGCAGGAAAGCGCTATTTTCCGCTATCTATAACAGATCTTGTTAATGCGTATTGAATGTGTTTTAAATGCGTTTTCGGTGCGTTATGATTGAGCTTATCATGCGCCGAGCGATGTGTTAAGAATGCGTAAATAGTGCGTAATCGGTGGTAAATTTCTTCAAAGTGGAGGCTGTTTTGACAGTTCATGATAAGGGTGAAGTAGTACCAAAATCTTTGCTTCCGAAAGATGAAGCACACTGGTGCTGGTTATATATACAGTTAGTTCAAAATAAATGCATACAACCGACCGTTGCTACTACGTCACTTAAAGACAGAATAAGAGCGATCAATAGCTACTATCGAACATTGCCTAAGAAGCCACAACCAGACGTTTGCAGTGGTCAGCAGACTGCACGTATTTATAATGAACAATATGACTATGAGGGGCTAAAGCAAAGTGATTTAGACTGGTGTTTAAATAAATCTTTCGCTACCGAGTGGTTGTATCTGGTGTGGCTATTTGTAGTCAAATCCAAACCTCGGCCTAGGTTTGATAACCAAGGCAATCAGTCTAGCTTTATATACGAAGTTCCTAGTTACGTTGATGCTGACATCGAGTTATCAGGTGGCTCAGGGTTTGATATTACAAGTGGTGTGGAAGCATGGGTAAACCCCGATTACAGAGAGTTTGGTTTGGAATTGCAGCCATATACCCGAGAACAATTAGGGCTATCGGTTGTAGACTTCCTAAATCTTTGTCGTTTAGGAATTGAACAAAAACGAGAGTACATTAGTGCGATAAAGAGCATAGTCGATTCTGCAAAGCAAGATAATTGGCTGTCTTTTATCAAAGGAGTACAACCGAAGTTGCTGGATTGGCTCTGGGTTTATCTTAGGGGAACAGATAGCAAAGTTAACTCGAGATACCGGATGCCCGGAAAGATTAGCGATCACTTGGATGCATTTCGTGTTGAAAGATTAATTGCAGAATTCTCGCTTTGGGGCCGTAGTGTCACCGAAAAACGACTTATCCATGACAAAGTTAAGTCAGCCTTTCAAAGAAAGACTCGGCAGGTTGAGAACGCATCAACGAGAGTCCGCAAAAACTTTACTTTATCGCATGAAGCAGCAGGTATGCTTGATGAGCTCTCCAAGAGTGAAAAATCGCAGTCTGATTTTCTAGATCGGTTGATAAGAGAGAAATACCGTGAGCTTTGAACTACTAATAAATCCAAGCACCGATGACACTAAGTAGGTGTGGTCATTAAAAACTCCCGCATAGAAGCCTAGAGAGGACAAGTATAACTTTGTCTTATCGGAAAGGATTCATTATCACTAAAACGGTCTTTAACGTGGGGCTATATGTAACTTACCAAAGTAGACTTCTTGGTGGGTAAAATGGTGGGCAAACTGCAATAAACACGAGCTGCTTTCTCCTAACAACTTGTATTATAAGTATATTTTATATATAAACGATATTAAGATCCAGAACATCGAGTAATTTTCTCTACGCTGTCTGATATTTTCCTTATGCTTCCAAAGCCCTTTTATATCAAGGGCTTTGTTGTTTCTGGAACTTCCTGATTTTTCCGATGCGTAGCAGTTTTTTGGTGAGTGCGGCGGTGAGTATGAAACAGTTGTGAAAAACCAGAATGGTGAGTACTTTCTTGTAAAGAGTTTAAGAGAGGTACGCAACCATGGCCACGTTAACCGCAACGAAAATCGCATCATTGGATAGAAATAAACAACACGGGAAATATGCCGACGGCCTCGGTTTGTATTTTGTGGTCCCAAAGAAAGGGCATTCTTACTGGTCTTATCGTTACATTGTCCATGGCAAGCGCCGTGAAATGACGTTAGGCAAATATCCATTCATGGGGTTGGCCGACGCTCGCGGCGAACTATTACTGAAAAAGCGTGAGTTACTCAATGGGCTTGACCCTTTGGTAGCCAGGAAGAGGGAGGCTTGGTCGGGCATTGAAACCATGGACCATTTGTTCGAGGACTGGTTTACGAATGACATTCAACCAAGATTGAAGCACCCGAACATTCCAGCTCGTTTGTACCGAAAGGAGATGAAGCCGGTAATCGGCGATATGCGAATTGAGCAGGTTACTGCTAGGGATGCTCGAGAAGTGTTACAACGGGTGAAGTTAAGCGGACGGCCAAGCATTGCGAATGACGTTTTGATGTATATGAAGCAGCTGTTTCGTCATGCGGTGAAGCTTGATTTAACCCTGAATAACCCGGCAGCAGCATTTGGTACCAATGATGCCGGGGGCATAGAGAAATCTCGAGATCGCGCGCTTTCTCTCGCAGAAATCAAAGAGGCAACTAAGATTTTCCGGAAGCATATGGACCGCTTCGGTATGGATAACTACATCGCCGTTTGTTTATATCTGGTGCTTGGCGTCCGTAAAACTGAACTGACTGAAGCACCTTGGAGTGAGCTGGATTTAGTTAAAGCAGAATGGGAAATACCGGATGAACGGGTGAAGAAAGGCAAAGGTATTGTGATACCACTGCCAAGCCAAGCGGTTGAATGGTTTCACATGCTGAAAGCGCGGTCATTCGGTTCAGACTATGTTCTACCAGCACGAAGAGGTTCGAATAGACCTTTCATTGGTGGAGACACCATTAATCGTGCAATCAACAAAATGTTTGGTATCGAACAAGGTCGCAAACGCCCTGGACCTAACTTGATGGGAGATATAGAGCATTTTACCGTACACGATTTACGGCGAACCTTTCGCAGCCAAGTGTCAGCACTAGGCTTCAGTGGTGCTGTTGGTGAGCGGGCCATAAACCATAGTCTGAAAGGCGTTGAAGGCATTTATGACCGTTACGATTACTATGAAGAACGGCGGCAGGCGCACCAGAAGGTTGCTGATGTAATTGAGCGGTTGGTTTGGTATGACTTAATGTAACTAAAAATCGAATTTTAACAAGGAAGTGTTGATTCGTAAGTTAAAAGTCTATTTTGTAACTACAGTAGCGTATTTGTAAGTGTGATTTTTGATTTGTAATTAAAACACCTAAAATGTAATGACTTTTTTGGTAAACTAGCTATCATATACGTATACATAAACAATGACTAAAGATAAGACCTTTTTGGCAAGAAGTAAAGGACTGCTATGAAACCAGTTGGATATGCTTACCTTAATCTGCATTACGATCTACGTCTACCGAAGCTCGGGGTGGAGGTTTATCAAGATCCAAATGCGGAAAAGGAACAGTTGATCCAATATGGTGGTAGCAAGCGCAAGGTAATTCCTGGCCACCTTAAGTACGATGATAACCCCTATTCGCAGATGCATGCGGCAATAAAAAACCAAGGCATCAGACTACATTTCTTTGCAGCAATTTATAAAAAAATTAATGTGACTGAATTTACTGCGTTTATTTTAGATAAACCGACAAGTCAATATAACCGAGTCCTTTGGTTTCTTTACGAATGGCTAACTGGGCAGAAACTTGATATCCCGGACCTAAAGTCGTCGAATTATATAAAATTGTTTGAAGACGAGTTCTATTACACCCTGGGAAATGGACAGAAAGATAAAAGAACACGGGTTATTAACAATGCGTTAGGTACACCTGAATTTTGTCCGACGATCCGAAAGACAGCTGATATAAGTCAGCTTGATGAGGCTGACGTTTATAAAACTGCATTTGCGAAAATGCAGCGCATCGGAGAACAGCTATCAGTTGATGTGATTGGGCGATCAGTTAATTACCTTTATACAAAAGAAACAAAGTCATCGACGGAGATAGAGAGAGAAGAGCCGAATCGGCAGCGAATGCAAAGATTCCTGAATGCAATAAAAAATGTTGGATTATATGAGTTGAACAAGCATTCGCTCATCAACGTTCAGAACCAAATTGTGGATGAGAAGTTTAAGGCGACTGATTACCGTGAATCGGAAATTTATGTCGGTACAACGATTCAACGGTTTGGGAATCGAGATGAAGATGTTCATTACGTAGGTGCTAAACAAGAACACATAGCAAGTATGATGAATGGTCTATTCAAGCTACATGAAAACTTGATGATCGATGGCTCAGTTCCCCCATTATTCCATGCAACTTTGATATCTTTCGGTGAAGTTTATATTCACCCATTTGATGATGGAAATGGTCGCATTCATCGCTATCTGATTCATGACGTCATGAAGCATCGAGAACCAGAGCATAAGTTTATTATTCCGATATCTGCTGCGATCTTAAAAAACCAACAAAAGTACGATCAGGTTCTTGAAACCATTTCGGTACCAATAATGGCGATGTTGGATTACGAATTCGACAATGCCAATAGAATCGTAATCAATAATGATATTGATTACATGTATCGCTTTCCCGACTATACCGAGCATGTAAAGTTTGTATATGAGATGATGGATACAGCCATCTCCGATGATCTACTAAAAGAAGTATGCTTACTTACCGTGTTCGACTGTTTGAAAAAATTTATCAACGAAAATGCGGACTTGCCGAACAATAAAATCGATATGGTTTTGTCGATTTTTATTCAAAACGGTGGTGAAGTTTCGAAGCGCAAACGTAAGCATTTAGAAGCTCTACTAGATGATCAGATTCTCAAAGAATTGCAGAAACTGGCGACCCGCCTAATCGAAGAAATTAAGGATAAATTTGAAATTGATGTTGTTGCGGTGATGAATGAGGAGATTTAGGTGCAAATAAACAGGAAAGCAAGTGTTTCATGATTTTTGGTTAAGTATAAAAAAGCTCTGGACTGCAACAAGACGCTTAGAACTAAGATCTAAAGCCGCAAAAGCAGCTCAAGCAGAGCAGTTCTTAGCAATCGGTAAGGGGTTATATGCGTTGGCTGTAGCAATCCCTGTCACAGAGCTTCACAGCACTGGCTGGGAAGAGTGGAGTCAATTAGAATGGATTTCTACGATTGGTATTACCGCATTTGTCGTGTGTTGTTTGGGAGGCCTTACTTCCCGAGCTGGGTTAAAGATGCTAGATGAAATCGAAGTGGCGAAGGTAGAAAAATAATTTTAATAGCTTCGACTTCACCTGTCGTATCTAACAAGCGGCCGAACTATCAGTTCGATTTAAGTTCGCACAACTTACTATCCACCTTGTGTGTTGTCACTCGGCATGATCGCAGCTGCAATTTTATTGGCTATATCTTCAATAGAATCAAATTGAGTTGTGAAACCGGCTAAATCGGGAAGAATGCCGCTATACTCTCTAACATCATCGAACGTTACATTATGGAGCACAGGAATTAAGGTTTCTTTGTTCAAAAGAGCACCCAACTCTCGCTCCGTCCAAAATCGACCAGTTAGGTAGGCCGGTGTCAATAAAGTAATGCCAGAACGAGCCTTTCGCAGACCTGCATCCATTTGAAGGGATTGACTTTTTCCGAGAGTGTTCAATATTCTGTGTCAGCCAAGTTTTCATAAATCTATGTGGCCATCCAGTCGACCTTCAAAGTGGATGGTTAGCTGAGACAGTGTCAGATTCCAGTTCTGCACCGGGTGCGACCAGCGCTCAGTTGCTTTTAACATACCCGCGTACAGCAGCTTAAGCAAGCTACCCTCATTGCTAAAACCGCCTTTGGTTTTGGTCAGTTTTCTGAACTGGCGGTGTACCGCCTCAACGGCATTGGTTGTGTAGATAACGGTCCGAACATAGTCGGGATATTTAAAATACGCTGAGAGTGTCGCCCATTTATTGCGCCAGGATTGAATAACGATGGGATACTTATCCCCCCATTTGGCTTCTAAATCATCCAGCGCGCTTTCGGCAGCGGATAGTGTCGCGGCTTTATACACGCATTTCAAATCGGCCATGAAGGCTTTCTGATTTTTGCTGGCCACGTACTTCAGCGAATTACGAATTTGGTGAATGATGCAGTGTTGTACCTCGGTTTTCGGGTAGATGCTTTCTATGGCTTCAGGGAAGCCTTTTAATGGACTTCCCAGACTTTGCTAGACACTTTTAACAGTTACAATGTAACTAAAACTAGAGGTGTTTATGAGCAAAGGCAAACGGTATACCGAAGAATTCAAGATTGAAGCCGTCAAGCAGGTCACTGAGCGCGGCCATTCAGTTTATGACGTCGCTGATCGTCTGGGCATTTCCGTCAAGTCACTTTACGACTGGCGAGCTAAGTACGGTCAGGACAGTAAAACTAACCAATCCTCCGATGAACAACTGCGCATAGCGAAGCTTGAGGCTGAGCTAAAACGCGTTAAGGAGGAACGGGATATACTAAAAAAGGCCGCAAAGTACTTTGCAGGCGAGTCCGAGTAAAGTACGCCTTTATCCGTGATCACCAAAATCAGTTCTCTGTTTCGGCCATGTGCCGGGTGTTGAAATTGAACCGAAGTGGTTTCTATGCCTGGTTAAAGAAGCCTTTGAGCGATCGCGCCATAGAAGACGCACGACTGTTAAAGCGCATTAAAGCGTTCTTCATTGCCAGTGGCGGCACTTACGGCAGCCCCTGGATCCACAAAGACTTACGTGAAGCCGGTGAAAAATGCAGTGTTCATCGTGTTGCTAAGATCATGCGCCTCAATAAGCTCAGAGCTCAAATCGGTTATAAGCGTCGTCATATAAAAGGCGGTAAGCCGGGCCGGGTTGCAGATAATGTCTTAGAGCGGCAGTTTAATCCTAAAGCACCCAATACATCGTGGGTAAGTGACATCACCTACGTGCGAACTTACGAAGGCTTCCTTTACGTGGCGACTGTTATCGACTTGTTCTCCAGACGCGTTGTCGGCTGGTCAATGGACAAAAATATGGATAAACACCTGGTTATCAGAGCACTGCTCATGGCCGTTTATCAACGACGGCCGAAAGAGAAAGTGTTGGTGCATAGCGATAGTAATAATGTCTTTGCTGTATTTCATGGTGTAAACCATCCATCAATGGCTCATGCTTGAGATATGGTACCAATAATGTACCTGACTTTCTGACCCTCATAGCGATAGACCTTTTGTGTCATTCCTTGGATCTGTCGATTGTCTGGTTTCATTATTTGGTGAGGGTAGCCTCGCCAGTATTTGTGACTCAAGAAGGGCCTGGTGATTATCTCATTACTGTCATGTCCAAGTATTCGGTTTGGTTCTCTCGTCCATAATCAAAAAAATGGGAGAAGGGTTATGAATCAAACGAATAGAAAAGATGACCAATATGTTGTTGGAGGCGTCGATACCCACAAAGACATCCACGTTGCAGCTGTTGTAAATGAGTTAAATCAAGTGGTTTCAAGCGAAAGCTTTCCAACGACAAGGCATGGCTACAAAAAAATGCTGACATGGATGTCCTCATTTGGCAAAGTCTCACGCGTTGGGATTGAATGTTCAGGCACATATGGCCTTGGCTTACTACGTTATATGCAATCGAGCGGCATAGATGTTTTAGAAGTAACAGCACCAGACAAATCAGACCGTCGAAAACGAGGGAAAGATGACACTTTAGATGCAGAAAATGCCGCGCATGCTGCTTTTAGTCGGCATCGAACCGTAACGCCAAAAACAAGAGATGGTATGGTTGAGTCTCTCAGGATTCTGAAAAGCTGTCGAAGAAGTGCTGTGGCTGCACGGACAGTAGCGTTGCAGATGATCAGAACAAGCATTGTTTCTGCGCCTGAAGAACTGCGAGACACCTTAAGACATATGACAAGGATGAATTTGGTTCGCACATTAGCATCAACACGCCCCGATTTAACTAATTATAAAGACATCACCACGGCCTATAGAATAACTCTAAAGTCACTAGCTAGAAGATACGTCGAGCTTCATGATGAAATCGCTGATTTGGATAAAATGATTGCTACAATTGTTGAATCATTAGCACCAGAGTTAATTGAACAGAATGCCGTTGGATATGAGTCGGCTGCACAATTGTTAATTACCCTAGGCGACAACCCTGAGCGCCTAAGATCAGAATCAAGCTTTGCAGCTTTGTGTGGTGTTAGTCCAATTCCGGCGTCCTCAGGCAAAACTAGTCGCCATCGATTGAATAGAGGTGGAGACCGAGCAGCAAACAGCGCTCTGCATATTATTGCGGTTGGCCGCCTAAGAACTGAAGAACGTTCACAGGAATATATCAAAAAACGAACGGCCGACGGGTTATCAAAAATGGAAGCAATAAGATGTTTAAAGCGATATATCGCTCGGGAGATTTACTACCTATTAAAAAATAGAAATACGATTATAAATAGTATTCAAATAACGACTTGACACTTAGAAGGGCATCCAGGGGAGCCAATACGGTAGCTCTGATTACCTGGCCTTCATGAAAGAGCACAACCTAATACCATCGATGAGCCGACGTGGGAACTGCCACGACAACGCCGTTGCTGAGAGCTTTTTTGCCACGTTTAAAAAGCGGGTTATCCGAAAGAAGATTTACCCGAACAGGAACGAAGCGAAGACTGAGATATTTAATTTTATCGAGATGTTTTACAATCCCCAAAAGCGTCATTCTCATACAGGCGGTGTCTCGCCTGCTAACTTTGAAAAGGCGTATTTTGATAATCTACAGACTGTCTAGTGAAAGCTGGGAAGTCCAATATAAATAATCGTAAATATTATATATGAAGAGATGTTTATGTATAGAAAATAGATTTTTTTATACATAAGACGCGTTAGCACTAGCAATTAACTTGTCGATACACCCAGGAAAAAAAGTTTGCTTATGCGAAAAAGTGACAAAAAAATCGAACGAGAAATCATCCGCGAGCTGACCCAGGTGTGTGAAAAGGCCAAATTGGATCACGAAGGTTTTATTTGGCTGACGCACGACGTGAATTACCAGCGTTTTCCGAAAAGTTTAAAGGTAACGCTGGTTTTTAATGAACAGGTAGATGAAACCGTTATGCTGTCAGAGTTTAGCCTTTTGATTCCTAAGGTTCAGGAAGCTCTGGAGCCTGTCATTGGCGTTATACTGCCAGCTAAACAAATTGAAGCGTGCCGCGAGCACACACTACAATAACTGAAAACGCTCTCCACTTGGCGTAGTAACTGACCTTACCACCGCGCACGAATTGACATCCTGTGCTGCAACCGTTATCAAGATAAACAAAACAACAGGGGGAACACACACATGTTTGAATATAAGAAAATTGCGCTGGCGGTATCGCTGGTGCTGATGACAACTGCATGCTCAGATGCGGCAAAAGACAGCACGACAAATAAAGCTGCAGAAACGCAAACGGCAAGCGCTGAAAACACCAACCAAAAGTCAGAGCAAACCGAGTCAGAAAAGGCCAATCAGCTGTTTGAAGACATTTTCATGGAAAATGTCATGCGCAGCCCAATGTATCAGTCTTATCTGGGTATTAAAGACGACCAGGATAAGTGGGATGACATTTCTGACGAGCAAGCCAAAGAAGACCTGGCGCTAACAAAAAAACATTTAGAGCAAGTCAAAGCTATCGATGAGTCAAAGCTTAATGAGCAGACCAAAATTAGCTGGATGCTGATGAAGCAGAAACTGGAAAATGAGATTGCTGACTTTAAGTGGCGCCACCACAACTATCCGGTTAACCAAATGTTTGGTCTGCACTCTAGCGTGGCATCACTGTTGATTAACCAACATCGCATTAGCAGCGTGGACGATGCAGAAGATTATATCTCACGGCTTAATGGTTTGCCGGAGTTGTTTGATCAGCTGGCTGATAATCTGCAGCTACGTGCCGAAAAAGGCATTATCGCCCCTAAATTTGTTTACCCTTACGTCATCAGCGATAGCAAAAACATCATTACCGGCGCGCCATTTGACGATGGTGAGCCAAGTGCACTGTGGGAAGACTTTACCAGTAAAGTTGAGCAGCTCGAGCTTGAAGAAAATCAGCGTGAAGAGCTGTTAGCATCTGCTGAAAAAGCCATGCTTGAGTCAGTTAAACCGGCCTATCAAGACTTAATTACTGTCGTCGAGGGCATTGCTGAACAAGCGACAACAAAAGACGGCGCCTGGAAGTTCCCGGACGGTGAAGCGTTCTACAATAACGCGTTACAACGCACAACCACGACTGACTTAACCGCAGAAGAAATCCATGAGGTCGGCCTAAGCGAAATGGAGCGTATCCATGAAGAGATGCGCGCCATTATGGAAGAAGTTGGTTTTGAAGGCACGCTGCAAGAGTTCTTTGTCCACATGCGCAACAGTGACGAGTTTATCTATCCAAACACGGAAGAAGGTCGCAAGCGTTATCTGGATGAAGCAACGGCCTACATCGATAACATGCGTGAACGTTTGGATGAGTTGTTCATCAATAAGCCAAAAGCGGGTCTTATCGTGAAGGCGGTTGAACCGTTCCGCGAAAAGTCAGCGGGTAAGGCGTTCTATCAGCAACCATCAATGGACGGCTCACGACCAGGCACCTACTATGCCAACTTATACGATATGGAGGCTATGCCAACGTATCAAATGGAAGCACTGGCTTACCACGAAGGTATTCCTGGTCACCATATGCAAATTGCGATTCAACAAGAGCTGGAAGGTATTCCTAAGTTCCGCCGCTTCGGTCGCTACACCGCCTACAGCGAGGGTTGGGGACTGTATACCGAAAAGCTGCCGAAAGAAATTGGCTTATATAAAGACCCATATTCAGACTTTGGCCGTCTAGCAATGGAGTTATGGCGTGCGGTGCGTTTGGTCGTGGATACCGGTATTCACGACAAGAAGTGGACGCGCGAAGAGGGTATCGATTTCTATGTGACCAATACCCCAAATGCCAAGTCTGATGCGGTGAAGATGGTCGAGCGTCATATTGTTATGCCAGGCCAGGCAACCGCCTACAAAATTGGCATGAACAAAATTCTGGAACTGCGTGAAAAAGCGAAGTCAGAACTTGGTGATAAGTTTGATATTCGCGAGTTCCATGACGTAGTGCTTGGCAGTGGTCCAGTACCACTTAACATACTTGAGCAGTTCGTTAATGATTATATTAGCGAGAAAAAGAGCGCATAGTCGCAAACTTTAAGCTCATTTTAAGCAGGCACCATCGATATGCGGTAGTGCCTTTTTTCGTTAGGAAGTCACTATGACCACAATCACAATTTGGGTGGATGCCGATGCCTGTCCAACGGTTATAAAGGATATTTTGTATCGGGCTGCAGAACGCAAACAATTGCCGTTGGTATTAGTAGCGAATCAGCCACTGCGGGTGCCTCCGTCTAAATTTATACGGACGATGCAAGTGTCCGCCGGGTTTGATGTTGCGGATGATGCCATTGCCGAGCAGTGTGAGCCGGGTGACTTAGTCATTACCGCCGACATTCCGTTGGCGGCGGACGTGATTAAAAAAGGTGGGCAGGCGCTGAGCCCACGGGGTGAGCTTTTTACAAAAAGTAATATTGGTTCGCGGCTCAATATGCGTGATTTTATGGATACTATGCGTAGCAGCGGTGAACATACCGGCGGTCCACCACCCTTGCACCAGCGCGATCGTATGCAGTTTGCCAACGAATTAGATAAGATCTTGGCCCGGGCTTAGCTGCGGGAAAGCGTTTTAATTAAGTGCCAGCCAAACGCGGTTTTTACCGGGCCATGTACTTCCAGCGTGGGCTTTCCAAATACCACTTTGTCGAACGCTGGCACCATTTCGCCGCGGCGGAATTCACCCAAATCGCCGCCCTTTTTACCCGATGGGCAAAGTGAGTGCTTACGGGCTAAGTCTGCGAATTTAGCACCGCCGGCCAGTTTCTTCTTCAAATCTTCGGCTTCTTCTTTGGTTTTCACTAAAATGTGTACTGCGTGCGCTCGTGCCATGTCGGACTCCTTTGTTTGTCGGCCGCATTTTACCTAAATTTGCATCATGAGCCGAATAGAATCATTATTTGGCTCAAAATGTGAGCCGAATAGCGAGGCTGGAGTAAACCAGAATGACTGACATTATCCACTTTTCAGTATTTTATGAGCGCGCCTGCGAACGCAAGGGCGGAGAAGCAGCAATGCGTGCCATGTTACCCGAGGTGGTAAGCGATAAAGAACTAGCAAAGGTTACTGATGACAGAGTCCTTTCGTTAATGACCCATTGTATCTTTCGGGCAGGTTTCGTCTGGCAAATTATTGACCGCAAGTGGCCACAGTTCGAAGAAGCCTTCAGTGGTTTTGTACCGCTTTACTGGCAGCAAGTGCCACCGGAGCGACTAGAAGAGCTGGCGCAAGACGAACGTATTGTGCGTAATTTTCAAAAAATAATAACCGTACCGGTTAACGCCCGAATGATTGTCGAAGTGTCGGAAGAGCATGGGAGTTTTTGCAAGTTTTTGGCTAGCTGGCCGCATGATGACCAAGTTGGATTATTGATGTTTTTAAAGAAGAAAGGTGCGCGCTTAGGCGGTAACACGGGTCAGTATTTATTGCGCATGTTGGGCTGGGACGGCTTTGTTTGTGCAAGCGATGTGCTCACTGCGTTACGGAATTTTAATTTACTGGATGCCTCACCAACCAGCCAAAAAGGCCTTAAGCAAATACAAGCAGTGTTTAATCATTGGCACCAGGAAACAGGGCTACCGCGTAGCCATATTTCCCGCATCTTGTCATATAGTGTTGGCTAACGCGTACCAAAGATCTTATCGCCGGCATCGCCCAAGCCAGGGATAATATAGCCGTTTTCGTTGAGCTTCTCGTCCAGCGCTGCAGTAAATATACGTACGTCAGGGTGTTGTGCTAAAACAGCTTCGACGCCCTCGGGTGCTGCGACTAACACGAGTACACGAATATCTTTGCAGCCTTTGGCTTTCAGCATGTCCAATGTTGCTATCATACTGCCACCGGTTGCCAGCATCGGGTCAATAACGAGCGAAATACGCTGGTCAAGACTGCCAACAAACTTATCAAAATAACTGACCGGCTCTAAGGTTTCTTCGTTGCGGTATAGGCCGACCACACTGACTTTGGCGTTGGGTATTAAGTCGAGAACGCCGTCCAACATGCCAATGCCCGCTCTTAAAATAGGCACGACAGTCACTTTTTTGCCTTTTAACTGTTCGACTTCTATGGCTTCACCGCTCCAACCGTCAATAGTGGTCGTTTCTAAGGCAAAGTCACTGGTTGCTTCATAGGTCAGTAGGCTGCCAACTTCGTTGGAAAGCTCGCGAAAACTTTTGGTTGATATACCCGACTTACGCATTAAGCCGAGTTTATGCTGCACCAGAGGGTGCTTGATGACTTCTAATCCCATGGTTTGTATTCCTGTCGTTTAATTCGAGCTGATTTTATCAAACTTTCGCATTGCCCAAAGCCCTAAAACAGGGCCGGGTAATAGCAGCCAGGCGACCCACTCGTTTAATACTGGCCAGCTCCAGCTAGCTAACCAGATGGCTGGAATAGTCAGGGCGAATCCAACCGAGTTCATTACCGCTAAGGCACTACCAATTTTGTCAGCTGGCGCCTCTTGAGCGGCTAATGCTGAAAACTGAGGTGAGTCGGCGATAACCGAAATACCCCAAAGCGTCAGAGTTAAAAGAGCAACCCAAGGCGGTAGCTCAGTCATGAATGGGTATAACAAACACATTGCGCCGGAAGTGATAAGAGCGAGTCTGGCAACCGACACGCCACCATGCTTTTTGCTAAGCCAACCGCCACAGATACAACCAAGAGCGCCCACACCAATTAACGAGAATGATAACCAGGGAATGGAAGACAAAGACCAGCCAAGCTCAGATACCGGTGCTAAAAGGAGCAGAGGCACCAGCATCCAGAAAGCGTAGAGCTCCCAGCAGTGGCCAAAGTACCCACCGGCAACCGCACGGAAGCGTGGCTGTTTAAGCGCCGATAATCCCTTACTTAACGCCGTAGGTTTAGCTGTTGCCGGCAAATGTGGCCCGCTACCGAGAAGCCCTACGGCTATACCGCCTAAAATGGCTAACATAGAGGCAGCAAACAAAGGTATGTGCCAATTTAAACCAAGAGTGAAGCCTCTCATTAAATGCGGCAGAGCGGTGCCCAAGGTAAGCATTGCCAGTAACCAGGAAAGAGCCGCGCCGGCGTATTTAGGCACCCAGGAAATGACCAGCTTCATCCCCATGGGGTAAATGCCGGCTAAACACAGGCCAGTCAGTAAACGCAGAAACCACGCGAGCGAGAAATGGTCGGCGGCAATGATGAAAAGCGCATTAACTGATGCACCGAGCAAACTGGACAAGCAAAAAATAACGCTGGCTTTGTAGCGGTCAGCTAACCCGGTGAGCGCTAAAAACAGGGTGCCGACAATGAAGCCTAACTGAACGGCGAGAGTTAATGCCCCTAAGTCGGCTTCTGAAAGACCCTGCGCTGACGACAGGCTTAACCAAACACCGTTAACGCTGAACCATAACGAGGTGCCCAGCAGCTGAGCTAAAATGATAACAGGTATAGCAATGCGCGAGCGGACATCCGATGTCATTCATCAACCTCGTGTTAGTATGAATGGCCTGACAATTTACGTCGCAATAATAACGACAAAGGAGTGACTATCATGAAACTGACGGTTGAAATTAGCAAGTATCCACTGGCAGATGACTATATTGGCCCAATCAAAGGCTTTATTGATGAGCTGAATAAAACCGATGATGTAAAAATTATCACCAATACATTGAGTACTCAGATATTTGGCGACTACGACAAGGTGATGGACGCCTTGCAGCGCTGTATTAAATGGTCATTTGAGCGTTACGGAAAAGTCGTCTTTGTGTGTAAGTTTTTACACGGCGACCTGAGCCCGGAAGACTAAAAAAGCCAACGTGGAACCTGAGCTTTGTAGCTTTGGTACTCATTGCCGTAAAGTTCGCTTAATGCCTGCTCTTCTTTAACGGCTTGAGCACGCATCATGACCACGCCAACCAATAAGCACACTAAGGTGAATAGGCTGGGCAGGGTCAGAAACAGACCAAGTTGGCCGAGCATAATGGCTAAGAACATAGGGTTACGCGAGCGCGCAAAAGGGCCTTGTGTTAACAGTGCCCGGGAGTTGTCGTGGTCGATACCTGAACGCCAGTCCTGACGCATATAGGCGTGGCTGTAACTGACAAAACCAAGTGATACCAACATTGTGAGCATGCCAATAGACAGCACCCAGGGTGTATAAAGTGGTTCTATAATGCCGAGCCAGGTATCAATAGGGTAAAAGGCCCGGGCAATACAAATAAGCAAAATTGCACCGCGGAAGAGGTTAAAAACCTGACGTATCCACCATGTCGCACTGCCTTTTTCACCATATTGAATGTGGCTTTGTGAGGTCCGGCTATTGAGTCCAATGGCAGTACTGGCGTAGTGAACTGCAATAAATAAAAAATAGACGGCTAAAAAGTGGCGGCTAATCAGGTCAATATCGAACAAAAGGATCTCCAGTCTTCGGGACACGCAATCATCTTCCATTCTACGGTTCTTTAAAGAGATTGAAAGAGTCGGGTGAAATATCGTTTTTTGTGCTATTGCTTAACTATGTTCTTGGCAAAGGAAAAATTATGCGCGTTATAACCTATGGTGCTCTGCTGTTAATAACCCTGGCGCTAGTTGGCTGTGCCTCGCCAACGTCTTCCATTCTTATTGGTGACGCCCGGCCGGAGATTCCGGTAGAAGAAGTGAAAGTCTACTTAGAGGCGCCTGACAACTACGAGGAAATAGCCCTTATAGAAGCAAGCAGCGATGCGTCATGGAGCTTTGGTGAACAAGCGAAAATGGAAGCGGTGTTGAAGCGACTGAAACAGGAAGCGGCTAAAGTGGGCGCTAATGGTGTGTTGCTGCAAAAAACCGGAGACAAGCAAGGCGAGTCAGTTTATGTCGGTGCTGGCTCTGGTGGCTATTCCGGTAATGTTGGCTTCGGGGTCAGTGTCGGCAAAGCTTTTGGTTTGACGGATAAAACCGGAGAAGGCATCGCCATTTATGTAAAACCAGATAATGGCGATGCGGCACCAGAGAACGGCTCGTCAGAAATTAAGGAACCTCTTAAGGAACTTTAGTCGCGTTCCAGTTAACCGCTTGCCAGCGGCCATCGCGATGAACTAAAACTCCGGTATTATAGAAGTACTTAGTGACTTTACCTTCTTCTTCAGCGGTTAACGTGAAGTTGAATACAACGGTGTCACCAAACTGTTTTACCTCGATGTCTTCAGCGCCGTACCAGACTTTAACGTTGTCCGGGTTTTTCGCTTTGGCGTCTTTCATGCCTGACATGAGGTGGTCTTTACCAAAACGTTCACCGCTGGAACTGGTATAGGTCAGTTCCTCTGCCCAGAAGCGGTCATGCGCTTTGGGTGCCCCAATGCTAGCGCCGTATAAAAACGCTTCTACTGCTTTGGTTGTTGTTTCCTTAACACTCTCTTGTGCGGTGCCAGCTGCGCTGAACAAAACCGCGATGGCTAATAATAAGTAACGCATTGTCGTTATTCCTTTAAGTTGTTCTTCGGTTTTCGGTATGCTGTAAGCATATGGCAAGCAATGAAGCACGGCAAACAGGTTTACAAATGCTTATCAAACAAACGGAACTGCAACTGGCTCCTCACCCAAGGGGCTTTCACCTTATTACCGACGAGATTGAACGAGCTTTGGTTGAGCTTGGGCAGGTATCAACAGGGTTACTACATGTGTTTATTCGGCATACATCGGCGTCGCTGACTGTTAATGAAAATGCTGACCCGACGGTTCGTCAGGACTTTGAAAGCCACTTTAATGAAATGGTGCCGGAAAACGCTCCTTACTACCGGCATACGTTTGAAGGGCCTGACGATATGCCAGCTCACTTAAAATCGAGCATTCTGGGGAGTAGTTTAACTCTGCCTGTAACCAATGGGCGTTTAAACCTGGGTACATGGCAAGGTATTTACCTGTGTGAACACCGAGACCACGGCGGTGCCCGAACCCTAATTTTAACTCTGCAAGGCGAGTGATAATGCTAAAAAGAGCAACAATAGATGAACTTAAAGAGGCACTGACTTGGCCGGACAATGCGGCGGAGTTTCGCCTGTGGTTTGGTGAAAAAGTACCTTATGGCAGTTCCGCAGAGACTATTTGGGATCAGATTAAAGCAGAAGAGCGTGGCACTTATACCTTTTATCAAGATGGTGAGTTTATCGGTTTTGCACAAGCCTACCAAAAAGTCGAGAACGGTATACACATCGCGTGTCTTATTGTGAACTCTGCAGTTCGTGGTCAGGGGCTGGGTAGAAAATTTGTCGAGGCTTTGTTGGAAAACGCTTGGTCACAGGAAGAAACTCAGTTTATTACTTTGAATGTGTATCCGGAAAACGAGCCTGCCAGACGGTTATACAACAGTCTGGGCTTTGATGAAGTTGGCGAAAATCAAGGTATGGTTGCAATGCGGCTGGAGTCTCAATAAATCAGCAGATTTAAGCCGTTTTTACGGTAAACTGATGCGAAACAATACATAAACCCTAACGGACTCTCCATGACAGAAAACGAACTTCGCCGGCGTCGTCTTATTTCCGCCAAGCAGTCAGAAGAATCTATAGCAAAGATAGAGGGGCAAGGCTCCTACAAATTGGCCTTTGCTGACCATGACTTTTTGTTGAGTGATGACTTACGAGCCGTGCGCCTTCAGCTGGAGTATTTAAAGCCTCAGCTGACGCTGGAAAAGCACAATGTCGATGCCACTATCGTGGTGTTTGGCAGTGCACGATTTTTGCCGCCCGAGCAGGCAAAGCATGATGTTGGTATCGCCGAGCAGGCGCTGGAGAAAGACCCTGAAAACGATACCCTTAAAGGACACCTTAAGCGGGCAAAAAGGGCTCTGAAAAACAGTGCTTATTATCAGCAGGCAATGGACTTTGCGCGTATTGCGACAGAACACAACCTCTGCCACGACGATGAAAACCTAATGATTGTCAGTGGTGGAGGTCCCGGCGTCATGGAAGCAGCAAACCGCGGAGCGATGGAAGCCGGAGGTGACAGCATTGGCTTGAATATTGTGTTGCCTCACGAGCAACGGCCAAACCCTTATATAACCCCCGAATACTGCTTCCAGTTTCATTATTTTGCTATTCGGAAAATGCACTTTCTGCAACGTGCGCGGGCGCTGGTGGCTTTCCCCGGTGGGTTCGGCACGCTGGATGAACTGTTTGAAACCTTAACTCTGGTTCAAACCCAAAAGTCTGAGCCAGTGCCTATTGTCTTAGTCGGCAAGGAATTTTGGGAACGCCTTATAGATTTCGATCTATTAGTGGAAGAAGGCACAATTGCCGAGCAGGACCTAGAGTTATTTGAAATTGTCGATAGTGCCGAAGAAGCCTGGCAGACCATTTGTCATTGTTATGACTTAAAAAACGGCGGCGAGCCAGTTGCCTAGTTCGCCGCTTTGAGTGCTCTTGGATGAAATGGTCACGATTAAACCATGGGCTTTGTGCCTTTACCGCTGTGGCCCGAACGTTGCCATAAACTGGTAATACGCGCGGAGCGAACAATAAGCCACGTCAGACCAAATAAGCCGACAGCCAACCCCAGCGCCAACCAACGGTTGTAAGTGGTCGCAGAATAAACGCCGCCATTTCCAACAGGCACAGCCTCAGGTGGCATCAACGGCAAACCATGACGCTCAGCCATGGTTTTAATGCCAATGAAGTGAATGCCCGGGATATCTTCCTGTAAGAAGTAACCCATAACAGTCTCTACGGCAAAGGCGCGTGCAGGGGCGTCTTCCTGTAAACCTGAACTGAACATGTCATCAATGCCGGGAGGGCCAACAACGGTCGCACCACCACCGACATTAATGTAAGCGGTATAATTACGCTCAGCTGAGTATTCACGGAAAATTGCTATACGATCGGCGACCGCTTCCTGATAGTTAGCTGGTTCTATGAATTTCACATCAGCTCGCTCAATAGACGCCTTAATTGACTTTAAACCCTCTTCCGGAAGACCGATACCTCGATCTTCAATACCGCCAATTGAGGCGTAGTCGGCATGAAGGCTAATAACACCCGATTCGCGCAGCTTACGCTCCATATCTAGCCATAGAAAGTTGGGAACGTTGGCGCCCCACTGTGAAGACGAAGCGGAAGCAACAATAACAGCATTGGCCTCCATTGCCTCAAGCGCAGAATATACTGCTAAGTTGAGAGCCGGAAATGAGCCTGAAACAGTCACAGCAACTAAATCACCTTTTTTAACACCAGCTTCCGCTAATAATTTAACAGCAACAGCGGCCCAATTTGGGTTAATGGTGGTTTGTTTTGACTCACGACCGCCATGGTTAGTGGTTACAATACTGTTTTCTAAACCGACCAAGCCAGACCTTTGTGGGTCAAACTCCGGGTTAATAGGTGCTAATTGAGCTCTTAGTGGCTGTAGCACATTCATGCCTTCACGCATGATTTTAGCAGCGTTCACCATGGTCGCGTAGTTGTCTTCAACGACTGGATCGCGTTGTTTCATTTTTTCTGCCGCGACAACCACGATAATTGCGACGACAATTAAGAAAATAAGTCCCCAGGTTGGTACACCTGAAGAGCGCCAATAAATTTTAGTAAAACTACTCATTATAGGGTTCTCCTGTTACCAACCGGGCATTTGAAAGGCTTTGCTAGCTTCATACATCTGCAGAGATTCAGGCATAATGACAATTAGCGCTAAACGTACTAATACGGCGGTCACTGCTAGTCCGCACAGTGTCTGCAAAACGCCTTGCCGATCAAACCAAATAGCGATAAGTCCAGGAATAATGTAACCGATAATGCTACTTTCCATGACTGACATCATGACAGAGGACTCAAGTGCTCCAACCTGGGCTTGCGCATCATCACCGCCAGCAATCATTTGTAAGTCAGCCCAGTTCACTAAGTTGCCAATAAATAAGTCGAACAGACCCGCAATTAAGTAGCCGGTCAGAATCATAATGATGGTTTGGCGGCGGCCATAAATAATGGCAAAACTGGCAATGACTTTTACAATCAAATAAGTAATGAGCGCAGCCAGTAAGGTAATGGCCAGGCTTAGCGGGTCTGTCAGCTGCAGAGCGACATAGCCGGGAACGACCAAACCACCTGCTGCTAATCCCAATGTATGGGTAAGTAATAATGTGAAAAATAAGCCAACGCCAATGGCAACGGCCAATATGTTAAGCGCTATCATAAATCTTCCTCTTTAACGGCACGGTTTTGGAAGAAACGAGCGACTTCTTCGCCGCCGCCGTGAATATTACACATACCAACAACCAGTGCGTTGCCTGCAGATTCTTCTAAAATAGTCTCGGTTATGTCAGTGGTTTCACCACCTTCGAGTACCAATAGTTTTTCTGGGTCGAGACCGTGTTTAACGGCATTTCGAACAAAGACAAAGCAACCCGAACCCATTAAAATAACCTTGTCGGCGGCGGTCCATTTGCCCGCTTCTTCAGCCATTTGCTGTGAGCGATGAGGTCGGTCAGCCCGGCAATTAATGAGCATGATCTTTTTGCGGCCTTCACCGAATTTCTCAATCATGTTTTCCCAGATTTTACCGGTCGACTCAGGGTCGTTAGCTGCAAAACCGTTAACGAAAACAATCTCTCGCTTGAAGTAGTTAATGTGCAGAACCTGCATGGCACCGGCTTCTGGCTCAAGTTCGGTCATGCCTTTTAAGGCTTTATCACGGTCAACGCCCAGGTGCTCGCAAATTTTTAAGGCCAAAGCGACGTTTTCTTTGTGCTCGGCATAACGAAACTGACTCATGGTGTCATCGGAAATCGCTTCGACTTCTTCTAATGAGATACCGTGTAACTCTGACTTTCTGTCTTTACAGGAATGCTCGAAAGTCGGTAATAAGTCACGTTCGGCGGTAAATAAATTACCTTTCACCGGAGTGCTTCCCGCCAGTGCTAAGGCGACATCCTCTTCGCCGGGACCCATCACATCTAAATGGTCAGGGCGGGCATTAGTAATGACACCCACATTGGAGCGCACCATGCGTAGCTCACTTAAAGACTGGTACTGTGGTTGTAATGCCATACACTCCATCACGACAATCTCAGGCTTTAATCTTGCCATGCGTTTAAGTGTTCGCATTTGCTCTATAATGTTTGCGCCACTGATGCGGTAAATTGGGAACTCGCGACCGTCAGGGTCGGTGACTGCGGCGGCGGAGCCCGTTGTTTTCGCACAAACACGTTTACCGCCGGCACGAAGCCCTGCGGCAATGAGTCTAGTGACACTGGTTTTCCCGCGCGTACCATTGACATGAACACGAACCGGAATGCGGCTCACCAGCCAACGGTGTTTTAGCGCTTCTAAGCCGCCTGCCAGAACAAGTGCTACCCAAAGTCCTGCAACAATGGCGAGCAAAACAGGTATTTCCATAATCGCTCCCCTTAACATACATAAATGTATGTATTCTTTTTAGCGAACCTTTATGAAAAAAACCAATGAATTTAGGGATCTTTACACTTCTTCCCGCGGTGGCGTTTCAATATTACACCGCAAAAGTTAAGTTACGCTTTTTTCACGAACTCTGACTTCAACTTCATTGGGCCAATGCCGTCAATTTTGCAGTCGATGTCATGATCACCCTCTACCAGGTGAATATTTTTTACTTTCGTGCCGACCTTAACGACGGAAGAAGATCCTTTTATTTTCAAGTCTTTAATCACAGTGACGGTATCGCCGTCTTCAAGCGGTGTGCCGTTAGAGTCACGGTACTGGGGGGTATTTTCAGTGTCTATTGGTTCATCTTCAGACCACTCATGGCCGCATTCAGGGCAAACCAGTAAGTTACCGTCGTGATAAGTGAAGGTTGACTGGCATTCAGGGCAGGCGGGGAAGTCGCTCATTAGAAATCCTTTTAAATTAAAAAGAGGCGCAATTATAGCCTGTTAGCGCCACGCCCGCATTAAACGAACAGCAACACCGCAATTGTTGTTATTACGGCCAGTAGAACGTTAAGAACAACTCCCTCTCGTGCCATAGCTTTTATCGTAATGCGTTTAGAGGCAAACACAATAGAGTTTGGCGGTGTTGCGACAGGCATGCAGAATGCACAGCTACAGGCAATAACGGCCGGAATCATCAGTAATTCAATCGGTAACTGTAATGCCGTAGCGGTGGCTGCCAAAATAGGCATAAGTAGAGTGGCGGTCGCTGTATTGGATGTGACTTCGGTGACAAACGAGACGGTCAGAGTGAGCACAAAAATGAGCAACCATAAAGGAAGCGCACCTAACGCTGTGAGCGACTGGCCAATGATATCGCCCAAACCGCTTTCCATAACGCCCCGGGCCAGACAAATACCGCCGGCGAACAACAACAAGATGCCCCAGGGAATGTCCTTTGCCAACGGCCAGTTAAGCAGTTTTTCGTGCTTAACTTTGCCGCTTGGAATCACAAACATCGCAACCACACCGGCTAAAGCGACAGTGGCATCATTTAAGCTGCCCAGCCCTAAAAAGCCGGTCCAGCCGCCAAATGGTGCTGTGCGGGTTATCCACAGAAAAACGACGGCACCAAACACTATTAATACGCGCTTTTCATAGGTGGTCATTTTACTCGTAGTGGGAAGCTCTAATGGTTTTGTGAGCTTGACGTTTCGGGTGAGCCAGAAGGCAATAACAGGCAACCCGAGTAATACCATCGGTAAACCAATGCCAAGCCAGCGGGTAAAGCTGAACTCGGTTCCGGTAATATTCTGATAAATGGAGGCGAAAATTAAATTAGGCGGTGTGCCGACCAGGGTAGCAATACCGCCTAACGAGCCGGCGTAAGCAAGACCCAATAACAGTGCGCGTTGAAAGCTTTCGTCGTCGCTGGCATCGGCGAGTGCCAGAGCGACGGGCAAAAGTGCCAGAACACCAGCGGTATTCGATATCCACATGGATAAAAATGCGGTCGCAGCCATAAACGAGATAACCACTTTGCGACCATTGTCAGCTCCGATACGGGCGATAAGCGTTAATGCCATACGTTTGTGAACGCCGCTGGCTTCCACCGCTTTGGCCAACATAAAGGCACCCATGAACAATAAAATGATATTGTCACCCAGCGCGCCTGCAGCGGTGCTGGTATCAATAACTCCGAATACGGGCAGTAACACGAAGGGCAACAATGAAGTGACAGGCAGAGGAATGCATTCGGTGACCCACCACCAAGCGACCCAGATCACAGTACACAGGGTAAGAGCTGCCGGTAAAGGCATATTGGCGAGTTGGGTGGCAAGCAGTACAGTGAGAGTGGTTAATGGCCCCAGCGCTAAATGTTTCATTAAACGATTTTTCTATCCATAGCGTATCTTTCCCAGTAAAGATAATAGATAAGAGGTTCACATGCGAGATATTGTTATTCTGCACGAAAATGAAGAGTGGCTAGTGCCATTGAGAGCAGAATTTGAGAAGCGCGGAGTTGCGGCCAAAGAATGGTTTCTTGATACGGGGATTATTCCTTTTACCGAACTACCCGATGATGCGGTGTACTACAACCGTATGAGCGCATCGTCACATACGCGTGGACATCGGTTCGCACCTGAACTGACCCGTATGGCGCTTACCTGGCTTGAAAACAACAACCGCACCGTTGTGAATGGCAGCGGTGTGCTGGCGCTGGAAGTGTGTAAATTATCGCAGTATGCGGCTTTGCAAAAAGCCGGACTCAATGTGCCAAAAACACAAGCTGTGGTTGGCAAAGAGCTTATTGCGGAAGCGGCTGAAAACTTTGCTCAATGGCCACTTATTTTGAAACCAAACCGTGGCGGTAAGGGCTTGGGAGTTATCAAGTTTGACGATGTGGCCGGTTTGCAAGCTTATATAGAGAGCGATGACTACGAAGAGCCATTAGACGGTGTTTGGCTGTTGCAGGAGTACATTAAGCCGAAGCAACCGCACATTACTCGTAGCGAATTTGTTGGTCAGAAGTTTGTATACGCAGTCAATGTGAATACAGAGCAGGGTTTTGAGCTTTGTCCGGCGGACGTATGCAGTGTTGACGATGCGTTCTGCCCCACGAGCGAAGCACCGGCGGAGACCCCCAATAAGTTTTCGATTACAAAACGCTTTAACGGCCACGAAATTATTTTCGCGCTTGAGGCGTTTTTGAAAGCAAATGATATTGATGTGGCGGGTATTGAGTTCATTGAGGACGAAAAAGGCGAGTTGTACGTTTATGACGTGAATACCAATACGAACTACAATCAAACTGCCGAGCGCGAAGCCGATGTGAAGCAAACTGGAATGGGTGCGTTGGCGGATTACCTTATTGGTTTAGCCAAATAATTAACCCGTAAACAAAAAAACGGCCCCAACTTGTGGGGCCGCAAAAAAGCCAGGGAGAGAGTCTGGCGTTTAGAAAGTGTATTCAACACCAAATGACGCTGTTTGAGGTTTGTTAGGGCGTGCACCATGCGGTGAGCGAGCCACAATTTTTTGCTGATCAAACAGGTTTTCGACTTTGAAATAAACCGCCATGTTGTTGTTCATCTCATAACGGCTGACAAAATCAGTCACAAATACAGACTCCGTTCTGTCGAATTGACTGTCGGTACGGTTACAGCCGACATCGACACACATCTCGTCCGCGTACTTCGCTACAACGTAGTTAATCCAACCGTTTTGGTTGTCTAAAGCAACGCGCATACTGAAGGTGTTTTGCGGAATATCGTTTAACTCATCGCCATCCATTAGACCTGACACGGCGTTGTCTTTGCTAATTTCACCTTTGGTGTAGGTGTAAGTCACATCTACAGGTATCAGGAAGCTCCCAGCTTCAAAGGTGTTGCTCGCCTGGAATTCTAAACCGCGAACGACCGAATCGCCCAGGACGTAGTTGCCTGACTCTGCGCCGTTGTCACAAGGGTTAGCAATAGAGCATTGCTGTGTGGTGTCGCTAAAGTCGCTGTAGAAACCAACCGCTTCGACAAATAGAGCACCTTGGTTGTAACGCACGCCAGCTTCATAGTTCGTGCTGGTTTCAGGCTCCTGGTTTTCGGTTGCGCCGCCACCTAAAGGAGAGAAGCCTTTGTGAACACCAGCAAGAACCTGCCAGTTGTCGTTTACGTCATAAGTAAAGGAGGCACCAGGTAACCATTCGCTGCTATCGTTAGAGCGTGCGCTGTCTAACTCACTACGGTCCGGCACTGCAAACTGTAGGCGTGAAGATTCAACGTCTTCATGACGAAGTGCCAGGTTAACCATCAAATCGTCAGTAACTTGCCACTGGTCAGTAACCCAAAAGCTGACGGCTTCAGCTTTTTCTAAACGGTTGTCGCCACCGGTTGGTTGAATGAACGAGTCAAACACCAGGCTACCGTTAACTTGATCGAAGACTTCTTTTAATTGGTAACGATCCATTTCGTCGGTGTGATCACGTACGCCAATTTTGAGGAAGTGCGATGCCAGCTCAATACCGGTATTTACTTCAACGCCATAAGAGTCGTAGCCACGGTTACCGTTGGTCCAGGTTATGTCTTGGTAATCTTGCTCGCCGTGTAAAACAGCTAGCGCGTCAGTGTCACCCGCATTGGCTAAGTCAACTAAGCCATTAACAACACCCGCTTTAAACCAGTTACGCTTAAAGTGGTTTTTATAGGTGAGCACATTCAATTCAACGGCGTCAGTTAGCTCCAGGTTGTAGTTAAGGCTGATAGCGTCATGATGATTGTTCATCTGGTCAATTTCAGACAACCCATAACGGCGGTTAGGGTTTTCAGCGAAGTCTGCGTCAGTAAGACCTGCATAAGTTTCGTTTGAGGTTTCTTCTGAATACTGGAATTTAGCCAGTAAACTTTGACGATCGCCTGTCCATTTTAGTTTGGCCACATAATCTTCAATGTCGAACCCGGCATCACGACCACTGCGGTCAATGTTTTTAAATCCGTCGCTGCTGCGCTGTACGGTTTCTAGCAAGAACCCCCATTGACCTTCAGTTCCACCAACGTGAGCGTGAATATCACGGCTGCTGTTTTCACCAAACTCTGTTAACACCTGCCCACCAAACTGTTCTGGGACTGGGGTCGTGACCAGATTAAGCACACCACCCGTGGTTTGAGGACCGTAACGCAATAAAGGGGCGCCTTTGAGTACCTCAATCGATGACATGCGGAATGTGGTGGGGAAGTAGTAGGCTGAAGGGTTAGAGTAAGGTGCTGGCGCCATCATCACGCCGTCTTCCAAAATAGTAACTTTACTGACACGACCAGCGGTTGCGGCACGGATACCAATGTTTGGTCGTAGGCCCTGACCGTCTTCCTCACGCACATAAACACCCGGGATGGTTTTCATTAACTGGTTAATATCCGTGGGTACTTCGATGCGCATTTGCTCTTCGTCGATAACCGCGCTTGATCCCGCTGTGGCTCTCGAATCAGTTTTCGTACCGATAATTTTGATTTGTTCAATGTCATCGGTTCGGTCAATAGCAACCTCTGCAAAGGCTGGAGCGGCGAAGCTTGTAAGAATAGCCGTAGTCAGTAACGTCTTTTTCATGATCTACCCTGTTAATGTTTTTTGAAAGGTTATTTCATTATTGGTTTATCAAATCGCTGCGAATGCTAATATAAATAATAATGATTCGCAACAACATCTTTGATCTAACGCAACTCCTTAGTCGGTTTTTTTAAGGCACTGGTCGCTCGCTTCTTCAGAGCGTTTGGTTAAAAGCGCATTCGCGAGTAAAGTGTGTAGATAAAGAATCAGTAGCTAAGGCGTTTTAAATGATGAAGATAATAAAACTGGCAGCGGGCTTGAGTGCACTTTCCGTTTTAGCAGGGTGCAGCTCACTTACCAGCGACTCGAAACAAAGTATTCAGTACCAATGCGGCGCAGCAGAAGTCGAGCTCAACTTTGCTGACGAATCGGCGACACTTCATTACAAAGACAGCTCGGTACCTTTGAAGCGAGTGGTTAGCGCATCCGGTGCACGATACAACGATGGTTCAGATCCAATAACCCAGTACTGGGGAAAAGGGAACGAAGCAACTATTACCTGGCGTGGGCAGGAGTTGCCGACGTGCGTCGAACAAGGAACATTGCCAAAACACTTCACGGGGCGTGGCAACGAACCTTTTTGGCAGGTGGCAGTTAACCCGCAGCATATGACCATTACTACGCCAGACACTGAAGCTATAGTCGACGTTTCGCCTGCTAAGGTTGTTTCAGAGAGTCCTTATGAATGGCGTATTGAGTCAGCAACAGAAACGCAGTTAGTGGTTATAAATACCTTATGTCGAGATTCCATGAGCGGACGTCTCTATCCCTACCAAGTCGATTTGCACGAAGGCGGTAATGTCTATTCCGGCTGTGGCGGTGACAGCGAATGGCTGGTGCAGGGCGTTGAGTGGCAATTGGTTGAGTTTGACGAGCATTCACTGAATACGAAAGCGCCAACACTGAGTTTTCTGGCTGACGGTCAGTTGACCGGCTTTAATGGTTGCAACCGCTATTTCGGTCAATACAACTTAGGTGGTGAGCTGGCGCAAATACGACTGATGGGCAGCACCAAAATGGCGTGTCCGGAAACGGCCAGCCAGCTGGAAAGAGACTTCAGTGAAGCCATGCAGCGCGTTTATCAAGTCAGCATCGATAATAAAGAGCGGTTAGTGTTGACCACTCGCGGTAATCGACAACTGATATTTGTCGAGCACAACTAGTTATATCCTGATAGGGTTAATACCTATGCAACTTAAAAAATACACCGATTATGGCTTGCGCGTTTTAATGTATTTAGCGGCGAAAAAAGATGATGACAGAGTGACTATTGATGAGCTCAGTGGCATTTTTAATGTGCCTAGAAACCACTTAAATAAAGTGGTCCATCAATTGGGAAAGGAAGGGCTCATTGAAACCCGACGGGGAAAAAACGGCGGTTTTTTGCTGGCCGTTGACCCCGCCGATGTTCGACTAGACAAGATCATTCGTCGGTTAGAAGGCGACGAATACTGGATAGATTGTCACAAGCCTGAATGTGCGATATTTCCAGCCTGCGAGCTGAAGAATTTAATAAACGAAGGTAAGGAAACGTTCTATCGGTTTTTATCAGACTATACATTGGCTTCGCTAATGCAGAATGACGCTGATATTCGCCGACTCTGGGGACAGGAAATTCCAATAAACGAAGCATAATAATAAGGGGAGTTTCATGCTTAAAAAGTTAGCAGTAGGCATAGCCGTTGGTTTGGCTGCAACATCTGCGCAGGCGAGTGACTGGCTGCATTGCGGCGATGTTTTTGACAGCCAATCAGGGCAACTTGTTGGTGAGCGCTATATTGAAGTTGAAAACGGTGATATTAAATCGGTGAAGGTTAATGCTCCGGGGAATTCGGGTAGTTTGATAGACTTATCGGACAGCACTTGCCTGCCTGGTTTTATTGACCTCCATGTGCATTTAGATGGTCAGTCAGGACCCAACTCATACATTAAACAGTTTACTCAGAACCCAGCCGACTTGGCCCTGGTTGCTCAGAATTACGGCATGAAAACGCTGAAAGCTGGCTTTACGACGGTACGTAACCCAGGCGACTCGGACAATGTGACTATCGCCCTGCGAAATGCGATTAACGCAGGCATTACCGATGGCCCGCGCATTTACACTGCAGGCAAGTCGATTGCTACAACAGGTGGGCATGCGGACCCGACAAATGGCTGGAAAGAACAGCTTATGGGTCGCCCAACACCGAAAGACGGGGTTATCAATAGTGAAGAAGATGCTCGTGAAGCGGTTCGTCAGCATTACAAAGATGGTGCCGACTTTATTAAAATTACCGCAACCGGTGGTGTATTAAGTATGGCCAGCAGCGGTGATAACCCTCAGTTTACTGACGATGAGTTAGAAGCTTTGGTTGATATTGCCGATGATTACAACTTTCATGTAGCGGCTCATGCGCACGGTAAAGCAGGTATGCTTCGCGCAGTAAAAGCGGGTATTGCCTCAGTTGAGCATGGTACCTATATGGACGATGAAGTCATTGCTGCAATGAAAGAGCATGGCACGTATTTAGTGCCAACAATACTGGCGGGTAAATTCGTTGCTGAAAAAGCCGAAATTGATGGCTACTTTCCTGAAGTCGTAAGGCCGAAGGCGCGCGAAATTGGTCCTAAAATTCAGGATACCTTCGCAAAAGCGTATAAAGCCGGTGTGAACGTTGCCTTTGGTACGGACACTGGTGTGTCAGCGCATGGTGACAATGCGCTGGAATTCCAGTACATGGTCGAAGCCGGTATGCCGGAAGCTGAAGCAATTCAAGCGGCAACCAGTATCGCTGCTGACTTCCTTAAGAACGATAAAATTGGCCGTATCGAAGCGAATAAGAAAGCCGACATTGTGGCGGTAAAAGGGAATCCTTTAGAGGATATTACACTGCTGCAAAACGTTAGCTTCGTTATGAAAGGCGGAAAAGTGTATAAGCAGTAATATAATAATGAGGGGTCAGTCGAACCGTACTGACCCTTCTAGTTTTAAAGATGTATGGTCGCCACTGCGCACTTCATACTTGGTTTTATCTTCCGCGAAATTTACCCATAGCTGCACTCTCGCAGGCAAAATAACCGGTCGTTTAAAGGTTACATCTATGTAGGTTACTGCTTTTGACTGTTGACGTTCGAGCTCTGCTTGGGCCCGCGCCATCATATACATGCCGTGAATTATCGGTTTTTCAAACCCGAACCAGCGCGACACGAGCGGATGCAAATGGATAGGGTTAAAATCGCCGGATATACGAGCGTATCGACGACCCATACCGCTGCCTAATTGCCAGTGCGCTAAGTTGTTCCAACCTTCATCGGGCTCAAAGGGTTTGGGGGGCGCTTTTTTAGCTTTGGCGTTGCTATTATCGCCTTTCATGACCTGATAAACACTGGTGCATGTGGAGACTTTCTCACCGTTTTGCCAAAACTCGACCGTGAACTGGGGCCTTAACCGGCGTGGAGACACATCAGGTCCGCGCTTAGGTACTTTGACTTTTGACACCAGTTGAAACGACTGGTCGATTTGAATAACCGCATGGCGCTCTAGTTTGTTGCTGACGTGCACCAAACCCGGTGCCGGCCAGGGGAAGCTGTCATCGAGCATTTGCGCTAAGTGCGCACGCTGCGCAATGCAATAAAGCATGGCAAGCGGGACATCACTCACAAAGCCACCAAAAGCATCGTGATACTTTTCAAGTTGCTTATCTGCCGGAGCGGGAATGGAGTAGTGCTTTTCCAGGGTTTCTGAATTGGCCTCAGACTCATCGCTACGCTGCAGGGTAAATAATGACCTGAACAGCATACTTGGCATGGGGGCAAGTTTTTGCGGATGGTTATCCACACGTTCCATAGTGATAGTGACTCCCTACTGACTTAGTGGTTATTCTCGCACATGTTGCAAAAATTCAACAGTCCGACCACTAAAAAGCCGCTCCGGAGAGCGGCTTGCTTAGTTTTTCTTCGCGTTACTTATTGGTTTCTATGTCGTCGTTAAGATCTTCATCGTGTTTTTCGAGATCCCACGGCAGAACACCCGGACTGTGGTGTCTGAAGTGCAGGTAGTTCTCGAATTGGTTAATCACGTCATTGATGATATCCGACGATTCATAACCGTAAAGATCATACGACTGACCACCCTGTCTCAGGAACACCTCGGCACGATAGTACGTTTCGCGATTTTGGTCGTTGCTAAGCACAAACTCAGGTAACAAGTAGTCGCGCAGACGTATTTCGTAAGCGAAGTCCAAGTCATTTTCTTTTTCAACGCTTAAAATAATACGGTTGTGCTCCTCATCCGTCGTGAACTCAGCTGGCCAGTCCTGGCTTTTCAGCTCTTCTTTTACTTTTTTCAAAGATTCTGTCGCTGGTCCGTTAATAAATTCCAGTACAGGCTCTTTTTTCGGAAAGTCGACCAGGCCGGCTAAGCGTTTTTTCCAATAGTCAGGACCTTCGTTAACACCGCGACGGTGATGATGGCGATGGCTCTTCAGACTGTTGTATTGGTGCCCTTCAATAACCAACGCACGCCACATTCCGGCCGCCGATATCAAAATAATGACAGCGAACGGTAAGGCACTAGTTATTGCTGCGGTTTGCAGCGCGCCTAAGCCGCCGGCAACCAGCAGTACTGCCGCAACAACGCCTTCACTACTTGCCCAGAAAACACGCTGCCATACAGGTGTTTCCATACCACCGGATGCTAACGAGTCGATAACCAGTGAGCCAGAGTCCGATGATGTCACGAAGAAGGTAATAATTAAGAGCACAGTGACAAAGCTAACAATGCTGGTCAGAGGCAGTTCTTCGTAGAGTTTAAACAGGGCTATGGCCTGGTTATCCTGCACTTCAGAGATGAGTGCTGTGTAACCTTCGTTCATGATCATATTCAATGCGGTATCGCCAAATACGGCGAACCAGAAGAACGTGAATATGGTAGGCACGAACATGACCCCAAAAACAAACTGGCGAATAGTGCGACCGCGACTGATTTTGGCAATGAACAGCCCAACGAACGGTGCCCAGGCGATGGTCCAGCCGAAGATAAATAGCGTCCAGTTACCAATCCAGTCACTGCGTTCATAAGCTTGCAAGTTAAAGGTACGTTCCACAATGCCGCTTAAGTAAGCGCCAGTGTTTTGCAGGAAGGTTTCCAGAATGTGGATTGTAGGTCCGGCAATGAACACGAATAATAGTAGGAAAAGCACCAGTGTCATGTTCAACAGAGACAGCCGTTTAATCCCTTTATCCATGCCGGCAACAACCGATGCTATCGCGGCGAGAGTAATAACACCTATTGCAATAATTTGCACGGTGGTCCCCACAGGAATGTCTTCCCACAAATAGTTGAGGCCGGTGTTTATTTGTATCACCGACAAGCCCAAGGTTGTGGCAATACCAAACATAGTTCCCAGCACCGCAAAGGTATCTACAGCGTGTCCTATTGGGCCATTAATTTTCTCGCCAATTAGCGGATACAGCGTAGAGCGCATGGACAGTGGAAGGCCATGTCGGAATGAGAAATATGCCAGAACTAATCCCACTAGGCCATAAATAGCCCAAATGTGGAAGCCCCAGTGGAAGTAGGCAATTTGCATAGCCTGTTTAGCGGAGCCAATTGTTTCAGCCGCGCCTGCGGGCGGTTCCGCGTAATGTAAGACAGGCTCTGAGACACCGAAAAAAAGTAAAGCAATACCGTAACCCGCCGAAAACAGCATGGCGAACCAAGAGGTAAAGCTGTATTCCGGTTCACAATGGTCGGGACCTAATTTAATACGCCCCCAGCGCGATATTGCCACACCAATAATGAATACTAAGAAAAGAGCGACGGCGAGCATGTAAAACCAACCAAAGTTGTCAGTAATACCTGCTAACGTCCAGTTAAAAAGTTCACCGGCTTTTTCAGGCGCACTCAACGTCCCTATCACCAGCAAAGTAATCACAATAACAGCCGGTAAAAACACCGGAATCAATATTGCGTTGTGCCACTTAGCTTTCTCCGCTGACATAAAAACTCCTGTTTTTATTATGGTTTGTATATATATAGCGTACTTATTTTGTTTTGTAATGGGTCACTTTACATTTCTTTTACTGCTTATTTTGTAATCTTTAAGGTATGATGAGCGCTTATTCATATTTATGAGTTAGCGGTTATATGAATGCTCAGAAGTCATCAGTTGATTTAGTCAGTTTAACAAACGCACTGCCTGGTGCTGTCTATCAGTTAGAGTTAACCGAGAATGGCGACTGGCACTTTCATTTTGTCAGCGAAGGCATCGAAAGTATTTACGGCTGTTCGGTGGCCGACCTTCAGCAAAACACCTGTGTGCTTAAAGACATTATTGTTGCAGACGATTATGACTCTGTGGTTAATAGTTTGCTTGATTCGGCGAAGTACCAAATTCCGTGGAACAAAGAATACAGAGTAGTTCGTAATGGCGAAATCCACTGGGTTTATGGGCACGCGGTGACTGAAAAGCAGGCTAATGGCAGCACTCTTTGGAAAGGCCAATTGCTGGATATTACTGAGCGTAAGCAGTTAGAGCTGACGGTTAAAAGACATCAACGGAATCTTGAACTTGCCGAACGGGTCGCTAACTTAGGCCACTGGAAATTGAACTTAAACACCGGCAAGTCGGTTTGGTCAGACACGGTGTACGAGCTCTACGGCTTAGAAAAAAGCAAGACTGACCCTGGCCTCGATATCGTCATGGAAAAAACGCACCCGCAGGACCGTCAGGCAGTCACGGAAGCCATTGAAGCCGCTAAAAAGTCTGGTGTTCGTGACGTTGAGCACCGTATTATTCGTAGCGATGACACTGTTCGTTGGTTGCGAGAGTCGGGTATTTATCAGCTCGATGAAAATGGTGATGAGATCATCTTTGGTACGGTGCAGGACATTACCGAATACAAAGAAATGGAGCTGAAACTTCGCAGTACCGGTGGTGAAGACGAGCACACCGGTTTTTACAACCGACGTATGATGCTACGCGCATTGCAGCGGCGCTTTAGTTTTTATAAAGCACACCCAGAATACCCATACTTTTTGTTGGTTCTGCAAGTGACTAACGACGCCAAAACGCTGGCGCATACGGCAGAAATTGTTCGCGCAAATATCAGAGATTACGATACTCCCGGGCACTTGGGTAAAGGCTTAATTACTGTGCTGCTGTCAACGCTGTCGTCACCCGAAAATAAAAGCAGTCTTCGACGAGTTATGGCGCAACTCTCTAATGCCGGCATTGAAGGTCATTGTATGTTGGAAGAGGCTCGAAGCACCGACAGTCGGTTCGATGACATCTTGACGCGCGCGTTGCCTAAATAAACCCAGTTTAACTTAAAGAGTCCAGTCCTTGCGCTTGCCCATGCTATTGGTTGGAATCGCGCTTCCAAAGCTAACATGAGTGGGGATTTCAATATCGATCAGTTGCTCGCTCAACCACTGTTTCAGGCTGGTCTCTGTCAGGTTGTCGCAGCCGCTTTTCATAACGACATAAGCTTTTAATCCCTCGCCTTCTTCATGCTTTTTCTTCCGTACAGCTGCAGCTTCTTTTAATTAATTTCACTTCTTATTGTATCGGAATGGCTCAGGTTAGATCACATTCCTTAACAAATTCTTTACTGTAATAACCAAAATAGCGGTCTATACTTAATTTTTTATGAGCAACACCAAGGGGACACAAGGATGCCAAGAACACCCCAGTTTCACCGTGAGACAGCATTAAATAATGCGCTGCAGTTATTCTGGCGGCAGGGTTACCATGCCACTTCAATGAAAGATATTGAGGAAGCGATGGATATGCGACCGGGTAGCATTTATGCGGCGTTTGGTAATAAAGAATCTTTATTTAAAGAAGCGTTGGACTCGTACTTTGCTATGGTTGAGGAAGACTTTAAAAATACCATTGCCAAGCAACCATCGGTATTGCAGGGCTTTCGCCAGTATCTTAAAAATATCGCAAAAGCGGATGAGAGCTGCGCACCGACAAAGGCCTGTATGTTGGTGAAAACTTTATTGGAATTTACGCCGGAAGACAAAGCCTTCAGCGAGCCCGTGCATGCGTATTTAGACTCGATTGAAGCAATGTTTACTGAAGCACTGAGTGAAGCTCAAAGCCGTGGCGAACTGAGTAGACAGAGCTCTCCTGAAAAGTTGGCAAGACTAATACAAACCAATGTTATTGGCTTAAGAACCATGGCTCGACGCAGTATTTCACAGTCACAACTTGAAGCTTTGGTCGATGATGTGGTCGCTCGTATTATTCCTGTGAATTAAACAAGCCTTTGTAGCCTTTAGGATTAAACTGCCACGTCATTGCTAAAATAATGACACCGACGAGAATATGTAGTTGCCAACCGAATGTGTAGTTACCGGAAAAGTCGCGGAACCAACCGGTAACTAACGGCATTAAACTGGCAAACATAAACCCAATACCCTGCATGAAGGACACCAGGCGACCAGCCTGAACGGGATTGTCGATATGGTCTAGCGCCATAACAATGCACAGTGGGAAAGCGCCACCCAAACCAAAACCGCAAAGTGCCGACCACAGCCAGGGCGACACATTTGGAAACCAACTCAGACCGACAAATCCAACCATTTGTGTGAGTACAGCCAACGCTAACCAAGGGCGGCGATCTTGTGAACGTGATAACGCGGGTAAAATTAAAGCGCCAATCACCTGAACTAACGAAAAAAGCGCCAGTAAATTACCTGAGGCCTGTGCAGACCAACCGAACTCGGCGTAAAAAGGTGCTATCCAAGCAATGAAGCCCGCGTAACCGGCATTAACCAGTGCAAAATAAGCCCCCAGAATCCAGGCTCGTGGTGTTTTATAGGCACGCAGCAGCAAATGTCGTGGTGGTACGCTGGCAACAGGTGTTCGGTTAACCGGTAAATACCAAATAACGAATACCAGAGCCGCTAACAGGCTCCAGCTCCCCATGGCTTGGTATCGCTCAGGTAGCAAGCCGGCAGCCCAGGGAGTGGCAACCGCGCCTAACGCAGCCCCGCCCATCAGGGCTGCCGACCAAAGACCGGTCACTAAGCCGAGCCGTTTCAAATATTGCTGCTTGGTGAGCTCGGGAATAACAATGTGCAGCAGTGAGATACCGACACCGCCAACAATAGCGCTGGTCATCATACTGGTGCTGGTAGGCTCAAATAAGCGCGCGATAAGGCCGGCCGTTAAAATAAGCAGCCCCAGTCCAATACCGTGGCGGTAACCCAGAGCAGTAGTGACACGCCCGGCAAACAACGCCATAGCGCCAATCATTAAAATTGGAATGGTGGTGAGCAATGAAACTTCACTGAACGACAAGCCGGTTATGTCGCGTAACTCGCCGGTTAGTGGTCCGATAGAGGTCAGCAAAGGCCTTAAGTTCAGCCCTAGTAACACTAATACCGCTAAGCTCAGTGCAAGTCGAACGCCTGACGGAGCAGGAGTGAATGTTGGCTCTTTTTGCAAACTCATACCGCTGGTTATTTAAAACCTTACTTTACTGAATTTTTATCGTTGTGTGAAACCGTGTTATTCTTTGGCGCCAACAGTCGCTATCCTTTTCTTAGAAAGAGTACCCGTTATGACCGCATCTACGGCGCCAGGGAATTTATTTATTGTTGCTGCTCCGAGTGGTGCAGGCAAATCGAGTTTAATAAAAGCCTTGTTGGACAAGTACGCCGACGACTCCATGCAAGTGTCTGTATCGTCAACCACACGAGCCCCCAGACCCGGAGAAGTTGACGGTGTACACTATCACTTTCTAAAGGTTGATGAGTTTGAACAGCGCATAGCAGCGGGCGAGTTTTATGAATGGGCTAAGGTGTTTGATAACTACTACGGCACTTCTCGTAAAGTGGTCGAATCGCTTCTGGCTGAAGGCAAAGATGTCTTTTTAGATATTGACTGGCAGGGAGCGCAGCAAGTCCGCGAACATTACCCCGATGTGCGCTCTATTTTCATTGTACCGCCAAGCTTGGCTATTTTAGAGCAGCGTTTGCGAGCACGAGGACAAGACTCTGAAGAGGTTATAGCGAAGCGTATGGCGAAAGCCCAGGCAGAAATGTCGCATTATCATGAGTTCGATTACCTGCTGGTGAACGACGATTTTAATGACTCGTTAAATGCGTTGGAGCACATTGTTATGGCACAACGCCACAAAATGCCGCACCAGCAAGTAAGATATTCGCAGGTATTGAAGGAATTACTTGGATCGTCCGACTGAATTCCGTATAATTCTTAGCCTTTCGAAAAATGTCACTCAAGTTTTAGTGGGAGTAAGTAAACCATGGCTCGCGTAACCGTAGAAGATGCTGTAGACCGTGTAGGTAACCGTTTTGATTTAATTTTGTTAGCGTCACGCCGTGCGCGTCAAATTGCTAATGGAAAAGAGCCTCTCGTTGAAACCAAAAATGAAAAGCCAACCGTGATTGCGTTGCGTGAAATTGAGCATGGCTTAATTGACAGCGCACGTTTAGACGTAGAAGAGCAAGCCGCTCAGCAAGAGCAAGACGCAGAAGAGCTGCGTGCTGTTGACGCTTTGCGTGGCATTGAATAACAGATATCAGTTCGCCAACGGTATCAATACCGTTGGCAAATCTCGCAAATCCCCTTATTCTGAAAGTATATCCATTGTCCAGTCTTAACTGGGGAGTTCTCGGTGTACCTATTTGAAGGTTTAAAAGCGCAAATTAGCGAGTATCTGCCGTCCGATCAGGTGGACAGAGTGGCGGAAGCCTTTGTCGTGGCTAATGATGCTCACAGCACACAGAAGCGCAGTAGTGGTGAACCTTATATTACCCATCCTGTGGCAGTAGCCAGCTTACTGGCCGATATGCGGTTAGACTGTGAAACTATTATGGCGGCGTTGTTGCACGACGTTATAGAAGATACCGAAACCAGTCAGGAAGATCTTGCCGAGCAATTTGGCTCAACCGTTGCCAGTCTTGTAGAAGGGGTTTCTAAGCTCGACAAACTGCAATTTAACTCCAAAGAAGAGGCGCAAGCGGAAAACTATCGCAAAATGATAATGGCAATGGTGCAGGACATTCGCGTGGTTTTGATAAAACTCGCGGACAGAACGCACAACATGCGTACCATTGAGCACCTGCGTCCGGACAAGCGTCGCCGCATTGCGCGAGAAACCTTAGAAATATACGCGCCACTGGCTCACCGGCTGGGCATTCACGACATTAAAAATGAGCTTGAGCATTTAGGCTTTTGGGCGCTTTACCCATGGCGCGCTCGACTGCTTGAGTCTGAAGTTAAAAAAGCGCGGGGTAACCGTCGTGAATTTACGGATCGGGTAAAAAGCGAGATAAGCTCTCGCCTGGAAGGGAATAATATCAGTGCCCGAGTGCTGGGCCGCGAAAAGCATCTGCACAGCATTTATCGAAAAATGCAGACCAAAGAGCTCAAATTTGAGCAGGTCATGGATATTTATGCGTTTCGCGTCATTGTTGACAGTGTTGATACTTGCTACCGCGTTTTAGGGGCGCTGCATAATCTGTACAAACCTATCGAGACACGCTTTAAAGATTATATTGCCATCCCTAAGTCGAACGGTTATCAGTCATTGCATACCTCATTAAAAGGTCCGCATGGTGTACCTGTCGAAATCCAAATTCGTACCGAAGAAATGGACTTGATGGCTGACCGTGGGGTTGCTGCTCATTGGATGTATAAGAAAACTGATGACTCCGGCACCACCGCACAGGTGCGGGCTCGCAAGTGGATGCAGAGCCTACTGGAACTGCAGCAAAGTGCGGGGAACTCATTCGAATTTATTGAAAGTGTTAAGTCGGACTTATTCCCGGAAGAAATTTATGTATTCAGCCCGGACGGGCGTATTACCGAGCTTCCGCAGGGAGCGACAGCAGTCGACTTTGCCTACGCAGTGCATACCGACATTGGCAATACCTGCATTGGCGCGCGAGTCAATCATCGTGCTTACTCGCTGAGCAAACCACTGGAAACCGGACAAACGGTGGAAATAAAAACGGCACCAAATTCGCGCCCGAATATTGCCTGGCTGAATTTTGTGGTAACGGGCAAAGCTCGTGCGAAAATACGTCAGTATTTGAAAAGCCAGGAAGCGGACGAAGCCCAACAGCTGGGTGAGCGCTTACTTCGCTCAGCACTTGGACCTGTCAGTTATGATGATATTCCTGAGTCTGAATTTGAGCGCGTTCTGAAAGATACTAAAGTGGCGTCGAAAGAAGAGCTACTGAAGCAAATTGGTTTGGGCAATTTAATGTCCATAGCCATAGCGAAGCGTCTGTTAGGCGAGTTACAGCCATTAAAAGACGAGAATGCTTCTGAAAAAAGCCTGTCAATTAAAGGGGCGGAAGGCTTATTGGTTAGCTTTGCTAAATGCTGTCGACCTATCCCAGGTGACGATATTATTGCTCATGTCAGCCCCGGCAAGGGCTTGGTTATTCATCGTCGCGAGTGTAAAAACGTGCGCGGTCATGAGGATGATCCGGGACGTTACTTCCCTGTTGAGTGGGATAACAAACCAGAAGCGGAATTTATTTCTGAAATTAGAATCGAAATTATTAACCACCAAGGCGTTTTAGCCCGGTTAACTTCTTCAATAGCGACCACCGGTTGTAATATTGACGGACTGAAAACAGAAGAAATTGACGCCAATATTTACTTTATCGATGTCGCATTAACGATAAGAAACCGGAAACATTTAGCGGATGTGATACGTCATATTCGTAAAATGCCGGATGTTCAGCGCGTGACGCGCTTAAGGAAGTAGTATGTCAAAAGTCATTATTTCTACCGATAACGCACCTGCTGCTATTGGCACTTATTCGCAGGCGGTAAAAATTGGAACAACTGTGTACCTGTCTGGGCAAATTCCATTGGTACCGGAAACTATGGAGCTGGTTAGCGAAGACTTCACTGCACAAGCGGAGCAAGTTTTTAAAAACCTGACCGCTGTCTGTGAAGCTGCCGGTGGCGAACTGCAGGACATGGTTAAGTTGCAAATTTACTTAACCGATTTGGGCGAGTTCGCTATTGTGAATGAAGTGATGGCGAAGTTCTTCAAAGAACCTTACCCAGCCCGTGCAGCTATTGGCGTGAAGCAATTGCCAAAAGGCGCACAGATTGAGATAGACGGCATTTTAGAGTTGCCGAGTACTAACTAAGTTAGGCTTACACCGACTCTGGCGCCGGCTCTCTGTCTTCCAGCGGGCGGCGCCAAATAATAATAGCAATAGCCACTGTTGCGAGAATAAAGCAGTAACCGGTGTGAATACTCACCGACAACGGCGATATCTTGAAGCTTGCCCCCATTAATAAAGCTTGCGCTCCGTAGGGCAAGGCACCTTGCACAACACAAGCAAAAATATCCAGTAGGCTGGCGCTTTGACGTGGCGCTAAATTACCAATTTTTGCCAACCGCTTACTGACTTCACCCGCCAGGAGAATACTGACTGTATTGTTGGCAACACAGAGGTTAGTCAATGCCGTTAAACCGGCGATGCCGATGGCTGAGGCACGTTGTTTGTGCTTGCTGACTTTATTCGCAGCAGCTTCAACAAATTGAGCCAGGAACGCTAAACCACCCTGCTGGCGAATAAGCGCAGATAGCCCCCCAATAAGCAATGATAGTAAGAAAATTTCCTGCATGCTTTCAAAGCCTTTATAAATGTCCTGACTAAAGGCAACCCACTGGTAGTCCACCGTGAACATGCCAAAAGCGGCTGCCAGGACAATTCCCAGCCCGAGTACAGCAAAGACGTTCAACCCCATAACCGCCAGTACGATGATCGCGAAGTAAGGCAGTGAGAGCCAAAGGTTGGCATCAGGAATTTTCAGAGGTGCTTCGCTGGTGTCGTAAGTTACTAACCACAAAATAGTGACAATAGCCGCTGGTATTGCAATTTTTAGGTTTGCACGGAACTTGTCGCGCATCGTACAGCCTTGCGTGCGTGTTGCGGCAATGGTGGTGTCCGAGATAATTGACAGGTTGTCACCAAACATCGCACCACTCACTAGTACACCGGCGAGCAGCGGCAAACTGATATCGGTGGCCTCACCAATACCCAGTACTACCGGAGCTAAGGCAGCCAGGGTTCCCATTGACGTCCCCATTGCTGTTGAAATAACCCCGGCAATAATAAACAGCCCGGGTAGGAGAAACGCCGCCGGAATAATGCTGAGCCCGAGTGCCACCATAGCATCCACGCCTCCGGTCGCTTCTGCAACTGTGCTAAACGCACCCGCAAGAAGGTAGATAACACACATGGTAATGATGTTATTGTCACCGACACCGGCAACGAAGGTGTTAATTCTCTCTTCAAAGGCCTGCTTACTCAGTAGTATGCCCAGCACAATAGCGGGCAAAATGGCGACAGGACTTGGTAGCTGATAAAAGGCGTACTCGACCCCTTCGTTTTGGAAGTACAGGCCGGTGCCTAAAAATAGCACGAGGAATAACGCCAAAGGCAGGAGTGCTTTTGCGCTTGCCGGCTGCGGCGACGAATCTGTCATAAACTACCCTTTATTTTTATTTGGACGTCCAGAAGCTTATCCGTCCATTGGTTTTTGTGCAACACTTTTTCTGCAACACGAAAGTAATGCATTGATTGTGACCACAGTGGTATATTTTTGCAAAAGGAGGCGTTTATGGATCAGTTTTTTGGCCGGGCGTATGTGTTTATCCCCTGTTATTTGGACGGTAAAGAGCTAAAAGGTAGTGAAGTTGAAAAAGATTCGTATGTCAGTGAGATTGCCGACAGGTTTTCAGTGGAAGTTTCTAACCGAAGCTGGAATAAATTTTCTCGGGGATCACTTGGCAGTTATCCGTTTAACTTCTTTCGTGAGAATGGTCACGAGAATTATGAGCAGGCTTTTGGGGATGTTTATTTCACTCATAACGAACTGACTGGCCTTTGTATTTTGACGGTGGTTTTTGAGGTTAGAGGCCATCCGATTACCCAGCTACTAGATATGGTTTCTAGGGAAGGGTTAAAAATAAAAACGAACGAAACTCTTTGCGAGGACTTTTACAGTTACTTGAAAGAAAAATTTGCGCTTAATGTATCGGGTAAAGCGAGAGTATGTCTTAGTACGGGTTGTGCGATTTCCGATAAATTGAAACCTTCGATATTCGCAAGTGAGACGTATGAGTCGAGTTCGATGGAATTTGCTGGGCTTACTTCAAATTTTGGAGAAGGCTCTTGGAATGAAAATATTGCCGTTTATAACAGCAGCCAGATTTTCGCGAGTAAAGTTGCTGTGCTTAGGCATGATGAGATGTTAGATAAGGATGACCCAGAGCTAAGCGGGAAAGGTCGAAGAGCAATTGGCCGTGACTTAATGTTGAACTTTATTATTGAGGTTTTGATGTTTAGAGAAGCGTCGATTAAACGAGTCAATTTAAAAGTCGTAAGCTCTATACAGAACGACGAGAAACTCGATTTGTCAGACATCAAAGACCTAATGCATGACTTCAAGTCTGTAATTCTATTTTGGGACTTAGATATTTTTCTATACCCTTCAGCTCAGCAATTGGCAGACAAGCTTTCGGAAAAATTTGATATTGATAGGGCTTTGGATGTTTATCGTAAGAATCAATCCTTTCTAGAACAGAGGGTGAGTCTGTCAAATGCAGTTCAAGCTGAAAAAGAAACGAAAACATTAAACTATATAGCGGTTATTGTTTTCTTTTTTGAAGTGATTCCTATTCTGTTTGTTTTGACGCAGTCAGTTCTGCAAAAAAAGGCTATAGAAATGCCGCTGATATACTCAGGTGTTGCAGCTGTAAGTGTCAGTGTGCTTTTATTTTTAGTCGTTCTTATGATTGTTAGGTTACGAAAGTTAACGAAGCGGATAACCAAAAGGAACTTGTAGTGCTCGAGCCAAATCTACTGGGGACAAAGCCAATAAGTTTATACACTTATGACAGCTTGCTTGAAATGGGTTATTCAGTTGAGTGTATAGTCTCTAAAACCGTTGATTTATCAGAGTGTGATATAACTGATTATATTCAGAGTCGAGGCGAAACTAGTTATTGGGCATCACACCGTTATCACAATATGGATTTATTTGTATGCGCAATGAGTCTAGAGGAAGTAGTAGCACACATTTCCGCCATGCGCGTAAAAACAGATGAAGCAATGGCGTTTTTAGAGGGAAAGTGCGCAGAAACCGAGTTTACCGTCGTTTCAGAGAAGGACGCTAAAACAACGTCACATTATGTTTATATCAGTGCGGTTGTGGTAAAAAAATCCTTGCGAAACAGTACGGTTGCACTGAAACTGATACGACAAGGCTATCGTCTTCTGAATCAGTATTTAAAAGACACTCAGCAGGCTGAAGGGATCTTTGCGGAGGCCTACTCGGATGAAGGCCGAAGGCTTTGCGAGCTGTTTGGTATGAACAATATATCGGCTAACTTTTATCGTAAGGACATTTAATGTTCATTAAAAAGCTCGACCCGGAGCTAGAGTCCCAACTGCTATCGTTATCGGTACTGGCATCGCTACTGTTTACTGTTTCAGGCATTGTGGTTGGACTGTTAACCGGCTCTTCCGTCGTGCTTTTTGACGGTCTCTACTCAGGTATTAGCTTACTACTGTCCTATTTGTCGCTCATTGCTGCTAAAAATGTCAATGCCGACGACAGTGTGTCTTTTCCTTACGGCAAAAGCGCCATCGAGCCTTTTTTAGTCGGTGTTAAGTACCTCACCTTAATTGTCTTGTGTGTTTATTCAGCCTTTGCCGCCGCCTTTGATATTGCTGCTGGCGGCAGTGACGTAAATATCGACGTTGCCTTGATATACTCGCTCATATCCTCTGTCGTTTGCGCTGGCGTCTATGTCTACTTCAAAAAAGCGTCGGCCAATTTGGAGTCAGACTTAGTGCGCTCCGAATCTTACGAATGGTTTCTCGATACCATTTTGTCGACGGGCATATTTATCGGCTTCGTTGGTGCGCTAGTACTCATGCGTGCGTCGATGGAAGAGTGGGTGCCATATATTGACCCGACGCTCGTACTGGTGGCCTCTCTGGCGTTCATTGCAACCCCCTTAAAAGGGTTAATTCAAAGTGCTAAGGAGCTCATTGGTTTTCAACCGAAAGGGAAGTTAGTTAAGCAGTTAAACCGTATTGTGGAAGAGGTCGAGAGCGAAAATAACTTCGACTCGAGTGTGGTTCGCATTCAAAAAGTAGGTCGCACTGTATTTTTGGAAATTGACTTTATTGTTAGGCACGACGACTTCTCTGTCACGGTTTTACGACAGGATGCCATTCGCGAAAAAATACACAGTCAAATTATAAAGCTAGGGTATCGCTGGTGGTTGACGGTCGCCTTTACTAAAGACGAGAAATGGGTCGCTTAACTGATTGCTAGACGACACCACTGGCTGGCATCGATATACAATTGCCCGACGTTGGTGCCGTTCATTTTTTGTTTTAACGGGTGCTTTTCCAGTTTGTCCCATTTACCGCGTTCATAAAGCTCGGTCATTTCCAGTAAGAAGCCCCAGGCACCTTCACGTTTTATCAAAGCCCTTTCAATGTCTTTTGATACGGGGAGCTGCTTTAAAATGTCTTCCATAGACACTCCCAAAATTACATCTAACAGGGAAAGCATGCCTGTTAGAAATGCGGCAGAGTGATATTTTTCGCTGAGAATCTCTGCGCTAATAAGCTCCATAAATCGGGCCCGGGTTATCGACTTAATGGTGAGCTCTTCGGGTTCACCCGCGGCGACGTTGGCCAGTACAACTAAGGTAATAAAGCGTTTTATTTCGTTGGTTCCAAGGTAAGCCAGCGCATGCTGAATGGTTTCAATTTTCTTGCGGCCGCCGTGCAACGCACTGTTGACCAGTTTTAGCAGGCTGTAGGTGAGCGACAAGTCCTGCTCGATAATTTTTCGTAACGCTTTTAAATCAATCTCTTCTTTATGAGTCTCTTTTAACAGCGTTAGCATACTCAGTCGATTCGGTGACAGAGATTTTCGTTGAAGCACTTGAGGCTGTTCAAAAAAGAAGCCTTGAAAGTAATCAAAACCTAACTCCAGGCACTGCTCAAACTCTTCTCGCGTTTCGACGCGCTCAGCGAGTAAAGGAACACCTTGTTCTTTGAAATACTTAATTTTTTCACCCAGAGCTAGCCCCTGCTCCTGAATATCAATTTTCACCATATTGATCATGGGAATGACGGGTTCCCACTGGTTATCGAAGTCGTGGTCATCGAGTGCAATTCGGTAACCTTTTGACTTGGCGGAGCTGCAGGCTTTCAACAAAGGCTCGTCGACACCGACAGTTTCAAGCAGCTCCACCCAAACCGTTCGGGCGTTTAAAAATGACGGGAAGTCATTCAGCAAGGTTTGCGCATGAAAATTAATAAATGCCTGCTTACCCATACACAATGTTTGAATGTCACCCAGCAAATGTTGCTCGAGTAATAACTTTGATGTTGCTTCGTTAGGGTCAATATTCGGAAAGCTGTTCGCCTCGCTGTCGCGAAACAATAACTCATACCCGTAAACTTTCTGGTCGCGAGTTAAAATAGGTTGTCTGGCAATGTACGAATAAGACATTTATTGTCCTGATTGTGAGCTGTTGTTTTCGGTTAGGACTGATTCATCGACTCAGGTATACTGCTAATAATTAGTTCTTTTTTGAAAAAATGCAATGAGTCCTGAACGCTATTTAAGAATTAACCAAATGCTCGATAAACGCCAGCCTGACTTAACGGTCATTATGGAGAACGTTCATAAAAACCATAATTTGTCGGCGGTAGTACGCTCTGCCGATGCGGTTGGTGTGCATGAAATGCATGCTGTATGGCTGACCAAAAAGGCGCGATTGTCAGGTGGTACAGCGCTTGGCAGTCAGAACTGGGTGAAAATTCATAATCATAAGTCGATGGATGATGCTATTAGCACAGTCCGTGAGCAGGATATGCAAGTTGTGGTTACGCATTTATCAGAGCACTCGGTCGACTTCAGGGACATTGATTACACCAAGCCGACAGCTATTTTGCTGGGGCAGGAGAAGTACGGGGTGACTGAGCAGGCGTTGGCGCAGGCCGACCACCATGTGATGATACCCATGATCGGTATGGTGCAGTCGCTGAATGTGTCAGTAGCGGGTGCGGTGATGTTTTATGAAGCACAACGCCAGCGTGAACTAGCCGGTATGTATCAGTCGCCTCAAATTAGTGCGCAAGAGCGTCACCGAGTGCTTTTTGAAGGCGGGCACCCTATTTATGCGAAGGCGTGTAAACGCAAAGGCATTGACTACCCCGAACTTGACGATGGTGGGCAAATTATTGCGAACGACAGTTGGTGGCAAGCTATGCGGGAAAAACGGTAAGGGGGGCATTGTGCCGGAAAACGGGCTGCACCGAATTCCATTAACGGTGCTAAAAGGAGTTGGAGACAAAGTAGCGGTTAAGCTGAAAAAGCTCGGGCTTGAGTCTGTCAGTGACGCGTTATTGCACCTGCCGCTTCGTTACGAAGATCGCACCCGTATTGAATCTGTCGCTCAGTTGCGACAAGGACTGTCGACGAATGTGCTGGTTACTGTGCGCCATGCCGACATTAAATATGGCCGGCGTCGTATGTTGATATGCCAGGCGTCTGATGACACCGGCAGTATTACGTTGCGGTTCTTTCAATTCAGTGCCGCTCAATTAAAGCAATTTGCAGCCGGCACAAAAATTCTGGCATTTGGTGAAGTGCGCCGGGGGATGACCGGCTGGGAGATGATTCACCCGGAATACAAGGTGATGCGGGGCGACGAGGCTACGCCCACCGAAGATACGCTGACACCGGTATACCCCATGACTGAAGGTGTTACTCAAGGCTTGCTAAGAAAGGTCATCGAACAAGCACTGAGTTACTTAACACCGGGCGCCTTACCCGAACTACTTCCCAATGCGTTACAACCGCATCACCTGTCCTTGGAACAAGCGATCTTAACGCTCCACAAGCCTCCGACAGATGTGTCTCTGCAAGCGCTTGAACAAGGTGAACACCCTGCTCAGCAGCGGCTGGCAATGGAAGAACTTATTGCTCATCAGTTAAGTATGCTGCAACTGCGCCACTCGAAACAGCAGCAAGCCGGATTTAAAGTCACCGGAACCGGGCGTTTAACTCAGCCCTTTTTAAGCCAGCTTCCGTTTTCTCCGACTAATGCACAGCAGCGTGTCGTGGGTGAAATTACTGGTGATATGGCACAGGGAGCCCCCATGATGCGGCTTGTGCAAGGCGATGTCGGCTCAGGTAAAACACTGGTTGCGGCGCTGAGCGCATTAGCCGCTATTGAAGCGGGCTACCAAGTGGCGTTGATGGCACCGACGGAGCTGCTTTCAGAGCAGCATGCGATTACGTTCGAGCAGTGGTTAAGCCCGCTGGGTGTCAATGTTGCATGGTTAAGTGGTAAGTCGAAAGGTAAACGCCGCAACGAGCTACTTGAGCAATTAAAAGCCGGCAATATTCACTTGTTGGTGGGCACGCATGCGCTGTTCCAAAACGACGTGGAATATAAAAACCTGGCGTTGGTGATTATTGACGAGCAGCATCGTTTTGGGGTGCATCAACGGTTACAATTACGTGAGAAAGGCGTGCAAGCGGGTGTGCATCCGCATCAATTAATTATGACGGCAACGCCAATACCTAGAACCCTGGCCATGACAGCCTATGCCGATTTGGCCACGTCCATCATTGATGAACTGCCGCCAGGGCGAACCCCGGTAACAACCGTGGCAGTGCCTGATACGCGCCGTCAGGACGTTGTTGAGCGCGTGCGAGACGTGTGTCAGAGCGAAGGTCGGCAGGCGTATTGGGTGTGTACACTCATTGAAGAGTCAGACGTGTTGGAGTGTCAGGCAGCGGAAGACACCGCCAACGAGCTTCAGGAGCAACTGCCGGAGCTAAATATCGGGTTAGTGCACGGTCGCCTCAAGCATGAACAAAAAGAGCAGGTCATGCAGGCGTTTAAAGCAGGCGACGTTGATCTTTTGGTGGCGACAACGGTTATTGAAGTGGGTGTTGATGTACCAAACGCCTCGCTTATGATTATTGAAAACCCAGAGCGTTTAGGGTTAGCGCAATTGCACCAATTGCGTGGGCGAGTTGGGCGAGGGTCGGTTGCCAGTCACTGTGTGTTGCTTTATCACAGTCCGTTGTCGCAAACGGCTCAGCAAAGGCTTGGTGTTTTGCGTGAAAGTAACGACGGCTTTGTGATTGCCCAGCGCGATTTAGAAATTCGTGGGCCGGGGGAGCTGCTCGGTCACCGGCAAACCGGTTTGGCAGCCTTAAAAGTGGCGGATTTAGAACGTGACGAACCGCTTATTCCGGAAGCCCAGCGTATTGCAGAAACTTTATTAAGAGAGTACCCGCAAAGCGCACAGGCACTTATTGAACGATGGTTACCAAGGCGTGATCACTATGCTCAAGTGTGAACATCAAGTACACTACAGGAAATTGAGTTCGGGACAGTTTGAATGAACGATAGAAAAGACGATTCGATAGATTTTGGCTACCAAAAAGTGGCCAGAAGTGAAAAGAAAAGCCTGGTCGCTAACGTGTTTCAGTCGGTTGCGGCTAAATACGATGTCATGAACGATTTAATGTCGTTTGGCATTCATCGGTTATGGAAACGCTACACGATAGATTGCAGTGGTGTTCGTAAAGGCATGAAAGTGCTCGATATTGCGGGTGGTACGGGCGACTTAACTGCGCAATTTTCACGTCGGGTCGGCCCGGAAGGCGAAGTGGTTTTAGCCGATATTAACGATGCTATGTTAAAAGTCGGCCGCGACAAGCTGCGCGACCGCGGTGTTGTTGGTAATGTGCGCTATGTGCAGGCCGACGCCGAAGAGCTACCGTTTGACGACAATTCTTTTGACATTATTACTATTGCCTTTGGTCTGCGTAATGTGACTGATAAAGACAAAGCGCTGCGCTCGATGCTGCGTGTATTAAAGCCTGGCGGACGATTGTTAATTCTTGAATTTTCTAAACCCGTATCAGCAACCTTAAACCAGGCGTATGACTTTTATTCGTTTAATATATTGCCCAAAATGGGGCAAGTCGTTGCTAATGACGCCGATAGCTACCAGTACCTGGCCGAATCGATTCGTATGCACCCCGATCAGGAAACATTGAAGTCAATGATGGAAACCGCCGGTTACGAAAAAGTCGATTATCAAAATATGACAGGCGGCGTTGTCGCTCTGCATAGAGGATATAAGTTCTAATGACGTTATTGCCGCTATTGCCAACGGTTCTGTTTGAGAAGTTAGCAAACACACTGCTAAAGAAAGACGCACAAAGCCCAGAAAGGTTGCGTCGGTTGGCGGGCAAGCGTATTCGTCTGAAACTCAAAGAACTGCCTTTTACGACCACTGTCAGTGTTGATGACGCAGGCATTTACATTAGCACAGCCGATTCCGATGACGTGGACTGCTGTATTAGCACCGAGCTTGGTGTTTTGCCGGAACTGCAGGATACCGCCAATTTAACGCGTTTGATTAAGGCTGATCAGCTCGATATTGATGGCGATCCTATGTTGGCACAACAACTGGTGGGCTTGTTTAAGTCGCTGGATGTCGACTGGGAAGGCGAGTTGGCAAATACCCTGGGAGATGCTCCAGCGCATTGGTTAATGACGTTGTGGCGCAAAAGCCGAAGCCACGTCGAAAAGCGACTGGAAGAAAGTAAGCGTTGGTTTAAAGGCGTTGTCACGGACGAGAAACAATTGCTTCCGACACGCGAAGAATTTAATGAATTCAAAGACAATATGCAGCAGTTGCGTGCAAAAGTAGAGCGCCTGCAAAGGCAGTTCGGGGAAAGGAAGAGCTAATGCGGACTCGGCGTTTTTACAAAATCACCAAAACCTTACTGACTTACGGGCTGGATGATTTAATTCCGGCTCGTTGGTTGCCCTGGACGATACGCCTGGGTCGTCATGCGCTATTTTGGATGCCCAATAAGCACAAAGACAAGCCGGCTGGCGTTCGCTTAAGGTTGGCGTTGGAGCAGCTGGGGCCTGTTTGGGTTAAATTTGGTCAAATGCTCTCGACACGCCGGGACTTATTGCCGCCGGATATTGCTATTGAGCTGGCGCGATTGCAAGACAAAGTCCCTCCGTTTGACGGTGTAGCTGCGCAGAAAATCATTGAGAAGTCGCTGAATTTAAAAAGCATTGATGATTGCTTTATTGGGTTTGATACGACACCGCTTGCGTCAGCGTCTATTGCTCAAGTGCATACCGCGCAGCTAAAACAGGCGGACGAGATTGTCGATGTGGTCATTAAAGTTATTAGGCCAGACATTCGGGAAACCATTCATGCCGACCTTGAGCTGATGGAAACACTGGCTTCTGTGGCGGCGAAACACCTGCCCGACGGGCGTCGTCTAAAGCCCAAAGAAGTGGTTAAAGAATACCGTAAGACATTGCTGGACGAGTTGGACTTATTGCGTGAAGCGGGCAATGCGATTCAGCTTAAGCGTAACTTTGAAAACTCTGACATGCTCTATATTCCGGTGGTTTACAGTGACTACAGCCGCCATAACGTAATGGTGATGGAGCGCATTGACGGCATACCGGTGAGCGATGTTGATACTCTGCGAGCCCGTGGTGTCGATATGAAAAAGCTGGCCGAGCGCGGTGTTGAAGTGTTCTTTACACAAGTATTCCGCGACAGCTTCTTTCACGCCGACATGCATCCTGGCAATATTTTTGTCGCCAAAGACGACCCGTTGCACCCACGCTATATTGGCATCGATTTTGGTATTGTCGGTACCCTGAACAGGGACGACAAACGCTATTTGGCGGAAAACTTTTTGGCCTTTTTTAATCGCGACTATCGTAAAGTCGCTGAGCTGCATGTTGACTCCGGTTGGGTACCCCGCCACACCAATATCGAAGAGTTCGAATCGGCGATTCGCACGGTTTGTGAGCCTATCTTCGAAAAGCCACTGGCGGAAATTTCGTTCGGGCATGTGCTTATTAATTTGTTCAATACCGCCCGCCGGTTTGAAATGGAAGTGCAGCCGCAGTTAGTTCTCCTGCAAAAGACGTTGCTTTACATTGAAGGCTTGGGGCGTCAGCTCTACCCGGAACTCGACTTGTGGAAAACAGCAAAGCCATTCCTTGAGCGCTGGATGAATGAGCAACTCGGCTGGCGTGCCGTGGTGCGCTCGGTAAAAGAAAATGCGCCTTACTGGGCGGAGAAAATGCCGGAAATACCGAACATGATTTACGAGAGCCTGCGTCAGTATCAGACTCAACCCAAACAGAACGACCGTCGATGGGAAGCGCAGTTCCGGGCGCAACGACAGGCCTCAACGTCAACCTTCTGGACCTTATTAAGTGCCAGTGGACTCATTTGTACCACGTTATTATGGACTGACTCAGAATTGTCGGCGCCAACCATAGGCTCTGGTATAATTACAGTATTGTTAGCTGTTATAGCCTGGCGAAGCCGGCCGAAAGCATCGAACGGCGAATTTAACTAAAAACGATTATAGGAAAGCACATGGGTATATCACCTTGGCAGTTACTGATTCTGCTCGTTATTGTTGTTTTACTGTTTGGCACCAAGCGTTTGCGCAATATGGGCTCAGACTTGGGTAATGCCGTAAAAGGCTTCAAAAAGTCAATGAACGACGAAGCCGATGACAAGGACAGCAAAGATAAGAAAAAAGGGTCGCTGCAGGACAAAGAGCAACATGACGACTCGGACACATCCGGAAAGTCGTAAATGTTCGATATTGGCTTTTGGGAGTTATTGCTGATAGCAATTGTCGGGCTGCTGGTGCTAGGTCCCGAGCGGCTTCCCTCTGCCATTCGTGGTTTCCAGCGTATGCTCAGTGGCGTGCGCCAATACACGCAAAAAGTCCAAAGTGAACTTGACCACGAGCTTCGTATTAAAGAGTTGCATGAGCACTTAAAGCAGGCCGAAAGTCAGGATCTCGAAAACCTTAGCCCCGAGTTGCAACGCTCGCTCGTTGAGCTGAGAAATGCCGCCGCCGACGTTCAGCGTCCTTATTCTAAAAAATCGGACGACTCTAATTCATCGAACACGTCAGATAAAAGCAAGGATACTGAATGAGTGACTCACCGTTACTGAATCACTTGCTGGAATTGCGCAACCGGCTGTTGCGGTCGGTGTTAGCTGTACTGGTTGTCTTTGCGGCACTGGCGTATTTTGCGAACGACCTTTATAACTTGTTGGCTCAGCCCTTGTTAGTGGCGCTGCCCAGCGACTCGCAAATGATAGCAACTGACGTTGCAGCGCCGTTTTTCACGCCGTTTAAACTCACCTTTGTTGTCGCACTGGCACTCGCCATTCCCTATTTGCTGTGGCAGCTCTGGGCCTTTATTGCACCGGGGCTCTATCGCAAAGAAAAACGTTTAGTAGTGCCGTTGCTCATTAGCAGCACCTTGCTGTTTTACGCTGGTGTAGCCTTTGCGTATTTTGTTGTTTTACCCATTGCTATGGCGTTCTTTACCGGTGCGGCTCCCGAAGGCGTTACGGTTGCAACGGATATAAGCCGTTATCTCGATTTTGTGTTGGCCATATTTATGGCTTTTGGCATTGCTTTTGAAACACCTGTCGCCATTATGTTGTTGATATGGAGTGGTGTCAGTACTCGCGAATCTTTGGCGCGCAAACGGCCTTACATTATTGTCGGGGCGTTTACTGTCGGCATGTTGTTAACGCCTCCGGACGTTATTTCGCAAACCTTACTGGCTATTCCAATGTGGTTACTGTTTGAGCTGGGCTTGCAAATAAGCCGTTGGTATACACCGTCTCAGTCGAACGATAAAGAAACCGCTGATGAGGCTTAACGATGTGGTTTGATGCAGGAGTGAATTTAACCAACAAACGGTTATTGAAGGCGTTGCCTGAAGTGATGGAGGCTGCGGAAAAAGCCGGTGTGACTAGGCAACTGATTATAGCGACCTCGCTCGAAGAAACGCGAGAAGCGATAAAACTTTGTGAGCAATACCCACAACAGTTAGTGATGACTGCTGGCATTCATCCCCATGACGCCGAGCAAGCCCCCGAGAGTTTCGCTGATGAGTTAAGAGCGCTTGCTGAGCACAAAGCTGTTGTTGCTATTGGCGAGTGTGGGCTCGACTTTAACCGAAATTATTCGCCTCAAGACACTCAGGAAGAAGTGTTCGTCGCGCAAATAAAGTTAGCGAATGAGCTTAACTTACCGTTGTACCTCCACGAGCGTGACGCTATTGATAAACAAATTGAATTGTTGAACCGCTACTGCGATGATGATGCGACCTGTTTAACGCATTGTTTTACAGGTGGTCCTGCTGAATTAGAGCGGTATATGGCAAGAGGCCATTGGTTTGGTGTAACAGGCTGGATTTGCGATGAACGTCGTAACAGCGAGTTAATGGCAGCTTTACCGAGCATGCCGCTCGACAGGTTAGTGCTGGAAACGGATGCGCCATTTTTACTGCCCAGAGGTATTAAACCTCGTCCGAAAATGAATGAGCCGAAGTATGTACCGGTTATTGGTGCAGCGGTAGCCGAAGCATTGGGAATGTCCGCAGAAGCTCTGGCGAGCCAAACAACGAATAACGCCGAGCGGTTATTTAACTTAGGGTAACGTGCATTGCGCTTAACACGACGACTGACAAAACACTTTTTGCTGATGATGCTGTTAGCCATCGGTATGGCTGTCGCGTTTTCGTCGCATGCCCAATTGCTGACCAAAGCAGAGACATCTTTAGATATCGAGTACACAAACAGTGAGCAAAAGCTGTCATTGGACGAGGTTAAGCTGCTCGACGACGATCTGTGGTCAGAGCTGGAAACGAATAGAGCGTCTTTTGGTTATACCACGGATGAATACTGGTTCCGGTTTCAGTTAGAGGACTCAAATATCGACAGAGTGCTGCACATTGCTTACCCGCTGCTCGATGAGCTAAATATTTATATACAAACCGACGCAGGTATAAAAACTTACAAGCTCGGCGATACTAAACCGTTTCATGAACGCCCAATTCCCACGTCTGAATTTGCTGTTCCCCTTCCCAAAGGAACCAGCGGTACTGTGTATCTGAGTGCGTCGAGCCAAAGCTCAATGCGCTTGCCAATTGCTGTGCGCTCCAACATTGGCTTCTTTGAAACTCAAATGAATCGGCGTATTGCCGAGGGTATCTACTTTGGCGTTCTGCTGTGTATGGCGGTTTATAACCTGTTCGGGTTTGTCGCGTCACGTGAACCGGAGTTTGGTCTGTACTCGTTATATACCGTGTTTTTCGCGGGTCTGATGTTATCTCTGGAAGGGCTGGGTTTTCATTACCTCTGGCCGGAGTCTATTTATCTCCAGGATAAGGGCATACCCATATTCGGTAGCCTGACATTTTTAACCGCCGCCTTATTTGCGTATCAGTTATTAGAGTTGAAACGATACCGAAATACACTGGGACGTGGGTTGATGGTTATGGCATTTTTGTCCGCCGCCAGTTTAGTGGTGGGGATATTCGCCAGTTACCGTATTAGTATTCATGTAATGCTGATATTAGCGGCTCCGGGCTGCTTTTTCTTGCTGTTAGTGGGCGCTTACTTATGGCGTAAAGGTTTTCTTTATGCGCGCATATTCACATTGGCTTGGTGCAGCCTATTGCTATCGGTTATCGCTAACTCGCTCGGTTATTTAGGCGTTATCGACAGTATGTTCATTCAGCGCCATGCCATCATGCTTGGCTCGGGTATTGAGATTTTACTTCTGTCCTGGGTACTGGCAGTGCGCTATAACGAACAGCGCAAGGAGCGCCTGGCGGCACAGCAAAAATACAATCAAGAACTTGAAGAAAACGTTGAAGAACGTACCTTTGAGCTACAAATTGCACTGCGAGAGTTGCAGGACGTCAATAGTGAGCTTGAGCAGAAAAACATGGAAGATCCACTCACAGGTCTTTATAACCATCGTTACTTCCAGCAGCACTTAGAACGGGAGCTACGCCGTACAATGCGCAGAGAGCTTCCGCTGGCATTGCTGATGATAGATGTTGATCACTTTAAACCCATTAACGATACCCATGGGCACTTGGTTGGCGATCAGATTTTAAAACAGTTAGCAGATTTAATGAATCAGCACGCCAAAAGAGCCGCTGATGTAGTTTGTCGCTACGGCGGTGAAGAGTTTGCCATTATTCTGCCGGAAACGGACCTTGATGATGCGAGAACTTTCGCTGAACAGTTGTTAAGTATGGTTCGGGAGCACGCTTTTGAAACCGATGTTGGTGAGCAACGTATCACCATCAGTGCCGGTGTTATATCAACCAGCAACCGTATTTTTGATAATGTTGAAGAGCTTTTCAAAGCCGCAGACGAAGCCTTGTATAACGCTAAAAATCAGGGTCGTGACCAGGTTGCTGGGTAGTAAAGCAGGAGTAAGAAATGACTAATGAAGGGGCATTCCCAAAACGCCGTTTAAGACGTTTAAGACGTTCAGATTTCAGCCGCAGATTGGTTGCGGAAAACCAACTGTCTGTGAACGATTTAATTTACCCTGTGTTTGTGCTGGAAGGACAGAATCAACGCGAAACGGTTGACTCTATGCCCGGCGTTGAGCGTCTGAGTATCGACTTACTTGTCGCTGAATGTCAGCGCTTGGTCGAGCTTGGTATTCCAATGGTGGCGCTGTTTCCGGTGACACCAGCTTCGGCAAAGTCTGAGATGGCAGAAGCAGCCTACGATGATAGTGGTCTGGCGCAGCGAGCCGTAAAAGCGATAAAAGCAGAGTACCCTGAGCTGGGTGTGATGACTGACGTTGCTCTGGATCCGTTCACGACTCATGGACAGGACGGCATTATTGACGACAGCGGTTATGTCCAAAACGACATTACTACTGAAGTCCTGGTTAAACAGGCGCTCTCTCATGCTAAGGCCGGTGCTGATGTTGTAGCGCCGTCAGACATGATGGACGGCCGTATTGGCGCTATTCGTGATGCATTGGAAAGTGAGGGGTTCCATAATACTCAGATAATGGCGTACTCTGCTAAATACGCCAGTGCATTTTACGGACCTTTCAGAGACGCAGTTGGCTCTGCGGGTAATTTGAAGGGCGGTGATAAAAAGACTTACCAGATGGATCCGGCAAATTCTGATGAAGCCCTGCATGAAATTGCGTTGGATATTCAGGAAGGGGCTGACATGGTGATGGTGAAACCGGGAATGCCCTACTTAGATATCGTGCGTCGGGTAAAAGACAAGTTTGGCGTACCGACCTTCGCGTATCAAGTGAGCGGTGAATATGCCATGTTGCAGGCTGCCATTGCTAACGGCTGGCTGGGCGACGATGTTATTGAAGAGAGCTTATTGGCATTTAAGCGTGCGGGTGCCAATGGCATTTTGACGTACTTTGCTAAATCCATTGCTGAAAAGTGGGCGAAGTCTGTGTAACCGTTAAGCCGTTACTTCATTGGCGAGCTGTGCGAGTAACCCCTCGCGCAGGGCGCCATAAGTCACCTCAAACTCTTCTATATTCAATGCTTCAGTAATACCTGCAAGAATGGCTAAGCCGCCGGCCAGCACCGCTTTTCTGTCTTCTCTTAAGCCCGGAAAATCAAGTGCCTCCACGGTTCCTTTTTTGGCGCAGCGTTTCATCAATTCGGTCAGCCACTCACGCGTTAATTGTGTTTGACCTTCGGCGTGGGCTATTTCACTGACGGCTCTGAAGGTACCGGATGCACCCAGTACGCGCTTCCAGCTGTGCTGATGGTAGTCGTTGAGAAAAGGCTCAATGAGGGAGGCTGCATCACTTTTTGCTTGTTCAAAAGAGCTGTTATTGAGTATGCCACCGCTAAAATAGCGATTCTGAAAAACCACACAGCCCATATCCAGGCTTTGCAAGTATTTCGGGCTTAAACCGTGCCCTGCAATGACTTCGGTACTGGCACCTCCGATATCGATGACCAGCACATCGTCGGTGCACTGAGACACACTACACACACCTGAATAAATTAATTCAGCTTCCTGCTCGCCGGTAATGACCTGAATAGGATGTCCTAAAGCGTTTTCAAATTGCTCGAGCAGCTGGGCCTGATTACTGGCTTTACGCAGTGCGGCGGTGGCGACAACAGTCACTGCATCAGGCTGGAATTGTTCGAGCTCTGAGGCAAAACCTAACAGGCATTGGCATGCCCGTTTTGCTGCGTCGTCATCAATGGTATTTGCTGCGTTAAGCCCGTCGGCCAGCCTGACTTTCTGTTTGTGGCGTGTAAGCACTCGGGGCTTTGGGAAAAAACCGGTCATTGAAACTTCTGCCATCAACAAATGAAAGCTGTTTGAGCCCATGTCGATGGCAGCCAGTTTTTTCTTTTTCAGCGCCATTGGCGTTTATGACCTTGGAGGACCAGAGCGTCGACCACGTGGTTTGCCTTTATTGCCACCAGAGTTATGGCGGCGGCGTCGTTGTGGTGGGCGAGGACGTCTTAAGTCACTTAGCATAGCATCTGCGTCGTATTTGGTGACCGGAATGCTGTGACCAATATATTCCTCAATAGCCGGAAGGTTATAAACATACTCTTCACAGGCCAGGCTGATTGCAGCACCACTGGCGCCTGCGCGGCCAGTACGACCAATACGATGTACGTAGTCTTCGCAGTCGTCCGGCAAATCGAAGTTGTAGACGTGAGTCACTTCCGGAATATGCAGTCCACGTGCAGCGACATCGGTCGCGACCAGAAAGTCGATACGGCCTTCGGCAAAGTCATCAAGAATTTTCAGCCGCTTTTTCTGCGGTACGTCGCCGGTTAAAAGTCCGGCTCTGTGATCATTTGCGACCAACCAGCCGTGAACTTTTTCACAACCGTGCTTGGTATTAGCGAACACAATGGCTTTTTCCGGCCAGTCTTCTTCAATAAGCGTTAGCAATAGCGGGAACTTATCCGGCTTAGACGGATAAAATAATTCTTCGGTGACACGTACTGCGGTTTTCTGTGCCGGTTCGACTTCCAGCTTAGTTGGCGCGTTCATGTGCTCGTATGCCAACTCTTGAACTCGATAAGACAGGGTTGCCGAGAACAATAGATTAAGACGTTTCGCAGGCTCGGGCATTTTGCGCAGCAAATAGCGAATATCATCAATGAAACCTAAGTCAAACATACGGTCGGCTTCATCCAGTACCACTACCTCAATGTCGTTCAATGAGAACAAGCCTTGCTTGTAAAAGTCGATAAGGCGACCTGTGGTGCCGACCAGAATGTCCGGGCTATTACCTAACTGCTCTTTTTGAGAGTCATAGCCTTCGCCGCCGTATATGACCCCCATTTTCAAGCCACAGCTTTCCAGCAAGGGCTCTGCGTCGTGGGCAATCTGAATGGCAAGCTCACGGGTTGGGGCCATAATAAGGGCACGAGGGCCTGAATCGGTTTTTTCGGACGACGCGTTCTGCATTAAGCGGTTGAAAGTCGCCAGAAGAAATGACAAGGTTTTCCCTGTTCCGGTTTGAGCCTGACCAGCAACGTCGCGCTCAGATAACGCAACAGGCAGACTTAACGCCTGGATTGGAGTACAATATTCGAATCCGGCATTGGATAGCGCTTGCTGTAATTTGGGATGAAGCGCCAAATCAGCGAAACGAGTTTCTGAAAGATGTGTTTTATTCATAAGTTATAAGCATATCAGTTTGCGCTTGTATTCAAAAACAGAAATAATACTATTCTATATTTCCACGCGAAAGAATTTAGCGGAGAGTACCATGAGTGACGCAATTGTTCAGCTAAGCGATGACAGTTTTGACGAAGATGTCATCAAATCCGATAAACCTGTACTGGTCGACTTTTGGGCCGAGTGGTGTGGGCCTTGTAAAATGGTCGCGCCAATTCTGGACGACATTGCCGAAGAGTACGCCGGTAAGTTGGTTATTGGGAAGCTGAATGTGGACCATAACGAACAAACCCCGCCGAAATTTAATATCCGCGGTATTCCTACGCTGCTGTTATTCAAAGACGGCGATGTGGTGGCAACCAAAGTTGGCGCGCTATCTCGAGCGCAACTGGTTGAATTTCTTGACCAACACATTTAATCGGTATCAAAAAGCGGCGCATTATGCGCCGTTTTTGTTAGCAAAACTGGACGAACTCTAATTTTGGTGATACCTTTCTGTTTATTAACTATTCAAGCAGGCTTGCCAACTCCACCGGCGCGCCTTGTTAAGTAAGAGAAACTTCTGTTTCTGACTTCGCAACTCGCGAAATCCGAACGTTCCAATTGTTTTAATATTCTAGAGTCAATAAAAAGGCTTTGTGTTCAATCGATAACTCGAAAACCCTCCTATGAATCTAACTGAACTTAAAGATAAACCCGTAAACGAGCTTGTTGAGCTCGCGGACTCAATGGGCCTTGAGAATATGGCCCGTCTGCGCAAGCAGGACATCATTTTTGCTATTTTAAAGGCGCACGCAAAAAGCGGTGAAGACATATACGGCGGCGGTGTGTTGGAAATTTTGCAGGACGGCTTCGGCTTCTTGCGATCAGCCGACTCGTCATATTTGGCCGGCCCCGATGATATTTATGTATCGCCTAGCCAAATTCGTCGCTTTAACTTACGCACCGGCGACACTATTGGCGGCAAAATTCGACCGCCGAAAGACAGCGAACGTTATTTTGCTCTTCTGAAAATTCGCGAAGTTAACTTCGACAAGCCTGAAAATTCCCGTAATAAAATTCTTTTTGAAAACCTGACACCACTGCATGCAGACGAACGTTTTCGTTTAGAGCGCGGCAATGGCAGTACTGAAGATATTACGGCGCGTGTTCTCGACTTGTCGGCACCTATTGGTAAAGGCCAGCGTGGTCTTATTGTTGCACCGCCGAAAGCGGGTAAAACGTTATTACTGCAGAACGTTGCGACTTCTATTGCGGCGAATCATCCTGAAGCAGAGCTTATTGTACTGCTTATCGATGAGCGTCCGGAAGAAGTAACGGAAATGCACCGTTTGGTGCAGGGTGAAGTGGTTGCTTCAACTTTCGATGAGCCTGCCAGCCGCCACGTACAGGTTGCTGAAATGGTTATCGAAAAAGCGAAGCGTTTGGTTGAGCACAAAAAAGATGTCGTCATCTTATTGGACTCGATTACTCGCTTGGCGCGTGCTTATAACACCGTTATTCCAAGCTCAGGTAAAGTCCTGACGGGTGGTGTGGACGCTAACGCGCTACACAAGCCAAAACGCTTCTTTGGTGCAGCACGTAACGTTGAAGAAGGCGGCAGCTTAACCATTATTGCAACTGCGCTTATCGATACCGGCTCGAAGATGGATGAAGTTATCTACGAAGAGTTTAAAGGTACCGGTAACATGGAACTGCATTTGAACCGTAAGTTGGCAGAGAAACGTGTTTTCCCTGCGATCGACTTTAATCGTTCAGGTACACGTCGTGAAGAATTGCTGACGTCTCAGGACGAGCTGCAGAAAATGTGGATCCTGCGGAAGATTATGAACCCAATGGGCGAAGTTGAAGCCATGGAGTTCCTGATTGATCGTTTGCAGATGACTAAGACCAACGACGAATTCTTCGAATCGATGAAGCGTCAACGCAACAGCTAAGCGGCGTATGAAATATCAAGATCTGCGAGACTTCATCGCGCTCCTCGAAGAGCGCGGTGAACTTAAACGCATCCAGCAAGAAATAGCCCCCTACCTTGAAATTACCGAAATATCTGACCGTACACTGAAAGCAGAGGGCCCGGCCTTATTGTTTGAGAACGTGAAAGGTCATGATATGCCGGTGTTGGCGAACCTCTTTGGTACGCCAGAACGTGTGGCTTTGGGTATGGGGCAAGAGTCAGTGACAGCTTTGCGTGATGTCGGCAAATTACTGGCGTTTTTAAAAGAACCAGAGCCGCCGAAGGGCTTCCGCGATGCATTGAATTTGCTGCCAACGTACAAAAAAGTGCTTAGTATGTCGCCGAAAAAGCTTAAAAAGGCGCCATGTCAGCAGGTAGTAATGAGTGGCGATGACGTTGACTTGACCAAACTGCCAATTCAGCACTGTTGGCCGGGCGATGTAGCGCCGTTAGTCACCTGGGGGCTTACAGTGACCCGGGGGCCACATAAAGAGCGCCAGAACTTAGGTATTTATCGCCAGCAACTTTTGGGGCCGAATAAGCTTATTATGCGCTGGTTGTCGCATCGCGGTGGCGCGTTGGATTTTCAGGAGTGGTGCCAGCAGCATCCGGGTGAGAAATTCCCTGTTTCGGTAGCCTTAGGTGCTGACCCTGCAACTATTTTAGGGGCGGTAACACCTGTACCGGATAGCTTATCCGAGTACGCCTTTGCTGGCCTGCTGCGCGACAGCAAAACCGAAGTGACACAGTGCCTAAGCAATGACTTACAAGTTCCGGCACATGCAGAAATTATTCTGGAAGGTTACATTGAGCCGGGTGAAATGGCGCCGGAAGGGCCTTATGGCGACCATACTGGCTATTACAACGAAGTGGATGAGTTTCCGGTGTTTACCGTGACTCATGTTACCCATCGTAAAGACCCGATTTACCACAGCACTTATACCGGCCGGCCGCCAGATGAGCCCGCAGTATTGGGTGTGGCTTTGAACGAGGTTTTCATTCCGTTATTGCAAAAGCAGTTTCCGGAAATTGTGGATTTTTATTTGCCACCGGAAGGCTGTTCGTACCGTTTAGCCGTAGTCACTATGAAGAAGCAGTACTCAGGTCATGCCAAACGCGTGATGATGGGAGTCTGGTCGTTCTTGCGTCAGTTTATGTATACCAAGTTCGTGATTGTGTGTGACGACGATGTGAATGCGCGAGACTGGAAAGACGTGATTTGGGCTATGACGACCCGAATGGATCCGGCTCGCGACACCACTTTGGTTGAAAACACACCAATTGACTACTTAGATTTTGCGTCACCAGTGTCGGGTCTTGGTTCGAAAATGGGTATGGACGCAACCAACAAATGGCCCGGTGAAACTGACCGCGAATGGGGCGAGCCTATTGTCATGAGTGAAGAGGTTAAGCAGCGTGTCGACCAGCTGTGGGACGAACTGAACATTATGGAGTCGTGAATGAGTCAACAAATGACCTGTAAAGTCGAGATTTCGCGTCAGTTAGCGGACGCTGTTTGGGAAGTGCGTTTGCAATTGCCGCAGCCAGTCGCGTTTAAAGCAGGCCAGTATTTAATGGTTGTCATGGGTGAAAGAGATAAGCGACCTTTTAGCATCGCGTCGTGCCCGTCAAGTGATAGTGAGTGGTTACTTCATATTGGTGCGACACCTGACAATAGCTACGCTATGGAGGTGTTGGATAAGATCCGCGCTGAGGGCGAAGTCAAGATAGAAGCCCCCGATGGTATTGCTTTCTACCGCCAGGACAGTGACAAACCGGCCGTTTTAATAGCAGGCGGCACTGGCTTTTCATACGCTTACTCTATTTTACAGCAACATTTACGAGCAACGCCGGAGCGCCCATTAACGTTATATTGGGGCGCAAAAACTCAAGCCGATTTGTATTTGCACGATGAACTCGAGCGTTTAGCCAGTGAACATGAGCACTTTGACTATCACCCAGTGCTCGAAGACGCTGCCGGAGACTGGCCGTATTCCATTGGGTTGGTTCATCAGGCGGTAATGACGCGCCAACAGAATTTGCAAAACTGCGAAGTTTACATGGCCGGTCGTTTCGAAATGGTGCGTGTTATTAGGGACGATTTTGTTGCCCAAGGCGTGCCGTTAGAAAACCTTTACGGTGACGCATTGTCGTTCATTTAAAGAGCATTTGTTAAAACAGCAAGCTGCGTTATACTGACGCCGCTTTACCAAGGGGTGCCGGCAACGGCTGAGATGCAAAAGCGAACCCTTAAAACCTGATCCGGTTAATACTGGCGTAGGGATGGTAGAAAACCCGTCTAATACAGCCTTACCGGATCGTTTCTGACTTTGTTTTGAGGAAATGATCCATGCAAAAAATAACGTCTTACTTAGCAGCCAGTATTGGCTTAGCATTACTGCAAACTCCGGTTCTGGCCTATGGTCAGGAAAATAGCAACGACTTTGAAATAATTGAAGTTAGTGGTGACTTTCATAAGCGCACGCTTAATGAAACGACCAGCAGTGTGTCCATTATTGACCAAAATGCAATGCAGCAGCGAAATGCGCAGCATTTAGAAGACACGCTCAACAGTTTTGCCAATGTTAATTTCTCCGGCGGTACATCGACTGCACGCTTTATTCAGATTCGCGGCATGGGCGAGCGTTCTCAGTTTGTTGATCCGATTAGCCCGTCAGTCGGCCTTATTATAGATGGCATTGATTACAGTGGCTTAGGCACGGCTGCGTCCCTTTTCGATATAAACCAGGTTGAGGTATTTCGAGGACCCCAAAGCGGTCGTTTTGGCGTGAACGCAATGGCTGGCTTGGTGTTGCTTGATAGTGTACATCCCTCGGATGACTTTAGCGGTCAGTTTGAGTTGTCAGCCGGTAATTACGACGAACGCATGGGTGGTTTAGCATTAGGCGGGCAACTGGGTGTATTAGGTAATGCCCGCTTCTCTGTCAGTCAGTTTAAGCAAGACGGCTACATTGAGAATGCCTATTTAGAAAGGGACGACACCAACGATAGAGACGAACTTGGCGTTCGCTTTTTATTGAACACCCAATTTACCAATAACTGGACGTTAGACACCGTTTTGCACTACAACGATGTTGATAACGGCTATGACGTGTTCAGTCTTGATAACAACCGAACCACGCTGTCAGACGAGCCGGGCTACGACCGCCTTGAAAGTGATGCGGTAAAAACCACATTGAATTATTTAGGTTGGGATAACAGCCGACTTGAGTTGTCAGCGAGTATTTTAAACGCAGATACTGCTTACGCCTTTGATGAAGACTGGACGTATGTCGGTATTGCGCCTGGTTGGGAATATTCGTCGTTTGATGCTTACTTGCGTGACAGAAAAGACAAAACAGCCGAGGTTCGCTGGTTGTCGGATGCCCCGCAAACACTGCTGGGAGTAGACAGTGAGTGGGTAGCGGGTGTTTATTATTACGATAAAGACGTCGAACTAACGCGTGATTACTTTAATTGGGACTTAGGTCAGCCGGATATTTTCCAAAGTGATTATCGCAGTCAACATGCCGCGGTATACGGCGAATTGACGCAGCACTGGAGTGAGAAGTTCACCACTATTAGCGGTTTGCGTATTGAGCAGTACGATAACGACTACTCCGACAGTCGCAGTATAGACGCACAACCGGAAGATACCATGGTGGGTGGTAGTTTTAGTGCACGCTACCGGGCAGCACCAAACAGCTATTGGTATGCGACCGTGTCACGAGGCTATAAGTCCGGTGGCGTTAATGGCGAAGCGCTGGGTAAAGCGGACGACCAGGGTCTCGACGAGCTAAAAGACTACCTGCTGGAACGCGCTACTTTTGAGCCTGAAATTCTATGGAGTGCCGAATTTGGCGTTAAAGGCAGTAGTCCAAGCGGTGACTTAACGTCACGAGTGAGCACTTTTTACCATTGGCGCGACGATGTTCAGCTTAAAAGCTGGGTGAATCGAGGGGCAAAATTTGTCGGTTACATTGAGAATGCTGCCGAAGGGAAGGGTTACGGTCTTGAAGCGGAAATTCGCAATAAACTGACTGACTGGCTCACATTATTTGCTTCTGCGAGTTGGCTGGAAACCGAAATAGAAGGCTTTGTGACTGAGGACGGCATGGATATGACAGGGCGTGAGCAAGCTCATGCGCCTCAGTATCAGTTCAACGTTGGCCTCGAAGGTTGGTACGGTGAGAATATTCAGTGGGTACTTCAGGCTGACGGGAAGGACGAGTTCTATTTTTCGAACTCCCATAATCAGAAGTCGGACTCTATGGCACTGTTGCACTTTGCGGTGAACTATTATGTCGATGATTGGCGTGTGAGCTTATGGGGACGTAACCTGACTGACGAAGACTACGAAGTGCGTGGTTTCTATTTCGCTAATGATCCACGAACTCAGTATGCCAATGACGAGACTTACGTGCAGTACGGTGAGCCGCGCCGTTTCGGTGTCACTGTTAGCAAATCGTTCTAAGGAAAAGCCGTGATAGAAACCCTGTTAGAACAATTAATGATGAGCTCTTTGTGGGAATTAGCCGCACTGTTATTTGCGCTGGGGTACCTCGTGCTAGCTGCCCATCAGAAGCAGTGGTGCTGGCTGTCAGCAACCATAAGCTGTGGAATTTATGCTGTATTGTTCTGGCAGGGTAAGCTGTATATGGAGTCGGTATTGCAGGCTATTTATGTCGTCATGGCCGGTTACGGCTGGTGGCAGTGGCGCTTCCAAAAGTCTGCTGCCGAAGAAAGCCCCGGTGGTGCTAAATACTCGTTGAAGTGGCATCTTTTACAGTGGGCTTGGCTGATACCTTTGGCTGCTATAATTGCCTATACACTTTCTGTGTTTACTGACGCCGACGCCGTGTGGCTCGATACTTATACTACCGTGTTTAGCTTGCTGGCGACTTGGCTGGTGACTAAAAAAGCGTATGAAACCTGGTGGTACTGGTTGGTTATTGACAGCGTTTATGTGTATTTATACGCCAGTAAGGGGTTTGTCGCTACAGCGTTATTGTTTGTGGTCTACCTGGGGCTGGTGTTGTATGCCATGTGGCGCTGGCATCAGGATAACCCACAACCAGAGCCGCTAAAGAGTGCCGGATGATATCTGTACCTAAAGCAGTCACTAGGTTAACCAGTGGGCAGTCAAACCAAACGCTGCGGCTTAAGTCCGATGACTCTGATCTCGTATTAAAGCGGTGGCAAAATGATGGCTTATTTCAGGTTGATAGACGCCTGGAGGTTGCTGTACAGAAAACGCTTGCCGAAAGCGGAGCTGCCCCTGACGTTTTGGACTGGAATGAAGCAGAAGGCTGGCTATTGCAGCCATACTTAGAAGCGCCTTCATTAAATCAGGTAACGTTATCGCCCGCTATTAAAGCAACGGTATTGGCTGAGGTTCTCGCGAAAATTCACTCTTTTAAACCAAGCATTCCTCACTGGCGATTGAACGACAAAGTAGAGCATTACCTGCAGCAGCTTTCCAACTATGAACCTTCCCTGGCTCAGTCTTTTCGAGAAGAGAAAAGCCAGCACCAGCAGGCGATTGATCAATGGTTGGAGTACCCGGTGCTTTGTCACAATGACCTGTCGATGAATCATATTCTTATGACCGCTCCCATTAAAGTCATTGACTGGGAGTATGCGGGAATAGGGCACCCACTGTTTGATATTGCCAATACAATCGTTATGAACAAGCTCGACGACGCTATGGCCGAACGACTGCTAACCGACTACGCACGACTGACGCGCTACGATGTCGAATTTGCTGATATAACCGAATGGCTCGATTTGGTGGATTGGCTGAATAACTTGTGGCAGCATTTACTTTCCTATTCCAAGTAAACGGAAAGCAGCATGACTGACAAACAGCTAACCGAGAAGGTTTACGGCTACCTCGCAGAAGATGAAGACGCGCGAGTGTGTAAGGATATACCTGAGTCGGCGTGTAACCATCAGCCGAAATCTTTTGTGTTAATGCTGCTGTCTCTGACGTTAACCAAACTGGGTGACAGCCTGGTCAGCGCACGTTTAGTCTTGCCCTGGATGTTAAGTTCGTTAGGCGCTCCTGCCATATTCATTAGTGCGTTAGTTCCCTTGCGTGAGTCATTGGCACTATTACCTCAACTATTTGTTGCCCAGCAATTGCGCCAACAACCGGTTAGGAAGTGGTTTTGGGTTGCAGGTAGTGTCGGGCAGGCCGCATCGCTGTTGCTCATGCTGTTTGCGGTTGCCACGTTAAATAATAGTGCTCTGGGCTGGAGTGTCGTGTTACTGCTCGCGTTATTTAGCTTGTCTCGCGGTATCTGTTCGGTTGCCAATAAGGATGTTACGGGTAAAACGGTGTCTAAAACACGTCGGGGGAGGTTATCCGGTGTAGCAGCCTCTTCCGCTGGCTTGCTGACCTTGTTAACTGCTTTAGTGATTGTTTTTTCGCCGGAAGTAGATGGTCAGCGTTGGTTGTTTTTAGCCTTGCTGGGAGCGGGTGTTGTTTTATGGCTTTTAGCGGCGGTTTTGTACGCAGGTATTCCAGAGGTCGCTGGCGCTACTGAAGGTGGCGGTAACGCCGTCTCTGAAGCCGTTAAGTCGATGTCATTGCTCTGGAAGAATGGTCAGTTTGGACATTTTGTGTTGACCCGAGCCTTACTTGTCGCCGCAGCTTTCGCCATTCCCTACATTGTGGTGCTTATTCAGCGTCAGGGTGATACGGAGCTAACCAGTTTAGGTAGCCTTATGCTGGCTAGTGGACTTGCGGGTTTGCTGGCCGGGCGCTTTTGGGGACGTTGGTCTGACTCAGCCAGCCATCATGTTATGGCGGCAGCATCGATCATGTCGACGCTAGTCATGGCGGCGGCACTGGCTATATTCTATTGGGCACCAAATTGGCTCGGTCTTGAGTGGATTGCTGCTTTGTTGCTGTTTGCGTCCGCAGTGGCTCACCACGGTGCGCGCGTTGGTCGTAAAACGTATTTGGTTGATATGGCAAACCAGGAGAATAGAGCGCAGTTAACGGCTGTCTCTAATACTGTCATGGGTGTTGTACTGCTGGCAGGTTTGTTACTCGGTTGGGTTGATGCGGCTTTTGGTGCTCACGCCGTACTATGGGTGCTGGTCGTTGTCGGTGTGTTGGCGACGTTAAGCGCATTGAAACTACCTGACGTGTCCGGAGACACGTCAGCATAGCGTGTTTACAACGTTGTAGGTTTTACTTGCCGCGAATGGTCGCGTACAGACCAATGATAACGGCAGCAACCCCACCAATTAGATACCAAATGGTGTTGTCTGTTGGCTCATTGGTCGCCATTTCCGATACTTCCGACGCGATGGATTGTGACGCTTCATAAGAGAAGTAAAGCAAGATAGCGCCAACGATAATTAATACAATACCAACTATGCGTGTCATAACGGTTTCCTTTTGTTGTGTTAACAGTTTCTCAATATATCGCACTATAAATTAAGCGCAAGTCCCTACCTTTTTATTGATTTATATCATCTGACATATTTCTAGGCCTCTGTTGTAAGTGTAATTGTTAATAAGCGCGCACCGTTTAAAACTAAAATAACAAAATTGAGGGAAGAACTATGACTAGAGCGCCTTTCAAGCTAGGTTTTTTAACAGCGTCTCTGGCTGCTGCGTTTATGGCGCCGGGAATTGCCATTGCTCAAGATGCCGTTAATGCCGAAACCGGGGAGTCAATTGAGCGAATTGTTACTCTTGGGTCACGTGTAAACGGGCGAACGGCTACAGAGTCTGCGTCGCCTATTGATATTATCTCAGCCGACCAGCTGGTTGATACCGGCGCAACTGAGCTGGGTAAAGCTCTGCAAATGAGTGCTCCGTCATTTAACTTCTCGTCAACGACTATTTCAGATGGTTCGGACATTATCCGTCCGGCAACTTTACGAGGCTTAAACCCTGACCAGGTATTGGTTTTGGTGAATGGTAAGCGTCGTCACCAGCAAGCGCTGGTGAACGTGCAGGAAACTATTGGTAAAGGCTCCGCAGGATACGACATTAACGCCATTCCAATTACAGCGGTTGAGCGTGTGGAGATTCTTCGTGATGGGGCTGCGGCTCAGTACGGCTCTGACGCTATAGCGGGTGTTATTAACATTACTCTGAAAAGCTCTGAGGGCGGCAGTATTTCTGCTGAAGTAGGTCAAACGTATGAAAAAGACGGCGAAGTAAATACTGTTGGTATTAACTTTGGTAAAGAGTTTGATAAGGGCTTCTTCAACGGTACGTTAGAATACCGTGACCGTGGCATGACCAATCGCGCTTCGCCGGCTGAAGCATCACTTATTGGTGACTGGCTGTCGCCAAGTGGTGAGCCTGTCGTTCGTTTACACGTTGGCGACGCGGACTCTGAAAATATGTACGCCTGGTTTAACGCTGGTTACAGTTTGGGAGGTACCACTGAGCTTTATGCCTTTGGTGGTATTTCGAATCGCGACGGTGGCTCTTCAGGCTTTTTCCGTGGACGCGATCATCAAAGAACGATTGAATCTATTTACCCTGATGGTTTCTTGCCAAAACTGGAAACGGAAGCCGATGATCAGTCCTTAGCGGTCGGTGTTCGTGGTGACCTCCCCAACGCCTGGTTGTGGGACGCGAGTGTGGTTTACGGCAAAAATGAATTTGGTTTTAATTCGTCAAACTCTGCAAATACCAGTTGGTATTACGAGCCTCACCCGGATGGCGGTATTTATGGTGAGACGCCAACGGAAGCCTTTGACGGTGAGTTAGTGTTTGAACAAACCACATTTAACTTTGATGTAAATGGTACCGTAGATGTAGCTAATGAGTTGCTCTATTTGGCGTTAGGCGTTGAGTTGAGACGAGACGGTTATCAAATTAATCAGGGTGATCCGGTTTCGTGGGCATATGGTCGTGAAGATGATCGAGACATACAAATCTTAACGCCTTATGTAAATGATGAAGGAGAACCTATTTCGGCAGAGCCAGGTATTCAAGGCTTCCCAGGGTTTGGTCCAAGGCAAGTTGTTGATGCTGATAGAGACAGTTACGGAGCCTACGTTGATGCGGAGTATTATGTTACCCCTGACTTTTTGTTAGCTGGCGCCCTTCGCTATGAAGACTATGATATTGCCGGTGATAATATTTCTGGAAAACTGTCAGCTCGTTATGACATTGATAATGACTTTTCGCTCCGGGGTACTGTTTCAACTGGCTTCAGAGCGCCTGGTGTTCAGCAAATGTATTATAGCCAGGTCTTGACTAACGTTGTTGGCGGTACTTTGGTGGAAACGGCAACCATTGCTAATAATGATGAAATTGCGCAACAGTTTGGCATTAAGGAGTTAGAAGAAGAAACTTCGGAAAGTGTTAGTGTTGGTTTAATTAAGCGGTTCAACAATGGTTTTGATATCACTATCGATGCTTATCAAATTAATATTGATGACCGCATTGTACTTTCAGAGCCTTTACAAGCAGATGTGGGAGCGCAATTTGCCGACATACTGGAAGATAACCAGCTCGGCGCAGTCCAATTCTTCACAAACTCAGTTGACACTAAAACTACGGGTTTGGATGTTATTGCCTCTTACCCAACTGAGTTAATGGAAGGTGAGTTAAGCCTAACCGCGGCTATGAGCTTAATGAACACCGAAGTTGAACGAGTGAATTCGGTTTCATCACTCATTGATGGCGACGATATTTTCAATGACACTCAGATACTTCGTTTGGAAGAAGGTCAGCCCAGTGAAAAAGCAACTATTAGCGCGGACTGGACTCGCAACGCCTGGAATGTGAACGTTGCGTTCAACTATTTCGGTGCTGTTGAAGGTCAGGCATTTACCGGCGTTAAAAAAGAATGGGGTGGTAAATGGTTGACGGACGCATCCGTTGGTTATGACTTCACTGACAATCTGAATGTCCGTATTGGCGCAAACAACCTGTTTGATACTTACCCGGACGAGTGGGGCAGCGAAGGCTCTCCATTCTCGGATGCGGGCTTCAAATACGGTTGGGAAACTTTCCCGTTTGGTATTAATGGCGGTTATTACTATGCGCGCTTGAACTATACGTTCTAAAGGATACTTTTCAAGTACTGCATAGTATAAATACAAATAAAAACGCCCCGCTTTATCGGGGCGTTTTTTATGGCTGAGCTTAATTAATCGAGCCTTCAGTCACCTAAGTAAGAGGTCAGCATCCACGCTGTTTTCTCTTGCTCTTTGATGTAGTCACTCATCAGTGCGTTAGTACCTTCATCACCGGCTTCATCCGAAAGCTCCAGAATTTCACGCTGCAAGCGGATGGTAGTTTGGTAACTATCCAGAATATTCGCAACACAAGCGCGACCTTCATGAACGTCTTTTACTTCCTCAATTTCGCTGTTCTTAATGTACGTTGAGTAAGCATGTTGAGGACGTTGACCTAAGGTCAGAATACGCTCTGCTATTTCATCAATTTTCAGCAGTAAGTCGTCGTAGGTTTCTTCAAACTTTGCGTGCAGTTCGAAGAAGCGCTCGCCTTTAATATTCCAGTGGAAACCACGAACGTTCATGTAAAATACTTGATAGTTCGACAGTAGCTCGTTTAGCTTGTCACCAAGTTGTTCGGCTTTTTTCTTGTCTAAACCAATAACGCTTAACTGTTTCATAAAACCCTCCTTTGTCATCGTTAAGCTTTAACCATAGTCTATTCACTGGGTTAAAGAAAGCGATGAAAACCGATGAAGCTGACAGTTAAATTCGATAGCTGTCAGCTTTAGCTTACATCAAGGAGTACGCTTATGAAGCGAGTTAGATCAACTCAATGACTCAACTTTGCCGTCGCGAATGTGCTTTTCGCCGCGCGCTTTAGCAAGTTGAATTTGACGCTCGCGCTCTGCGTAACGTTCTTTTTGCTCTGGTGTAGTTTTGTCGAAACAGTGTGGGCAGCTAACCCCTTTCTGGTAGTGCTCAGACGCCTTTTCCTCTTGAGTAATAGGCATACGGCAGGCATAACACTGGTCATATTCACCTTGCTCTAGTCCGTGTTTCACAGTGACACGTTGGTCGAATACGAAACATTCACCATTCCAGCGACTCGTGTCTTCCGGTACCAGCTCAAGGTATTTCAATATGCCGCCTTTTAAGTGGTAAACCTCGTCGAAGCCCTGCTCTTTTAAGTAAGCGGTCGACTTTTCACAGCGAATGCCGCCGGTGCAGAACATGGCGACTTTCTTGTGCTTTTCCGGATCAAGATGTTCTTTCACATACTCTGGAAACTCGCGAAAGGTATCGGTTTTAGGGTTTACTGCGCCTTCAAATGTGCCGACGGCATACTCGTATTCATTACGGGTATCAATAACCAGTACTTCCGGGTCAGAAATCAGGTCGTTCCACTTTTCCGGCTCAACGTAGGTGCCAACCGTGTTCTTAGGATCGACCCAGTCGACGCCCATAGTGACAATTTCTTTTTTGAGCTTGACCTTAGTGCGGTAGAAGGCCTGCTCGTCACTCGGTGATTCTTTGTGATCAATGTCAGCAAAACGTTCATCTGAACGTAGATAAGCTAAGACGTTATCGATGGCTTCGCGGGTACCGCAAATAGTACCGTTAATGCCTTCTCGAGCCAGCAGAAGGGTGCCTTTTACGTCGTTGTCGATAAGGGTTTGATAGAGTGGTTCGCGAATTTGCTCATAGTCATTGAGCTCGACAAACTTATACAATGCCGCACAAATGTACATATCGTGTTACCTTTTTCAGCGGTTCGGAACGTAAATCCGAAGCCTTGTTTGGAAATAGTCGATTTAAAAATCGAGCGCGAATTATACGTATTGATCCAGATCAGCGCAAACCGGGAGTCGAAGCCAGTGGTCAGTGAGTCGTTATTTTATGGGTTAGTGTTGCTGTCTGCGGCAACGTCGTTATTAAGTGCGGTAGCCGGTGCTGGGGGCGGCGCGGTATTAATAGGCGTTATCGCGTTGGTGCTGCCCGGCAGCGCCGTTATTCCGGTTCATGGTTTAGTACAAATGGGCTCGAACGTAGGGCGGGCAGCTTTGTCATGGCGACATATTCACTGGCCGACTATTGCTTGGTTTGTGCCTTTTGGGCTATTGGGCACCTTTCTCGGAAGCCTGTTACTGGTTCAGTTACCAACAGAGATACTGCAAATTACCATTGGCCTGTTCCTGTTATGGCTAACCTGGGGGCCTAAATTACCGCAAAGCTTGTCCGGGCGTGCGGGTCTTGTCGGCGGGGGCTTGTTAACGGGGTTTTTAGCATTATTTGTTGGCGCGTCAGGACCTTTGGTGGCGGCCTTCGTAAAAGCCCGGTTCAGCGAGAGAATGCAAACCGTGGCTACCTTTGCTGCGGTTATGACTTTTCAGCATGGTCCTAAAGCCATTGTTTTTGGTATGGCTGGCTTTGTTTTTAAAGACTGGCTGCCTTTAATTGGAGCAATGATAGCGGCTGGTTTTGCCGGTACCTGGATAGGTTTGCACTGGCTCAAAAAAATAACGAACCAGCGCTTTGATCAGCTATTCCGAGTGATCATTACCTTGCTGGCGCTGCGTTTGCTTTGGGTCGCGCTTGAGGCGCTTATCCCAACGTTGTCTGGCGTAGCGACGTAGGCTGGCAATGTTGTCAGTTTCATCCATTATTGGCGTGCCCAAAATGGTTTCGATAATATCTTCCAGGGTAATAAGTCCTAACCAACTGCCATGCTCGTCATAGACTAACGCCATGTGTTGCCGTGTGGATATAAGGTGGCTCATTAAGGCTTCGACACTCACGGTTTCGGTAACGACTTCAACCTGGCGAACAATGTCGAGAATAGGTGTTCCTTCGTCGGCGTCAAAAACATCGCTGCGGAACAGAATGCCGTGAGGCTCTTCTTCGGCGTCGATGACCGGGTAACGGGAAAAGGGGAGCTCACGAATCTTTTGACTAACGGCCATAATGTCTTCGTCAGGCCGTATGGACTCGCAAACCGTTCGCGGTGTCATAACTTCCTTAACCCGAATGTCGTGAAGGTCAAGAATGTTTAAAATAACACGTCGCTCGTCCGCATCCAGAGCTTTTTCCTCATGACCAATGGTTGCCATGGCTTTTATCTCAGAGCGCACGTCAATTTCTTCTTCCCCACCGCCAATACGTTTTGTTATTTGGTCAGACAACCAAATAAATGGCTTTAATGTCAGAATCATGAAGTTAAGCGTGGGCGGAAGCCAGGGAGCCAATGGACGCCAGAATTTAGCCCCAATGGTTTTCGGAATAATTTCGGACAAAATGAGGATGAGTAACGTCATAACTGCAGACGCAACGCCCAAGTAACCATCGCCAAACACAACACCGACCTGCGCACCGACACCGGCAGCACCAGCGGTATGAGCTACCGTATTTAAGGTTAAAATAGCGGCTAAAGGCTTATCGATACCATCTTTTAGTTTGCGCAGCTGTTTGTGTGTTTTAGGACGAGACTCTTTCAGTTGTGCAATATAGCTAGGTGTCACCGATAGTATTGCGGCCTCCAAAATTGAGCAAATAAAAGACACGCCTATGGCTAAAAACGCAAAAAGTATAAGAAGAGTCATTGGGCTCCGGTTGAATTGGTTTTAGTTACAAGAATTGTATCAACAATATAACAGAAACCGCAGCAATAAGTATGGACCAGCCGGCAGGGCCTGAGTAACGTTGCCACACGTCTTCTGCTTGCGGACCTAACCAGGCAACCAATGCTGCCAGGACATAGTATCGTAAGGCTCTGGCAATGCCGGCAGATAATAAAAATAGAGTTAATGGGTACTGGCCAGCCCCTGCGGCTAGCATCGCAACTTGAAACGGAACTGGGGTAACGCCAACAACAAATATTGACCAGAAGCCATTGTCTTCGAGCGTTTCCTTAAATTCAGCGTACTGTTCCTGAGCCGATAAATAGTCAATGAACCATTGTCCTACGGTGTCAAATAAAGCATAGCCAATGTAGTAGCCACCAACCGAGCCCGCCATAAAGCCAGCTAACGCCACAGACGCAATAAGCCAAATGCGATCTCGCTCAAGCAGCATGTAAGGAACCAAAATAAGCTCTAACGGGATAGGCAGAATAGTGGCTTCTAATGCTGACAGAAAAAACAGAAGCACTAGCGAATGCGGTGAGTTAGCCAGCTTTATATACCATTTTTCACGGGTTGATGTGGTCGCCATAAATGGGTCAAGCAAATAGTTTCGATTGAGTGTATCGTTGCAGTGTAACCCGATTTTTTTGCAAATAGGGATCGAACCCGTTAAAAATTACGTAAATTTGGCTTTAAACCCTAAGCAGAACAGACTTTTAAGGTAAAACTGATGAAATATCGTGGTAGTCCGGCGTTTTCTCACCGCCAAGCTGACAAAATTGGTGTGCTTGTCACTAACCTAGGCACCCCAGAAGCGCCGACTAAAAAAGCGCTAAAGCCCTATTTAAAAGAGTTTTTGTCTGACCCTCGGGTGGTAGAAGTACCACGGTTACTTTGGTCGTTAATTTTAAACGGCGTTATTTTGCGCATCCGGCCGAAGCGCTCAGCAGAAGCCTATAAAACGGTCTGGACAGATCGGGGTTCACCGCTTTTATTTCATACGGAAGACCAGGCCAAAGGCATAGAAGCAAAATTGAAAGAAACCTGGGGTGAGGATATTGTTGTCGACTTTGCCATGCGTTACGGCAGCCCGGCTATTTCGGAGGCCGTGGAGCGCATGATGCAAAAAGGTGTGCGGAAGTTGCTGGTTCTGCCGCTTTATCCGCAGTACAGTGCATCAACTACGGCTTCGACGTTTGACGCGTTGGCAAAAGATTTCACTCAGCGACGCTGGTTGCCCGAATTACGTTTTGTGACCCACTATCATGATTACCCTCCTTTTATTGAGGCGGCCGCTAAGCGTATTGAGCGTCACTGGAATGAGCATGGGCGTGCTGACAAATTACTGTTCTCCTACCATGGCATACCGCTGCGATACCTGAAAAATGGTGATCCTTATCACTGCGAATGCTACAAAACCTCGCGGCTGTTGGCAGAACGACTCGGTTTGAACCAAGATGAGTATTTAACCACTTTCCAGTCGCGGTTTGGTCGCGAAGAGTGGTTGCAGCCATATACTGACATGACCATGAAAGCCTTACCGAAAAAAGGCGTTAAATCGGTACAGGTTTTTTGTCCGGGGTTCAGTGCTGACTGCCTGGAAACTATTGAAGAAATTGGTGAAGAAAACCGCGAGTACTTTATGGAAAACGGCGGAGAGCGCTATGAATACATTAGTGCATTGAATGCAGAGCCTGATCATATCGATGCATTAACAGAGTTGGTGAACACTCACTTGCAGGGCTGGTCAGTTGAAGAGGTGAATGAACAGCGTCAGGAATTAGCGAATAAAGTAGAAAAGCAAACATTGCCTTATAGTGAGAAAGGACAATAAAAGTGGCAGGCGGTAATTCTTTTGGAAAGCCCTTCATGTTCATTGCGTGGGGGCTGGCAATTGCTCTATTAGTTTGGTTTTTTCAAGACCAGTTACAGGAGCAGTTTAATCCGAACTCACACATTCAAAGTCATAGAAACGGTGGGGATGTGACCGTTGTCCTCGAGCAAAATCGTATGGGACATTATGTGGCCAGAGGTAAAATAAATGGCCAACAGGTGACCTTTCTTTTAGACACCGGAGCGACATTGGTCGCGGTTCCTGAAGGGCTTGCAAGTCAATTAGGTTTGCAAAAAGGGCGGCAAGGCATGTCACAGACAGCCAATGGACGGGTTATTACCTATCGAACGGAAATTGATACATTGGAACTGGGTGAAATACGACTTAACAACGTTGACGCGTCTATTACGCCGGGTATGGACGGAAACGTTATCCTTTTAGGAATGAGCGCATTAAAAGAATTTGAGTTAACCCAAAAAAACGATACGCTTAGGTTAACGTATTAAAACGAATCAAATTTATAGGAAGAATGAATCATGCATAAGTTGTTTGTTGGAATGGCAGCGGTTGCCTTCAGTGCTACCAGTTTTGCTCAGCAGTCAGGATTAGAGGCGTGTGCCGAAATTGAGGACTCTTTAGAGCGTTTGGTGTGTTACGACAATTTAGCTAAGAAAGAACAGTCTGGGGAGCGAAAACGTCAAGACAGAGAGCTTCCGGAGCAGGCCCGTAAAGGCAAGCAGAAAGCGGCTGAAATGAAAGAAAAAGCACAAGAGCGCCGCGAGCGTGCAAGTGACCGCTTTGGGTTTGAGCATAAAGAGAAAGAAGAAACTGAAGACGAGCGCGTTAACGTGACTCTGGCCGAGCGCGAGGAAGGACCTTACGGAAAGTGGCGTATAACTTTAAAAAATGGTCAGGTTTGGAAGCAGACTGACAGTGGCTATTTTTCCTGGGAAGGAGACGCTTACTACATTGAACGCGGTGCACTTAACTCATTCTTCTTTGGGCGTGAAGGTTCTAATCGTCGCATGCGAGTTCAGCGCGTTAAGTGAAGCCCGATGTATACATAGCGCAGAGATATTTGCTCCGCAAACCGAAAACTCCGGGAACTGCTCAATTCGGCAGTTCCCAAGTAGTCACTAAATAACGAACTTTAGCTAATTCGGAATTGACGCAGCTCGCGTTGCAAGTCAGACGATAGCTTCGCTAAGTTATCGCTGGACTCCTTAACTTGAGCCGATGCCTGCGCTGACTGATCCGAAATACTGCTAATGGTATTAATATTCTGATTAATTTCGTCCGTTACAGAACTTTGCTCGTCCGCAGCACTGGCTATATGACTGTTCATGTCGTTAATTTCATCGACGGCCTGAGTAATCGATTGTAGTGAATCGTCCGCCTCCTGGGCACGTTCAACCGTGTGATCAGCTTCTTCTTTACCGGTTTGCATGGAGTTAACCGCGTCTTTTGTGGCCGTTTGTAGCCGCTCAATCATGTCCTGAATTTCCTGAGTGGACTCTTGAGTTCGGCTGGCAAGTGTTCTTACTTCGTCAGCCACCACTGAGAATCCACGTCCATGCTCGCCTGCCCGTGCCGACTCGATAGCAGCATTTAGCGCCAGCAAGTTGGTTTGTTCGGCAATACTGCCTATAACGTCCAGTACTTTTCCAATATTGTCACTGTCTTCAGCTACCTTAGATATAGTCTGGGTGGTCTGATTGACGTGGTTAGCTAAGTTTTTAATCGCCGTCACCGTAGACTTAACTACTTCACGGCCTTGTTTGGTATGATCGTCGGCAGAGCGCGCGGAGGTCGCTGCGTCATTGGCGCTTTTGGCGATTTCATCAACCGTTGTCGACATTTCATGAATAGCCGTTGCGACTTGCTCAACCGCTTGGTGCTGCTCTTTCACACTAGCGTTGGACTGGTCTGAAATACTGGACAGCTCTTCTGATGATGTGGCGAGCTGCTCCGTCATAGAATTGATTTTGGAAATAGTCTGCTGAAGTTTTTCAACAAACTCGTTAAAAGCGTCTGCAACTAAACCTAGCTCGTCGCTTCTACCGAGGTTAACCCTAGCCGTCAAATCACCTTCCCCTTTAGCCATGTCCTCGAAGCGTTCCAACATTAGGTTTAACGGTTTGGTAATTAACGGCGGGAAGAACAGAGCCAGCAGCACACAAATGACTAAACCAATAATAAGTACAACCATTTGCGTCCAGTTACTCTGCGTAATAACGCCCTCAATAATTGTCGATTGGTTTAAAGCGGCCTCTTCTTTACGCTGCTCGAGCTGATCAAGCACGTTACGCATGGTTTCAAACTGCGGGCCGCTGTCCGTTTGACTAAGCTGAATAGCTTGCTGCACATTGCCTTGCTGGTGTAACTTTATCACTCGTTGAGCGGTTGCTGTCCAGGTTTCGTTTTTCGCTTTGTAGTCCTCAACCATACGACGCTCTTCGGCGCTGGACGTTAGGCTTAAGAATCGGTTAACCCGCTGCTCGGCTTGTTCGAGGTTTTCGTTGTGGGTGTCGATAAGCTGTTGTTGGCGGGAAGAGCCGGGCTCAACGGAAAGTAATGTTCTTTCAGCAACTTGGGCTTGATGGAGGTCTCGGTCGGCTTGCAGAAGAAAATTGAGACCCGGTAAGTGCTCGCTTGCGATTTCATCAACGCTGTTTGCAACTGACTTAAAGTTCACTGCACTAACAGTGGCAATGCTAATAAGCACAATTGCCAGAAGTACAATGGGTACTAATAGTTTGTATCGGAATCGAAGGTTATTAAACCAGCTCATAGAATATGCCTTTTTGCTTTCGACAAAAGTCGTATAACTTATTATCGTAAACTAAGCAGCTTTACTTTAGCTGGTCAATTAATAAACGCCGAACCCAATGTGGACTCGGCGTTTGGCATGACGCTATTTAATGTCTGTTAAACGAAGGTAGGGCTTCACGGTTTTCCAGCCTTGTGGGAACTTCTCTTTCGCGTCTTCATCGCTGACATTGGGGCGAATAATGACAGAGTCGCCGGGTTTCCAGTCAGCAGGGCATGCGACTTCTTCGCGATCAGTTGTTTGCAATGCATCAATAACGCGCAGAATTTCGTTGAAATTACGGCCAACCGTCATTGGGTAGGTCATAATGAGACGAATTTTCTGATTCGGGTCGATAATAAATACCGAGCGAACCGTTGCTGTGGCACTTTCGTTCGGGTGAATCATGTCGTATTTTTGAGCCACTTCCAGCTCTTTGTCGGCAACAATTGGAAACTCCAGAACGGTATTCTGAGTTTCGTTAATATCGTTTATCCAGCCTTTATGTGCGTCAACTGAGTCAGTAGATAAGCCCAGTGGTTTCACATTGCGCTTTTCAAATTCCGGCGCTAATTGTGAGGTGCGACCCATTTCTGTTGTACAGACCGGGGTGTAGTCGGCCGGATGGCTGAAGAAAAAGACCCAAGAGTCTTTGGCCCAGTCGTGAAACTTAATGGGACCTTCTGTAGTATCGATAGTAAAATCCGGGGCAGTATCGCCAATACGTAATGTCATGTTGTTGCTCCTAAAGTGTCTTTTTGAGACGAAAGTCGATAACCTTTAAATAGTAGCCGATTAACCATATTGCAAGGCGGTTAACTTATAATCTTTTTTTCTACATTAGACGGTTGAGTTATTAGCAGGAGTTGCGTTTGTCCTTAGTCGTGTTTTTGCCGCTGGTGGTTTGGGTTGTGCTGGGCTTTTTTGCCCCGACAGTATTGGCTGACGTCATCTTGCCTGTGCCTGAAAGTGTTATAGCGTCTTTAGGGTTAGTAACCCTCATTGCCGGGTTTTTCAGGCAGTGGCAATGGCTTTACTGGTGTGCCTGGACCGCAGGCTTTTACGCGTTAATTCAATTGGGTTTACAGCAGCCACTGAGCCAGCAGCATGTTTCTGTTTTGTATGAAGCGCTGCCTGTTTGGCTGTCGCTAACGGCGTTGCTGTTGGTGTTTATAAAATTGCCGGTGTTACTTTCACCGAGAGGCTTCTTGTTACTTGCCGCAGTTGGTTTGTCGCCATTGTTATTGCTAACAGCACCGGTGGCTGCTGCTTTGGCTATTCTTAACCCAACCGAAATGTTAAGCCTTTCTGGTGAGTTGCCAGGTATCGGCTTAGCGTTGTGGATGATAGCAATGGGTGGTATTTGGGCAACCGTTCTGCTTTATAAAAACGCATCGGCATTTCGGTGGAGTCAGTTAGTGGCCTGGTTGTCTTTTATGATCTTTGTTGTTGGCATTGAACAAACTGACGCTTCGACTTGGGCTGTACTCGCCATTTCCGGCGGTCTGCTGTTGGCTCTGGCTGACCGAATGTTAAAGCTAGCATACATAGATGAGCTAACCGGGTTACCGCAACGCCGGGCGCTCATGAGTGAATTGCAGCATTTACGCAAGCGCAGTGCCGTATGCATGCTGGATGTTGATCATTTTAAAAAATTTAATGACCGCTACGGGCACGAAGTGGGCGACCAGGTACTTCGGTTATTAGGCAGCATATTAAAGAGCGTTAGCGGTTTCAAAGCCTACCGCTACGGGGGAGAGGAGTTTACCCTGGTGTTCTCACACAATAACGAAGAAAAACTGAAAGATGTGTTGGAAACTGTGCGCTCAAAAGTGGCTAATTATCCACTCACATTGAGGGACCCATCAAGACCTGAAACGTCTGGCAAAGGCAAGGAAAAGCGAGGCAAGCAAAGTAACAAAAAGACCGTTAAAGTGACTATCAGCTTAGGGGCAACGACTAAGCTACCAACCGATACCCCCGATAGTATTCTCAAGCGGGCGGATGAAAACCTCTACGCCGCGAAAAAGGCCGGGCGGAATCGGGTTGTTCTGAAAAACTAAGAAGCACTTGGCGATCTAAATTTAACGGAGTACGTTAAAGAGATAAGTTTCAAATTACAGAGGCGCACATGAGCTATATAAAAGACACTATCGAGACCTTAAAGCAAACCAGCCCTGCGCAGTCAGAGTTTTATCAGGCAGTGGAAGACGTACTTGAATCGATAGAGCCTTTGTTAGAAGAACGTCCTAAATATCGGGAGCAGGCTATTATTGAACGCTTGGTTGAGCCTGAGCGGCAAGTCATGTTTCGCGTGCCATGGGTTGATGACAACGGCCAGATACAGGTCAATAAAGGCTACCGTATTGAATTTAATTCGGCATTAGGTCCTTACAAAGGAGGTTTGCGTTTTCATCCAAGCGTTAATGCCGGAATTATTAAGTTTCTTGGGTTTGAACAAATTTTTAAGAACGCTCTGACAGGCCTGCCTATTGGTGGGGGGAAAGGCGGTTCAAACTTTGATCCTAAGGGGAAATCAGACGCTGAAATCATGCGTTTTTGCCAATCGTTTATGAGCGAACTGTATCGCCACATTGGGCCAAATACAGATGTGCCTGCTGGGGATATTGGTGTCGGAACACGGGAAATCGGCTATCTTTTTGGTCAATATAAGCGCTTGGCGAATCGATTCGACGGTGTCCTTACGGGTAAAAGCACGCTCTGGGGTGGTTCCTTTGTTCGTAAAGAAGCGACGGGTTATGGCGCGGTGTATTTTGCCGAGTGCATGCTGGACGATAAAGACGACTCATTAGAAGGGAAGCGTTGCCTGGTATCAGGCTCCGGTAATGTAGCCATTTATGCCATGGAAAAGCTCTACGAACTTGGTGCGACACCAGTAACGTGCAGTGATTCAAATGGCACCGTTTACCATGACAACGGCATCGACTTAGACTTAGTAAAACGTATAAAAGAAGAGCAAAATGGGCGTTTAGAGGAGTATTTAGAAACTCATAGTAACGCCGAGTACACGCCACGAGATGACTATCCGGAAGATGGTCATACCGTCTGGCGTTACAAAGCGGATATCGCATTTCCGTGCGCTACACAAAATGAACTGACCGAGAAAGACGCCCAATCGCTATTGGAGAACGGATGCAAATATGTGGTGGAAGGCGCCAATATGCCGTCAACACAAGCAGCTGTCGACTTGTTCATTGAAAGCAATACCGCTTACGGTCCGGGTAAAGCCGCGAATGCGGGAGGAGTTGCTACCAGTCAGCTGGAAATGATGCAAAATGCCAGTATGTTGCGCTGGTCATTTGAAGAAGTGGATGAAAAGCTCAAAGGCATTATGCGTAACATTTTCAAAGACGCGAAACGTACGGCTGAGGAATTCGGGCATCCGTCAAACCTGGTACTGGGTGCCAATGTAGCCGGCTTTCGAAAAGTAGCCGATGCTATGATTGAACAAGGCGTGGTTTAAAAGAAGCTTAATAGGGTGGTCGCTCTTGACCACCCTATTATAAACCCAAATTATTGAGTCTCCATAGTTTGATGAAACTCTGCGAGATCCTCCACAACCGTTTGATTCGGTAAGTCTGCATAAGGCTCGTCTGCGAACTTCTTACCGCGGAGCTGTACGGAAATACGGGCAGAGTCTGGATTCATTAACGTATCTTTATAGAATGCTTTAGCGGCTGCCAGCGTCGTGTTCTCGACGGCATTAATCAGTTGCTCTTTACTGTCAAAGTCATAACGCTCAAGCGCTAAGTCTGACAGTATTGGAGCGACTTCTTCGCGCATATTCTTCGGCGTTTCTTTTAACGTTACCAGCGCACTTTGTTTTAACTGAGCGAACTCGTCTTCAGTCATCTTCTCAAGTTGCGTCCAGTATTCGTCTTTGAACTTGTCAAAACGCGCCTGCATATCCGCCACGCTCTTAACCGGCGTTTGAATGTATAGACCAAATCCTGCGTAATGATCAAGTGATGGCGCAAAAGCGCCTACGGCATAGGCCAGCTGCTCTTCTGTACGCAAGGTATCAAAGGCTGCCGTGCGGAAGTGGCTTTGCAATACTGTCCCCGCTGCTTGAGCTTTGAAACCTGGTTCTGGATGAATGTGTGCATCAACGATAGCCACGTCGGCCACATCGAGGTCTTTGCGTAAAACAATTGCTTTGTTTGACTGAGGCTTCCAGAATTTTGCCGTTTCAAAATCAGTGATGTTACGGTCATTAGGTAAGCTTGCTCTAACACGCTCAGCGGCTTCTGTTAAATCGGACTTGTCGTAGTTACCAAACGCAAACACACGAATGAAATTATTACCTAACAGAGTGTCCATATAAGCTTCTAATTCTTCATTGCTGAGCGATTGAGCCGTGTTGATTAAGTCTGACTGCTCAAAACCACCTTCGCGAATTAGCTGCCCGTACGCATCGAAGCTCTGGTAAATAGGGAATTGCTGACCTTTGTTTTTTAGTGCACGAACATAGCGATCAACGGCCTGTTTAAAGGCTTGTGGGTCAACCTCAAAGCTTAAACCTTCAATAGCACGCTCAAGCAACTGTGGCTGTTTATCGGTAAAACCGGAGACGGTTAATGTCATGCCCGTTGTATCGTTCAAGCTCAAGTTCATGCCGGCAATGTTCGCTTCTGTATCCAGGGCACTGACGTTCATGTTGTACAAATCTTTCCACAAAGCGCCTAGAACGTTGGCTTTAATATCATGCAGTGTCGCAGGGTTATTAATTTGAACGTTAAAAATGCCGCGTGGCTGGTCACCATACAGCTGGCTTGGGTATTGCCATACTTGCAGGCCTTGCTCGTCAATAACCACCTGAGGCTTCTCAAACGCGTCGTTTTTCTTAACCTCGAAGCTCTCTGGAAGAAGCGTATTTACTTTAGGTAAGTTGATTGCCATTTTCGGCTCTTCTTTCCAGCTCGCAATTTCCCCGGCGGTTATGTCTGTGACTTTGTACTTACCATCGTAGTAGTCAAGTTCGCTGTCATGCGGCTCGTCTTGGCTTATGTACCAAACTCTTAAACGTTCAGGGGTTAACTGCGACAATACTGAGCGAATAGCCTCAGGGTTAAACTCCTGGTACTCGTATGGTGCACTGATCGCATATTCAGCGGGGTAGTTTTGCATGGCTTCTGCAAGGTTTGAAACATAACCAAACTCGTCACCTTTTTCCAAGAAGCGGAATTGGTTCGTCAAACTGGTTTTTATTTCATTGAAATATTTCTCATCGACGCCTTCAGCACGGACTTTGTCAATGTACTGCATAATAAGCGCGACAATCTCTTCACGCTGCTGCATGCCGCTATCTGTTAGCTCAATGTCTAAACGCATAACGCCGTAGTTACCATAGAAATTTGGCTGCGCAGAAGCATTTAAACTGGCAATAAGTCCAGCCTCTTTCAGTTGCTGAGCGGGAGTGCCTGGCATTTCAGAGCCAAGCAAGTAGCTTACATAGCGATTAGGCTTAACTTTAAACCGGTCTTGATTGTTGTTAATGATGAATTCAAGCTTCAGCTGTTTAACGTCTTCATTCGGAACGTAATGAATGCGTTTTTTGCCGACATCATCAAAGTTAATTTGAGCCGTGACTTCAGGCTCATCGATACCGTCATCTTCAATACTGGCGAAGTGCTTACGCGCTAGCGCTTCCATCTCATCAAGCGAGCGGTTGCTTATCATCGCCACTTTCATAATGTTTGACGAATAAAAACGGTTATAGAAGTCGACAGTTTCCTGATGCAGCTGGCTGTTTTCTTTATCGCTGAGGCTTTCAAGGTTACCAATAAGAAAACGATTAGAAGGGTGTGAACCAAGCAACAAGCGACCGAGTTTAAATTGACCAAAGAAGTCCATTTCACGGCGCATCGACCACTCGGCATTGACCGCATTACGCTCTTTATCCACATACTCCGGGTAGAGTTTTGGCGCTTTGAAAAAGTCTGAGAAGCGGTCCAGGCCTTCGTCGTACGCATCATTGTTCACTTTGAACATATAATTAGTAATGTCCAGCCAGGTGTAAGCGTTCTGGCTACCGCCATTATTGCTCATAAACTCGCTGTAACCATTGGTATCTGGGTACTTTTCGGTGCCTAGAAACAACATGTGCTCCAGGTAATGGGCCATGCCTTGTTGTGATTTAGGGTCTTGTAACAGACCGACACCAACACTTAATGAAGCCGCTGATTTATCAACCTCAGGGTCTGACACCAGCATAATTTCAATGTTGTTATCAAGTTTCAGAACGCGATAGTCACGTTCATCATTAGGGCTTTTTATCACCTCACCGGCAACAGCGCTTTGAACGTTTGGAGTTTCTGTAACTGTTTGGCCACAGCCAGCTAGCAATAAAGCAGAGCTAATAGCGCTCGCAAGTAATAACTTTTTCATATTGGAGGTCCCTTTTATTCATCTAATATCTAGATGATACTCGGGCACTCCAGAGGCTTGAAGTTATTTTGTTAGTAATTTGTAACAGAGTGTTTAAGTCAGAAAGCGAATGTGACCAATAAAGCTTCTGGCAACAGGGCCGACACTGTCCGCGTCTTCGAAATTCAGATAAATAGGCATAGAGCGGGTAGCGCCGCGTTCGAGATTTAAAGTCACTAAACTGCCTTCTTCAATATGCGCTTTTACCGCCGACTCAGGCAGCCAGGCAAAGCCCAGGTTTTTGCGAATAAGCTCAACGGACGTGGTTAAGTGGCTGACCGTCCAGCGCTGCTCAGAACCCAGCCAACCTATGTCAGAGCTTTTTTCTATACCTGAGTCTCGCAGTACTATTTGACGGCTGTTCTTTAAGTCTTCGAGAGTGACAGACGTTTTTGACGCAAGTGTGTGATTGGTGCCGCATACCGCAACAAAGGTAACGTCGCTAAGTGCCTCACTCAGTTCATTATCGAGCATAAAAGGCGACAGCGATACCGTTGCTAAGCCTTTCCGCAGCAACTCATCAGCACCCGTTAATATGGTTTCAATAACCTCTATGTGCACCAGCGGAAACTCTTCCGAGACTTTTTCTAACGCTTCGTACAGCACTTCTTTCGGGAAAGCTTCATCGACAGCAATGCTAAGCGTGGACTCCACTCCCTCTTTCAGATTCTGAGCGACATTTTCAAAGCGCTCAGCTTCCGACAGCAGATAATTAATACGGCGTAGCAAGAGTTTGCCAGCATGGGTTAACACCGTTTTGCGGCCATCGACCTCAAACAAATGAACACCTAACTGCTCTTCCATTTTATTAACAGCGTGGTGAATGCTCGACTGGCTTTTGTGCACCTGCTGAGCCGCCTGCATAAAACCACCGTGGTCAGCTACCGCTTTAAACATCCGCCATTGTTCGAGAGTCGATTTTGCCATTACACAGCCTATTTATCCCTGAGATTGGTTACGATGATAGTATGCTTTGAGTGGGTTGGGTAGGTGTATTAGTATTGATAGATAAAGTTATTAAACTTTTAGTTCGGGGCTGATTAGGTATTGGTGCACTGGCAGCTTTTGACAAGCTAATTATTAGGGAATCATTATGGGTATCTATAAAAGGATTGGGGCTGTCCTAGCCGTGATAGTTCTTTCTGGGTGTGCTGTACAAAACTTCAATAGCTATGTGTCTCCTAACCGCCCGCAAATTGAAAAGCTTTTGGTGGTTTCTCTGACCAGTTCGTATCACGATGCGAATCTTCAAGAACAAGAGTTTTGTGATACGTTGGATTCACAAAAGATAACTTGCCTGACGACAGAGGGGTACAGAAAACCGGGTTTTAACTTTTCCCCAGATAATGCTTTAAAGTTGAGTGAAAGAGAAAAGGTTGACCATGTTTTGCTTGTCGGTTTGATCTCTTCAGACTCAATAAATGAATCTATGCTTATTCAATCAGGTAGCCAGACTCAAATTATAAATGGAATATCTGAACAAAAACTATTTCAAATACAGTTAACCTCTATGTTAAGTGGTGAAGTTGTTTACTCTGCTGAGGTCGAAACTGAATATGGAAAAGTAACGGCTGACTTTCAAAAAAGAACGTTTTACGGGCAAATTTTTGAAGAAGTTGTGACGGATTGGAAACAAAAAGGGATCCACTGAAGTTTGCGGATTGGGATAAATAGATACAGGGGGCAAAAGATGAAGTGGTTTACGGTTTTGACTGTGTTTATTTTTCTCGTGGGGTGTACTTCGCCAAAGGTATTTCTAACGACCGAGCGCTTAGCAGATAAAGAAAGAGCTCAGTTAATATCAAAGCTTACAGACAAAGGTTTTAATGTTAAGCAGACAGTTGGCGTGCATATTCCTGAGGAATTTTCGGATGTTGTTGTAGCGACAAATCTAGCAAATGAGAGCCCAGGCTTTTTTGAAAGGCTTGAAGAGTTGCTTCAGCAGCAAGGTTTAGCGCCTGTCACTTACCAAAAATTTTATCAACAAAAGCATTATTACAAGGGGCGACATATTGGCTTGTATATTAGAGGAAAAGAGCCAAGGATGAAATTGCCTCCAGTACTTCGTGGACATGAGAAGACTTGGGTAGTGTTCAGAATTCTGTGTCATTTCGTTAAACTAAGCAAAAAAGAGATGACATATGACCAAAACCAATTTCGACATGGATGCCGCTTTAA
>NZ_FNCB01000024.1 GCF_900100855.1 Idiomarina zobellii
TGTATACCGCCGCGCAGCAACGCTAGATACTGGCGTGGAGACCACCCGCGAAACGACGCAGTTAAAGCCTTGAAGCAAGGCCAGTTAGCGCAATGGAAGCATGATACCGGTTACCACCAGCGTTCATTAGCGGAAACCGCGATGTGGCGGTTCAAAAGCCTGACCGGCGAGCGGTTGCGTTACCATAGTTACAACGCGCAGGTCGGAGAGGGTTATGTACGGGTCGCCGTACTTAATAAATTAACACGCCTTGGGATGCCTGTGAGCGAAATGGTGCGCTAACCCCGAGAGGGAGAACGGGGAGTTTACCCTCAGTACTGATTTGATCAACAAGGCCGTTTCAAGGTGAACCTCATTAGCGCCGCATTTAAGCAGGGTATTCATAAAAGTATCGACAAAGCGGTCGTTCAGCTCAGCGAAGTCCGGCTTAGTCAGCGCCGGCAACACCAATGGAAAGCGCGTACTGTCGTGTGCCATCAAGACGCAGTTTCTGCGTTGCAGCGTAATGAGGTGACCGTGCCATCCGCTTAAAGGGTTGATATCAAGACTCGGCTTCTCATACAGCCACTTGCTCATTGGAGTGCCCGGCAGTGCACCGTCGCTGGTGATCGTTAGTTTTTCGAAGAGTTTGCGGGTGGCGTGGAGTTTTAGCATGTATTTTTTCGTTTTAACTCTTTGGGCAGAAAAGCGTCAATTTCGGCCTCGGCAAAAGTCATGTCTTCAAGTTGCTTTAATGCTTTTTGGGCCTTGATATAAGCACGATCATTGGTGATCGGACTTCCAGTATACACAGCGTGTGACTTTTCAATTAGCTCATCTCTTCGACAACGGATTTCATCTACAGTGTCAGCATCCATTTTCAAGTCCGTTAACAGAGAGAGATAACTTTCGCGAATTACCCATAAATCAGCTCCAGCTTGTCGATGTTTTTGGGCAATTTCTCCAAGGTCATAATCCTTGGTGTAAGAGTTCAGAACAAGTAGTATTGTAGATATAAAAACAGCGGCAAATGTACCGTAACTTTCATATTCTGATAGTACGCTAAAGTCAAAAAGTGCTGTCATTAAACCACCAGTTAATATTGCAGATAACACTATTTGCCAAAACTTAATTTGTTTGAGCTTGTCGACCAATATATCTGCACATTTCTCGTGAGTTTTGTGAGAGTAAACGACTCGGCCGTAGCATTCCCTTAGCTGAGCTTCTAGAACTCTGTTTGATTCATTCATAATCACTTCCATCCGCTATAATGGGTACATGAATTCGATCCTTAGCGACAACAACATTGTTTTGAACTAAATAACATTCCACAATGTGTTCGCCCAGAAAGTCGCTTTTTTCCTCCTTCATTCTTCGCCCGCCGTCAGGTACTATTTGTCCCCTGATACAGTCTCGTTTTTTGGCTACATCGCCCCTGTTGAGAACTTTCCAGTAGACTTGGCTAGACCCTCCGATTAATGGGAATTCTTTTACCCAAAATCTAAGTTTCTTATCAGCCTTCAAAGGTATTTTTCGGTCAAGCATTTCTCTAAGTTGGAACTTCCTAAAGCCTCGTTGCATGACCTCACAGTCGATTCGTAGTTGGTAGCGGATATCAACCGAAAACTTATCCTCGATAAACTCTTCGGTATTGGTCCAAGACTTTTTCTGATTGGCTCCAAGTTCTTCCTTAGACAACTTATCAGCTGCGGGAAAAGGACGACCGTAGAGCTTTTTCCATTTATTATTTTCAGATTCCGTACCTGAAGATTCGATCGCGTCTTTAGCTAGCTTATAAGCTTTCTGAGCTTTCTTTTGAAACTTCTTCTTCACCTTTACGCGTTGTCGGCTACCGGGGGCTGCGTATTCATTTTGGTCAGGGAGCTCAGACAGATATTTGAAGAAATCACGACTCATCCAGTCATAGAAACTATAACTTCTGGTATCGTATTCATTGGTTGAGTTTAGAAAGTTATAAGCTAGCGTGTCTATCAATAATCCGCCCATCGCCATTCCGTGCTGGTTCCTCCACGCCCTTGCCATTTTGCAAAGCCTTTTGAGGTTGGAGTTTTTTTGAGTGTTCAATTCATTCACAGCATCCATTTCGTCTCTGGGCTTCGTTATTTTCCAGGACCCGCTGTTTTTTGTGTCTGGATATTTGTAGCTGCAATCATCTTGCTCAAATACGGGCTGAACCTCGACTTGGAAGTTGGTGTAAGTTACCGTCACAACTAGACGGTCCACTCGAACATTTGTGGATGGATACCGCTTTAAAATGGCATTTTTTGTATCTTTTAGCAGCTTCGACTGGCCGCCAGATGTGTTATAGGTTTCCCATTTTGATTTGGGCATTATATAAAGCATGTCCAAATCAGAAATTCCGTTTATACCGGTTTTTCTTCCAAATGAACCCACCTGAAGGGTATTGCTTGTTTTTGATTCAGAGTCACGAAACTGTTTATTAAGTGCTGAAGTTATTTCCCCGTACCTCAGGCTTATCGTTGAAGTATTGCTGATTGCAAGGTTGCCGACAAAATCTGAAAACATCTCTGAAGTGCTCATTTTAATCAGTTTCCACTTCGTTGTTGTGGGCTTGCAAACTTCCCGACAACAGCTTGGGGAGCAAAGAGTCTCGAATGAGTCCTAGTGAGTGAGACTTCCTGATATTAATTTCGATTTTTGAATATAAAGGTCGAACTTGCTTGGAAAAGGCATCAATAATTTCCTTTTTTGGCACAATCACGGGAATCACCTTAAAATTCTTTTTACTGATTTCAGCGAACGTAGTGCCACTAGCTCGATTTTTTATTTCGTCCATATGCTCGCTGCACCATTGAAGAGTGAATTCAGGAGATAATACTTTTTCACACTTCATGGCAATGTAACCCTGATTAACTGCTAAAGGTAATTTCGTTAAAGCTAAATAGCCGACTGGTGCCCGAGATGACATCAAAACAGTATTAATTGGGAGAAGTCCTGAGCTTATTTTTGCTAATCCAGCTTCCGTAATCTTACGTTCGGTATCAACCAGAACCTTGTCAGTCAGGTTTGACAGGTCTCTAGGTGATGTCCAGGCTATATCTCCACCATCCCAAAATTCAGGGTTCTTAGTCGAAGGTGTTGCCCCACCCACAACGGTCACTTCCTTTCCAATGTCGCTTGAGCTCCACCCCTCCGGAATCTCACCCAGTTCGCTGTCTTGCATGGCGGAGGGGAAGAGTTCGGCGGTGGTGCGGAGTTGGTTGTAGTGCTCCGGGTTTTCGGTTTGGAGCTGGGTTAGTTGCGCTTTTTCCTTGCCGGATATAGCTTGCATGGCGGCGAGTAGGGCGTCTTCTTCGCTGCCGCCGGCTGCTAGTGCACTTATTTTGGCTTTAACGGGCTCGAAATCGACAAACCAGCTTTTGAAGATGGCTTGGGCGATTTGTTCTAGGGTTTGGTTGACTCTTGAATTCAGAGCTTCTTTTTCGTCAAGAGATGTTGCAGCAGAAACTATTTTTCGTTGTTCTTTCCAAGATGGTAGACGGACTTCAATGTTTTGGAGTCTTTTTGTATCAAGTTTACCAGCACCAATACCGGTATGTTCCACCATCTCAAGGAGTTTTTGCTTATTTGCTCTTAGCCAATAGTATATGTACGCTTCATCGACATACCTTTCAGCGATAAGAGCTTCTTTGACCCTTATAGCTTTTACGTCTTGATTGAAAGCTACGTCACGTTCGGCAATTCCAACCAGAATGTTTTTGTGCAGAGCACTGCCTCGTACGAGTAAAAGAATTGAGCCCTTCGAAGCAAGTCGAGAACCTGCGCGTAAACCAGCTTCCGTGATTTTTAAATCAGAGTCAGAATACCTAACTCCTCCCATTGATGATGCGCTAATCCAAGGTATATCACCGTTCCAGTAATCTTCAATTTTCTTTGACGGAGTTCCACCAGAAAACCAATCAGTTATTTCTCCTAGTGCCCTATAGTGTATCTTAGAGCCCATACCCAAGCCCCCCAAGATTACGCTTAATCTCAGCCTCCAAGCGCTCGCTTTCGGCAAACTGCTCGCTTAACTGTGCCGTTAGGCGTGCCATTTTCTCATTGAACGGCTCGCCGTCGTCTTCCTGTTCTTTTGCGCCTACGTAGCGGCCTGGGGTAAGCACAAAATCGTGCTTTTTAATGTCGTCTAAGTTAACGGATTTGCAGAAGCCGGCGATGTCTTCGTAGCCTTCACCTTGCTGCCATTGGTGAAATGTATCGGCAACTTTGGCAATGTCGTCGTTAGTAAAGTCGCGTAATACACGGTCTTTCATGTAGCCAAGTTCGCGTGCGTCAATAAACAAAAACTCGCCGCGGCGGTCGCGGTTTTTCTCGTTGCGAACCATGCCGTTGGCTTTGTCTTTGGTTAAAAACCAGATACACGCCGGTATTTGGGTATTGGTAAATAGCTGACCGGGCAGGGCAACCATGCATTCCACTAAGTCTTCTTCAATGAGCCGCTTACGAATTTCGCCTTCGTTATTGGTGTTCGAGCTCATTGAGCCATTCGCTAGCAAAATACCCATGCTGCCGGTTGGTGCCAAATGGTGCAGCATATGCTGCACCCAGGCAAAGTTGGCGTTACCTTTAGGTGGCGTACCGTACTTCCAGCGAACGTCATCAGCCAGCGACTCGTTCCACCAGTCTTTCACGTTAAACGGTGGGTTGGCCATGACAAAATCTGCGCGTAGATCAGCGTGTTGATCGTTTAAAAAGCTGTCGGCGTTTTTCTTGCCAAAGTTAAAGTCGATACCGCGTATGGCCATGTTCATAGCCGCTAAGCGCCAAGTGGTCGGGTTGGACTCCTGGCCGTAGACCGAAATATGCTTTCGCTGCTCGGAGGCGTCGTAGTGCTGCTCTTTGGCATGCTCTTCAATGAACTTATCGCTGGATACAAAAAATCCGCCAGAGCCCATAGCAGGGTCATACACACGACCGGAATAGGGCTGCAACATTTCGACAATTAGCGTCACGATGCTTTTTGGCGTGTAGTACTGGCCGCCTTGCTTGCCTTCAGCGAGTGCGAACTGCCCCAGGAAATATTCGTAAACGTGGCCAAGAATGTCCTTGCTTTGTAAGTTAAGGCGCTCACCACCAAGCTCTGGTTTGGTGAATGAGGTGTCCGAGAAGGTGTTAATAAGACCAATGAGCTTCTCGTTTTCTAACTGATATTGGCTGATACGGTTAAGAATGCCTTTGAGCTTACTGTTACTTTTCTCGATTTCTTCCAAGGCGTTGTCGATAAGCCAGGACACAGAGCGCAATTTCACGTCGTTACCGGCATCGTCCTGCCACAAAACACTACCAATAGGCAGTACGGCTTTTTCTTTTAATGTGCTCCAGCGGGCCGCTTTGGGTACCCAAAACACGTTGGCTTCACGGTAATAATCGAGCACTTCCAGTTCTTCGGTTAAGGCTTCCTGGTACTCTTCGTCACTGTCGAAGTCATCGCGCGGCAGGTAGTAAAGGTTGTCTTCGTCGTCGGTTTTGAAAAGCTCAAGTAATTGCTCCTGACGCTCTTCAAAGGCGTCTGATACGTACTTTAAGAAAATAAGCCCCAGCACGACGTGTTTATAGTTGGCGGCATCTAAATTAGCACGCAGTTTATCGGCAGCTTTCCAGAGTTTGTCATCGAGTTGTTTTAAGAATTTTTGCTCGGTGTTGTCCATGTTTTACGGCGTCCTTTTAAATGAATTTTAGCGGGCGGGCGAATTGTTTTCGTAGCCCGGCGCTATCGCTAAATTACTGGTGTTCATTAAACTTGTGCGGTTACGTAACCACAATTGATATTCGGGGCCATTTAATGTGGCCTCTTCGGTGCAATCGACATTCCAACGACGTAATAAATAACCGGCCATGGCAGCACGAACATCAATGGTAAGTAAACCGTTCTTCATGGCATAGTCCATTTCAATGGCTTTCGGGAATTTAACGTTGTTGGGGTGAGGAACCAATTGCAAAGAAATCGCGCGTTGCCATTCGGTATCGGAATTGCTGTCTTCTCCAAATTCGTAATTACCAATGAGCTTCACATTACTAATTCGGGTTAACACAAAATCGCGAAAACTTTCGGTTTTTCGATCAAACGCACGAACGTGCCAGCGCATGCCGTTATCAACAATTGAGTGCGGTACAATTTCTCGTTTTCCGGAGCCGCTGCTAAGCGATGTGTAATTAATTTCGAGTGCCCGATCATTAAGAATGGCTTGCACAGTTCTAGCCACAATAAAAATGTCCGGAACGTTCAAGCTGGAAGGTGCTTCAACCGGAAAATGTAAATCGCCAATGGCGTCGAAACCATCGGAAATATCATTCGCCAATTTAATTAAACTGCGTTTGGCGTCATGGTCGAAAAGCGGTTTAAATTCACTGGTCTGGAAGTAACGTTTTTGCTTAACGTCGTATTCAAGATTTTGCGGTGCTAATTCTTTGTAGAGATTAAAGTCACGGGAGCCCGCCGATAACCCAACTTCGAATCGTTTAATTAAGTCCTGGCGGTAAATCGAACCTTTAAAAAGCAAACAAAAATCGATGTACGCTAAGCGCTGTTTTTGCGAAAAAGCGAGTTTTTCCAGCATCATCCATGGCCACTTGTTATCGTTATTTTCGTCTTAGTGTGGTTCATTTTGGTGTGCATGTAAAGCAGTTAGGTGGTAGAGCCTAAAAATGTATCAGGGCGGGGATTTGTACAACAGAGTGGTGACAGAAGCTGTATTTCGAAAACATCCTCTGACATCAACGTGTCCAAAACCAGGATCAGTTACCACTTTGTTGTACAGAAGGTCGCTTTGGCAATTTGCGGTAACCAGGCACTTTGTCACCACATACTAGGTTCCGTACAACAGATAGTATTTATTACTAAACATAGTCATTGATACCGACTTGCAATGACAGGCTCGTGCCGCTTTGGGAGTCGCAAACACGCAAACAACCGAGAACAAGTGCAGTACTAATAGTCTGGTGTACGCCAAGTTGCGCTGGCCATATAAGTCGGAGGTGTTTTGCGAACCATCACAATGTGCCGTACACCAGATGGTATTTAGTACAGAATACCGTTAACGTGAGCATTGCTTTGCCGCGCTTAGGCAAGGGTGATTGTGACGAAGGAGGGTTGAAATGGATATTAACTCAGTTGCCAATAGAGGTGTCTTACTGGCGGGTATGGCAGGTGAACTTCTGTTTGAATCAGGTTGGTTTGAAAGTTTCAGCGATTTGGTGATGCAGTTTCTGCGAACGCAAAACGAAAGTAATGCTGCGGCAATTACTTCTGATCTGCAATTATTTAAATTGCTTAGCTCGAATCGAGAATCGGTAACGCCTGAAAAATTTAAAACGTTGAGTTTGAAGTATGCGCCGGAACTTGAAAGTACGTGGATTGATTCTGAAACGCCTGATAAAAAGGAAACTCTGGGTGCCTGGTGGCTTTTAGAAATTGTTCTGAATGTATTTTTATCGAGGCAGCCTGATCTGCAATTTGAAAAACTCAATGAATTTTTAGCCGATGAGAAAGTGGCGGTTGCGGTTTATCTGCAACAAAAAGATTCGCTTAGCGTTTTGTCTCATATCGAAAAATGGATTGGTGGCGATTGGGAAAGCAGCGCTGAATTCGAAACCAGAAAAATACTTTTGTGGCTTGCCTTTTTCGAAAAGTTTCTTCGTGTAACCACGGCAGGTTTTGATGAGCGCTTTCCAGAGCCAGCCATGATGAAAATGTTTTTGCCTGTTGCCGAAAACAATAAATTGATATTGAGTAATGAGCGATATGTAGCAGCGATAAAACAAAAATGCGTTGGCACTGAAGAAAGTTGGGGTTCGTTTTATGAAAAAATAACGGAAGCGAAATGCACTTTTTATTCGAAAGAAGGTGATGACCCGAAAGCTGCTGTCGAAAAATCAGTAAAAAGAATTCGCGCGGGTAAGACCCGGTTAAACAGAAAAAACTATGAGAGTAATTTCCGCGTCCTCGATACCGAATTAAGACAAGCCCCCATGCAGCCGGTTGAGTTGGTTGCTATATTCTGTGAAGTGATGACGAAAAAGCAAGTGGCGATGCTCAATGACAATGGCACGCCCACGGATATTGAAAAAGTGTTTGCCGTTTACCCCAGAATTTATGAGCAATTCACTGACTGATTCAGCGAAATTTTAAAATTCCATTCAGATGTCCTCCTCATCGACGAGTTGCCATGAAAACATCCTCTTTGCTGTTTCAGCAAATTAACTAACTTAAGACTTAGAGGACAAAAAAATGGCCAGAACATCAAATGATGACCGTTCAGATTCAATGAACCCAAACAATGACGCCTACTGGGATAGTTTGGACAACCATGCTAACCAGTTGAACCCAAATCACGACGAGTACGGTGGAGGCTGGGAAGCCGAGGAAGAGGAATAGTCAGTCTTAATTGTTCCGCTTAAACATTATTGCGGGCTGGCATGATGTTAGTCCGCAACGTTAACCTTTGCCGCTAATTGAAAACACCGTACTCCAAGCGATGGATAACAGAGATTACTTGCTGAAACTCGAAGAATGAGTTCAGGTTTTCGATAGGTGAGCGCCCACCGAGCCTTTTACAAGGCTTTTTAAGCCAGTTAATAGCAGCGCATACCTTGCCCTCAAAAAGGGACTCAGAGGCCTCTATGGCTTCGATTAACGCATAAATACGGTTGCTTTCTACCCTGGTAAAGCGTCTGCGCTTTCTTTTTTGTACCTTATTCCGGTCAGGAAGGTTAAGCGCATTCAATATCTCAGTTTCTGACAGCTCCGTTTCGTGCGCAAGAGAAGCGACAACGCCAAAAGTGAAACCTTGCACGATAGCATCGCCCATTGCCGGGTAGTCTTCAGGTAGTCCTAGCTTTTGCTTTAAAGTCAGCTTTAAAGGCTGTTGCGCAGTCTTGGGGATGTAGTGTTCGTGGTGCATTTGAGTGCCTCACAGTGAAAGCTCACTCAGAGCCTTTCTTCTTGCTTTGAATATAGGTGACAAGCAAGTGAATACCCAGCATCACGACCGGCATCACCGCTACCCAAATTAATAATGACTCGTCGCCCATCAAATACTCCAACCAGGTTACCAAGTACTTAGAATAGCATTTTCTGTTGGATTTACAGCCACTATGCGGTCGAGAACTCGGATGCGTGTGGCAGAGAAACAAAAAAGCCACCGGTGACGGTGGCTAGGAAGTATCGCTTAGCATGACATTGCGGCTCCGATTGCCAAGTGTGAGAGGCTAGCGATGTGAGCATATTAACAGAGCAAAATGGTAAGCGGAAGAAAAAGGCGGTAACGGACTAAAAATACGCAACGTCTGCTAGCCACGTTGAAATCTCCGATACAGTGTGTAACTTTCAACTTGGCTTAATTTTTAACCATGTTATAAAGAGTCTTTCCTGATTAACCGCTAAAGGGACAAAGTGCGATGGATAGCATAGTAGCGTACTCACCGTTAGGCCTTGTTGCCGCCACGATCATCATAGTTTTTTATGGTATCTCCCAAAATAAAAAATACCGAGCACGCCTGGAATATATCTCGCAGCGAGAGTCGATGTTATCGGAACAATCAGTTGATGAGCTTCTTTCTAAACAGCGTCAGGAAAAAGCAGACTTTGAGGAGAAGCAGCGTGTGGGTCGTGATTACTTGGATAAACTTGAGAAAGCGATTGAGCCCACAACAGCGCAGCTAAATCGGATTGAAGTGGGTTTGGTGCCTCCTATTTTTCGATTCGATGATAGTGAAGAGTTAAAAAAGAATATTCGCAAGTGTCGAGAAGAGCAGTTTGAGTGTATTAGCGCGGGCTTGGCTACTAATTCTTTTACTCAATGGGACTGGATGGGAAGCCGCAAGGACGGGGACCGGATGATAAAAGATTATCGTCAGTTACTGCTCGATGCGTTTAATGCAGAGTTTGAAGTGATAAGACGACAAATGCGAGCGGCGACGTTCGATAAAGCCGTGGACAAGCTTGAACGGTTGGTTGACCAGCTTTCCAAACTCGGTGAGACAACGGGCGTTCAGGTATCGCGGCGTTATGCATTGCTCAAAGAAGATGAGCTTAGGTGCTGGCATGCAGAGCTTGAGCATCGTGAAGAGCTGAAGCAGGAGCGTAAGCGGCAGAGAGAATTATTGCGCTCTCAGCAAAGTTCGGGGGATGATTCTGAGGAATTGTCTGAAGAGATTGCATCACGAGATAGTGAGTTACTTAAAGCGCAGAAAAAAGCAGAGGAACTGGCTGGCGCTGAGCGGGCACGACTAGAGCGGATGATTGAAGATATCAAGGCGGAGAAAGCGCGGTTAGAAGAAAAGCAAACTCGGGCGATGTCACAAGCGCAGATCACGCGAGCCGGTTATATCTATGTCATATCAAATGAAGGTAGCTTTGGTGAAGGTGTGGTTAAGATTGGTATGACCCGACGTTTAGAGCCAATGGATAGGGTGAGAGAGCTTGGAGATGCATCAGTGCCGTTCCGATTTGACGTTCATGCGCTGGCTTTTGTTGAGGATGCTCCTGCATTAGAAAAGACATTACATGATGTCTTTAATGATCGACGGGTAAACACCGAAAATTTCCGTAAAGAGTTTTTCCGCGTGTCACCGGAAGAGGTGCGATCAGTTATAGAGGAAAAGGGAATTGATACGGACTGGTACCTGACAGCAGAGGCTAAGGAATACCATGAGTCGGAGTTGATGCGAAACGCTATGAAACAGGCAAAGCGTGCACGTAAAGAACGTGAAGACTCAGCTCTACCGGAGGCAATATGATGGCAGCGCTAATTATTTGGGGGGGCACCATACTGGCACTTGGTTTAAGTGCCTATTTTGCGATTAAAGCTCATCGTCGGGCGGCATCGGTTGTGGAAGATTATATGCGGCTGTCTGCGGTATTTTCTGAGGTTGATAAAGGTCAGGCTGAGCTTGATGAGGTTGAGCGCGAATACCGAGATTTACAAACACAGTATGCCCGTCGAAAGCAAGAGTTAGAGTCGAACCGCCGGGTAATAGCGCAATATGACATTGGCGCAGGTACAGTTGACGACTCGCTAATGCAAGTAACACATAGCACGGACGATATTGATGACTTACAGAGCCGGCTATCAAGTGTGAAAGACGCAATAAAAGCGATGGTGAAGGCCAAGCGTGCGTGCGTCTGCTATATGGGGAATGACATAACCATAAATGGTCGCAAGGCGGGTGTTAAGACGCTTTTTAATCGTGAGATACGGCTGCGCCTAAGGTGTTTTGATAATGAGGTGAAATCAGCCATTGCGTTGGCTAATTGGAATAATATCGGACGACTTAATGAGCGAGTGAGACGAGCTTTCAAAGAGATTAATGACCGCGGGCAATTGGTTAAGACATTCATAGACAAAGAATATCTAGAGCTTCGTCTTAAAGAGCTCAATTTGAGTTTCGAAATATCCGAGCTAAAGACATTGAAGAAGGAAGAAGAGCGCGAAGAACGCCGTTTAGAGCGTGAAGCTGAGCGAGAAGAGCAAAAGATAAAGGCGGCAGCTGAGAAGGCCAAAAAAGACAGAGAGCGCATGGAAAAGCTTGTCGCAAAAGAGCTGGCTAAGTTAGACGGTATGACCGAGGCACAACGGCAAGAGCTGGAAATGCATCAGAAAGAGCTTGAGGAGCTTAAAAGTCGCGAGCAAAGAGCGGTATCGATGGCACAGCAGACCAGAGCAGGTTTTGTTTATGTCATATCGAATGTTAATTCATTCGGTGAGGGGGTTGTGAAGATCGGAATGACCCGTCGTGCCGACCCGAATGAGCGAGTCCGCGAATTGGGGGATGCTTCAGTACCAGACACTTTCGATGTGCATGGTTTCTTCTATTGTGAGGACGCACCAAGATTAGAGTCTGACGTTCATAAAGTGTTTGACGACAAGCGGGTTAATCTCATTAATAAACGCAAAGAATTCTTCTATATCGATGCTAACGAAGCGTTAAAGCAAATTGAGTCCCATGAGATTGAAACGATACCAGTAGTGGTTGGTTAAGTTCTGTTGAGTCCGGCGAATTGATGTTTAGGCGATAATGTAAGGTCTGCTATAAGCGAGGAACGGACCATCGGACTTTTTGGACTAATTCAACGAGTTACAAAGTGAGCACGCACAATATATAAATGTTAGGTTGCACGAAAAAATAGCCTTGAGGAGAAGCTATGGACCAAGACGACATCAACAACACTGAGTGGAATGATTCGACAAATTGGTCTCCGCCACGATGGCTGGGAATCTACTTCAGTAAAAAGGACTCGAGGAGCTGGGTACCTAAGCCGTTTCCAATCCTGGGTTGGACGGTAAACCTCGGCCAACCAAAGGGCGTTATGTGGGCGTTGCTCATAGGTGCTGCAGCACTTGCCATTGCATTTTTGGCAGGTTGGCTATCTGCAACCTAACAAATCGCTCAAGTACGCTCCGGCCCTTCGGGCCTCCACCGGACGCGGCTAACGCCGCGCCGCTTAGCTTAGACGTTAGGCAATCAAAGTAAGGAGCCATGATGAATGATGAGCTAGCCCGACTTATGGATCAGATGGAGCAGTCAAAAGAGAAAACTAGCGAGCATGCGATTTCCTCCAAGATCAATAAGGCTACAGAAGAAGATCAAAGCCCAGAAGCTATTGCCGAAAGACTTGCGTTTGGGTTTTGTGAGGATTACTTGGATAAACAGAATGGCTGGGGCACATATTATGGCCCGATGATGGTATGGGTTGGCGATGATGGTAAGGCCTACGAAAGCCCGAGTCTTTCCTTGGTTAACGACAACGTCGTTGAGCATTGGATAACCCGATCACAAAATACCAAAAATCCGATAATGAAAGCTCGCTATTCCGGGCTTGTGTGGGATCTTTCAGAAGCTGCCATTGGCAAAAAGCCTGACTACAAAATTGCTATCGATTATGTAAATGCCCTTCTTGACGTCACCGATAACGATCTATGCGAGCATCCAACTGAAACTATTACGAAAGTCACAAGAGCGTATAGAGTGGCTTCCGCTTTAAATAACTCTGATTTGATAAAAAATTGCATTGAGAGTGCCATTAACCTTGAAGACAGAATTGCAGAAGATAACAAGGCGGGCCTCTGGGGGTTTTGCTTCGATCTTTTCGTATTAGGTAAATGTAGGAGTTTGTCTGAAGCTCAAGAGAAAAAACTAATAGAGGATCTTGAGTCTCGATTGGAAAGAGTTTCTAAAGATTGCTCCCCTTGGGTTTGTGAGTCAGCAGGTATTCCGCTGGCCACCTATTATCGCAGCAAAGGAATGGACGCTGAGGTAACCAGAGTAGTTGATGTTGTTGGACGTTGTTTTGAGGATGCGTGTGAAGGTTTGGCAGCAATGCAGGCTTCATCTTGGCTTCAGCACGTACATGATGTCTATATCAGCTTTAACATGAAAGAGGGCGCGGAAAGAGTTTCAAAGAAAATTTCGGAGGTTGGTCCGGGAGTTGCAGAAAGCATGCAAGGGTTTTCTCACAGCATGGAAATACCTAGAGAAAAGCTCGATGCCTATCTGGATTCTATGACTAGCGGTGGCCTTGAAAAGACCCTCAATAGGATTGCAATACAGTTTCTCCCTAAAAAGGCTCAGGTGCAGCAACAAGTACTGGAACTGGCCAAGAATCACCCGCTAACCTATTTATTTACCAAAACTCTGCAAGACCATAAAGGTAGGCCTGTAGCAACTATTGGTAGCATTGAAAACGATTTAGAAGGAAATGTTATTCATCAGCTTTCCCAGAATATGGGGTTTGACTCATTCTTTCTCAGGCACTCATTTAACAAAGCCTTAGAGGTTTATGGGATGAGTGCAGATGACGTAACGAGCTTTATTCTGAAGTCACAGATATTTGAAGATTCAAAAAAGGATATCGTGCAAAAAGGCGTAAAATCTTATTTGGAAGAAGATTATATGTCCGCAATCCATATTCTGGTTCCCCAGGCAGAAGCTGCGATCAGAACACTAGTTGAGTTAATGGGTGGTGCAACGTTGAGAAGGAATCGGCAGGGTGGTTTGCAGTTGAGAACGTTTGATGACCTGCTCAGAGATGAAAGTGTTGAAAATTGTTTTGGTGCAGACACGTCTTTCTATTTCAGAATGCTGCTCACTGACCAAAGAGGGTGGAATGTGAGAAATGACGAATGCCATGGAATTAGCCCAGCGGGTGCATTTAATTATTCAATTGCAGACAGAGTTATGCATGTAATGCTATGTCTGTCACAAGTGAGAGAGAGCAATGCCTAACAAAGTGCTGCTGTCGGACAAATTTTGCGCTACGCTCCAAATTTGCCGCAGAGCATGGAGTTAGATTTACTAATTATTTCGGGGTAAAACTTGATTAACAAAACAAGAATAGATGAGTTGTTAAAGTCGATTCCTGGAGCTAGAAAAGCTTCCTTAGGTATTATTTTCCCTCTCGTTAACGGAGAATTTCCAAAAGCAGCATTTACAAATGAAGAGCTTAATGGGCGAATAATGGGTGAAAAGTTTGGAGATGAATTTCATCTAAGAACTATTTTCACACGTGAGGAAGTGCAAGGTCTTACACCTGATGAATTGTTTTATGTTGAGCTCTGTTCTAAAAAAGAGAGCATAAGATTAAGAGCTATCAAAGGAGCTCATGACTATTTATTGAGATTAAGATCTGAAGCTATTGCCGATTTTCCGAGGGCTGTAAGAGTATTTGGTGCTAGAAAAACTAGCTACCAAAATAAAGGTCGACCATGGTCGCTCACGAGAGTGTTCAATATTCTGTGTCAGCCAAGTTTTCATAAATCTATGTGGCCATCCAGTCGACCTTCAAAGTGGATGGTTAGCTGAGACAGTGTCAGATTCCAGTTCTGCACCGGGTGCGACCAGCGCTCAGTTGCTTTTAACATACCCGCGTACAGCAGCTTAAGCAAGCTACCTTCATTGCTAAAACCGCCTTTGGTTTTGGTCAGTTTTCTGAACTGGCGGTGTACCGCCTCAACGGCATTGGTTGTGTAGATAACGGTCCGAACATAGTCGGGGTATTTAAAATACGCTGAGAGTGTCGCCCA
>NZ_FNCB01000003.1 GCF_900100855.1 Idiomarina zobellii
AATCATGCGAGGTGAGAATTAACTTGTCCGGACGACACCGGAACGCTTGTCCGAATGATGCCGGAATCGCTGTCCGGATAGACCGAAATACGCACTGCGGTGCGTCCATAACGACACGCGGTCGTGTCAGCTTTTTACGTTTCTTGGTCCGAACCTGAAGCCCTTGTTCGGTATAAAGGCGATAGGTTCGCTTCTTATTCTTTACAAGCCCCTCGCGCTTAAGCAGCCCATGCAGCAGTAAATAGCCATACCGTGGATATTCCACGGCAAGCTCCTTTAGGCGAGTTGTTACCCGCTCGTCATCTCGTTGCTTTGGCTTATATCGGTACGCTGTTCGGCTCAGCCCGACCAACTTGCACGCAAGGCGCTCGCTTAGCTTATACGCAGAGATTAAGTGCTCTACGACACGCTTCTTGCTGGCGGGCTTCACCACTTTTTTGAGACGACGTCCTTTAAGGCTTCTGTCTCAAGCATTTTCTCCGCCAGTAGCTTTTTAAGCTTGCTATTCTCAGACTCAAGCTCTTTTAAACGCTTGGCCTCATTCACTTCCATTCCGGCGTATTTACTACGCCAGTTATAAAACGTGCCGCTGGAAATGCCCATGCGACGACAAATTTCGTCAACTTTTGCACCGGCCTCATGCTCTTTGATGGCCTTGATGATTTGCTCTTCGCTGTAACGTTTTTTCATATCGAGATCTCCACTTGACCCATTTTAATGGAAATCTCATCGATGTCATGGTCCTATTTTTGGGGGAGAGGTCACCACCAAGCATGGCATTGATAAGAAACCTTGCACCGTCACATCTGAATAGTGAACAGCTACGACTTGTCTTGATGTGAGCAAAAAAACAAAGCCCCGCGAGGGCGAGGCTTTGGATTCAAAGAGCCATCTTTACTATGGATGAATCGTTTTTCGCTTACAATACCTATGAACTACGATACGCATACAAAAATCTAAGAATATCGCCAAGAACACTGACAATATTGACTCAATAAACACCCCTTGTATATTTATAGAAATAAAGCTCAAAATGTCTTGCACTAGAAATCGAATAAAGCCAGTAATAAAAGAGATAAAAAAAAGTACCCCTCCAAAACTACCATCATCATATTGCAAGTCAAACGACTCAATAAGTACGGAAGCTCCAAGACTTATCACTGTGCATGTTAAAAAGAAATGCTTTAGAAGTTTAATCATTATTGTTTTTTCTCAAATTTTTCTTTTGGAACTGGCTTGTCAAAACCTTGGCCTTCTGGAACTTTTATATTGGTCATATCCACACCGGCTGCATTGAGTAAACCGGAAACATATGAATTTGAATTAAACGTATCACTACCGTTGGGATCAAACGAGTATTCCAAATTATCTTGATAGTTAGCATCCAGCTGCATTAGATTATCAACGAAATCATTTTCTGACATTCCATTAGGTGGAGTAATAGTTATTCCGCCAGTATGTTCAGCCGCATCGCTCGATCTGTTGTAGTTACTCTCTAAATTCCATGACCCATTTGGGCCAGCCCCCATCGTCCCATATTTCTGTCCCTGAGAATTAGTCAACTGACCTATGGAAGATATCCTTTTTGCATTATTAAAGTGGCTTGGCTCATTCGGTATGATAGTCAACAAAGAATGATTTTTTCCTGACCCTATGCCTGCTATAGAAACTTCATGCCACTGAAGTTTCACTTCTCTTCCGTCGGGATCAATATACTTGTACGGATTATTATTTGCGTAAGCATACCGATTAAAGCTATGGACACCTTTAAATCCAACCGGATCATTCGAATAAAACCGCCCAATCACTGGATCATAGTATCGTGCCTGCATATAAACTAAACCGGTATCGGCATCAAAACGGTGACCCGTGTACCCGACATCATCAACCGCGCCTTCGATACTCTCACCAAAAGGCTGGTAATGCTGCGTACCGCTGTCTTCTGGAATATAACCGTCTTTGGCAATGAGTTTATCGCCTAGGTAGACGTAATTGATACTACCAGCCTCGGTTTCCCGATACACCAGCGTGCCGTCTAACCGGTAAAAGCTGTAACGGTGGCTGCCGTTACGGGTTTCCATCACCCGCCGGTTATGCCCGTCATAGCGGTAACGGATGTCGCCGGACTGCACCAATTGGTTGGCGCGGTTATAAGTGAATGACCGTGTGCCGTTGTCAGTTACATTACCGCGCGCGTCGTAAGTAAACGCATCATAAGCCGGGCCAGCCCCATCAACAGCGCTTAATCGGTTGGTTGAGTCACTGTAATGATAATTCAGCTCCCGGTCTGACAGCGACTGATGGTATGACCGAATATTGCCCAGCCCGTCATAGGTTAACTCCGAGGTGCCGACTCCGGCTCCGCCATTCACAAACAGTAGCCGATCCAGGCCATCATAAGCCAGCTGGGTTAACGTATAGTCGCTATTCACAAGGTTATGCTGATAAACAATATTAAGGTTGTCATCGTAGCCGAACTGGTAATCTAACGCCGTGGCATTATCACCTGAGTCATTCAGTCGTGTGGGAACTTGCCTGGCGGTATCAAGTGTCATCTCATGAATTAAACCATTGCCATAGGTAAAGCCGCTCAGCATCCCGTTCGGATAGTAACTCGCTTCGTCGGCAAAAATGTAGTCCGGCTCGCCCGATTTAACGCGCCGCGACCCGGTCGGCTCACCAAAACCGTTGGGCCCGAAGTGCACCTGATAACCATCCGGGTACGTGAAATAGGAGGTATCACCCTGACGATTATAGCCGTACTGCACCGTATAATCACGACTGTTAACGGAGAGGCTTTCGGCTGTGGGCTGACCTAAGCTGTTGAAGGAATACGTCTGAATCACCGAGCCTGTTTCAAGGCGCTGCAAATTGCCGTTGTTGTCGCGTTTATAGACTTTATCCGGTGAAGGAAAAGCTCCTTCTTCCGGGTAGTCTACCTGCCAAACGTCACCCACATTATCGGCGACTTGCTGTATGCGCTTGTCGTCCGCCCCACTACTGATGCAACTATTAACCGATGCACTGGCTACCCCTTCTGCCCGCGAAGTGGGCTCTCCCAGTGCATTATGAGTATAAACGCTGACGCCGACGTCCGCCCGGGAGACTTTACAGAGGTTATGGCTCTCATCGTAGGCCCGGTATTCAGTCTGAGAAGCGGCTAACGGACCACTTTGAGTAATGGCTGTAATATCACCAAAAATATTGACAGAGAGCTCTGTGCGTACGTTTTCCGGCGAATTGATGACTACGGCCTGCTCATACGAGGGTGAGCCAAAAGCCCGGTAACGCGTCCGTGTGACATTGCCTTCCCCGTCCGTACGACGCATTGTATTGTCTGACAAATAGTCAATAAATTTGCCATCCAGACCGCTTTGTTTTTCCTTTATCATCCGATTCAAGCCATCGTATTCGAATGACAAACCATTTTGTTCCGTACGGTAGTCAGACCAATGAGAAACAAAGGTTTCCTGATTATACGCATCGAACATTTTGCGCTGATACCGTTGATTATTTGTCGTACGATCCGTCTTAATAGTCAGAATATTGCGCATCAATGCGTCAAACCGTAACTCACTTGAGCTGGTAACGCTTCCTCCACACCCTGTCCGGGCAGAATTTAGCTCACACCGCATCGCGGTTCGCGTGATGGCAAAGCCCGGCTCATCACTCCACTGAAAGTAGGTGTCGAGCCATTGATTCGCATCGTTTGGAAAATCAATAAACAGAAGCCGCCCAAGCACGTCGTAACCGTATCCATACGAGTTTCCGTTAAAGTCGGTCACATTCGTTACCCACCCATTATCATCAACCACCCGGCTTGCACTCATCGTGTCTGAGCTACTGTAACGGGAAGGAACCGTGATATGCTGCGGTTGACCGCGGCGGTAGGCACTGAGAATTTTATAACGAAACTCTGACGAGAATGTCTGTCCATCACTTTTAATTAAGGGCTGATTGTATTCAATTTCTTTCACATTTCCATCGGAGTGATACGAAGAATAACGCGAGCGCCAGGTCCCATAAACCTTATTCTGATGAGGAACAAGCACATCATAACTCACCCCCTCATTACTCTGAGAGAGGCTCTTGTATGTTTTTTCTCTTATCGGGCTATATGAACTGCCGTTTGCGCTAATTGAAACTTTGGTCGGTAAGTTCAGTGTCCAGTTCGCGCGATCATTAATAAACTCGAACTTTGTATACTTGGTTCCTGACGGACCCGACTCTTTTTTAAGTCCGGGTTTCCCATAAAGGTTATAATCCGAGTACTCTGTCAGATAATGAGTCTCGCCGTCCGAATGGGTTGTCACTATATTTTCACTGACTAAATCGAGCCGGTACCTGTGTGGCCTGCTGTTTGTTTTAGAAGAGTTCATATGAGTCGACCCAATAGAGGGACTCTTCTGATAATCGAGGATTTTGCTTTTTAAGAGCGAAAAACCATCGGTATCAAAATTCTGTACCGCTGTTAACGAACCTTCTGATGCTGAAGACCAGTCACGATTATAAAAATATCGGGATTTACTTCCGTCCGGTGCGGTAATCGTTGTAGTTTTGTTATTAACCGCATCAACACCGTAAGGTAAATTATTATGTTTAAGGCGGGCTTCACTCGGAGCCGTTGTGTCCGTACTGAATGTTCCTATGTTTTGTGAATAGTCATAATGCCAGGTAAGTTCCGTATCCAGTCCATCACCTGATAAGCTTTTACTGACCAGAGACATCGTAGAAAAACACTCAGGAATATTGCCCGACTGATTCGGATAATGCAGAACGTTGGTTTCACCATGAATGACTTCCTGAACATAAAACTCACCTGTCATACCATTTGGGTGAATAATCGTTCCTTTATACTGACTGCTGTCGGGCGTTCGTCCACAAAAAAGCAGGCTTTCATTACCCGGGTTAGGCTCATGCTTTGAAATTGGTGCCAACGTATAAGTCCATGATTGCCCATTAGGCAAAATAACATTCCGCAATTGCCGATCGGAGTATTCGTTTACATAGTTATATTCCCATTCACGGTTATTGGCTGTTATCGAGGTAACTAAGTGCGGATAACCGGGATCATTGTATTCAAGCGTTATAGTACGTCCGTCATTTGCCGTAATACGGGTTAAATAACCATCATCACTATAGTGATAACGTACCCAGTTCCCGAAGCGATCGACAACCTTCGAGACCAGCATAAACGCATTATACTTAACCACTCCGCCCCACGTTTTATTGCCTGATGGCTTTGCTTCAACCAGACGAAGCTGATCAAACGTGTAAGTATCTCCATTGGGAGCTTCAGCGCTAAACCCTTCGCCCACAACGACATTATTTTCATCGTATCGATCAAAACAAGAAATTCGCCAATTGCTTTTCGTTACCCGTTGGTAAGTTCCTACTTCACTACTTGTGAGCAGATGGGAAGATGGAACAAGTAACTTTTCATTGGTTTGTCCCGGCACATTCAGCGAGTCACCATTCCAATACTGATAACTCTCCAGTAGTTCTCCTCCTGCATAAAACGCCCCAGGATTTAACGATCCGCTGCACTCTTGACCCTGCCCCCAGGCTCCGGAAATATAGCCCGGTTTGGTCATTAGCGTCGTGCTGATATTAGGAATGCTGAGTTTCCAGTCACCAAATTCAGCTGAGTTTTGAAACTGCCAGTAATTGCCCCGGTAAACGCGGCGAATGGCAACTTCTAGCGCTGAATTCCCTGGAAGGCGAATATCGGCTTGATGAAAACTAACGGAGCCTGTGTTTAAATCAATTTTTTCACCAAGTAAGTCCGTGGTATCCGGTGTGACCGACTCGTTAACCTTCAGTTTTGGGATAATACTTTTCGCCTGGTACGGCTCTAAATTCGAGTTTGTCCCACCGGGAGAATCAATATTCGCTGCTGAAGTTGTGACATTTTGTGCTGATGAATCAGCCGTATTCTGGTTGTGGCTAAAATGAATAGCACGACTCAGCATATGTGTTTCCACTACAGCAGGCGATCGAAGTGTTTCTTGATCATCACTCGCATGACCAGCAAGAGGTAATAACACTAATAATGCCAGACTAAACTTTTTGTGGTAATAATGACTCATTGACAAATCCTTTGCTTGCGACCGGTTAGTGAACATTGCCGTTTTCATCCGACTCGGCTGCCACAGAGCCTTGTAAATCGGTATGGATAAAAACAACCCGACGCTCCGTTGTATCTAATTTAAAAGTCACATTGACTAAGCAATCAGAATTTATTTCACTCGTTGTAAAAACGTTGCCACTAAGCTCCCCCTTGCAACCATTTGCGGACAAAATGCTATAACCTAAGGCGGGTACTATTGTGAGAGAGGCTTTACCACCAGAATCGACGATTCTCTTTAGTGGCATAACACTTCCTCCTACACTTGTATTTGTTTTAACTTGGTAAGTTTTTTGAAACGTTGATGTAACGCTGCAATCCTCGGTAATAGCTCCGGTTTCAAATAAGTTGCCTTCATGTAAAGAACCATGGCAACCATGGGTTGACAAAACTCGGTAGCCGCTATTTGCAATTATATGAAAGGTCTGTTTTTCACCATAATTTAATATAGCTTGGGACGGGCTAACAATGCCTCCTGAGCCCTCGACAATCGTACTTATTTCGTAATCTATTTTCTCAAATGTAGCATTAACTGTGCAATCGACCGTCATCTCTGTGGTGGTATAAGCTGTTCCATTAAATGTCACGCCACACCCATTAACCTCCGAAATTTTGTAGCCAATATCGGGGGAAATAGTGAGTGATAATCTATCTCCGGCATCAACCACTGCATGCTCAGGTCTAACTTTTCCACCAGTGCCGATATTAGTATTAACATCATAGGTCTTTTTCACAAACTTAGCCTTAACTGTGCATGCACTACTAACGGGCGTTGTTGTATAAACGGGTTTGCTATACTCGCCAAAACATCCCGATACACTTTGGGTTTCATATCCCAAATCGGGAATGATAGTGAACTCAGCTTCCATCCCTGAATCGACCACCCTTGAGACTGGATCTATTCTCCCCCCAGCGCTGGCTTCAGTAGTAACACTAAATACTTTGACAAACTGCGGATTTAAATAACATGACGCCGTCATAGGAGCGGTCGTAAAAGTATTGCCATTGAGCTGACCAGGGCACCCAATTACGGAGGAACTGCGATAGCCAGAGTCGGGAGTCAGAGTGAATTTTCCAGTTTTTTGGTATTCTATTGTTCTTGCAAGAGGACTGATGTCGCCATTTTCAACCTTGATTATGGAAGTTGCAGAAAAGGTTTTCTTTTTAAAACGTGCGGTAACCGAACAATTGGATGTGATCTTGCCTGTTGTATAAGTTCCGCCACTCAGACTACCATTACATCCTGTAATAGAATGGATCTCATAACCTGTATTTTTGCTAACGTTAATGGTTGTTCTTTTACCTTTCTGAATTGACTGCGTAGCAGGTGAAACAGAACCGCCTCCCCCATCTACTCTGGCAGACACGGTATACTTTGGCAGCGTGACGGTGACATTATTGCTGTAGGTATGACTACAATAGTATCGATTAGAACTGTTACAGGCCGTTACGCGAAACCGATACGTTCCTGCTTCGTAATTATTGACAGAATAGTTTGAATACCCAGATCCTAAAGTCTGGATTTTACCATAGCTCGAACCACCATTTGGACTCATATAAATTTCATAGGACTGCGCTCCAACGTTACTCCATGAAATAGTAAAGTCGCCGTTGCTCGTTGACGGTACAGTGACAGGTCTTACTGATGGAGGGACTGTCGGGTTTCCCCCTGGCAAATCTATCGCAAACGCCTTTACCTTTTCATCGGCTTCAGTTGTCTCCTGAGCAAAAACCGGGAGACTAGAAAAAATAGCAATAGTTATACCTAAAATAACGATAGGTTTCCGAGAATAAAAAATCATAAATCGCCCTTATCATATATAACACTTTTTATACATCATAATAATCCAGAAGTGAATAGTGTGATCTGCGAAATTATTATTGGAAGACTCTGATGAAGTATTAGAAGAGGGAGAAAGGGCAAACAGAGAGATTTTTTTGATTATTCAATGGACTAAATTTAAGTAACTTTTGTGTTTGTGTGGATTACTCTTTTATGATTATTTCTCTTTTAGCTCATTTTGGAGCCAATCAAAGATTGGCTCCTTCCGCTATCGTAAGAACCTTTATCAGGAAACTTTATTTTACTATTTAATTAACCGTTCCCCACAACGTAAGCGCGGCAATAACACACACCCAGAAAATCTGCTGGCGACGCATTAAACGCAACTGGCAAGCAATGTGCTCGGTCCTGTCGTCGGGGTGCTGAGGGCTGTCTTCTGCTTTGCAGGCGACATTAAAAAGCAGTTTATCCGGTTCGGCCTGCGGGTTCAGACTGTGCTTGACCCAAACCGGGAACGCCCGTGAAAAGTGTCCAACAATTAATAACCCAAAAGCAGCCAAACGCGCCGGTACCCAATCAGCGAACCATAGCAGTCTTGACCAGTAAGACTTTGAATTATCTTGTGATTCTGAGTTATTTTCAGTGTCAGCGGCTATTCGAAACGTCGCGTAAAGCAGCGCGCCAAAACTTCCAAATAACACAAAGTAAAACATCACCGCTAAATAATGCCGGTAATTCATCCAAATCAGAGACTGATTAACGGATGTCTTTTCACCCAGTCCCGCATATTGTGATAACGCACGCTGGTATTCCTGGCATGTTTCATCGTCACCTCGGTTTGCGGCTTTTAAATAGGTTTTATAGGAAACTCGGGCAGGCTCACAGTTTATCGCTAACAATAAAGCGGCAATGCTCACTAAAAAGGTTACCAACAAATTATCGAGCAACTGTATTAACAGCCCTACAAAAAGTGCAGGTGCTATGGTTCTCAAAAAGGTTGCCGGAGCACTTTGCCATTTTTCATCGCTCAGCTTTGAAGCACTCCAATGCTGCCAACGACTCAGGTAAAACTGCCAATGCAAAGCGTCAGGGCTGTGGTAAAGCCGTTCAATACTCAATGCAATTAGCAACGCGATGAGAACCATCAAATGCTCCTTATAATTGATTCAAATATCTCGGCCAGTCAAAACCGCTGCCCGGGTCTGTCTTTCTGCCAGGCGCTATGTGTTCATGTCCAATAATGCGTCGCCGGTTCAGTTTTGGATAGTGCGTCAATAAAAGCTCCGTCACCTCCACCAAACACTGATATTGCTTATCAGTATAGGCACTCTGGTCGGTGCCTTCTAGTTCAATGCCAATACTAAAGTCGTTGCAGCGTTTGCGACCACAGTAACGTGATTGTCCGGCATGCCAGGCGCGCTTATCGAAAGGTACGTATTGCTCTAACGTGCCGTCCCGGCGAATGACGCAATGCGCTGACACTCGCAGCCCTTCTAAAGGCGCAAAGTCTGGGTGTGCATTGATCTGTAGCTCCCCCATAAACAGGTCTTTGACATAAGGCGTGCCATACTCACCCTCGGGCAAGCTGATACAATGAATCACCAGCAGACTGATGTCAGACTCGTCAGGCCGCTCGTCAAAGTGCGGCGACGCATGCTGTATAGCGTGAGTTATTTTATGGTTTTTCAGTTGTTCGCTTTTCACAGGCTCAACAAAACGGTAAAGTTTGCCCCCTAGTATCCGTATTGTCTGTAAAAAGGTAAAGCCAATATGAGTCAGCACGAATTGCAACTCGCCATTCAGGAAGGTGTTCGTAACGCACTGGTCGAAGATTTGTCGGAAAAAGATGCCAGCCTGGACATTACCGCCCAGTTAATTAGCCCTACCAGCCATTCTAAAGCGACCATTATCACTCGCGACAAAGCGGTTATATGTGGTGTGGAATGGGTCAACGAGGTGTTTAGACAACTCGGTCAAGAAGTGTCTCTGAGCTGGCATGTTAAAGATGGTGACTTGGTCGAGCCGAATACGACGCTGTGTGATTTAGAAGGCCCAAGCCGTGTGTTACTCACTGGCGAACGTACTGCCTTGAACTTTTTGCAGACTTTGTCAGCAACCGCAACGTTAACGCACCAATACAGCCGACTTCTGGAAGGCACCAATACGACACTGCTGGATACCCGTAAAACGCTTCCTGGCATGCGTCTGGCACAGAAGTTTGCGGTTCGCTGTGGCGGCGGGGCAAACCATCGTATTGGCTTGTACGACGCTTATTTAATTAAAGAAAACCATATTTTTGCCTGCGGCGGTATCGAGCAGGCAGTCAAAAAAGCCAAGCAGCTTAACCCCGGAAAAACCGTTGAGGTGGAAGTTGAAAACTTAGACGAGTTTGAGCAAGCACTGACAGCCGAAGCTGACATTATTATGCTGGACAACTTCAGTTTAGCCGATATTGAGTCGGCAGTTGCGACCAATAATAAGGCTGAACATAAAGCCAAGCTGGAAGTATCCGGTAACATTACTGACGAACGTTTGGCTGAGTTAGCTACCACCGGCGTCGATTTTATTTCCTCTGGCGCACTGACCAAAAACATTCAAGCCATTGATCTTTCAATGCGAATTTCCTAAATTCGTCAATAACTTACAAATAAATACATTCGACAAATTCTGCTTAATAGACGACAGTTTCCTGACTTTTTATCAGGAGCTGTCTTATGCAGGATGCAAATACTCAGTACAACGGTTTTAGTCTTATAGAAATGATGGTGGTGGTTGCTATCATAGCGATATTGTCGGCCATTGCTGTTCCCTCCTACACCCATTACACACAGCAAGCGAAAGTCACTAAAGCGTTAGCACATGCTCAACCATTCCAGCTATCCATTGCGCTATGCTGGCAAACCGAAGGGCAACTTTCAGACTGTGCCCAACCAGGCCAAAACGGTCTGCCCAATGTGCCGACGCCGCTACCGGATGACGTAGCCAGTCTCAGCATTGGTGAGGACGCTCGTATTAGCCTTCAATTAGCCTCTGTAACCATAGATGAACAACCATTGTCCGTTGAATTGACCCCAGTTCCGTCGAACACCCATTTGGAATGGAACGTCGGCTGCTCTGACTATCAGCAAAGCCGAAGTGTTGTTAGCGGCTGCCAGCAAGGTATTGGTGAATAATGAGTTACGTCGCAACCTGCCTTACCGCTGAAGTTGATATAGCTTTGTTAGCAAACAGCGAGCTAACAGAGACGAACCAGAATGAGGGCTTTTTAAAACAACACGGGCTAACACGGATTGCTGAAGATGAGCAGTGGATATTGCTGTCGCAGGATCCTCAGTGCAAACCGGTTGAGCCCGTTCTGTTAAGCCTGTTCAGTGACAAAAAAGTGCTTGTTGTTAGAAACTCTCACCCGCTTTCAGGCTATAAGCCTTTACAAAACTCCGCTGTCGATTACGTCGAGCAGCTCTTGTGTGAATGCGCACTTAACGGAGGCTCAGATATTCATATAGAGCCTTACCAGAGCAGTTATCGCGTGAGGACGCGTTCAGGAGGCGATTTAGACACCAAAGACGCTCTTCAGGTGTCTTTTGCCAAGCAAGTTATTGCTCGAATAAAAGTACTGGCTGATCTCGATCTGACCGAACAACCAATACCGCAAGATGGCCGCTTAACGGTCGCACACAAAGCGACCCATCAGAACTTTGAGTTTCGGTTGAATTGCTGTTCAGCCCTCGGTGGTGAAAAATTGGTACTGCGCTGCCTAAAATCTTCAGAACACATTTTACCGTTGGCAGATACAGGACTGTTAGAGTGCCAGTATCAATGCTTCGAGCAGGCATTATCAAGGACTCAGGGGCTTATTATTGTCACAGGGCCAACCGGGAGCGGAAAGACATCGACGTTATACAGCGCACTTCAGTCCATTAATGTTCAAAAACTCAACGTCTGCACGGTGGAAGACCCAATTGAATCTCCTTTAGCCGGGAGCACACAACTCATGGTAAATGAGCGCAAAGGACTGTCGTTTGCCTCGCTGTTGCGAGCGCTGCTAAGACAAGACCCCGATGTCATTATGATTGGCGAAATTCGCGATGCAGAGACCGCTAAAATAGCCCTGCAAGCGGCTCAAACGGGTCACCTTGTTTTAACTACTATGCATACCAATGGGTCGTTGGAAACGCTCGCTCGTTTAAAGTCGCTCGGCGTTAATCCGCTAGATATTGCTAGCGCGCTCACTCTAATTGTTAGTCAGCGCTTACTTCCAGCGTTTGACAATAACTTCCAGCCTCATAGACAGGCGATTTTTGAGGTGCTGCCCTGGGGACAGGAGGCCAGCCCGCTGCTTAACTCCAGAGCATCCGGTACCGATAAAGCCAACTATTTAGAGCACGTAAAACTGCCAACTTTTGAGCAGGCAAGAGCCTATTACGAAAGACACAAGGTCAGCATTAATGACTGAGCAAAAAGTAACTCGCTGGCGCTGGAAAAGTGCCGGACAGACTGGGTTAATACATACCACCAGTCAATTGCACGCCATTCGACTTTTGTCGGAAAGAGGGTTGAGTCGTATTTCAGTACAGCGCGAACACCTTATAAAAACACCTAAGCCCGCTGATAAAGAATGGCTGCAAACTATAGAGCAGTGGCTTGAACTGCTCGAGTGCGGTCTGCCTTTACCCGACGCATTAAAGCATAGTGTTAATCAGCACTCTTCAAAGGCAATGACTTGGCTAGTGAATGACTGCCTTGCGACAATAAAGTTGGGACGCCCACTTTCGAGTGCGCTTAAGCAATACTCAGATTGGCTGCCCGCTGCTGACATACAAACCATTGAATGGGCCGAGTCGAGTGGTCATTTGGTCAGTGGTTTGCACAATATTTTGACGTTAAAGCAGCAGCAAATGGCACTAAAGGAACAACTCACCAAAGCACTTCGTTACCCGCTAATTATTGCGGCATTTGCCTGTGCCGTTGCCTTACTCATGATGACTTGGGTACTTCCCCAGTTTCAGAAGCTTTTTGGGAATGCCAACTTACCGCTGTTGACTCAAAAGGTTATCGCAATTTCAGAATTCGTAAGCCAACACGCTGTTTTTATCGGCAGCGCTTTTTGTCTACTCTACCTTTCCTGCCGGCTGATTAGACACCAATTTCCTGCATTTTGGCGACACTGCACGCTAAAGCTGCCGGTCTATAGGGAATTAGTAATTGGCTCACGCGAACAACAAATTTATTATCAGCTTGGTTTATCGCTAGAAGCAGGCATTGATGCTATTCATGCCCTACAGCTTACGACAAATAACCTGAGCTGCCCGGTCTATAAAAGCCGGCTTCACCTTATTAGTTACCATTTAGAAAAAGGCTTAGGCTGGTCTAAGGCGTTCAGATCGTCGGCATTGAATACGCCGAAAACCATGAGCTTTATTCAGTCAGCAGAGAAGTCCGGCCGTATGGCGCAAGCATTTAAGCAGTTGGCGTTGTACCAGCAAAAGCAGCTCACTCTTTATTCTGAGCGTATTTCAAGTTACTCACAGCCCTTGCTGATGCTTATTTTAGGCGGCATTATAGGCACTCTTTTAGTGGCTATGTACTTGCCTTTATTCTCATTGGGCGAGCAATTTTAATTAAGCAGGACGCTATCGAATGACCGAATTATTCGCAGCTCACACAATCGCAATGCTAATCTTATCAGTCATACTGGGGGCTGTTATTGGCAGTTTTTTGAATGTTGTTATTCATCGCCTGCCTATTCAATTGCAGCGACAGTGGCAACTGGAATGTGCCGAGGCAAACGGCACACCTGCAAATCAAGTCGAACCCTTTAATCTCGCTTTCCCAGCGTCTCATTGCCCGAAATGTCAGTCCGCTATTGCCTGGTATGACAATATCCCACTGTTGAGCTTCCTGCTTTTAAGAGCTCGCTGCCGCCATTGCAAAACACCGATTTCAATCAGCTACTGGGCGGTAGAAATTATCGCAGCCATCAGTTTCGGGCTAATTGGCTGGCAATATGGCATCACTGTGCCAGCACTGTTTTACGCCGTAGTCACAAGCTTATTAATTTGCCTTTTTGTCATCGATTTACATCACAAACTATTGCCCGACGTGCTCAATTACTCCCTACTCTGGCTCGGTTTACTCTGGTCGTTGTCCGAGTACAGTTCCATAACCACAGAGCAGGCGCTCATCGGTGCGGTCGTGGGCTACCTCAGCTTATGGTCAGTTTATTGGGTGTTTAAACTTCTGACCAAAAAAGAAGGGATGGGCTATGGCGACTTTAAATTGCTGGCGGCACTCACTGCGTTTACCGGCGCAACAGTATTGCCAGTGACCGTATTGGCCGCGTCACTGTGTGGCGCTGTTGTTGGTATTGTTTACATTAAACTCAGCGGCCGGGCTCAGCCGATTCCATTTGGCCCCTTTCTAATTGGGGGAGGGATCATAAGCTACTTTTGGGGACACGAGCTGCTATATGCTTATTGGTCCTGGCTAGGAGGGGCGTAAGCATGACTTATGTTGTTGGTGTAACCGGTGGTATCGGCAGCGGTAAAACCGCCGCCACAGACGAGTTTCAACGTCTAGGCATTGACGTGATAGATGCAGATGTTGTTGCTCGCGAAGTTGTGGAGCCAGGCTCTGTGTGCCTAAAAGAAATTCAACACCACTTTGGCCCAGAAGTGATTCAAAGTGACGGCCACTTAGACCGTAAAGCGCTGCGTGAAAAAGTCTTTAGTAATAACGACGAAAAGGAATGGCTGAACCAGTTATTGCATCCTGAAATTCGTCGACAAATACTCGCTCAGTTAAATAATGCGTCTTCCAAGTATGTGATTTTATCCGCTCCATTACTGCTGGAAAATGGATTGGATAAATACTGTGACCAAGTATTAGTTATAGACGTACCAGAATCATTACAAGTTGAACGCACAGTTACTCGTGACAACACGTCTGAAGAACAGGTTGCAGCCATTTTAAACGCTCAAATGACCCGTGAAGAGCGACGCCGAAAAGCGGATGATATTATTGTTAATGACACCACTTTAAACGCACTTCACACTCAGGTTCAGGAATTACACAAAAGGTATCTGGAAGCAGCCATTGCACACCCATCTTAATGCGCTATTATAGGCGCATTACCCTTTAACTACTGACATTATGGCGTTCACGGATAACCAGCACATTATTTATGAATACCCGCTTCAGGAGCGTGTCCGCACATATTTACGACTCGAGCACGGCTTTGAGCAGCTCAACGTCAATAGAGAGTTGTTTCAACAACAGCCTGATGCTTTTTTCCAGTCTCTGTTTTCACTCAGCGATCTCCTTGAAAGGGTCGACATTCGCACTGAGCTTTCAAAAGATCTCGATGCACAGCAACAGCGCCTGAAACAATGGGAGCAGCACCCGCAAGTCGATAGACAGGCGTTGCGGACCACTATTGAAGAAATTGGCGACTGCCAACAATTTTTACCGGACATTCCTAAGGTATTGCGAGAAATTAAAGACGATGCACTACTGGCGAGTATAAGACAACGTTTTAGCCAACCGGGTATTAGTGGCCTTTTCGAACTGCCGCAACTGCAACTCTGGTTAAGTCAGGAGAATGAGCTCCAACAGCAACAATGCGATGCATGGTGTCAGTTATTTCAGCCTATTGAAAAAGCAGTACAACTAAAACTCACCTTAATGCGTGAACAGTCCACTTTCTCTGAGATGACATTGACCAGTGGGTTTATGCAGGAGAGCTCTGAGCAGCCGTTAGCTATGCTACGAATTAAAGTCCCTAAAGAGTCTTCCGTTTACCCGGTTATTAGTGGGCATAAACAACGCTTTACGGTAAGATTCATGCCGTTACCGGGTATCAGTAACACTCAATCAATCCAGTCAGTTCAATTAGAAATAGCCAGGTGTGCACAATGAGTTTAACGGTCAACTGTCCAACATGTGAAACAGAAGTCGAATGGAAAGAGACCTCAAAATTTCGTCCGTTTTGCAGCGAGCGCTGCAAGCTCATTGACTTAGGCGAGTGGGCAAATGAAGAAAAAAGTATTCCTGGAGAGCCTGCTCCTGTCGCCAACGATGACTACATTAACGAGGGCGACGGTTTTTAGGCCCTACATTTAGTAAGTATTCATTGACTGCATAATACAGTCGACAATGGGTTGGTTTGCATCAGGAAACTGAAAGGCATCTAACTGATTTTTATCAACCCAACACCATTTCTGCCCTTCCAGCTGGGTAGCTTCGCCTTGATAGGACAAAATCCACCAAACATCCAATAATACGCGTTTGTCGGAATATTGGTGTTCGATAACTGTCAGTGGCGCCATGTCAGTAACATCTATGCCACACTCTTCTTTGAGCTCTCTGACTAAGGCTTCCTGAACGTTTTCACCTGACTCAACTTTACCACCGGGAAACTCCCATTTGCCGCCTTGATGCTGTTCTGGCAGCCGTTGTGCGATAAAGATTTCGCCATTCGAGTTTTCAATAACTCCCACTGCAACATGTACAGCGGGAGGTTTTTGGGTGGTCATATTAACCTACAGTTTACCGTGACAATGTTTGTATTTTTTACCTGAGCCGCATGGACAAGGTTCATTACGACCGACTTTCTTTTCAGTTCTGGCCGGTTGTGGCTGCCCCTGCTCCCGCGGTTGCTCTTCTTGAGTCGCTGGCTTTGTCTGCTCGTGTTTAAACTCACGAGGTGCGCTGTCGGCAGCTTTACGCTGTTGGTCAACGGCATCGACATCTTCCTGAGCACGCACTTTGACACGACTTAAAATAGTCACAACATCCAACTTCAAGTTTTCAAGCATTTCGCTGAACAACTCAAACGCTTCGCGCTTATATTCCTGCTTAGGGTTTTTCTGTGCGTAACCGCGTAAGTGAATGCCCTGCCGTAAATGATCCATTGCTGCCAAGTGCTCTTTCCAGTGCTGATCAAGGCTTTGCAACATAATCGACTTTTCAAAGCGACGCAGAACTTCCGGGCCGACCAACTCTTCTTTTTCCTGATAAGTCTTAACCAGCTCTTCCAATACACGTTCGCGAAGAACTTCTTCGTGGAAGTGCTCTTCATCTTCAAGCCACTGTTGTAAAGGTAGCTCAATATGGAAATCAGCGCGCAAGCGTTCTTCCAGTGACTTTAAGTCCCAAAGTTCAGCGAGCGACTGTGGCGGCACATATTCGTCAATAACTGCATTAACAACGTCTTCGCGAATTGCAGTAATGGTTTCAGAGATATCGCCTTCATCAAGCAGCTCGTTTCGCTGTTCATAAACCACCGAGCGCTGGTCATTCGCCACATCATCGTATTCAAGCAGTTGCTTACGGATATCGAAATTACGCCCTTCAACCTTACGTTGTGCGTTTTCGATGGCGCGTGTCACCCAAGGGTGCTCAATAGCTTCCCCTTCTTTCATACCAAGGCGTTTCATCATGGTACCGATACGATCCGATGCGAAAATACGCATTAGTGGATCTTCCAGTGATAGATAGAAACGAGACGAACCCGGGTCACCCTGACGACCAGCACGACCACGAAGCTGATTATCAATACGGCGAGATTCATGACGCTCCGTACCAATAATGTGCAAGCCGCCTGCTTCGATGACTTTGTCATGCACTTTCTGCCATTCTTCTTTAATAGCATCTATTTTGTCGTTAGATGGTTCTTCCAGTTTCTCTACTTCGACCATCCAATTGCCGCCTAACACGATGTCAGTACCGCGCCCGGCCATGTTGGTCGCAATAGTTACGGCGCCTGGACGGCCCGCCTGAGCGATAATATCGGCTTCTTGTTCGTGGAACTTAGCGTTCAACACCGCATGCGGTATTTTCTTCTTCTTCAGAAGGCTCGACAACAACTCCGAGTTTTCGATAGATACCGTACCAACCAGCGCTGGGCGTCCTTGTTTACGGCACTCTTCGATATCTTCAGCAATAGCTTCGTATTTTTCTTTTGCCGTTAGGTAAATCAAGTCAGCGCGATCATCACGAACCATTGGTTTATTAGTTGGAATAACAACGGTTTCAAGCCCGTAAATTGACTGGAACTCAAAGGCTTCGGTGTCGGCTGTACCTGTCATACCCGCCAATTTGTCATACAAACGGAAATAGTTCTGGAAGGTAATGGAAGCAAGCGTTTGGTTTTCATTTTGAATAGGCACACCTTCTTTGGCTTCTACCGCCTGGTGCAGACCTTCAGACCAACGGCGCCCTTCCATTGTACGACCTGTGTGCTCATCAACAATAATGATCTGGTCATCTTTAACAATGTAATCGACATCTTTCTGGAATAGGTGATGTGCTCTTAGCGCCGCATTAATGTGGTGCAGCAAGCTAATATTGGCTGCGGAATACAGTGAGTCATCATCAGCCAGCATGCCTTTTTCTTTGAGTAGCGACTCGATATGCTCTTGGCCATTTTCAGTCAGGTGAAGCTGCTTCGCCTTTTCATCAATGGTGAAATGGCCGTCGCCTTTCTCTTCCTCGGTATCTTCCTTTTCCTGACGCACTAAGTGCGGCACCAGCTCGTTCATCTTGCGATACATCTCTGAGCTGTCTTCAGCCGGCCCAGAGATAATCAGCGGTGTTCTGGCTTCGTCAATAAGAATGGAGTCAACCTCATCGACTAGCGCATAGTAAAGGTCGCGCTGCACGCGATCTTGAGGCGAAAATGCCATGTTGTCGCGCAAATAGTCGAAGCCAAACTCGTTATTGGTGCCGTAGGTAATATCAGCTTGATAAGCAGCTTTTTTATCTTCCGGATTCATGCCCGGAATATTGAAAGCAACACTCAAGCCCAGGAATTCAAACAGAGGACGGTTAAACTCCGCGTCACGCTTTGCCAAGTAGTCGTTCACGGTAATAATATGCACGCCTTTGCCCGGCAAGGCATTTAAATAGGCAGTTAGGGTTGCAGTTAAAGTTTTACCTTCACCGGTTTTCATTTCCGCAATACGGTTTTCATTCAAAACCATACCGCCGATAAGCTGGACGTCAAAATGACGCATTTTAAATACACGTTTACTGGCTTCACGAACCGTAGCAAAGGCTTCAACAAGTAACTTATCGAGTTTTTCACCTTCGTTCAGACGCTTACGAAACTCGGCGGTCTTTTCCTTTAATTCGGCATCACTCAATGCTTCAAATTCGGGTTCTAACGCGTTAATCCGATCAACATCTTTTTGCATGTTTTTGAGTATGCGATCGTTGCGACTTCCAAAAACTTTTCGAAACAGACTGCCTAGCATGAGTTTGATATATCCTGTGTTACTTTTTAACAACAAAAGCGGTACTCAGTACCGCTTGCGTTTATTCTCTTAATGTTCAGATGTATTAGTCGGCTTTTCGGTACACAAATTGGTTCGGGTCAATCTGCTTACCATTACGTAAAACTTCGTAATGCACATGCGGTCCGGTTGAACGACCACTGCTACCCATCTCTGCAATTTGCTGGCCTCGTGTTACCACGTCGCCGACGTTTACTAATAATTCGTGATTGTGCCCATAGCGAGTTTTTAAGCCACCACCGTGGTCAATCTCAACCAACTGACCATAGCCGTAACGGTCGCCTGCCCAAGTGACAACACCAGCACCGGTCGCGACCACTTGCACATCTTCGTTATAACTCGCAAAGTCTAAACCCTTGTGCATGGCCGGAGTGCCATTGAAAGGGTCTTTACGAATACCATATTGCGAAGAGAGCCAACCATCGGAGATAGGGCGCCCAGCAATATATGCATCATTATTAAGTTGGTGATTCATCATCACAGATTCAAGGAGAGATAGCTGTTTTTGCTTGTCCGATATCTTCGACAACATGTCTTCAATGTCGGTAAGTACATCGGATCCTGAGGCCTGAGGTAACTCAGCGACTTCTATTTCAGGTCCGCCGATGGGCATTCCCTGCTGGAAATTGAACTCGCCATTGTCCAAGTTCGCCACACCCGCTAAACGCTCACCTAAGGCATCTAAGCGCCGCATTTGTGCCCGCAACTCACCTAAATAAACCTTCATAGCACCCAATTGTTTTTGAGTATCTTCTTTCAACGCTTTGACGGCTTTTTGCTGAAGAATAAGGTTTTTTTGCTCTTCGGTGATTTGTGCCTGCGCGAACTCTGGATCAACTCCCCGGTATTCCCAAGGTTGCCAAGTAACAAGCCCAATAAAGGTAGCTATACCGGCGAAAGACAACATCCGTCTACGACTTAAATTAACGCGAAAACGAATTTTGGAGCCTCGATAAAAGACTGATAAACTCATCTGAACTCTCTTATTATTTGTTGACTACACCACTTATGTCCCGACAACCGAAAACGCCATCTGAATTGCTACGTACTGGCCAGCAACCTATGGCTGAAACGTTGCGACATTATGCACAGTTTGCCGCTCAACTCTCTCAATGGCAACAGTTGTTTAAAAACTGCGTGGACAAAGCAACCGCTCAACATTGTCAGCTTGTGAATATTCGCGACGGCGAGCTTATTGTAAAGGCTGGCAGCGGCAGCTGGTCAACAAAACTTAAATTCCAACAAGCGGCCATTATAACGTATTTTCAAAACAATGCGACGGTGCCGGTCAACAAGCTGAGCGTGAAAGTGTCACCGAATGTAAACACCACAAATGACAACGCACAAAGGCTAAGGAATATGGCGGAGGGTTGCAGCGAGCCGCTGCGACTTCAGTTAGAAGCATTAGCGGCGAAGTTTGATAACAACGCCGCCAACAATAAAGGCTAATTAAGCCGTAGTATTAGCTGGTGACCAAAATGCGATAGGCTCTTTTGCCTGCTCATCTTCAAAGGTCACGAACTCCCAGGCAGACTCAGTTTCCAGTACCGCCTGAAGTAATTGGTTATTTAACGCATGGCCTGACTTGTATGCACGCAGATGGCCCAAAATACTATGACCGCCCATGTAGAGATCGCCCACAGCGTCCAACATTTTATGTTTCACAAACTCGTCGTCATAACGCAGGCCGTCATTATTTAACACGCGGAAGTCATCCAGAACCACGGCGTTATCAAAACTGCCACCAAGTGCCAGGTTATTTTTGCGCAAGTACTCAATGTCTTTCATAAAGCCAAAGGTACGCGCACGGCTAATGTCTTTAATGAAGGCATTAGCACTGAAGTCCATGCTGACAGTTTGCCCTGTGTCTGCGATAGCCGGATGGTCAAAGTCGATAGCAAAGTCGATACGGAAACCATCGTGGGGTAGCAGTTCCGCCCACTTGTCACCGTCTTCGACGCGCACCGGCTCTTTGATTCGGATAAACTTCTTCGCTGCTGACTGCTCTTCAATGCCCGCACTTTGTAGCAGGTAAACAAACGGGTGAGAGCTACCATCCATAATAGGTATTTCGTGAGAGTCGACTTCGATAATGGCGTTATCAATGCCAACTCCTGCAAGCGCAGCGAGTAAGTGTTCGACTGTCGATATGCGAATATTTTCTTCATTAATTAAGCACGTACACAACTGCGTATCACGAACCCAGTCAGCACGCGCAGGGATATCCACTGCCGGCTCTAAGTCAGTACGGCGAAAGATCAACCCAGTATTAGCCGGCGCCGGACGCAAAGTTAAGTTCACTTTGTTGCCCTTGTGCAAGCCAATTCCTGTTGCTGATATCGCTTGTTGCAATGTACGTTGCTTAATCATGAGTTTTATTCACCTACCTTATAAAATCGGTTCGCTTTATACGGTCAATGGTCAAAAAACGACCATTCAAACCTAAGCGGCCGCATATTATACGACATTTGTCATGGTCCGATCAAATTTTACGCATAATTACACTGGCTTAGCGGTAATTTAGTCCGCTTGTTTGCGCAAAAATGCCGGAATATCCAAATAATCCAGTTCTTTGTCCTGCTTTGGCTTCGCCGCCGCCTGACGCTTCGCTTCTGGTTTCGGCTCTGCCTGAGCCTCTTCCTGCTCTTCGTAACGAGGAGCTGTAGCGCCGCGGTCAATGTCCGCACGATACGTAGGTTGCGGTTCACGCTTAGGTGCATTTTGCGCATTGTTGACCAGAGAAATATCTGGTTTACGCTCTGCGCCGATACCTGTCGCAACAACGGTTACTCTTAATTCATCAGACATTTCAGTATCGATAACGGTTCCCACAATTACGGTCGCATTATCTGACGCAAACGCCTTCACGGTGTTACCTACCGTTTCGAACTCGTCAATGCTCATGTCCATGCCAGCGGTTACATTAACCAAGACACCGCGCGCGCCTGACAGGTCGATGTCTTCCAGAAGCGGGCTGTTGATAGCCATTTCCGCCGCTTCCTGCGCACGATCTTCACCGCTTGCGGCGCCGGTACCCATCATCGCAGTACCCATTTCTTTCATCACTGCACGAACGTCGGCAAAGTCAACGTTGATAAGACCCGGACGGGTAATTAGCTCGGCAATGCCCTGTACCGCGCCCAGTAGCACGTTGTTGGCGGCGCTGAAGGCATCTAACAACGAAGTGCCTTTGCCCATAACCTTCAACAGTTTCTCGTTAGGAATTGTAATAAGCGAGTCCACACTTTGCTCTAGCGCGTGAATACCTTCATCGGCAACGGCCATGCGCTTCTTACCTTCAAACGGGAAGGGTTTAGTAACAACCGCAACTGTCAGAATACCCAGCTCTTTGGCGACTTCAGCAACCACAGGTGCTGCTCCGGTTCCAGTGCCGCCGCCCATGCCGGCTGCAATAAAGACCATATCCGCGCCTTCTAATTGAATACGGATATTTTCGCGGTCTTCTTCCGCTGATTGGCGACCCACTTCCGGGTTAGCGCCAGCACCAAGTCCCTTCGTGATGTCCTGACCTAATTGAACGGTCACGTCTGCGGTGTGATTACGCAATGCCTGCGCATCGGTGTTCGCCGCAATAAACTGCACGCCTTCAATTGACTCTTTTACCATGTGCTGAACAGCGTTACCGCCGCCACCACCGACGCCTATCACCTTAATGACGGCTTCGCTTTCGTAATTATCCATCAGTTCGAACATAATAATTCTCCCTACCTGCTTTTTTTGCTACCCCAAGTTAAAACTCACCTTTAAACCAGCTCTGCACTTTTTGCCAGAGCCCGATAACGTCAGTTTTAGAGCTTTCTTTTTGTGATACAGCGGCGTCTTCCTGTCCATACCGTAACAGTCCGACCGCTGTCGCATAAACCGGGTCTTCTACGTAGTCCCGTAAACCTTTCATACCAAGCGGCACACCTACGCGCACCGGCATTTGAAATATCTCTTCCGCAAAGTCAACGCAGCCTTCCATTTTCGCGCTACCACCAGTGATAACCACACCAGCAGCTATTTGTTCGTCCAGACCGCTTTGCTGAATTTCATCTCTGATTAACTCAAACAGTTCCTGGTAACGCGGCTCCACCACTTCTGCGAGGGTATGCCGAGACATAACACGCGAAGGGCGACCACCCACCGACGGCACCTCAATGGTGTCTTCCATGCTGACCATTTGCCGCAACGCACAAGCGTGCTTGGTCTTAATTTCTTCCGCGTGATTCGTTGGTGTGCGGAATATTTTTGCAATATCACTGGTGACCTGATTACCCGCCGCCGGGATCACAGCGGTGTGACGCAACACCCCGCCTGCATAGATGCAGATATCAATAGTACCGCCGCCTAAGTCGACCAACGCCACGCCTAGGTCCTTTTCGTCATCGGTTAATACCGAGATGCTGGATGCCAGCGCTGAAAAAATCAGTTTGTCGACCGACAAACCACAGCGTTCCACGGCTTTGATAATGTTCTTGGCCATGTCATTAGCGCAAGTAATAATGTGGACTTTTGACTCCATACGCACGCCCGACATGCCAATGGGGCTGCGAATACTTTCCTGCGAGTCAATCACGTATTCCTGCGGCAGCACATGCAGAATGCGACGCTCTTTTGCAATCGGCACGGACTGCGCTGCATGAATCACACTGTCGACATCGTCCTGTGTCACTTCCGCTTCATTAATCGGCACCATGCCGCTTTCGTTCTGGCACGAGATGTGGCGACCAGAGATATTCAAGTAAACAGATGCAACTCGGCAGTCAGCCATCAATTCGGCTTCGTCCACAGCTCGTTGAACCGACTGAACGACCAAATTCAGGTCATTAACGCCGCCTTTGTCCATGCCACGAGCAACCGCAGTACCAACGCCTACAACGCTGATTTCATTGTCCGGCAACAACTCACCGATAAGAGCGGTCACTTTGCTCGTACCTATGTCCAGACCTACTACCATATTGCGTTCCGATGTTTTCGACATATCTGTCTAACTCTCACTTTTTGCTTCACGCCAGGCTACTGCCGCCCCGGTATCGTATCGTAAATCCACTGTGTCGACTTTGTTCTCTTTACTGTTTTCGTGGTTCATCATGCTTGGAAACAAGTCGATAAACCGTTTAATGCGTTCCAGGGTGGCTTCCCGCCCTAACTTAATTTCAATACCTTGCTCCAGCACCAAACTGACAGCAAAGCGGTCGGTTAAACGTAAGGCTCTTATCGAAAAACCATTCACCGACAACATCTTTTGTAATCGGTAGAACTCGCTTAGCGTGTCCTCGACCGCGTGCTCAGGCCCAAAAAGTTGGGGTAGCTGCGCACTCACTTTTGTCACGTCAGCCCGAAACACTTCATCTTGTTCGTTGATCAGCCGGTCCGCATTCCAAAGCGCTTGCGGCTGATGCTCCGAAACAAATACCGATAAACGGTCGGGCCATACTTTCCGTATGGATACTTTTTGTACCCACGGCAGCGCTTCCACTCGCTGCCTTAAACTGTCGACGTCGGCCGTAAAAAAACTGCCTAACGGCTTTGACAAAAGTGCCTGTCTTATCTCACTTTTGTCGGTATAAATAAGCTCGCCCTGCACACTCAAACTGGCTATAGGCACTTGCTGTTCATCTGTCAGTACTTCATTTAACTGATAAATACCGACGCCTAAACCTATCAAAGTCAAGCAAAACACGATGACGCCAGACCAAAAGTTAACCAACTTAAGGCGCTGCTCAGCGGCCATATCTACTGCTCCAGCGTCTGCGCCAATATGCGCTGCACCAGCTCACCAAAATCAATACCTGATGCTTTCGCTGCCATTGGCACCAGGCTTTTTTCTGTCATGCCCGGTACTGTATTCGCTTCTAACAAATACCAATGCCCATCGTTCGATCGCATGACATCAATGCGTCCCCACCCTTTACCATCAACCGCTTTAAAAGCGTCTTCAGCCAAGTTTTTTAGGTAGGCTTCATCGTCATTGTCTAAACCGGACGGACAATGATACAGGGTGTCGTTTGCCTGGTACTTTGCTTCAAAATCATAAAACTCATGCGGTGTTTCCAGACGAATAACCGGCAACGCGTTATTATCCAACAAAGCAATGGTGTATTCTTTACCTTTTATCCACTTTTCGACTAAAACTTGTTCATCAAATTGAACGGCATGTTTTAACGCCGAGGTTAAACGCTCAGCAGTATCAGCAATACTCATACCTATTGATGAGCCTTCCCTTGCTGGTTTAACAATAACCCGTCCACCGAGCTCTTCTAATAAGATTTCGCCGTCTACCTGGTCGAGTTCCGACGCCCGAACCACCCGCCATGGCGCTGTCGGGAGCTGTAGTGCGTGCCAAATTTGTTTGCAACGCACTTTATCCATTGCTAAGGCACAGCCTAAAACACCACTGCCGGTGTAGGGCATTTCCAGCACTTCCAGTGCGCCCTGCATACTGCCGTCTTCACCTCCGCGACCATGCAAAGCAATAAACACTCGCTCGTAACGCTCTTCAATTAACTCATGTAAGTCATGGGCTGCCGGGTCAAATGCATGTGCATCAATACCTTTAGCCACTAACGCCTTTAACACCGCCATTCCGGACTTAAGCGACACTTCACGCTCGGCAGAATAACCGCCAAGCATAACCGCGACTTTTCCGAAGGCCTCAGGCGTCATTATTCAATACCTCTGAAGCTATTTGTTTCGCCAGGGCGCCTACATTACCGGCTCCCTGGGTCAGTAATAAGTCGTTCCCCGCCAGTACCGATTTCAACACTTGTGGTACTTCTTCCGGTGAACCCACAAAAACCGGATCAATTTGCCCGCGCTGACGGATTGATCGGCACAGTGAACGACCGTCTGCACCGGGCACGACTGCTTCACCTGCGCTATATACTTCCAGCATTATCAATACATCGACCTGCGACAACACATTGACGAAGTCTTCATACAAGTCCCGGGTGCGCGAATAACGGTGCGGCTGAAACACCATGACCAGACGCTTTTCAGGCCAACCTTCGCGTGCGGCTTTTATCGTCGCAGCGACCTCCGACGGGTGGTGTCCATAGTCGTCCACCAACATGACTTCACCCTCTTGCGCCGAGTCAGAAGGTACGGGGAAGTTTCCATAATGCTGGAAGCGACGGCCAATACCTTCAAATTTTGTCAGGGCTCGTTTAATAGACTCGTCGTCTATACCTTCATCCGTTGCAACGGCCACAGCCGCCAGTGCATTCAGTGCGTTATGTTTCCCTGGCATATTCAGGCAGACACGGAACGGCTCCCGGTCTTTACGTAAGATGGTAAAGCAGCTTTGACTTGCTGTTTGTTCATAGTCAACGGCACGCACATCAGCCGATTCACTAAAGCCGTAGGTTATTGCCTGACGCCCAACCCGTGGAATAAGCTCTGACACAACGTCATCATCAGCACACATAACTGCTAATCCGTAAAACGGTAAGTTGTGCAGAAACTCCACATAAGTATCCAGCAACTTATTAAAGTCACCTTCATAGGTGTCCATGTGGTCCGCTTCAATATTCGTCACTATTGCGACCATAGGCTGCAAATGAAGGAAGGAGGCATCGCTCTCATCCGCTTCTGCAATTAAATACTTGCTGCTGCCCAGACGAGCATTGGAACCTGCGCTATTCAGCAAGCCACCAATAACGAAAGTTGGATCTCTCTCGGCTTCGGCAAAAATACTCGCCACCAATGAAGTGGTGGTGGTTTTACCATGGGTTCCTGCCACCGCAATTCCATGTCGAAAGCGCATTAATTCGGCCAGCATTTCCGCCCGACGCACAACGGGGACCCGCAACTCATGTGCCGCTAATAATTCAGCATTGTCCTGCTTTATAGCGCTTGAAACCACAACCACGCTGGCACCTTCGATATTGTTCGCCATGTGACCTAACACAATAGTCGCGCCTAGCACTCTTAGGCGTTCCGTATTGGCATTTTCAGCAATATCAGAGCCCGATATTTGGTAGCCTTGATTCAGCAACACTTCTGCTATTCCGGCCATGCCGGCGCCACCGATACCGACAAAGTGAATGCGCTGCACCCGACGCATTTCAGGTACATTCACTATGGTAAAGGGCTGTGCTTTGGTTGCGGTCATGCTAGTCATCGCTCTTCTCAAATCTTTTACATTCATTCGCTAAGCGTTGGGTCGCTTCTGGCATCCCACGCTCGCGGGCGAAACGCGCCATTGTCCACAGTTGTTGCCTGTCATGCAATAAACGTTTTAAGTGGATGGCTAAAGCCCCATTTTCTAACTCTTTTTGCGGCATTAATAGTGCCGCACCACAACTTTCCAAAACCTTTGCATTCGCTGTTTGATGATCATCCACTGCATGCGGCAGTGGCACCAAAATAGAAGCGACACCAACGGCTGCTAGCTCCGACACAGTTAACGCTCCAGCGCGGCAAATAACCAGGTCTGCCTTGGCAAATTCCGATGCCATGTCGTCAATAAATTCATGTACGGCCAACGAACTTATGGCTTCAGCTCCGGCATACGCTGCTTTAGTGCTGACTTCGTTACCCTGACCACATTGGTGAACCACATTGAGCTCTACATCCGCTAACTGCTGAACCGCTTGTGGCACTTGCTCATTCAACACTTTTGCGCCCAGGCTTCCGCCGACAACTAATATCGTTATAGGCCCTGCAATGCTCTTATCTTCCTGATGCGTTTTTACAACCTCAGTAAAAGCCTGACGCAGCGGGTTGCCAACCACCGAGTATCGGCGCCATTGAGGCGTCGCCACCGGCAAACCTAAAAATACATTGGTTGCCCGAGGCGCCAGTAAGCGGGTTGTCATACCCGGTACTGCATTCTGTTCATGCACTAACAGTGGAATGCCCATCATTTTTGCGGCAATGCCAATCGGCGCACAAACATAACCACCAAAAGTCACAACAACGTTCGGCTGTAACTGCTTTAACAGCCGACGACATTGCAGGACAGCTTTGGCCAGCACCAGCGGCATCTTCAATTTGCGCAATAACCCGTGTCCGCGAACTCCGGTCATGCTGATGCTATGCAAACTAAAGCCTGCGGCCGGAATAACTCTGGACTCAAGACGCCCTTCCCGAGTTCCCAGCCAGTCAACCTGCCAGCCGTCATTTCGTAAGGTTTCAGCCACGGCCAGTGCTGGGAAAATATGGCCGCCAGTACCAGCCGCCGCAATCAGTGCACGGTTCATTCAGCACCTCCGCGCGGCGCAACTTTGCGACCGCTCATTCGGCGCTCATGATCAATACGCAGCAATAATCCGATAGCCAGTGCAGACACAACCAAGCTAGTACCACCGTAACTTACTAATGGCAGTGTTAAGCCTTTTGTCGGCAACGCACCAGATGCCACACCGATATTCACAAAGGCCTGGATACTGAACCAAACGCCAATGCCATAGGCCAAATACCCGCCGTAGCGCTGGTCGACCATTAGGCAGCGGCGCCCGATAATTAAAGCGCGCCAAACCAACATTAATACGACCGCTATCACGCCCATGACGCCTACAAAGCCAAGCTCTTCGGCAACAACGGCCATGATAAAGTCGGTATGAGCCTCGGGCAGGTACTGCAATTTTTGGATACTATTCCCTAAACCTGCACCGCTAAATTGCCCCTGTCCAAAGGCAATAAGCGACTGCATTAGCTGGTACCCTGCGCCAAATGGGTCTTTCTCGGGCTCAAGGAAGGTCAAAAAGCGCTGCATTCGATAAGGCTCAACAATAATCAGCAGTATCATTGCCAGCACACAAGTAATGAATACCGCGAAAAACTGCCAAAGTTTAGCTCCTGCCAGAAAAAGCATGGCAACAGTCGTCGCTGACAACACAACGACGGTTCCAAAGTCGGGCTGCATCAGCAGCAATACCGCTGCGATAAACAACAAGGCCAAAGGTTTGATGAAACCTTTAATAGCTTCCCGGACTTCGTCTTCACGACGCGCCAGATAACTGGCCATGTACACGTAGAAAAACAACTTAGCCATTTCCGCTACTTGCACGGTAATGGGGCCGACTTTTATCCAACGCTGCGAGCCGTTCACTTCGTGCCCAACAACGAGAACAACCAGCAACATGGCCAATCCAACCAACAAGAGCTTACCGCTATGTTCATTCCATAGCGTGGTAGGAATCCGCAAGGACGCCAGCATTACCAATAAGCTGATAACAATATAAATGCCATGTCGAATTGCAAAGTGAAATGGGTTTCCGGTCAACCGGTCAGCCGTTGGTAATGACGCTGAATACACCATAATAAATCCAAAGGCTAACAATGCGAGTGACACCGTTAGCAGCACGCGGTCGTAAAGAGCCTGACTGGTTGGCGGTTTAAACCATTCAACCAGTTGCTGCCAGCGCGGAGCTTTGGCGGCTGGCATTTCAAGCGCTAATTGTTCTTCACGCACTGTTGCCATTGGCTGCCTCCACCGCTTGACAAAATACGCCACCGCGATGCTCAAAGTTATTAAACTGGTCAAAACTTGCACATGCTGGCGATAACAACACCATGTCGCCGGGCTGCACCAGTGACTTAGCAAGCTCTACGGCCTGCTCCAGGCTGTTAACCTGTCTTGAGCCATTAAACAGCTTGCCAATTTTCGGACCGTCTTTACCTATTGTCAGCAGTATGTCGACTTTATCTAAAGTCTCTGCTAACTCTTTAAAGTCAGCACCTTTGCCGTCGCCACCTGCAATGAGGAGTAATCTACCGGTAATTGCCGGTCGCAGCCCCTCGACCGCCGCAGCGGTTGCACCAATATTGGTGGCTTTTGAGTCATTTACCCATAACACGCCTGATTCCTGACTCACTAACTGGCAACGGTGCTCTAAACCGGTGAAGTTTTTAGCTGCTTCTACTGCATCTTCTATTGAAATGCCGAGCGACACAGCCAGTCCCAGTGCAGCTTGAGCGTTCAATAAGTTATGAACGCCCTGTAACTGCAGCTGATCTGCCCGCAGAACCACTTCCCCGGCATAAGTAATGGCAACGGGACCGCTTGATTTATCAACATTGCCACCTAGCAAGCCGAAATCATTGGGATGAGCGTCTTTGCCAACGCTCACTACTTTACCGGTGATAGGGTGAGGCCAGGTATCCTGTTGCTGACGGTTCAACACCCAGGTATCTGCGTTATTAAATATACGCTGCTTAGCAGCAATATAATCCTCAAGCGCATTATAACGGTCGAGGTGATCAGCGCTAATATTCAGCAATACTGCGGCTTTCAGTTTTAACTTTTCTGTTAGCTCCAGCTGAAAACTCGATAACTCAAGCACGACAGCGTCTGGCTTGTTATCCAGCTGTAGCAGGTCTAGCACAGGTAAGCCAATGTTTCCTGCAGCAACCACATTCTTTCCGACCTGCTGGCCAATAAACTCAACCAGTCGGGTTACTGTCGACTTACCGTTTGAACCGGTCACAGCCACCAGTGGAAAATCGACGTTTTGAGCAAAGATTTCAATATCCCCAACGACGGGTATACCCGCATCGCGAGCTAGCGTCAGCGGCTCTTCTCGCAAATCGATACCAGGGCTTGTGATAATCAAGTCGGCAGCTAACGTGTCCTCTATTTCCCAACGGCGAGTGTTGAACTCAGCGCCCGGCATTATCGCTTTCGCATCTTCGAGACCCGGCGGATTTTCACGGGAATCAAACACTCGCACATCAGCAATTAACGACGGCTTGTTTGCCAGAAAACGCACAACCGATACCCCAGTCTTACCCAGACCAAGCACCATGATGTGTTTTGTTTTCTGCCAGTTTATCGTTGTCATTGTTATTACCGAAGTTTCAGTGTTGCTAAACCAATTAGCACGAAAATTAAAGACAATATCCAAAAGCGCACGATAACTCGTGGCTCTGGCCACCCTTTTAGCTCGTAATGGTGGTGAATAGGTGCCATACGGAAGACTCGTTTGCCTCTAAGCTTGTATGAGCCAACCTGAAGCATGACCGACACGGTTTCCATGACGAACACACCACCCATAATGAACAGCACCAGCTCCTGACGAACCAAAATGGCAATGATGCCAAGTGCAGCTCCAAGCGCCAGCGAGCCAACATCGCCCATAAATACCAGTGCCGGATAGGTGTTAAACCAAAGGAAGCCAAGACCGGCTCCCACAATAGCGGCACAAACAACCAGTAATTCTGCGGTTAGTGGTAAATAAGGAATTTGTAAGTAATCGGCGAAGTTCACATTACCGGAGGCGTAAGCAAAAATACCCAGCGCCGCTGCCACCATAACGGTTGGCATGATGGCCAAGCCGTCCAGGCCATCGGTTAAGTTCACCGCATTACTGGTACCCACCATGACAAAGTAGGCCATAAGGATGTAAAGCATGCCCAGCTGCGGCATGACATCTTTAAAGAACGGTACTAGCAGGGCAGTTTCAGCCCCCATGGTGCTGCTCCAATACAGGTATACCGCCGCTGCACTGGCAATAACGGATTGCCAGAAGTACTTCCACTTGGCAATGAGGCCTTTTGGATCTTTACGCACAACTTTACGGTAGTCGTCGATGAAGCCAATAATGCCAAAACCTGTTATGACCAGTAGCACAACCCAGACATAACGGTTTTCTAAGTCAGCCCAGAGTAATGAAGAGCCAAGCACTGCCGCCAAAATTAAGACTCCCCCCATGGTTGGGGTTCCGCTCTTACTTAAATGACTTTGTGGGCCGTCATCTCTTACGGTCTGCCCAATTTGCAGAAGCTGCAGACGACGAATTAATGTTGGACCTAACCAGAGCGATAGTACCAATGCCGTTAAGATGCTTAATATTGCTCTCAACGTTAGGTAAGAAAACACGTTAAACGCGCTTTCAAATTGCATTAGGTACTCAGCCAACCAAACTAACATGCGTGTTTATCCCCTATACTGCTGTGGCTCTCTACAGCGCTTTGCAACGCCGCTACGACGCGCTCCATGTGCGCAGACCGTGAGCCTTTAACCAGCACTGTGACCGGCTGCTTACCCTGTTGTTCTGTAAGTCTTTGTAAAATCGCCTGCACTAGGGCATCCAGTTGACTGAAATGCTTGCCTCCGTGACCATTAAACACTTCACTGGCGCTTTGGCTGAGTACGCCCAGGCTGTATAAATTATCAATGCCCGTACCTATAGCGTGCTCGCCTATTTCTTCATGATAAGCGCGGGCATCAGCCCCAAGCTCTCCCATGTCGCCCAGGACAAAAATTCGATAACCACTGTAGCTACCCAGTAAATCCAGCGCAGCTTTTGTTGAGGCAACGCTCGCATTATAGGTGTCGTCAATAATACGTAAGTGCTCACTAACTTTGATGGTGGTTAGACGACCTTTAGCAGGAGTTACCAGCTCTAAGCCGCTAATAATGTCAGTCAGAGGAACGCCTAGCTGATAAGCCGCTGCTGAGGCTGACAGCGCATTAAGCACATTGTGGCGGCCACTTAACTGTAAAGTCACTGCCTCGGCTTGGCCGTCAATATGTAAGGAAAAGGTTGGGTGGCCTTCATCGTTGAGTTGAATGTCTGTTGCATACACATCAGCTTGCTCAGATAAACCGAACGTCTGCCAGTGGTAGTTAGCGCACACTGACTCCCAACTCGAACTGTAATCAGACTCTAGTGGGGTAATCGCCACTCCCTGGCTCCCCAGACCACGGAAAATCTCAGTTTTAGCGCGCGCAACACCGTGCACACTGCCAAAACCTTCAACATGCGCAGCGCTGACATTATTCAGTATTGCTACATCAGGCTTAGTTAAGTTAGTGGTGTAACCAATCTCTCCGGGATGATTCGCGCCCAACTCAATAACCGCGTATTTATGCTGCTTTCCAAGGCGTAACAATGTCAGCGGCACACCAATGTCATTATTGAAGTTACCGGCTGTTGCCAGAGTACTGTCCTTAAGCGACAGAATGGAAGACAGCATTTCTTTAACTGTGGTTTTTCCGTTACTACCGGTAATAGCAACGGTTTTTGGAGCCACTTCTGCTTTCACTGCCGCACCGAGTAGTCCCAATGCATAGCGCGTATCCTCAACGACAATTTGGCTTAATTCGGTTTGTTGCGGCTTCTCAACAAGCAAGGCTTCAGCACCACCTTGTCGAGCTTGCTCGGTAAATCGATGCGCATCGAAATTAGGCCCCTTTAACGCAATAAATAGCGCCCCGGTTAAGTCGTCACGCGTATCCGTTGATACCTTACTGATTGTTTTGTCTTCACCGACAAGACGCCCACCGACTTTCTCTGCTATCCAGGTTAAGGTTACAGAAATCATGCGCAGTCTCCTTGCAGCCAGTCGCTGACAACCGCTCGTTCGTTGTAATCAACACGCTGTGTGCCTATTACTTGATAATCTTCATGCCCCTTGCCAGCCAGAAGTACGACATCATCCTGCTGGGCTTCTTGCATGGCCCGAATCACGGCTTCCCGGCGACCCGGCCATACTTTCACTTTGTCCTTTTCAGCAATGCCGGCAAGAATGTCATCAATAATCTGTTCACTGGGTTCAGTACGCGGGTTGTCGTCGGTAACAACGACAACATCGGCTGAGTCTGCTGCGACTTTCCCCATTTGCGGGCGTTTGCCCCGGTCTCTGTCTCCGCCACATCCAAACACACACCATAGTTTGCCTTTGCAATGCAGTCGCAGCGCTCTTAGCACTTGGTCCAAAGCGTCCGGTGTGTGAGCGTAATCAACGACAACCAATGGCGAATGCTGATTGTGGAAAGCCTCCATACGACCCGGCACTGGCATTAACAGCTTGCAGGCATTGGCTAAGTCACTCAGCTTGTAGCCTAGAGCGAGCAGCGTCGCTATCGCAGTTAACACGTTGTAGATATTGAAGCGCCCTAATAGCGGCGTTTCTATTGCGTAAGACTGTCCCTGCCAGCTCAACTCAAACGTCGAGCCCTCTTCATGGAATTGCAGTCCTGAGGCTTTTAGGCTTGGCTCCAAGGATGAGTCGTTTAATGTCACCCAGAGTTCGGCACCATGTTCTTTGTACCAGTTCGCCAATACCGTATCGTCGGCATTCACAATTCGGTGCTGAACACCAAAGTCCGTAAATAGGCGTTGCTTTGCAGCAACATAATTGTCCATCGTACCGTGGTAATCCAGGTGGTCACGACTAATATTGGTAATAGCGGCAGCCGCAAATTGAAGGGCGTCTACCCGGCGCTGCACTAACGCATGAGACGACACTTCCATAGCCACCAACTCAGCCCCTTCCGCTTTCAACGTAGCCAGCCGCTGCTGAATAGTAACCGCATCCGGTGTGGTATGGCGCTCTGGTAACAGCCGCCCAATTAAGCCGCTTCCTGTTGTGCCAATAACGGCTGACTCATAACCCAAGCGTTGAGCAAGTTGCGCAATAATATGAGTGACCGATGTTTTGCCGTTAGTACCGGTAACGCCGATAACGGTCATACCTTTTGACGGGTGCTCGAAGAAGTTTCCGGCAATTTCAGACAAATGCTCGCGAACCCCACTAAAGCCGACAACAACGGCACCTCGACGCTGCTCTACCGCTAAGCCCGGAGACTCAGCAATCACCGCAACAGCGCCCTGGTCGATAGCCGCGTCGATATAAGCACGACCATCGGTTTCGTACCCAGGTATTGCAATGAATAAATCACCGTTAGCGACCTGACGGCTATCCAGTTTTACGCCCGAGACGGTCACATCTGGAATATTTAATGATGCAGGCAACATATTTAGAAGTTCAGAAAGCATTTTCATTGCTGACCTCCGAAGCCTGCTGCGCGAATTTCTGTGTCATCCGGGTTATCCGGCGGCACGTTCAACAAGCGCATGGTTTGCGCGACGATATTTGAGAATACAGGGGCGGCCGCGGTACCACCGTAATAGTCATCAGTTCCCGGCTCGTTTATTGTCACAACAACCACTACTTCTGGGTTGCTCACTGGCGCAATGCCGGCAAACAACGCGACATATTCATCACCATAACCACCCGTTGCTTTCGTTTTCCGCGTGGTACCGGTTTTCCCAGCGATTCGGTATCCCGGTACCTGAGCCTGTTTTGCAGTGCCGTCACGAACAACTTCTTCCATCATATGCATAACGGCAAGCGTATTATCAGGATTAAAGACTTGCTCGCCTGGTAGCGGTGATTCTTGACGGAATATGGTCAGCGGCCGCTTCACACCACCGGAGGCTATAATACTGTAAGCTTTAGCTAGCTGTAGGGTCGTAACAGACAAGCCATAACCATAGGACAATGTGGCTATTTCAAACTCAGACCAACGACGCCGATCGCTCAGCAGCCCCATACCCTCGCCCAGTAAGGCAACTCCTGTATCACTACCAAAGCCAGCATCCGCGTAGGTTTGTAGTAACGAGTCGACACCTAAGTCCAGCGCCATTTTCGTCACACCCACGTTTGACGAGTGCTTAAGGACCTCTGTCAGGGTAAGCTCTCCGCGGTTACGCGGGTCACTCACGCGGCGTCCACCCAAGCGCATCCAGCCCGGACTTGTATCAATAATGTCACCGGCTTTATGACGGCCGTTTTCCAGCGCACTCAGCACCACCAAAGGCTTGACCGTCGAGCCTGGCTCGTAGCTGTCGGTAATCGCCCGATTTCGCATTCTGAATGACTGCAAATCGGCACGATTGTTAGGGTTAAAGGACGGGCTGTTGACCATTGCCAGGATTTCACCAGTATCAACATCGAGTACAATAGCGGAGCCAGACGTTGCCTGGTTGTAGCGCACGGCTTTTTTAAGCTCTGTATAGGCAGTCGCCTGAATCCGCTGATCGATACTCAAGGTTAATTGTTTTGGTTGTTGCGCCTCTGTCTGGCTAATTTCCTCAACAACCCGCCCTTGCGCGTCCTTGCGGTAAACTCGCTTGCCCGGTTGTCCGGTCAAGTGTTCGTCATACAGTAACTCGAGTCCTTCCTGACCCTCACCATCAATATTTGTCAGACCCACTAAATGGGCAGCAATTTCACCGGTTGGGTAATAACGGCGAGACTCTGTTTTTAAATAAACGCCCGGAATTTTTAGCTGCTTGACGTAATCCGCTTCCGACGGTGTGACTTTTCGCTGCAAATAAACAAAGCGTTTGCTTGGATCATCGACTTTATCAACCAAGGCTTCGCGGTTCATTCGAAAGGTTTCTGCCAATGCCTGCCAGCGCCGGTTATCTGCCAACGCATTATGTTCATCAATACGTTTAGGGTCAGCCCAGACAGTTTCTACCGGGACGCTAACAGCAAGCTCGCGGCCGTGACGGTCGACAATACTGCCTCGCTGCACTGGCAAGCTATCAGAGCGTAAACTACGCATATCGCCTTGCAAGGAGAAGCGTTCAGGGCTAACAACTTGTATATAAGCTGCACGCGCAACCAAAACGGAGAAAACACCGAACAGCACGGTCACTGCGATATAAAAACGCCAGCGAGTACCAGCCGGTTCAGTCCGTTTTTTACGCTTCGCCATTACCATGAGACCATAACCTCCGTTTCGGATGTTACGTCACGCATTCCAAGCTGCTGTTGAGCAATACGTTCAACCCGGCTGTGCTCTGTCAGTGCATTCTGCTCAATCACTAAATGTCGCCACTCGCGGTCAAGCGTGTCGCGGTAAGACAACAGATCATCACGTTCAGCTGTCAGCTGACGGTTCAAGTGAGCCACATAAACAATGCTTAGTGCGTTAAAAACGACCACCACGCCCAGTAGCACAACCCACTTATGCTGCACTAAATCTTGCAGCACCATTTTGGTTAAGCTGGGATAGCGTTGTTTAGTCATGGTAAACCCTCCTTGCTATACGCAGCACTGAACTGCGTGCCCGAGGGTTTAGTGAGACTTCGTGTTTGCCTGGTTTTATGGCTTTACCCACTTTTTCTAATGACTTGTCTTTATTTATCTCGGCATCAGTAACAGGTAGTCCGGCTGGTACCTGCTTGCCTTCGCTGTGTTTGCGAATAAAACGTTTAACCAATCGGTCTTCCAGGCTATGGAAACTAATAACGACTAGAAGTCCGTCTTGCTTTAGGGCCGACAGAGAGGCTTCAAGCGCCTGCTCTATTTGTTCCAGCTCTTTGTTGACATGAATTCGAATAGCCTGGAATGTCCGCGTTGCCGGGTGCTTATGCTTTTCTTTTACCGGGCTGACACGGGCAATCATATCCGCCAGTTGTTTCGTGCGCACAAAAGGCTCTTTCTCGCGATCCATAACAATGGCGCTGGCAATTTTTCGCGCAAAACGCTCTTCGCCATATTCTTTAAGTACCCAGCTTATCTCATCTTTTTCAGCTCGGTTCAGCCATTCGGCGGCTGTTTCACCGCGCGTGGTATCCATTCTCATATCGAGTGGTCCGTCGCGCATGAAGCTAAAACCTCTCTCGGCATCATCGAGTTGTGGGGACGACACGCCAAGGTCGAATAAAATACCGGTGACTTTTCCGGTTAATTGCCGCTGTTCAAGTACCTGTTGCAGGTTTGAGAAAGGAGTGTGGATAATGTCAAAACGTGGGTCGTCTTGCAGTGTTTTAGCGGCTTCAATAGCTTGTGGGTCTTGGTCTAACGCAATAACCTGAGCGTCATTGCCTAGCTTTTCTAACAACGCACGCGTGTGACCACCACGTCCAAATGTGGCGTCAATATAGGTGCCTGCTGTATCAGTCACTAAAGCGTTGATGGACTCTTCCAGTAGCACCGAAACGTGTTGCGGTGACGTTGTTATCATTATAGAGAGAAGTCTTCCAGTCTTTCGTTTAGGGTGAAGTCGCCCTCGCGCTCAACGTCCATATCCTGAGCCACTTGGTCATGCCAAGCGTCTTCATCCCACAGTTCAAATTTGTTCAGCTGACCAACCAACATAAGCTTCTTCTCGAGCCCTGCATGTTGTCTTAAAGGTGCTGATATCAGTAAACGACCGTTTTTATCCATTTCACAGTCGTCTGCATGGCCGAGTAACAACCGCTGCAAGCGGCGTTCTGCGGGGTTCATACTCGATAAACGGGTGAGTTTCTGCTCAATGATTTGCCACTCGGGAAGCGGGTACAACAACAGGCACGGTTGTTTAATATCAATCGTGCATACCATTTTCCCTTCACAGTCTAAAGACAAGGCTTGGCGATACTTAGCTGGGATTGCTAAGCGCCCTTTGCTGTCAAGACTGAGTGTTGTTGCTCCTCGGAACATGATCCCACCTGATCATTAAGATCCACTATTATCCACAAATCCCCACAATGTTACAGTCTAGGTTCCACTGTTTCCCACTGTCAAGAAAAAAACCGTTCTATTTGTCAGGGTTTCTGGCCGATAACAACTAAGCTATTGAAGAAACGTATGAAATAGCAGTGTTAGAGCCTGGGATTAATTTGTGTAATACTCAGGTGAGTCACATTTGAGGTGAATTCGCGCATGAAGCGTTTTTGGCTTTTCATTATTTTTAGCTTTGCTGTTGCCTGTACCGGTGTTATTTGGTTTGCCGAAAACCAACACGCTCAAACCGTAGAAGCCCGAAAGCGCACAGCAACCGAGCGCCTTGGTAAATTGCGTGCTGCGTTAGAGGGACAACTGAATTCCTCCTTAGTCACTGTGCGCGCTTTGCGAGCTGAAATTAAACTGTCTCCCAATATTTCTAATGCTCGGTTTAACGCGTTGATGACCGAGTTAATCACCCAAGATGTCCCCATCCGCCATGTTGCCTTAGCACCTGACCTGGTTATTCAATTTGTGCACCCATTGAAGGGGAACGAACAAGCTCTTGGTTTTAATTACAGAGAGTCGCAAGCCCAGCTTGAGGGCGTACAAAAGGCCATTACAAACGGCGACGTTGTTATAGATGGCCCCGTCGAGTTAGTACAAGGCGGTTTAGCTTTAATTGCGCGAGCGCCCGTTGTTTTAGAAAACGACTTATGGGGTGTCATTGCAGTTGTTATTCAAATTGATGAGCTTATGGCTAACAGTGGCTTAAGCTCTGAACAAGGAGTTTACGCAACAGCATTAGCTAAACTCAATACGGTCGGCGACCGGGAATTTCAATTCGGCGATCCGTCTGTTTGGAAGAAAGATCATGTCTCTAGCGACGTCTCACTTTCCGCTGGGCAGTGGCTACTGGCAACAGCGCCGGTTGATGGAAATTGGGTCCCCAAAGGTTTCGTCTACTGGAGCATTGTCGTTTTTGGTCTCATATTGGCAGCCTTAATGAATGCCTTTATGTATTACCTTTTTTATACGCAAATGCGACTGCGCAAAGCCCTTACCATTATTGATGAACAAGCCAGCTTTGACTCACTCACACAGTTGCACAATCGACGTTCCTTTATTAGACACCTCAACCGTTTAACGGGCAAAGCGGCTAAATACAATCATTTCGCAATTCTATTTATCGACTTAGATCACTTCAAAGAGGTGAATGACAGCCTCGGGCATGACTCTGGTGATGAGTTATTAAAGGTGGCGGGCTCACGTTTAAGAAAAGAGCTTAGAGCGGAGGACTTTATCGCTCGTTTGGGCGGCGACGAGTTTGTTGTTGTCATTAACCGGCTGAAATCAAAAGACGTTATTGACCAATTAGCTCTGAAACTAAATAACGCGTTGAATAAACCCTTTGCGTTAAGTCATAGCCAAGTGCAAACCTCATGCAGTATCGGCGTTGCACTTTACCCAGACGATGGCCTGACTACCGAGCAGTTACTTAAAAATGCCGATTTGGCGATGTATGCAGCGAAAGAAGCTGGGCGACGCACGCACTACTTCTTCAATGAAGAGCTTCGCAGGCGTTCGGAGCACCAGAGCTCAATACATAACCGTATGCGAGCAGGGCTGAAAAACCGTGAGTTTCGTTTGGTGTATCAGCCTATCGTTAATTTTGGTAACGGCAAAGTTGAAAAGTGTGAAGCTCTGCTGCGATGGACAGACGACAACGGTAATGTCATATCCCCTGCGGAATTTATCCCGGTTGCCGAAAGTACCGGTTTAATACACGAACTTGGTCAGTTTGTTTTAGAGCAAGCCTGCGCTGATTGGAATTTACTGCAGAGCAACGACATTCATATAGGCTTGTCCATTAACCGCTCCGAACGGGAGCTTAATGATTTAAATGCCGCCAAACAATGGCTTGAATGTATTAGTCAGCACCAGTTACCGGCGGACAAAGTGACCTTTGAAATTACTGAGTCACTGCTAATGAGCAATAAACAGCGACAGATTCACATTCTGCATTACTTGCGTTCAAACGGCGTTAAAATTGCGATTGATGACTTTGGGACTGGCTACTCCAGTATCAATTACCTTCAGCGTTACCCGGTTGATTACCTGAAAATTGATCGGAGCTTTCTGAACCACGCACCTGGCGATAGAATACAAGTTGCCTTGACTGAGGCATTGCTGCGAGTGGCCCGCGCATTAGATATTGATGTGATTGCCGAAGGCGTTGAAAACAAAGAGCAATGGGAGTTTCTCCAACACCAGAAATGCGACTTTGCACAGGGCTACTACATTAGTCCCGGCCTGGGTATTGAAGAGCTCACACGTTTCTTAAAACAGTGGCAATTTTAAAATAAGGGGAGAGTCGGCCGATAAGCCGGGTTCTGTCGTGGACAATCATTCATCTAGTGATCAGGTTGCCCTGATCCTCAAGCAGTCTACCCGGGTTCAACGCGGGCCGCGCCAATGAACCCCTATTTGACCTTGCTCCGGGTGGAGTTTACCGTGCCGCGAACTGTTACCAGCCGCGCGGTGCGCTCTTACCGCACCCTTTCACCCTTACCTGTGCTGCAAGCAGCCATCGGCGGTTTGCTCTCTGTTGCACTAGTCGTCGGCTTACGCCGCCCAGACGTTATCTGGCACCCTGCCCTATGGAGCCCGGACTTTCCTCCCCCTGTAAACAGGCAGCGATTGTCTGGCCAACTCTCCGGCGACGGATTCTACGCTGTGTGGCGCACTAACTCAATCGTTGTTTTTCTGACTTAACGCCCACTGGTACAATTCATTTTTTCGCTCACCATGAAGCTTCGCACTTAACGCCGCGGCTTTTTTCAAAGGCAGTTCTTCAAGCAGTATTTGCAACGTGCGTTTCGCATCTTCACCTGGACCAGAGGTGTCCTTAGGCGCCTGAAACGGCTCAACCAACAGAACCATTTCCCCGCGCTGCTGGTTTGGATCCTCGTTTAAGCGTGTTATGAGCTCCCCAGCCGAGCCTGTTAAATAAGTCTCGAATTGTTTGGTAAGCTCGCGCGCTAACACCACTTGCCGCTCGTCCTCGAAAATATCCGCCATCGCTTCCAGAGTGTGCAGTATTCGGTGTGGGCTTTCATAAAACACTAAAGTACGCGGTGTGTTCACCAAGCTCTCCAGCTTTGCTCGACGTTGTGCCGGCTTAGACGGTAAAAAACCCTCGAATTGAAAACTGTCGGTCGGCAAACCAGCCCCTGAAAGCGCCACTGTCAGCGCACAAGCTCCTGGCAACGAAGTGACTTTCACATTTTGTTTCCGACACAAACTTACCAGCGCATAGCCCGGATCACTAATTAACGGCGTGCCCGCATCAGAAACCAAAGCTATCGACTCACCATTTATCACCCGCTCAATCAGTTGTTCAGCTTTTGCTTTTTCATTGTGATCGTGAAATGCAAAGACAGGAACCTGTACGCCATAATGTTCCAGTAATTTACGAGTATGACGTGTGTCTTCCGCTGCAATTGCGTCCACTTCCTTAAACACCGTGAGTGCTCGTTCGGTAATATCCGAGAGGTTTCCAATTGGCGTAGGTACTATATAAAGGGTGCCTGGTTCCGACATAAAAGCGCCTTCGTTTGTGTCCATGTTCAATGCGGTTTATAGTATCACCGAATAGTCGTCAATGCGGAATCTTACTGTGTTTAAAGCGTATCGTTTTGTTTTTATCGCCATTATTGCCTGCTTTGCTCTGACACAATGTACGTCAGTGCCAAAACGCACCCAAACGCCACAAGAGCGACCGGATGTTCAGCAGCAGACGCTCGATTTAGAAGACGCAAAAAGCTCTGCTGACTGGCTGGAAGAAGCATGGCAGGCCCCCAATGATATCGCCAAGAACTCAGCATTAGTGCAGGCGGCGCTGACTCTTCAGGACGAGAAAGAATGGCAGAAATCGGCAGCGATACTTGCGCGCCTGGACAAAAACCAGCTGACTAATGACGCTAACCGTTATTTCCGACTGGCCAAAGGCCGTTGGTATGCACACAATCAACAGTGGCCTCAAGTTTACAAAACGCTAGAAGGGCTACCTGAGCAGTTCACTCAAAAAGAATATAAACGCCTAACTCTGGAATTACTTGCCTTTGCTGCTGGAGAACGGCATCAGTATTGGCAGGCACTGGCGTGGCAAGTAGAAGCTCAACGCTACTCCGACGAACCATCGCCTAATGCATTATGGCAAACAGCCAGTCAGGTGACACAATCGCAGTTGCCAGCGGAACGCCCTAGAGATCTCGTTTTAGCCGGTTGGTGGCGCCTAATCGATAACCATCATCAGGCAATGACGTCACCAAGCGCTTTTTCAGCGTTGTTAGACAATTGGCAAAACAGTTTTCCGAATCACCCTGCGCGTGAACGCGTCAACTCCTGGGTTAGCTCCGATAGCCAAAGCAATGAAGTCGACAAAAGTACAAATACAATCATTGCTGTTTTACTGCCATTATCCGGTCAATACGAAGCGCAGGGTCTAGCGGTGCGTGACGGCATTATTGCCAAAGTTAGTGAAACCAAGAGCTATGAGCTGGTTTTTATCGATACTCACCAGCTAAGCTTCGAAGAACAGCAGTCCAAGCTAGAAGAGTTAAAGCCAGCGGGAGTTATTGGTCCTCTGTTAAAAGGCTCTGTTACCGAATGGGTTCGACAGACAAGTTTAAATACTCCTCAGGTCTTTCTTAACCAAATTGATGCAGATACCTCAGAGGCGACGGCAAATAGCCACTCCATTTTCTTTGCGCTAAACCCTGAAACAGAAGCAGAGCAAGCGTCTGAGTTTATGAGCTCTGCATCGAGCCGAACGAAGCGTCCGCTGGTTTTGGCAGCGAATACCCCTGGTTCGCAACGCATGGTTGAGCGCTATAAAGAAAGCTGGTCAGGTATTAACGAGCCTTCGGTGAGCTTATTCAGCCAAAGGGACGACATGAAGTCGGCGGTGGAAGCATCGCTGGGACTCGTGGGCAGTAAAGAGCGAATTCGGGCAGTAAAAATTGCTGCAGGCAAAATCATCGTTGATGAGCAAGAGCGTAGCCGACGTGATATAAGTGGTATTTATTTGCCCGGAAACCTCCAACAAGTTCGTCTGTTAAAACCCTTTATTGATGTCAGCATTTCACCTTTTGCTGAACGTATTCCTGTTTATGGAACCTCGTCTGCACACGAGCTTACGAATCAACTTGGCGACAACGATCTCAACGGTCTTATATTTTCTGAAACACCTTGGTTAGTCCAGAACGGCGGCCAAAATGTTTTGCTAAACCAATGGCTTGACGCTCGTTCAGGGTGGGAGCTCTCACAAGCTCGTTTAGCCGCTATGGGTTACGATAGCGTCGACTTGTTACAACGTTTACCCATAATGCAACGTATGCCAGGAACACACTGGAAAGGTTTAAGTGGCGTTCTGAGTGTAGAAAACCAAGTCGTGAATAGACAGTTACAATGGGCTGCATTTAAAAACGGGAGTATCACCGTGCTAGAGGAGCAGCCCAATGCAGGAAAAAACAACCGGTAATAAAGCGGAGTCCATAGCGTCCGAGTTTCTGGCCAAGCATCAGATTAGCATTGTCGAGCGGAATTATCGTATTGACGGTGGAGAGGTCGACCTAATAGCCAGAGATAAAGACGTTTGGATATTTGTAGAAGTAAAGTATCGTGCAAATGAAAAGTTTGCGTCAATACTGGAACAAATAACGCCCCAACAATGTCGTAGAATTCGCTATACTGCGCGCCATTATTTAATGACTCATAATATAGATGAACATACCGCAGCAATAAGATTTGATGTTATTGGCATTAGCGGAGGTTCGCTTAACATAGAATGGATTAAGGACGCCTTTTAATAATGATGACTGACGAGTCTATTAAAGCGCTTTTTACACAGAGCATTCAAACCCAAATATCGGCTGTCGAAAGCCTCTCTGAAGACATGCTGGCAACCGTTGAGCTACTCGTTGGACATCTTCTGAACGGTCAGCGTGTTTTTATTTCCGGAACGGACACAAGTAGCTCACTGGCTGGTCATTTTGTCCACCTAATGACGGAAGGCATGAAATTAGAGCGTCCGCCTTTTCCGGTAATAAGTCTGACATCGAGCCCCAAAAAACAGCTTGCGGCACTCGGCCAGTCCGGCGATATCTTGCTCGTTATTGCGGATAGAGACTCCGATCAACTGACGGGTGTAATGGAAAGCGCAATTAGCCGGGAAATGATTATTATCGCACTGACCAGTGAAGGAAATGAGCTAGTGTCGGGCTTGCTGGGGCCAAATGACGTTGAATTGCGAGTGCCCAGTTTAAATGCAGCCCGAGTGCTGGAAACACAATTATTTATACTGCACAGCCTGTGCGAGCAAATTGAATCGACTATTTTTCCTGAGGAGCATTAAAATGATGAACCAAAGTCGTCATATTCTCATTGTAACAGCGCTTTGTTTAGCGTTTCTTCAGGGCTGTGCGGCCGTAGCAGTGGGAGCTGCTGCCGTGGGCGTTAGCTCCGCCAGCGACCCTCGCACTATCGGCACGCAAATCGATGATCAAACCATTGAAATGAAAGCTAACGCCAAATTAGGCAATCAGAAAAAGCTTAACGAAGCTCGCGTCATTGCAGTTAGCTACAACAACAATGTGCTTCTTATAGGACAAGCTCCAACAGAAGCGCTAAAGCGCCTCGCAGAAGACACTATTCGCGATACCAATGGCATTAATAATATATTTAATCAGATCCGTATTGGCTCTAAGGCTAGCCCAGGGGTTTTAGCTGGGGACAGCTGGATAACCAGCAAGATAAAACTTAAATTCGCCAGCAATGATGCTGTGCCAGCTACTAGCATTAAAGTAGTTACAGAAAATGGTGAAGTTTTCTTGTTAGGAAATGTCACTCAACAACAAGCAAATGCGGCTATCGACATTGCCAGAAATGTTGACGGTGTCGAGAGAGTCATCAAAGCATTAACGATTAAAGGTTAATGCCTTAGCTTACACTATTTGACGACTTTAAGATGGCCGCGTTTTTTCGGCTTATCTGAAGTGCTCTCACCGCCCTCTTTTGAAGCACTGTTTGACTCTTCGGCTTCATCATCAAGGTCAGGCATCTTATCAAGCTCTGGTTCCGCTTCGAACATGGCTCCAGCACCATTTTCACGAGCATAAATAGCCAATGCAGCTGTCATAGGAACAACAACCTGCATTGGTTTGCCACCAAAGCGAGCATTAAACCTGACTTCAGCGTCGGCTAACTGCAGCCCTTGTACAGCCGATGGTGATATGTTGAGAACAATCTGGCCATCGCTGACAAAGTTCTGAGGGACGACGGTACCTACTATGGTTGCATCAACCACCAAATGAGGAGTGAGCTCGTTGTCAACGATCCACTCATAGAGTGCTCGCAGTAAATAGGGACGTTTAGGTGTCATCATTACTTCCTCCACCTTTGAAGCGATTAGGCATTAATTAGCCGCGTGCAAGTTCTCTTTCAGCTTCGGTTAACGAGTCCTGGAAAGTCTTCCGTTCGAATAAACGAACCATATATTGCTTAATCTCTTTTGCGCCCTGACCGTCTAACTCAATACCATAAGCTGGTAAACGCCAAAGTAGCGGTGCCAGGTAGCAATCAACCAAGCTAAACTCTTCACTCATGAAATAAGGCGCGTCGGCAAAAACAGGCGCCAAAGAGAGAATGCCTTCTTTCAATTCCTGTTTCGCTTGTGCGTCGCCTTTGGCAATTTTATCTGCCAACGAGTACCAATCTCTCTCGATACGGTACATCATTAAGCGGCTAGTGCCTCGTGCGACAGGATAAACAGGCATAAGCGGCGGATGTGGGAAACGCTCATCCAAATACTCCATGATGATTTGTGCGTTATATAGCACTAAGTCACGGTCAACAAGCGTTGGTGCCGCTTCAGGATAAGGGTTAAGCTGCAATAGATCTTCCGGGGTGTAGTCTTCCGTCACGAATGTGATTTCAACACCGACACCTTTTTCAGCTAAAACCAAACGCACCTGATGACTTTTTAAATCATCTTTTCCTGAATATAACGTCATTACTGAGCGTTTATTTGCTGTTACAGCCATTCCTTTCTCCAGATAATATCAACGGCAAAAGGGTGGCAAGCCACCCTTTTAAACTCCGCTTTTGCGGACAAACAGACCTAATTACTTAAGATCTTTCCAAAACTCTTTTTTCAAGAACCAGGCTAAAAGCGTAAATATAAGTAGGAATCCGAATACAAACCATCCAATACGACGTTGCTCTAATAGCATTGGCTCGCCCATGTAAACCAGGAACGAGGTCAAATCAAGCGCCGCCTGATCATATTCGCTCTCTGATAAGCGACCGCTACCATCGGTTTTAATTCCTACATAAACGTCCTTCATCTTCCCGTCGATCATACGTTCTTCGTATGTTTTCTCCGGTACACCTTGAAGCTCTTGCAATACGTGCGGCATGCCCACATTCGGGAACACGGCATTATTCACACCAAACGGACGGCTGTCGTCTGTATAGAACGAACGCAGATACGTATATATCCAATCCGCTCCACGTACACGAGCCACGTTGGTTAAATCCGGTGCTGCAGTGCCGAACCAGTTAGATGCTGCTTCGGTGCTCATATTATTGGTAATACGATCACCCGCTTTTTGACCAGTAAACTGCAGGTTTTCTTCACCCAGCTCCTGTGGAATGCCAAGATCTTCAAAGGTTCGGTTATAACGATGATACTGCAATTGGTGACAACCCAAGCAGTAGTTCATGTATAACTGTGCGCCACGTTGCAGTGATGCTTTATCGTGCAGGTCAACCTCAGCTTCGTCCAAAGGTACGGTTGGACCCGCCGCGAAAACCAGCGACGGGACCAAAGTCATAAGAGCGATTAACAATTTTTTCATTTCGACGTCACCCTTTCTGGAACCGGTTTCGTCTTCTCACGTTTACTGTAAAACCACAGTAACCCGAAGAAAGCGAAGTATAGGAACGTAAATATTTGCGCAAAAATAGTCGCTACAGGCGTCGCTGGCTGAGTACCTAAATAGCCAAGCACAATGAAGCTAATCGCAAATACGGTTAAGTTCAGTTTGTGCAATACGCTACGGAAGCGAATTGAGCGAACTTTACCACGATCTATCCATGGCAACAGCGCCAGGAAAACAATCGCTGCGAACATTAAAATAACGCCGAATAACTTGTCGGGTACCGCACGCAAAATTGCGTAGAACGGAGTGAAATACCAAACAGGCGCAATATACTCTGGTGTCTTCAGAGGGTTCGCTGGCTCAAAGTTTGGTGGCTCCAGGAAAAATCCGCCCATTTCCGGATTAAAGAAAATGACGTAGCAGAAAACAAACAGAAACACACCGAAACCGAACATATCTTTAATAATGTAATAAGGAAAGAACGGTATTGAGTCGACAATGTCTTTCTTACTTGTAAAGCGCTCGTGAAATTTGAACTTCGGCTTTTCTTCATCTGGCACTGTGCCTTTTGGCTTTTTGGTATCAACACCGTCGGGGTTGTTCGAACCAACCTCGTGCAGCGCAACAATGTGTAAAAACACCAAAATAACCAACACTAAAGGCAAGGCTATAACGTGCAGTGCAAAGAATCGGTTCAGGGTTGCGCCGGAAATAACGTAGTCACCACGAATCCATAATGTCAGGTCATCACCAATAACCGGAATAGCACCAAACAATGAAATGATTACCTGTGCGCCCCAGTAGGACATTTGTCCCCAAGGCAGCAAGTAGCCCATGAAGGCTTCCGCCATTAGCACCAAGAAGATAAACATACCGAACAGCCAGATAAGCTCACGTGGCTTCTGGTAAGAACCGTACATCATGCCGCGGAACATGTGCAGATAGACCACGACAAAGAATGCGGAAGCACCGGTTGAATGCATGTAACGCAATAACCAACCGTATTCGACGTCACGCATAATGTATTCAACTGACGCAAAAGCACCTTCAGCACTTGGCACGTAATTCATGGTCAGCCAAACACCAGTCAGTATTTGGTTAATAAGAACTATCGTCGCCAAAAAACCAAATACATACCACATATTGAAGTTTTTTGGAGCTGGGTACTGCGCCAGGTGGATGTTCCAAGTTTTTGTCATCGGGATGCGAGCATCCATCCACTCTACGAATCGCTTAAACATTATGCTTGCCCCTTATCTTCACCCACCAAGATGGTGTTCTCGTCGACAAAGTAATGCGGCGGTACAACCAAGTTTAATGGTGCAGGAACGCTCTCGAATACACGTCCAGCGATATCAAACTTAGAGCCGTGGCATGGGCAGAAAAAGCCGGATTCCACGCCTTCTACGTGTTCGCCCATTCCGCTCGGCAGATAAGATGGAGAACAGCCAAGGTGAGTACAAATACCGACCGCAACAAAGAACTCTTCTTTTATTGAACGGTATTTATTCTGTGCGTAAGGAGGCTGTTGTGGCTCTTCTGAATTTGGGTCGCGAAGGTTGTCTTCAATTTTGGACAGCCCATCGAGCATTTCAGGTGTGCGGCGAACAACCCATACAGGTTTACCACGCCACTTCACACGAATTAGCTGACCCGGCTCAGCTTTACGAATATTCACTTCTACAGGTGCGCCCGCGTTTTTCGCTTTCGCACTCGGGTTCCACGACGCTATGAAAGGAACGGCGACACCCACCGCACCAGCGCCGCCAACCACTGAGGTTGCGACAGTCAAAAAACGACGGCGACCTTTATCTACAGGCGCATTGCTCATCCATCTATTCTCCAGTTTTGGACGCTTCACGGTTCATTGCCGCGAAGTCGGAATTAGCTGCTGCTTTTGTCCGCTTTAGCGGATCACAGAAAATGCTTTGAGATAATAAAGAAAAGACACACTTTTTACAAGAGTAATGCGTCGAGAACTGAGGTATAACTCTATTGGAATAGGCATAAAAAAACCCAGCCGAAGCCGGGTTTTTGACACCACACAAAAAGCGAATTAACGCTTCGAGAATTGTGGGCGTTTACGTGCTTTATGCAAGCCGATTTTCTTACGTTCAACCTGACGTGCGTCACGAGTAACGTAACCTTCTTTACGCAACGCAGGACGCAGCGCTTCGTCGTATTGCATTAATGCACGCGTGATACCGTGACGAATAGCACCAGCCTGACCGGTAGTACCACCACCGCTTACAGTGATGTAAAGGTCAAACTTCTCAGTCATCTCTACAGCTTCTAATGGTTGACGAACAACCATTTGTGCCGTTTCACGACCGAAGTATTCGTTCAGTTCACGTTGATTAATTTTGATGTTGCCGCTACCCGGACGCAAGAATACGCGAGCCGTGGAATTTTTGCGACGACCAGTACCGTAGTATTGATTATCTGCCATAGTGTTCTTGCTCCGTATTATATATCCAGTTGTTTCGGCTGTTGAGCATTATGATTATGCTCAGCACCTGCGTACACTTTCAGTTTACGGAACATGGCACGACCCAATGGACCACGGGGTAACATACCTTTAACCGCTTTCTGAATGACCATTTCTGGTTTCTTAGCAATCAGTTTTTCAAAGCTGATTGATTTGATACCACCCGGAAATCCAGTGTGCGAGTAGTACATCTTGTCCTGAGCTTTGTTACCAGTTACAGCAACTTTCTCAGCGTTAACAACAACGATGTAATCGCCAGTGTCTACGTGAGGAGTGTACTCAGGCTTGTGCTTGCCGCGCAGGCGACGAGCGATTTCAGTAGCTAAACGACCTAAAGTTTTGCCTTCAGCGTCTACTACGTACCAGTCGCGTTTTACCGTTTCTGGCTTGGCTACAAATGTTTTCATTGTATAAAACCTACATTTTAAAAGTTCACGGACAGTAATTCCGGGCTTCCCCGCGAATCACAACAATAAAATAATGAATAAAATCATTAGTTTACTTGCTGCAACCATTACTCAACCGAAGTTAACGTAATGGACTGTAACGTGGGCTGCGCGGATTATAGGAAAAATGCGGTCAAAGATCACGCATTTTTTGAAATTTATGCTTTGTGTTCCATCGCTAAATATTCACGGCTTTGCATTTCCTGCAAGCGACTCACGCAGCGGCGGAACTCAAAACTCAGCTGCCCTTCGGTATAAAGGGACTCGATGGGTACTTCCGCAGACAAAATAAGCTTCACTTTGCGTTCATAAAATTCATCCACTAACGCGATAAAGCGTCGAGCAATATCGTCTTTACCTGCCCCCATTTGCTCGACATTGCTGACTAAAACGGCATGATAAAGCTGCGCTATTTCCATATAGTCATTTTGGCTGCGGGCCGTTTTACAGATATCTCTGAAGTCAAAGAAAACAACGTCATCACATTCGGCCCTCACGGCAATTTTCCGACCTTCAATGTCAATGCTGTCAGATTCATACTGGTCACGACACTCTGGTGCTAAATCTTTAAAGTACTGCCACAAGTTTTCATCGGCTTGAGGGTCTAACGGCGAGTGGAAAATCTCGGCTTGTGTCAGTGTACGCAGGCGATAGTCAATACCGCTATCGACATTCACTACCTCACAGTTGGCCTTTATCAGTTTTATTGCCGGAATAAAGCGGGCCCTTTGCAGGCCGTTTTTATAGAGATCATCTGGGACAATATTTGACGTTGCGACTAAAATTACTCCTCGCTCGAACAAATATTCAAATAACGTTCCGAGCAGCATTGCGTCAGTAATGTCCTGTACAAAGAACTCATCAAAACAAACAATTTGAGTTTCGTCTGCAATTTTATCGGCAATAATTTTTAGGGGATCGCTTTTCTGGTCTAATTGCTTTAACTCATTGTGAACGCGGTGCATAAATCGATGAAAATGAATACGCCACTTCGCATCAATTGGTAAACTTTCAAAAAAAGTATCCACCAAATAGGTTTTGCCACGCCCGACACCGCCCCAGAAATACAGTCCCTTAGGTTTAACAGGAGCTTTTGATAACCAGCGTTTAAGTGCTGGAAGCTGCTGATAGTTATTCCAGGCAATGAGTTCTTCGTAAAGTCTTTGTAAATGCTCGACAGCGTTAAGCTGTGCCGCATCCTCTGAAAAACCATTGTGCTCAATGTCATAACGATAACGATCAATTGGCGACATTTGCTGTTGCGGCACTACCACTTCACCTCAGTTGCGATTATCCTAATAAATAATATGTTATCATGAAGGCGTTTTGCAGCAATCAAGAAAAGCTGTCGCCATTTGCTGAGGAGTCAATTATGAGCTGGATTATTGGGGTTTTATTAGTGATAGCAGGAGCCATTATCGGCTTTTTTGTTGCACGTTATACTCAAACAAACGGCCAGTCCGGCAACCTTGAAGAGCAAGTAGAGAAAAGTCAGCAGCAGTTGAGCGAGTACCAGCGTGAAGTTGCGGAACATTTTGCTACCGCTAACGCAATGATGGAGCAACTGTCTGACACTCAGCAGAAGTTGCAAAGCTACCTGAATCAGAGCGCGGAACTTCTCCAACAGCCAGGTTCTCAAGGTGACCTTCCCTTCTTCTCGGAAGATACCATTAAGCAATTACGGGTTGCTAACTCATTAAATCAAGATCACCGCTCAGGTCGAGATGGCCGTGAGGCTGAACAAATTCCGCGTGACTATACGGAAGGTTCAAGCAGTCTTTTCTCTGATGATCGCCGTGAGTCCGACAAAAAAGATACGTCCAACATATCTTGAAACATTTTTAGAGTGAACTCATATCACTGACAAGCGGTCATAAACACGAACCGTTTGTTGGTGATTATTTAAGGAGTTACTCTAATCATGAAACGAGTCTTAGCCTTATTCAGTGCTTTTGTTATTGTTACATCGGCAACCTTGAGCTCTCCCGTAAGTGCAGGTATTCCATTTTTCGGTAAAAACGACGAGCAGCCAACGCTTGCTCCCATGCTTGAAGAAGTCACACCTGCCGTTGTTAATATTTCAGTAAAAGGTAAACGCGAAGTAAGACAGCGCCTGCCCGATGCCTTGCGCTTTTTCTTCGGTCCCAACGCACCACGTGAACAAGTTCGCGAGCACCCTTTTCAAGGACTAGGCTCAGGCGTCATTATTGATGCCGAGAACGGCTACGTTGTCACTAACAATCACGTTATTGATGACGCAACAGAGATTTTGGTGACTTTAAAAGACGGCCGCGAATTGGATGCTAAGGTGATAGGTACCGATGAGCGTTCAGACGTTGCGTTATTAAAAATCGAAAACGCTGAAGGTCTCAGCGAAATTGAACTGGGCAAGTCATCAGAACTTCGTGTTGGAGACTTTGTTGTCGCTATCGGTAATCCATTTGGATTAGGCCAAACCGTCACTTCAGGCATTGTCAGTGCGTTAGGTCGCGGTGGTTTAGGCATTGAAGAGTTAGAAAACTTCATTCAAACCGACGCTGCTATTAACAGCGGTAACTCTGGCGGCGCCCTGGTGACATTAGACGGCAAGCTGATAGGAATTAACACCGCTATTTTAGGACCGAATGGAGGCAATATAGGTATTGGCTTTGCTATTCCTTCAGACATGATGAATAACCTGGTTCAACAACTTATTGAATTCGGTGAAGTGCGTCGAGGGGTGCTTGGCGTACGCGGTAACGACCTCACTCACGATGTTGCGCAGGCGCTGAATATTCCTGTTAACCGGGGCGCTTTTGTGTCTCAAGTAATTCCGGGTAGCGCCGCAGCAGAGGCTGGTATTGAATCCGGTGACGTTATTATTGAAGTCAACGGTCAGGCCATTCGCTCATTCTCTGAGTTAGGCGCTTTAGTCGGATCCATTGGTTCTGGTCAGGACATAGAGCTTGGTATTATCCGCGACAGCGAAGAGATGACCGTTGATGTCACCTTAGGCTCGCAAGATACCGCTGTTACTGCTGCCGCCATACACCCCGCCCTTGAGGGAGCAACCCTTGCGGTGGCTAGTGGTCAGCAGGGCATTGAAATAACCGAGCTCGAGGAGCGTTCACCCGCTGCCCGCATAGGTCTTGAGGAAGGCGATATTATTCAAGGTGTTAACCGCAAACGAGTCACTAGTGTGGCAGACCTAAGAGCAGCAATAGAAGACAAGCAAGGGGTCATAGCCCTCAACGTTAAGCGTGGCGACAGTTCACTCTTTATTGTACTGCGTAACGCAAACTGAGGTTGTGACATTTCAGTGGCATCAGTGCTATGCTGATGCCACCTAATAATAAATATAAAAAGCGAGTAACGCGTGTCTCCAATAGTACGGTTTTTGTTTCAATCGGTTGGTTTAGGTCTTGTCGTTGCCGCCATTGTTTTACTGACTCAACCCCTTTGGGGACAAAGCAACTCTTTCCGCCAGTCACAAAACGACGTTATTTCTTTTAGCCAGGCCGTCAAAAAGGCCGCGCCAGCTGTCGTCAACATTTACAGCATGGGTGAAATTCAAGGCTCTTACTACCAGCCTCAGTCATCGCGCGTTTGGCGATTGGGCTCGGGCGTTATCATGGACTCTAACGGCTACATTCTTACCGCTCATCACGTTGTCGATAGCGTCGATAAGATCGAAGTCGCACTACAGGACGGCCGTCGATACGCAGCGCAACTCATTGGTAGTGACAGATATACCGATCTTGCAGTGCTTAAAATAGATGCCAATAACTTGCCGGTCATTCCGGTGCAGTCAAGCCGCCGTGTGCAAGTGGGTGATATCGTTTTAGCCATTGGTAACCCCTACAATATTGGCCAGACCATTACTCAGGGCATCATTAGCGCAACCGGCGGACGCGTGGGCGTGAGCAACTCCTATTCCGACCTTATTCAGATGGACGCAGTTATCAATCAAGGTGCCTCGGGTGGTGCTTTAGTAAATACTGCTGGTGAACTTATTGGTATTAATAACGCGCGATACAACTCGTCAATGGATGACGGAGGTGAAGGCATTTATTTTGCAGTGCCGTATGCAACCGCACAATCGGTAATGGATACGTTAATCCGTGAAGGCGAAGTGGTACGGGGCTACATTGGTATAACTGTGAACCCTAACTTTAGTGAGCAGCAGTCTTTGTCCGGTATTTATGTCACCGGTGTAGAAAGAGGCAGTCCTGCCGCTTTAGCCGGGCTAAGACGTAATGACTTTATTGTCTCTATTGGTGGCCAGCCGGTTCGCTCTGCTCCAGAAGGACTGGATAAAGTGGCGAGCACCCCGCCAGGCGAAGAACTTGAAGTCGAGTTTTACCGAGGAGAACAAAAAATGGCAACAACCGTCACCGTTTCTGAACTCCCTCGATAATTTACTTCTCGCTAACGCGGACAATGTCCGCACCAAGCGCTTGTAGTTTTTTCTCAATAGACTCATAACCACGGTCGATATGGTAAATCCGTTCAACCGTGGTCTCGCCTGTCGCAACAAGCCCTGCAATAACCAGTGAGGCAGATGCACGCAAGTCGGTACACATAACTTCGGCGCCAGTTAACTTATCAACGCCATGACAAATAGCGGTGTTACCTTCTGAGTCGACATTGGCCCCCATGCGTCTCAGCTCAGGGATATGCATGAAACGGTTCTCAAATATCGTTTCACGAATATTGGCAGTTCCTTCAGCAATGGCATTGAGCGTGCAAAATTGCGCTTGCATATCTGTCGGGAACCCTGGGTGAGGTGCTGTAATAATGTTAACCGCTTTAGGTCGTTTAGTGCTTTTCAAAGACAGCCAGTTATCACCTTTTTTAATGTCTGCTCCGGCTTCTTCAAGCTTTTTAATAACGGCATCTAAAGCGGAAGGGTCCGTATTCTCACAGCGAACTGATCCCCCTGTGGCCAATGCCGCAACGAGAAAAGTCCCGGTTTCTATACGATCTGGCATTACGCTGTATTCACCGCCAGACAAAGATTCAACGCCATTAATATAAATAGTGTCGTTGCCTGCGCCTTTGACATCTGCGCCCAGTGCATTCAGAAAGTTCGCTAAATCTACAATTTCCGGCTCACGGGCTGCATTCTCAATGACCGTTTGCCCATCAGCTAACACCGCTGCCATCATTAGGTTTTCAGTACCTGTAACGCTGACGGTATCAAGAAGAATCTCGGCACCTTTAAGGCGTCCATTGACCGATGCTTTTATATAGCCATTTTCGACATCAATGTGAGCGCCCATTTTTCTCAGGCCCTCAATGTGCAAGTTAACAGGCCGCGCGCCTATTGCGCAGCCACCGGGTAATGACACTTCAGCTTTACCTGTTTTAGCCAGCAGAGGACCTAACACCAAAATTGACGCACGCATTGTTTTTACGAGCTCATAAGGCGCCTTATAGTGGTTCAAGGTAGTTGGGTCGATACATACTGCAGTCTCGCCGACACGGCGGTGTGTTACGCCAAGGCAATCTAACAGTTCCAGAGTAGTATCGACGTCGTGCAGATTCGGCACGTTCGATAACGTCACTTTATCGGATGGCAAAACCGTTGCCATAAGAATAGGTAGTGCAGCGTTTTTAGCACCAGAAATAGTTACTGTGCCGGACAACGCCTGCCCACCTCTAATTTTAAACTTATCCATCAACAATCAGGCCTTAAGGCATCATCAGTTTTTTATCACGCGCCCAGTCATCCGGCGTGTACGCTTTTATTGATACCGCATGGATTTCACCGCTTGAAATATGAGGATTCAGCGGTGCGTAGATAGCTTGCTGACGCTTCACTTTGCTCATACTTTCAAAGTCATCACTGACCGCGATAATATCAACATTAGCACCGTCAACTTTTACGTAGAGTTCACTCAGGTTTAATGCGTCATTGAGCAATGTTTTTAACTGTTCTTCATTCATATCTAATAAACCGCTTATGTTCCTTTCAAAGGCGACTAGCTTAACGAAAGCAGCGACTCAACGCCACTGACTGAGGCAATCTGCTTTAATTGTTCAGAGGCACCGATGCATTTTAGTGGCGCATTAGTACCTTGCGTTGCTTTCATTACTTCCAGTAGAAACGCAACACCGGCAGTATCAATAACCTCAACCTGGCTGACGTCGACAGACACTAACTCATCGCCAAGCCACTGTCCGCGGGTCTTCCACAAGGTCGGGACACTGTTACGCGTCAGCGAGCCTTTAAAGGCAATAACACTGTCTTCTGTTCGACTCACCGATGCCTGTGCCGTGCTCATTATATTCCCTCAGCTGGATTATCAATTTCTTCGTCAGCTTTGATAGGCTCTTGAGCTTTTTGTTCAATAAGCTCAATCGTTTTATCAATGCCGTTTGAACGAATCACAGCAGAAATTTCACTTTGCTTGCTATTTAATAAACTAATGCCTTCAACCACTAAGTCATAAGCCTTCCAAAGGTCTTCATCCCGGTCATAACGAATACGAAAGTCCAGGCGTATCTCAGGGCGTCCAGTTTCCTTAACTCGTGTTTTTACAACCGCCGTCCGCGCGTCGTCCGGAAGCTCAGCTGCCGGCTCAAAAGAAACGGTATGTTTACTCTCGTCGTACTGTGTAAATGCGCGTGCATATGTCGCCACTAGATAATCATAAAAAGCACGGTAAAAAGCTTCACGCTGTTCTTTTGTTGTATCTCTTAAGTAACGACCAAGCACCTTTTTAGATGCATACAAGCTATCCACATAAGGCATAAGCTCGTCTTTAACGATAACTTTTAAGTGGTTTGGGTCTTCGTCAATTTTGCCTCGCTCGTTCTCAATACGCTCAAAAGTGACTTCGGCTACTTCTTTTAACAACTCGTACGGGTCGTCATTACGAATAAGTTCCGCATTTGCTGCTGAGCTCACAACGACCATCGCGACAAGCGCTAGCAGCCACTTTTTAAATGACATGATTGACTCCTTTAAACTAATCATTGCCCTGACTAAATAAGAATTGACCAATTAGATTCTCTAAAACCAACGCCGACTTCGTGTCCGTGATTGAATCGCCGTCTTCAAGCATGCTGACACTGTCGTCAATAAAGCCCGGTTGCAAGCCTAAGTATTGCTCGCCTAGCAGGCCCGATGTCAGAACAGAAACTGAACTGGTCTCGGAAAATTCGTCATACTCTTTACTGATAGACATTTCTACCAACGGTTCATAGTAGTCACCAGCCAACGAAATATCGGTAACACGACCAACAACGACACCACCTACTTTCACTGGTGAACGTACTTTCAAGCTACCAATATTGTCGAATTTTGCGTAAAGCGTGTAGGTTTCACCTGATGTTGTCATGGTGCCGCTGGCCGCTCGTAAAGCGATAAAGGACAGCGCCAACACGCCCAGTACAACAAAAATACCTACCCATAACTGTGTTTTTCTTGATTCCATGGTTACCCACCAAACATGATAGCTGTAAGAATAAAGTCTAGACCTAAAACGGCTAACGACGCAGTGACAACGGTTGACGTTGTTGCCGCACTGATACCCGCAGATGTCGGCACTGCCCGGTACCCTTTATAGAGGGCTATCCAGGTGACTACAAATGCAAAAACAATAGATTTTATGACACCGTTTAATAGGTCATCCTGCCAGTCGACAGCCGATTGCATGACGGACCAAAACGCCCCTTCATCAACGCCTAGCCAGCCAGAGCCTACTAAGTAACCGCCATAAATACCCACTGCTGAAAACATCAGAGCCAACAGCGGCATACTGATTAAACCAGCCCAAAAGCGCGGTGCAATAACCCGTCTTAACGGGTCAACAGCCATCATTTCCAGGCTTGATAACTGCTCGGTTGCTTTCATTAACCCAATTTCTGCCGTGAGCGCTGAACCGGCTCTGCCCGCAAACAATAAGCCTGTGACAACGGGCCCTAGTTCACGTAAAAGTGACAATGCGACCATTGGCCCTAAGCTCTGCTCAGCCCCGTAGTCCACCAATATCGTGTAACCTTGCAACCCTAAGACCATGCCAATGAACAAGCCACTGACAATAATGATGACCATTGATAAAACGCCAACAACGTACATTTGCTTAATAAACAATGGCCATGATTTACGTGGCTGGGGCTTGCCAATAATGGCACTGACAAACATGGCTAACGCAAAACCTATACCTGCCACGCTATCGAGCACACGACGGCCGACATTTTCGAAAAACTGACTCATTTTTCGCCTCCGAGTAAGTCCGTCGTGAAGTCGTCATTAGAATAATGAAACGCCACAGGACCGTCCGCATTCCCCTGTAAGAACTGCTTAATAATATCGGTGTCGTTATTTCTAAGCTCGTCGGGCGTGCCTTCACCAACCACTTTTTTGTCTGCTATAACGTACGCATAGTCAGCAATAGAAAGCACCTCTTTTACATCGTGAGAAACCACTATAGAGGTTAAGCCCAGCGATTGATTCAGTGATTTAATCAGTTTAACGATAACGCCCATTGAGATGGGATCCTGCCCGGCAAAGGGCTCGTCATACATAATTATGTCGGGGTCAAGTGCAATAGCTCTTGCCAGAGCTGCGCGCCGAGCCATTCCACCGGATAATTCAGAGGGCATTAAGTCTCTCGCGCCACGAAGCCCCACCGCTTCCAGCTTCATCAGTACAACACTGCGAATAATGTCTTCGGAAAGCTCGGTGTGCTCGCGCAACGGGAACGCCACATTGTCAAAAACAGACATGTCGGTAAACAGCGCACCGCTTTGAAACAGCATGCTCATACGCTTCCTTAACTCATAGAGCTTATCTCTATTGAGTTTCGGAACCTCTTCCCCTGCAACTTTAATGCTGCCTTTGTTTGGTTTTAGTTGCCCACCAATAAGTTTCAGCAATGTCGTCTTCCCGATACCACTGGGGCCCATCACCGCAATCACTTTTCCTTTTGGCACAGTCAATGACAAACCGTTGTATAAAGGTCTGTCACCATGCGCAAAATGAACGTCTTTTAACTCAACTAACTGTGTCACACGCTGTCCTGTTTCTCTCAACCGCCAAGCTTCATAAAAGCTGAAGAGTATAACGGTTTCCGGTTACATCCTGCACCGCAATAATTGTTGCAAAGTTTATCAGCTACCGGAGTTTGTTTCCGTTAATTTATCGATTTGATTCAGTAAATATTCCGCAAATTGCTCTCGTTCGGTCACGCATAGCTCGCACAAGTTCAGTTGCTCGAACAAACGCGCTCCATGCACCGAGTAAAACAGCATTCGCCCTACTTGTTCACCGAGGTGCCGCTCCATTTGCTTTATGGTGTCATTGACATGCCGTTTTAAAGGCTCGAGCAAATCTGGATTGCTCGCCGCGGCTGCCAACATCCCGCTACCCAATCGAGCACACTCAGCATCAGTATCTAAAGCCGCCAGTAATATACTCTTAGGTTCTTTATTTGGGTCATTTTCCAAACGTTCTAAATGCTCTTGCTTCAAACGCTCAAAACGCTCAACACGCCGCTGCAACATAGCTTGCAGCAATGCATCCTTATTAGAAAAATGATAAAGCAGGCCGCCTTTGCTAATTCCGGTCTGTTGGCTGAGCGCATCAAAGGTCAGGTGTAAAGCGCCTTCGCTTGCCACCAAGCTGTCCGCAGCATCCAGAATCAGCTCTTTATTGCTAGGCCGCCCCACCTTATTTTTATGCTGCATATTGTCGTGCATAAAGAACTCACTTTATAAACCGTCTGGTTGGTATAGTAATTAAATTCCGGCAAAATCGCAAGATTTCTCCCTACGCGGTAGGCATAACCTAAGTGAATAACGTATTATACCCCCAGTATAGTTAAGATTGGGAAAAAGCTATGAAGCAAGTGACCCAGAACTTCCGCCAATTAGGCCAACAAGTCCTGGATATTGAGAAACAGGCCATCGAAGGGCTGTATGAGTACCTTGATGACAACTTCGATGCTGCCTGCCAGACATTATTTAACTGCAAAGGCCGGGTTATCGTTACCGGCATGGGTAAATCAGGACACATTGGCGGGAAAATTGCGGCGACACTCGCCTCAACCGGAACACCATCGTTCTTCGTTCACCCGGGTGAAGCCAGCCACGGCGATCTGGGCATGGTCGCTGCTCAAGACGTTGTCATCGCTATTTCAAACAGCGGTGAAACATCAGAAGTTCTCAATATTTTGCCAGTTATAAAGCGCCTTGGTGTGCCGCTGATAGCCATGACAGGCAAGCCCGAGTCGACACTTGCCCGACTGGCTGATACACACGTTTGCATTGCAGTAGCACAGGAAGCCTGTCCGTTAGGTTTGGCGCCAACAGCCTCGACTACAGCAACCCTGGTGATGGGTGATGCGTTAGCCGTGGCCCTGTTAAACGCCCGTGGCTTTACGGCGGATGATTTTGCATTGTCACATCCTGGCGGTTCTTTAGGTAAGCGTTTGCTGCTTCGTTTGCAAGACATTATGCACACCGGCGAACGTATTCCGTTAGTGTCAGAAAGTGCCATTATTCGTGATGCATTGCTGGAAATGTCGCGTAAAGGTCTAGGTATGACGGCAATTACCGACGCACAAGGTCGACTGGCCGGTATTTTCACCGATGGCGATTTACGCCGCATTCTCGATAACCAAGTCGATATACACACCACTTCTATTGCCGATGTTATGACTCGTTCTTGCACGACAGCAAATGCTGATATGCTGGCCGCAGAAGCCTTAAAACTTATGCAAGACCGCAAGATAAACGGCCTTATCATTACTGACCAGGAAGGCCGTCCTTGTGGCGCGATGAATATGCATGACTTACTGCAAGCAGGAGTTCTGTAACATGGAATGCATTAATACTTGGTATGGCGACATCGAAAAGCCATTGTTCGAGCGTTTTTCTCAAGTTCGACTGTTAGTGCTTGATATCGACGGTGTTTTTTCCGATGGTCGCATTTACCTCGGTAACGACGGAGAGGAACTAAAAGCTTTTCACACTCGTGACGGCTTTGGTATGAAAGCACTAAAGGATGCCGGTATAGAAACAGCCGTTATAACTGGCCGTCAATCGGACATCGTTCAGCGGCGCATGCAGCACTTGGATGTGTCTCACATTTATCAGGGACAAACGGATAAAACCCAGGCGTTCAACGAGGTTCTGTCTCAACACAACTTAAGTGCGGAACAAACCGCTTATGTGGGTGACGACACGCCGGATCTTGCACTAATACAACAGGCAGGCATTGGCGTAGCGGTGAAAGACGCACACCCGTCTGTTCAGCAACAGGCACAATATATTACCCGGTGCGCTGGCGGTTTTGGTGCCGTACGTGAAGTATGCGATTTAATTATGTTGAGCCAGGGGCTTTTGCATGACGCCAAAGGAGCCAGTGTGTGAATTGGCGTATCGTCGGTATTATTGTCCTTTTGTTTGGCTTAGGACTCTTACTTGTGCTGCGTCCTTTTAGTGATGACGGCGAAGAAGGCGCTGCTACTGCGACAAAGTTGATGCAGCCGGACTTTACGGCCTACGGCCTTGAGACCAAGATATTTGAGAGTGATGGTGCTTTGGCGCACCAAATTCGCTCTGAAGAAATGGCACACTACAACCAAATTGGTTTGACCGAACTGAAACAGCCAAAGTATTCCGTTTTTTCACAAGACGGTACTGAAACCTGGCAAGTCAGTGCGGAGCAAGGTACCTTTTACGATGACAAAACGCTGATTCTGGAGCGCAGTGTCGAGATACAGGCTTTGCAGGAAAGTTCACCAATACAACGCATCATGACAGAATACCTGGTTATAGACTTAGCCAATGAGTCCATGAGTACTGAATACCCAGTAATAATGCGAGGGCCACAAGTGGTCGTTCGTGGTGATGGTTTAAGCGCCGACATGAGCGCAGAAATAATGGAGTTAAAACGACATGTTAAAACGGTTTTCCAGCCAAAGTCTTAGCTTCCTGGCGCTATTAGTGCTTCCTTTGGCTGTTATGGCACAAGGAAAAGCTGATTTTAAAAAGCCAATGGAAGTCGAGTCGAGCCACGAGCAGTTCGACATCAAGAATAATAAGCTAGTACTGACTGACAACGTTATCATTCGGCAAGGTACCTTGCTTATTAAAGCTGACCGACTTGAAGCCTCCGCCAGTGAAAGCGGTGAACAAGCAGACACCTTTATTGCAGAAGGCTCTCCGGCAACCTATACACAAACGCTGGAAAACGGTAATGAAATTAGTGCTCAAGCCAATAAGATAACCTACTTCCAGGCTGAGCAGCGGCTGGAGTTAAGTGGCGATGCAAAAATTTCGCAAGGTACCAGTAGTTCAAGTGGCGATACTATTGTTTATGACTTGGCTGAGCAAACCATCTCGGCAAGCAGTTCTGATACCGATAACGGACGCGTGATTACGATATTTACGCCGAAAACAAAAGACGAAAAAAACGATAACGAGAACCCTTAATATGGCAACCTTACGAGTTAAACATCTCGCCAAAAGCTTTAAGCGTCGTCAGGTTGTAAAAGACGTCAGCCTGGAAGTCAGTCAGGGCCAAATTATTGGGCTGTTAGGGCCAAATGGCGCCGGCAAAACAACCACCTTCTATATGATAGTCGGCTTAATCAACAGCGACAAAGGCCAAATTTTACTGGATAAAGACGACTTAACCGCTCTACCTATGCACGAGCGTGCTCGCCGCGGAATTGGCTACTTACCGCAAGAGGCGTCTATTTTCAGAAAATTGACCGTGCGTGATAACTTGATGGCTATTTTAGAAACTCGCAAAGAGCTCTCTGCAAACGAGCGCGAAGAGCAGCTCGACTCGCTGCTGGAGGAGTTTAATATTGGTCACATCGCTAATAGCCTGGGCATGAGCTTATCTGGCGGCGAGAGGCGCCGCGTTGAAATCGCCCGCGCACTGGCTGCTGAGCCCACGTTTATTCTGTTAGATGAGCCTTTCGCAGGCGTTGACCCTATTTCGGTTATCGATATTAAGAAAATTGTTGAACATTTGAAGCAGCGTGGTATTGGTGTACTTATTACCGATCATAATGTCAGAGAAACGCTGTCCGTTTGTGAACACGCGTATATTGTTAGTCATGGAGAACTTATTGCCAGCGGAGATGCAGAAAGTATATTATCGAATCAACAGGTTAAAGACGTTTACCTCGGTGAGCAGTTCACCCTTTAATGTGATACCGGGACGATAACCATGAGACAAAGTCTGCAGCTAAAAATTGGTCAGCAACTGACCATGACGCCTCAGTTACAACAAGCTATACGCTTGCTGCAGCTCTCTTCGCTCGACTTACAGGCAGAGATTCAAGACGCTCTGGACAATAACCCACTGTTAGAAGTAGAGAGTGAGCAGTCCCAGGACAGCGACAATGCGGACCATGTAAACTCCTCACATAAAGACGACAGCCAGCGCGAAACATCCGACGTTATTAAAACTCAGGAAATGCCGGAAGACCTGCCTGTCGACAGTACCTGGGACGATACTTATTCGTCATCTACGCCAGTCAATGGCGCAGCATCGAGCAATAAGTCGTACGACGGCGACTACGAGGTTTACCAAGGCTCAACCAGCGAATCTCTGCAGGATCATCTCATTTGGCAAATGCAGCTCTCACACTTTTCTGAGGAAGACACCGCCATTGGCGAAGCCATTATTGAGGCTATTGACGACAACGGTTATTTAACCGCCGATATCGACGACATTATAGAGTCTGTGCGCCTACCCGAGGTTGGCGAGGAAGAAGTTTGCATGGTACTCAAGCGCATTCAACATTTCGACCCTGTCGGAGTTGGTGCGCGCACAGTCAGTGAGTGTCTCGCTATTCAGTTACAACAACTGGATGACCGCACGCCGTTCAAAGACGACGCCCTAACCCTTGTTTGCGATCATATGGACTTGTTAGGCAACCGCGATTTTCGCAATATTCAGCGCAAACTAAAGCTAACAGAAGGCGACTTGCGGGAAGTGATGCGCCTGATTCAGCAAATGCACCCGCACCCGGGCGAGCAAATTGCTCAGCAAGAAGTCGAGTACGTTGTTCCTGACGTTGCGGTCATGAAAAAGAATGGTCGCTGGGTGGTCGAATTAAATCCGGACAGCGTACCTAAATTAAAGGTGAATGAAGAATATGCTGCCTTAAGCAAGGCTGCGAAATCATCCGCTGACAGTCAGTATATTAAAAACCATACGCAAGAAGCTCGTTGGTTTATTAAAAGCCTCGAAAGCCGTAATGAAACACTGCTGAAAGTTGCCAACTGTATTGTCCAGCGCCAGCAAGGCTTTTTTGAGTACGGCGAAGAGGCAATGAAGCCTATGGTACTCAACGATGTCGCCGAAGCGGTAGAAATGCATGAAAGCACAATTTCACGAGTGACAACGCAGAAGTTTTTACATTGCCCAAGAGGCATTTTTGAACTGAAATACTTTTTCTCAAGCCATGTCAGTACAGAAGGTGGAGGTGAGTGTTCAAGTACCGCAATACGTGCTTTAATTAAGAAGTTAGTCGCTGCAGAAAATCGTAGCAAACCATTAAGCGACAGCAAAATCGCTGAACTGATAGCCGAGCAAGGCATCAAAGTAGCGAGGAGGACAATTGCGAAGTACCGGGAATCATTGAATATTCCCTCATCGAGTCAACGCAAGAGTCTTTTATAACTTGTAAACTGCAGAAGGAAGACGTTATGCAAATTAATCTTACTGGTCATCATATCGATATCACTGAGTCTCTGCGTGAGTATGTGGATACAAAATTTGCTAAGTTAGAGCGCCATTTTGACCATATAACCAACGTTCACGTCATCCTTAATGTTGAAAAAACGAATCAAAAAGCAGAAGCTACCGTGCATTTGAACGGCGGTGAAATTTTTGCTGACTCTGTTCACGATGATATGTACGCAGCCATTGATGGTTTAATCGATAAGCTTGACCGTCAGGTTATTAAACACAAAGAAAAAATGAAAAAGCATTAGTCCATGCAAATAAGTGAGTTGTTAAGCCCCGACTGCACCAAGTGTGCAGTCGAGGGTGCAAGTAAAAAGCGGTTATTAGAAACCATTAGCCAAATTGTCGCGCCGAAACTGTCAGGCATTACCCGTCATGACATTTTTGAAAGCCTTATAAATCGCGAGCGCTTGGGAAGTACCGGCATTGGTTTAGGTATTGCGATACCTCATGGACGACTCGCTAAAGCCAGCCATCCGGTTGCCGTATTATTGACGTTGGATGAGCCGATTGAATTTGACGCTATTGATAACCAGCCGGTTGATATTATTTTTGCGCTGTTAGTACCTGAGTCAGAGCATGAAAACCATTTACAGACACTGGCCGCAGTTGCACGTCGCATGAACGACAAAGATTGCACCAGAGCACTTCGCAACGCTGATACAGACAACGCACTTTATCAACTATTTATTGGGGAAGGTGAAGATAAGCCATGCAACTGATTATTGTCAGTGGTCGCTCGGGATCGGGTAAAACTATCGCCCTTCGAGTACTCGAGGATCTTGGCTTTTACTGTGTCGACAACTTACCCATTAGCCTACTACCAACACTGGTCCATGCGGTCATGGAACAGTATTCTAAAATTGCCATAAGCATTGACGTTCGCAACTTGCCAGAGCATTCAGAAGAGCTGCTCGATTCACTGAATTTTCTACCCAAAGGGGTTGAACCCGAAGTGCTATTTATTGATGCCGACGACAACACCCTGCTTAAGCGATTTGGTGAAACACGCCGGTTGCACCCGCTGTCGCAAAAAGAGTTACCTCTGGTTGATGCATTACAAGCCGAGCTTAAATTGTTAGAGCCCATTATGGAGCGCGCTACCTGGCGCCTCGACAGCAGCGACTTGTCATTGCATCAACTTAGCGAAGAGGTGCGAGAGCGTGTATTAGGCAGAGCAGATAAAAAACTGATTATCGTTTTTCAGTCATTTGGGTTTAAGTATGGACTGCCGAAAGACGCCGACTTTGTGTTTGACGCTCGCATATTGCCTAATCCGCACTGGCAACCCGAGCTCAAATTGCTCACGGGGTTAGACCCGGATGTGCAGCATTATTTCCGGCAACAGCCGTTAGTGACTAAGTTTATTTATCAGCTCGAAAACTTTTTAGGAACCTGGCTGCCACACTTCCAGCGCAGCAACCGCAGCTACTTAACAATTGCTACAGGCTGTACTGGCGGGCAGCATCGTTCCGTTTATATTTCTCAGCAGTTAGCAGAGCGTTTTGAACAAAAATCGGTGAAAGTTCAGGTTCGTCATCGGGAGTTAATGCAGCATGACTAAAGCTTGCAAGACACTTGTTATACAAAATAAACTAGGACTTCATGCTCGGGCAGCCACTAAACTTGCGCAGCTCACACAGTCATTCAAATCTGAAATTACCGTTCAGCAAGGCGAGCAGTGTGTTAACGCAGCAAGTGTTATGTGTTTAATGCTACTTGCCAGTCAACAGGGCAAGTCGGTTGAGGTTTGTGCTGAAGGCGATGACGCAGAAGACGCATTAGTAGCAGTGAGTGAATTGTTCGAAGATCGCTTTGAGGAAAACGAGTAACACATGATAGCCGAGCTGTCCGATAAAGAATATGCCATGCAAAGAATTCAGGAGGTTAACTCTGCGTTAGCCGACGGTATGTTCGTGGCCGCTCGACGCATGCTTCACAACATGCCTGCCTGCGACGTTGCCTTACTTCTGGAGTCGTCGCCACCGAAAAGCCGTTCGAAAATCTGGAAGCTTGTCGACATTGACGAGCACGGCGAAATTCTTGAAGAACTGAACGAAGAGGTTCAGAAAGATATTATTCGTCAGATGGCGCCGGAAAATCTGGCCGCCGCGACTGAAGGCATGGATACCGACGACTTGGCTTACGTGTTACGGGGTTTGCCCGAGCCAGTGTATCAGGAAGTCTTAAAGTCGATGGACGAAGGCGACCGGGAGCGGGCTGAAACCGCTCTTTCCTACGCCGAAGACAGCGCTGGTGGTATCATGAATACTGATACCATTACGGTGCGCTCAGACGTCACCATCGACGTTGTATTGCGTTATCTGCGCCTTAAAGGGGAGTTACCGGAAGCAACAGACAAGCTCTATGTTGTCGACCGTAATGAAAAAGTTACCGGTGAAATATCTCTAACGCAATTACTGACCGTAGATCCCAGCCGCCGTATCGATGAAATTATGTCGTCAGATATTACGACCATACCCGTCGATATGGACGAAACCGAAGTTGCTAAGCTCTTCGAGCGTCATGACTGGGTCTCCGCACCGGTTGTGGACAGTGATCAGCAGCTCGTTGGTCGTATCACTATCGACGATGTGGTGGATATTATTCGCGAAGATGCTCAGCACTCTATGCTGAGTATGGCAGGTTTGGAAGACGACGAAGATACCTTCGCGCCCGTACTGAAAAGTACCCGCCGCCGCACTGTTTGGTTAGCCGTCAACTTAGTTACCGCCTTGCTCGCCGCCATGGTGAGTTCATTATTCGAAGATATTTTAGCGCAAATGGCGGTGCTGGCTATTCTCAATACCATAGTTCCAAGTATGGGAGGAATTGCCGGTAGTCAGACTCTGACGTTGGTGATTCGGGGCATGGCGCTCGGCCATATAGGCTCCAGTAACTCTCGCTGGTTAATCGGTAAAGAGCTCGCAATAGGCTTTCTGAACGGCGTTATTTGGTCGGTACTTATTGCGGCGGTTGTCGCGCTCTGGAAGCAGGATTTACTGGTCGGCGGTATTATCGCCTTTGCCATGATGATGAACTTACTGGCAGCAGCACTGGCCGGTGCAACCGTACCGCTGATACTGAAACGGTTTAACATTGACCCGGCTCTTGCCGGCGGTGTTATTCTGACGACGGTCACCGATGTAGTGGGTATTTTCGCCTTCCTTGGCTCAGCAACCCTGTTACTCTCTTAACCGCCCTAGGTGCGTAAAGGCAGGCTTAGTGACCTGCCACACTCATTTGCTCTAACAGTACAGAGCCGGTGTGCAACGCATGGCGATCATCCGTATCGTTACCAATAGCAACTATATTCGCCAGCATATCTTTTAAGTTTCCGGCGATAGTCACCTCCTCTACAGGGTATTGAATTTCACCATTTTCTACCCAAAAACCAGCGGCACCGCGTGAGTAGTCACCATTGACCAGATTAACACCCTGTCCCATAACCTCGGTTACAAGAAGCCCGGTTCCCATTTGCTGGCACAACTGCTGCAACGAGTTGTCTTGCTGACTTACACGCCAGTTATGTATGCCGCCTGCATGGCCGGTTGGTTGCATATCCATTTTACGAGCTGCGTAACTCGTCAACAGGTAGGTTTCGAGTGTTCCCTTGTCCACAATGGTTCTGTCTTGAGTTTTAAGGCCTTCCGCATCAAATGGTGAGCTTGCCAGGCCTCCCACAATATGTGGGCGCTCTTGAATGGTCAGCCACTCTGGCAACACCTGTTTGCCGAGGTGGTCGAGTAAAAAGCTCGACTTACGATACAAATTGCCACCACTAATAGCTGACACTAAATGCCCAAACAAGCTGCCAGCGATATCGGCGCGGAAAATGACCGGGACTTTGGCGGTTGGTACCTGTCTGGCTCCCAGGCGAGACAACGTTTCACTGGCGGCGTCTTCTGCCACCTTCTCTGGCGTCCACAAGTCCGACGTTTTTCTCGCTACCGTGTAGCTCATGTCCCGCTGCATTTTATCGCCTTCACGGGCAATTAACGCACAGCCCAGGTTGTGGCGAGACTGCAGGAACCCGCCGATAAAGTCGTGTGTGTTTCCATAAACACGGAAACCGGTATGACTTCCGTAGTGTGCGCCGTCGGAATTCACAATACGGTCATCGAGATTCAGTGCGTGCTTCTCGCACGCAAGCGCTTGCTCAATCGCATATTCGGCGCTTTGGTCACCCGGATGACACAAATCTAAGTCCGCAATTTCGGTTGCCATGAGCTCTGCCGGGGCCAAGCCATTATATGGGTCTGGCGACGTGAAACGAGCAATGTCACAGGCTTTCTCGACCGCCGCTTCAATAGCGTGCTTTGACAGGTCCGTAGTCGAAGCAGAGCCCTTCTGATTCCCCCGGTATACTGTGATACCTAATGCGCCGTCCTGATTAAACTCGACAGTCTCGACCTCACCCAAACGAGTCCCCACAGAAATACCTGAAGTTTGGCTAATAGAACATTCCGCATCACTGGCTCCTTTTTGCTTCGCCAGTGACAAGGCTTCTTTTACCGCAGCCTCAACCTGCCCCATCTCTTTATTAAGGTCATCCAGTTGTACTATCAAAAAACTCTCCTCACTGCTAAACTAGCGGCTTTAGCGCTAATCGAGTTGTAATTATGTCGAAACGAAAATCACAAAAACCATCCTCTGATATCGACGCTCATGACAATGACGATTTCGTCAGTAAGTCACAAAAAAAGCGCGAAATGGCAGAGCGACAAAAGGTCGGTACCGACTTAGTCGAGCTCAGTGATGCTCAGTTAAAGAGCATGCCACTAGACGATGAGCTTCGTGACGCCGTATTACTGGCTCGTAAAATTCGTAATAAACACGAAGGCTACCGACGCCAGCTTCAATTCATTGGTAAACTGATGCGCTCCCGGGACATTGAGCCCATTGAACAAGCGCTGTCAGACCTTCGTAATGCGCACCAGCAGGAAACCACTAAGTTTCACGCTGTCGAAGACGCCCGGGACTCGCTCCTCAACGGTGGAGACGAGGCCTTGCAAAGCTTTATCGAGAACTACCCTCAGGCCGATCGTCAAAAAATCCGACAACTTATGCGCTTAGCTGAGCAGCAAAAAGCCCAGGAAAAGCCACCTAAGGCGGCCCGCGAGCTTTTTGTTTATCTGCGCAGCGTTATTCTTTAATTACTCCGTACCACCAACGGTCATTGAATCCAGTTTCAAGGTTGGTTGTCCGACACCAACAGGAACACTTTGACCGTCCTTACCACAAACACCAACGCCGGCGTCCAGTTCCAGGTCATTGCCGACCATAGAAACCTGTGACATAGCATCAGGTCCGTTACCAATCAAGGTAGCCCCTTTTATTGGCGCGGTAATTTTACCGTCTTCAATTAAGTAAGCCTCTGACGCTGAAAACACAAACTGCCCTGAGGTTATGTCGACTTGTCCGCCGGCAAACTGAGGCGCATAAATGCCCTTTTTGACACTGCTGATAATCTCATCCGGCGTACTTTCGCCCGGCAGCATATAAGTATTCGTCATACGAGGCATGGGTAAATGAGCAAAGCTTTCCCGGCGACCATTACCGGTTACGCTTTGCTTCATTAGACGCGCGTTCATTTTATCCTGCATATAACCACGTAGGCGGCCATTCTCAATCAGAACATTGTAACCACTCGGTGTTCCCTCGTCGTCTATGGTCATAGAGCCACGACGGTCATTCATAGTGCCGTCATCAACAATAGTACACAGCTCTGACGCCACTTTTTCACCCACACGACCAGAGTAAGCTGACGACCCTTTACGGTTAAAGTCTCCTTCCAGTCCATGACCAACCGCCTCATGCAGTAACACTCCAGGCCAACCTGCCCCTAAAACGACAGGCATGTTACCTGCAGGTGCCGGGCGCGCTTCTAAATTCACCAGCGCCTGGCGAACCGCCTCTTCGGCGAAGTGCTTCCAACGGGTACTGCCGTTTGTGTCTTCAATAAAAAATTCGTAACCAACGCGCGCTCCACCACCGGCGCTACCGCGCTCACGACGACCGTTTTGCTCCGCAATAACAGAGCAGTTCAAACGAATAAGCGGGCGCTTATCGGTAGCAAAGGTGCCATCTGTCGCAGCAACCAGTACATCGTCATAACTGCCACTTAAACTGACAACCACTTGCGACACTCGGCTGTCCTGCGCACGCGCATGAGCATCAGTCTGTTTTAACAGCTCAATTTTTTCATCTTCCGACAGCGTATTTAAAGGATTAATGCCTTCATATCGTGATGCGGCCTGCACAGACTGTAACGCCGCTACCGACTTACTCTGTCCCTGACGGGCAATACCGCGGGCAGCTTCACTGGTGCGCTTAAGCGCTTCCAGTGTAATTTCATCAGCGTAAGCAAAGCCAGTTTTCTCGCCCTGCACCGCTCGAACGCCCATACCGGTTTCAATATGGAATGCGCCATTTTTAATGATACCGTCTTCCAGTACCCAGGATTCATTGACACTGTGTTGCAGATAAATGTCTGCAAAATCAATTGTACCGCTGTATAACGTTGCCAACGCTTTACTAATATCGCTCTCAGACAACGAATAATCATTTAGTGTCATGTATATTTACTACCTCAAATTGATTTTGTTTGGCGACCGGCATTTGTTGACGTATTTCTTCGGTTCGGTCTAAGTCGACTTCGACCGAAATAATGCCTTCACCTTTTGCCTGTTCCGCTAAAATTTCACCCCAGGGGCTGACAATAATGGAGTGCCCGTAAGTCTCGCGTCCGTTATCATGCACTCCAACCTGATTTGGCGCTACCACGTAGGCTTGTTGTTCAATCGCCCTCGCTCTAACCAATGCGTGCCAGTGCGCTTCGCCCGTCACCCGAGTAAAACCGGACGGCAAAGCAATAATATTGGCGCCTGCCTGACGCAGCGCTCTGAACAATTCCGGAAAGCGAAGATCATAACACACTGACATACCGACAACACCACAGTCAGTGTCTACAGCAACCACCTCCCTGCCCGGTTGAGTCCATTTTGATTCGCGGTATTGCTTAGTACTGTCCGCCACATCTACGTCGAACAAATGTATTTTGTCGTAGCGCGCAACAAGCTCTCCCGTTGGCGAATACATTAACGATGCGGCTGAAAAGCGTTCACCCGCGTCAATAGGAATGGTACCACCTATCAAATACACGCCGTGCTGCTTCGCGAGCGAAGAGAGCTCCCTTTGCACAGCGCCATCTTTGTATTTTTCAGCCATATCCAGTTGCGCTCTGTCACCAGCGCCGAAGCAAACAAAAGCTTCAGGAAGGACCACTAAATGGGGGTAGTTGGAAGACGGGAGATTGTTAAGAAGCTTTTTGACAATGTCGAGGTTGTCTTCAGGTTTAGAGCGGCTGCTCATTTGCACCGCGGTCAGTTGCACCTTCTTCATCATTCACCTCTGAGTCAGTTGAGTCTTCCTCCAATTCTGGCAAATCAACGGGGCGACTGTCACGCTCTATTTCCTGAACAACCGGATTCTCTATGGTTCCACTCACTTCATAGCGTAATTTCGAAATGACTTTGGCGTCATGCAGTACTTTATCGATAAGCAACGCTGCCAAACCGCTGGGTGGGTTGACCATCCAGGCAAGAATAACCGGCAAACTCGAGGTCACTTTAGGGGCGTACGTCAGGTTGTAGTTCAACTCACCACTTGCCATGTCTGTCCAGCCGCGAATATCCATATCACCAGCAGAGCCAAGTAGCCGCGCATCATCGGTTTGAACAACGCCGTCTTCGATAGCGGCACTACCCGATAACTCAGTAAAGAACATGCCCTGAGAAAATATGTCACGGAAGTCCAAAGTGAGCTTGCGTAAAATACTGTCCAGGCTGAGTATCGAGAATATTCGAGCACCGCCGTCGCTTACTTCCGCAAGGTAGCCTTTACCTAACGCCCAGGAAATTTCGCCATCCAGAGATGGCCAGCTCGGTTGATGCAGATGGTCATCCCAGCTTAAATCAAATTCGATATTCGCGGAGCTGTCGCGAATTGCAGTTTCAATGCCGAATTGGCGCAATAGCTCACCTAAATCACTGGTATTCAAGCGGCCATTTAACTCGCTATATGCCTGCTCATTTTCATAACGCCAAACTCCGTTTGCCTGAATGCTATCTCCATTTCGGGTCACGTTTAGGCGGTCAATGGTAAAGCCTTTAACCTGCGGCGTAGCCTCTATTGGAGAAATGGCTAAATCGACTTCCCCCAGGTTATGCTCGTTAATCCTGCAGCTTCGGCAGTTGACCGTTACCGGTGGCACTTTTCCAAGCCAGTTCCACTTAGACTCGTCGTCGCCCTCTGGGTCTGGCAGTTCAATATCAGTCGATAGCACCAGGTAATCTGCTCTGACATCAATACCCTCGTTCATAAACTCTTTAGGAATACCGACGTTCAGCACCGCTTTGTCAGAGTTCACCTGCACCTGCCATTTATTCTGCTCTGGCCAACTGCGTACATCGGCGGCACCAAAGCTTTGCTCTGCCCATTTCAGGTTAAGGGTCGACACGTGTATCGAGTCGGGTAACCAAGGGTTGCTTGCAGAGCTGGCGGGCTCGGAGGACGACTCTCCACCCGCCAATGCATAAATAAGAGAATACCAGCGACCGATATCCGCCTCATCCAACTGAGCTAACACAGCAAAGCCACGACCTATATCGTCCGTTTCATTGTCATTGCCAACCGTTAACGTGGCCTTCTGCCAGCCTGCGTTATCGAGTTGCCACTCCCCTTCGAAATTTGCTCGATCATCAATGTTACCCGTTATCGCATAGTCGTCATTCTGTCCGTTTAAAGAAAAGCGGAACTGCCAACCTTCGCCAAAGCTCTTTTGTAAGGGTGCCGGTAAATAGGTTTCTAAGCCGGTTAAGTCGTATTGACCATCAGCCTCCACATTGAAGTTATCACCAGCGAAACGCAAAACCACGCGGCTTTCACCATTGACGGCTCCATAGAAAAACTCTTCCCACTGGTCATAAGGAAATTGCTTAAACAGTGGCTCTGTTTGCCAGTCTAACGCCGTGTCAATGGTCAGCTCATAACCCTGGCTACTCTCATCTCCATTAACAGACGCCGTCACCGGCATGCCATACCAATTCATGACTAAGTCAGAGGTGCTGACGTTGGCGTTGTTAATCGTTAAAACGCCCTGTTTAACGTTAAATTCTTGCTTTATTGCATCAATTGTTACCTGAACACCGGAAAGCGGTGCTTCCACAAAGACTCCAACCTCACGCGACTCATCGAACGGAATGTCGAGCTCCATACGACCCGTGACCTTACCCTCCGGATTCAGCTGATTAAAGGTTTCAGTTACTGAGTCCAACGGAGAGTTTTGGAAAACCTCATAAACTTGCTGGGCTTCTCCCGACGCTTGCGCTTGTATTTGTAAACCAACACTGCCATCAGTTAGGTTTGGAATCTGTGCAGAAACATTATCGACACGAGCTGAACCAATACTTCCCGTCTTGGCGTGCATGAATAAGCTGTTCTGATAAAAGTCTAAATGAATAGGAGTATTCTCAAGCGCTAACCAGTCGGACTGGAACTTAAAATTTAATGATTCAAAGCCCATCCGGGCATTAAACACTGATTCAAAACCGTCACTGGCAAAACTATCAACTTCACCACGCCACACGGCTTCAATTCCGCTTAACTGGCCGGCTTGCAAGGCTCCGGACAGGTAGCTTTGCACGCCTTTGCCCATTGCCTGAGGCAATAACTGACGGGCGGTTTCCACCGAAAACGGTTCGTTTGAATAAATGAAGGAATCAATATGCATTTTTCCTGAAGCGCTATTTGAAGACAGTTGAGCACTTCCGGACAATCTTAAGTCATTGATTTGTAGTTGTGTTTTAGTTAACGAAACAGACCAACCATTATTATTCGTCATCCACGATCCGGACAAATCCAGCTCATTTATGTTCCAGGCCTGCTCTGGAGATAAATGTCGACTGGCCAGAGAAACGTCAGAGCCATACAAACGCCATTGGGCTTTATCACTTATTTGGCTCACACTCATACGTAAGCCGCTTACACTGGGCGTGTTATTACCACCTTCAATAGATAACCCTTTACCATCAACACGCCACTGGCTGCCGACAATAGGGTGCAATCGATATTGGCCGTCAACCTGACCACTAATACCCGTTCTTTTAATCCATTGACCCGCTTTTTCCGAGGTAAACGGGAGTAGCGTTAATAATGACGTGGCGTCATCTAAGTCCACATTCGACACACTAATATCATGGATACTATTTTGATTCTGCCAGGCAATTCTCGGAACCCGAATACTGCCAGCCGAAGAGTCCAGAGTCATTGGCAGGCTATTCATTAACCAACCGTTCTCAAGAGGCCTTAAAATGACCTTACCGCCCGGAATGTCCAACCAATGCGATTGCTCGGCGTCTTTATACTGCCAAGTAATACGATTTTGACGAAGCTGCAACAGCCCTTCAAAAAGCTCACCGTTTTGCATATCCAGCCAGCCCGTAAAGTTGACATCAGATTGCTGTACATCGATATCACCCAACCGCTCTTCTAACCAAGGGCTGATATCGATGTTTTGTGCATTAACATAAAACTGACCGGTTAAGTCCGACCACGTATCCCCCTTAAGGTCGACAATGACATCCAGTGCGTTCGTCGCAAAGTCATCCATTCTAAGACTGCCAACCGCGCGGTGCCGGGCCCCTTCGTTGACCCAAGACAAACGCTCAAGATCAATACGTCGAGTAACCCCTCGTAAGTTCGTTAAAAACACCTGCCCCTGATGAATCGAGAATTTTTCAAGCTGATGTAGGAAAAGCTCACTAAGGTTATCGATATCGAAGGTGTCATCACCCGAAACATCGTTTAACTGGCGAAGATCAATAGCAACATTGGCGTTGTCCAGAATAAACTCATCGGCCACAAATTGCTGTTGAACAATGCTTTGCCAAAAATTCAAAACCACATGCACTTCGGCAACTTTGAACTTCACTTTGGCGTTGTCGTCTGCTGACAACGATAAATTCTCGAGCACAACAGATGGACCTTGCTGCGTCCAGGCCATGGACAAGTCACTGATACTAACGGGTTGCTGGAAACGCGCTTCCAGCTCGTTCTCAAGAGGTTGAGTTAAATCGGGAAGATAGGGCAGACTGTAACGGAGCAAGCTCAGAGCAACAGCAACCAATACCAGCGCAATAGCCAGTAGTAGCCATAGTTTTTTTAATACCCAGGACAGTGCTCGCATTAACCTACATCATTACCACGTCAAATTGCTCTTGATTATACAAAGGTTCGGTCTGTACTGTAATTTGACGTGAAACAAACAGTTCAAGTTCAGCCAATGCATGAGATTCTTCGTTGACTAAGGCATCGCTGACTTTAGCTGACGCGTACACAACGAACTTATCGGCCTCATAGGCTTTATGTACCCGGACAATCTCTCGCATAATTTCATAGCAGACGGTTTCTACTGTTTTCATGGTGCCGCGCCCCTGGCAAACCGGGCATTCCGAGCACAGCACATGTTCGAGACTCTCGCGGGTGCGCTTACGAGTCATCTCAACAAGCCCAAGCGTGGTAAAACCGTTAATAGTGGTTTTTGCCCGGTCTTTAGACAAGGCAAGCTCAAGGCTATGTAAAACCCGACGTTTATGCTCTTCGTCGCGCATATCGATGAAATCGATAATGATAATACCGCCCAAATTACGCAGTCGTAGCTGCCGGGCAATTGCCTGCGTTGCTTCTATGTTGGTGTTGAATATGGTTTCTTCGAGGTTTCTGTGACCAACAAAAGCACCGGTATTGATATCAATAGTGGTCATCGCCTCGGTTTGATCAATAATTAACGAGCCGCCAGATTTTAAGTCAACACGGCGATCGAGCGCGCGCTGCATTTCATTTTCAATATCGAACAAATCGAAAATAGGCCGGTCCCCAGTGTAGTATTCAAGTACACTGGTTAATTCTGGAATAAAGTCTTTAGTAAAGGTTTTGAGAGTGTCAAAAGTGACTTTTGAGTCGACCCTAATGCGCTCTATTTCTTCACCGACAAAGTCTCGTAACACACGGCATGACAGGTTCAGGTCTTCGTACAGCATGCCAACTTTACGCTGACTTTTCTTGCGCGCTTTAATTTTTTCCCAAAGCCGAAAAAGGAAGTCTGCGTCGCTTTTTAATGACTGTTCGGACGCGCCTTCCGCCGCAGTACGAACGATAAACTTACCGTCGTCAGTGCTGACCGATTCCGCAATTTCCTTGAGGCGATCTCGTTCTTCACCTTCTTCAATACGCTGTGAAACACCCACATGGTCACTTTTCGGCATAAACACCAGGTAACGGGACGGTAATGTAATGTCCGTCGTTAGCCGCGCCCCTTTCGTGCCTAAGGGGTCTTTGACAACCTGCACCATAATTTGCTGGCCCTGATGAACCAGCTCGGTAATGCTTCTTTCCGGGCGGTCAGGCTGAGGTATGTCGTCACCATCAACTTGCACGACAATGTCGGATGCGTGTAAGAAGGCGGCTTTATCTAAACCAATATCGATGAACGCCGCCTGCATGCCCGGCAAAACACGAGACACCTTGCCCATGTAGATATTCCCCACCAGACCACGTTTCGCCTGTCGCTCAATATGAACTTCCTGCAAAATACCGTTTTCAACAAGAACCACCCGCGTTTCTGTCGGGGTGACGTTCATAAGAACTTCAACGCTCATCTCAACCACCTGTTACTTCGAACATGCGAAGTAATTGCTCTGTTTCATATAAGGGTAAGCCAACCACCGCAAAGTAGCTACCTTCAATGCGCTTTACGTATTTGCCGCCGTAGCCCTGAATACCATAACCACCGGCTTTATCTTGTGGCTCGCCAGTTGCCCAATAACTCTCTATATCGTCGTCTGCCAATGCGGCGAACTCAACTTTCGTGGTAATAAGTGCTGACTCACTCGCCACTAAACACTGCCCACTCCAGTGACAAACAGCAACCGATGTCAGCACATCGTGGGTACGTCCAGACAATTGACGCATCATCTTTTGGAAATGCTCAAAATCCAACGGCTTTTCCATGACGTCTTGGTCGCATCGAATCAGTGTGTCTGAGCCAATGACCAAGCATTCATCGGGCTGTCGTTTGGCTACGGCTAACGCTTTGTCGTTGGCTAGCCGCAATACATAGTCCTCGGGGTCTTCACCGTTAGTGCGACTTTCTTCTATATCGGGCACATCGCAGTCGAATGGGCGATGCAGAAAGTGTAAGAGTTCACGTCGGCGGGGGGACGAAGACGCCAGTACAATGCGCATTATGACACTCCAAACTGACGGCGTACTTTTCGTAATAACGGGAATACCCAGAGCCAAAAAACCGCCGAGGTAAGTACCGGCCAAAAATAGGATAAAGTGAACTCTGCGTCATGTAGGAATACATTAGCTTCAAAGACAATGAACCGCTTTAACAGTATAAGAACCGCGATAACAACAGCTTGCTGAATCAATGCAAAATTTCTAAGGCGTTGAAAGTTTCTGGCCGCAAGGTAAGCAACAATAACCATTCCAAGTGCATGAACACCAACGATGGAGCCTAAAAGTACATCACTCAGTACACCAAGAATAAGTGCAGTCCCCATACTAACGCGATGTGGTAGAGCTATAATCCAGTAAAGCATGACCAAGGTCACCCAGTCGGGGCGAAACACATCAAACGTGGCCGGCATTGGCATGACCATCAATGTTAGCGCAATGACATAGGTGACAAGTAAAGTCACTATTCCTGGCTTCACAACCTTCATTCGTCGTCCTCGTAAATCGGCTGTTGCTCGCTCTCAGTTGGCCATAGTAGTAAGACATTTCTCACTCTGTCTAAAGCGCTTACCGGATCAGCAAAAACGGTAGCGAAAGGCAGTGACTCGTCTCTCACGATACTGGCGATACGCGCTACGGGGTATCCCTCCGGAAACACGCCACCTAATCCTGAAGACATCAGTAAGTCGCCTTCTCGTAGCTCTGTACTATGAGGAATAAACATCAATTCTAACCGACCTATATCGCCGGTACCCTGAGCGAGCACGCGAATGTCGTTTCTTTCCGAGCGTAAAGAAATGGCATGGCTTTGGTCGGAGATAAGTAACACCCTAGCAGTATTTCCACCAACATCCTGCACTTGCCCAATAATACCACTGCTGTCGAGCACTGGCTGGCCCTCATAGACACCGCTTAAGGTGCCTTTATTAATGACCAACTGCTGAGAAAATGGTTCGGACGCCACTGCAATGACTTCAGCGACCATGCGGCGAGCAGACTCCCGCGCATCTGAGCCTAATAGCTCTCTAAGCCGGCGATTTTCATTCTGTAGAAACTGTAGCTGTTGCTGTTGGCCTTGAAGTTTTAATATCCGCTGTTTTAACGCTTTGTTTTCCGCACTTAATTGCTCGGTTGTTTTTACTGACTCAGAGAAGTTATCCAACATTTGCTCGGGAAGTATTGCTAAATACTGGACGGGAGCAACTAATGAATTCAGAAACACGCGAACAGGCTGCATAGCTTGCAACCGATGATCAATAAATATAAGCAGAAACGAACAGGCTAGTGCGAGCACTAGCCTGGAGAGTAAAGACGGGCCGCGGGCAAACAGCGTTTTCATGACTTACTCATAACTGAATAAATCACCACCGTGCATGTCTATCATTTCTAATGCTTTACCCCCACCGTGAGCTACACACGTAAGCGGGTCATCAGCAATAATTACCGGTATACCCGTTTCCTCGACAAGCAGGCGATCTAAGTCTTTCAGTAACGCACCACCGCCGGTTAATACCATGCCACGCTCTGAGATATCCGATGCTAGCTCTGGTGGTGACTGTTCTAGCGCAACCATGACTGCACTCACGATCCCCATCAAAGGCTCTTGCAAAGCTTCTAGAATTTCGTTGCTATTCAGTGTAAATGAACGTGGAACACCTTCCGCTAAGTTACGACCGCGAACTTCAATCTCTTTCAGTTCTTCACCCGGGTACGCAGAGCCAATTTCATGCTTAATACGCTCCGCTGTCGCGTCACCAATAAGCGCACCAAAGTTACGGCGAACGTAGCTAATAATAGCTTCATCGAACTTATCACCACCGATGCGGACTGACGAGGAGTAAACAACACCATTCAACGAAATAATCGCAACTTCTGTTGTACCACCACCAATGTCTACAACCATAGAGCCAGTAGCTTCTGACACAGGCAAGCCAGCACCAATTGCTGCGGCCATAGGCTCATCTATTAAGTAGACTTCACGAGCCCCAGCCCCTAAAGCTGACTCACGAATCGCTCTGCGCTCTACCTGAGTTGACCCGCAAGGAACACACACTAAAACCCGAGGACTTGGGCGGAAATAATGGCTGTCATGCACTTGTTTAATGAAAAACTGCAGCATTTTTTCGCACACATAAAAGTCTGCAATAACACCGTCCTTCATTGGGCGGATAGCACGAATATTGCCTGGGGTACGACCTAACATTTGCTTAGCGGCTGAACCAACGGCCGCAATAGACTTAGGTCCGCCTGAGCGCTCCTGTCGAATAGCGACAACCGAAGGTTCATTCAAGACAATACCTTCGTCTTTAACGTAAATAAGAGTGTTGGCGGTACCAAGGTCAATAGATAAATCGTTTGAAAAAAGGCCGCGAATTTTTTTAAACATGAAGCGGTATATCCCTACTTATAAAGCTAACAGAGTGACAGCAAAGAGCGCAGTAAGTACTTACTGCGCTCTTACAACACGAAATCCAATGTAGTTAGAGTTGAAATCTGCCGGAAGTTCCATTTTTGTCGAAACTCGGGCAAGACTTGGCGTAAAGTTCCACGCACCGCCTTTCACAACGACACCGTTGTCAGTTTGCGCCCACTCCCAGACATTACCAACGGTATCAAATAATCCCCAAGGATTACGGTGGAAACTGGCTACTGGTGCAGGACGTTGATTAGACCAGTCAGAGCCACAGTTGCGGCAGTTTGCCTTACCAAAACCAACATCGTTACCCCACCAAAAGTCCGTTTCAGTTCCAGCACGAGCGGCATATTCCCACTCAGCTTCGGTTGGTACGCTGTATTTAAATCCGCTTTTCGTTGTCAGCCAGTCAGCATAAGCTTTCGCATCGTTGTAGCTTACGCATACAACGGGTGAGTTATCAGACTGTTTGTAGCCAGGGTTCTTCCAGCTAAGTTTTTCGTTAAACTCAGGACGGCCATTTTTTAATATGGCGCAAGTTCCTTGCTTTTCTGCGTCGGTTACATACGCCGTATCTTCAACAAAGTTTCTGAAATGCTTTACGGTGATTTCAGTATCGGTAATACCTAACGCACTAGGTATTTCACGAGTTTCTGCTGGGCGTTCGTTCGGCAAGCCGTTTCCTGCTAAATCACCCATTTTAAACTTTCCTGCAGGAACAACTACGAGTTCAGGACCTCGAACGTCACGATACAAAATATCCTGGATTTTCTCGCCACGAGTAAAAGAGTATTCGGATTTTTCCAGCTCCGCTCGAATAGACATAGCGTCTTTTAGGCGAATTTTTTCAGCATAAGCTGAATAGCCATACTTCAAGATTTCAACTTCGTGCTCGCCACCTGGCAACATGACTTCGATAGGTGTTGAACCATAACTGACACCATCAATGATAACTTCGTCGTCGTATACGTTTGAGCGTATTGTTAACGGGTGCATGACGGAGCTATCAACCGTGTCTTCTTGAGCCGTCTCTATGTTTCCTGGACGTTGTTCTGCGGCACAATAACGCATGTCTACACCGAGTAACGTACACGCCTGACTCTGTGGTAACTGACCACGAAGTTCTACCGCTAACTTAACACCATAGTTACCAGCGCCGCTAAAACCGTTGCTAATAGTCTTTGAACCTAAAATTTGAACATTTGGGCTAGCTTTTTCAAGGTTTTCACTTACTAATGACGACTCACTTAAGCTTGCAAGTATTTCATCGAGGTACTGCTTAGACGCTTTCTGCTTTGCCATTAACTTACCGCGATTTTCACACTGCCCCAGAGTCTCATTTCTGTCACAGCTAATCGACTGACTCACTTCAAGATCGCCTGTGCGATTGAACTCGTCTTCTAATCGGTCGATTCGAGCAATGTTTCTTTGCTCTTTTAACGTTTCAATTTCGTTAATTAGGCTATGTTTGCTAACCCGTGCTTCTTCCACTTCTTTCGATTTTTGGTTCACCAAGCTGACTTGTTGTTTTATGTCTTCTTTGTTTTGCTGATGAGCCATAACCGCTTGCTTGTACGCTTCCTGAGCGCCAGCAATATCAATTGTGGGGTCTTCTACTAAGCGTTGGTAGCGGTCATTCATTTCCGCCAGGGTAGACTCTCTTTTCTGCTCAAGTTCGTTATTACGCTCGCGTAGATTTTGCAACTTATCCCTTAGCTCCCGCTCTTCTTGCTGAAGTTGATTCACGGTACCGGAAAAGTTTTCAAAATCGCTCTCTAGCGTCGAAATTTGATTTGTAATTTCTTCGACGGTCATCTCTTGCTGAGCAAGAGCCGTCGAGGCGAGAGTCAATGTAGAGGCCATAATTAAGGCCAGTCGAGCCAATCGCATCATGTTTCCATTCCAAGCTTGAAAAAATAACAAAGCGGCGTAAAAGCCAAAGCCGTCATCGCGCTATCGTTATTGTAATAATAATGAACGTTCGTCAACGTCGCGCATTTTTTGTTTAAACTCTGCTTTATGCTATTTGCTTGTTAACAAAAGAGCAAGAGGCATTGTCACCGAATTGTCGATTATTCGTTAAAAGAATACTACCATCCTAACTCACGCCAGTAAATCTGGCGATCGCGGCCTCGGTAAATACCGAAGGTTCCTTCGGCTTGAGGGTTTTCATCAAACGAGCCATCGCCCGACCAATCATATTTAAGATAATCAGTATCGAGTTCGAAAATAAACGAATAAGGATCTTCTGCACCTGACGACACCCATCTGAATAACTGGTTAATCTCTTTATTCGGCGAGCTTAGCAAACCGTTAGTGAGTTTTACGTTAGTCGGTGCTGGCTCCAGACTTGCCATTGATTCATCGAGCAGGCTTACATCGCTTCTATCAACAACCGTACAGTTATCGGCGTCGTTTGCATAAAATTCACCGCTTTCCCAATATTCCACTGCGCCAGCAATTGGCATGACATCATCCATTGCCGCGTATGTGTCCTGAAGATTCAAACGACCATAGTAAAGATTTGCTGAATCTAGCTCCGTCGCTCCGTTCGATGCTGGCAAAACACTATTTTGAAGCGTCGAGTAAAAGTTCCCATTTTCTTGGTCATCAAGCTGCCATCCCAGAATGTAATCTTTAAATGGACCATCGGGTTGTCCCGAACTTAAACGCGAAACCGTTACTGAAGCACTTCCGGTAAACTGACCTACACCCTCGCCCCATTCCCAGACACCGTTATAACTGACGGCGTGATTGACGAGTTGGTTCCCAGACGAGTCATAAGCGTAAAATAGCGGTTCGGCTTTTGCTAAAGAGCCGGTGTAGTTAAACGTTTTATTACCTGATGCATTAATCGCTTGTGCTGACAGCTCGATAGGTTGCGCCTGCTCCATGTAATGGAAATCGGTACAAGTTCCAGTAAATTTAGCGGTGAGCGGCTCAAATTCATACGGAATAAAACGGCCTATTTCAGTCAACTCACTGCTAACTTCAAGCTCAAATCCCAACGAATGATATCCCGGTAGGTAGTTCTCACTTTCAATATAAGCAGTTACGCGAGTTAAACCCACCTCAGAATAACTCAACCCCTCATTCCTAAAAATACCATTTCCGACTTTATCGAAGCCATTAGCATTACTGAGCATTCCATCCCGAATAGCCGGACCGATTGCTTGAGTTTCTGGTTTAAGTTGCAAAGTTTCAGGGACTGTTTCATTACCGAAGTTTGGAGTTATATCACCTTGACTATTACGAGCTGTCAGCTTCGCAGTAAACTCCTCTCCAGCTTTAGCCAGAATACCACTTTGGTAGCTGCCGGGGGAACTCTGAAACGGCTCGACTCGAATCGAAGTAGGAGCCCAGACAAAAGCCTCCGAGGTTCCTTGTATTTCGCCGTTAGCCAGTTCCGCTCTCGCCGTTAACGTAATGGCCCCAGCATCTGCGTAGTTCACTTGTAAATCTGCTTTTCCGTCATCAAAATCAATATCTACATCGCTGAATGTATTTTCCACGACTTCACGACCATTGACTGTTGTCCCCATTAAACATTCATCAGGATCGACACAGTTCATACTCATAGAGACGGAGTTTAGAGGTTCAAGAATAGCCTCACAAGCAAAGGTCTGAGTATTAGTTTCTACTGCCCAGAGCTTAAGGTTGTTGTATGGCTCCGCTGAAATCTGCCGAGGTATATCCTTACTATCTAAGTTGTCCCCGTTAGTAAAAATAAAGCCAGTATCGCGGAACTCAATATTGCAATTTTCAGACAAACTGCCGTTAACGATGCACCTCGCTGAGTTCTGTGGCTGAGGTGAAGTCTCTCCATTATCAATGGCTAAGGTATAAGTGCCTGCATTCACTTGCTTGAGAGTTGAACGGCTCAAAGGTGATACGGCTACAGGATTACTTGACCACTCACCAACCAAAGTACTCAGTTCAACAGTTGCTTCAGCAGGGTACGTTTCTGAGCAATCAAAATTAGCGCATGCTTTTATGTCCACAGGCGCACCACTGCAAGTTAAAGCCGGACTACTATATGATAGTTGATAATGATGCAACGAAAGTACAGGCGGTTCACTATCTGTCGCTCGACAAAAACTTCCGCCTTCAATCGGCTCAGTTGGTCGTTGATAGGTTATATCTGGGCCAAATACATTCCACCAGTCCCACCAATCATTTCCCTGAACCCTTCCACCGACACTGATACTGCCTGTGATTTCCGTTTGATAGAAAATGCTTGATTCATACGACAAATCACCTGCGACATAAATATAACCGTTAATTTTAACATTCTGTTCTAAATTCAGGTCACCCGTCACAACAAGTATTAGTTCGTTAGCATCTCCATTTCTATTAATTCTTCGGCCCGACTTGATGGTTAAATCTCCGTCAATATAAACACGTGATGTTTGGCCGTTAGTTGAATAATTTTCACCAACATCCTCAAAATCTCCCGTTCTCAAATAATCGATAGGCTGGAGGTTTGCGGGTAATTGATTTTCCCACTGACTACCTGGCAAGCTAAAAGGAATAGGAATAGAGTTATTTGAGGTGCCGCGTTCCGGCCAAACGGCTTCACAAAGGGGCCTCTCGTTGCCACATGGCCTGGTTCTTTCTTTTAAAGTAGTAACCTCATCTGAGGTTAGAGATCTATTTCCAATAAAAACTTCGTCAATTTCACCATTGAAACTAAAGTCAGATGTTCCTTGGCCGCCAATGTACAAATTATCCGATACTGGATTTAAAGTATAACTTCTATTAATAGAAGTTTCGTCCACCAATTGCCCATCGATATAAAGCCTTAAACGACGTGCACTTTTATCGTAAGATGCGGCTAAATGGTGCCAGGTGTTATCAAATAAACTATCTTGGCCTCGCTGCGCGTTACCTGCCTCGACCTTAAAAAGGCTGCCATTATCGTTGCGTATCTCGAAATAAATTCCACCACCATCCGAGCGGTCTTGTCGGTAAACTTCAAATCGCCCAAATGCACTTTCTGTAGGCCCGTCACCCATCATGAGTAAAGTCTGGTAGCTTTCCCGTTGATCCTGCTCTCGTGCTTCTCCCTTAAACCAAAAAGCCACAGAAATAGATTCAGCACTAGCAATTGAAGCCGCATTATTCACGCGAACCGCATTGTTACCGTCAAACATCCCGTAACCACAAGTACCTGGACTTCCGGAAATTGCAGGTTCACTCCCTTCGGTACTAGCTCCTCTTAATGCCACACCGTTTAAGTCATTACCTGAGGAATCCAAAACTTCTCCTGAACTCCCCTGCCACTGAGACTCGTCAAACTTCCAGTAACCTAACTTTCCTAACGATGGACTGGGAGGTTCACCATCACAAGGCCCCCGGTTATTGTTCCTGTTACATGTTAGACCGATAACAGAGCCTTCTCCCAGATCACCGTCTTCATCACCATTCTTCGCATTAACATATCCCTCTACTGTCGAACGAACCTCTAGTTCAACATCACCACGCGAGTTAATGTTCCCCTTAATACGCCCTTGTGTTCCTAGCGAAACATTGCCATCGGCATCAATCGAACCATCTACTTCCGCCAGGAAGGTCAAATCAACTTTACCTCCAGCTTTAATGTCTCCCTTCACACTTCCTTGTTGCCCCAGCGACAGATCGCCACCAGCATCTACATAACCATCAACGCGCGCCCTATCCTCTAAATCTACTTTCCCAGAGCTATTTATATTATTTTCAAATACAGTTCCTTTTCCCGCGCTGAAATCAGCTGAACCATTTATTTCACCTATTACTTTTGTTCTATTCCCGATATCAATGTCACCTTTGGAAGAAAGTGTGGTTATTCCTCCCTGGACATTGGAACCCTCACCAATTTTCACCTCATCAGTTGAAATAATACTCCCGGCAATTTCTGAACGATCTCCCAGTTCAATTGAATCACCTGATTGAATACTTCCACCGAATTCGACGCCATTGTCGCTCTCTATTTCACCTCCGGATATCACATCGCCAAAAATTTTGGCCTGACTCTCTATTGATACTTTCCCGCCAGCTCGCACTGTTCCACTAACATTAGCCTGGCTGTCAATTTCAACATCAGAAGAGGCTCCTATACCGCCAGTTATTTGCGATTGACTTCCGAGCCCTACATTATTTGCCGATATAGCTCCTAGCTCTTTCGTTCTATCGCCTATAGAGACTTCGTCAGCTTTTTTAATAGTTGCAGCTACAGACGCATCGTCGCCAACCGTGAAGTTGCCACCGATATCAAATTGAAGGTCTTGCGCACTGCCACCACTGTTGACCTTTACTCGATCACCAAGAGAAACGTCTTCTTTTACATTTATAGTAATTGGTAACGATGGGTTTCCTCTAAACTCAATGATATCGCCGTCATTGAGTTCCAGACCAGAGTCACATTGAAATGTACTCGTGTTTCTATCGTAATCACAATCAGGAAACACTTCTTTTCCAGAGTTGCCGGGAGGAGGTATCTGGTACGTTTTAGCTTCCACTAAGGGTGTAAATAATAAAAATGCTAAAACCATGAGTGGTGAGTAACGAATATACATTTTAATTTTCCACTCGCGTTTCTATTTGCAGCTCTCGTGACGCTCGCTGTTCACCAGCTTCGCACTCTGCGCTAGAAGTGCGAACCATATGGATATATGTCGTATTAGAGTCATCAGTAACTGTTGCACTGTCACAACTAATTTTAGCGCGACACTGTTTCAAGCTTTGGTTCCCTGCGAAAGTATATTCGGTGCCATCAACGCCGCAGCTGGTATCAGGAGCATTATATAAAGGATAAACCGTCATCATCGCTTGTTCCAAACCTGACTGAGCAGCTAAATAGCTGCGCGCACCGAGCACTTCGATGACTACACTCTCAGAGGAGCTTCTCAGCAAGCTTGCCAGCGCCGCAACCAGTCCTCCGAGCACGACAATCACAAACACCGCGATAACCAAGGTGTTGCCTCGTTGTCTATACATAGAGTTTAAAGGGCTGTTATGGCGCATTGGGAATGTGCACCTCGCGATAATAGAAAACTTGTTCTTCAGCATTTTCGCCAAACTGAAGCTGTATGGTGACAATATTATTACTTTGCTGATTATTAGCGGTTACGTCAAAGGGTTCGTCGGAGCTCACTCCTGTTGCAATCAAATCTCCGTTAGTCCACTCTGTTTGAGCTTGACTCCATCCGTAATCACTGACTCTAAATAGAGTCCCCGCGCTCAGACAGAAACTGACTGGTGTGCTGCCTATGTAGGCTCTTTTTAATGGTGACTCTTTCGCAAAGCGAATCTCTTCATTAAATGTTAATTCAAACTCAATTTTATTTGCTTTCTCATAACTTTGAATATCAGCATTACGCCCAGAATCTCCGTAAATAAAATTAGGCCGTGTCGCATATATAAAAACACGTTCATTTCCATTAATGTCATCAGGGCTGTCAGCAAAAGTCACCAACGTCATTTCATTACCTGAATCTGACTGAATGGGTGCATTATAATATGTTCCAGCCACTACAATCGGAACAAACTCAATACAGTCACCACTCACACGTACACTATTCGGAACCGCACCACGTATTTCCCGCGTCAGCCGCTCAATAGCAAAGCGGCTTTTCTCGATAGTTTGTAAACGTTCAGAGCCCGTGCTGAACATTTGTGCGCCAATACCCACAAATTGAAAGCTAAAACCAGCAACTATCGCCAGCAAAACAATGACGATGACGAGCTCTATTAAAGTGAAGCCTCTTTGCACGCTCATCACCAGTTTCCCTTAATGGCGCTGAACTCGATACTCTCGTCTTGAGGCGTCGTTACTGTGACTGTAATTCTCTTTAGCTCATTCGCTTCTTTTTCGGCAACGCACACTTGGGCTTCAAAGCCGTTATAACGGTTAGGTGCTGAGCCACTAAGCTCTGCACCAGTCAACCTCAAGCCATTGTAGTCGTCTACATCATCGAACTGTTTTCGTTGAGCTTCTTCTGCATTAGGCGTGCTTCCGTCACTGGGGCATGGTGCTGGTGTTGTGCAACTTCCCGAGCCTTCAGAACAACGTACATATTGGTTCCCGACATTAGAGTTCTCATCGAAACGGCGCGCCATTACTTCATTCATCAAACTTTGACCAACTTCAGTCGCTCTTACCTGTTGCCAGGGATCAACACTTTGCCGAAATAGTTGACCTAAGCCGGTTGTAACAACCAAGGTCACAATGGCAATAACCACAATGCCCGCAATAAGCTCAATGAGGGTGAAGCCTTGTTCTTGTTTATTGCGCATCAATAAAGCCCTCTTTATTAATGCTGATGGTGCGGCTAACGCCTGAGCTTTCGGTAATGGTTACTGTGCAACCACCGTCGCAATCAAGCGTTGGTTGTCCGAGTGCATTAAATCCTATAGTGATATTAGCGGGCGAAAACGTAATGTCATCGAGGTTGCTGAGCTGAAGGCTATTGTCTTCGTTGTAAGGTGGGTTGCCCAAAGTGCTTTCTGTCACAGACACGCTATAGTCGTTCATCGTATCTTGCATCGCCTGCTGTTGAACGGCTCGCAAAATACTCATGGCTTGTAAGCGGACTGTTTGGCTTTTCGTACCGGAATCACTAATAAAAATAGGGCTGGCAGATACAGCTAGAATACCGATAATGACCAGTATGATGATGAGCTCGATGAGGGTGAAGCCTTGGGATTTCATGAGAGGCCCCGAGAGCAAAGATGCGCGCAGCTTACGCGCATCTTTTGATAACAGTTTAACAGCCAGATGTATCTACGGTAATTACCGGAGGAGTATTTGCGTCAGTTGCATCAGTGTAACTAACCTGACAGTCCCCAGCGCTGGCCAAATCCGTACCTGTATCGTCAACTGATTCAGCTGGAGCGATGTAAATTGTAGTTCCATCAACTGTATAAACCCAGTCTTCCCCGGCAAAATCATCTGTAGAGGTTGTATCATAGGCACTCAAATTTGCGGCAGTCGCAATTCCTGCCTGTGTGGCTGCTGGGTAACCATTAACGGTAGCTACACCATTAACCTGCACGGGAGTAGCCGAAGTACCATTCAAATCATCATCAATTGCAGCTCTCGCGTAAACAGTTTGCGAAGCGCCTTGAAGTGCACCTTTCAAACCTTTTACGGTCGATGTTCGAGCATCACTCGAAAAATTAATAAACTGAGGTGCGGCGGTTACAGCCAAAATCCCCAAAACTACAATGACAATGATCAGTTCGATCAGAGTAAAACCTTTTTGATTGCGCATAATTAAAACTCTCAGTTGTGATTTAAAAAAATTATTGGTTGTTGCTGTGAATACTCACGCCGCCATTACGTGGATTATAAACGAAAGCGTTGCCCAGTGTCAGATAATCATCACCAGATGGCGCATTCGCTTCATTTTTTATGGTGTTCGCCAAATAGTAAACACACATATCATTGCCCGTTGTGGAGTCCTGCGTCACATAAGTGAAGTAACGCGTTTCTTCCAGATTAGCAAAGTCTTCTGACACTGTCGGTGCGCCCTGCAATATCGATTGCATGATGCTTGCACAGTCAGCTGCCTGAATATTTTCATCGTGCGCAGCGTTATTATCGCCACTCACCGGATAACCCGTATTGCCATCGACATACAGCAATACCTGGTCCATAGACACTTCAGCGCCAGCGCCGGTAGACGCAGCTCCTTTAGGACGTCCACTCAGCTCCCACTCACCACGAACGATACCAACGGCACTAGCAAAGCCCCCGGCAACGCCTTCAAGCGCGGCATCTTCGGCATCAGAAGAAACGTCAGTGAATCGCGGAATAGCCGCCGCAGCCAATAGGCCGAGAATCACTACCACGATTATCAGCTCAATAATGGTGAAGCCCTGTTGTTTCTTCTGTCTGTTGCGCATGTTCCCACTCATAGTTAGCCTCTATAAATCCATTTTATAACAAGTTATCAACAATGCCTACCGGCGTTTTTCTCGCTCTATACGGCCTTGATCTGCATCAAACCAAAACCAGGCTTTATCATTTATTGCATAAAAGCATCGATTTCCCTCGCGCGTTGCGCTTAGCGCACTAGGGGGTATTTCGCCACCTAACTTACGCCACAAGCCCAAGCAATCATTACCAACCGACGGCCATCCTTTATCATTCACCTTAATAAAGCCTGCCGGCGAATCAGCACGTTCAAACAGTGCCACTGTAGCGGGCTTTCCTTGGCGCAACCATTCTGCCCGAACCAAACTGACGGCTTCTGAAAATGTCGACAGCGCGACGTCTTTCTCTGTTTCCCGCCAGTGCTGTGGCTCGTCAATAAGCAGCATTCTCACAGCAACCGCTGATAAAACCAAGAACACAGCGACGACCAGCACATTTTGCAGTCGCCGTAGACCTTTCCGTTCTTCCACGTCGTTTGCCGTCATTATTAACGCCCCTGGTAGGCACTCATCATGTCCCACATTGGCGTGAAAATACCTAGTGCCAGTATCAGCACCATAACCGCGACAACAGCAATCATCAGCGGCTCAATACGCGCTGTTAGGGTCTTAAGATCATAGTCGGTTTCACGTTCATAATATTCCGCCACTTCCAATAGCAAGGTGTCTACCCGTCCGGTTTCTTCACCCACTGATATCATCTGCAAAATAAGCGGCGTAAACAAGTTTGACTGTTTAGCCACCCGCGACAAATTCTCACCGCGCTCAATACCTCGACGCATTTCAATCACTCGATTTTCCATCCAGGCATTATCAACGGCTTCCGCAACCAACGACAGAGCTTGTGTTAGCGGTACGCCCGCTCCCAGCATGACAGAAAAGCTTCGTGCAAAACGTCCGAGCATGGCGCGGCGTAAAATAGACCCAATAACCGGCACTTTCAGTTTTAACGTGTCCCACATAAGCCGTCCGGGCGGGGTTTCTTTGTAATACCGCAAACCGAAAAAAGCGCCGACCATAAGCGCCAATAGCAGCGGCCAGTACGAAACAAAAAACTGGGAGGACCCTAGCAGGGCTCGAGTCGCCCAGGGCAGCTCCACATTAAAACGTTCAAACATAGACGCAAACGTGGGGATAACGAAAATGTTCAATACAAACATTGCCACCACCAAAGCGATAAGCACAAAGCTGGGGTAACGCGTCGCTGCTTTAATACGCTTACGGGTGTCTTGCTCGTTTTCTAAATAGACCGCTAACTGCTGAAACGACTCTTCCAATTGGCCAGTGTTCTCGCCGACATGGACAATAGCAATAATAAGCCTTGGGAAAATGCCTTTATGCTTAGCCATGGCTGCTGACAAATTTCGACCGCGCTCGAGCTGTTCATGAATGTCTTTCAGTGCCTTACGCAAACTCTTATTTTGCGTAGTGTCTCCCAGCCCCTCTATCGCACGAAGCATAGGGATACCCGCCTGCGTCAACGAGTACATTTGTCGGCAAAATATAATCAGTTCGTCGAGCGACACTTTGGGCTGCAAGGCGTCAGCAACCTTTGCCTTTATGTTGTCCCAGCCCGGAAGCGCCGCGCTCGTTGGCGCACTTCGGTCTATGGCTATTGGCGTTAAGCCGCGTTTCATTAACGTATCAGCTGCACTGCGTTCGTCACCGGCTTCCACCGCGCCAGTTTGCAACTGACCTTGTTTGTCGCGGGCTCGGTAACGAAACTGCATTAAATGTTGTCCTCAACACTTTCCGCCAGGAACAAGACTTCCTCGACGGTAGTCACGCCCTGACGCGCGTACTCTAATGCAACAGACGCCATCGACTGATACCCCGGGTGCTTTTTAGCCGCGTGGGCAAAGGCTCTGGTGTCGTTGTCTCGCAGCGCATCCATCATTTCGCCATTCATCTCGAGAAGCTCAAACACACCGATACGTCCGTGATAGCCGGTATGATTACAGTTCTGACAACCTACGCCATGCTTAAACTCAAACTTGCTACTGCCTTCCAATAAATGTTCTAGCCACTGCTGCTCGGCGTCATCCGGCTGATAGCTTTGCTCACACTTTTCGCAGACTCGACGCACCAAACGCTGTGCTAATATGCCGCGTAGCGCTGCGGCTACCAGGTAAGACGGAGCTCCCATATCAATTAATCGCATGGCACTGGTTATGGCGTCATTGGTGTGCAACGTCGATAGAACCAAGTGCCCGGTGATAGAGCCTCGCAGCCCAATTTCTACGGTTTCATGGTCGCGCATCTCACCCACCATGATAATGTCAGGGTCCTGACGCAAGGTGGTTCTTAGCACTCGAGCAAAGTCGAGGCCTATCTTGTTGTTCACCTGAACCTGCGAAATACGGGGCAACCGATACTCCACCGGGTCTTCGACCGTAATGACTTTTTTCGCTTCCGTATTCAGCTCGCTGAGCGCACCATAAAGCGTGGTTGTTTTACCCGAGCCTGTAGGCCCAGTCACCAGCAACATGCCGTGGGGACGCTTAATTAACGACCGTACCCGCTTCAAGATATTGTCTGGCATACCGGTTTGCTCCAGCGACAACAATCCCGCGGACTGATCCAACAAACGCATGACGCATGACTCACCATATTGAGTCGGCATGGTCGACACACGCACATCAATATTGTGCTTGCGAATTTTCATGTTGAAGCGACCGTCCTGAGGCAAACGACGTTCGGAAATATCCAGCCCCGCCATCAGTTTTAACCGCAGCACCAGCGCATTGGCTATATTCGTTTCATCAAGTACGTTTTCCTGCAGCACACCGTCGATGCGCTGACGAATACGCAGTTTGTTTTCATCGGGTTCTATATGAATATCCGATGCCCGAACCTGAACTGCATCTTCAAAAACAGACTGCAATAGCTTGGCTACGGTTGCTTCTTCACCCTCCTCGTCCAGACTCAGTTGGCCCAGTTCAAACTCTGAGGTTTCTTCGTACTCATCCTGCAGCTGGCTGGCAAAGGTTTCTATTTCTTTCGTGCGGCGGTAGAGGTTATCGAAAGCGGTTAACAGTTCGCCTTCAGGCACAACAGCCAACTCAACCTGCCGCGGTGCCAACAATTGGTTTATAGCATCAATAGACGATAAGTCCGCCGGATCACTCATTCCGACTAGGGCTTCACTGTCGTCTGCTTCAATAACTAACGCACGGTGGCGACGAGCCTGCACTTCCGGTAAAAGCTTAAAAGCCTCTGGGGGAATACGTCGCTCGGTAATACTCAACAACGGCAGTTTTAACTGTTGCGCCAGAAACTCCAACAGTTGCTGCTCGGTAATATAGCCAAGGTCGATTAGCGTCGCACCGAGCTTACGCCCGGTTTCGCGTTGCTTCTCCAGTGCTGTCTCCAGCTCTTTCTCGCTGATGATTTGCTCATGAACGAGTAAATCACCCAACCGCATTTTGAGGCGAGGACGTTTCATGGCTTACCTGCTGAATTTGCTTGTGCTGACAACGCAGCTATTTTTTGTTCGATAAATTGCCGGGTCGGCTCATGAGTCACGCGTTGAAGCGCCTGCTGGTAAGTACTTAAAGCGGCGTTACTCCCCTGTTGCTCTTGTGCGAGCGCCTTACCAACATACCAACGGCCTTCAGTGGGCTGCGCTTCTATCAGCCGTGTATAGGCTGTTTCTGCCACTTCATAATTACCTGTGTCTTGCGCCAACAAAGCAATTTTTTGCGAGTAGCCTGGCTTTTTATCCGCGCTAGGCCAGCTCTTTAACAAGACGTTTAGCGCCGCACCAGGTCTTGCTTCACGCTCCAAAATACGCGCACTCAGCATCCTAAAATCGGTATCTGTTCTGTCGCGCTGAAAACCGACTTCCAACGTTGCCAACGCATCAGTCACCTTATTACGACCGTATTGTAAAGCCGCCAATTGCTTACGCACTCGCTTATTGTCCGGTGTTACCGATAACGCTTGGCGCCAGTACTCTTCAGCTTGAGTCAAACGCCCTTGCTGCTGGGCCTTTTCTGCCTTTTCAATGTTTTGTTGTGCGATCTCTTCAGGCGTTAACTCAACAGACTTCTTTACGAAGACGCCGTCACTATCCTTGCTAATTTTTTCCGACTCTTTCTCTATTTTCGCTTCTGCTAATTGCTTGGTTTGCTTAGGCGCAGGCTTTTTAACCTCATTCGCTTTATCCACCGAGCTGGTTTCATCTGGCTGGTTTTGCGATTGCACCGACTTCTGTTGAGCCGCTTCAGGCTGAGGCGATTGCCCCCCTTCATAAACCGTCATTGTCTGGTTGTCGTTCGCTGGCCACAATAAGACCCCGAACGATATGCCCACAATAGCGAGTACAAGTATGACCCAAGGCAACTTCGATTTTGGCTCCGAGCGTTCAACAGCACTGCCGCCTGCGTCACGGTCGAATGGCTCCTGCCCGCGCTTATCGAGGTCTTTCAGGACTTTATTAATTAAACTCATAGCCCACCCTCAGTAATTTGCCAGTAGCCCATGACCGCGATTAACAAACAAATTGCCGCAATACCAATACTTAAAGGCAGCCAGCGCCCGGACTCTAGACGAGTGTCTTCCGTGTCTTTCACAGCGAACCTAAGGTCACGACTTGTCAATTTATGACGCCCCTCGCCGTAGGCCAGTAGCATCATTTTATGGCACAACATATTCACTAACCGTGGCACTCCGCGGCTACACCGATGAATGTGTTTAATTAAGTTCCAGTTAAAAATTGGCGTACCTTTGTAGCCCGCAACCTGCATGCGGTGCGCAATATAGTCCGCTGTTTCATCCGCGTTCATCGCCGTTAGCTTATGGGAAAAGCTGATACGTTGACGCAGTTGCCGAAAAGCTTTTTGAGATAAGCGTTCGTCGAGTTCCGGCTGACCTAATAAAACAATATGTACCAGTTTCCGGCGCTCTGTTTCTAAGTTCGACAATAGCCTTAATGCTTCGAGGCTTTCTTCCGGCAGTGCCTGCGCTTCGTCGATAATGATAACCACTGACTGGTCACTTTTGCTGATATCCAATAACCGCTGCTGTAATGCTCTGGCTAACTGCTGCTGATTACCGAGCTTGTCGGTCTCTACATCGAGCTCTTGTGCAATTGCCAACCTAAGCTCGGCAGGGTCAAGGTACGAGTCCGGAACATAAGCGGCTTTGAAGAAGTCCGGCATTTCATTAAGCAAGCGCCGACACAATAAGGTTTTTCCGGTGCCCACTTCGCCGGTGATTTTTATAAACCCTTCACCGGTTTTGAGCGCAGTTAAAACCACCTCAAAAGCCTCATGGTGACTTTTGAGATCGTAATAGAACTGCGTGTTCGGCGTTATAGTAAAAGGCAGTTCACGTAAGCCGTAGTGGTAAAGGTACATACTCGCTATTGCTCAATATCCGGGAACCATTCATTCAACAGTTCTCGGGAACGTTTTAGCTCATCACGCCAAGTGTCAACGCCAACAACAGTCGGTTTCAATAGAATAACCAACTCCTTTTTCTCCTGACGATTACGACGATTCGTGAAAAGCTCACCCAACAGCGGAATATCGCCCAGAAGCGGCACTTTACCCACCTCTTCCGAGTTCACGGTTTGCATTAATCCGCCCAGTACAACAATTTCGCCATTACGCGCCTTAACGATAGTATCCGACTCGCGAATATTGCTGCGCGCCAGCGGCAATACGAGTTCTCCGTCTGTTAAAGTAATGACCTTTTGCTGCTCTTCTGTTTCAACAACCGATGGATGCACATGCAAAATAACTTCACCGTCATCACTAATTTGCGGGGTGACATCTAACGAGATCCCTGAAAAGAACGGTGTTAAGTCGACATTGGAGTTGGACACAGCGGCACCGGTTCCACCAGCAAGATTCGTGGTGGAATCTACGTTGGTTACGTAGTACTCGTCTTCACCAATTTTAATAACCGCTTTTTGGTTGTTCGATGCACTTACACGGGGGTTAGACAGTACTTGTACAGTTCCCTGAGTTTGCAGCATTTCTATCATGCCGTTAAAGCCGTTCGCTTCGTCACTGTAGCTAAGACCAAACAAACCGCCTATAGCTGCCGACGTTGCATTACTTGGAGTAACACCATTAAATTCAACGTCAAAACCTGCATTCCCTGAAGCCAAATCACTCCAGTTAATGCCCTGCTGATAACCGTCATTAAGGGTCACTTCAATAATGCGAGCTTCCAATATCACCTGGCGTTGTAAGCGGCTTTCAAGGGTTTCAATAAAGTCACCCACCGCTCGTAATTTATCCGGCGACGCCGTAACACTGACGATGCCCGCCTGCGGTGATAAAACAACATTGCCACCACCAATAATACCCTCTATCACTTCTTTCAAGTCACCCCATAAGTCTGTTTCAGACTGGGTATTAATACTGGAGCCGTTGCCCTGCAACTGTTGGTTCGTTCTGTTGTACTGGCCACTGTCATTGCCAGTAAAGGGTGTTCCTGTTGAGTTGTACGCACTGGAGTTATTATTACTGCCACCCAGACGATTATTGTCACGCTCTTCGCTCACGCCGCCGCCTGAAATTTCGGTCTGCGACATACCAAAGCGTTTTAGCGATAAGTAATCAAGAGAGAATGTTTTGGTTCGCACACCCGCCGGGTACACCTGAATAGTTCGTCCCTGACGGCGAATTTCAAAGCCGTAAATATCCTGAACGGCGCTCAGCGTTTCATTCAGTGTTACGTCTTTTAAGCTCAAAGAAATGCTGCCGGAAACGTCGGGGTGCACCAGCATGTTATAAGGCGTGTCAGCCGCTAGCCCATAAAAGAACTGTTTTGCGTCAATGCCTTCCGCCTGCAGTACAAAGCGGTCTTCTTCTAAAAGCTCAATACCCTGCTGCTCTTGTGCGCTAACGTCCTGACGCAAGTAATCACTGACAGCTGCAGGCATACCTCCGGATTGTTCAGGCGCAGCTTCATTCGTTGCATTGTCGGGGGTCATTGCTTCTTTTTCTTTATTCGGAGTATAACCTGGTTGATACGCACACCCCGTTAAGGCGACACTCATCACCAGTAATAGTATTCTCATTGTTCAGCTCCCGACTTCAATTCCGTTAGCGGCTGAAAAACACTTAAAGTAATACGCTCACCACTTCGGTTTAAATACACTTTATTCGGTAAAATTTCTGACACCGTAAAACCACCCACTCTATCGCCTTCTTTTACGCGTTTATCATTTATTAACGCCAGCTTCTTCAAGTCCGAGTAAATTATCTGCGACAGCTGAATATCAGCAGCTTCAGCCGATGACACAGGCGTTACCGCATCCACAGGCGGTCGTGTTGGATCGTTCTGCTGAGCAAACGCACTAGCAGTTGCGCCCACGGTCAAGGTCAAAATAACGCATAACCATCTAACCACTGATAAACTCCTTATCAGTACTGAGCAAATGCCATTCCAGAGTCACTTGCCCCTGCGGATAACTTTGCACCTGATAATCAAAGTGCGCCCAAATGACATTGGGATGCTTACTTTGCAGCTCTTTGACAAACGCCAGGGTTTCAAAGTAAGTACCTGCGAACGTCGCTTCAACGGCGTGCTCATATAAAGCAATGCTGCCCGTTTCAAAGACTTTACGCGGCTCTTTGGCTGTTAAAGTCTGCATTTTCAGAGATTTTGAAGTATTTAAAACCGTATTTAAAAACGCCTTTCTCTGTGCAACTTCTTGCAATGCTTCGCTACGCTCAATGGACTGCTGTGCGTTATTAGCAGACGTTTGGAGCTGCTTTATTTCCTGGCGCAAAGGTTCGTTAATATCTTTATCGAACTCCGCTTTCAGCTCTTCTACAGCGGTACTGACCTGTTCAATTTGTTGAGTTAAACGCTGATTTTCAGTGTTCAGCGTCGATGCCTTCTCTAAGTCAGGCATAATCACATAACTGAGCATTGGCAGCACAATAATCAGAACCGCCGCAATAGCTATCATCACCCGCTGCCGCGCCGGAAGTGCTCCAAAATTATCTTCAAACTGCTGCCAACGACTCATTCTTCTGAAGTTTCCTCAAGTCTTTCTGTGCGTAACTGAAAAGACTGATAGCCTTCTTCACTACGTGACAGTTCAACGACCGCAAAACGTTTACTGGCCAATAGCTCAGACTGTTCAAATTTATCCATCCACAACACTAACTTTTCTGTGTCGGTTGCGTAACCTTGCAAGTAAATCTTTTCGCCATTAAGTCCGAAGTTTTCCAGCCAAATACCCTGCGGAGTGATTTCTGACAACTCTCTCAATAAAGAAGCCACCGCAGACGAAGCCGACGTTTCAAAGTCACTAATACTTTGTCGAAACGTTCTTGCGTCTTGAATATAGGTTTGTAATTCCGTTTTCTTAGCAACCAAATCGGGGCTTTGTTTACGGTTACTTAAACGGTCTCGCAACGACGTTAATTGGTTATTGGCGGTGTTTAACTGCTCGGTCAGCCTTTCATTCTTAGCTTGAGCCTGGCTTTGTTGCCACCCCGCAATAGTCACTAAAGCAAGAATCACTACCGCAATAACCACTAAACCCACGGTTAACTTACCCAGGGTTAGGCGCTGATTAACAGGGACTAAGTCGCCACGATATAAGTTAACGCTTTGCTTCATTGCGGTAACTCCTCGAATACAGCTAAACCTGGCAAGTCAGTAAAGTCACCCTCTATTAATTCTTGTGACCACTGTGGATAATGATAAACACTGCACTCTACGGCCAGCATTTGCGCCAAACTCATTGCTACGACATCTTGTTTCACGTGCTCAATAGCAATATGGATATGTTTTATTGGCGCTTGTCGTAAATGACTTTCAAAGTAGTCGACTGACCGCTGTAACTCCGTCGCTAATGGCTCCAGCGCGCCTGCTTCTATTTCTTCTTCGGTGTACCTATCTATTGCGGCAACGCCGCGCAAAATACGGGTAAACAGCAGTCCTTTCGAGGTGTAAATTTGAGCCAAATACTGCTTTTCCTGAGTTTGGTAAATAACCATTTCAGGATAAGAGGCCGGCTTAATTAGGCTCGGTAATGTCAGCTCAGATACAGTAATAGCCACCAATGACAGGTCATTGTCTTCCAAAAAGTCGACCCATGGTTTGAGCAACTGCTTACTCGCTGCCACCGCCACGACTTTATCCTGTCCCGTTGGTTGCTCAGGAAACTCGTAGTAATCCGCGATAATATCGTCTGCTGATAAAGACACGAGATCATCTAAACTATATTTCAGGCTCTCTGCAATTTCTTCCTGGTCGACCATGGGGCGGTCAACTAGCACAGATTCATAACAGTCAGTTCCCAATACCAGTGTCACGGAAGCATCTTTCAATGACAGCCGTTTGTATTTTTTTAGAATATGAGCCACTTTTTCAATGAGGTTGCCGGGCTGCGCGTCTTCTTGATCGTTCACAATGAGCTCACACTTTCCAGCGTAACTCTTTGCGACTAATAAACGCACACTTTTTTGCGTAATTTGGAAGCAAACGTGATGAGCATTTTTTTTCTGTTGCTTAAATCCAAACACCCGGCAACACCTTTTTATTATTTTTAAAGCATCTTATCAGAATCTTTGCAAAGCACATTATAAAATGCACTTTAAACACTCAAATATAACTAATATCATAACCCATATTTCTATGGGCTCTTTCACTCTTAGCTCTGAACCTTCCAGTTAAGTGATTCACCCGACCAATACGGCACCATAGGTCCGTTTGCGGTATCCACCGTTGCAGGTACCTGCCAAGTCTCTTTCACAAGAGTCAATTCGTTGGTATTTCTTGGCATACGGTAAAAGTCTGCACCAAAGCCACTGGCGAAATCGGCCAGTTTATCCAGCGCACCATGTGCATCGAAAAACTCAGCGTAGAGCTCAATAGCCGCAGGTGCGGAATAACAGCCCGCACAACCACATGCTGTTTCTTTTTTGTCTTGTGTATGTGGCGCAGAGTCGGTTCCTAAAAAAAACTTCGGATTACCCGACAGGGCGGCTCTTTGCAGCTCCATTTGATGAGAGCGACGTTTTAAAATGGGCAGGCAATAATTGTGAGGGCGCACGCCTCCAACCAATAAGTCGTTGCGGTTCATCAGCAAGTGCTGTGGTGTCATTGTCGCAGCCACATACTCAGACGACTCTTCAACAAAGGCAACAGCGTCTGCCGTTGTTATATGCTCGAGTACCAAACGCAAAGTCGGGAATTTTTCCGTAATAGGACGTAAGTGGCGGTCAATAAAGACTTTCTCACGGTCGAAAATGTCCACGTCAGCGTCTGTTACCTCTCCGTGCACCAGCAGCGGCACCTCGTGTTGCTGCATGGCTTCTAGCACTGGCGCCAGCGCATCAACCGACTTAACTCCGGCTGCGGAGTTTGTTGTTGCCCCGGACGGATACAGTTTAAAGCCAATGATATGCTCGTTGGCAGCTGCTTCGGCAACCAGTTCGGGGGTAGTTTCAGCGGTCAGGTAAAGCGCCATCATTGGCTGAAAGCGGTAGGTTTCAGGTAGCTGCTGTAAAATGCGCTGGCGGTACGCCATAGCTGCTTCGACAGTGGTTACCGGCGGAACCAAGTTTGGCATAATAACCGCGCGGTTAAATACCGCCGCAGAAGCCGGTACCGTTGTTGCTAACATCGCCTCGTCACGTAGGTGCAAGTGCCAGTCATCGGGGGTTGGAATTGTGAAAGTTTGCATAGTCATACGCCACTGAAAAATGATGCCCTATTGTAGCGTATTATTCAGTCGCTTGTTAGCGCAGCTGCATAGCCTCTTTCCAATGTTTTCGACAACAAGACACATAGCGGTCGTTACCGCCTATGGCTATTTGCTGTCCCATGCGCACCGCATTCCCTTTTTCGTCGACGCGCAACGACATCGTGGCTTTGCGCCCACAATGGCAAATGGTTTTCATCTCCACCAGCTTGTCGGCAACGGCTAACAACACAGCACTGCCCGGAAATGCGCTGCCAAAGGCATCGGTGCGGATGCCGTAACACATAACTGGAATGTCGTCGGTATCAGTCAGAGTTGTCAATTGCCAAACTTGTTGCTCGGTTAAAAACTGGGCTTCGTCAATCAAGACGCAATCAATAGCTTTACGCTTATGCTCCTGCCGAACAAGTTCGGTTAAATCACACTTGTGGGTAAAAGACAGTGCTTTGCGATCGATGCCTAAGCGCGATGCAATTTTGCCATGCCCCGCGCGATCATCGACTGCCGGCGTCATTAGCAAGACATGCTGCTCACGCTCTTCGTAATTATGCGCAACCTGCAGTAAGGATGTACTTTTGCCCGCATTCATAGCGGAATAGGTGAAATAAAGTGAAGCCATTTCTATTCTTGTTATTTTTAATACGCTGTCAGAATTGATGCAGAGATTAGCACGATTTTATGCCAAAATGTGACAAAGCAACGCAATTCAGGAGCTCTTCCCATGCACTATTCCCCCGAATTTATTAAAGCCATTCCCAAGGCAGACTTGCACCTGCACCTAGACGGTAGCTTACGTGCCAGTAGCCTTGTCGATATGGCAAAGCGCTCGGGTATTGAACTTCCCAGCTATACCGAAGAAGGCTTGTTCGAAAAGGTATTTAAGTCGCACTACAACAATTTGGGTGAATATCTCAACGGCTTTCAGTACACCTGCGCGGTACTGCGTGACCTCGAAAACTTAGAGCAAGCCTCTTATGAATTGGCGGTTGATAATCAGGAAGAAGGCGTTAATTACATAGAGGTTCGGTTTGCGCCGCAGCTACTGATGGATCCGAGTAAGGGCGTTACCTTCGATACCATTATGCACGTAGTTAATGACGGCTTATCGCGGGCGAAGAAAGAGTACAACAATCGTTCGGACGTTAAAAACGGCGATAAGCCTCCGTTTGACTACGGCATTATTAACTGCGCCATGCGCATGTTCGGCAAAAAGGGATTTTCGCCCTATTACACACAAATATTTCAGTTGATGCGCGACTTTGAACCGATGCAAGTGATTAAAACGGCAGCAATGGATTTAGTGCGTGCCAGCGTTCGTATGCGTGACGAAGAAGGTATGCCGATAGTCGGGCTGGACATTGCCGGTCAGGAAATTGGCTATCCGGCGGGCGAATTTAAAGAGGTGTATGAATACGCGCACGAGAACTTTTTACTGAAAACCGTGCATGCGGGTGAAGCTTATGGCGCGGAGAGTATCTTTGAAGCGTTAACCAAATGTCATGCAGACCGATTGGGGCACGGATATTCATTGTTCTCGCCAGAAATGACGGAAGACCCATCCATTGAAGATCCAAAAGCCTACGGTGAGAGTTTGGCATCTTATATTGCTGATCGACGCATTGCGGTTGAGGTTTGCCTGACCAGTAACCTGCAGACAAACCCAGCAATTGGCGATATCAAAAACCACAACTTCAAGCACATGCTGGATAATCGCTTAGCCACCATTATTTGTACCGACAACCGTTTGGTGTCACGCACAACAGTGACTAACGAGTACCAACTAGCACTGGATAACTTCGATATTTCGTTAAAACGCTTAAAGGATATTGTCGCTTACGGCTTTAAAAAGAACTTTTTCCCAGGCCGTTATGTTGAGAAGCGTAAATACGCCAAGCAGAACCTGGCGTATTTTGACAAGGTGGTCGAGCAGTTTGGTTTAAACGATTAACGAGTTACTGGTCGTTTGATGTTTTCAGTTTCACACCCTGGTGCTTATCAAGGCTTTTGAATCCTTCGTTAAGCACCTTTTCTTCCACCTCTTTCGTGGGTATTTCGTTAATGCAAACCCACCTATTACGACCTTGTGACTTGCCATAATACATAGCTGTATCAGCCAATTGCACCAGGGTTCGCCAATGCGGTACCTGGTCAATATCGGTCAAGTACGGACAAATGACCCCACCGACCGTACAAGTAACAGGTAACTCTAAACCATTTGGCAGAATAAACGGCTTTTGCGTAACTGCCTTGTGAATGCGCTGAGCAATATTGTGAAAGTCATCCTCGTCATCGACTTTTGCAACCACAAGGAACTCTTCTCCACCCCAGCGTACAAGCATATCCTGCTCTCTTAGTGCGTGCGTGACGCGGCGGGCAAATTCTTTTAACACCTCATCGCCAATGTCATGACCATAAGAGTCATTCAGCTTTTTGAAGTAATCAATATCGAACAGATACACCGCAAGGCGCTTATTGTCTTCTTCGCGATTCGCTAAGTTAACAGCGTCTAGCTCGCGCTGTATACGGCCTTCGAAATAAAGCCGATTATGTAGTCCGGTAAGAGAGTCCCTCTGGCTGAGCGCTTTAAACCGTTTGGCCTGGCGCAGCTTCTGCCGTATCTGCAATAAACCGAAAACCACCACTAGTATAAAAATAGCGATAATGGCATACATAAGATTCGACTGGGTCTCACGTCGTTCGCGCTCTGCATCTTTTAAGAGCTCTTCTTTTTCCAGCAAATCTTTCTGTAACTCTGACTCGAGCTGCAAGCGACTGAGCTCTGCACTCGACGCCATAGCGCTACTGCTTTGCTTTAACTGATTTTGCAGTGTGCTTTTGTACAACTGGTAAAAATTCTCATGCCCTTCAATCCGAAGATCTGAGCTTTCCAACTCGGACATCCGCTTATAGACATCCAGCTTCACTTCTAATTGAGTGTCCGGGTGCAGGTTATGGCAGGCGGGCACGTCATCTTGATTATTCAACTTATGATTGACCAACTGTTGATAACAAGCCAGGTACCGTTCAACAACGGGGTCTTGATCTTCAAGCTGTGCGGATTGGTCAAGGTAATTAGCCGCTAATTCTGCCTTACCTAATTCAACTGCGGATAACGCAGAAAAAACCAAAGCAGACTTCGCCTGTACAGCTTGTTCCAAATTAACTTTTCCAAGCCAGTCTAAGGCTTTTTCATAGTCTCGTTCATGCAATGCATTGGCTACACCGAGGTTAAAGTACGTTAAATCAATGGTGTTTTGTGCGTGCTCAGGCGGTAGCTGGTTATCGTCCCTTAATGCCTTTGTCCGTTCCAGGATATGCTTGTGCAGTTGCATACCTTTTTGCCGATAGTTCGCGTCACCGTACATAATATAAAGCGTAGCGGTATCCTGCATGACACCGTTTAACACGAGCCAAGGTACACGTTGGTCTTTCGCAAGTGATAATGCTTGTTCAAAACTCTGAAAGGCTTGCTTAATATTACCGCTACTCGACTGCATCCAACCAATTTCAGCTAGAACTGACACCGCAAATTCCACCCATCCTTCTTCAAGAAGCTTTTCGTGCAGCTCAAATAGTTTGGAAATTCGTTGCTCGTAACTAAGGTCGTCTACCGCTAAACAAGTATAGCGATAATAAAAGTCAAAGCTTTGAGGTGGATGAGACTCACAAATTGAATTGGTTAACGTTGGCTCGCCGTTGTCGTCATATTCAAATGCGAGCATACGTTGCAATCGGTATTCTTCTACAACATTGATGTCTTCATTCAGTCGTTCATTCAGCCAGTTGACTTTTTCAAGGTAACTCAGCGTACCGTACTCAGCCGGAATAGGCGGCAACTGCTCTAGTTCTTCTAAAGAGATAGAGTCGTCCTGCGCATAAACGCCTGTCGTCAATGCGAGTGATATAACTAAGGTAAGCAGAAGTTGTATTGTCAGTTTCATACTGACAAATTTAGAGGGAAAACAATGCGCTGACAAGGAAAGCGTAATAAAACCTTAACAAAAAGGCTCCGCAGGGAGCCTTTCTTTATTAGATGTCTACCTATTAATTTTTGTTTCCCGTTAAAAGGGAATGTCATCGTCAAAGTCGGTGTCCGGTGAGAACGGTGCCGGCTCAGCCGGTTTCTGTTGCGGCTGCTGACTCTGTTGAGACGGCTGTGGTGCCGGACGTTGTTGTTGCTGTTGGCCGCCATAGTTACCTTGTTGACCACCGCCATAACCCTGACCTTGAGCAGGTCCGCCCTGAGGGCCACCTTGAGGACCTCCGCGTGAGTCAAGCATCTGCATTTCGTTTATAACGATTTCAGTCGTGTAACGCTCTACATTGTCCTGTCCAGTCCACTTGCGTGTCTGCAAGCGCCCTTCAACATAAACTTTAGAACCTTTCTTAAGGTACTCACCAGCAATTTCTGCCAAACGGCGATACGCCACACAACGGTGCCATTCGGTTTGCTCGCGTGGCTCTCCGGTTTGCTTGTCTTTCCAGGTTTCACTGGTCGCAATCGATAAATTGGCTATCGCCGTGCTGTTCTGGGTATAACGCACTTCGGGATCTGCACCCAGATTACCAATCAAAATAACTTTATTCACACCGCGGCTGGCCATTTCACTCTCCTGTTCTTAATGCACTAAGCAGTTCATTCACTGCTTTTTCATCGTACGCTTTTTTATCGACTTTTAAATAAGTTGCCTGATCGTCTTCGACCCAGCGAGCTTCTTTTACACCCGTAATGGTTAGTAACTGCTCACTTAAACGTATCGCTTTGTCTTTCGTCAAGTTTGGGGTTGCTACCGACAAGCTGGTGACGCTTTCCGGGTTCTTCATCAGGAAGCTGATAACAAACCAACATAGTAGCAAGATCAAACAGAATACCACAATGCCCGATGTCTGATAGTTTTGTAAGACCCAACCGCCTGCAACACCACCAACAAACGCCCCTAAAAACTGGCTGGTTGAATAAATGCCACTGGCGCTACCCTTGCTACCAGCGGGAGCTATGCGGGTTAACAAAGAAGGTAAGCTGGCTTCAATAAAATTAAAGCCTGTAAAAAATACGACTAACGCTGCGACCAACCAAACGGCTGACTCACCGGCGTAAAAAACCGTCGCCAGCGAAATAATGAGTATAGCGATAGATGCTCGTAACCACTGTACTGAGCTATTATTTCGGGCGCTTCGAATAATCATAGGCACCATTAATACAACCGATGCAGCAAGCGTTGGTAAATAAAACCAAGCGTGTGTTTGACTCTCAAACCCTGCGCTTTGCAGTTGTGTGGGAATAGTCACAAACCAAGCTGTTAAAATAGCGTGCAGAACAAAAATACCCGTGTTCAGACACCAAAGCTGTTTATGCTTTAAGAGCTTTTTCAGCTCGGAAGCCACCGGCAGAGACTCCCGTCTCGCTGAGGTTGTTACCACTTTAGGCACACTCATAACCAGCACAACAATACCCAACACTCCGGTTGCAGCGGTAAACCAGAAAAGCCCTGACAAACCAATAACACCGCCGAGCAGCGGTCCGACAACCAACGAGACGGCAAACGCCAAGCCAATACACATACCAATAATAGCCATGACTTTCGGTCGTTGCTCGTCACGCGATAAGTCCGACGCCAACGCCAAAATAGCAGCAGCTATCGCACCAACGCCCTGCAGCGCTCGACCAACACTCACCATTACCAGGCTATCGGCTAATGCTGCAACAATACTACCCAGCACGAACACCACTAAACCGCCAATAATAATGGGCTTTCGGCCGATACGGTCGGACGCCATACCTAATGGAATTTGCAGCAGCGCTTGGGTCAGACCATAAGCACCTAATGCAACACCAACAAGCAATGGTGAATAATCCGGATAGGCTTGTGCGTAAACCGCCAATACCGGCATGATCAAAAACAGCCCTAACATCCGTATACCAAATACGGACGCCAGTGAGAATGCGGCTTTACGTTCGGTCTTATTTAACGAGTGTTGCGTCATGTTACTGCGTTTGCGCTAGTATCAGAATGAATCATGCTGATATTGTACCAGAAGGCATACACTGTGCGATAATAGCGTTTTGTCGTCGACTTCCTACAAGTTGAAGATTTGCTGAAAAACAGACGGGAATTATGGAAAACATTGAAGTACGCGGTGCACGAACGCACAACCTGAAAAATTTCAATCTGACGATACCCCGTGACAAGCTTATTGTCATTACCGGCTTATCCGGCTCCGGTAAGTCGTCGTTAGCGTTTGATACACTCTATGCAGAAGGTCAGCGCCGTTACGTTGAGTCACTATCAGCTTACGCTCGTCAGTTCTTATCGCTGATGGAAAAACCCGATGTAGACAGTATTGAAGGTCTGTCTCCTGCTATCTCCATTGAGCAAAAGTCGACATCTCATAACCCGCGCTCAACTGTGGGTACTATTACCGAAATTTATGACTATTTGCGCTTAATGTACGCACGCGTAGGTGAGCCTCGCTGTCCAACGCATGACGTGGCACTGGCTGCACAAACGGTCTCGCAAATGGTCGACAAAGTGCTTGATGCGCCAGAAGGCGAGAAGCGCATGTTATTAGCGCCCATTATTCAAAACCGCAAAGGCGAGCATTTAAAAGTTCTAGAAAACCTCGCGTTACAGGGCTTTATCCGCGCACGCATTGACGGTGAAATTTGCGACTTAAGTGATCCGCCGCCTTTAGAACTGCAGAAAAAGCACACCATTGAAGTGGTTGTAGACCGTTTTAAAGTTCGCGAAGGTTTAGAGCAACGCTTAGCCGAATCTTTTGAAACCGCTTTAGAGTTAAGTGGTGGTACTGCGCTGGTTGCCCCTATGGAAGGCGACGGAGACACCTTAGTGTTCTCAGCAAACTTCGCCTGTCCGCATTGCGGATACAGTATGCAGGAGTTGGAACCTCGCCTGTTCTCATTCAATAACCCAGCGGGGGCTTGTACCACTTGTGACGGTTTAGGCGTTGAACAGTTTTTTGACCCGAAAAAGGTCATTGTTAACGACGAGATTTCCTTAACCGGTGGTGCTATTCGTGGCTGGGACAAACGTAACTTTTATTACTACCAAATGCTGCAGTCACTGGCTAAGCATTATGGATTTAAGCTATCTGAGCCCTTTAAAGACTTACCGGAAGATATTCGGAATATCATTCTGTTCGGCAGCGGAAAAGAAGAGATAAAATTTACTTATATGAATGACCGCGGTGATAAAGTCGTCCGCGAGCATGCCTTCGAGGGCATTATTCCGAACATGCAGCGCCGCTATCGCGAAACTGAGTCTCAAGCGGTTCGCGAAGAGCTGTCGAAGTACGTTGCAACACAACCTTGTAAGAGTTGTCATGGCACGCGCCTGCGCACCGAGGCCCGCCACGTATTTATTAACAATGTGACCTTACCGGAAGTGGTCGAGCAGTCCATTGGTGACGCTATGGCCTTCTTCCAGCAATTAGACCTGGAAGGTCAGCGTGCTCAAATAGCCGAGAAAATTCTTAAAGAAATTAACGACCGCCTGCGCTTTTTGGTGAACGTAGGTCTCAACTACTTGAGCCTATCTCGCAGTGCAGAAACCTTATCTGGCGGCGAAGCTCAGCGAATTCGCCTAGCCAGTCAAATTGGTGCCGGCTTAGTCGGTGTTATGTACGTTCTTGATGAACCCAGTATTGGTCTGCATCAGCGCGACAATGAACGCTTGTTAAATACCCTGACGCACCTGAGGGACTTAGGTAATACGGTTATTGTCGTAGAACACGATGAGGACGCGATTCGTCAGTCTGATCATGTCATTGATATAGGTCCGGGCGCCGGTGTTCATGGTGGTGAGATTATCGCTCAGGGCAACGTTGACGACATTATTGAAAGTAAGGACTCGCTAACCGGGGATTACCTGTCTGGTCGTAAAGTGATTGATGTGCCTGCAGAACGACATAAGCCTGATGACCGCCAACTCGTAATAAAGGGTGCCAGTGGTAATAACCTCAAAGATGTCACTATGAAGCTGCCGCTTGGCATCATGACCTGCGTTACCGGAGTATCAGGGTCGGGTAAATCGACTCTGGTCAATGACACGCTGTTTAAAATAGCCCACAGAGAGCTTAATGGCGCAACAGCCGATGTTCCGTCACCTTATGAAAGTGTCGATGGGTTCCAGTATTTAGATAAGGTTGTCGATATCGATCAAAGCCCGATTGGTCGGACACCACGCTCTAACCCGGCGACTTATACCGGCATATTCACGCCTATTCGCGAGCTTTTCGCTGGTGTTCCTGAAGCGCGGGCTCGTGGCTACAAACCAGGCCGTTTTAGCTTTAACGTCCGCGGTGGTCGTTGTGAGGCATGTCAGGGCGACGGCGTTATTAAAGTTGAAATGCACTTCTTGCCGGATGTCTACGTACCTTGCGATATTTGTAAAGGTAAACGCTACAACCGCGAAACGCTGGAAATTCAGTACAAAGGCAAAAACATTCATGAAGTGCTGGAAATGACCATAGAAGACGCTCGTGAGTTCTTCGACCCAATTCCGGCAATAGCACGTAAACTACAAACACTCATGGATGTAGGTTTGTCTTACGTACGCTTAGGACAGTCGGCAACGACGCTCTCCGGCGGTGAGGCGCAACGCGTCAAACTGTCGCGTGAGCTATCCAAACGAGACACCGGTAAAACATTGTATATTCTGGATGAGCCAACCACGGGCCTGCATTTCCACGATATTAAACAGTTATTAGCCGTGATTCATCGCTTACGAGACCATGGTAATACGGTCGTTGTCATAGAGCACAACTTAGATGTCATTAAGACCGCCGACTGGATTATTGACCTTGGTCCTGAAGGCGGTTCAGGGGGCGGAGAGATACTCTGCGAAGGCACACCAGAAGCCATTTGTGAGAATAAACAGTCGCATACGGCACGTTTTTTAAAGCCGATGCTAAAATAAAAGGAAGCAGTATGTTAACGGAAGACTTTAAAGTTCGATTTTATGAAACCGACGCGCTAGGCCATGTGAATAACACGGTCATACCCGGCTGGATTGAAACCGGCCGGCTACCGATATTCGAGTTTTTCGGTGAAATGTCGCCAGAAACTCAAAGCTTAATTGTAGCGCGACTGGAAGTAGACTATTTGTTTCCAATTTACTTTGGCAGCCCGGTTACAGTAAACACTTACGTCACCAGAATGGGCGGCAGCTCATTTGATATTACGACCGAGGTTTGGCAAAAAGACAAACTCTGCGCTAAGGGTAAGTCTGTGTTGGTTTATTTCGATTATCAGAAGGAGTGTTCAGTGAAGCTACCTCAGGATATAAGGGACAGACTGGCTACAATAACGCATCCGGAGCACCCTCGTGACGCGTGATATAGTCAGCGGCGGGCAGCACATACATGCGCCTGACGATTTAACCCGCCTGCTGCGAGACATTCATGAGCAAGCAATGACTATAAATACCGGCAAGGTGGCGGATTACATACCCGCCCTTGCCGCGGTTGACCCTGAGCAGTGCGCTTTAACCGTCGCAACCTTAGATGGTGAGACATTTACCTTTGGTGACACTCAGACACAGTTTTCTATTCAATCCATTTCAAAAATCTTCGGGCTTATTCTGGCTATGGAAAGGCTTGGCGATGAGTTATGGGAACGAGTCAAGATGGAACCATCAGGTCAGGCATTTAATTCGATTGTTCAGCTTGAGTGGGAAAAAGGCATACCTCGTAACCCAATGATTAATGCCGGTGCTATTTTGGTCAGCGATGTCCTTGTTAGCCATTACTCGGCCAGTAAAAATGCGGTTCTAAGCTTTGTACGCAGTCTTTGTGGTAACGAAGAAGTCTATGCTGACCATGAAGTACATGAATCAGAGAAAGACCACGGGCACCGGAATGCCGCTTTAGCCCATCTGATGAAAAGCTTTGGCAATATCGACTCAGATGTCGACGAGCTGCTCGATCACTACTTCTGGCAATGTGCGCTGTCAATGTCGTGTGAAAATTTGGCGCGATCATTTACTTTTTTAGCAAATGACGGCGTTTGCCCGTTTTCTAAAAAAGAAATTATGTCCAAGCGTGATTCTCAACGAATTAATGCCTTACTTTCCACCAGCGGTATGTACGATCAAAGTGGTGAGTTTGCATTTACTGTTGGCGTGCCAGCGAAAAGTGGTGTTGGCGGTGGCATAGTCGCTATTGTGCCTGACTTTGGAGTTATTTCAGCCTGGAGTCCGCGCTTAAACGAGTTTGGCAACAGCGCTCGCGGTATGTTTATGGTGCGAGAAGTTGCGAATAAACTGGGTTTAAGCGTTTATTAAGCTTTAGCGAATTGTGGACGGTCGATATAATTGAAAGCGTTCCATATTGAAACGTCGAAAAAGCCGGTCAATTTCCCCTTTTCTGCCTAACTCACTTAAAAGCCTCTGTAAGGTTGAGGCTTCAATTTTCCCGGTGTTACCGACCAATAAATGCAGTTCATACGTGAAGTCTGATTTTTCCGAAAGTAATAAGTTATCAATATTGATTTGACGTGAACCTTCCAAAGCAGCAAGCAACTCATCATTGACCGTTGTTAAGTCAACCCGTCCACCTAGAACCATTCGAATATTTGTTATTCTTGAGTCCGCTAGATAAACAGTATAATCATCTTTTAGCTCATTAGAGGCTTTGAGTTCTCCGGCTATAAGATAGTGATAACCTTTTACCCCGGCAAGGCTTTTACCCTTAAAGTTATTAAAAAATTTTTGTGAACGCCCCTCTTTTTGCGCTGTAACTAGCCGCTCTTTCCCTCTCACTAAAGGGAAAGTTGCGTCAACTTCTATTTCTCGGCCTTGCCAGCCCCAACTCGGTGACTCGAAAAATATAACATCGCAACAACCGCCCTTACTTAGCGCTTCATAACGCGCAGAAGGTGGTATCACTTCAATCACAAATTCGTAATTGCTCTGATGATTATTAAGGCGGTTAATTAGCTCGCGGGTTAAGTCGGTTTCCAGAACATCAGAAAAATAAGGCGGGTAGTCGTAAGCGGCAACATAGACCTTTGTCTGTGCTGCTATAGGAAAACTACAGAGTAATGCTGCGAAAAGCAGTAAAAAACGACTCAAAAGCCCCACACTTTACTGTTATTGATGAAAATCATGACATTTCATCTTTCACTTTTGAGGCTTGAATGTCAAGAACTGTAAAGACGAGCCGTTCAACAGCCATAAAAAAGCCCGGCATAAAGCCGGGCTTTGTATACGATACTTAAACCGTATTAGTCTATGATCTTAGATACAACGCCTGCACCTACAGTACGACCACCTTCACGGATTGCGAAACGCAAACCTTCGTCCATTGCGATTGGAGCAATCAGCTCTACAACGAACTTCAGGTTGTCGCCTGGCATAACCATTTCTACGCCTTCCGGCAATTCTACTGCACCCGTTACGTCAGTCGTACGGAAGTAGAACTGTGGACGATAGCCTTTGAAGAATGGCGTGTGACGGCCACCTTCGTCTTTGCTCAGTACGTAAACTTCCGCTTCGAACTTAGTATGCGGAGTAATTGTACCTGGCTTCGCCAATACCTGGCCACGCTCAACTTCGTCACGCTTAGTACCACGCAACAAGGCGCCAATGTTCTCACCTGCACGACCTTCGTCAAGCAGCTTACGGAACATTTCAACACCAGTCACAGTCGTCTTAGTCGTTTCTTTCATACCAACGATTTCACACTCGTCGCCAGTGTTGATGATACCGCGCTCTACACGACCGGTAACAACTGTACCACGACCTGAAATCGAGAATACGTCTTCGATTGGCATGATGAATGGCTTATCGATGTCACGCTCTGGCTCTGGGATGTAGTTATCAAGCGCATCTGCTAGCTCAACAATTTTCTTCGCCCACTCTTCGTCGCCTTCCAGCGCTTTCAGTGCTGAGCCCTGGATAACTGGCAGGTCGTCGCCCGGGAAGTCATACTCTGACAACAACTCACGAACTTCCATTTCTACCAGCTCTAACAGCTCTTCATCGTCTACCATGTCACATTTGTTCATGAAGACAACGATGTAAGGTACGCCAACCTGACGTGAAAGCAGGATGTGCTCACGCGTTTGTGGCATTGGGCCGTCAGTTGCCGCTACTACCAGGATTGCGCCGTCCATCTGTGCAGCACCGGTGATCATGTTTTTAACATAGTCAGCGTGCCCTGGGCAGTCTACGTGCGCGTAGTGGCGAGTTGGCGTGTCATACTCAACGTGAGAAGTTGAGATAGTGATACCACGCTCTTTCTCTTCTGGCGCGTTATCGATGGCTGCGAAGTCTTTCGCCGCACCACCATAAACTTTTGCCAAAACAGTTGTGATAGCAGCAGTTAGTGTAGTTTTACCGTGGTCAACGTGACCAATGGTGCCGACGTTTACGTGCGGCTTCGAACGTTCAAATTTTTCTTTAGACATGATATATCCTCAAATTTAAGTTGAAAGCCCGGTCCTGTGTAAGACCGGACCAGACCTTACTTAACCTTTAGCGTTACGCTCAGCCATCACTTTTTCAGCGATGTTGTTTGGTGCTTCACCGTACTTCAAGAATTCCATTGAGTATGATGCACGACCTTGGGTTTGTGAACGCAAGTCAGTTGCGTAACCAAACATCTCAGACAGTGGAACTTGAGCGTTAACCGCTTTCAAGCCACCTGGCGCTTCTTCCATACCTTCGATGAGACCACGACGACGGTTCAGGTCGCCAACAACATCACCCATCGACTCTTCTGGAGTAATAACTTCGACTTTCATCATTGGTTCAAGCAGAACTGGGTCAGCTTGCATTGCACCTTTTTTGAATGCCATGCTACCAGCGATCTTAAACGCCATTTCTGACGAGTCAACATCGTGGTAAGAGCCGTCATATAGGGTTGCTTTAACACCCAATACTGGGTAGCCAGCTAATACGCCTTGCTCCATTTGCTCTTTAACACCACGATCAACTGCTGGGATGTACTCTTTTGGTACCACACCACCAACAATTTCGTTAACGAATTCGTAAGTAATGTCTTCGCCGTCTTCATCTTCTTCGATAGCCATTGGCTCAAGTTTCAGCCATACGTGACCGAATTGACCACGACCACCTGATTGACGTACGAATTTACCTTCGACTTCAACCGCCTTACGGATTGCTTCACGGTATGCAACCTGAGGCTGACCAACGCTACATTCAACTTTGAACTCACGCTTCATACGGTCAACGATGATGTCCAAGTGAAGCTCGCCCATACCAGAGATAATGGTTTGGCCAGACTCTTCGTCCGTTTGAACTCGGAACGATGGATCTTCTGCTGCTAGTTTACCTAAAGCAATACCCATTTTCTCTTGGTCAGCTTTAGTTTTTGGCTCTACCGCAACAGAGATAACTGGTTCTGGGAATTCCATACGCTCAAGAATGATCTTGTTGTTTGGATCACACAGCGTGTCACCAGTAGTTACGTCTTTAAGACCAATTAGTGCAGCAATGTCACCGGCGCGAACTTCTTTAATTTCCTGACGGTCATTTGCGTGCATCTGTACCATACGACCGATACGTTCTTTTTTGTTCTTAACTGGGTTAACAACACCGTCACCTTGATTTAGAACACCAGAGTAAACACGAACGAAAGTCAATGTACCAACAAATGGGTCTGTCGCAATTTTAAACGCCAATGCTGCGAATGGTTCGTTGTCATCAGACTTACGAACGCCTTCTGTTTCATCGTCGTCTAAAATACCGGTAATTGGCTTAACTTCTGTTGGCGACGGTAAGAATTCAATAACCGCATCCAACATTGCCTGAACACCTTTGTTTTTGAACGCTGAGCCGCACTGAACTAAAACAATTTCATTTGCCAAAGTTGCTTTACGAAGACCACGTTTGATCTCTTCTTCAGTTAACTCACCTTCTTCAAGGTATTTTTCCATTAGCTCTTCGTCAGCTTCAGCCGCAGCTTCAACTAACTCAGTGCGCAATTCGTCTGCTTGATCTTGAAGGTCAGCAGGAACGTCTTCATAGGTAAATGTCATACCCATGTCGTTTTCGCTCCAGTTGATAGCCTTCATTTTGATAAGGTCAACGACACCTTTGAACTCGTCTTCTGCACCGATTGGAATCTGAATTGGTACTGCGTTCGCGTTCAAACGAGTTTTCATTTGATCAACGACTGACATGAAGTCAGCACCAGCACGGTCCATCTTATTGACGAATACCATACGTGGTACTTCGTATTTGTTCGCCTGACGCCAAACAGTTTCTGTTTGAGGCTGAACACCTGAAGATGCACACAGAACAACGATAGCGCCATCAAGAACACGCAGAGAACGTTCTACTTCGATAGTGAAGTCAACGTGTCCCGGAGTATCGATGATGTTGATACGGTGTTGAGGAAATTGGCGATCCATACCTTCCCAGAAGCTTGTTACCGCTGCTGAGGTGATAGTGATACCACGTTCCTGCTCTTGCTCCATCCAGTCAGTTGTAGACGCACCATCGTGAGTCTCACCGATTTTGTGACTACGACCCGTGTAATAAAGTACACGCTCTGTGGTCGTCGTTTTACCGGCGTCTACGTGAGCACAGATACCGATATTACGATAGCGCTCAATTGATGTTTCTCGAGCCACAATAAACTCCTTTCTAGGTTAACTGTGAATTTACCAGCGATAGTGAGCAAACGCTTTGTTTGCTTCAGCCATGCGGTGAACGTCTTCACGTTTCTTCACAGCTGACCCTTTGTTTTCTGATGCATCTAGCATTTCAGCTGCCAGACGCTGCGACATTGATTTTTCACCACGGGTGCGCGCTGCATCAACTAACCAGCGCATAGCCAGTGCGTTACGACGTACCGGACGAACTTCAACTGGAACTTGGTAGGTAGAACCACCAACGCGACGAGATTTAACCTCGACGGTAGGACGCACGTTTTCTAGTGCATCATCAAAAACGTCCAGATGACCTTTTCCTGACTTCTCTGCCAGGATGTCCAGTGCACCGTAGATAATCTTTTCAGCGACTGCTTTTTTGCCGTCAACCATGACGACATTGATAAACTTAGCCAACAACTCTGATCCGAACTTAGGATCCGGCAGGATTTTACGTTGACCTATGACGCGTCTTCTTGGCATCTCAATATTCTCCGATTAATTCAGGGTATTACCCAAAACTTATGAATTACAGTTTGGCCTTACTAACGGAGAACCGTTAAGACTTAGGCCGCTTCGCGCCGTACTTAGAACGGCCTTGTTTACGATCGTTAACACCTGAACAGTCAAGTGCACCACGAACGGTGTGGTAACGAACACCTGGCAAGTCTTTTACACGACCGCCACGAATCAGTACGACTGAGTGTTCTTGTAAATTATGTCCCTCACCGCCGATGTACGAAGATACTTCGTAACCGTTGGTTAAACGAACACGGCAAACTTTACGCATTGCAGAGTTCGGTTTCTTAGGGGTTGTGGTGTAAACACGGGTACATACTCCGCGTTTTTGAGGGCACGCTTCAAGAGCCGGAACGTTGCTTTTCACAACGGGCTTTTGACGGCCTTTACGCACCAGCTGATTAACTGTTGCCATTCATTACTCCTAGTTTAGTTGATGTCGCTTTTTAGCGCGCACAATGTGCGTGAAAAATCGCTTTTTTCCGACCATACAAAGTCGGATCCCGAAAATCGGGAGCCGAAATTCTAATGGTCATATTTTCACCTGTCAAGGTTATAAAAAAGAAGCCAGCACTATTATTAGTACTGGCTTCTGTACAAATAGGCTAAAAGCGTATTTGTTTATTCAGCAGAGTCGTCTTTTGGTGACTCGTTTCCTGCATTAAGAGCGTCCGCTAATTGTTGCTCAGCTTGCTCTGCAGTCATTGATGGCTCTTCATCAACTTGTAACTCGTCGAGGCGACGCTGCATACGTTCTTTGTGATACGAGTAACCGGTACCTGCCGGAATTAATCGACCCACAATAACGTTTTCTTTCAGGCCGCGTAAGCTGTCTTTACGTCCGCCTACCGCTGCTTCGGTCAGGACACGAGTTGTTTCCTGGAACGACGCCGCAGAAATGAACGATTCTGTCGACAGTGACGCTTTAGTGATACCTAATAGCTGACGCTCGAAAGATGCTGGCGTTTTGCCTTCAGCTTCTGCTTTTGCATTCGCTGCAAGCACTTCCGCCATTTCAACCATTTCGCCTTCCAGCAGGTTAGTATCATTCGCACGAAGAATTAACGCTTTACGCAACATCTGACGAACAATCGTTTCGATGTGCTTATCGTTAATCTTAACACCCTGTAGTCGGTAAACTTCCTGAACTTCGTTCACGATGTAGTTTGCTACAGCGCTTACGCCACGCAGACGCAGGATATCGTGTGGTGCTTCCGGACCATCGGCGATAACCTCACCTTTCTCAACCTGTTCACCTTCGAACACGTTAAGCTGACGCCACTTCGGAATCATTTCTTCGTGCTGCTCAGCACCATCGTTTGGTGTGATGATTAAGCGACGCTTACCTTTGGTTTCCTTACCAAATGACACCGTACCTGTCTTCTCTGCCAGAATTGCAGGCTCTTTCGGACGACGCGCTTCGAATAAGTCAGCAACACGCGGAAGACCACCGGTAATATCACGAGTCTTCGAACCTTCTTGCGGAATACGCGCCAAGGTATCACCGACTTTAACTTCGGCGTTATCTTCCAGGTTGATGATAGCGTTACCTGGCAAGAAGTATTGCGCTGGAATATCGGTACCGGCGATGTTCACGTCGTTACCTTTACCGTCAACCAATTTAACCATTGGGCGCATGTCTTTACCGGCACTGGTACGTTGACCAGTTTCCAGTACTACAATGCTTGAAAGACCTGTCAGCTCGTCGGTTTGACGCGTCATAGTAACGCCGTCAATTAAGTCGACAAACTTGATACGACCTTCCACCTCGGTAATGATTGGGTGAGTATGCGGGTCCCAGTTAGCGACAGTCTCGCCGCCTTCAACTGCATCACCTTCACCTTTTTTCAATACCGCACCGTAAGGTACTTTATAACGCTCACGCTCACGGCCGTATTCATCGATAAGCGTCAACTCAGTCGAGCGAGAAGTAATTACATGCTCTTTATCGCTGTTTACAACCCACTTCGCGTTGTGCAGCTTGATAGTACCTGAGTTCTTAACTTGTACGCTGTTCTCAGCCGTTGCACGCGATGCCGCACCACCAATGTGGAAGGTACGCATGGTCAGCTGTGTACCCGGCTCACCGATTGACTGTGCTGCGATAACACCAACCGCTTCACCTTGGTTAACCATGTGGCCACGAGCCAAGTCACGACCGTAACAGTGTGCACAAACACCAAAATCTGTGTCACAGGTAATAACCGAACGAACTTTAACTTCATCGATAGAGTTTTCTTCGAGAATGTCACAGTTCTTTTCGTCAAGCAGCGTGTTGCGAGGTAACAGAACGTCTTCGCTACCCGGCTTCAGAACGTCATCACAAAGAACACGACCTAGCACGCGCTCACGCAATGGCTCTACAACGTCACCACCTTCAATTAATGGCTTCATTGTCAGTCCATCGTGTGTACCACAGTCTTCTTCCATGATAACGACGTCTTGAGAAACATCGACCAGACGGCGAGTCAGATAACCTGAGTTCGCTGTTTTCAGTGCCGTATCCGCAAGACCTTTACGAGCACCGTGAGTCGAGATGAAGTACTGAAGTACGTTCAAACCTTCACGGAAGTTCGCAACGATAGGCGTTTCGATGATTGAGCCATCTGGCTTCGCCATCAGACCACGCATACCAGCCAACTGACGAATCTGCGCAGGGCTACCACGAGCGCCTGAGTCAGCCATCATGAAGATAGAGTTAAAGGATGCTTGCTCTTCGTCTTTACCGTCTTTATTGGTGACAATTTCTTTCGACAAGTTATCCATCATCGCTTTCGAGACTTTCTCGTTCGCAGTTGACCAGATATCGATAACTTTGTTGTATTTCTCACCAGCGGTTACCAGGCCAGACTCAAACTGTTCCTGAATTTCAGCAACTTCTTCTTCCGCCGCTGCGACGATTTCTTTCTTCGCTTCAGGAATAACCATGTCGTTGATACCAACCGACGCACCTGAAACCATCGCGTAGTGGAAACCGGTGTACATGATTTGATCGGCAAAAATAACCGTGTCTTTCAAGCCCAGATTACGGTAAGCCTGGTTAAGCATACGAGCGATAGGCTTTTTGCCCATAGCCTGATCGATAAGCTCAAACGGCAAACCTTCTGGCATAATTAATGACAATAATGCACGGCCTACGGTTGTATCACGTACCGCAGTTTTAGTCGTACGGTTACCGTCTTCGTCAGCGGTTGTGTCCGTAATACGCACTTTAACGCGTGAATGCAGTTCTACATCACCATTACGGTAAGCTTTTTCAGCTTCAGACGGGCTTTTGAAAATCATGCCTTCGCCTTTACCGTTAATTTTCTCTTTGGTCATGTAGTAAAGACCCAATACAACGTCCTGTGAAGGTACGATGATTGGATCACCACTTGCTGGTGACAGTACGTTGTTGGTTGACATCATCAACGCACGAGCTTCTAACTGAGCTTCCAAAGTCAGCGGCAAGTGCACAGCCATTTGGTCACCATCAAAGTCGGCGTTATATGCCGCACAGACCAATGGGTGTAACTGAATCGCTTTACCTTCAATCAGTACTGGTTCAAACGCCTGAATACCTAAGCGGTGAAGTGTCGGTGCGCGGTTCAGAAGTACTGGGTGCTCTTTGATGACTTCATCCAGAACGTCCCAAACTTCCGCGGTTTCGCGCTCAACCATTTTCTTAGCTGCTTTAATGGTTGTTGCTAAACCACGACGCTCCAATTTTCCGTAAATAAACGGCTTGAACAGCTCCAGAGCCATCTTCTTCGGAAGACCACACTGGTGCAAGCGTAACTTAGGACCAACGGTGATAACCGAACGGCCTGAGTAGTCAACACGTTTACCCAACAAGTTCTGACGGAAACGACCCTGTTTACCTTTGATCATATCTGCCAAAGATTTCAGAGGACGCTTGTTAGAACCTGTAATAGCACGACCACGACGACCATTATCTAATAAGGCATCAACCGCTTCCTGAAGCATACGCTTCTCGTTGCGCACAATAATATCCGGAGCCGCCAAATCTAACAGGCGCTTCAGACGGTTATTACGGTTAATAACGCGGCGATACAGGTCGTTCAAGTCTGATGTTGCGAATCGGCCACCATCCAGCGGTACCAACGGACGTAAGTCTGGTGGTAGTACTGGTAATACTTTCAGAATCATCCACTCTGGCTTGTTGCCAGACATTTGGAAAGCTTCTAACAACTTCAGGCGCTTGCTGATTTTCTTACGTTTTGTTTCAGAGTTGGTTTCAGGTAACTCTTCGCGCAACGTTTGAATTTCAGCGTCAATGTCGACAGCACGCAATAAATCAAGCACCGCTTCGGCACCCATTTTTGCGTCGAACTCATCGCCATGTTCTTCTAAAGCGTCTAAATATTCTTCTTCTGTCAGAATCTGACCTTGTTCTAAAGACGTTAAGCCGCCTTCAGTAACTACGTAAGATTCAAAATACAATACACGCTCAATATCACGCAGAGTCATGTCGAGCATAAGACCGATACGTGATGGCAGTGATTTTAAGAACCAGATATGCGCAACAGGGCTCGCCAGTTCAATGTGACCCATACGCTCACGGCGCACTTTGGTTAAGGTGACTTCGACGCCACACTTCTCACAAATAACACCGCGGTGCTTCAAACGTTTGTACTTACCGCACAAACATTCATAGTCTTTTACCGGACCAAAGATACGCGCACAGAACAAACCGTCACGCTCTGGTTTGAACGTACGATAGTTAATAGTTTCCGGCTTTTTGACTTCACCATATGACCAACTGCGGATCATATCTGGCGAAGACAAAGCAATACGAATTCCGTCAAATTCGTCTGCTTGATTCGTCGGCTTTAAAAGCTTCAACAAGTCTTTCACGATTTATCTCCTGTCGGAGTTCAACCTATGGGGAGTGAACATCACTCCCCCAGTAATTCCAGCAACAGACGCTTAGTTCTGTTCCAGCTCGATATTGATGCCCAGAGAGCGAATTTCTTTCAACAATACGTTGAACGACTCTGGCATACCCGCTTCCATTTGCAGGTTATTGTCGACGATGTTTTTGTACATCTTCGTACGACCGTTTACGTCGTCCGACTTAACCGTCAACATTTCTTGCAAGGTGTATGCAGCACCGTATGCTTCTAATGCCCAGACTTCCATCTCACCGAAGCGCTGACCACCAAACTGTGCTTTACCACCCAATGGCTGCTGAGTTACCAAGCTGTAAGAGCCGGTAGAACGAGCGTGCATCTTGTCGTCGACCAAGTGGTTTAGTTTCAGCATGTACATGTAACCAACAGTCACATCACGCTCAAACTTATCACCCGTGCGACCGTCAAACAGTGGTATCTGACCCGATTCAGGTAAATCTGCTAGTTTCAGAAGCTCTTTAATTTCTTCTTCAACCGCACCATCAAATACTGGTGTTGCTGTTGGCAGACCTGCTTTTAGGTTACCTGCTAAGCGCATCACTTCGTCATCAGAAAACTCACTGATATCGACTTTCTGGCGGCACTCACCCAGGTCATAAACTTGCTGTAAGAAGTCGCGCAGCTCTTTCATTGCTCGCTGCTGCTTCAGCATCTTGTCTATTTTGCTACCAATTCCGCGAGCAGCCATACCCAAGTGTGTTTCCAACACCTGACCGATGTTCATCCGCGACGGTACACCCAATGGGTTCAATACGATATCTACCGGGTTACCTTCATCATCGTGAGGCATGTCCTCAACTGGGATGATAGTAGAGATAACACCTTTGTTACCGTGACGACCAGCCAATTTATCACCAGGCTGAATGCTACGTTTGACCGCTAAGTAGACTTTTACGATTTTCAGTACGCCAGGCGCTAAATCATCACCTTGAGTGATTTTACGACGCTTGTTTTCGTCCTTCGTATCGAAATCGTCACTAATTTGCTGGTACTGCTCGGCAATTTGTTCTAATTGCGCTTGAGCGTCTTCAGAACCTAAGTCCTGAGTTAACCAGTTTTTACGGTCCATGCTTGCTAATTTAGCTTCATCGAAGCCATTAGCTAATAGCAAGTTGCGCGCACGGTTGTAGATACCTTCTTCAAGAATCTTAAATTCTTCTGTCAGGTCTTTCTTAACCTTCGCCAGTTGCATCTCTTCGATAGCAACGGCACGTTTATCTTTTTCAACGCCATCGCGAGTAAAGACTTGCACGTCAATAACAGTACCGTTAACACCGTTAGGAACACGCAGCGAGCTATCTTTAACGTCTGACGCTTTTTCACCGAAGATAGCTCTCAAAAGCTTCTCTTCTGGCGTTAACTGTGTTTCGCCTTTAGGTGTCACTTTACCGACCAGTATGTCGCCGCCATTAACTTCAGCACCAACATAAACAACACCGGCTTCATCAAGTTTGCCCAGCGCTGACTCACCAACATTCGGAATATCTGAAGTAATTTCTTCAGCGCCCAATTTGGTGTCACGAGCAACACAGTTCAGTTCTTGAATGTGAATAGTGGTTAAACGGTCTTCTTGCGCAACACGCTCGGAGATAAGGATTGAATCCTCAAAGTTATAACCATTCCAAGGCATGAACGCGACACGTAGGTTTTGGCCAAGAGCCAATTCACCTAAGTCTGTCGACGGGCCATCTGCCAATACATCGCCACGCGTTACCGGCTCACCAGGATTAACCGTTGGTTTCTGGTTAATACAGGTGTTTTGGTTAGAGCGTGTGTACTTAGTTAAGTTGTAAATGTCGATACCTGCTTCACCCGGCACCATTTCTTCTTCATTTACTTTAACTACGATGCGGCTCGCATCGACGTAATCAACGACACCACCACGTTTAGCAACAACGGTAACACCCGAGTCGACCGCGATAGTGCGTTCAATACCAGTACCAACTAACGGCTTATCTGCACGTAGTGTTGGTACCGCCTGGCGTTGCATGTTTGATCCCATCAAAGCACGGTTAGCATCGTCGTGCTCAAGGAATGGAATCATGCTTGCTGCAATTGACACGATTTGCTGAGGAGCAACGTCCATATACTGAACTTGCTCTTTACTCATCAATGTAAATTCGTTTTTGTGTCGGCAAGGCACTAAGTCTTCGGTTAACTCACCTTTGTCATTAAGCCCTACGTTCGCCTGAGCGATAACATAGTTGCCCTCTTCAATGGCTGACAAGTAGTCGACATCGTCAGTAACGACACCATTTTCAATACGGCGGTAAGGCGTCTCAAGGAAACCGTACTCGTTCGTTCTTGAGAAGCTCGACAGCGAGTTAATAAGACCGATGTTCGGACTTTCCGGCGTCTCGATTGGACACAAGCGACCATAGTGGGTCGGGTGTACGTCTCGAACTTCGAAACCTGCACGTTCACGCGTCAAACCACCCGGACCTAATGCAGAAATACGACGCTTGTGCGTGACTTCTGACAGCGGGTTGTTTTGGTCCATGAACTGAGACAATTGGCTTGAGCCAAAGAACTCTTTCACGGCAGCGCTGATTGGCTTCGCGTTAATCAGGTCTTGTGGCATGGTGTTGTCTAAATCGCCAAGAGATAAACGCTCTTTAACGGCACGCTCAACACGTACAAGACCTACACGGAATTGGTTTTCCGCCATTTCACCAACCGAACGAATACGGCGGTTACCCAAGTGATCGATATCATCCACTTCATCAAGACCGTTACGAATCTCGATAAGCTTCTTCATGACATCGATAATGTCTTCTTTCGACAACGTGTTATCACCACTTAAGTCATCACGACCTAAACGGCGGTTAAACTTCATGCGACCAACGGTCGATAAGTCGTAACGCTCTTCGCTGAAGAATAAGTTATCGAATAATGCTTCTGCTGCTTCGCGAGTCGGTGGTTCGCCTGGGCGCATCATACGATAGATTTCAACCAACGCTTCCAAACGGTTTGTGGTTGAATCTACGCGCAGCGTTTCGCTCATGTAAGGACCGTGGTCCAAATCATTCACAAACAGCGTTTCAATTTTCTTAATACCGGCTTCGCTCAATGCCGCAATTAACTCAAGCGTTAATACGTCATTTGCGTGGCCAATAACTTCGCCTGTTTTCTTATCGGCGTAGTCTTTTGCTAATACTTTTCCGACCATGTATTCAGTCGGCACGTCCATTTCTTTAATGTCCAGTTTCTCTAACTGACGAATATGGCGTGCGGTAATACGACGGCCTTTTTCAACCAATACTTCACCATCAGCACCTTTGATGTCGAACTTCGCAGTTTCGCCGCGAAGACGTTCAGGCACCAACTCCATCTTGACTTTGGTTTTCAAGATTTCGAAGTAGGTTGTTTCGAAGAACATATCGAGCATTTCTTCGGTGCTGTAGTCTAGTGCACGAAGAATAATAGACGCCGGTAATTTACGGCGACGGTCGATACGAACAAACACGTTGTCTTTAGGATCAAACTCAAAATCTAACCACGAGCCACGGTATGGGATAACTCGTGCGTTATACAGAACTTTACCTGACGAATGTGATTTACCTTTGTCATGGTCAAAAAAGACACCTGGAGAGCGGTGAAGCTGAGAAACGATAACTCGTTCTGTACCATTGATAACGAAGGTTCCGTTTTCTGTCATTAACGGAATTTCGCCCATGTACACTTCTTGCTCTTTAATGTCTTTAACCGTGCCGGCTGCTGCTTCTTTATCAAACAGGACCAGACGCAGTTTCACACGCAGAGGTGCTGAGTAGGTAATACCACGAATTTGACATTCTTCAACGTCAAACGCCGGCTCACCCATGTGATAACTGACGTACTGCAGTTCCGCATTACCTGAGTAGCTGGCAATAGGAAAAACCGAACGAAAAGCCGCTTCCAGGCCGTTATTGGCATCTGGATCGACTTCAATAAATTTCTTAAATGAATCAAGCTGCATAGACAGCAAATAAGGCACTTCTAAGACCTGCGGTCGTTTACCAAAGTCCTTACGAATACGTTTTTTCTCAGAGTAGGAGTACGCCATGGGGTTCCTCAGCTAGCTGATTGATGACCCTAACCAACGAGTGGTTCGATGGTTAAGACAGATGAATCTTTTATCTGTCGATCCCGTGTTGTTTTTGCAAAACTTGTATCCCAACCTCGGGCAAAAATGATACAAGCAATACAGCGCAAAAAGGCTGGTGGTTATTTAACCACCAGCCCAAGGCCCTAAAGAGCCATATTTTGTACAAAAGTCGACTTACTTAACTTCAACTTCCGCACCAGCTTCTTCAAGCTGCTTTTTCAGCTCTTCAGCTTCGTCTTTGCTAACACCTTCTTTGACTGCAACTGGTGCAGACTCAACCATAGCTTTAGCTTCTTTCAAGCCAAGGCCAGTTGCGCCGCGAACAGCTTTGATAGCAGCTACTTTGTTGCTACCAGCGCCTTTCAGCATTACGTCAAATTCAGTTTTCTCTTCAGCTGCTGCTTCGCCGCCTGCTGCTGGACCAGCTGCTACTGCAACTGCTGCAGATGCGTCAACGCCGAATTTTTCTTCAGCTGCTTCGATCAGTTCAACCAGTTCCATTACTGGCATTTCAGCGATCGCGTTTAAGATATCGTCTTTAGTCAGAGCCATTACTCTAAACTCCTGGGTTGATAATTACAAAAAATGGTTAAAAAACCAACGTATTATTTAGCGTCTTTAATTGCTGCCAACGTTCTAACGAACTTGCTAGGTACTTCGTTAACTGTTTTAACGAACTTGCTAACAGGTTCTTTGAAGGTGGCGAGCAATTTAGCCAATGCTTCGTCACGAGTCGGAAGTGAAGCAACTGCGTCCAATTTCTCAGGACCCATGATGCCATTACCGATTGACAGAGCTGTTACCTGCAGGTTCTTGTTCTCTTTGGCAAAGTCTTTGAACAAACGAGCTGAAGCGCCCGGTGCGTCCAAAGAAAAACCATAAACAAGAGGTCCTTTCAGTACATCGCTCATGTCGTCGAACTGAGTGCCTTCAAAAGCGCGCTTCGCAAGAGTATTTCGAACAACTTTCAGAAATACGCCTTGTTCACGTGCTTTTTTACGAAGCTCAGTCATATCGGCAACTTCGATGCCTCGATATTCAGCAACGGTGACGGCTAGCGCATTCGAAGCAACGTCGTTAACTTCCTTAACGATGGCTTTCTTTCCGGCTAAACCAATTGCCACTGATATCACCTCGTTTTCAATTTGGAGCCGAAGCTCCACGTTACAATTAGGTGGAGTTACCTCCACCGCGTTGTCACGGTGATTCTCTACCCAGAGAGCCTGAGTCGGATATCACCATCTGCGTAGGAAATTAAGTGCCGCTATTCGATACTACTGAAATTCTCGCGGTACACCTACGGTCTTGGACGGGAGCCTTGCTTGTTGCCTTTTGAGCATTACAAACGGCAGCTCCAACCCATAAACCTTAATTAACCAGCGCTAACAGTACCCTGGTCAATACTTACACCAGCGCCCATCGTTGTAGATAAGCTGATGCGTTTAAAGTAAACACCTTTTGCAGAAGAAGGCTTAGCTTTCTTAAGCGCACCTAATAATGCATCAAGGTTTTCTTTCAATTTCGCGTCATCGAAATCAACACGGCCGATTGTTGCGTGAACAATACCGTTTTTGTCGTTGCGATAACGAACCTGACCCGCTTTAGCATTTTTAACAGCTGTTGCTACGTCAGGAGTTACAGTACCTGTTTTCGGGTTAGGCATCAGGCCTCGAGGACCTAAGATTTGACCTAATTGACCAACAACACGCATTGCGTCAGGTGATGCTACGACAACGTCGAAGTTCATTTCACCTTTCTTAACTTGTTCAGCCAAGTCTTCCATACCAACAATGTCAGCACCCGCTTCTTTCGCCTTGTCTGCATTGTCGCCAGAAGTAAAGACTGCAACGCGAACGTCACGACCTGTACCATTTGGTAATACAGTCGCGCCACGAACGTTTTGGTCAGATTTACGAGCATCGATGCCAAGGTTTACTGCAACATCAACGCTTTCAGTGAACTTTGCTGTTGCTAGTTCTTTCAACAGTGCAATTGCTTCATTCACGTCGTAATCGCGGGCTTCAACTTTCTCTGCGATCATGCGAGCGCGTTTTGTTAATTTAGCCATCGATTAGCCCTCCACGTTCAAGCCCATCGCGCGAGCAGAGCCGGCGATAGTGCGTACAGCTGCGTCCATGTCGGCAGCAGTAAGGTCTGGTTCTTTAGTTTTTGCAATTTCTTCTAATTGCGCACGAGTCACAGTACCAACTTTTTTGGTATTAGGCTCGCCAGAACCGCTCTTGATACCCGCTGCTTTCTTAAGCAAGAAAGACGCAGGAGGCGTTTTCGTGATGAACGTGAATGAACGATCTTCAAATACTGTAATTTCAACAGGAACAGGCGCGCCTTTTTCCAGGCTATCTGTTTGCGCGTTGAATGCTTTACAGAATTCCATGATGTTTACACCGTGCTGACCCAAAGCAGGACCAACTGGCGGTGACGGGTTAGCTGAACCAGCAGCTACCTGTAATTTGATAATGGCTGATACTTTCTTCGCCATGATTATTTCCTCTGTTGTGGGTTTAACGCCTCGTAACTTTTCAGAGTAAAGTTACTCAATCGGCTCCCCGTTAAAAAAGGACGCGAATTATAAGTGAATTCGCGCCGTTGATCAATGCTAGATTGATGATTTTTTGATCACGACTTCTCGATTTGACCAAACTCTAAATCGACAGGTGTTGCACGACCAAAGATAGAGACGGAAACCGTTACGCGACTTTTCTCGTAATCAACTTCTTCAACAGTTCCGTTAAAGTCAGCAAACGGACCGTCGGTAACACGAACCACTTCACCCGGCTCAAACAATGTTTTCGGCTTCGGCTTGTCCGCAGAATCCTGCAAGCGGTCAAGAATAGCGTCCGCTTCTTTTTTAGAAATAGGCGTTGGACGGTCGCTTGTACCACCAATAAACCCAAGGACACGCGGAACGCTCTTAATTAAATGCCATGAATCTTCGTCCATGGTCATTTCAACTAGCACGTAGCCAGGAAAGAATTTACGTTCGCTTTTGCGACGTACGCCGCCACGCATTTCTACGACTTCTTCCTTCGGTACTAATATTTCACCGAATTTGTCTTCCATGCCATGCAGCTTGATATGTTCTTTTAGAGATTCAGCAACACGAGCTTCGTAACCGGAAAATGCCTGTACGACGTACCAACGTTTCTTATCGCTCATAGATTAAATCTCCAATCCGGTTAAGAAGCCAACGACACGCACAAGGATGCCATCAAGACCCCAGAGAATTAACGCAACAATAACGGTCGCGACAACAACAATAAGCGTTGTTTGAGTTGCTTCCTGACGAGAAGGCCAAACGACTTTGCGAACCTCAGTGCGACTTTCTTTAGCGAAAGACACAAACTTTCTGCCCTTAATTGTGGTGCTAGCGAAAAAGCCAGCCAGTCCCACTAATACGACAACGCCTATAGCGCGATAGAGTACTGAGATTTCTTCTGCGTAGTAGTGATTACCGCCGATAGCTACAACTAGCAAGGCGATAGTGATTATCCATTTCAAGCTGTTTAATGAACTGCTCTGCGTCTCGTTATTTGCGCTCATTCTTTAATCCTAATTGCGACCGGTCTTCGCTTTGAACTTAAAATCTGGCAGGGGCGGAGGGATTCGAACCCCCAACCGTCGGTTTTGGAGACCGCTGTTCTGCCAATTGGAACTACGCCCCTAAATAATGTCCTTCACTCTTATCTTAATTGGTGCAGGATTGGACGCGGTATTATACCTAAGACAGCGCTTGGCGCAAGCCATAAAAAAGCCCGGCGCGAAGCCGGGCTCTCTCTATACGATACTTAAACCGTATTAGTCGATGATCTTAGATACAACGCCTGCACCTACAGTACGACCACCTTCACGGATTGCGAAACGCAAACCTTCGTCCATTGCGATTGGAGCAATCAGCTCTACAACGAATTTCAGGTTGTCGCCTGGCATAACCATTTCTACGCCTTCCGGCAATTCTACTGCACCCGTTACGTCAGTCGTACGGAAGTAGAACTGTGGACGATAGCCTTTGAAGAATGGCGTGTGACGGCCACCTTCGTCTTTGCTCAGTACGTAAACTTCCGCTTCGAACTTAGTATGCGGAGTAATTGTACCTGGCTTAGCCAATACCTGACCACGCTCAACTTCGTCACGCTTAGTACCACGCAACAACGCGCCGATGTTCTCACCTGCACGACCTTCGTCAAGCAGCTTACGGAACATTTCAACACCAGTCACAGTCGTCTTAGTCGTTTCTTTCATACCAACGATTTCACACTCATCGCCAGTGTTGATGATACCGCGCTCTACACGACCGGTAACAACTGTACCACGACCTGAAATCGAGAATACGTCTTCGATTGGCATGATGAATGGCTTATCGATGTCACGCTCTGGCTCTGGGATGTATTGGTCAAGCGCATCTGCTAGCTCAACAATTTTCTTAGCCCACTCTTCGTCGCCTTCCAGCGCTTTCAGTGCTGAGCCTTGAACTACTGGCAGGTCGTCGCCCGGGAAGTCGTACTCTGACAACAACTCACGAACTTCCATTTCTACCAGCTCTAACAGCTCTTCATCGTCGACCATGTCACATTTGTTCATGAAGACAACGATGTAAGGTACGCCAACCTGACGTGAAAGCAGGATGTGTTCACGCGTTTGTGGCATTGGGCCGTCAGTTGCCGCTACTACCAGGATTGCGCCGTCCATCTGTGCAGCACCGGTGATCATGTTTTTAACATAGTCAGCGTGTCCTGGGCAGTCTACGTGTGCGTAGTGGCGAGTTGGAGTGTCATACTCAACGTGAGACGTTGAGATAGTGATACCACGCTCTTTCTCTTCTGGCGCGTTATCGATGGCTGCGAAGTCTTTCGCCGCACCACCGTATACTTTTGCCAAAACAGTTGTAATAGCAGCGGTCAGGGTAGTTTTACCGTGGTCAACGTGACCAATGGTGCCGACGTTTACGTGCGGCTTCGAACGTTCAAATTTTTCTTTAGACATTGCAGCCTCTCTAACAAAATTCTTTTGGTGTTTTACCTAAACTTACGTTTGCATACCAAGGTTTCGTTAGAATGGCCTAAAAAGAAATGGTGCTGATAGGCGGATTCGAACCGCCGACCTCACCCTTACCAAGGGTGCGCTCTACCAACTGAGCTATATCAGCACGACTTGAATTTGGAGCGGGTGGCGGGAATCGAACCCGCGTCATCAGCTTGGAAGGCTGAGGTAATAGCCACTATACGACACCCGCAAATTCACAATTTTGTGAGGCCACCTCAAAACCAAGGAAATTGCGTGGTGGAGGGGGCAGGATTCGAACCTGCGAAGGCGGAGCCGTCAGATTTAGAGTCTGATCCCTTTGGCCACTCGGGAACCCCTCCCGCATTTTGCAATTTGAATTGGTGCCGGCAGAGAGAGTCGAACTCCCGACCTACTGATTACAAGTCAGTTGCTCTACCAGCTGAGCTATGCCGGCACCCCGGTTAGGTGGAGCGCATTCTATGGTACTAAATTTGATAGTGCAATAGCTTTGCGCAAAAAATTTAAAAATTCGCGACCAAGTGGTCAGTTTTTAACTCCTTTGAGTAAAAACCGACCGAAGTAGCCATTTATTCAAACGGATGACGAAGTACAATAGTTTCGTTACGGTCAGGGCCCGTTGAGATGATATCAACCGGTACGCCTGTCAGCGCTTCAATTCTGGATATGTACGCTAATGCTTGCGGCGGTAACTGGTTATGCTCCGTCACGCCAACCGTACTTTCCTGCCAGCCTTCTAAGGTCTCATAAACAGGCTCGACCAAGTCATAGTCTTCAGCTGCCAATGGCGGATACTCACTGATTGTGCCATCAGCCAACTTATAGCCCGTACAAATTTTTAACTCATCCAGACCATCAAGCACGTCTAGTTTGGTTAAGCAAAACCCACTGACTGAGTTAATTTGCACCGCACGACGCATTGCCACTGCATCTAACCAACCTGTGCGGCGTTTACGACCAGTTGTTGCACCAAACTCATGACCTTTAACGCCTAAGTGCTGGCCAACATCGCAGCCGAGCTCTGTTGGGAATGGACCACTACCGACACGAGTCGTATAGGCCTTCACGATACCTAATACATACTCAATATAACGAGGACCAAAGCCGGCACCTGTCGCTACCCCACCTGCCGTGGTGTTAGATGATGTCACATAAGGGTAAGTACCGTGGTCAATGTCCAACAATGTGCCTTGAGCACCTTCGAACATGACTTTGTCGCCGTTCTTACGAGCCTGATCAAGCATTGCCGGTACATCGGCAACCATTGGCTTCAGCAATTTAGCAAACTCTTTGCATTGCTTAAGAACCGTATCGTAGTCGATGGCATCGGTTTTATAATATTCAGTCAAGGCAAAGTTGTGGTAATCGACAAGCTCTTTTAGTTTGCCTTCAAAACGTTCAGCATTAAATAAATCGCCAACCCGCAGACCACGACGTGCGACTTTGTCTTCATACGCAGGGCCAATACCTCGACCGGTAGTTCCAATAGCTTCTTTACCTCGTGCTTTTTCACGAGCCTGGTCTAGAGCAATATGGAAAGGCAAAATTAACGGGCAAGCTTCACTCACTCGCAAGCGCTCTTTAACAGGCACGCCGCGCGCTTCAAGCATATCAATTTCTTCAATCAATGCTTCCGGCGATAGCACTACGCCATTACCAATAACACACCGAACATTTGAGCGCAGAATACCTGATGGGATAAGGTGTAAAACCGTTTTCTCACCGTCAATAACCAGTGTATGACCTGCGTTATGACCGCCTTGATAACGAACAACTAAGCTCGCTTTGTCGGTCAACAGATCGACGATTTTACCTTTGCCTTCGTCACCCCATTGGGTGCCTAAAATAACAACGTTCTGACTCATGATTGCCCCGCGTAAAAAAAAAGCGTGGCGATCTTACCTTGTATCGGGGAGTTTGTACATGAGGGAAAAGTGCCCAATAGAGTCATTGGGCACTGGTTGGACTTTTAGTCTTCTTTCGAACCCATCATATTTTGCAGATAACGGAAGAAGTCACTGTTCGCATCCAGGACTAGCATGTCATTACCGTTACCAAAGGAGTTGGTATAAGCTTCCATACTGCGGATGAATGCAAAAAACTCAGCGTCTTTTTCATACGCTTCAGCATAAATACGAGCGGCCTCTGCGTCACCTTCACCACGCAGTTCACGCGACTGACGCTTAGCATCAGCGAGCATAACGGTCACTCGGGCATCGACGTCGGCACGGATAAACTCAGCCTGCTCTTTACCTTCTGACCGGTGCTCTGTCGCAACCGCTTGACGCTCAGCACGCATACGCTGATAAATCGATTGGCTGACCTCGGTCGGCAGGTTAATTTGCATAACCCGTACGTCAAGCACTTCAATACCTAAATCTGAAGCACTTTTAGCGCCCTGAAGCAACGCTTCACGCATAAGCTCGTCACGCTCACCAGAAACAATATCTGAAATGGTGCGATTACCAAACTCGCTACGCAAGCCACTGTTGATTCGACGAGTAAGTAAAGCTTCTGCTTGCAGAATATTACCGCCGTTTGTACTCAGGTAGAACGTAGAGAAATCATTAATACGCCACATGACATAGGTATCAACAATTAAGTCTTTTTTCTCACTGGTTACAAAGCGGTCTGGGTCACCGTCCAAAGTTTGCAGGCGCGCATCCAGCTTTTTAACTTGCTCGATAAAGGGTATTTTAAAGTGTAAGCCTGGCTCGAATACCATCGCTTCACCCGTTTGGGCGTTACGTTCAACCTTACCAAATTGAATCAAAATGGCTCGCTCACCCTCTTTCACCACGTAGATGGAGGACAAACCCAGCGCGACCAGGACCACAACTATTATTGCGATTAGGTTTTTCATTAGTTTCGACCTCCGCTACGGTTGCTGTTGCGAGTGTTTTGCGGTTCCGAGTTAAAAGACGTTCCTGCGCCTTGCTCTGGAACTCGCGGAGGCGAGAAGGTTTCAGTATTACGACCTTGCTTCTCTAATAGTTTTTCAAGCGGCAAGTACATCATGTTGTTGCCACCTTCGACATCCACCAGGACTTTTGGTGTCTTCGCATAAAGGTCTTGGAGTGTGTCTAAGTAAATGCGTTCACGCGTCACTTCCGGTGCTCGCTCGTACTGAGGTAATAGCTCGTTAAAGCGTGCAACCTCACCCTGAGCTTCCAAAATAATTTGTTCACGATACGCTTGAGCTTCTTGCAACATGCGGCGAACTTGACCACGTGCTAACGGCTCAACTTCACGCGCATAGGCTTCGGCTTCACGAATGTAACGCTCTTCATCCTCTTGCGCAGAAATAGCGTCATCGAAAGAGTCTTTAACCGCTTCAGGCGGACGTGCTGGCAGTAAGTTAATATCGACAACCTGCAGACCAACCGTGTAAGGATTCATTGTCGACTCAAGCATATCTAAAGTGTCTGCACGCACTTGCTCACGACCACGAGTCAGCACTTCGTCCATTGTTGTATGACCAACAACATAACGTAACGCACTGTCAGTTGCGCGTGACAATACGCCGTCTGCGTCCTGAACATTGAATAAGTAAGCGCGGGGATCGACCACACGGTACTGAACATCAAGCTCGACACGAACAACGTTTTCATCTTGAGTCAGCATGTAACCCTCGGTTTTATCCGAACGAACGTTGTTAACGTCGACATGTTCAACGGTATCGACAAAAACAGGGCGCCAATGCAGACCTGACTCAACCATTGTGTGGAACTGACCAAAACGAAGCACGACGCCACGGTCAGCTTCTTTTACGGTATAAAAGCCCGCAATGAACCAAACAATAAGGGCGATAATAGCAATAATGCCAATACCTTTACTTGGAATGCCTGAGCTACCGCCAGAGCCTCCACCTTTATTGCCGCCAAAGCCGAACTTTGAAAAGAGTTTACGGACTGCTTCGTCAAGATCAGGTGGTCCCTGATCTTTACCGCCCTGATTTTTCCATGGGTCACGGTCGTTGTTGTTACCGCCGTTCCCCGGTTGATTCCAAGCCATGGACTGCTCCAATTTATGGTTTAACTTATATTAATTGTTCTTTTGGACAATTAACTCATCCAAATTACTATCAAATCGTTTTTTCAGGCGCTGCCAGTCTACCGATGATAAACGCACATGCAACGCCAGTTGTCCGTTTTCGTCGACATCTTCCGATGTCACACTGTTGAGTTCGTACAATGTACCACGTAATTTACCCATAGACGGCGGTATTTTTAGTGTGGCGTCCATCATTTGAGGGCCCAGTAACTGGGTTAATGCCTCTAAGATAAGCTCGACACCAATACCTTCCTGAGCCGATACCCAGACTCTTACTGGCTTGCCATCCTCGTAATCGATACGTGGTTTTGCGCCATCTATCTGATCTATTTTATTACAAATAATCAGTTGTGGCACATCCCCAGCGTCAATTTCTTCGAGTACTTCTGTCACCTGGTCAATATTACTTTGCTGCTGGTCATCAGCGACGTCAACCACATGCAAAAGTAAGTCGGCTTCCTGGGTTTCCTGAAGCGTCGCCTTGAAAGCAGCGACTAAGTCATGCGGCAAATGCCGGATAAAACCAACAGTATCCGCCAGAATCAAGTCGCCAACATCTTCAATAGTGAGCTTACGAAGAGTGGGGTCCAACGTCGCAAACAATTGGTCTGCTGCGTAAACGCCCGCTTCCGTTAACTGATTAAACAGCGTTGATTTACCGGCGTTGGTATAGCCCACTAACGAAACTGTAGGAATTTCGGCTTTCTGACGGGCACGCCGTCCTTGCTCGCGTTGCTTTTGAACTTTTTCCAGACGCCGCAGAATATTCTTAATACGTCCGCGAATTAACCGTCGGTCGGTCTCAAGCTGCGTTTCACCCGGGCCGCGCAAACCGATACCACCTTTTTGGCGCTCCAAGTGAGTCCAGCCTCGTACCAAACGCGTTGAGATATGACGTAATTGTGCCAGCTCTACCTGCAGTTTACCTTCGTGAGTACGCGCTCGCTGAGCGAAGATATCAAGAATAAGCCCAGTTCTGTCCAGAACCCGGCATTTACAGATAGCTTCCAGGTTACGCTCTTGCGTTGGGGATAACGCATGATTAAAGATAACAATATTGGCATCCAGCGCCTTCACTTGCTCGGCTATTTCTTCTGCTTTACCACTGCCAACAAAGTATTTCGGCGTCGGTGAACCGCGGCTTGTTGTTATAACGCCGCGAGTCTCAACACCAGAAGAGTTTGCTAAAAGTTTAAGTTCAGAGAGATCTTCTCGGTTTACTTCAGTGGGAAAGTCCACATGAACCAAAATTGCGTAGTCGCCACCTTCATACCTATCGAACAAGTTGTATCAGACCTCTCTTTTCTTAAAATTAATCGTCGAACTCAGCCACGCCTTCAGCCGCTTGCTGAGGCAAGTAGTTTTGCGGGATTCTAGCCGGGACGACAGTCGAAATAGCGTGCTTATAAACCATTTGGCTCACAGTGTTTTTCAGCAATACAACAAATTGGTCAAACGACTCAATTTGCCCCTGTAGCTTAATACCGTTGACCAAATAAATGGATACCGGGATGCGCTCGCGGCGCAATGCATTTAAAAACGGGTCTTGTAGAGTTTGCCCCTTGGCCATCTTGGATTCCTTTTTTTATCGTTATTCATTATCCAATGCGAAATACAAAAAGTGACAGCACCGCCAATTTGCTATCACCTGTAAACACACACTAGACCAGTAAAGAATTTTTGCAACCAGAAAAACGTTAAAAATTACTCATTTATTTGCTAATCGGATCTGTGGGCGGTACTGAAAATTTCAATCCTTGGGAGGGAATTTTTGCGCCGATTGAGCTAAAGCCGCCTCAACTTTGTCGTTCATTTGCGGGTCATCAGTTTCCAGCCAAGTCACACCTGGCCAGCCGTTCAGCCAGGTTAGTTGGCGTTTTGCAAGCTGCCGGGTAGCGATAATGCCGCGCTCTCGCATTTCCTCATACGACAGTTCGCCATTTAGGTATTGCCACATTTGCCGGTAGCCGACGCTACGAATGGACGGTAAGTCTTCATGTAAGTCGCCACGTTCAAACAGCTTGCTAACTTCGTCTTCGAATGGCTCTGACAACATTTGATCAAAGCGCTGCTCAATGCGCTGGTGCAGTACTGAGCGCTCCTTTGGCGCAATCGCAAACTGATAAACGGGTTTATTCAGTTGGCCAAAGCGCTCTTTCGTCAGTTCAGTCAGTGTTTTTCCACTAACCTCATAAACTTCCAGCGCGCGCATAGTTCGCTGAGGATCATTCGGGTGTATTCGTTTGGCACTGACGGGGTCAACCGTTTTCAACCGGTCATGCAAAGCGGCAAGCCCACTTGCTTCCATTTCTTGGGTAAGTTTTTGTCTAACCGACGCATCAGACTCAGGCAACTGCGACAAGCCTTCGAGCAAAGCTTTGAAATACAACATAGTGCCACCAACCAGCAAAGGGACCTTCCCCCGCGACTGAATGTCCTCAATTAAACGTAGTGCATCGCGTTGAAAATCGGCCGCTGAATACGTCTCTGACGGGTCGCAAATATCAATAAGATGGTGTGGTACTTTGGCTTGCTCTTCCGGTGTTGGTTTTGCGGTGCCAATATCCATTCCGCGGTAAATAAGCGCCGAGTCGACAGAAATAATTTCACAGTCCAGCTTGTCGCACAGTGCCAGCGACAGGGCTGTTTTTCCGGCAGCTGTTGGACCGTAAATGTTAATAACCGCATTAGTGGTTTGCATTATAAGCCTCCGGCACTTCAATAAACTGGAGGTAGTCGGCAGGCTCGTGTAGTTGATCGCGCCACTGTTTCACCCAATGTTCGGCCTCCGTTGTACTGTATTCACCTTTAGCAACAAAAGTAGTCAGCCATTTTAACAGTTGGGTATCGGAGTTCTCTGACACTTGCTCAAGTAATTGCTTAAATAACAGTGCGACATTGCCTTTACGAAGCATTTCCGGCATTTGCTCGATAACCACCATATCTTTCTGACGATAGTACATGACCCCTAAGCGGTTCAGTTGTTGCTCTGGCCATTGGCTAACCGGCGTTTTAAACTCTTTTGCTGATACCGTTACGGGAACCAACAATGGCTGTCCAGACAAGCCGTCCTCAAGCTGCTGAGAGAGCTTCTCCTGTGCGCAAACTGCATGCACCTGTCGTACATTCAGCCAGGCCAACCGGTTTGAGTGTCTAACTAAAGCCTGATGCCCGTTAAACAGTGACAGTAAGCGCCAGCTTTCGCTCGGGGAACTTGCTTCTTGTCTACTTACAGAAGCCGATGCGGAGAATGCCGATGCATTCCCTGTTGATGCAGGCTGACTCTCAGAACTTCCTGCTGAACTTGTTACCGCGTTAGGCAGTAACGACCCCATAGCTTTTCTTGGCGCTGTTGAGTAACGACTGCTCTCCCTCATGGTTGACGTATCGTTCGACTGATACTGATGGCGGTGGGCACTTTCGTAAGGCTCGCCTTTAAAATCAACCGATGCGTCTTCGGCGCCAGCGCTTACTGACATTTCAGTCAGTGAGCGTAATACGCGTTCAACCTGAGTAAGAATAAAGTCGTGCACTTGCCGCTGATAATGAAAGCGCACTTCATGCTTGGCCGGATGCACGTTTACATCGACCTGCTCAGCAGGTAGCTCAAAATAAAGAATGTAAGTCGGCACGCGGTCAGTCGGTAAGTACTTTTCGTAAGCCTGCCGCACGGCGTGCGCTAGAAGCTTGTCACGCATCATACGGCCGTTAACAAAAAAATGCTGAACATCGCCCTGGTACCGACAGTGCTCCGGTGCCACCATCCAGCCTTTTAATTTGTAATCACCTTCCGGGCTTTGTAACTGATACGCCTGCTCAGCGAACTGGCCGCCACAAATTTTTGCCACGCGCTGCAACTGCTGCTTTTCTGAATCCGCCCTGGGATAGCGCCGCAACGTTTTGCCGTTATGGCTGAGTTGAAATGCCACATCAAACCGACTTAACGCAATACGCTTTATAACCTCATCAATGTGGCTAAACTCGGTTTTTTCTGTACGTAAAAACTTACGCCGGGCTGGCGTGTTAAAAAATAAATCCTGAATATCAACGGTTGTGCCATTAGGGTGAGCCGCAGGTTCGACATTAACCTGCATGTCGCGACCTTCTGTCCACGCCTGCCAAGCCTCGCTTTGCTCCGCCGGTTTTGAGGTTAAGCGCAATCGTGATACCGAGCTAATACTGGCTAAAGCTTCTCCCCGAAAACCTAAACTACCAATACGTTCCAAGTCTTCTAATGACTGAACTTTACTGGTTGCATGACGACTCAGCGCCAACGTCAGTTCGTCTCGAGAAATACCACAGCCATTGTCGCGAATGCGAATACGTTTACTGCCACCTTTCTCAATATCTAAAACAAGCTCGTCTGCACCGGCGTCTAAGGCATTTTCTACCAGCTCTTTTACGACCGATGATGGGCGCTCGACCACCTCACCGGCGGCAATTTGGTTAGCAAGTTCTATAGGCAGTTGTTGAATCGGCATTAGCGGCTCGGAATAGTGATTTTTTGTCCAATTTTAAGGACATTACTTCTTAAATTGTTTTCCGTTTTTATCGCTTTCACTGTCGTATTGTAACGCTGTGCTAGAACAGACAATGAGTCGCCCGACTTCACCGTATAAGTAAAGCTGTTCTGATTGGCTAGGTAGGTGTTGTCTATCGGGTTACTGACAAAATACCGACGAATACCGTTATACAGCGCCCGCGCCATTTTTTGCTGATGCGCATTACTGGTCAATAAGCGTTCTTCGTCCGGGTTAGAAATAAACCCAGTTTCGACCAAAAGCGACGGCTTATCCGGTGACTTTAATACTGCCAAACTGGCCGCCTGAGGTTTTGTCTTGTGCATTTTAGTAACGGATGACATTTCATCAATAATGTGTCGCGCTGCACTGTAGGCGCCGGCAATAGAGCTGTCCATCGACATATCAAGCAAGGTTTCGGCCAAATAAGGCTCGTGACTGTTTTTACTTAAAATATCGGTAACACCGCCAAGTAACTCAGACTCTTGCTCTCTATTCTCTAACCAACGACCCACTTCTGAGTCCGCCCGTCGCTTAGACAAGACCCAAACCGATCCGCCCCGAGGTTGAGGCGTTCTAAACGCATCAGCGTGAATCGATACGAAGAAGTCGGCTTTAGCATCCCAGGCTTTTTGCGGACGCTCATTCAAGCCCAAATAATAGTCGCCTGTGCGCACTAAAAACGCCTGCATGCCCGGGTCATCATTAATCATCTTTGCCAAAGCACGCGCTATTTTTATCACCACGTTTTTTTCGTAAGTACCACGTGGCCCTATTGAGCCGGGGTCATCCCCGCCATGACCAGCATCTATTGCAATAGTGACTTTGCGATCTTTGAGTTCGTCAATCGACTTTGCCGGACCGCTGCGTTCAACTGACTTACCCGGTAGGTCGACCACCAGGCGGTCTTTGTATGACTCATTCGCGGGGAGTACAAATAGGTTTGGTTCTGTTTTCGAGTTCAGTTCAATGACAATGCGGCTACTGCGATTATTCTTAGGGCTGCTGGTACGCACTTTGCGCACAAGTAAGGAGTCTTTACCCAGGTTGGTTAAGCCAGTGTTTAACTTAGTGTTGTTAAAGTCTATGACTAAGCGGTACGGCTTCTGCTGGTTCAGCATAAAGTAGGAGTACTCTGGCGTCTCCGATAAATCAAAAACCACACGCGTCTTGTCCGGCGACGGCCAAACCCTGACACTCTCAATACTGTTATCTGCCCATACGCTGAACGAGCATAAGGCAAGAAGCACGACCCAAAACTTTTTTATCATAATGACTGAACGATAGTTGTCCCGGTGTTAGTTAGCGCATTTATAATTATTTTTCTGCCCTGCTCATAATAGCTTAAGGCAATTTCAATGTCTGCGTCCGGAAGCCAGCCTGCACCTTTTTCCGGCCATTCAATAAAATTTAGAGTGTCTTCGGCAAAGTAATCACGAATACCCATATACTCAAGCTCTTCCGGGTCAGCCAGGCGATACAAGTCGAAATGATGAATACGCCAGCCACTTAACTGATAAGGCTCTACCAGGGTGTACGTTGGGCTTTTTACTGCGCCTTCGTGACCCATAGCCTGAATCACCCCTCGACAAAACGCTGTTTTACCCGCGCCCAGTTCTCCTTCCAGATAAACCACCACCGGCTCTTTAATACTTTCTGCAAAACGCTTCGCCAAAGCTAACGTAGCTTCCTCATTCGGCAACTCTTGCTCGAAAACCACACTCATTTTACGTTATTTTTCCATTCACTAATTGACGTATGTATGGCAACAAATCTGAAGCTAAGGTTCCCCGTTCACCTTCGTTGCCCGCTAATTCTCCGGCTCTGCCATGCCATATACCTGCCGCAACTACGGCTTCGGCTTCAGGCATACCTTGTGCAACTAAGCCGCTTACCAGACCAGTCAGCAAGTCGCCCATACCACCACTGGCCATTGCCGGACTGCCGGCATCCAGAATAAACTGCCCTGCGTCGCTGGTCACTAGCGAACCGGCGCCTTTTAATAAAATTTGCGCTTCGTAGTTATCACGCAGCGCATTTAATGCCGAAAAGCGGTCGGATTCTACCTTATTTGAGTCAATATTTAATAATCGAGCGGCTTCACCTGGATGCGGGGTCAATATCACTCGCGAGCCAAGCCTTTCTTTTTGTTCATGAGCGGCCAAAATATTCAGCCCGTCGGCATCAATAACCCAAGCTTTGTTAGTGTTAATGCAATGGTCTGCCACCCAGCTGAAAACCTCTCGCGACCATTCGCTTTGCCCAAGTCCCGGGCCTAAGGCTATAACGTTCGCCAGCTCCATCATTGCCTGTAAGTCTTTCTGAGAGCTTACGGCGCGCACCATAGCTTCAGGTTGGGCAGCAGCAACCATCGCCTGAACCTCAGGGTGGCAGGCCACCGACACCTTACCGGCACCGCAGCGCAGTGCCGCTTGCATTGCCAGCACAACAGCCCCAGACATGCCCGGCTGACCACCAACGATAAGGACATGACCATTATCGCCTTTGTGTTCACAGGGCTGTCTTCGTGGCAGCCAATTTTGAATGTGCTCTGTCGTCACTCTCACATAGGTGGCTTTGCTTTGTTTCGCAAACGCATCACCAATACCCAGGTCTTCCAACACTAACTGCCCAACATGATTCTTTGCTTTCCCCGTTAACAGCCCTCGTTTATGAGCAACTAAACACACCGTTTTGTAGGCGTGAGCGGCGACTCCCGGCACTGAGCCCGTATCCGCATTCAGACCTGAAGGGACATCCACCGCCAGAACCTTTGCAGAAGCCTCATTTAAGGTATGGACAAGCGCAGCCGCAGCGCCTTCAAGGGCGCGGTTAAGGCCAACGCCGAAAAGCGCATCGACAACTATATCGTAACGCTGCGGTTCACAATCATTAACCGCCTTTTCCTGACCTCCACTGTCACGCCAGGCCAAACGTGCGCGCTCCGCATTATTGTCCGTTTTGGACGAAATAGTCTTGTTCGGTGACAGGGCAAACACGTCTACCTGATACCCAGCTTCCTGTGCCAGTCGAGCGATAATATAACCGTCGCCGCCATTGTTACCCTCACCACAGCATACCGCCATTTTCGCCGGTGCTTTTACATCCTGCTGTAAGTGTTTAAACACAGCTGCTCCGGCAGCAGACATTAGTTGCATCATGCTTATTGAGCACGCTTCAGCCGCTGGTTTTTCGCCTTTTTGTACCTGTTCCACGGTGTACACGCGTTGTGCTAAACTGACGTTATCAATTGCCGTCATAGCTACTCCTGACCATGTCCAATTCCATTAACTATCAACAGCTGGCCGATGATATTAAGCGTTGGGGTGCCGAGCTGGGTTTTCAAAAAGTGGGTATTACTGACTTAGATCTTAGTAAACATGAAGCCACTTTACAGCAGTGGCTGGACAATGGCTATCACGGCGAAATGGACTTTATGGAACGCCATGGCATGCTGCGGGCGCGTCCGGCGGAGCTGCATCCGGGCTCGGTCAGAGCGATTTCCGTGCGTATGAACTACCTACCCGTTGAAGCCGGCTTTGCAAAGACGCTAAAAGATGGCAGCAAAGGCTATATTTCCCGTTATGCATTAGGGCGGGACTACCACAAACTCATGCGTAAACGCTTAAAACAACTGGGTGACCGAATACAGTCAGAGTTTGACGGCGCCGACTTTCGGCCCTTTGTTGACTCAGCCCCCATTATGGAAAGGCCGTTAGCGGAAAAGGCCGGGCTAGGCTGGACCGGTAAACACACCCTTATTTTAGACAAAGATAGTGGCTCCTGGTTTTTCTTAGGTGAGCTTTTAATTAACCTGCCACTACCGGTCGATGAGCCTGTTGAGGAAGGTTGCGGCAGCTGCACGGCCTGTATGACCATCTGTCCGACTCAAGCCATTGTCGCTCCCTATGAGCTGGACGCACGGCGTTGTATTTCTTATTTAACCATTGAGCTGCGCGGCGCCATTCCTGAAGAGTTTCGCCCGCTTATTGGTAATCGTATTTACGGCTGTGACGACTGTCAGCTCATTTGCCCGTGGAACCGCTACGCCCAACTCACCGATGAAGACGACTTTAGTCCCAGACAAGAACTGCACTCGCCACAGTTACTCGAGCTTTGGGCCTGGACTGAACAGCAGTTTCTGGACAATTTACAAGGCTCCCCCATTCGTCGCATAGGCTACGAATGCTGGCTGCGGAACCTGGCCGTGGCTTTAGGCAACGCGCCCTCAGATGCCGCCATTATAGAAGCGCTTGAGAATAAAACCGAAGGCGTAACCGATATGGTGCGAGAGCACATTGACTGGGCATTGGAGCGTCAGCGCACCGGTGTTGCAGAGGTTACCAAACAGCTGAAACGATTGGTGCGTGCGGTAGAAAAAGGCCTACCCCGCGACGCCTAATCGGGTTTGAAAACACCAATGACCTGATCAAACTGACGCTCGCTGCCACCGCCCTGCTCTTTAGGTTCGCTAAAGCGGTGCTTGCACTGCACGCATTCTACCTGCTCAATATCGTTTTCGATAAACAACATGAGCGTGTCCATGGCCTCACATTTGGGGCACACTGCGCCAGCGATAAATCGTTTCTTTTGTCTAGCCACGACAACTCCTGTGTTAGAATTGGCTTCAACGTAACTAATGATAACGCAGAGTGATTTATGATTCGAGCGCAAAGCATCAGCCTAATGCGTGGTGGCGATGTTTTATTTGAGGACAGTGACTTACAAGTTTTCCCCGGCCACAAAGTGGGTCTGGTGGGCCGCAACGGCTGCGGTAAGTCGTCACTGTTTTCAATGTTGCGGGGCGAGCTGCATGCTGACACGGGCGACTTACACGTACCCGCAGAGTGGCGCATAGCCAGCGTCGCACAGGATACTCCTGCACTCGAGAAGTCCGCGATTGATTATGTCATGGACGGGGACACAGAGTTTCGCGCGTTGGAAGAACAACTGGCCACCGCGGAAGCTTCTAACAACGGCGAACAAATTGCGCACTGCCACGATAAACTGGCGGCTATTGGAGCTTACGATATACAAGCTCGCACGGCCTCACTAATGGCCGGGCTGGGATTTACACAATCGCAACTGCAACAACCAGTGAAAGCCTTTTCCGGTGGCTGGCGTATGCGTTTAAACCTGGCGCAAGCACTGATAGCCCGAGCTGATTTAATGCTGCTCGATGAGCCAACCAACCACCTCGACGTCGATGCGATATTCTGGCTGGAAGGTTGGCTGAAACAGTACGAAGGAACGCTGATTCTTATTTCGCACGACCGTGACTTTCTCGACTCTGTCACCACGGATATTGTGCACATTGAACATAACAAGCTGAATACCTATAAAGGCAACTACTCTCAATTTGAACGCCAGCGCGCTGAGCATTTAGCCCAGCAGCAAAGTGAATTTGAGAAAGCGCAGGTCATGCGCCAGCACTTGCAAAAGTACGTTGACCGTTTTCGCTATAAAGCCAGTAAAGCTAAGCAGGCGCAAAGCCGCTTGAAGGCCATTGAAAAATTACCAACGCAGGCGCCTCTTCGTGCTGAAAGCGGTGTCGATTTTCACTTTTTAGAGCCGGAAAAGCTGCCGAACCCATTACTGACACTCCGCGATGCAAAAGCCGGTTACGGCGACACCACCATTCTTGAACATATTAAGCTGAACTTGGTGCCGGGCACGCGCTTAGGGCTTCTCGGCCGTAATGGTGCGGGTAAGTCGACATTAATTAAACTCCTTGCCGGCGAGCTTGAGCCCATGGCCGGCGAGCGTATTGCGAACCCAGGCTTGCGTATTGGTTATTTTGCACAGCATCAGCTGGAAACTCTGGATATGTCAGCATCGGCGCTGTTGCATTTGCAGCGTATGGACAGCGCTGCCAGCGAACAAAAACTACGGGACTTTTTGGGTGGTTTCGGGTTCTCCGGTGACCATGCAACACGCCCGGTTGAACCTATGTCCGGGGGTGAAAAAGCGCGTTTAGCGTTGGCGCTCATTATTTATCAGCGACCTAATTTATTGCTGCTCGATGAGCCTACCAACCATTTAGATTTAGGGCTTCGCGACGCTCTGGTTGCGGCCTTACAAGAATACGAAGGTGCTTTAATTGTGGTGTCGCACGACCGCCACCTGCTGCGCACGACGGTCGATGAGTTTTGTCTGGTGGCCGATAAAAAGGCGGAGACCTTCGATGGCGACTTAGATGCTTATCATGCCTGGTTGCAGGAGCGTGCCGCCAGTGACAAACGCTCAGAGCAAACAGCGCCTAGTCGTCAGCGCGATAACCGCAAAGAACAAAAGCGCAAAGAAGCGGAAATGCGTCAAAAGACTAAGCCCCTGCGCCAGACCATTGAAAAAGCCGAAAAAAGCATACAGATCTTAGAAAACGAATTAGCTGATCTGCATGACCAGCTGTCCGATAACAGTCTTTATAACGACGACCGCAAAGCTGACTTACAGGCATTGTTAGACAAGCAAACGGCGGCGCAAAAAGAGCTGAGTGAATTAGAAGAAACCTGGATGGAAGCAGAAGAGTCACTGACCGAGTTGACCGAAGAGCTTCAGTCAGAGAACGACTAAACAGGAGTACTTATGATTATTCCATGGCAAGAAGTGGACACTGAAACCTTGAACAACCTGCTTGAGTCCGTGGTGCTGCGTGAAGGCACCGACTACGGCTCGCAGGAAATGTCGTTTGACGCCAAAGTCGAGCAACTCCGAAAGCAGGTGAAAAGCGGTGAAGCCGTTATTGTTTTCTCGGAGCTACACGAAAGCGTCGACGTAGTGCCCAAAGACAGCGTCACCGGAAACGCGGACGACGAGCAATAAACACCTCTTCCCAGGGAACATTTTGGTCACCCAACACTAAAAAATTTGGGTTCAGCAAACTGACCGTTCGGTTGTAAGTTATCGGCTCAAAGTTCTCATTTACAATACGACCTCCCGCCTCACTAACAATCACTTGCGAGGCGGCTGTGTCCCACTCTCCGGTCGGCCCTAGTCGTAAAAAGCAATCAGCTTTGCCCTCGGCAATAAAGCACGACTTTAAGGAACAACTGCCTGTTGGTAGTGGCTGAATATCACGCTGTGTTTGCATACGGCTTAACACCGGCTCCCGTGCCTGACGGCGGCTTATGGCAATAATCAAAGGGTCAGATTCCGGGTTTTGCAGCTGACGCACCGAAATTTTCTGCCGCTCGACAGCATCTTCTTTATAAGCGCCACGGCCTTTTTCTGCGTAATAGATTGCCTCACCAACCGGCCAAAAAATGACGCCCATTTCAGGCTCGTTATTAGACACGTAGGCAATATTAACGGCGAAGTCACCGGAGCGCGCAATAAACTCTTGCGTACCGTCGATAGGGTCGATGAGAAAATACGACGACCATTTGCGCCGCTCGTTGTAATTCTCGTGGTCACTTTCCTCTGACAACACCGGAATGTGAGGGAAATGCTGTTTTAACCGGTCTTCAATCAGTTCACTGGCGATGATATCCGCGGTCGTCACCGGGGAATCATCGTGTTTTTCCGAGGTTTTGTAGTCACGGCGCTCGTACATGGTCATAATGACTTCGCCGGCTTCTTTCGCGATAGCTTTGAGTGTCTCAAGCATTGGCTGACTGCCCTCGCTTTCTCAGTAGCATTAATAGCGCTGCCACACTTCTAGCTTCAGTAAAATCCGGCTGAGTTAATAAGTTGTCTGCATCATCTACCGCCCAGGTGACCTTTTCCAGAGGCTCCGGCTCATCGCCGGGCAAACTTTCAGGATAAAGGTCGGTTGCCACGAATATATGCATTTTTGCTGAGAAGAACTGCGGGGCCATCGATACTTCCGTTAAAAACTCCAGATTATGGCTACCATAGCCCACTTCTTCTTTTAACTCTCGCTGCGCCGCTTCTTCCGGCGTTTCTCCCGGGTCAATCAGCCCTTTTGGGAAGCCCAGTTGGTAATCGTGTGAGCCAGCTGCGTATTCACGAATAAGCAACAACGTATTTTCGTCGAGACAAGGCACAATCATAACGGCACCACGACCGCTGCCTTTCATGCGCTCAAACTGGCGCAGTTCTCCGTTGCTGAACTTTAAATCAACCGCTTCAATGCGCAAAAGCCGACTTTGCGCCACCACGCGACGGGATAAAATTTGAGGGACTTGCTTCTTTGTCATACAACCATCCAAGTCATTGTCTCTCTTTACTATAACGACTCTGCGTACAGAAAACAGTCTGAATTTACGGTTTTTAGAATGAGTGCTAGTATTCAAGCCATTGTAGCGAATATAGAAGTGAGCATTATGACAGGCCAAAAACCCGAGACGGAAACTGAATTTGATGTTGTTGTAATAGGTACGGGGCCCGGCGGTGAAGGCGCCGCAATGCAACTTGCCAAAAGTGGTTATAACGTCGCCATTGTCGAGCGTCATAAAGCGCTGGGCGGCGGCTGTACTCACTGGGGAACCATTCCTTCTAAAGCATTGCGTCACTCGGTTAGCCGACTCATTGAATACAACAATAACCCACTGTTCTCAGGCCCGGGCTGGCAAAGCGGCATGACCTTTAGTCATATTCTGCACTACGCAGAGTCTGTTATTCGCAAGCAAGTGAAATTGCGCAGCTCTTTTTATGACCGTAACGGGGTTACTGTTGTACACGGTACGGCGTCATTTTTAGACAAAAACCGTATTCGTGTGACTAAGCTCGACGGCTCCGTCGACGACCTTATTACGCAGCACGTGGTTATTGCGTCAGGCTCGCGCCCGTATCACCCGGCAGATATCGACTTTGATCACCCACGTATTTATGACTCTGACAAAGTCTTGTCACTGTCGCACGAACCAAAAACCATTTTAATTTATGGTGCCGGTGTTGTCGGTAGTGAGTACGCCAGTATTTTCCGCGGCATGGGCGTTAAAGTCGACCTGATAAACCAACGCGACCGACTACTTTCGTTCTTAGATGCGGAGATATCCGACGCGCTAAGTTATCACTTGCGTAACAGCGGCGTCGTTATTCGCCATAACGAAGAGTATGAAAGCATTACCGGCTACGACGACAAAGTGGTTCTGAAAACTAAGTCGGGTAAGACTATGGCGGCAGACTGCCTGCTCTTTGCCAACGGCCGTTCCGGTAATATTGAAGATTTAAGCTGTGATGTTGTAGGACTTGAGCCGAACTACCGTGGCCAACTGGAAGTGAATGAAAACTACCAAACCGCGGTCGACAACATTTATGCCGTGGGCGATATTATTGGTTACCCAAGCCTAGCCAGCGCGGCGTATGATCAAGGCCGTATTTGTGCGTCAGCTATTATTAATGGCGAAAGTGACAAAGCCTTAGTCAGTGATATACCCACGGGCATTTACACCATTCCTGAAATTAGCTCAGTCGGTAAAACGGAAGAAGAATTAACCGAAATGAAAGTGCCTTATGAAGTCGGTCGGGCTCAATTCAAACACCTGGCTCGTGCTCAAATCTCCGGAGCTGACGTCGGTTGCCTGAAGCTACTCTTTCATCGTGAGACTCGTGAGTTATTGGGGCTGCACTGCTTTGGTGAACGAGCATCGGAAATTGTTCACATTGGTCAGGCTATTATGGAGCAGAAAAACGGCGGCAACACTATCGACTACTTTGTGAATACCACGTTTAACTACCCAACCATGGCAGAAGCGTATCGAGTAGCTGCCTTGAATGGTATTAATCGGCTTGCTTTGTAACTTTTGAAACCGCCTGCAGAGGTAACTCAATACGCACACACAAACCGCCTTCCGGGCGGTTTTTTAATGTTATACAACCATCGTGACGGTCAACAATACGCTTAATAATTGCCAAGCCCAGCCCGGAGCCCACGCCACCGCGAGCTTTATCGCCCTGCATAAAGGGCTGAAATAACTTCGCTTGTTGCTCTTCGGGAATGCCAGGGCCATCATCGCTGACACTAAACCATACACTTTTTTGTTTTTTATTGTATCCGGAACTGACTAATACGTTTTGCTTACCGTAACGTTCTGCGTTTTCCAGTAAGTTCACAATGACGCGCTTCATAGACAAAGGCCGCAGCCAAACTAACGGTAAGTTACCCAACGCCAGTTCAAAGTTCTTTTCCCAACTGTCAGGTACATTGGCAACCGTTTGCTCTATCAGCTCATTCAATGACTCTCGGCTGCTTTTCTCTTGTTGATCGAGGCGAACATAGTCAATGAACTGATCGATAATGTCGTTCATATCATCGATGTCTTCAACAATGCCCTGCGCCAGCGTATCGTCTTCGGGCATCATTTCTGCCGCCAATCGAATGCGTGTCAGCGGTGTGCGTAAATCGTGGGAAACCCCCGCCATCAGAAGGTTGCGATCGTTTTCCAGCTCACGAATGCCTTTTGACATATGGTTAAACGCCCGGGTCACAGCCATCACTTCGCTAGCGCCTTTCTCTTGTAGCTGTTCAGGAAACTCGCCTCTACCAACTTTACGTGCCGATTCTTCCAGTGCTTTTAACGGTCGGTTTAACCAGTTCGCAAACAGCATTCCCCCTAAAACGCTCGACACGCCAATAAGCAGCAAATACATAATTAGTGGTGAAAACTGCCCTTTTTGCATACTTTCTAAAGGCACTCGTATCCAAAAGTCCGGAGCTTTTGGCGGCTTCACCCAGATAAAAAACTCATTGCCCTGAGATACGCGCACAATAGCTTCGCCGTCTAACATGTTACTCATATCATCTGACAGGTAGCCGTAGTACGTTGAGTTAGTCAGACCATTTTCTCTGGCTTCTAGATCATTGAATATCTCAATACCCGTTTCTTCCCGATAGCGTTCGATAAGCTCTCGCTCGGTTTCAGGCGAATGTTGGCGAGGGATAAACATCGTACGAATGTGCTTAGCGACGAGCTCATTAATTTGCTCAATAGAAGGCTTAACCACATAGTTACTAACCATGACGTAAGAAACGACTTGGTTTATTAGCAAGATAAGAGCAAGCAGCGCAACCGTTCTGGCAAACGCAGACTTTGGAAACAACTTCATTAGTTTTTCAGTTTGCCGTCGGGCACAAATACATAGCCGAGCCCCCACACCGTTTGAATGTAGCGTGGCTTAGTAGGGTCTTCTTCCAGCATACGGCGTAACCGTGATACCTGCACATCGATAGAACGCTCAAGTGCGCTGTAGTCACGGCCGCGCGCCAAGTGCATGAGTTTGTCACGAGACAACGGCTGGCGGGCATGAGTCACTAAGGCTTTAAGTACCGCGAATTCACCACTGGTCAACGGCATGGGTGTATCGCCATGAAACATTTCGCGAGTGCCCAGGTTAAGCCGAAACTCACCAAACTCGACTTCTTGATCTTCCTGCGACGGAGCGCCAGGAGCTTCTGAGCCACGACGGCGTAATACCGCTCGAATACGTGCTAATAATTCACGCGGGTTAAAGGGTTTTGCAAGGTAGTCATCCGCTCCCAGCTCCAAACCAATAATGCGATCAACTTCGTCGCCTTTGGCTGTCAGCATAATGACGGGAATATTATTACCTTCGTTACGCAAACGCTTACAAATAGAAAGGCCATCTTCTCCGGGCAGCATGAGGTCAAGCACCATCAAATGGAAGTTTTCACGCGTCAGTAAACGGTCCATCTGGTCAGAGTCCTGCGCAACGCGAACGATAAAGTTTTGCTCCGTTAAATAGCGCTCAAGCAAGCTACGAAGCCGTGCGTCGTCATCAACTACCAGAACTTTTAATGTTTCCTGCATCATAATTTTAGTATCTCAAGCTGCCATGCCTACCCATAAAGATACACCGCTTTACATACCGAGAGAAGCCAGCTTCTGTTAACAAATGTTTCAGTTATCTTTTCGGCTATCGATGCCAGTAGCGCTGCATTTCAACGTACAGGAAAGATGCCGTCCAGGTAATAAGAACAAGGCCCGTTAAACTTTCAATGCCAGTTAAAAAGCGTAACGCTCCGTTTGGCTCTATGTCACCGAAGCCGACAGTAGTAAAAACCGTAAAGGAAAAATACAGCGAGTCCAAAAAGCTGCCGTCAAAATTGCCTGTTAAATCGCCAAAGCCATCTCGATGGTGCATCAGGTAATAAGCGACCGCAAAAATAGCGACCTCAACGGTATGGGCGGTAAGTGCGAGAAAGACACCAAACATGATGCGGATTTGCGTGAAAAGTCGTATATGAGTGATTAGCCAACCAATACGATTTAACGCCTCGTAATGGAACAATACCGCTAAGCCCACAACTATTGAGTTACACAGAAAAGAGACCAACATTATGTCGTTTCCTTTGCATTCGTTAATGCATCCAAGGGCTCGGGGAGAGAAAAATAAAACCCCTGGAATTGCGAACAGCCAAGCTTTTCAAGTGTTACTAACTGCTCTTCGGTTTCAATACCTTCGGCAATAACCTCCATCTCAAGGCTTCGCCCCAAGGCTAAAATCGTTTGTACTATTGCTGTATCGTTTCTGTCTTGTGTGAGATCCTGCACAAACGACTGATCGATTTTAAGGCGATTCAACGGCAGTTCTTTTAAGTAACCCAGCGACGCATAGCCCGTTCCAAAGTCATCCAAAGCGAATGTGATGCCTGATTCTTTCAGCTCGTGCATGGTTTTAGCCGTTTGCTCAATATCATCAATGAGTAAACTCTCTGTAATTTCCAACTCAATGGCAGACCCTGATACCCCGGCAACTTTCATTTGTTGGTTCATGTCATCAACGAACTTACTGTGCTTAAACTGACTAGCACTCACGTTAATAGCTACTCGCACTGGTTTCTCTGGGTTCAAAGTTTGCAACGTTGGTGTATCCGCTAGTACCTTTTTTACTACGAGCTTATGCACACTGCGCATTAACCCCTCACTTTCCGCCAGCGGAATAAACTCACCCGGCGATACCCAACCTAATTCGTCATCATGCCAGCGCACTAACGCTTCGTAACCCATGCACGTTATTTGATTCGAGCCGCTCATACGTTCGTACTGAGGTTGATAATAGACTTGCAGTGCTTCCTCAGTTATCGCTTTTCTTAATGCAGACAACAATGCCTGCTGGTGCGCAAAACGTCTCTGCAAACCAGCATTAAAGAACTGCAAGTGCGGCCCGCTTGCTTCTTTTGCCTGAGTTAATGCCAAGTCAACGGCTTGTAATATCTCTTTCTCGGAAGCGGCATCTGACAACAACACAACGCCCATGCTGACAGACACTTGCTCTTCTTCCCCATCCAGTACATAAGGTGCAGTCAACTTATTCAACAAGGTCGTGAGGCGTTCTCTCAGCTCTTCCACCATGACATAATTGCCATTACGGGGTTGCTGTAAAAACACCATAAACTCATCAGAATTCAAACGCCCCGCGTCATCTTGCTGCCGTAACTCTTGTTCCAAACGTTGTCCAAATTGAATCAACAGTTCGTCGCCAATTCCGTGACCTCGCCTATCATTCAACTGCTTAAAGTGATCGATATCGAGCAGAATTAACGCGCCGTCACTTTGCTCTTTCGCATAACGCTTTAACCCCTGGCGTAGCCTATCTAGCATAAAGCGTCTATTGCCAAGCCCTGTAAGCGGGTCAAAATACGCCAAAGAATCCAGCTCTTCTTTCATTTGCTTGTATTCGGAGACATCGGTGGAAATACCGCAAATACCCACCAACTCATCTTTAGCGTTGTATAAAGGCACTTTCACCGACCAATAATGGTGTGGCGTTTTATCACCCGGTAGATAATTCACCTCGGCCTGCGCGGAACGTTCGCGGGTAGAGAGTACTTTTTTGTCCAATTCGACAAGCTCGTCGGCTGTCATTTTATCAAATAAATCGTAATCATCCTTTCCGATAATATCGGCCGCGTCCATGCCAAACAGATCAATCACTCGCTGATTCACGTATTCGTAGCGTAGTTCGGTGTTTTTAATAAAAATATACGCATCGACGCTACTTAAAATAATGTCCAGTCGCTGTTTATTCTCTTTTAACTCAGACGTTTTCTCACGGACCTTTTTGCGCAATTCGTAATTAAATAGCAGACCAATACATAGTGCCAGCACTAACAGCCCAAGTAACCACCAGAAATAAGTCGGAATACGGAGGGGCTGTTGCTTCGAGCTCCAGTTTTTAATGATTTGGTAGTAGTCAGATTGATTATTGGCTTTTAGCTGGCGAATATCACGATCGATAATATCCAGCACCGCGCTCCCTTTACCTTGACGCATAGCAAAGTACAACTTATTAGGTAAAAACATAATGGGCGTCATTTCAATTTTTCGGGTCGCAACTTGCTGATTCCCAAAAAACTGGTTCGTTGCTACCGCATCAGCTTCTTGGTTATTAACGGCTTCAAAACCTTCAGTAAAGGAGTTAACTGGCAGCAATTCAGTCGATAGTTCAAAACTAGCGATAATATCGCTCAAATACTCTTGCTGAACCGAGCCTCTGAGCACGGCAACCTTTTTGTTATCCAGGTCGAGAACGCTGGTAATGCCTTCTTTTTCATCGGCATAAATTTGTGACCAATTGAGCAGCGCGTGCTCACTATGAAAGGACATCCATTCGTTGCGTGCAGTTGTTTTGGCAACATCCGGCATTATATCGATGTCGCCACTTTCCAGCTGCCGCAAGCATTCATCCCAGTCGCATTCCACGGGAATGAGCTGCCAGCCATGACGCTCCGCAATAACCGTCAGTAAGTCAGCATGAATACCACTTAAGTCGCCATCTTCATCGAACATGATTTTCGGCGGGTTATGGTATACCCCCACCTTCAAGACAACGTCTTGCGCAGTGGCTGGCATTACAAGCAGCAGTAGTAAGACAAAGGGAATGAAGTTTCGCAAATAAGCGCCTTAGTTTTATAACTTGTATAGCCCTAGAATAAGGCAGATCAAAATATTTACAAGATAGCTTTTAAGTTTCAGCCAGACGCCTATTTCTAACCCGAGCAATGTTACTGCGCGGTATAACCGCCATCTATCACTAACTCCGTTCCGGTCACAAACTTGGACTCGTCAGACGCCAAATACAACACACCGTAAGCAATGTCTTCAGGCGCTCCAACATGGCCAATCGGGTGTAAGCTATCCAACTGTTTTCTAAACGCATCGACTCCTTCAGCTGACTCTTTACCCAGTTGCTCAACAAGTGGCGTCCAAATAAAGCCCGGATGTATTGAATTCACTCGGATTTTATCTTTGGCGTAAATGAGTGCGTCGTTTTTACTCATTAACCTGACCGCACCTTTAGAGGCATGGTAAGGCGGTAAGTCAGCAGCGCCTATCATTCCATAAATGGATGAGAGGTTAATAATGCTCCCTGCACCGGCTTTTTTCATGGCCGGAATAGCGTGTTTCGTGCAATAGAAAACACCACTGACGTTTACGTTAATGACTTTGTCCCATTCGTCTTTGGTAATTTCGTGGGTGGGCTTATTAACCCCAGCAATGTCCGCGTTATTGACTAAAACATCGATTGACCCGAATTCCTTCGCGACCTCTACAAACGCCTGACTTACTTCGTCTTCACTGGCAGTATCGACATGCCAGTATTTAGCAGTGCCGCCAAGACCTTTAATTTCATCAACGACTTTTTGCCCTTCGGCGTCCGCAATGTCAGTTACAGCCACTTTGGCGCCTTCTTTTGCTAATTCCAGGCAGGCCGCGCGGCCAATACCCAACGCGCCACCGGTAACAATAGCAACTTTACCTTCTACTCTTTTCATAATGGTCTCCTATTTACTGACCCAGTACTCAGTTTAGTATTAGCCAGAAACAAGGATTTAGTCAGGCATCAAATGAAGAATAAATAAAAACTGAATAGCTGTGCCTAGCCAGGCTTTTTGAAAACAAAGACATTAGTTAATTGCCGGAATAAAGTCTTCTTTTTCCAACACTTGAATTAAGCTTCTCATCAAGAAGTTATTCATAAAGCTCACGCTATAGGTACGCCCATTTTCCTTGAGAGGACGAATAAAACCCGATTCTTTCATCTTAGACACCAAATGCGTTCGTTGTCGAGCACTTAAAGCACCTAATTCCTCTTTCAGTTCACCGGCTTTAAAGTGCTGCTTTTTTATCCCCACACTCAATACTCTGGCCTCTTCGCTGTTGATATAGCCTCTTTCAATAGCGAGCTCGAGAGTCGGCACCAGAATTTTTTTATAGAGAAGCTTGAAGTCCAAAAGCTTATTGACTTTAGTTACCTCGTGCAAAATACCCGTAAGCACGTAATCACACCAGCTCAGTAAAGACTCGTCTGTTCCTGTATCTGCATCTGATAGTCGCTGATAATAAAAGTCTTTATCGTTACAAAAAACGGCTGTTGGATTGAGTATCTTGCCGTCTTTTACGTTAAACCCATATTTAATAAGTAATGCATAGGTCAACAGCCTAACAACTCTGCCATTCCCGTTACCAAAAGGGTGGATCCAAGTAAACCGGTGGTGTGCGAGTGCCGTTTTCAGAAGGTCGTATTTATCTGCGCTTTTTTCATTGATGAATTCAACCAGTTCATCCATATAAGACTGCACCCGAAATGATTCAGGTGGAACGTGGTTTGATTGAGTAATTTCCACGTTCCAAGTTCGGTAAGCTCCGGGCGTTCGATCGCCTTCGCGCCCCAAGTCACCAACGACTAAATGGTGTAACTCTCGAATAAAATGGTGAGTAATGTCAGAGCCTTCATCAATATTCTCTTCAATAAAGTCCATGGCAGCTTCAACATTAGCAATCTCTGAGAATCGTTCATTTGAACGTTCACTACTCTCAATTTTCTTTTCAATATATTCAGAAATTGTCGTTCTGTTGCCTTCGATTCTTGCCGAGCCAACACTTTCCAAAATATGGAAAATTTCTTTAAGTTGAAAAAAAATCCACGGAGCCGTCGTTCCTTGCAAGCGCAGTTTTCGCAAGTGGTTTAACTCAATTAACGTATCTGTTAACTGAGAGTCGAAACTTGGACTAACAAGCCTTAACGAGAATTCCATTTTGCCACCATAGGAAATACACCAATTTAACTTTAGTGATTGATTTATATAAACTTTATAAAGTAAGTAAAACTCAGTTATTTACATTGTAGCTTATGTGGTAATTACAACAAGAGAATTTATAAGAACAAAACAGAAGGAGGCGAATCAGCGGCCTTTCACCCACTTTCGCTAATGTTCGAAGTCGATTTCCATGGTTTTATATTCTGAAGCTGCTCTTTTAGCTCTTATTTAGCTACGTCAGTGTCATAAGCAACTTGCGCGCGTAGCCAGTATCCATTAGATAAACCAAAAAATCGGCATAACCTCAGATCAGTGTCCGCCGTTATAGAGCGCTTTCCAGCAACAATTTGCCCAATTCTCTGAGCAGGGACATTAATTTCTTTTGCCAGACGATACTGAGAAATGCCCATAGGCTCCAGGAACTCTTCTTTTAATAGCTCCCCAGGCGTTACAGCAGTAATTTTTTGCATGACTACCCCTCAGTGATAATCGACTATTTCGCTAGTTTAAGTTTACGAAATAATCAGAAACATTATACGTTAGGTCTTACAGCCACAACTTCTTACTATCGATCCAACGAATAGAAACAGCATACCAGTAAGCGGAGCCCCAAAATACTAAAAATATGAGCAGGAAAGGATGGAAATACATGCCAACCAAGCCTAAGAACCCAATCACAAAGCAGGCTAGCTCCCACCTTAAAACTGCGCTCCGTTTACGAATACCCCATACGCCCATACGAACCCACAGTGGAGCTTCTTTCCAGGCTTCTGCATCTTTATCAATCACGTCAATCTCCTCGGTTAACTTTGTAATATCAGTTTCAAATACCGAAGAGAGTGAGTTGATGGTTTCCATGCTCGCCGCATGACCAGCTTCAACACGCTGAATAGTTCTAAGACTTAAACCAGACAATGTCGCTAAGTGGTCCTGAGACCATCCTCTTTTTTTACGAAGTGTTTTTATAATCATAATTCTACTCCTCGGTGAGGGGCTAACCTACCGAAATTACTACGCTGTCGGTAACGACAGCAGTACGTCACGATGACGTCACCACCTGATTCCGCCCATCGCGCTTACCTTCATACAGCCTGTTGTCGGCGCGGGTAATGAGTGTGTCGAGGTCGTCTTCTGGGGTAGCAACGGCAACGCCTATAGTCACGCTCAGTTGCAGGTCTTTAAATTCGCCATCTAACGACAACGCTTCGACTCCCTGCTTTAAGCGCTCGGCGACAGCGGTGGCGTCATTAGGGCTGGTGTGTGGTAAGCCAACCACAAACTCTTCTCCACCGAAACGACCAATAATGTCGGTTGGGCGGAGTGAGTGCTGACAAACTTCAGCTATTTTAGTCAATATCACGTCGCCCTGAGTGTGGCCCCAAGTGTCATTAATTTTCTTAAAATGGTCCACGTCTATCATGAACAAACAAAACGGCGTTTCTTCCAGGCGCGAGCGTTGCAATAACGCCTGAGCGCGTTTCATAAAGTAGCTACGGCTATCCACACCGGTGAGGGTGTCACGCTCCGCCACCATACGAAGCTGTGCTTCTAATGACTTGCGGTGTTTTATTTCCTGCAGCAGTTCACGGTTTTGATCGCGTTCCTCATTGAGCAAGGCATACTGTTGACGCTGCAACCGCTCCAGACGTCTCAGTGAGGAGTAGCCGACAATATTGGCCATTGCGAGTAATAGCCCAATGCGAACAGCGCCTTCTGCAGTCACTCCGGCATAGATCATGGCTGTAGCTAAAAAGGTAATACTGACAAACGCGCTCGCCAGCGCTGCTACCGTCAATAAATTCGGAATCAGCAAATAGAACGCGACTATCGCAACGGCAATAGAGGTAACCTGAGTTGAGAGACTCTCAGGACGAAGCGGCACAATAAGAATAATACCTATGGCAAAAATCCAGAGAGGTAGTGCGTGTAACCAAGCTTTGTCAGCATAACCACCGGCTTTGCCAATAATGAATGCTATTGCCACACAAGAACTCACCACCGTAATGCGCATAGCCAACAGTAAATAATACTCTTGGGTTAGCCCTAGAAGGTTGTAGTCGGTAATGCCAAACATGGCGAAAATAGCAGACGCCAGAATTAACGCCAGCCGAGCGTCGGACCGAACGTTTGATTCTATAGAATGCCGATAACTTACTTCTTTTTGGCGGTCACTAAACTGGCCTGTCAGCCAGTGTATGTCATTTTGTTTTTGTTGTTGTGACAAATACTTTTCCTGTTAAAACGGTGTCAATTATTAGCCAACCACCCTGATTTTGACCTTTTCTTCACCGTTTTGCAGTACTTTTTTAACGTTTAATGAACAAAAACACTAACCTTTCAGCGCCTGAACGGTCTTTTTCGTGTTATTGATGTTCTCGGCTAATTCATTAAGCAGCTTTTGATACTCCGCAGATTTTTGTCCCAGCTTAGTGTTCTTTACTGCTGTCTCTAACGCCCCATCTTCCTGCAAGCACTTATCTAAAATCGCGTTTTTCTCATCGACCGAGAACAACTTTGTCAGTTCACCTTGAATAACCTGCATCAACGTTTTGTCGGGGTCGGGTTTGGCCGGCAACTCACCCAGATCTTTTACAACATTTTGAAACGGTTCAATAAAAGACTCCCGCTCATTAGCAATGGCTTCCAGCTTATTTGCTAACTCACCGTCTTCTACCACGTTCGTTATTTCGCGATAGTAGTCCTTGGTCTCAACAATCAGCTTTAGAATTTCGATGCTATCGGCTTGGTCATCTGTGCGTAAAATCGGCATATTATTCCTTGCTCTTCGTTGAATTTGGCATATCGCCCACAATAACCTCTATTGCTTTCGGTATCACCTCAAATTCAGCGGGCGTATCGGTTTTATGTTCACCATCGGCATGAATTTGTTTGGGTTTAGACGTCTTAATACTGACTTTCTTCGCTTTTTTACATACAACGCGCTCCGCCACCCGCAAGTTGCCGTTTCGCAAATTAAACCCCAACAATAACAACTGCCACCACCTCTGCGGCTTCAGACAAAATAAGTTCAGCTGGCCGTCTAGCAGAGTTGAGTCTTCATCCACAATATTGCCGCCACCATAGAAACGACCATTACCCACCGCCAAGTGAATTGCTCTTAAGGATTCCTCGCAGCCGTCAGCCTTTATACTCACCCTGAAGCTTTTATTACGCTTAATAACGCTAATAAAAGCCCCCAAATACGCGAACACACCAAAGTACTTTTTCATGTCTGAGGTAAGCTCGTGCGTAACCTCTACTCCCAAGCCGATATGAGCCACATTCACAAAGTAATGGTCATTCACCTTCGCAAGGTTAATGCGCTCTCGCTTGTTATTAGCAATAACCTGGGCCGCCGGCACTATATCCTGCGGCACACCCAAGGAGCGCGCCAAATCATTCGCTGTGCCCATGGGCAAAATTGCCAGGGTTTGTTGTGTTTTATGCACCGACTCCAGCACTGCGCTAATGGTTCCGTCCCCTCCGGCGACAATAATGACACCATCTTCCCGTTTGTAACTCTCAATACAGGACACCATGTCCGAGGGGCTTTCAGTAACGCACACGTCTACTTCAACGCCAGCGCTCTGAAGCAAATCAGTTGCTTGATCAAGCTCTTCAGAGTGGCCATTGCGGCTTTTCGGGTTCACCACTAACAACGCATGCTGCATTGCTTCAGGTCCTCTTTAACAAGTGCTGATTTTAATATAAGCGGTTTATTGGGGAGCTTCAAAGCGCTGACGGAATATTTACGTTGGAATTTCTGATAGGGAGACCAATACGCATTGAGCATTGTGCCTCTGGGGGCTCTTTTACATTGCTGTGTTACCTAACTTCAGCTGCCTAAAGAGAAAAAGACACCGACAGCAAGCTCCACCCAAACATAAATAAAGCCCAATAAGACAACAATGGCTGCAAGCTGGAATTGTTTTTTGGACAGCTTTCGAGCGAGAAGTATTAGTGAAGAGCCAACCACTAACAATAACGCACCCATTATCACGAAGTCGGCGAGAGCCCACCGAACCTCGTTGCTAAACTGCATGGCAACCAGCGGAATAAATAGAAGGCAGCAAGTAATAAGTAAGACCCAGGCAAATGCGGTTTTTTGTTGCAATGTTTCTCTCATGGTTCTATCCCTTTGATAAGGGCGACGAGAACAACGCTCAGCCACATCATTAGTAGTCTTTTCAACCAGCATTTGTTTCAAGTTCATCCCACGCAGATAAGTTATGCTTCCTGGCTGCGATCTTATAATTAATACCCATAGCAAGCCCGAATACACAACCAACAACTACCACGGTGGTGACGAAATGCGTCAACGGCATATTGAAAGAGTATAGCTGCAAAAACCAGCATAATGGCGCCCAGAAGGCAGTGAAGCCCAAACCCATAAACAGTGTATTTCGGGAGAAGCTGTTGTAATGGAAGGGTCTTACATTTAAGCCCAGCCACCACAAAAGCAGCAAAGCCGGCGGCTTAGAATTAATTTCCGAAATTCCCGCTTCCTTAAGCTCTCTTAGAGCGGCCTCTTTTTGTGCTTCGAACGACATTTTTTGTGACCCTACTTCAGTATTTTATATAGCTAACTCTAAAGTAATTAAATACGCAATAAAACAGCAAGTTATACGATATTGATGACAGAAGACGTTTTTTACTTAGGCTAAAATACAGTCATTAACAGCTCATGGAGGAGTCTTATGGCAAGTAACTCGAATAGCAGCTTTTGCGATTCAAAAGTACCACAGTGTGCTACAATAGATAACAATGCAACACATTATAAGGTACTTATTATGAAAACCGAGATGCTAAGCACGCGAATTGATCATGACACGAAAGTCGCATTCACTAATATTTGTGATGAAGTAGGTTTAAGCCCTTCACAAGCACTTAAGCTGTTTGCCCGAGCAGTCATTAATCACGGAGGAATACCTTTTGAACTAAAAGCGCGCCAGCCAAATGCGGCAACCGTCGCTGCTATCAAAGAGTTAGCTGAGGGTAAAGGTCATAAAAGTCAGTCTGTTGACGAGTTGATTAACGAATTGACTGAGGGCAAAGTCCAAAATGCTCAGCCATGAGCCAACTTAAGACCAACAATACCCGCACAAATTAACCCTAAACTGACCAATTTCAAAACGTCCGCTGACTCACCGAACAAAAACATACCCATAATCGCTGTGCCTACAGCACCAATGCCCACCCAAATAGCGTAGGCAGTGCCGACGGGTAAAATCTTCAGTGCCAAGCCTAATAAGACAAAGCTGCCGACAAGGGCAACGGTGGTGCCAACGGTTGGCCAAAGTTTGGTAAAGCCGTCGGTATACTTAAGGCCGACAGCCCAAGCGACTTCCAAAAGACCGGCGATAAATAGAATGACCCAACTCATGAGTACCTCTGCTTGATCTTTGGAGTAGACTATTAGTAATGATAACGACAGGAAATAATGGTAATTGCGCTATCGTCTGCCGCATAAACCAGCCTGTTAGTGTCATCAATTCGTCGAGACCAGAATCCTGAAAGGTTTTCTTTTAACGGTTCAGGCTTGCCAATACCATCAAATGGCGACCGTTTAGTATCGGCAACTAATCGGTTAATACGTTTAAGGGTCTTTTTATCCTGGGTTTGCCAATATAAGTAGTCTTTCCAGGCTGCATCCGTCCATGACAGCAACCGATTACTCATCTAATAACTCTCGCTGTTTAGCTTTGCCCTCTTTGTATTGAGCAATCGATTTATTCAAGTGCTCAGCATTTGCTGGCGAACGAAGCAAGTGGACGGTTTCCATTAAGCTATTGTAGTAATCCAAAGACATCACCACAGCATCTTCCGAGTCGCGACGGGTAATGACCGTAGTGTCAGCGTCGTTTATTACGCTGTCTAATACAGTTTTTAAGCCGTTTCTGGCTTCAGTAAAAGAGACGATTCTCATGTGTCACCTCAACATGTTCAACTTATTGGACAAGTATAGATGAAGCTTGCTAGATGTACAATATTCTGTGCAGGTAAGTATTGAGGGATAAGATAAATGGGTCTGGTACTCTGCTACTATTTGTTAGCTAAATTTTTCCATAACAAAGTTACGCAGCTTCTGACCTCGAATTTCTATCGTTTGCTCTTTTACGACTTTAAAACCAAATTTCTCATAAAACGGACGAGCCGTAATGCTCACCTCAGAGTAAAACCGGGTAATTCCTTGTAACTCACCCACTCTCAGCACATGTTCCATTAAGTGACGCCCGATACCGTTACCCTGATGCTCATGGTGGCAAAAGAAATGATCAATTAGTCCATCTTCCTGCAGGTCGGTATAGCCGACAACTTCTCCGTCAATTTCCGCAACAAAAGGAGAAATAGCATTCATTTTTCGCTGCCATGCCTCAGGAGAGGCGTCATCCGATGCCCATGCTTCGACTTGCGCTTGCGTGTAGTCACGTGAGTTCACATTGCGAATGGTGTGATAAAAAATTGCCCATAAATCACGCGCTTGTTATAACTGCTATTTTGTGGCAACATGCCACATTTGATGCAAAATGATACAGGAGCTCTAATTATGGCTACAAAGAGCATAAGATTAGACCAAGAACTTGTGGAAAAAGCTACTATTATAGCCAAGGCTTATAACAGAACGCCGCCTAAACAAATTGAGCACTGGGCTAGGATTGGTGAAATTATGGAAGATAACCCAGAGCTACCATATGAGTTTGTGAAACAAGCTATTATTGCGCAAACTGAAAAAGATGCGGGTAAGCTCGAGAGTTACGATTTTGACTAAAGTTAAAACAGTATTACAAACGCCAACTTTTAAGAAGGCCGTTAAAAAGTTAAAGCCTAACCAAAAGAAAGATCTCGACAGTGCAATCAGGGAGCTGATGAGTGATCCATTTATAGGACAGCAGAAAAAGGGGGATTTAAGTTTTTTACGGGTTCACAAATTTAAAATGAATAAGCAGCTCACTTTACTTGGCTATAGTTATGATGACGGAGTTTTTGCTTTAGAACTTATGACTTTGGGCAGCCATGAAAACTTTTATCGTGATGTGAAACGAATTTTCTAAGGTTGTAACGCTCGGTTGTGCGGCAGTGAACGAGCTCTCCCCGATAAAAACTCGTATTGGCTAGGTTTAGCATAGGGTAATCTTCTTCAGAATCTCCATACGCAAAAATTTCGCTATAAAGAGATAAATCGATGCGTTCTTTTATGCGCTCGACCTTTCTCTCGTTACTGCAATCGCCGCTCAGGTAGGCTCCGGTAAATCGACCATTACGCACTTCAAGTTCACTACAAATTAAATCTATCTCGTGATTTCTACACCAAATTTTTAAATAAGGAGAGATAGATGCAGACACAATGACCACGTGATCGCCGTTCTCTTTATGCTCAGCTATTTTCTGCAGCATATCGCTCCGAATCACAGAGGGTAAATATTCAGAAACATAACGTTCAGCACTAGCATCAAGTTGTTTTTCAGAAACGCCCATGAAAGCAACTCGTGATATGAGAGGTCGAACTTTAGGAGCAGAAAGAAGCCTAGCTTTGTGTAAGATGATTGCCGGAGAAAGAAGACAAGCGCCAATAACTAGACGAGCCAATTTCGTCGAGGAAAAGACAAACTTGGTATATGTATCTCGCGTTGTGATTGTTCCATCAAAATCGAAGAGAGCAAGGTTCATTTGTACCTCAACACCGAAAGCGCATACTGTTGCAACTTGTTACGTTTACTACTCACCGCACGCTCAATCACTATCATGACCGAGATCTAAATAAGCGATGAGATACCCATATTCTTTATCCGTAAGCGTCCCTTTTGAGTGATACTGCTTTGCCAGCTCATGGCTCCACGCTCTTCCTTCGGGAGGGGACGGAACCGACAAATCCTTTTCAAGAAGAGCAGCATCTTCGACCGTGTAGCCTCTGGATACTGCCTCTTGAGCGCAATGCGCTAGCACATATTCAACCGCATACTTATCAACACTCGGCTGCCATGTGTATTCCGTTTCGCATGCAACCTTTCGCTCGCCCTCGGCGGTGAAATACTCCAAACGTCCGGATGTGCACGCCGATACGAATAAAGCTAACGCGAAAACGATACAGCTACTTTTAATTTTCACCGGAGTGGTTCCTGTTTATATAACGCCCCAAGAAGGGGTAATTACACGCAAGCTATAATACGGAACGAAGTGACGGGAGCCTGTGTGTAATTGTCCCGCTAACTTGGTTTGTTAGGAAACGGTGGCCTCAACCCTCTTCCTAAGTTCCCGAATAAAGAAGTTTCCACGCTTCCACTGTTTCTCAAGCTCTTCTTCAGAATACTCTTCTTCCAGGACTTTGAGGCCAGCTTTTCGCTTCGACGTGGTTTTCATCCTCTTTGCACCTGACTTTCCGATGCCATCAGGAGAGTGCATCCAAATCGAGTGAGCCAAATCGTTTCTGAGCTTTTCAAATTCATCAAGCTTCGCCAATGCGTACCTAAACTCCTTGAATCTTTCAGAAGAAGAATCGTTGAACTTGAGCATTGAAGATGAAACTAATGCCACTAGTTGGCGATAGGAGAGCTCTGCGGTCAGAATTTGCACCCTTTCATAGTCTAATTTTAGGAGGAGAGCAATGCAGATCTGCAACTCATACTCGATTACGGCCTGTTGCATCATTATGGAAGCATACAGCTCCAAGAATCTCGGTGAGATTGCTGAGGTTATTGCATGCGTAGACCAGTCTGGCTCTTCAATCATTACGATTTCCTAATACCCCAATAAGTGGCAAGTAATACCGAACTAAACTCAGCGACGAAAAACCGCAAGCCAAGCGTTACGCGTCAATCTTGATTGGCTTGTTAGTTTTTGGAGCAATTATAAGTTTCCATATGTACCGTAACATTATGTCCAGGGTTTTCGACATCAGTAGAAGTTATTACAGCTGAATTCGCACCTGAAGCTAAGGCTTCTTCTGCAGCTTTTAAACGAGCGTCATTAATATTATCTGCAGTATACTGGAAAGCGTTATACACATGACCACTCGATACTCCTACAAAGGTGCAATCCTTTGCCATCTCTGAATTAATTAACTTTATAGGCAAGGGTGCAGCTTTAGAGCTAGAGCCACTCGACGCACAGCCATAGAGAGTTGCAACACATACAACAATAGCAATTAACTTTCTCATTACGTTCCCTTATTAACATTTATCGTATTTGGATTACTTCCTACCTGTAGGAAAAGCAATTGGTAAACTAAATTTCAACCTGCTGCTATTACTAAGCTCGTCTGAAGTTTCACCGCCTTTATTTAGCGTAATACCAAGAGCTTTTACACCAATTCCTTCTTCGCCATTATCTTTTTTTGTTGCAGAAACAGCTACATCAAATTTAAGTAGGTGAACAGGTCTACTCGTTTTATCGCTATCGGAGTTTAGATACGTATGACCATATATATCTTCTCTTTTATCAACACTGACAGCCGAAGGGTTAGAGATAACATCTAAATCATAAAGCTCTGTATTGGACTCATCAATAGCTTCCGAAATATCCCTTATTGCTTCTTTAATAAAATCTTTAAGTTCCATGTTTTATCTCTTTTAGTAAATTAACGCCCTTTTAATGGCATCGAACTGTCTTACCTTATTGCTCCTTGTTTAATTTGAAATAATTTGCTCTGCGATATCACTTTCAATAACTCCATTGGATACGCATGTTAATGTGATGTCCTGGCTCACAGTACCTGGTTTATACTCGCCCTTGATGTTTGACCGAACACTAAGCGTTTCTTCATCAACGATGATATTTATTGCTACTTCTGTTTTTGTCCGGTTGTCTTTCAGATAGTCAATTCCCATTGTTGAACCGCAACTAGCCTGCTCTGGGCTTAACTTCCAGTTTTTGTACGAAGTAGATATATAGCCCTCTGTATTGCTGGCCGATTGAATCTGATACCCATCCATCAGCAGAATTTTCTTAGCCTTTTCAATAACAGCCTTTTTATCCGAGTCATGCTGTCCGGAAAAGTGCTGACTGTCAGTCGAAGGCGCTTGATAAGTAGTGGAGCAACCACCTATCAGAACTAGGGAGGCGATTAGAATTGACTTGTTCATTGTTTCTCCTTTTGTCATAACGCCATAAATCATCGATATGCTTTAGCACTGCCGGCATTGATGGTGCGCAGTTAATTGACTTGGATATTGTAAGGGTTTTCACCTTCTGTATACGCAAAGTTAACAACAACTCCGTCTGAAATCAGCACGTCTAGCACTTTTTGAGTTCCGGTCGTTTTCACATCCATCGAGACTATATAACTTTGCGCTTTAGCTTGTCCTTCAGAGTACATATAGAGCCATTTCTCATCAGTGCCGGATAGAACAGTTTTCGAGTACGGCTCACCCAAAAGCTCAATCAGATCGTCACTGGTGGTTTTACCCTTAACAATCTGGGATACGTTTTCACTAGCAAAGTTCTCACCAACTGAATAAGAGGATGTTGCACATCCAGATAACAATAAAACAGTTAATGAAACCATAACGATAAAATCGAGTTTCATGTGATTACCCTTAATATATAACGACAGTAATTTTCACGTTGCCGTGCCTGTACTTGTCATGCACTATGCTTCGCCGCTTTTCGCTTAATTCGTTCAATACGTCCTTCGAAACCGCTTTTCGTTCCGTCACGGAGGCCATACGAGAGAGCTACTTCACATACTTCCACAGCGCGGTCAAAATCATTCTGTTCCGTGAGTAACGTGGCATATTTTTGAAAGGTTGTAACCCTTGGAAGTATTCCGTTTAAGCTTTTAACAAGCGTCGGCTTTATCTCTGGAAACTCTTTAATATGCAGCTCCGATATTTCTGCACAAAACCTTTCCCACTCCTTGTCCTCTTTCCGATGTTTGTATGATTGATCAACGAGTCCCATTAGCAGAAAGTGCCTATCAATAAGATTCGTTTTCTCTGACAAAGCCGCTCGCATCTTTGCTATATCACCGGATGTCCATGCATCGAACACCGCATCAGTCTCTACAAGCTGCTCATCCCGCATTGTGTAGCGCACTTGGTTTTGCTTTGACTCAACCTTTGATTCGAGCACATTATTAGGCGAGCGGCCGAGTAGTATTTCCTTAAGCTTCTTAAACATAATTGAGTATCATTTTATTACCTGCGGACGGGCTAAATGCCGATTAATAAACGGTTAGTGACAAGTATCACCTCTCTGATTTCTACTTCCCACCTGCCCAACACGCTCACAAACTATCCAACCAACATTAAACAAGTTAAAACTAAATTACAATAATCTAAGCAATAGCTCATATTTGAAACTTACATACCCTTACTAATCCGCCATTTCCCTCGAACCCATAACCCAGTAAAATCCCCTAATCATTCAACGCAGGCACAACGAATCAGCGTATGAAAACCAATTTAATTACCCTTGGCGGTTATGAAAAGTTGCAGCAGGAACTCGAGCACCTGTGGCGGGTTGAGCGTCGCGAAACCGTAGAGAAGGTGTCGTGGGCGGCGAGCCTGGGTGACCGGTCAGAGAACGCCGATTACAAATACAATAAACAGAAGCTACGCAAAATTGATGGCCGCATTCGCTACTTAACCAAACGTCTGGAGCAGGTGAAGGTGGTGTATTATTCGCCACAGCAGGACGGTAAGGTGTTTTTTGGCGCGTGGGTGGAAATTGAGGACGAAGACGAGAACGTTCGCGCCTTTCAAATTGTTGGTCCGGATGAGATTTATGATCGCAAAGACGCGGTGTCAATCGATTCTCCCATGGCGCGTGCCCTGCTGAAGAAAGAGGTGGACGACGAGGCCGAGGTTCGTACGCCGCAGGGCACCAAGACCTGGTTTATTAATAAGATAAGTTACCAACAGCCCGCGTAGCCAATTCGTGATAGTATTCGTCCCCATTATTTGTCGTAACGTTTTAAAACCAAGAGATGTACTATGAGCCAGATACCGCAATTACTTGCTAATGAACTGAAGGTCGACGAGCGTCAGATTGCCGCTGTTATCCAGTTGCTGGACGAAGGCTCGACGGTGCCTTTTATTGCCCGTTACCGTAAAGAGGTAACCGGCGGTTTAGACGACACGCAATTGCGTCAGCTGCATCAGCGCCTTAACTACCTGCGCGAGCTGGACGACCGCCGTCAGGTGATACTGAAGTCGATTGACGAGCAAGGTAAGTTAACCGACGAACTGGCTCAAAGCATTAAAACCGCCGACTCGAAAACCGAGCTGGAAGATTTATATCTGCCCTACAAGCCTAAGCGCCGCACCAAAGGCCAAATTGCGATTGAAGCCGGTATTGAGCCGCTGGCAGACCTACTGTGGAAAGACCCAACACAAAACCCGGAGCAAGCGGCCGCTGACTACGTTGACGCCGACAAAGGTTTTGCTGACGCCAAAGCGGTACTAGACGGTGCCCGCGCCATTTTAATGGAGCGCTTTGCCGAACAGGCGGAATTGCTGAAGCGTTTACGTTCACACTTGTGGCAGAACGCGCACTTAACCAGCACCGTTGCGCCGGGCAAAGAAAAAGAAGGCGCTAAGTTCCGCGACTACTTTGAGTTCTCTGAGCTGTTTAAGACCATTCCGTCGCACCGCACATTGGCATTGCTGCGCGGCCGTAACGAAGGCTTTTTGCAACTTTCTATGGACGCCGACCCGGGTAGTGAAGACAAAACCTCCGGCTCGCACTGCGAAGTCATTATTTCCGACTTCCTTAACTTTGACCACAAAGGTCGTGCTGCCGATGACTGGCTGCGCCAGGTGATTCAGTGGACCTGGCGGGTGAAACTGTCGCTGCACATGGAAACTGAACTCATGGCTCGTGTGCGTGAGCGTGCCGAGGAAGCGGCTATTCAGGTATTTGCCAGCAACTTAAAAGACTTGCTGATGGCGGCGCCTGCCGGTGCTAAAACCACTATGGGCCTGGACCCGGGCGTTCGTACCGGTGTTAAGGTTGCGGTCGTGGACGAAACTGGTAAAGCGGTTGCTACTAACACGGTATTCCCGTTCCAGCCGCAAAACCAAATGGACAAAGCCATGCGCACGCTGGCGACTTTGTGCAAACAGTACAAGGTTGAGCTTATCAGCATTGGTAACGGCACTCACTCGCGCGAGACCGATAAAATGGTCGGTGACATGCTGAAGCAGCACAGCGAAATTAAAGCCACCAAGGTTATAGTCAACGAGGCCGGTGCGTCGGTTTACTCGGCTTCTGAATTGGCGGCACAAGAATTTCCGGATATGGACGTGTCACTGCGTGGCGCGGTGTCTATCGCCCGCCGCTTGCAGGATCCGTTGGCCGAGCTGGTTAAAATTGAGCCTAAGTCTATTGGTGTGGGCCAGTATCAGCACGACGTTAGCCAGTCGCAACTCGCACAAAGCCTGGATGCCGTGGTTGAGGACTGTGTAAACGCAGTAGGCGTGGATGCCAACATGGCTTCTGCGGCCTTGCTTCAGCGCGTTTCCGGTTTGTCGAAAACGCTAGCGAAAAACATTGTCGACTACCGAGACGCCAACGGTGCCTTTGCTAACCGTAAACAGTTACTCGATGTGCCACGCATGGGACCGAAAGCCTTTGAACAGGCAGCGGGCTTCCTACGTATTAACAATGGCGAGCAACCGTTAGATGCCTCAGCGGTTCACCCAGAAGCTTATTCAGTGGTAGAGCGGATGGCAAAAGCGAATGATTTGCCGGTACAAGAGCTTATTGGCAACCACTCATTGGTTAAAAGCCTGAACGCTGCCGACTACACCGACGAGCGCTTTGGTCTGCCAACGATCACTGATATTTTGTCTGAGCTTGAAAAACCAGGCCGCGACCCGCGCCCTGAATTCAAAACGGCGGAGTTTAAAGAAGGTGTTGAGAAAGTCAGCGACCTGAAACCCGGCATGTTGCTAGAAGGTGTCGTAACTAACGTTGCGAACTTTGGTGCCTTTGTCGATGTTGGCGTACATCAGGACGGCCTGGTTCACATTTCAGCTTTAGCGGACAAGTTTGTCAGCGACCCGCGTGAAGTGGTTAAAGCCGGCGACATTGTGAAGGTAAAAGTGCTGGAAGTGGACATTGAGCGTAACCGTATTGGTTTAACCATGCGTTTAAATGACGAAGTGTCTGCGAAGCCGGCCGCTAAGACTAAGCCGCAGGGCGGCAGTTCAAATAAAGGCAAGCCTCAGCGTGACCGTGGTCAGCAAAACAAGCCGCCGCAAAATGCCGCTATGGGTAATGCTTTAGCAGACGCTTTCGCAAAAGCGAAACAGAAATAAATAAGAGAAAGGATTAAGCGGTAGCGCTGAATGAGTCCACGGATGGACGAACTTTATTGTCGTAGAAAGAAGCAACCATAGCGCCGCGTTCTGGCGCAGACAGAGTTTTCTTGCCTTGCTCAGCGGGTGCTGCGCTGCCAGAAGAGCCTTTGTCCGAGCCTTCACCTTCTAAGCTTTTCTTAAATGGCGCATTAATACTGATATCAGGATTGCTATTTTCTCCCTCTTCACCAGACTTAATTTGCTGCTGCGCCAACTCAGCACGCGCCTGCGTTGCTTTATTAGTTGCTTCGGCAGCTATGGCTCGGTCAGCGGCAGACGGTTCTGCCGGTGCCATTGCAGCACGACGTACCACCTGCATTTTCTGAATGGTTGCTTGAGGGTCGCCCTGAACCGGACTAACGTCAATCTGAACCTCACCGCCAACGGCATAAGACTTACCATCGGGACCACGTTCGTATTCATAAGAAGGTGAACCGGCATATTGCCCGCCAACAGCCGCATGCGCTTGTTCGTGCACACGCACTTCCTGATCACGACTTTTTAGCTCATCAACTTTTTCGAGCTCCTGCTCGTCGAGCTTTTGGCCATTCGGTTTCTTTTCTTCGGTCGCGTCAGCTTTTTTCTCGCCCTTAGTTTCTTCGGACTCAGAGCCTTTAGCCTCAGCACCTTTTTCACCTTCAGCAGTCTCTTTGCCTTTTTTGGCAGCTTTGCCGTTTGGTGAATAGGTTGAAGCTGCGCTGTCAGTGCTGTTGTTTTGCTTTTCAGTTGCGGTAGGTTCACTAACCAGCGCCTTAGCGGCATTGTCCGTCTGCATCGACTCCATAGGAGGAGCCGATGTAACAGGAATAGCCGGTAGCGCTGTGGTGATATTCATGGCTAGAACATTCAGTTACGCACTAGTATCGATAAGAGTGCCCAACATTTCGTCAGCGGTTTCTACTGTACGAGTATTGGCTTCAAAGTTAGTCTGCCCTTCGTTTAACGAAACCAGCGAGTCAGTTGTACTGGCGGCGTTAACACTTTGCGCCGTTTCAGTCGCTGTTTCGGTAGCTGGCTGACCACCATTTGTATTGGCATTGTCTTGCTGCTGCACGTCGTTACGACCCGCTGCAGATGCAATTTCCTGGCTTGCTTCAGATACTTGCTGGTTTGCACGTTGCATACCCTGCAGGCCTGTATTCATAGCTGCGCCAATTTCCATACTCACCTCTCTTGCGCAAGGAGATCATTGCGCTTACTTCGAAGAACCTACCCTCCAGTATTGATTATATTTTGTTCATTTTCAAGTGCTGAAGGGTTAAATTCTTTTACGCGTGTTGTTGAATTTGGTTCAACAAAGCTTTCCAGTGACGCTTCTGCTCAGCAAGAGATTCACGCATGTCATCGACCTGTTTTTTCAATGCATCAATGTCATGGTTTAAGTGATCTTTTAAGTCCTGAGCTTTAGAGTCCAGCAGCTTTTTACGCGCTTTGTAGTATTCACGTAACTGCGTACCCAGTTGTTCGTAGTGCTCGTGCGCTTTTTCGAACAATGACTCTGGTGCGCTCAGGGCCTTCTGACGAGCCACTTTTAACTGCATTTGCAGCTTCGCACGCTCGACTTGATACGGCGAGCTGCGTTTTAGGTTACGCGCTAAACCGAACCAACTGCTGGCACGAATAAGCCATTTGGTCGGGTCAAACTGCCACCAGCGAATGCCATTGCGATAATCACTCGCAAAAATGTGGTGATAGTTATGATAGCCCTCGCCGAAGGTCATAAACGCCAGTACGCCATTGTCGCGCGCCGTGTTTTTGTCCGTGTAAGGCTGTTTGCCCCAAATATGCGCCAGCGAGTTAATAAAGAACGTGGTGTGGTGGTTAAGCACTAGGCGCAATACACCAATAACCAATAAGCCGGCCCAAACATCGCCCAGCATAAAGCCGGCGGCAATTGGCCAACCGAAGTTCACGAACAGCGTCAGCGGCAGGTAATACTTGTGCTGCCACATAACGATAGGATCTTTCTGTAAGTCTTTGACATTGTCGTAGTCGGAATAACGACTCGCCTGATACTCACGCAGCATCCAGCCAATGTGCGAATACCAAAAACCGCGCTTCGCCGAATACGGGTCTTTGTCGTTGTCATCGACATGTGTGTGGTGCACTCGGTGATCGGACGACCAGTGCAAGGCACTATTTTGCAGCGCCACAGCACCGCCTATTGCGAATAAAAAGCGCAATACCGGGTTAGCGTCGTACGTACGGTGCGCCCATAAACGATGGTAGCCCGCAGTAATGGAAATACCCGCAAAACATGCGGTACCAAACATAACCCACCAAAATTCTGCGCCAATACCGACGGTGAACGCATATAAAGGAACACCAATGGCGGCTATAGCGAAAGTAATGGAGAACACTAGGGTGTTAAGCCAAATAAGAGGGGGTTTTTCAAAATTCTTTTGCATGTATATAACCTAAAACAATCAAAAAAGTCAGGTGACAAAACAGCGTACACCTGTTCGCTGAATGTACGGGTTTTGCTTTCAAATTACAAGCGGAAAATGTGTAAAGACCTGTGTTACTATTCGTTCAATAACAGCGAAGGATGGCAACAAATATGGCTGGGGTTCGAGCAAAACAGAAAGAAAAGACGCGCCGCGCACTGATTAACGCAGCGATGAATCAGCTTAGCGCTGAAGCCGGCTTTTCCAGCTTAAGTTTACGCGAAGTAGCACGCGAGGCAGGTATTGCACCAACGTCTTTTTACCGGCACTTTCGCGACATGGATGAGTTAGGACTCACTCTGGTTGATGAGTGCGGTTTAGCCTTGCGTCAACTACTTCGCCAGGCGCGACAACGCATTGAAACCGGCGGCTCTATTATCCGAGTGTCAGTAGAAACCTTTATGCAATTTGTGGCGGAAAACACGGCAATTTTTCGGCTACTTCTGCAGGAGCGCTCAGGCCGTTCGCGCAGCTTTCGTTTAGCGGTTGTGCGTGAAATTGAGCATTTTAAAGCTGAGCTGGAAGAGTATTTAGTGAATGAGCAGTCGTTTTCTCGTGAATTAGCAGAGCTGCAGTCAGACACTATTGCCAAGATTGTATTCAGTGCCGGGGCTGACTGTTTCGACGTAAACGAAGAAGAACGCGAACGCATTACCGAAACGACTATAGCGCAAGTGCGCCTGGTTGCGCGTGGCGCCGAAGCAACAAAACGATTTATGAAGTAAACCTAAACATTAGAACAACAACGGAGACAACTATGCTTTTACGTGTAGCAGGGGGTATCGCGTTAGCGGCTTGGGCGGTCGATGCCGACGCCCGTGAAATGACGCTAATGGATACCGTAACAACAGAGTCAGTACGTATGGCTGACCTCTCGCCAACGGGCGAATTTACTGCGGTTCTTCGCTCTATTCCACGTGTGCCGTATGAAGACGACGATGGTTACGGACACACTGAGTTAGCGCTTATTAACGCGCAAGGCGAAGCTACGTCTTACCTGAGCAAAGATGACAAGTTCAGCCGCGTTAGCTTTGGCCCCAAAGGAGAGTACCTTTATTTCACCGCTAAAAAAGACGGCGACGACTACCAGGAATTGTACCGCATGCCGGTTAATGGTGGTGGCGTACAGTCGGTGTTTGAATTCGACGGTAATATTGGCAGCTACGATTTAAGCGAAGACGGCACACAGTTAGTGTTCTTGTCCTCTGGCCCTAAAGACAGCGACAAAGAAAAGCTGTCTAAAAAAGGTTTTAAAGCCGAAGTTTATGAAGAAGACTTAACCTACACCCAGGCTTACCACGTAACGCTTGGTGAAGAAGACGCTGAAGCTAAGGCGGTAACGCCGGATGATCAGCAAGTCTACTCAGTAGCATTTCACCCGGACAACGAACAGCTATTAGTTCGCACTGCGCCCACACCGCTTATCGATGACAACTATATGAGCAGCCAGTACCAGCTCATTGGTTTAGGTGGCGAAGTGGCTGCTACTTTTGAGGCTGAAGGCAAGTTGGGTCGTGCTGAGTTTTCACCGGACGGTCGCTACTTAGCCATGATTCGTGCAGCGGACTATAATGACCCGTCTGCCGGCTCTTTGTTTGTTTACGATACTCGCGAACAAGAGCATCGCAACGTATTACCGAACTACGAAGGCTCGGTAAAAGACTTTACCTGGCGTACCGGTGAAGAGCTAGTCTGGCTTGGCCACCGTGGTACAGAGTCAGAAGTTCAGGCGTTAACGCTTAAATTCCTGGAAAGCCGCGTTCTGATTGAACCGGGTGAAGCCATTGTGACCAGCATTGACGGCGAAGCAGGTAAATCTGAATTTGTACTGACTGCACACCGCCCTTCTCACCCAAGCGAAGCTTTTAAGTACGCCAACGGTGGGTTAGAGCGCTTAACAGACTCGAACCCTTGGTTGTCAGAAATTGATATGCCACGTCAGGAAACCATTACCTATGAAGCGCGCGATGGGTTAGAGCTGGAAGGTATTTTGGTTTACCCTAAAGACTACGAAGAAGGCAAAAGCTACCCGACCGTTATGGTCATTCATGGTGGTCCTGAATCGCATTACAGCAATGGCTGGTTAGATCGCTATGCGTCGCCAGTTAAGCATGCAGCATCTAAGGGCTATGCGTTGTTCTTCCCTAACTACCGTGGCAGCACCGGACGTGGCGTTGAGTTCTCAAAGCTTGGCCAAAACGACTACGCGGGTAAAGAATTCGACGACATTGTTGATGCCAAAGAGCACCTAGTGGCCATGGGCATTGCTGATGAGTTTCGCGTTGGTATTACCGGCGGCTCTTACGGTGGTTATGCTTCTGCCTGGGGCGCAACGGCGCAGACTGAGCACTTCGCAGCTAGCGTTATGTTCGTCGGTATTAGCAATAACTTGTCAAAATTCGGCACCACCGATATTCCTAAAGAAATGCACGCCGTTCACGCGCGTAGCTACCCTTGGGACAAGTGGGAATGGTACTTAGAGCGCAGCCCTATTTATCATGCAGAGAAAGCGCGTACGCCAATTCTGATTATGCACGGTAAAGAAGACACGCGTGTACACCCGTCACAGTCGATGGAATTGTATCGTTACCTGAAAACTCACGGTAATGTGCCAGTACGCTTGGTGTTCTACCCGGGCGAAGGTCACGGTAACCGCAAAGTAGCGGCACAGTTGGACTACGGCATGCGTTTCATGCGTTGGATGGATACCTTCTTAATGGAAAAATCAGAAGAGAAGCCTCCGTTCGAACTGCCACACGCAGAACAACTGAAGTAAGTCTTATCGCCCCGTTCAATCGGGGCATTAAAAAACCCCGCAGCACATAGTGTGTTGCGGGGTTTTTAGTATTTAACCTTATACCGTTGGCTAAAGCTTAGGACCAGCTGCCACTAAGGCTTTACCGTTCTCGGTGTCGGTAAACTTCTCGAAATTGGCCACGAAACGTTCCGCTAAGTCTTTCGCACGAACGTCCCACTCGCCGTCTTCTTCATAAGTTTTACGTGGGTCTAAAATGCTGCTGTCTTCAACACCAGCTAACTGAGTTGGCATGGCCAGGTTAAAGTATGGCAGTTCAACAAACTCAGCGTCTTCAATAGAGCCGTCTAAGATAGAGTCGATGATAGCGCGCGTTGCTTTAATAGAGATACGCTTGCCAGTACCGTTCCAACCCGTGTTAACCAGGTAAGCTTCTGCGCCAGCTGCTTCCATACGTTTTACCAATACTTCTGCATACTGGGTTGGGTGCAGGCTTAAGAATGCCGCACCAAAACAGCTTGAGAAAGTCGGTGTTGGCTCAGTCACACCGCGCTCAGTACCCGCCAATTTCGCGGTAAAGCCAGACAAGAAGTGATACTGCGCCTGCTCTTTAGTCAGCTTAGACACTGGAGGTAATACGCCAAACGCGTCAGCCGTCAGGAAAATAACTTTCTTCGCGTGACCCGCTTTAGACACCGGCTTAACAATGTTGTCGATGTGGTAAATAGGGTAAGAAACACGAGTGTTCTCGGTTTTCGAGTTGTCATCAAAGTCGACAACGCCATTTTCATCAACCGCAACGTTTTCTAATAGCGCGTCGCGACGAATCGCGTTGTAAATATCCGGTTCTGCTTCTTTCGACAGGTTGATGGTTTTCGCATAACAGCCGCCTTCAAAGTTGAAGACACCATCGTCGTCCCAACCGTGCTCGTCGTCACCAATCAGTGCGCGTTTAGGGTCAGTCGACAGCGTGGTTTTACCGGTACCCGACAAGCCAAAGAAGATAGCAACGTCACCTTCTTTACCAACGTTTGCTGAACAGTGCATTGACGCAATGCCTTTTAGCGGCAGGAAGTAGTTCATCATTGAGAACATACCTTTCTTCATTTCGCCGCCGTACCAGGTACCGCCAATTAACTGGATTTTCTCAGTTAAGTTAAACGCCACAAAGTTTTCAGAGTTCAGCTCTTGTTCTTGCCACTTAGGGTTAATGCATTTCGCACCGTTCATGACCACGAAGTCTGGCTCGAACGTTTCCAGTTCTTCTTCGCTTGGGCGAATGAACATATTTTTCACGAAATGCGCCTGCCATGCCACTTCAGTAATGAAGCGAACCGCTAAGCGTGTATCTTCGTTAGCACCGCAATAGGTGTCGACGACAAACAAGCGTTTGTTCGACAGCTGCTCAGTTACTAAGCCTTTCAGTTCTTTCCAGGTTTCAGTCGACAGTGGTTTATTGTCGTTTTTACCCTGGTCGGCCCACCAAACAGTGTCTCGTGTGGTGTCGTCGCGAACAATGTATTTGTCTTTTGGTGAACGGCCGGTAAATATTCCGGTATCGACAGCAACCGCTCCTAAATCCGTTACCGTGCCTTTTTCGTAACCCTGCAGGTCATCGCGAGTTTCTTCTTCAAACAGCAGGTCGTAGGACGGGTTGTGGACGATTTCTTCGACATCGGTGATGCCGTAGCGGCTCAGATCCAGATTTGGCATGACGTAAGGCTCCTGAGATTACGGTCTTGTACGTTAACGTTTAGGTCAGTTGCGCTTACTTGAAACATCCTGTTCAGTAATTGGGCAACCGGCTGAAATTCAGGGCGCGAATAGTAACCCGATTGACTAAAAAAAGATAGGGCAAAATTTTCTCAGTTCGTTAGAATGCCCGCCTGACTTAAGTAGGGGCAGTAAGCTTTTTGGACATTTATGCGTGATTCATTTCATAGCCGCATTGGCTTTATTTTAGCGGCCGCGGGTTCCGCTGTCGGGCTCGGCAACATTTGGGGCTTTCCGACGCAAGTCGCCAACCATGGTGGTGGCGCTTTTTTACTCGTGTACCTGTGCGTTATTTTTATTTTGGCTATTCCCGCCCTTTATAGCGAACTGCTCATAGGTCACAGCGCACAGGCTAACCCGGTTAAGTCATTGACTCTGCTTTCCGGCGGTAAAGCTCGCCCGGTCGGTAGGTTAATGGGCTATTTGAACGTACTGGGCTCATGCTTAATGCTGAGCTTCTATCACGTAGTCGCCGGTTGGATGGTGGTTCACGCACTCGGCTTCTTAGCCAAAGGCGTTGGCCTCACATCGGTGTCCGAATTCCTGCTGAACAGCTCTATGCCGCGCGACTTAATATTCACGGGGCTGTTTTTAACCGCCACCGCATTAGTCGTCTTCCAGGGCGTGGAAAAAGGTATTGAGCGTTGGTCCAAGCGTTTAATGCCAACATTGGTGGTTCTGCTAGTCGGCCTGATTATTTACATGCTGACGTTACCAGGCGCCAGCGTCGGTTTAGAACGTTACCTGATACCGGACTTCACACAAATAACCAATACCAGTATTTTGGTTGCCGCTATGGGTCAGGCATTCTTCTCACTGTCGATTGGCCTGGGCGGCATGATGATTTATGGCTCGTACTTAAAGCCCGGTGCAAAACTGGGTCGTTTGAGCCTTTCAGTTGCAGCGCTTGATACCTTCATAGCGTTTTTAGCCGGCTTACTGATTATTCCAGCACTATACGCAGGCATTCATTTAGGCGTTTCCGTTGGTGAAGGCACCGAGCTGGTTGGCGAAGGACAGCTCATTTTTGCGGTACTGCCGGAGCTATTCAACAGCATGGGCGTTGCCGGGCCGTTTGTCGCGTTTGCATTCTTTAGCTTACTGAGTATTGCCGCGCTAACCTCGACCATTGCTCAGGCGGAAGTTCCTGTGTCTTATTGCATTGAAGAGCGCAAACTGAGCCGCCCGGTTGCAACCGCCGCGTCATTAGCGCTTATTGGTGTGTTCTCACTATTACTGATTTTATTCTTCGAGCCACTGTTTGGTTGGGTCGTCACCGCTGTGACACAGTTCCAGCTGCCGCTGTCTGGCTTATTCTATTTACTGGTAGTGGGTTGGTTATGGCGCCGCAGCAACCACTTAAAAGAAATTGCTGCGGGCAGTTTCGGGCTTACGTTATTGCGCTGGCACATTCGTTACTTATGCCCGGTTCTAATGAGTATCGTATTTTACCACGTAGCCCTTAGCTAATACTGTCGGGTCAGGCATTACTGACCCGGACGTTTCCCCGCAAATTTCTGCTCTAAAGCCGACGCCACTCGCGCGTCGGTAAAGCCAGATACATCACCGCCATGCAATGCCACTTCTTTTACCAGCGACGATGAAATAAACGAGTTTTCTTCAGCTGGTGTTAGAAAGACGCTTTCCAAATTAGGATCCAAACGGCGGTTCATGTTCGCCAGCTGGAATTCATACTCAAAGTCGGACACCGCACGCAGTCCACGAATAAGCACCGTTGCATCGTATTCGTGAGCAAAGTCCACCAAAAGACCCGAAAAACCGACCACACTGACATTATCGAGCTTTTCGGTCACTTGCTGCGCCAGTAAAACCCGCTCTTCTAGCGTGAATAAAGGTTTTTTACTGGGGCTTTCTGCTATACCAACAACCACTTCGTTGAATAGCGCTGCTGCGCGTTCAATAAGGTCTGCATGCCCATTGGTAATAGGGTCAAAAGTGCCTGGGTAAATAGCTCGGCGATGCATAAACTCTCCTAAACCGACAAATTATCGCTCAAATTTCCCTAAAGAGTACACGCAATTGGACACCAAACAAAAGTCTGAAATTGAAATTAAGGATGCGAGTTGGGGCTAACATCAGTAAACTAGAGGGTAACGAATTTTTCAAATCATGGAGTCGAACATGAGTTCTGCGTTTTACCAGCAACTGGCCGACCAACTGGCTGAAACCAAAGCCGAAGGGCTTTACAAGAAAGAGCGTATTATTACCTCTGACCAAAGTTCTGAAATTACTGTTAATGACCACCGTGTGCTTAACTTCTGCGCCAATAACTACTTAGGTTTGGCGAACCACCCTGACCTTATTGCGGCAGCCAAAAAAGGTCTGGACGAGCATGGTTTTGGTACGGCTTCTGTCCGTTTTATTTGCGGTACACAGGACATTCACAAAACGCTGGAACAAAAGCTGAGTGACTTTTTAGGCACCGAAGACACCATTTTGTATTCGTCGTGCTTTGATGCGAACGGCGGCTTGTTCGAAACGCTGATGGGGCCGGAAGACGCCATTATTAGTGACGAGCTGAACCACGCCAGCATCATTGACGGCATCCGTTTAAGCAAAGCCAAGCGTTACCGTTACAAAAACAACAATCTGGAAGACCTGGAAGCACAGCTTAAGCAGGCTGACGCTGACGGCGCGCGTCATAAGCTTATTGCTACCGACGGCGTGTTCTCTATGGACGGTGTTATTGCGGACTTAAAAGGCATTTGTGACCTGGCCGATAAATACAACGCACTGGTTATGATGGACGACTGTCACGCCACTGGTTTCTTAGGTGAGAACGGTAAAGGTACACACGAATACTGTGACGTATTGGGCCGTGTCGATATTATCACCGGCACCTTAGGTAAAGCATTAGGCGGTGCATCTGGTGGCTACACTTCAGGCAAGAAAGAAGTGATTGATTGGTTACGTCAGCGTTCACGCCCATACCTGTTCTCTAACTCGGTAGCACCAGCCATTGTTCAGGCGTCTATTCGCGTACTGGAAATGCTGGAAAATGGCCATGAACTGCGCGCTCAGTTGTGGGAAAACGCCCAGTACTTCCGTGAGAAAATGACCGCAGCTGGCTTTACCCTGAGCGGTGCTGATCACGCCATTATTCCGGTTATGGTTGGCGATGCACGCTTAGCCTCCGAGATGTCAGACAAACTACTGGAAGAAGATATCTACGTGATCGGATTCTCCTTCCCTGTCGTTCCTAAAGGCAAAGCTCGTATCCGCACGCAAATGTCAGCGGCTCACACACGCGAACAATTGGATCGCACCATTGAAGCCTTTACCCGCATTGGTAAAGAGCTGGGTGTGATTTAAGGAGTATTGAAATGAAAGCTTTGGCGAAACTGCATTCCAAACCCGGCATTTGGATGACCGATGTCGAGAAGCCGGAATGCGGCTATAACGATATTCTGATTAAAATTAAGAAAACGGCAATTTGTGGTACCGACGTACACATATACAAGTGGGACGACTGGTCGCAAAAAACGATTCCGGTACCTATGGTGGTCGGTCACGAATACGTGGGCGAAGTTGCTGCTATGGGCGACGGTGTTCGTGGTTTTGAGATTGGTGATCGCGTTTCTGGCGAAGGCCATATTACTTGCGGCCACTGCCGTAACTGCCGCGCCGGCCGCCGTCACTTATGTCGCAATACGTATGGCGTTGGTGTTAACCGTCCGGGCGCATTCGCTGAGTATTTAGCACTGCCCGCAGAAAATGCGTTTAAACTGCCAGACGATGTGACCGACGAAATGGCGTCTATTTTTGACCCATTCGGTAATGCCGTACACACGGCTCTCGCTTTTGACTTAGTCGGCGAAGACGTATTGATTACAGGCGCTGGCCCTATCGGTATTATGGCGGCAGCGGTGGCTCGTCACGTTGGCGCGCGCCATGTGGTTATTACCGATGTTAACGAATACCGCCTGGACTTAGCCCGTAAAATGGGTGTCACCCGTGCGGTCGACGTCAGCAAAGAAAAGCTGTCTGACGTAATGACAGAGCTCGGCATGAAAGAAGGCTTTGACGTGGGACTTGAAATGTCTGGTGTGCCTTCTGCGTTTTCACAAATGCTGGCGACCATGAACCACGGCGGCAAAATTGCTATGTTAGGTATTCCGCCAGAGAATGTCGCCATTGACTGGAACGAAGTTATTTTCAAAGGTCTGGTCATTAAAGGCATTTACGGTCGTGAAATGTTCGAAACTTGGTACAAAATGGCGAGCTTGCTACAGTCAGGCTTAGATATTTCGCCGATATTAACGCACGAAATGTCAGTCGACGACTTCGAAAAAGGCTTTGAAACCATGATTTCAGGTCAGTCGGGTAAAGTCATTCTGAACTGGGACTAAACCCTATGAGTGCAGACGAACGTACCTACGAATTAGTGGAGCTAAACACCGCGGCAGAGCACTGGCAAGCCGGTGATGCGGTGTTTGCCGACATTCGCGACCCACAGTCTTTTGCGATGGGTCACATTCCGGGTGCGCAGCGCATCGACAACAGTAATTTGGGCGTATTTTTGGAGTCTGTCGACAAAAACGCCCCTATTATTGTGGTTTGTTATCACGGTATTAGTAGCCAGGGCGCCGCAGAATATATTGCGGCGCAGGGCTTTACTAATGTCAGTAGCATGAACGGCGGTTTTACCGCCTGGTCAATGTCTTACCCCGAGCACGTTAACAAGGAATAAACCATGCGCCGATTGCTGAGCAGTAAAGACCCGGAATGGATGCGAAAGCTCTACCAATATCTGCGTCAGCACGGCATACCGGTTAGCGTCACGGAAAAAGGCGAGCAACTTGAACTATGGCTGCACCAAAGCAGCTACGAGGCGCTCGCTAAAGATCTTGTTCAACAATGCAAAGCGAACCCTGAGCTGCTGGACGAAGAGCCGCAGCAGTCGGCTTCAACACAAGACTCAAACCAACCTTCTTCAACGTCGCGTCGCTCAGCGCCTATTTCCTTGACACTTTTAGCGCAAAGTGGCTGGCTCACACGAATAGTCGCAGCACTAGCGGCTTTGGTCTTTTTAGTTCTGAATATGTGGCCTGAAGCTACGTTAGAAGCTCTAAAAATCAGTCGCTTCTTTAACGCACTGCCCTTTGACCAGCCCTGGCGTTTTGTCACTCCGGTCTTCATGCATTTCACGCTGCTTCATATTGTGTTTAATGTATTTTGGTGGTGGTATTTAGGCGGTCGTATAGAGAAGACACTGGGCACTTCCTGGCTACTGGCCCTATTCTTGTTTTCCGGCATTACCGCCAATGTTATTCAGTACCTAATGAATGGTCCTAACTTTGGTGGCATGTCCGGTGTGGTTTATGGTCTGCTTGGTTTCTGCTGGGTGTATAGCTTCCGCCGGGCGACACCGCTGTATCTGCCGCCGGGGCTCATTGTCTTTATGCTGCTTTGGCTAGTGCTGGGTTACACCGGCGTACTTTGGGTCAACGTAGCCAACGAGGCGCATTTAGCCGGATTACTGTCAGGGTGCTTAGCGGGCTTTGTGGTGCGGGCGCTAAACCCGACACCCAAAATTCGTTACTGATAAATATACTTGGTAAAAATAACTTCTTTTATGACCGGGTTGCCGGTTTCCTGAGTCATTAACTCTTTGGCGCGCTCCAGGCATTTGAGTCGCAGCTGGTCACGTCCTGTCATAGTCCGAACCTGACGTTCCGTTGCCGTACTGAATATGTTTATAAAGGCATCCCGCAGTAACGGTGCATGATGTTCGACCACACTCACGTAGCTAGGGTCCGGAACCATAACTTCTACCGCAACGCGCACAAACCCCAGGCGGTAATCATTCCCTTCTTTTAAAAAGTTTGTTGTTATGTCGGGTTCAAAACCATAGTACGCAACCTCGTCTTGCGCGCTTGCAACTGTGCTTAATAAACACATTGTTAGCAGTAAACCCAATGTCCGAATCAGTTTCATATAGCCACCCAGCTTTCGCTGTTCAATTGTTTCCTCTTTGCTATCATAGCGATAGAGCTTGATAACGCCAATACAAATGACAACAGAGTTATACCCAGCACCAACATTTCCTGTCAGTGAACCGCTTAAATGGCAGGCTCCTGATAAGGTCGAGCTAACCTCTACACAGCATGACTGGCTGTGCTTCGAGGGCTCTTTAACCCAGCGTCTGAAAAGTAATTGCGGGCATTTTGAGGTTCGTTTATTAGGGCAACAGGAAATGCTGCCTCATAACGAAGAGTGCCGTCGCTTAAAGCAGAGTCAGCCCGCGGTAGTGCGCGAAGTACTGCTATACTGTGATGGTAAACCCTGGGTGTTTGCCCGCAGTATTTTCGCAAAAAGCGCCGAAAACAACGAGCAGTTGCAACTTTCAGAATTAGGTAACCGTTCATTGGGCGACTCGTTATTTCAACGAGAAGACTTAACTTCAGGGCCCATTGAAGTAGCGACTGTGGCGGAATCTCATGTTATAGGCAAACTGAACCAGCAATGGTTTAGTCAGTCGAAACCCTTATTAGGCCGCCGCCGAATATTCTCGACCGCAGGCGAGCAATTGTTAGTGAGCGAGATATTCTTAACGTCGTCACCACTTTACGACCATGTGTTAGAGGTACAGAGCAAGTGATAGCACAAAAACTTCAGGCTTTTTGGCAGTTAATGCGGGCGGACCGCCCCATTGGTACTTATTTGCTGGCGTGGCCAACAATATGGGCGTTGCTAATTGCCGGCACTGGTAACCCACCACTGAAAATTGTGGTGATATTTTTGCTGGGCACTTTTGTGATGCGTTCCGCCGGTTGTGTGATCAATGACTTTGCCGACCGCAACTTTGATGGTCATGTCAGGCGCACTAAGCAACGCCCTATTCCCGCCGGAAAAATTTCCGCAACGGAAGCTATTATTGGTTTCTTTATTTTGCTGGCTATTGCTTTTGGACTGGTGCTTCAGCTGAATACCAACACCGTTATGCTGAGCTTCCTGGCTGCCGGCGTTGCCGCACTTTACCCTTTCTGCAAACGCTGGACTCACCTACCCCAAGTGGTACTGGGCATAGCCTTCAGTTTCGGCATACTCATGGCGTTTACGGCACTAGAGTCCAGTGAGTGGTTTATCGCTGCTCTGTTGTTTATCGCCAATATTATTTGGACCGTGGCTTACGATACCGAATACGCCATGGCCGACCGGGAAGACGACTTAAAAATTGGTCTGCAAAGCACGGCTATTTTATTTGGCCGTTACGACAAACTCATTATTGCGTTATTGCAGCTGATTGTCATCGGCTTGCTGGCATGGGTGCTCTATATACTCACAGCGGACTGGATAGCCTGGGCGGCGCTTGCGATAAGTGTGCTGTTGTTTATGTACCAGCACTGGTTAATACGCCATCGCGAGCCAATGAAATGCTTCCAGGCCTTTTTGCACAACCATTACGTCGGTATGGTTTTCGCGATAGGCCTGGCGTTACATTACTGGTACTAAGTTTACACTAAAGGCTATTCACTCGGCTGATTGACGAACTGCTGCACCGACTGCCTTATCGTTTGCAGGACAGGCCCGTCAATCAGCTCATCAACCTGGTCACTTAACGGCCCAACCGGCTCAGCAGCAATTTGCTGACCGTCGTCATCAATTTCGACCAGCCCTTGCTGCTTAAGACTAGCAATTAGTGTTGCCATGACTTTTTTGTCATAAAACTCCGGCGCGTCAATACCATGAATAGAGCTCAAACGCTCTGCCAGGGTAATAGACTGTTTCTCAAGCTCTGCCCGCATTATTGGCTGTGCCTGCTGCAGAAGCTCTAACACAATACAGTAGCGTTGCAGAGTTTCACTGGCACTGTTGGCTAGCAAGCGCAAACGATACCACTGCGCACTTTCACGCTTCGCAATGACACAGTCGCTACCTTCGCGGGTAATTAATTGCTGACGTGCCAGCTCCTCACACAGCGCCTCTACCCACAGCGGAATATCCTCGGCGGTATGACTCAGGTAAAGTTCAGCTTTTAGCATGGGGTAAATTGCTTGAATGCGCTCGACAATTTCATCTACCGACACGCGCTTTTTCGCCATAATGATTGAGGCAATAATGCCCGGCACAACCATCATGTGCAGTATGTTGTTACGGTAATATGTCATCGCAATAGCCGACATACGTTCGAGCGAGATAACCTCGCCCATAGTATCTGACTCAACTTTAAACTTATCGGTGCGCAGCGCCTGCTGCCACAATTCTTCCGGCGTTTCTTTAGGCACACTAATATCGGTACTGTAAGGCACTTCTTTTAACACACCCAGATACACTTCCAGCTGAGCTAATAGCTCTTCTTTCGTCAGCGCATGATGCTCAGAGCTGAGTAATGCCAGAGCCGTTAGGTTCACACTGTTTGCGGCTGCAGAGTCGTTTATGCCCTGCATAACACGCTCAGCCAAACCATTGACCACAGGGGTTAACCAATTCGGTCTTAGCGGCTCTTCGGCCCCTCGCGTTACCGACTTATGCCAGTCGGGCGCATTACAGTCCAGCGTATGCTTTAAATCGATAGGCTGACCGAAAGTTACAAAGCCCTGACCAAAATTACGCAATTTGGTAATTGTTTTTAGAATTTGAAAAACGGATTCTTTCTCTTTGTCCTTACCTTTTAACTCCTTCAGGTAAGTGGCGACTTCCATGATGTGTTCATAACCGAGATACACCGGCACCAACGACACTGGGCGTTGTTGATCACGCAGCATACCCTGAACGGTCATAGCGAGCATGCCAGTCTTTGGCGGCAATAAACGCCCAGTTCTGGAACGGCCGCCTTCACTGAAGTATTCCACCGGGTAGCCTTTTTGAAACAGCCAGCACAAGTACTCGCGAAATACCGCGGAATAAAGCTTATTTCCCCGGAAACTGCGGCGTATAAAGAACGCTCCACCACGACGGAAAATGCCGCCAACCGGGAAGAAGTTCAGATTCACCCCTGCTGCAATATGCGGCGGCACCAAGCCTTCTTTATAAATAACATAGCTCAGTAGCAAGTAATCCATGTGACTTCTGTGACACGGCACGTAGATAATTTCGTGTCCCTGCTGAGCAAGACGACGTATGCGTTCACCGCCTTTTACATGAATACCGTTATAAATACGGTTCCACATCCAGGTCATAAAGCGATCGAGTACTCGCACTAATGTCGAGCTGTAATTCGCCGCAATTTCGTCAATGTAAGAGAGTGCTTTTTTGCGAGCTTCCTCTTCACTAATTTTCTTGCCTTTGGCCTCGTCGGCAACGGCCTTCTTGAGCGCTGGCGTGTTAATAAGCTGCGCCATAAGCTCTTTCCGATGACTAAGCTTGGGTCCGGCAACTGCATGACGCATGCGAACAAAGTGAACACGGGCAACACGCGCCAATTTATGGGCTATGCGCATGTCTGCGCCGTAATCATTAGCCATTTGACCTAAGCTAACGCTACGCGAGAAGCGCAACAAGACCTGACGACCTGAAAAAAGCACAAGCCAGAATTTACGAATAGCGCCTGGGTTATCGAGGTCACCCGTCATTGCCTTGCCGGCAGTTGCTTCCTGGCCTGCCTGGCGCCCCCAGAACACCCCAGCGGGTATCAGCTGTAAGTCGAGGTTGCTATTGTCTTTATGTAACTTCAATAACTGATGGAATTCTTCCACCGCTTTTTCAGAGGTTTCGTTGGCAAATTCTTCCAAATACATAACCCGGCTGTATTCTTTGCCATTAATTTCAAGCGGTTCGAGAGGATCAGGCAGGCCTCGGCGCTTAGCTGCACGCTGCAATATGGACAAATCAGCAGTGGAGGTTGAACGCATAACGTAAGCCACCGGCTTTTGCACCGTGGTTTTGTGATCAGTTTCATCGCCGTCCCAAATATCTTCGAACCGTGTTAGCCAACGTAACGGATACTTCAACACCGCGTAAAAAGGGCTTTTTTTGCTCATACACCAACCTCTGTTTTAAACAGAGCTATAGGATACCAACTTAAAAAATAAAAGTCGTTGGTGAAATGACTTGCGAAATAAAAATACCTGTATATACTCACAGTATCACTGTACATAAACACAGGTTCGAATATGCGCCCTTTAACACCAAGACAGTCGGAAATACTAGAGCTTATTAAAGACAATCTGCACGCAACCGGTATGCCGCCGACACGTGCGGAAATTGCCTCCAAGCTGGGCTTTCGTTCTGCCAACGCCGCCGAAGAACATTTAAAGGCGTTAGCACGTAAAGGTGTTATTGAAATTATGCCAGGTATGTCTCGTGGCATTCGCTTAGTCGGCGACGACTTCGATGTCGCCGAAGGTTTGCCACTGATTGGTCAGGTCGCTGCCGGTGAGCCTTTACTCGCGGAACAGCATGTTGAAGGGCATTACAAAGTCGACGAATCGTTATTTCAGCCTGCCGCCAGCTTCTTATTGAAAGTCAACGGTATGAGCATGAGAGACATCGGTATCTTGGACGGTGACTTACTTGCCGTGCACAAAACTGAGCAAGCCAGAAATGGACAGGTTGTTGTTGCTCGAGTTGAAGACGAAGTCACGGTAAAACGCTTTGAGCGCAAAGGTCGCACCGTCTTGTTACATCCGGAAAATCCAGAATTCTCCACCATCACTGTTGACTTGGCATCGCAAGTATTCGCGATTGAAGGTCTGGCAGTTGGTGTTATCAGAAATGGAGCTGCACTATGAAAATTCAACAGAACAACAAATTGCACCACCCGGGTTTGTGGAAAGCTGCACCGACTGATATTAAATTTGAACAAGAAACAGGCGCAGAGGCAGTCGAGACAGACGCCTTATCACCAGCTGTTCAGAATGCTTTACAACAAAAGCCAAGTGAATGGGTCACCGTTATCGGCGGTGACAAAAATGTCATTGCCCAGCTTATTGAATCCGGTGTTGCGGAGCATCAAATTCGTTGGTTACGCAGTCACTCTGCCGAACGTTGTGAGTGGGCATTGGAGCAAGCGCTATTAGCGGGAAACAGCAGTATGGTTATTGCCTATCTCGACTCTGTCTCAAGCCGCACATGGCAGCGCGCAAAAATGGCAAGTAAATTAAGTCACACTCAATACTTCCTGTTTGATAAAAACACACTAACATCCCACCTCCACTAAATCCTCGTTAGTGTGTTTCTTCCTTGATAGGCTGCTTCGGTAGCCTTTTTTTAACAGATTCGCTCATTTATTAACCAATTGTTTGATTTGATCTGGATCTTTCTTTGTAAATTAGTTAATAAATGTACTACCCGACTATAAAAATATTATAACAACGATAATTATAACAAAGAGTCTGTGGAGAAAGTGATTTCTGGGGAGATGCTGTTCCTTTTTCTGCTTACCTCTTTGTTCTTCGAATTTTGATCGGAATTAGTCTTTCGGTCTCATTGAAGAATAAGAGGAGAAGTCACGTGAAAATGAAGCCTCTGTGGGCACTATTGGCTATGTTGAGCTTACCTGCTAGCGCGGAAAATCAACTCAACCTGACCAAAGGTGTTACCGAAGTCAGTAACCGAGTTTACGACCTGCACATGACGATATTTTATATCTGTTGTGCTATTGGTGTGGTTGTGTTCGGTTTAATGTTCATTTCGATGATTCGCCATCGCAAATCGAAAAACCCCAAACCAGCGAATTTCCACGAGAACGTAAAAGTTGAAATTGCATGGACCATTATTCCACTCCTTATTCTTGTAGGTATGGCTATTCCGGCAACGACAACACTTATTGCTATGGAAGACACCTCAGAAGCCGATGTCACCATCCAGGTAACAGGTTCTCAGTGGAAGTGGCACTACAAGTATTTCGAGAATGACGTTGAGTTTTTCAGCCGCTTAGCGACACAGCAAGAGCAGATCAATAATAAGTTCACTAAAAGCGAAAACTACCTTCTGGAAGTTGATCGTCCATTGGTTATTCCTACCGACAGAAAAGTTCGTTTCCTAGTGACTTCGGACGACGTTATTCATAGTTGGTGGGTACCTGACTTTGCCGTTAAAAAGGACGCTAATCCTGGCTTTATTAACGAGACTTGGACCAAAGTCGATGAACCCGGGATTTATCGCGGCCAGTGCGCTGAGCTTTGTGGTAAAGATCACGGTTTCATGCCGGTTGTGGTTATTGCAAAAGAGCCGGCCGAATACGAAAAATGGATAACTGAGATTGAAGCTAAACAAGAGGCCGCTCGTCAGCGAGAACAAGAGCTACTCTCTATGGAAATGTCGAAAGAAGAGCTCATGGATTTGGGTGAAAAAGTATATAACAGTACCTGTGCAGCTTGTCACCAACCTAACGGTCAAGGTGTTAACGGTGTATTCCCTGCACTCGCGGGAAGTGGCGTTGCCGTTGACCCTGAAGCGAAATCAAAACACATCGACATTGTTGTTAATGGTGTATCCGGAACGGCCATGCAGGCATTCGGACAACAGTTAAGCATGCAAGAGCTCGCCGCGGTTATCACCTACGAGCGTAATGCCTGGGGTAACGAAACCGGCGACCTTATTCAGGCAGCCGACATCAACAAAGTCATGAATCAATAAGGAGACGGTGATGAGCACAGCAGTCGAAGCAACACATCACGACGCACACCACGATCATAAGCCGTCTGGTATTGGTCGCTGGCTATTTACAACCAACCATAAAGACATTGGTTCAATGTACTTATGGTTCAGTTTTATTATGTTTTTAACTGGCGGCGCCATGGCAATGGTTATCCGCGCAGAGCTATTCCAACCGGGTCTTCAGTTAATTGAACCCCAGTTCTTTAACCAAATGACCACGGTACACGGTCTAATCATGGTCTTTGGTGCCGTCATGCCTGCCTTTACCGGCTTGGCTAACTGGATGATTCCCATGATGATTGGGGCGCCGGATATGGCATTGCCCCGTATGAATAACTGGAGCTTCTGGATTCTTCCATTTGCTTTCATTATTCTGCTGGGCTCTTTGTTTATGGAAGGTGGCGGTCCTGCCTTCGGTTGGACATTCTACGCACCGCTTTCAACCACTTACAGTTCAGACTCTACCGCACTGTTCGTATTTTCGGTTCACATTATGGGTATTTCATCCATTATGGGTGCTATTAACGTCATTGTGACCATAATGAACATGCGCGCGCCAGGCATGAATTACATGAAAATGCCGCTGTTTGTTTGGACTTGGTTAATTACCGCATTCTTGCTAATTGCTGTGATGCCGGTCTTGGCAGGGGCAGTCACCATGGTATTGACCGATAAGTACTTCGGTACCAGCTTCTTTGATGCCGCAGGCGGCGGTGACCCTGTTATGTTCCAGCACATTTTCTGGTTCTTCGGGCATCCTGAAGTCTACATTATGATTCTGCCGTCCTTCGGTATTATCTCAGCCATTATTCCTGCATTTACCCGAAAACGGCTGTTTGGCTACTCCTCGATGGTGTACGCAACCGCGGCCATTGCATTACTGTCGTTCCTGGTGTGGGCTCACCACATGTTTACAACAGGCATGCCGGTCTTCGCTGAGCTGTTCTTTATGTACTGCACCATGCTCATAGCAGTGCCAACCGGGGTGAAAGTCTTTAACTGGGTCGCCACCATGTGGAAAGGCTCGATGACGTTCGAAACGCCTATGCTGTTCGCACTGGCCTTCGTCATTCTCTTCACCATCGGCGGGTTCTCTGGGCTAATGCTGGCAATTACACCTGTTGATTTCCAGTATCACGATACCTATTTTGTGGTTGCACACTTCCACTATGTATTGGTGTCCGGTGCGATTTTCTCGATTATGGCGGCAGCTTATTACTGGCTACCTAAGTGGACAGGTCACATGTACGACTCGACATTGGCGAAAACCCATTTTTGGGCGTCGGTCATTTCAGTGAACGTACTGTTCTTCCCAATGCATTTTGCGGGACTGGCCGGTATGCCTCGTCGTATTCCTGACTATGCGACTCAGTTTGCGGATGTGAACCAAATTACCAGTATTGGTGGTTTTGCGTTCGGTCTGTCGCAGCTGATTTTCTTGTGGGTAGTAATCAAATGTGTGAAAGGCGGCGAAAAAGCAGACGCTAAGCCGTGGGAAGGCGCGGAAGGCCTGGAATGGACAGTACCTTCTCCGGCTCCGTATCACACCTTTGAAAAACCACCGAAAGTGGATTAGGACCTATGTCTGAAGAACGTCCGAATAACAGCATTCTGGTTAAGCGACTGTTACTGACAGTCGCTGGGATGTTTGCGTTTGGGTTCGCGCTGGTGCCGTTGTATGACGTGTTCTGTGAAGTGACTGGCTTCAACGGCCGTACCAGTAATGAAGCTGCGACTTATGAAATGGTCGAGGTAGACGAATCACGTACTATCAAGGTTCAATTCCTTACGCGTAATGCTAAAGGCATTCCCTGGAAGTTCGAGCCGTCAGTAAAAGAGGTTCGTGTTCATCCAGGCGAAACCAAAGTCGTTAATTTCCTGGCAGCAAACCCAACCGAGTCCGATATGGTTGCCCAGGCAATTCCATCTGTAGCGCCGGCTGAGGCCTCTCTCTATTTGAATAAAGTGGAATGCTTCTGCTTTAATCAGCAGCCGCTGGCAGCTAACTCAGATACCGAAATGCCGATGCAATTTTATGTCGACCCGGACATTCCAGACCACATTACAACCTTTACCCTGTCATACACGCTGTACGATATGACAGCCAATACGTCCGCTGAGCAAATGGCTCAGTTATTAAAAACAGAATAAGGAAAGACGTTATGGCAGAACAACAAAGTTATTATGTTCCTGCTTCCAGCCCTTGGCCGATAGTCGGCGCGGTTGGCCTGGGACTTATTGCGTGGGGCGCAGGCCACACCGTTATTGATATGTCGAAAGAACAAGACGGCTACGGCAGCACAGTACTTATTGCCGGCCTTATTGTTATGGCGGTTATGCTATTTGGCTGGTTCCGCGATCAAATTAACGAGTCCATGAAAGGTTTGTACAGCGACCAGTTAGGCGTTTCTTACAAACAAGGCATGAGCTGGTTTATTTTCTCTGAGGTTATGTTCTTCGCCGCCTTCTTTGGTGCCTTGTTTTATGCCCGCGTTATTGCGGTTCAGTGGTTAGGCGGCGACAGTAACAACGCCATGACCAATGAAGTACTCTGGCCCGAGTTTGTCGCACATTGGCCATTAGTGAACACCCCGGGCGGAACTGAGACACAGGCTATGGGTTGGTACGGCTTGCCGGCTATCAACACAATTATACTGTTAGTCAGTTCGGTAACCTGTCACTTTGCACACACAGGGCTTGAGCAAGGTAAACGCAAGCAGCTAACCGCAATGCTCGGCGTAACCATTATCCTTGGTATGATATTCCTGTATTTGCAAGGTGCGGAATACATACATGCCTACGAAGAGTTGGGTTTAACACTGGATTCAGGCATTTACGGTAATACCTTCTACATGCTTACCGGCTTCCACGGTTTGCACGTGACGTTAGGTACCGTCATGCTCATTATTATGTTCCTGCGAGTACTGAAGGGGCACTTTACGCCAGACAATCACTTCGCATTCCAGGCCACCAGCTGGTACTGGCATTTTGTTGACGTGGTTTGGTTATGCTTATTTGTAGTGGTTTACGTACTGTAAGAAAAGCGCCCCGTTTAATAGGGGCGTGGATTTAACGGCAAAAAGCCGCCGTAAGCGGCCGCTATTAGGGCAATTAAAATAATAGCGGCTATTCCCACTCGTTTTCCCAGATAATAAGACATTGGTGGCTTGTTGGGATCGTTACGTAGCATCGAAAATAATGCGCGAAACAAATTCACCACCATATACACGAGCAGTAGAACAATAATGACCTTAAAAACGACCAACATACAAATTCCCCTTGTTGCAACAATCATTACTTTGCTGGCAATTGGGGTGTTGGTCAAGCTTGGCTTTTGGCAGCTAGATAGAGCCGAGGAAAAACAGCAGCTGTTTGACGACTACGAGTCGCAACAAACCAGTGAAGCGAAGCTCTTAAGTTCTATCAAAGACTTAAACGCAGATATGCACCGGTTTACTTATATGTCAGTCAGTGGCGAATTTCAGCCGACACCGGTGTTATTGCTGGATAATCAAATTCAGGACGGAACTGTTGGCTACAATGTGTTGGGCTTTTTTCAACCAGACTCGTCCGAACTGCCAACACAACTGGTTAATCTGGGCTGGATACCAGCTCCCACGTTACGCAGCGATATTCCCGAGGTCGAATTACCTAAAGGCAGGTTAACACTCACCGCCTATCTGTATTTCCCGAGTCAAAACGAGCTAACCCAGAATTCCTTCGAATACGCCACAAATAATGATTCCGTTCGTATTCAGGAAGCGGCACCAAATGCACTTTCTCAGGAGTTCAACCTGATCCCCCGCTCTCACCTGCTACTGCTTGAAACGCCAAAAAATATCGGCTGGCAACGAGACTGGGAACCACAAGTCATGAAACCAGAAAAACATTATGGATATGCGACACAATGGTTCTCTCTTGCGGTCGCATGTTTGGTGATTTTCGTAATTGCTGTTATAAAACTTAACAAACAATCAAAAAAAGAAGAGGAGACCCAATGAGCTCCCCAAATCGCTCAAGAAAAGCTATTTTAACGGTGTTTGCGTTATTCCTATTACCAGTCATAGCTGCCTGGGTTATTTTATCGCAGAACTGGTATGAAGCAGGCACCAACAAAGGCACCTTACTACAGCCGCCTGTTACGCTGAGTTCAGAAGTCGATACACTGCCGGAAGGCTGGAAACTGGGCTATATACCTCCCGAAAACTGCGACCAAACCTGCAAAAATGCTCTCTACGTCATGAATCAGGTTGATGTAGCCATTGGCAAGGACACCGATCGCTTAACTCCGGTCACTTTTCACGACAACAATGACCAGCTTTCAGATTATGAGCGTGATGCGCCGCAAATAACTCCAATAACAGCGCCGGCTATCATTCGCGAGCTTCACAATTTACCCGCCAATACGCTGTTCATCATCGACCCTATGCACAACGTTATGCTGTACTACCCAACGCATAGCGACAAAGAGGCGATGATTAAAGAAGGTAAAAACGTACTGGCTGATCTTCGCAAGCTGCTTAAGCTCAGTCGAATTGGATAAGGAGCTTAGCAGATGAGAACTCTGGTTAAAATTAGCGTATTTTTTGCCTTTGTTGTTATTGTTTTAGGCGCTTTCACCCGCCTTACTGAAGCCGGGCTCGGTTGCCCCGACTGGCCGGGCTGCTACGGTTTTTTGAAAGTGCCTTCGCAGGAAGAGCATATTGTGCAGGCGGAGCTTCGTTTTCCGGACGCCCCGGTTGAGCAGGACAAAGCCTGGAATGAGATGATCCACCGATATTTCGCGGGCACACTTGGCATTCTCATTTTGGTGATTGCCGTTGCTTCCTGGATAAGAAGCCGCAAACCCAGTCACTACCCACCACCAGTGAAATTGCCGACGTTGCTGCTAGGCCTGGTCATTTTCCAGGCCGCGTTGGGTATGTGGACGGTGACTATGAACTTACAGCCGCTGATAGTCATGGGCCATTTGCTGGGAGGGTTCTCGGTCATATCACTGCTTTACCTGCTGTCACTGAGGCTGTCCGACTTCCGGTTAACAGGCGGCGACCCCGAACTTCGACGATACCGGGGCCTGGCGCTTTTTGCGATGCTGGTCGTTATTGGACAAATAGCTCTGGGCGGTTGGGTCGCAGCCAACTACGCCGCTGTTGCCTGTACCGAGCTGCCATTTTGTGAGGGCGACTGGACGTCAAACTTAGACTTTGCCGGCGCGTTTAGTATTCCGGAAGCCGACACCTACCAATTTGGTGCTCACGACTATGATGACCGCATGACCATGCATGTTATTCATCGTATAGGCGCTATTGTGACCTTCTTAGTGTTGTGCACGTTACTGTTCAAATGTTGGCGCAAAGCGAAGTCTCAATTTTTCCGCAGTAAGCTATCTGTTATAGGCTTGTTATTAGTTTTGCAAATTGCGCTAGGTATTAGTAACGTAGTCTTTCAATTACCGCTTTGGAATGCGGTAGCTCACAATGCCGTTGGGGCATTATTGCTGCTGTCTTTGGTCGGGTTGAATTACAACCTGTCCAGAAAAGCGTAAGGAGTTGTAGTTATGCAATCCGTTGCCACAAAACAAATAACAAAAACGCGCAACGCACATTGGCGAGACTACCTTGAGTTAACCAAACCTCGTGTCGTCGCGTTATTACTGCTCACTGCCGTTGTTGGCATGTGCCTGGCCACTGAGCAACTTGTTTCTCTGTCGGTATTAGTGCCAGCCTTAACCGGTATTGGCTTAATGTCCGCTGCCGCCGCAGCGGTTAACCACTTGGTTGATCGCCACATAGACGCAAAAATGGCTCGAACGCTTCGTCGTCCGCTGCCTCAGGGGAACTTATCGCCCGCTAAAGTCATCACTTTTGCGACCACTATCGGTGTTATCGGTTTTGTCACCTTGTACGCTTGGGTAAATCCGTTAACTGCTTGGTTAACCTTTGCGTCTATGGTCGGCTACGCCTTTATTTACACCATGTTTTTGAAGCGTGCGACACCGCAGAATATCGTCATTGGTGGCTTGGCAGGAGCCGCACCGCCGCTGTTGGGTTGGACCTCGGTTACCAATGAAATATCGGCCTTCCCTATTCTGTTGGTAATGATTATTTTCACCTGGACGCCACCACATTTCTGGGCGCTAGCTGTACATCGTGCCAAAGATTACGCACGGGCAGAAATTCCGATGTTACCAGTAACTCATGGTATCGAGTTCACTAAGACCTGTATTTTCCTGTATACCATTTTGCTGGGCGTGGTTTGCCTTATGCCATTCCTTATTGGCATGACCGGTATGATTTATCTGGTGGGTGTTACAGCGTTGAACGCTATATTCCTGGCTTATGCGTGGAAACTGAAATACGCACCGAATAAGAAAACAGCCTTTAACATGTTTGCCTTCTCTATTTGGCACCTGATGCTGCTGTTCGTTATTTTGCTGGTTGATCACTACGTATAGGGTAATTTATGAGTCGTTTCATTACCGTTAGTGTTGCTGTTATTGCGTTAATTGCCGGCTGGCTGGTGTATAGCAACTTACCACAGGCGAAACCTGAAGCGCTTATTTACGAGCCGCCTCGCGCATTGAAGCCTTTTACCTTAACCAGCACTAATGACGGTGAGGTTTCAAACAACGCATTGAAAGGTCAGTGGACTCTGCTATTCACCGGCTACACCTTTTGCCCCGATATCTGTCCGACAACCATGTCAGACCTGAAGCAGGCACTTCCTGAGTTGCAAAACAGTGCCGATGCACCGGTGAAAGTCTGGATGATTTCGGTAGACCCTAAACGTGACAACATAGAGCGACTGCAAGAATACGTTGGCTATTTCGGCGACAACTTTGTTGGTGTGCGCGCTGAACATAAGTCGCTGTTTCCCTTCGTACGCGACTTAGGGCTTATGTACTCCATACCGGAAGAAGGTGAAGAGAATTACCTGGTGAATCACAGGGCCGCCATTATTTTGGTGAACCCTAATGGCCACCGCAAAGCTATTTTCAATGCCGACCACAAGCGTGGGGAAATACCTGTGGTCGACATGGAACAGCTAAAACGCGACTTCGCTATTATTACCGATTAACGGACCAGACTCAGTCTGGCCAGGAGCCTTGTGCGTCGGGACGAATAAGGGCTATTGAATACCAATAGTAACGCGACTCTGACGCACTGGGCGCGGTGCAATTAACACGCGAACGACCCACCGGTAAGTCAGTGGTTACTTCTACGGTAAAACGCGTATCACTTTGCCATTCCGGCTCTAACACCTGGCCACCTGAGAAACACCGTAGCTGATTCGTGCGCACCTCTTTTAACGCTTCATCACCCGTTAGAGTAACCTCCAGTGTCGGTTGCGTGTTTTCATAATCGAGCAATGGCTCTTCAGGCTTGTAACTGACCACCGGCATCGCCTTGGAACGCAGCTTCGTCTTTAGGGTGTCTAAGTTGGCATAAATACCCGATGCCGGGAAACGAGTAATCGCAGTTTCTTCGCTCCACTGCGACCAGGGCCCGGAGTGCTGAGCAAACGCCAGAAAGCCCCAGTCATCGAGCAGCGCTCTGAGTTCGTTATCGTACTCTCCGTATGGGTACGCGAAATACTTTTCCTGCTCTCCTAAGTTTTCGTCGATAGCCTCTTGTGCGCTGACTACATCGTAATGCATACGCTCAACCCACTGCTCTTTGGTTTCATCGGGCTCACGGCGAATTAAGTGTGCGTGAGTCTGACCGTGGTTAGCAATGCGGGCTCCCCGAGCCCCAATGTCTTTCAGCTCTTCCCAGCCCATATAGTGACCCTGGTGCTTAGCCATTAAGTCTGGGTTCACAAAGACGGTATACGGCATTTCGTATTGCTCTAGCAAGTCAGCCGCGTTTTCATAGACATTTTGGTAGCCGTCATCGAACGTAATGACGACTGCTTTTTCAGGTAACTGCCCGTTACCCTCAATGGCTTCCTGGGCCTGCTTAATATCAATGACGTTAAAGTTATTGTCTTTTAAGTAGTTCAGGTGCTCTTTAAACGTGTCAGGATCAATAGAGGTAACCGCCGGCGTACTGTCACTCACGTGGTGGTACTGCAAAACAACCACACTGTCGTTTGCGGCAAGGCTGTCAGAGGAGCAGCCCAGACTTAACACAGCGCAACTGCCCGCCAGTAATTTGTTCAACACCTTCATAGTCACTCCTGATACAGTATAGGTACTTGAATTAATACTTTAAAAAATCACGAAAAGTTTATGCGAACGTTTTTGGGGTTTCCAACCGTTGACCACAGGCATGTGTTTGCCATCGCCCTACCAATGATTGTGTCCAATATCGCCGCGCCGCTTCTCGGCTTGGTTGATACGGCCATCATAGGTCATTTACCCGATGCTATCTACTTATCGGCGGTTGCGGTAGGTGCAATGGTTGTCAGTTTTATTTATTTGCTGGCTGTGTTCCTGCGTATGGCGACCACGGGCTATATAGCGCAGTCTTATGGGGCTAAAGACTTGAGTGCACAGCGCCAGCATTTCAACAATGGTGTCATTATTGCAGTCATTCTGGGTTTGGTGATTGCCTTTGCCAGCCCCTGGATTAACGACGCCGCCATGTGGGTTGTCGCTCCTTCGGCTGAATTAGAGCCCTACGCCCGCGAGTACATTAGTATTCGTTTATGGTCAGCCCCTGCCGCTCTTATGACATTGGTAGCTTTAGGTGTGCTACTGGGCCGCCAAAATAGCCGCAAAGCCATGTTATTGGTTATTATCACCAACGCCGTTAACGTGGTGATGGACGTAGTGCTGATTATCGGCCTCGACCTCAACGTGAAAGGTGCGGCCTGGGCGTCGCTGATAGCTGAGTGGGTCACCGCACTTATTGGGTTCTACTGGACAGCCCGGGCGCTGCAATGGTCACTGCCGCATTTCGCTATTAGCGGGCAGGCACTAAGGCGCTTTCTTGGTGTTAACGGTAATATCTTCGTTCGAAGTTTGGTTCTACAGCTGTGTATGGCCACCATGACCGGTTACGCAACTCGTTACGGCAGTACACTGGTTGCTGTTAACGCCGTACTTATGCAGTTTTTAATGCTGATATCTTTGGGGTTAGATGGTATTGCTTATGCGGTCGAGGCGCTAGCCGGAGCTGCAAAAGGACAGAAAAAACCTGATAAAATTCGCTACTGGTGCAAGATAACCCTGCTTTGGTCGTCGTTATTTGCCGTCAGTTACACCTTAGTGTTTGCCATTGCCGGTGAGCAAATCGTTCGTTTAATTACAGACATTCCCGAGGTCGTGAATACCGCCATGAACTATCTTCCATGGATAATTCTTATGCCGATTATCGCGCACTGGAGTTATTGGTTTGACGGGGTGTTTATTGGCTTATCCATGAGCAAAGGGATGCGCAATACCATGCTCCTATCCGCTTTAATCGGTTTTATGCCGTTGTGGTGGTTAGGATTGCCGCTGGAGAACCACGGTTTGTGGTTGGCTCTCAGCGGCTTTTTACTAATGCGTGGTGTCACCCAGGCTATTTGGTTATGGCGAACTAATACTAATAATAAGAGTGCTCACCGTGCTCATGTTCGGTAACATCGCGAACGCCGGTGATTTCATCCGGAAAACGTTCCAGCAACTCCTTCTCAATGCCGTTCTTCAGCGTCACATCAATCATACTACAGCCATTACAGCCGCCACCGAATTGAAGTATCGCGACACCGTCATCGGTAATTTCAGTGACCATTACCTGACCACCGTGGTTTGCCAACTGCGGGTTAATTTCCACCTGAATGACATATTCAACACGGTCTACTAACGGTGCATCGTCAGCTACTTTGCGCGCTTTTGCGTTGGGCGCCTTCAACGTCAATTGAGAGCCTAATTCCTGCTCTTCAAAATCAATTACGGCGTCTTCAAGAAACGGCGCACTGCCAGAATCGACAACAGCGTCAAAACCGTTAAACGGTAAGCGCTCATCGTCTGGTTCAACTGCGTCTGGTGGACAATAAGAAACACCGCATTCTGCGTTTGGCATACCCGGATTGACCACAAACACACGAATGTTGGTGCCCTCTGGTTGTTCTGCCAATAGCTTTTGAAAATGCGACTGCGCGGCTTCTGAAATACGAATCATAAACTGGTTACCTCACGGCTTATACCTGAGTAAATTACTAGGGTATAGTGTACCTGACATCCCACTCACTTTCTAGTCACCCTGATTATAAGCAACCGCCCAGGCGTCAACGTACTTGGCCCCCTTTCTGTAAAGTGCATCTGCCGCTGCCATTACCGTGGCTCCGGTGGTGATAACGTCATCAATCACCGCAACTGACTGTCCGTTAAAGTCACCCAGGGCCAACTGACTTTTATGGCTGTTATACCAACGCTCTCGTTTACTGGTTAAATGCTGCATTGGCTTTTTTCGCACGACTCTCAACGCATTAGATACATACCGAATATTTAGTAAGCTAGCGACTTCACGCGCAACAAGTGCAGTTTGATGAAAGCCGCGCTTATGCCAGGAAGTTTCAGTCATGGGCATAGCGACAATAGAGTCCGGCAGCGGCTTGCCCTGATAACACAAGGTGATATGCGCCGCCAGAATTCGAGCGAACACTGAAGACAACTCAGCGCGATACTGAAACTTATAAAGTTGCATCAGTTGCCGGGTTTGAGGTTCCCAGCGCAGACTGGCAAACCAATAGCGACACTGCTGTTCGGTTAGTGCATGACTTAAGTCTGCCAAGTGCTGACAACAAGCTGGATACCAGCGAGGTAACGCCAGCTCACAGTAGCTGCAAAAGCCGCTGTTGCCAGCTCGGTTCGTACCACAACTCCAACACTTGCCGCGACCAAACTGGTTGGCGATATCTTTTAAAAACGCTAGCATAAGCGCAGTTAACCGTTTGCTATTAACGTTGAGGAAGTATAGTGAGTCTATCTATTCAGTGCCACGGGGCAGGAACGCCTTTAGTTGTAATCCATGGCTGGGGAATGAACTCGAATATATGGCAGCCGGTTATTCCTTCCTTAAGTGATAAACACAGGGTGTACTCTGTTGACTTACCGGGCTTTGGTGACTCCTCATGGCCGTTCGAAGAAGCGGTTAATTTAGAGATTTTAGTCGACGCAATAACGCCTGCATTGCCTGAAAAGTGCCATGTTATGGGCTGGTCACTGGGTGGCTTAGTTGCTACACAGTTTGCCCTGAAGCATCCAAATAGAACATTATCGCTGACAACCGTGGCATCTTCACCACACTTTGTTGAATTGGACAGCTGGCCAGGTATAAAGCCTAACGTTCTTGAGCAGTTTCAGCGCCAGCTCGATTCCGACTTTCGCAAAACCATAGAGCGCTTTTTGGCAATACAGGCAATGGGCAGTAGCGACGCCAAAGCACAAATAAAATTAGTAAGAGAGCTTATTTTCAGTAAACCAACACCAGAGCAAAAGGTGCTAAAAGAGACATTACGGCTACTGCAGGAGTGCGACCTTCGCAAACAGCTCGCCAATATAGAGGTACCTTTTTTACGGCTTTATGGTCGCCTGGACAGCTTAGTGCCGGAGCGCGCCATTACAAACATTGACGCACTGGCACCGCAGTCGACATCATTCACTTTTAATAAAAGTTCACACGCTCCGTTTTTATCAGAGCCAGGCGACTTCTGCCGTATACTCACTGAGTTTACGCAGCGTTAGCGCTGGCAGGTCGTGCAATATACAGTACTGCGTTGACCCAGCCGAATTTCTTTCAGACGCTGACTGCAGACCATGCACAATTTGCCACCACGGCCGTATACCTGAAGCTTTTGTGCAAAGTAGCCCGGCGCGCCGTCTACTTGGGTGAAATCACGAAGTGTCGTGCCACCCTGCTCTATTGCCTGCGCTAAAGTGTCTTTGATAATAGGTACTAACTTCTCGTAGCGCTGTTTACTGATTTTTCCGGCGGCGCGTTTAGGATTAATACCGGCTTTAAACAAAGCTTCGTTCGCATAGATATTACCGACGCCAACCACCACCCGGTTATCCATAATAAAGGTTTTGACCGGCTGCGTGCGCTTGCGTGACTGCTCGAACAAGTAGTCCGCATGAAACGCATCTGTTAAAGGCTCAGGCCCTAAGTGTTTCAATAAATCATGAACGTCAGGCTGCTCTTTGGTAAATAGCAAGGCACCAAAGCGACGCGGATCGTTCAGGCGCAAACTCTGCCCGTCGTCGAACTCAATACTGATGTGGTCATGCTTGTAGAAAGGCGTTTCAACAGGTACCACACGTAATTTTCCGGACATACCTAAATGCAAAATTAAGGTGCCAGCATGGGTCTCCAATAGCAAATACTTCGCTCGCCTTTTAACATTTAACAGCGTTTGCCCTTCAACTTCTTTCACTGTCTCAGGTACAGGCCAACGCAAACGGCTATCACGGACATTAACGTGACGTATTTGGCGACCTTCTATGTGCGGCGATATGCCTAACCGACTGACTTCAACTTCTGGTAATTCAGGCATGTACTAACGTCCTAATAACTGACTTACGTGTAAATTCTCAATTTTAAAATTCTGCTGCTGGTTCGGTAACCGTAGAATTAAATACGGCGACGCATACAACTCTACCCGGGCGGTATTACCGTCATTAAACGACAGTAAAACATCGGTAATTTTATCGGTAGCCTGCACATCAACCGGTGTCATCTTTATCGACAACCAGTTATTGACCACTCCACTGATTTGCTGATTTGTCAGGCGACAGTCGTTTGCACACTGCCATTCGCTGTTTGCCAGTTGTAGAGTTAAATCGGGCATTTCTATGGCAGATAAAGAGCCGTTGTCAGGAATCAACCCCATTTGCTCCGCAGACTCAGGCGCTGCTTCATTCGTTTCTTTCAATGGCGGCGCTACGTACCAGAACACAAACATAATAATTAGAATGACGTACACCAGAACATTGTTCCAGGCACGTTTTGTCATTGTCACGCCAAAGAGTTTGCGTTTCTCATTTACCTTCATAAAAGGGCACCCAGCTGTGTTATTTTTTGCTTGTCGCTGTGTTAAGAATACCCTATATTTCGCGCGACAAAAAATGAATATGGTCTTACTACTATGCTGCTACCTACTATCATCGACCGTGTTGCCGACAACGGATACTGCATTGTCGATAATTTCCTGCCAAAGCAGCAGTCACAAGCTTTGTATGACTACTCTCAGCAACTGCCCGCACAATACTGGAATATGGCTGGCATAGGCCGACAGCAGTCACAAACCATAAACACTATGGTTCGTAACGACCGTATTTACTGGCTAACCCCGGACCAGCCTGAACACGCTGACTATCTCGCTATTATGGAAGAGCTGCGTGTTGAATTTAACCGGTCGCTGTTTATGGGTTTGTTCGATTACGAATGCCACCTGGCGCACTACCCAAACGGCGCGTTTTATAAAAAACATTTAGACGCATTTAAAGGACGCAGTAACCGAGTGCTAACCACGGTATTTTATTTAAACCCGGAATGGCGGGAAGAAGATGGCGGACAACTCGTTATATACGGCGCAAAAGGCGAAGTGTTAGAGACTGTATTACCCCAACAAGGCCGCTTAGTCGTGTTTTTAAGTGACCGATTTGTGCATGAAGTACTGCCATCAAAACGCGACCGGTTTAGTGTCACCGGCTGGTTCCGTATTAATGCCAGTGTTTCCGGTATTATTGACCCACCGCGTTAACTAGCTGAGTAACAGGCAATAAAAAACCCAGCCGAAGCTGGGTTTTTTGTAAGCGATAAAACCAATTACTTGATTTTAGCTTCTTTGAAAATCACGTGTTTACGAACCACTGGGTCGTACTTTTTGATTTCCATTTTTTCTGGCATAGTGCGTTTATTTTTGTCTGTCGTGTAGAAGTAACCAGTACCCGCAGACGACACCAAACGAATCTTATCGCGCATAATATCTTTTCCTTACACCTTGATACCACGGCCGCGGAGATCCGCTAATACCGAGTCGATACCGTTTTTATCGATGATACGCATACCTTTAGTAGAAATGCGCAGCTTAACCCAACGCTTCTCGCTTTCTACCCAAAAGCGGTGCGATTGAAGGTTCGGCAAAAAGCGACGTTTAGTCGCATTGCGTGCGTGCGAGCGGTTGTTACCGACTACCGGACGCTTACCTGTAACTTGGCATACTTGTGACATGTCTTTACTCCAAAATTGCTGCAAGCTCGCCTGTCGCCCAACGTGACCTTGCCTATAAATCCGAGGGCGCATTTTATACAGCAAACTGCCCTTCTAATCAAGCTAATACGACGGAAATATGATCCTTAACGATCGTTCGGGCGGATTTTACGTGATTTTTCACCAAACTGCCAGTATAAAACTACAACAATCCACGCTCGGCAAAGGAAATGGGTGCGCCAGCCCCAATAACGAAATGATCGAGCAAAGAAACATCAATTAAATTCAGGGCTTTTTTCACCCGTTCGGTCACTCGTTGGTCCGCCTGGCTTGGCTCTGCCACGCCCGACGGATGATTATGCGCTAAGATAACCGCCGCTGCATTGTGCTTCATAACCAGCTTAATCACTTCCCGAGGGTACACTGGCGCCGCGTTAATAGTCCCCTGAAATAGTTCTTCATAACGCAGTAGCCGGTGTTGGCTATCAAGTAGCAGTATCACGAACAGTTCACGGCACTGGTGCCTTAACTTCGACGTCAAAAAATCTTTGACCAGGCTTGGTTCTGTAAAGCCGTCGGTGCGCTCCAGTTGCCATTTTAAATATCGCCGGGACAATTCCATAACGACCTGCAATTGATTCACTCGCGCTGGTCCAATACCATCACATTCAAGCAGCTGTTCCCGACTGGCAACGAGTAAGGGTCCAATGCCATTAAAATGGTGCAGCAACTTGCGCGCAAAAGTCACTACATCCTGCCCTTGTCGGCCACTGCCCAGTAATACCGCTAGTAATTCTGCGTCACTGAGAAACTGCGCTCCCTGTAACTGCAATTTTTCGCGCGGACGCTCAGCAACTGGCCACTCCTTGACTCTCATTATTCTCTCCTTCGTTTGAACAGCGGATAAGTATAACGAGCATCTACCGTGTTTCCGGGTCTCGTGTTATCTTTACATGAGTTAACATTGAGGGGTTCGCATGACACAACTGCAGAACAAAAACATTCTTTTGGGTATTACCGGCGGCATTGCAGCCTATAAAACACCTGACCTGGTGCGCCGATTGCGTGAACAAGGTGCAGTAGTGCGCTGTGTCATGACCGAGAGTGCCAAAGCCTTTGTAACCCCACTTAGCTTACAAGCAGTGTCTGGTTTTACGGTCAGCGATGACTTGCTTGATCCCACAGCAGAAGCCGCTATGGGCCATATTGAACTGGCACGATGGGCCGACCTTATTCTTATAGCCCCGGCCACGGCGAATACTCTGGCCCGCATTACCCACGGTTTTGCCGACGACCTGCTCAGTACGCTGGTGTTAGCCAGTAAAGCACCTGTTTGCGTTGCGCCAGCAATGAACCAACAAATGTGGGCGGCAACTGCAGTGCAGAATAATGTCTCCATTTTACACGAACGCGGTATTGCCTTTATCGGCCCTGAGAGCGGTGAACAAGCCTGTGGCGACATTGGCTATGGTCGCATGACCGACCCCACCGATATTGTTAAAGCGCTACTCAACGAAAAGTTGCCAGACAACGGTTCTACAGCTTCCTGTACCTGGCAGGGTAAAACCTTTGTCATTACCGCAGGCCCAACGCGCGAAGCTATCGACCCCGTGCGTTATATCAGTAACCACAGCTCAGGGAAAATGGGCTACGCGTTAGCTCAGGCAGCTGCGAATGCCGGGGCAAAGGTTGTATTGGTGTCCGGACCCACCCAGCTTGCCACACCGAAAGGCGTGCAACGTATTGATGTTGAAACCGCTGAGCAAATGCTGACAGCAGTACAACAACAGCTTACAGACTGCGATGTTTTTATAGGCTGCGCCGCGGTCTCCGACTATCGCGTAGAAGACATCGCCGAACACAAAATTAAGAAAGAACAAAACAGTGAACCACCCAAACTGTCACTGGTGCAAAACCCTGATATTTTAAAAACGGTGGCACAGTCTGCCAACGCCCCTTTTACCGTGGGCTTTGCTGCCGAAACCCAGAACTTAAAAGAAAATGCCTTAAGCAAATTACAGCGTAAGCAACTGCAAATGATCATCGCCAATGACGTCAGTGAGCCTCATCAGGGGTTCAATAGTGACCAGAACAGTGCGTTGATATTAAGCAAGGACAGTGAGCAGTCACTTCCAACCATGAGCAAGCATGATATGGCTGTTGCCATTATCGATGCTATTGCAAAGCGCTATTTTGATACATCCAACAGGAGCTAAGTGAACAACTCATGACGCAAGTGGACGTTAAAATTCTCGACGAACGTATCGGTCAGTCTATCCCTCTTCCTAAATATGAAACCAGCGGCTCTGCCGGCATGGATTTGCGTGCTTGTTTAGACGAGCCACTGACCATAGAGCCAGGCGAAACCCAACTCATTGGCACCGGCATTGCTATGTACATTGGTGACCCGGGCTATGCCGCTACTATTCTGCCGCGCTCAGGCCTCGGTCATAAACATGGTTTGGTCTTGGGTAACCTGGTGGGTCTTATCGATTCTGACTATCAGGGTGAGCTGAAAGTATCCTGCTGGAACCGCAGCAATAAGGCATACACCATGGAACCGGGCGACCGCATTGCCCAGTTGGTGATTCTGCCAGTGGTACAAGCCAGCATGAACATTGTCGACGAATTCGAAGAATCAGACCGTGGCGAAGGTGGTTTCGGTCACTCTGGTCGTTCTTAACTGTCCATACATAAGGAAATAACCACTCATGGCAGAACAAAAACGCAACCGTCGCGAAGAAATACTTCAGGCTTTGGCCGCAATGCTGGAAACCAGCCCGGGTCAGCGTATTACCACCGCTAAGTTGGCGGCTAACCTCGGCGTTTCCGAAGCCGCTTTGTATCGTCACTTCCCTTCTAAGGCGCGAATGTTTGAAGGCCTTATTGAGTTTGTGGAAGACACCCTGCTGACGCGTATAAACCTCATTATGAATGAAGAAAAAAATACGCTGTCTCGTTGCTACATGATTTTACAGCTACTGCTGACTTTCGCTGAACGCAACCCGGGCATTACCCGAGTTATGACGGGCGACGCACTCATGGGTGAACATGACCGCCTGCGCAGTCGCATGGAAGACTTGTTTAATCGTATTGAAAGCTCAATTAAGCAGGTTCTGCGTGAAAAAGCGATGCGGGAACAGCAGAAGTTTATTGTCGATGAGGCCGTTCTGGCAAATATGCTGCTAAGTTATGCCGACGGTAAAATCAGTCAGTTTGTTCGCTCTAACTTTAAACGCTTACCTACTGAGCACCTGGCGGCGCAATGGCAGGTCATGGAACAGCAATTAGCAGGTGCTTAAGTTAATTAAGCCTGGGGCGTAGAACGGTTATTCCGTTTTACGCTCCCTGCTTAATAAGTCGATAGCTGCTTGCTGCGGCTCTTTACCTTCATAAAGAACAGCATAAATTTGCTCAGCAATGGGCATTTCCACACCATTTCGGGACGCCAGTGCAACCACTTCTTTGGTGTTACGATACCCTTCTACAGACTGACCAATATCCTTTAACGCTTGCTCAACCGACTTACCTTCACCCAAAGCCAAACCAAAACGGCGATTGCGCGACTGGTTGTCAGTACAAGTTAAAATGAGGTCACCAAGACCTGCCATACCGGTAAAGGTGTCGCTTTTTGCCCCTAGCTTCAGACCCAGTCGAGTTAACTCAGCTAAACCGCGGGTAATTAGGGCGGTACGTGCATTCGCGCCAAAGCCTATGCCGTCGGCCATACCGGCGCCAATAGCTATCACGTTTTTTACCACCCCGCCTAACTGAACACCAATAAAGTCATTGTTGGTGTAAACACGGAAGGAGCGGTCGCAATGCAGCATGTCAGACAGTTCATCGACAAAGGTTTGGTCGGTCGATGACATAGAGATAGCGGTAGGTAGACCTTTCGCCATTTCAATAGCAAACGTGGGCCCTGACAATACCGCCAGCGGATGCTTGTCAGCCAGAATCTCTTCGGCAACTTCATACAGAAGTCGGCCTGTATCGGGCTCCAGCCCTTTGGTTGCCCAGGCAACGCGGGCATTCTCTTTCAGCAAAGGCTTCGCCTGCTTTAACATGCTGGAAAATGAATGACTGGGCACCACAACGACCACGTTGTCGACGTCTTTCAGCGCGAGCTCAAGGTCATCGGTTACTTGCAGAGACTCAGGAAATGGACAGCCGGGTAAATACGCGGCGTTTTCTCTAGCCGACGTCATTAACGCAACTTTCTCAGAGTCCCGTCCCCACAACATTGTCGGGATGCCTTTTCGCGCAAAACAAATAGCAAGGGCGGTCCCGTAAGAGCCCGCCCCTAATATCGTCACCTGTGGTGTTTGCATTATAGCGTTCGCTTAGGCGTCAGCAGTCTGTTGACCCTGAGCTTGCTCTGCTTGCTGCTGCATGTGACGTGCAAAGATAGCGTCAAAGTTAACTGGTGCTAAGTTCAACTGAGGGAAAGTTGCACGGTTTACCAAGCTCGCTACGCACTCACGTGCATAAGGGAACAAGATGTTCGGGCAGAAAGAGCCCAGCATGTGTGCCAGTTGGCCTTCCTGAACTTCTTCACCAATTGAGAAGATACCTGCTTGATGCACTTCACAAAGGAAAGCGACGTCGTCTTCAACTTTGTTTGTTGCTGTTAACGTCAGTACCACTTCGTAAACGCCGTCTTCGATTTTCTCGTGCTTAACGTTCAAATCCAGTTTAAGGTCTGGCTTCCACTCTTTGCGGAATACGCTAGGAGAATTTGGCGTTTCAAAAGAAATGTCTTTTGCATAGATACGCTGGATAGCAAATTGTGCTTGCTGCTGTTGGTTTTCGGCTGCTGCGCCGTTTGCTTGCTGTTCTTCAGCCATGATTTTACTTCCTATTCACTATGAGTTTTCAATTCGTTGTTATTATTTCTGCGAAACCGGCAGCTTTTCATTACGCCAGGTGTTCATGCCACCTTGTAATACCGCCACTTGCTTAAAGCCCTCAGCGGTTAACTGAGATGCGGCTGCTTTTGCCGTCATTCCTGTTGCACAGACTAACACAATGGGGGCGTCTTTGAACTTTTCAATAGACGTTAAGCTTTTTTGCTTAATTTTGTCCATGCTTAAGTGCTTTGAGCCGTGAATGTGGCCTTTTTTGAATTCATCCTGGTTACGAATGTCAACAAAAATGCCATCGCCACGGTTAACCCAAACCGTTGCCTCTTGCGGCTGTAGGCTCTTAATAGGTGACATTGCAGAACGCACATAAGTAATAATAAGCGCAACCAATAACACCACCCACAGGCCACTCATCATGGGGTTTCGGCTAATGAAATCTAACAGTTCTTGCATATAAGCTACCACTACCAGAGGGTTTCAGAAAAATCTCGCGGGCAAAGAGTATACCTGTACAAATTTCAGTTGCCAGTAAAATCTTGAATGGATGCGGATGCGCCAGAAATAAAGTAGAATAATTCTCAACAATGCATTGCAAAAGCTAAACGAAGAGGCCCTTTATGAGTCGTACGATTAAACCTTTGGTTCTATTGATTCTTGACGGTTGGGGATACCGAGAAGACGCACCGGACAATGCCATTTCAAATGCTCAAACACCTGTGATGGACCGTCTTTGGGAGCAATATCCACATTGCTTAGTCGATGGCTCGGGCGGCGCAGTGGGACTTCCTGACGGACAAATGGGCAACTCAGAAGTCGGTCACGTTAATTTAGGTGCAGGCCGTATCGTCTATCAGGATTTGACGCGCATTAGTCAGGCAATTTCTGATCGCAGTTTCTTTAAAAACCCAGTGCTGTGTGACGCTTTAGCAAAAGCAAAAGACGCATCCGGCGCTGTGCACGTTATGGGGCTGCTGTCTCCGGGCGGCGTACACAGCCACGAAGACCACTTAATTGCGATGGTAGAGATGGCAGTCGAGCAAGGTGCTTCTGAGGTTTACGTACATGCGTTTTTAGACGGTCGCGACACGCCACCGAAGTCGGCAAAAGCGTCAATAGAACGCTTTGAAGCGCTGTTTGCACGTTTAGGTAAAGGCCGTTTTGCAACGCTTAGTGGCCGGTTTTACGCAATGGACAGAGACAAGCGCTGGGAGCGTATTGAAGAATCTTACAAAGCGATTTATCACGGCGTATCTGGCGTAACCAGCCCGAACGCAACCGATGCGTTAGAAGACGCCTACGAGCGCGGTGAAACTGACGAGTTTGTGAAGCCTGTCATTATTGGTGCACCTGCGCCCGTGAAAGACGGCGACGCTATTTTCTTTATGAACTTCCGTGCTGACCGCGCTCGCGAAATGACCCAAGCCTTTATTAACGAAGAGTTTGACGGCTTCGAACGCGGACCTCGTGCAAAGACCTCAGACTTTGTCATGCTGACCGAATATGCAGATACCCTGAAAACCTCCTGTGCATTCCCGCCTGAGCAACTCAATAACGTACTGGGCGAATGGTTGGAAAAACATGGCAAAACCCAGTTACGCATTTCAGAAACTGAAAAATACGCACACGTGACCTTCTTCTTTAGCGGTGGTCGTGAAGAAGAGTTTGAAGGTGAAAAGCGTGTTTTAATTCCATCACCTAAGGTCAAAACCTACGACTTACAGCCAGAAATGAACTCTGAGCAACTCACCGATGAATTGGTAGGCGCCATTGAGTCGCAAGCCTTTGATGTCATCATTTGTAACTACCCGAACGGTGATATGGTAGGGCATACCGGCGACTTCGATGCGGCAGTAAAAGCCTGTGAAGCAGTTGATCACAGCGTTGGTCGTGTTGTTTCAGCACTGGAGGCGGTTGGTGGAGAGTGTTTGATTACCGCAGACCACGGCAATGCGGAACAAATGAGTGACGCTGAAACTGGTCAGGCGCATACTGCGCACACCAATGAGCTGGTTCCTTTCATTTATGTGGGCCGTGACGCACAGGCACGCGATGGCCGCTTGTCAGATGTGGCACCAACCATTCTTCACTTAATGGGTATGGAGCAGCCTGACGAAATGACCGGGCAAACCTTAATGACGCTGAAACAGTCATGATAAAAACCTTTGCTTTAATTCTGGCACTCGCCTGGCTCAGCTTTTCTGGTCAGGCGTTTGCACAGTCTTATAGTGAAGAGGACAAAGCCGCTACGCAGGCCGAAATTGAAGCGTTAAATGCGGAGTTAAATAAACATCTGCAGGCCATTGAGAGCCGTGACGAAGAACTGTCTGATATTGAAAGCGAGTTGCGGCGGTTAGAGCTGAAAACCGCTGAAATTGCGGGTGCTATTCAAAAGACCTCAACAGAACTTCGTGGTATTAATTCAGAAATTGAAAAAGCACAACAAGAACTGGAACGCTTACAGGCAGAGCAGCAAAAACAACTCGCCCTGCTTGAAGAGCAAATTGTTTCTGCCTACGTTAATGGCGATAACGACTTCCTGAAAATGCTGCTTAACCAGGGCAGTCCCGCAAAGCTAGAGCGGTTACTCACTTATTATCAGTACATGAATGACGCTCGCGTCGAAGAAATTGAGCAAATTAAGCAGACTCAAGCCGATATTGAACAATTAACAGCAGAACTGACGGATAAAAAAGCTGACGTTGTCTCACTTCGTGAACAGCAGGCAGAGCAACAGCAACAGCTGGAGAGTCAGCAACGAGAACAGGAAGAAACCTTAGCAAAACTGCAAGCCGAGCAGCGTAGTGACAAAGCTAAAATAAAGCAGCTAGAGCAAAGCCGCGCTCAGTTAGAACAGGTTCTGGCCGCTATTGAGGCGGCTCTTAAGCGTCAGGGCGATGTTCGCTTAGTCGGTTTAAAGCCCATCAAGTCACAGTTAAAATGGCCCAGTGACGGCACAGTCCGTCGCGTTTTTGGCCAGCGCCGCGAAGGCCCGGTTGAATGGAAAGGCGTATTGATAGAAGGCAATAACGGACAGGAAGTACGCTCTATTGCCGATGGCCGCATTGTTTATGCGGACTGGTTGCGCGGTTTTGGTTTAGTCATTGTAGTCGACCATGGTGAAAACTACATGAGCTTATACGGACATAACCAGGCATTGCTTAGAACCGTTGGTGAGAAAGTCAAAAAAGACGAAGAGATAGCACTTATGGGTCAATCCGGCTCTCGCGACAAAGCGTCTCTGTACTTTGAAATTCGTCATCAGGGCAAACCGCAGAACCCAAGTCACTGGATACGTTAATGAAGCTCTTTCATGTGATAATCGCACTGGCACTTCTGACTTGCAGCAGCGCACAGGCCGCAAAAATTGCCATTGTCATTGACGATATCGGGAATCACCGAAGCCACCTGGATGCAGCGTTGCTGCCGGGTAAGGTGTCCTTTGCCGTACTACCTTATACGCCTTACGCCCGTTCATTTGCGCTGCGGGCGCACCATCAGCAAAAACAAATTTTACTGCACATGCCAATGGAAGCGGTCGACAACATCTGGTCCGGGCCGGGTGAAATTACCTCAACTATGAGCGCACAACAGATAAAACTGCAATTAACCGATGCCCTGGAGTCTATTCCGTACGTTGCAGGTGTAAATAACCACATGGGCAGCAAGCTAACACAGTTACCCGTACCCATGCACGCAGTAATGGAAACCCTGTCCTCTCGACAGCTGTTCTTTTTGGACAGCCGCACCTCAGAGTTTAGTGTGGCAGAAGACACCGCCAAATCGGTCGGTGTTAAGTCGAGTCGACGCCATGTATTTCTTGATAACGAAACCGACAAAGCTTATCTCGCCCAACAATTCAAAACTTTGTTACGGCATGCCAGGAAGCACGGCTCTGCCGTTGGTATTGGGCACCCTTACCCAGAAACGTTAGATTTCCTGAAGCAGCATTTACCCCAGTTAGAGGAGCAAGGCATAGAGTTAGTCTTTGCGTCCGAGCTTACTGTTGCACCTAATCGTTCGATGTCGCTTCTTCCAGTGACGTCAGCAAAATAAGCGCTTCTTCGCGGGTATCTTTGCAAATATCGTAGTCCGCCGTAAAAGCTTCACAGACATCTGGACGCTCTGGTTTGCCAAATAGCCGGCACAAATTATTGTCATCGAGTTGAACACAACGAACCCCGGCAGGTTTGCCATTTGGCATACCGGGGATAGGAGAACTAATGGAAGGAGCTATGCAGCAAGCGCCGCAACCAACGCGGCACTGCATTTAGCTCATAGCGACGCGAAGTTTCTTCATGGCGTTCTGCTCTAACTGGCGAACACGCTCGGCAGAGACTTCATACTTCGCGGCAAGGTCATGTAATGTGGTTTTATCTTCAGACAGCCAGCGTGACTGCACAATGTCCTGACTACGTTCGTCAAGCTCACTCATTGCTGTCAGCAGTTTCTGTTGATTATGAGACTCGTAGTCTTCGGCCTCAACTTCAGCGGCCAAGTCCGAGCGCTTATCTTCCAGATACATGGCCGGAGAATAAGTGCTGCCTTCTTTTGAGTCGTCGTCATCTGAGCTTAGCTCGAAAGCCTGGTCGTGGGCGCTCATACGCGCTTCCATTTCCAGCACTTCTTTGGTGCTCACGCCCAACTCTTCAGCAACAGTTTCAACTTCTTTCTGGCTGAACCAACCTAAACGCTTTTTCATTTTGCGCAGGTTGAAGAATAATTTACGCTGCGCTTTGGTGGTCGCAACTTTTACAACACGCCAGTTACGCAGTACATATTCATGAATTTCTGCTTTAATCCAGTGAACGGCAAAAGAGACCAGACGAACACCAACAGACGGGTTGAAGCGCTTCACAGCTTTCATTAAGCCAATGTTACCTTCCTGAATTAAGTCGGCTTGTGGCAGACCATATCCAGAATAGCTGCGGGCGACATGCACAACAAAGCGCAGGTGAGACATGATAAGCTCACGCGCTGCATCTAAGTCACTTTCTTCATACAGTCGAGTTGCTAAGTCTTTCTCTTTTTCAGCGCTTAGCATAGGAATACGGTTGACTGACTGAATATAACCGTCGAGTCCTCCCCCTTGGGGAACCGATAATGCCATGGTGCTTAATTCAGTGCTCATTTAACAACCTCTAGTAAAAATACCGACAAAATACCGCTTAACCGTCAGTGTCTAAGACCGTTTTTAGGTCTAAAAGTTCCGTTCAGATCATTGGCGATCGGACAAATTAGTATAACTAAGACTATGGCTTTCGCAACTCTAATTTATTCTGGTTCGATACTTTGTATATGACGTCTTACAGCTAAGTAAGAACCTGTCAGACCCAACCCAATTGCAATAACCCAAATGGCGATTAATTCGCCGAATGTCAGACCGTCTAACTGAAACTGACTATCGTATAAGTTTGTGACAGTTAATACGGCGCTTTCAATCCACCAGATCAATAAAAGCGTCACTACCCAGGCGAAAATACCACCTATAAACCCGTACCAGGCACCGGTATACAAAAATGGACGTTGAATAAACGCATTAGTGGCACCCACCAATTTCATAATGACAATTTCATCGCGCTTCGAGAGTATGTTCAAACGAATGGTGTTACCAACTATCAGAACGACTGATAAACACAGCACTAAGGCTAACGCACCTAAGGTGTCTTCAATTAAGTCGAGTATTGCCTGCAACCGGTTGAGCCATTCAATATCCAGTTTGGCATGCTCTACTTCACGCTTATTCTGGAATTCCAGCAATAACGCCTCGGCCTGCTCAGCAGCTCGGTAGTTTTCGGCCGGTATCACGACCAACACATCGGGCAACGGGTTATTCGACAGATAATCGAGCGTTTCGCCAAAGCCGGACTGCTCTTTAAACTGCTCCAGCCCTTCGTCTTTGGGTACCCAGCGTACCGATTCAACTTTATCAGACAGGCTCGTCTGAGTTTTGAAGGTTTCAATTTCCGAGGTTTTTAGGTCTTTCTTCAAAAACAGCGTAATTTCGGACGCCTGCTGCCAACTGTCGGTAATACTACTGGTGTTTTTGACCAACACATACAGCGACGACGGCAGCGTTAAGCTTAGGCCCAACACGGCCATGGTCATTAACGACGCGAAAGGGTTACGCCACAGCTCACCGAGGCTGGCAACTGCTTGTTGAGCATGATGTACCGGTACCATAATGGCGCGCCGCCACCAGGGTAAACGTCCGCGATTACTCGCTCCTTTTTCGACGCTGCGGTTGCGAAATAACAAACTCATAGCTCGTTATCCTCCAAACCGTCGTTTATCATGCGTCCGTCTTTCAATGTCAACGTTCTGTAGCGCAGTCGCGCAATGAGGCCTAAGTCATGTGTTGCAATAAGCACCGCAACACCCACTTTATTGAATTCCTCAAACAAACGGATAATTTCCATCGACAGCTTAGGGTCGAGGTTACCGGTGGGCTCATCGGCAAGTAGCAATGGCGGTTTCGTGACAATGGCGCGGGCAATTCCAACGCGTTGCTGTTCACCGCCGGACAGCATTTGTGGGTAATGCTTCACTTTGTCGGCTAAGCCAACTTTTTCCAGTGCTGCCAGTACCCGCTTGCGCGCTTCCTGAACGCTATAGCCTTCAATAATAAGCGGTAAGGCAACATTATCGAAAACCGTTTTGTCCATTAGCAGACGATGGTCCTGAAAAATCATGCCAATGTCCCGGCGCACATAAGGCACCTGTGACGGCTTAATTTTTCGTAAGTCATGCCCGTTAATAAGTACGCGACCCGCTGTCGGCCGTTCCATCAAACTAATGAGCTTCAGTAACGTACTTTTCCCCGCCCCCGAGTGACCGGTTAAAAAAGCCATTTCTCCGGGCTTTACGTGGAAGTCGACATGGCTCAGTGCCTGATGACCTCCCGGATACGTTTTACTGACTTGCTCAAAGCGGATCATGTTAGTTCGCCGTTGTGGTTTCTGATGCTTCTACATTACGGTCAAATAACGCCGCAATAAAGTCCTTCGCTACAAATGGGCGTAAATCTTCCAAACTTTCGCCGACACCAATATAGCGAATTGGAATGGCAAACTGATCAGCAACGGCAAATATAACACCACCTTTGGCGGTACCGTCGAGTTTGGTCATGACAATGCCGGACACTCCTACCGCTTCGGTAAACAACTTAGCCTGGCTAATGGCGTTTTGTCCCGTGCCTGCGTCCAGTGTCAGCATAACCTCATGCGGCGCTTCCGGGTCGAGCTTTTTCATCACACGAACTAACTTTTTGAGCTCTTCCATTAAGTTCGCTTTGTTCTGCAAACGCCCTGCCGTATCTGCAATAAGCACGTCGGTGCCCCGAGCTTTCGCGGCTTCTAAAGCGTCATACAAAACAGAGGCGCTGTCGGCACCGGTATGCTGAGCAATAACGGGGATGTTATTACGCTCTCCCCACACTTCTAGTTGCTCGACAGCGGCCGCACGGAAAGTATCGCCGGCTGCCAGCATGACTGACTTACCTTCGGCTTTGAATTGTTTTGCTAACTTACCAATGGTGGTGGTTTTACCCACGCCGTTTACGCCCGTCATAAGAATGACGTATGGCGAGTCAGATTTCGGAATTTCTAGTGGTCTGTCGACCGGCTTTAAAATGTCAGCTAGTTGTTCTTGCAGCAATTCGTAAAGTGCTTCAGCGTCTTTCAGTTGCTTGCGATCGGCTTGCTGTGTCAGGTTGTCGATAATTTTTGTCGTGGTCGCGACACCTAAGTCAGCCATCAGCAGCTGAGTTTCCAGCTCTTCAAACAAATCATCATCGATTTTCTTACCGCGGAATACGCCGATAAGGCCAGAACCAATAGAGCCAGATGTCTTACGCAGCCCTTGCGTTAAGCGCGCCCAAAAGCCTTTCTTCTCACCTTTTTCCTGAGTTTTTGTGTCGACGGGTTCTGCTTTCGGAGTCTCGGCTTTTGCTGGCTCTTTCTCAGGCTCTACCTCTGTTTGCTGCGCTTCATCGGACGCTTCCGGTTCGGCCTGCTGCTCACCGTCAGACGACTCTTGCTCGTCAACAACGGCTTCATCTTTTACCTTATCTTCTTCAGACTCTTTTTTATCACGCTTCTTTTTAAACAGCGAAAACATCGACATATAGGTTTCCTTGGAACTGACACGCAGGAATCGTTAAACTTATGGCTTTAGTTTACCATGCTGTTTAGAAACTGACGACGGTCTGAATAAAGGAACTCATTGTGGCCAGAAAGCGTGCAGGAAAGACCCGCCCCTTTCAAACAACCGGCGACTACCGCATTATCGGCGGACAATGGCGCGGCCGACGCTTGCCCATAGCCGACAGTCCCGGACTAAGGCCAACCACGGACCGTGTGCGTGAAACCCTGTTTAACTGGCTGCAGTGGGATATTGTCGACACTAAGGTATTGGATTTATTTGCTGGCAGTGGCAGCTTAGGGTTTGAAGCAGCGTCACGGGGGGCAACCCAGGTTACGCTTATCGAGTCTGAGAATAAAGTCAGCAAACAATTACAAGACAATACGTCACTGTTGCACGCTAAGGGTATGGAAGTCGTTACTGCGAATGCTCTCGATTGGCTGAAAAAGCCCAGCGACAGCCGCTATGATATTGTGTTTATTGATCCACCATTTCGTCAGGGGCTCGCTACGTCAGCTATAACTCTGCTCAATGAGCATTCATGGTTGGCGCCCGACAATCAGGTTTATTTGGAAACCGAAAAAGACTATGAATTGGAATTGCCCGCAGGTTGGCAGCTTTTAAAAGAGAAGACACATGGGCAAGTGTGTTTTCGTTTACTGACAAAGGACATCGCATGAAAGTTATCATTATTGCCGGCAAAGTTGTGTTTGCCGTAATTTGGCTAGGTTTGTTTGCTATTTTAGGCGGTGCTACTGGTGAGCTGAGTAGTCAGTCCATAGGGCTTTTAAGTGTATTGCTGGCGGTTCTGGTGATTATGCACTTGCTGCTTCTGGGCGTATTCGTTGGCACTATGAAGCAGCATTTACCGTGGAAAAAAGGCGACAGTTGGCAAATTCTTGCGTTTGGTATTTTCGCCTGGTTGTCTATTCTTCAGCGTCCAAAGCAAGACCAAGGTTAGACACCCCCTCGTCACTGAGCATCATTTTTAGTTGTTTCACTAGCGCGCTATTTACTGCAGGCTGTTGCTCCAGAAAATTGAGCATGGCCTGCTGAATGGCAATTTCGTACTCCATCAGCTCGTGGTTATCGACGTGCTCTTTTAAATGCTCAGTACCAATATCTTCAGCGTCGTTCAGCTCGATAAATTTCGCCACACTCGCCTGGGATATTTTTGCAACGTCCAGCAAATTGGCTGCGTTATCGTCCAGTAGGCCCTGGAGTAAGGTACTTATTGCCGTGCAGGCGTCCATCGCTGGGTACACGCCCAACATGTCATGCCCATGCTCACTCGGGGTTTGTTCGTCGACCTTTTCCTGCCAACGAGCAAAGTTCACTTTGGTTTTCTTCGGGTTTACTACCCAGTCCCAGCACGCATTGAGCGAGCCGTGCAGCGGTTTACTGTCACCAAAGCCTGTGAGGTGGTGGAAAAAGTCATAGTTGGGCACCATGCGCTCGCACAAATAAAGCGCCAGAACAATTTGCTGATCACGAGGCAGCTCGCGAATACGTTGGAACGTATTAAGTTGACTCACGTTGAAACTCCGAAAGTGCGGTCGCTGAAGCGTTTAGGTTGCGAAGATTTGGCTGTCGTCATTAAAGGTTTTGAACTCCAGCGCATTACCGCAGTAATCGTAGAAGAACATAGTACCCTGCTCGCCGGGTTTACCTTTAAAACGAATATAAGGTTCGATAACAAACTCGATACCCGCAGCTTTAACTCGCTCAGCCAATGCTTCCCAGTCGTTGCGCAATAGTACCACGCCAAAGTGAGGAACGGGAACTGAATGACCGTCAACGCCGCTGTGGTTTTTCATGCCTGCAACGTCGGGTGCTACGTGAGTGACAAATTGGTGACCGAAGAAGTTCCAGTCTATCCAGTCGTCGCTGCTGCGGCCCTGTGGAAGCCCAAGCACATCGCCGTAAAACTCTCGGGCATTGTCCAACGAACTAACAGGAATGGCTAAATGAAAAGGTCGTACGTTGGTAGTGTCTGACATACTGCTAACTTGCCTTACCGGTTAGTGACTGAGTTTTGCCGCCGCAACTGTATCGGGAGACCGGCGCCACATTCTGACACCAATCGACAATACCAGTAGCGCCCAATTTAATGGTGGAATGAAACCGGCGGTAAGCACGGCAAGTAAATTCCACAAAGGCTTCTTCTGGTGTTGGCCCACTAATACGTAAAACAACAATGCGGCTACGAGTCCCTGGAGTACCATTAGGCTCAATAGCATAAGTCTTTCCTTCTCGTTATGTATGTAACGCTTTTTGCGTTTTTCTTATTTATTGCCGACGTTTTTCCGGCTGAGATAACTCTACTGAATTATGACGAAAGTGTAAAATTTTGTATAAATTGTTGAATTAAAAAGCAAAAAACCGGCTCGATAGCCGGTTTTATTTATTAAACGTTATACTTTTAATCGTTGGTGGCGATTAAAATGCGTTGAGCGCCTTGTCTAAATCGGCTTTCAGATCATCCAGATCTTCAATACCAACTGATACGCGAACAAAGTTATCTAAAATGCCTAACTTCTCGCGGTTTTCTTTCGGCACTGACGCATGCGTCATAATAGCCGGGTGCTCAATTAACGACTCGACACCGCCTAAGCTTTCCGCTAATGCGAACACTTCTACCGACTCCAGGAATTTGCGCGCAGATTCTAAATCGCCTTTCAGCAAAATAGAAATCATGCCGCCAAAACCCTGCATTTGCTTTTTAGCCAGCTCATGCTGCGGGTGGCTCTCCAGTCCCGGATAAATGACTTTTTCCACTTTCGGGTGTTGCTCAAGCCACTTGGCCAGTTCCATTGCCGCTTCGTTGTGGTGACGCATACGCAAGGCCAGTGTTTTCACGCCTCGCAACGCTAAGTACGAGTCAAACGGACCGGCAATAGCACCTGCAGAGTTCTGTAAGAACAGCATGCGCTCAACCAGGTCGTCATTGTCGCCAACAACCGCGATACCGCCGACCATATCAGAGTGACCGTTAAGGTATTTGGTAGCCGAGTGCATCACCATATCTGCGCCCATTTCCAGCGGACGCTGGTTAAACGGAGTCGCGAAGGTGTTATCCACCACCACAATAATATCCGGATTCTTTTTCTTAGCCAGCTTCACAATGGCTTCAATATCGACCAACTTCAGCATGGGGTTGCTTGGCGTTTCCACCCAAATCATGCGGGTGTTGTCCTGAATGCTGGCTTCCACTGCGCTTAAGTCGGCTAAGTCGACATAAGAGAACTTCAGACCAGCAGAGCGTCCGCGCACTTTATCGAATAAACGGAAGCTGCCGCCGTACAAGTCGTCCATTGCAACCACGTGGTCGCCACTGTCCAGCAGCTCAAGAATAGTCGAGGTTGCTGCCATACCTGAGGCAAAAGCCAGACCTTGCTTGCCACCTTCCAAAGAGGCAACAGAACGCTCCCAGGCAAAACGCGTTGGGTTATGTGAACGCGAATATTCAAAACCTTTATGCTGACCCGGGCTTTCCTGTGCGTAAGTTGAGCTGGTAAAAATTGGCGGCATAACCGCGCCTGTTACCGGCTCAGGAGACTGCCCACCATGAATGGCGCGCGTCGCGAATTTCATTGTTTTTTCATTTGCCATGATTCAGGTTCCTTAATTTACAGCAAGGGTTACAGCAAGTTTTGAGAACGCATCCAGTCGTCGTTGAACAGCTTGGACAAGTAACGGTTACCCGTATCGCAAGCTAGCGTTACAACGCGTTTAGGTTCGGTTTGTTGTTGGCAATAGCGCAGCGCCGCGGCAATTAAGTAGCCACTTGAAGAGCCCACCATAACACCTTCTTTTTCCAGTAATTTACGTGCGGTTGTCAGACCCTCTTTGTCCGATATAGCAAATGCCGTGTTCGCCAATTTGATGTCACAGATTTTCGGTACAAAGTCTTCACCGATGCCTTCTGCCAGCCAACTTCCTGCTTCCACTTCTTCGTTGCGGTTCACAAGCGGCTCCAGAATAGAGCCTTCCGGGTCAGCCAGTACCAGATCCACGTCACTGTTCTGCTCACGCAAATAACGGCCAATGCCAGTCAACGTGCCGCCCGAGCCGACACCACAAACAAAGGCGTCTAACTTGCCATCCATTTGCTGCCAAATTTCAGGACCGGTGGTTTTATAGTGAGCATCAACGTTTGCCGGGTTCTCAAACTGGTTCACATAGTAGTAACCGTTTTCTTCCGCCATGCGCGCTGCCATGTCCTGATAATATTCTGGGTGGCCTTTTTGCACGTCAGAGCGCGTTTGCACGACTTCGGCGCCCATCGCGCGCAGATTGTTGACTTTCTCCTGGCTCATTTTGTCGGGCATCACAATTTTTAACGGATAACCTTTGCTGGCCGCTACCAGCGCCAACCCAAGTCCGGTATTGCCAGCCGTCGCTTCGATGATGGTATCGCCGGCTTTTAATTTACCGTCGCGCTCAGCAGCGTTAATCATCTCCACCGCGATACGATCTTTTATCGAGCCACCCGGGTTTTGTAGCTCTAATTTTAAATACAACTCACACGGGCCGGTGTCTAAATTATTCACACGCACTAGTGGCGTGTTGCCAATCATTTCCAAAACGTTATCGAAAACTTTCATATGCGGTCGCTTTTTTATTAAGTGTCTGTTTGAATTGTACTCATTATCCCTATACTTGGCTTGCATAACAACCACAGGCTTAGAATGCTTTGCTTGAGGTTATAACGAATAGACTAATGGAGAGACAGAGTGAAGCGCCTCGATTTACGCAGTGATACCGTAACCCAGCCGACATCCGCAATGCGGGAGGCTATGGCCAATGCCCCGGTTGGTGACGATGTCTATGGAGAAGATCCGTCTATCAATGCACTCGAACAACGGGTTGCTGAAATGCTGGGCAAAGAATCCGCGTTACTCTGCGCCTCGGGAACACAAAGTAACTTATGTGGTTTGCTGGCACACTGCCGTAACGGCGAAGAATATATTGTTGGTCAGGAGTACCATACTTATCGCTATGAGGGCGGCGGCGCTGCCGTTGTCGGCGGTATCGTGCCGCAACCACTCGAAGTACAGGCAACGGGAACGCTGGATCTAGACTTATTAGTTAGTCGCATCAAACCCGACGACCCGCACTTTCCAATCACGCGGTTATTGGCATTTGAGAATACCCATGCCGGTCAGGTCATCGACCAGGACTACTTGAATAAGGCGCGCCGCATCGCTGATCAACATGGCTTGTCGATGCACTTAGACGGCGCTCGCTTGGTTAACGCAGTGGTAGCGTCCGATCGTAGCTTTAGTGAACTTGCTGCGCCATTCGATAGTGTCTCAATCTGTTGTTCTAAAGGTCTTGGTGCACCAGTTGGGTCGCTACTGGTCGGATCGAACGCATTGATAGCAAAGGCAAGACGCTGGCGCAAAATGTTGGGCGGAGGTATGCGTCAGGCGGGCGTTATCGCAGCTGCTATTGACCATGCGCTGGATAATCACATTGAACGTATTAAGGTCGACCATGATAATGCTGCCTGGCTTGCGGCAGCTCTCGCGGAAATTGGCCAGGCTCACGACTTTTCGGTGCGGCCGGTGCAAACCAACATGGTTTATCTTGATTTGCCCTCTGCAGAAGTCGGCGCTTCATTACAACGCTATATGGCCGCAGAAAATATCATTGTGCCGGCCGGCAAGACGCTGCGATTAGTAACACATATGGATGTCGAACGCGCCGAACTAGAAAAATTCGTGACACATTTGCAAAAATTTTACGCAAACAATTAGGTCAAGCACGCTGCTATTTGCTAAGCTAATTGAGTGAATAGCCATTGTAGCTATTGCCAAAGAGGAATTAACAACATGAGTTACGCAAATAAAACCCTAATTGCATCTGTGGGCGCTGCTATGGCGCTGGGTGCATCCTTACCCGCAACCAGTGCGGAAAATCCTTTTGCTTCCACAGAGTTAACCTCCGGCTATGCGTTTACCGCACAGCAAGAGGGTAAGTGTGGCGAAGGCAAGTGCGGTGAAGCCATGATGTCCGACAAAGCAAAAGAAAAAATGGCGGAAAAAGCCAAAGAAGGAAAATGCGGCGAAGGTAAGTGCGGTGAAGCCATGATGTCTGACAAAGCAAAAGAAAAAATGGCGGAAAAAGCCAAAGAAGGAAAATGCGGTGAAGGCAAGTGCGGTGAAGCCATGATGGCTGACAAAGCAAAGGAAAAAATGTCAGATAAAGCCAAAGAAGCAAAAGAGAAGTCCAAAGAAGGCAAGTGCGGTGCCGCTTAACAGCGATACTGTTGGTTTAGGCTATCGTCGTTCGATGTATCAGGAGCTGATCCAGTGTGATCAGTTCCCCTTCGACTTTCTCGAGATTGCGCCCGAAAACTGGATGAACAGTGGACCGCGCTTACAACACCAATTAAGGGCGCTACGTGAGCGCGTGCCGTTCACTACGCATGGCCTATCGTTATCTATCGGCGGTTTCGCGCCGCTCGATCTTCCTTTTTTGAGGCGCCTGAAAGCCTTTCTGGATGATTACGACATAGAACTGTATTCCGAACACTTAAGCTACTGTTCGGACGAGGGGCATTTGTACGACCTTATGCCAATCCCGTTTACAGCCGATGCAATCGGACACGTGAGCGAGCGTATCCGCACCGTCAGCGACGTATTGGAACGCCCTTTGGTGCTTGAAAATGTCTCTTTTTATGCGATGCCCGACGGAGATATGAACGAGCTTGAGTTTATTAATGCGGTATTGGCTGAAGCCGACTGTGATTTGTTGCTAGACGTAAACAATGTGTATGTTAACAGCATCAACCATTGCTATGACCCGGTTCAGTTTATTACTGGACTGCCCGCTGAACGGATACGCTATATGCATATTGCCGGACACTATCAGCAGCAAGCGGATTTAATTATAGATACCCATGGCGCCGATGTTATCGATCCGGTCTGGCAATTATTAAAGACCAGTTATCAATACGCTGGATGTCATCCGACGTTGCTTGAGCGCGATTTTAATATTCCATCGCTTGATACGCTTAGCAACGAACTTGCAACTATTCGCAAGACGCAGGCAACGCAGCATGCCATCGTTTCGTAATATCCAGCAACAGTTTACTGCCGCGGTCAGAAACCCAAGTGACCATAACACGCTTGGTATTGAACCACGACGGATGAGCGTGTACCAGGAACTGGTTTTTAATAATCTCATCAATTTTACCCGGTCCGCTTTTCCAGTCGCATGCTCAATTATGAGTAGTGATTGGTGGCAGCATGCTGTGCGCCAGTTTCTAATTCACCACCGCAGCCAGTCCCCTTATTTTAATGAGATTGCCGCCGAGTTTTTGTCTTTTCTAAGAGAAAGTGACGCAGTTACCACCACCGAGCCCGACTTTCTGCTCGAACTGATGCATTACGAATGGGTAGAGTTGGCACTAGACAACATTCCACAAGATACCTTAGCGGTGCGACAACAGCTTAGCGATGACCTTGTTAATGGTAAACCGGTGTTATCCGACGCCGCCTGGCTGTTAAGTTACGAATACCCGGTGCATGAGATCAGTATTGAACGGCAGCCCACTTTGCAGGAAAAAAAGGATACACTGGTACTGGTTTATCGTAAGCCTGATCTGAGCATCGGTTTTCGTCTCATGACCCCCATATTTGGTCTGCTTTGGCAGCAATTACAGCAAAAAGACATTAGTTCAGGGCAGGATGCCATCGAGCAATTGGCCATGCAGCTTGGTATAAACGCTGATACCAGCTTCCATCACCACGCACAGCAAGCGCTACAGGAACTGTTCGAATGGGGCGCCATTTTGGGTGCTCATAACGAACGCACTTGATCAATTAGCTGATCCAATGCTCTATAGCCCATCGCTTCGGCTAAATGAGGTTTTTGCACCTTTTTCTGATTATCCAGATCGGCAATACTGCGTGCCAACCGCAATGTTCGGTGATACGCCCGGTGCGACAGTTTTAGTTTTTCAATCGCAGTGATAAGAAACTCGTGGTCAGCGTCAGTTAGCATACAATGAGACACAACTTCGCTTGCTTTTAGCTCGCTGTTAAGACATCCCTGGCGTCGATATTGCTGCTGCCTTGCTGCAATAACCCGTTGCTTCATTTGTTCGCTAGTCTCTCCCGTAACCTGAGTTCCATCTAACCGCAGGCTCGATGTTTCGCGGGGTACCGCCACCTGAATGTCGATACGATCTAACAATGGACCCGACAGCTTATTTAGGTATTTGAGAATTTGGTCGGGTGTAGAGCGGCAATTAGCTAACGAGCCATCGAACTGACCACAGGGGGAAGGGTTCAATGCGCAAACAAGTTGGAAGTTTGCGGGGAATTTAACGTTATGACCCGCACGACTAATCGTAATTTCACCGCTTTCCAATGGTTCGCGCAGACAATCCAATACGTGCCTGCTAAACTCGGGTAATTCGTCAAGGAAAAGCAGCGACCGATTCGCTAATGATATTTCTCCGGGGCGAACAGAATTACCGGTACCCCCACCCACTAAAGCAGCCGCAGTGCACGTATGGTGTGGGCTTCTCACTTCACGCTGAGTTAATGCCTCTGTCCCGTGGTAGTCAAAAGACACCGATTTAACCGCGGCTATTTCCATCGCCTCTTTCTCAGTCAATGACGGCAATAGGCCACTCAAGCGCTGCGCCAGCATGGTTTTGCCCGTGCCTGGCGGACCCACAAATAACAAATGGTGCTTACCCGCAGCGGACAATAACAAAGCCCGTTTTGCCTGCTCCTGCCCGACTACATCGGCTAAATCGCCTTCATTACTTTCCGCCTGACACGCCCAGTCTACTGGTTTGGACTCTCGAAGCGGCTGATGTTCATGTAAATGTTCGTACACACTGACCAAGTCTGCCGCTAACCAACTTTTTTGGTCTCGAACTAGCCCCGCCTCCTGCTGGTTAGCTATAGGCACAAACGCCTCGCGTTTTTTCTCGCGACAGGCTAACAAAGCAGGAATGAGTCCATTCACAGCACGTAGTTCGCCTGTTAACGCTAGCTCCCCGTAAAACTCTGCTTCTTCTAAAATGGTATCGGGTATTTGCCCCGAAGCCGCCAATATACCCACGGCTATAGCTAAGTCATACCGGGCACCGGTTTTCGGAATATCTGCAGGTGCTAAATTAACCGTAATACGCGTGGCCGGCGGGTATTCAAACCCCGCATTCATCAAGGCGGTTTTAACCCGGTCGCGCGCTTCCTTAACCGTGGTTGCAGGCATGCCAACCATAGTAAACCCAGGCATCCCCCGGGCAAGATCCACTTCAACCCGAATTTCCGGCGCATGAATACCTATCAGTGCCCTCGTATAGACTCGCGCTAACGCCATGTGTCTCTCCCTGACTAAACAACGGCGTTACTATAAGTACAAGCTGCGTTGCTGTCTGTAAGCCAAGACCGCCAAGCGTTGACCGACATCGCGCCTTTCCTCTCTTGATTTTACCCCCACTTCTGTCATCATCTTGCCCTAATTAAGAACAAACCGAATAACCAAAGGTCACCAACAACATGTTCCACCAACTGAATCAACAGTGTCGAAAAGGTCGGTATATAGCACCATTGCTATTGCTGGTATTTGCACTGTGTTGGGGACAAAACTTCGGTTGGCTGGAAGGCTGCCCTAAGCATCAGGGCGCGCCAGCGGCTGAACAGCTTGCCGGAAGCCATGCGGATTCAGGCACAAAACACGAAAATGCCAAAGCCGACTGCGACAAGACAACGCATTTATTACAGCAATTTCAGTCCGACATAACCTACGCGGCACTGTCTTTCTTTGTTCTTCTGACTTTGGCGCTGAGGACCACTGTAAACAAACAGCTCGCGCCGCCACTTTTTCTCTTTCCCTGTAAAAGGCGACCCCACGCCGTATTTTGTTGTTTTATGGAGTAGCGCTTCCATCGGGTTTTCATCGTTGGAATACTAACTTCAGGAGTAATGTATGAATAAAATTTTACCGTTGTGGCTGCTATCGCTTATTGCTGCGTTGCTGCTTTACAGCGCGCAAAGCCTCGCAGAAACGCCGTCTACCGGTTGGCTGAGTCATGAAGATCATCCGCCGGTATCGGTGAAGCTGGAACTGACCGGCCACTATGAGGCTGAGCGCAACCTACTACCCGCCCTGCTGCATGTTGAGCTGGATGAGGGCTGGAAAACCTACTGGCGCTCGCCGGGGGAAGGCGGCATACCGCCAACCTTTGACTGGTCCGAGTCATCCAATATTAACGATATTGAATGGCGCTGGCCGGTGCCCTCGCGCTACAGCATTCAGGGTATTGATACCGTTGGGTATCAGGGGTCGTTGACCTTTCCGTTAATGATACAGCTAAGCCCGGATGCCAGGCAGGCGCAAATTAGCGGTACTTTGACTATGTCGTCCTGTACCACCGTTTGTGTGTTAACGGACTACCCAATTGACTTGCACGTTGACCTGGACACCCTGACCGTCGACAGTGATCGTGCCTTCGCCTTTAATCCGGCCATGGGCAAGGTGCCTCGGGAGTACGACAGCAATAACGTGAAGCAGGCTATTTGGTCCGACGCCAACCAGCGCGTTCAATTGACCATAGAGCGTGACAGCGGCTGGCAAGAACCTCAACTGTTTATACACAGCAACAACGAAGCTCTGGCCGACGCAGAGTTTTCATCACCGAATATTCAGGTGGAAGGAAATACGCTCACGGCGAATATTGATGTTAGCCACTGGCTGGATCTGCCGGATCTTAGCGGCGCTGAGCTCATAGCAACGGTTAGTGATGAAAAGTTTGCCGCCGAATATAAGATCGAGCTAACCGCAGGCACCATTGCTAATAATGCACCGCCACTGTGGGGCATTCTACTTATGGCGTTAGCGGGTGGGCTTATTTTGAACATTATGCCCTGTGTGTTGCCGGTATTGGGCCTGAAAGTTCAAAGCCTGATGTTGTCTGGTGCACATGAGCCGAAGGTCGTGCGTAAGCAGTTTTTTGCGTCGTCACTGGGTATTATCAGCTCGTTTCTGATCATTGCCCTGGGGCTTATGGCATTGCGCTGGTCAGGCGGTTCTGTCGGCTGGGGTATTCAATTTCAGAACCCTTACTTCATTGCCGCATTAGTCGCTATTACCTGGGTATTTGCCCTGAACTTAATGGGCGCCTTTGAGTTTAAATTGCCGTCGTCTTTGAGTACCAGTGCCGCAACCGCTGGCGATAACAGCTACAAAGGGCACTTCCTGCAAGGCATGCTGGCCACCGTATTGGCAACACCTTGTACAGCGCCTTTTTTAGGCACCGCAGTGGCCTTTGCATTAGCTGCTGAGTCATCGGTTATTCTGCTGATTTTTACCGCGCTTGGGGTTGGTATGGCGCTGCCCTGGTTACTTATAGCCGTGTTCCCGAAAACCGCCAAGTTACTGCCCAAACCCGGTCGCTGGATGCAGTGGGTAAAACCCGTTTTCGCCATTATGATGCTGGCAACCACGGTCTGGCTAACAACCTTGCTGAAAAACTTTATCAGCAACGAGCTATTCCTGGTGCTAACCGTCGGTTTATCAGTTCTGACATTGGTGATTATTGGTAAAGTGCATGGCCGCAAAGCTCTGTTTTTATCCATTGGTGGCTTTTTGGTATTAGCTGCCGTTGTCGGTACGACGTTAATTCTTACCGCGGACCGTTGGGTCAACAAACTACCACAGGACCACCAATGGCAGCCACTAACCCAGCAGCGTATTGATGAAGCCGTTGCCAGTGGCCAAACCGTGTTTGTGGATGTGACCGCAGACTGGTGTGTGACCTGCCAGGCCAATAAAGTGGGCGTATTACTGCAAGACCCGGTATTTACAGCCTTAGGTCAGAAACATGTCACCCGCCTGCGCGGCGATTGGACCAAAGCCAACGAGAACATCACGCAATACTTAAAGGCCAACAATACCTTTGGTGTGCCCTTTAACAAAGTCTACGGACCCGGCGCTCCGGACGGTATAACCCTGCCCGTAGTGCTCAGTAAAGACAACGTCATGGACGCGCTGGAGGATGCTCGTGAGCAATAGCAAAACTAAGCCGTCGTGGGCAAAGCGGCTACGAACCGCAGCGCTTTATATTGTCCTGTTCTCGGTTGTCGCTTTCGTAGTTGATGCCTTTCGTAATAGTGACGTGCCGGAGTCTGTTCCGGCGGAGCTATCGTCACTAACGGACATAAACGGCGAGCAATACAACTTACGCGAGATGAGCAAGGACAGCCCGGTTGTGCTGTATTTCTGGGCAACCTGGTGCCCTGTTTGCCCGGCGGTCTCGCCGACGGTTGATTACATTGGCAACCACTACCCGACCATTAGCGTGGCATTGCGCTCCGGCGACAACGACAAACTCACGCGCTACGCGCAGGCGAAAGGGTATGAATTTCCTATTGTTAACGACAACCTCAACCGCGTATCAAACGGCTGGCAGGTATCTGCCACGCCAACCATCATCATTATTGAAAACGGTGACATTGTTTCAGCGACAACCGGAGTCACAACGCCTCCGGGTTTGTTTATTCGCCTTTGGTTTCACCAGTTTTTTTGAAGTAACTCATTTTTAAGTAGGAAAGTTGTATGAATTTTATCTATAAAACGTTTTTCATCGTTGCTTTTATCTTTAGCAGCAACGTATTTGCGCAAGATTTAAACCCACAACAAGAAGAAGACTTGGAGAAAGTCGAACAGCTATTGCGTGAAAACCCGCAGCTAATTCCAAACATTCACCGAGGCTTACAGCGCTTTTTAGAACAGCAAAGTGAGCAAAAAAACGCCTTCGCTAACCATCAGGAGTGGCTGTATCAGTCGGCGGCACATCCAATTTTAGGTGACCAAGATGCGCCGCATAAAATAATTGTGTTTACCGATTACAACTGTCCGTTTTGCAAAAAGTTAGAGCCCGGCCTGCATAAGCTGGTTGAGGAATACCCGTCTATTCAGGTTGTGAACATTTTTGTGCCTTTACGCCAACAACAGGTTGATGGGCTCAAAACCAATTCCGCACTTTATGGGCTGAATCTGTGGCGCAATGACCCTAAGGCATTCTTTGAAGCCCACAACTTAATGATGAAAAAGTCAGGCATGCACACCGCCGATTCACTGCAAAGCGTTGCGCAAGTCACGGGTACCGAGGCCTTTTTGTCACCGTCCAGCGAAAGCGAAGCGGTTATTCGCAAAAATATGTCGGCGTTTCGCGACTTGGGCTTTCGCGGCACACCGACCATTATCATTGGTCAGCAGGTAACGCCCGGTTACATCCCTTATGACAAGCTGGAAGAAATAGCGACAACACAATTCGATCTGAATTAATCAGTGTCATTTTATCACCAGCCTATTGTGAAACCTCAAGGATAAAGGGTTAACCATCTGAAGTTAACTCTGCTATAATTCATGCGCATAGTTAATGCGCATGAATTATGCATTTTTAATAACAGGTGATAAAATGACTGCTTACAAAACCGTTTCTGCTTCAAAGAAGCCGACAAATGTCAGTATTAACGCTGAACTTCTGGCAAAAGCAAAATCGCTTGATATCAATTTATCGGCGACACTTGAGTCTGCATTGAAGGAACAAATTCGTTTGAAAGAACAAGCGCATTGGCTGAAGGAAAACTCTGACGCAATGGAAGCGTATAATCAATTTGTAGAGCGCAACGGAACATTCAGCGAGAGCGTGCGAAAATTCTGATGGCTCAATTCACCGTCTACGCCAATAACAATACAGCGACACGCACAACCTACCCCTATCTTATTGATGTGCAGAGCGATCTGCTGTCAGCCTTATCGACAACCTTAGTTATACCTTTGATACCCACTGCGCTGGCTGAATCCTTTCAACTCACCCAGTTAAACCCGGATGTTACCGTTGAGGGAAAGACATTCGCATTGATGACACAAGATATGGCGAGTATTTCTAAAACTCAGCTCACTAACACAGTCGATGATCTATCCCACGACAGAGATAAAATCACCGCGGCTATTGATCTGCTCTTTTTTGGAATATAACGAAGACTAGCTTTACCAATAGTTTTCCGAAGTCACGTTACCAGGCTTGCGCCGGGTGTTTTTGGCAAGCCCCAATTCAGCCAGCGCGGCGCGTGACTCTTTTATCATGTCAGGGTTACCACAAAGCATGACTTGTGCGCTGATGTCTAACGGCGTGTTGAGAGCATCGCTTAATTGGCCAGAGCTAATCAGTTCAGGAATACGTGCAGATAGAGCTCCGGGAATATTTTCACGAGTAATCACCGGCTGATAACCCAGCTGACCTGGGTATTCTTGTTGCCACTGCTCTATTTGCCCCTGATAAACCAGGTCTTCCGCCACGCGTACGCCGTGCACCAGGTTAATGCGTTTAAATCGTTCCCACGGCTTTTCGGTTCTTAGCATAGAAATAAACGGGCCAATGCCGGTTCCCGTAGAAAGCATCCACAAGCTGTCGCCGTCCGGCACTTCGTCCAGCGTGAAAAAACCACCTGCGGGCTGAGTTATGTCCACGCTGTCACCCGGCTGTAACTGAGCTAACTTAGTGCTGAGCTCGCCGTCTTCCACTTCGGCTATGACAAAATCCAGTATGGCTTCGCCCGGCGCGCTGGCCAGCGAGTAGGCACGCAATAGCTGCTCGCCACCCACATTCAGGCCTAAACGGACAAACTGCCCTGCCTTAAAGTCAAACGGCTCGGCCACAACTCTCAAACTGAAAACGCCAGAACTCCAACGGTAATTCTCGACAACTTTTCCACTAATCCATTGGATCATACGTCTGACTTAGTCCTTGTTTTGGTTCTTGGTCGCTTCCAGCTCTTTTTCTAACAGTTCAACACGCTCACGTAAGCGCAGTAACATTTGTTGCTGTACATCCAGCTCTTCGCGGGTGACTAAATCCAGCTTAGATAGCTGTGACTGCAGGGTTTGTTTAACACGTTGCTCCATATTACCGGCCAGTTCTTTAACACCGGCTGGCATGCTGTCGTTAATTTGGCGAGCAATATTCTCTATTGTTTTGTTATCCATAAGTCTCTCTTTGTGTAAATCGTTGCTTATTCGTTTAGCTTAGCAGGAGATTCAGGTAAAATCCGAGCTTCTTATCGGCTTTTTCACGAATCAGGAACTCTACGGCGCCCATGCTGAACGATCGCCAGAACCAGGCTGTACATTATATTCAGGGTCCTTTATTGGTACTGGCCGGGGCCGGTAGCGGTAAAACCCGGGTGATTACCGAGAAAATTGCCTACCTTATTCGTCAACAAATTTACACGGCACGCCAAATTGGCGCGGTAACCTTTACCAATAAAGCCGCCAAAGAAATGAAAGAGCGTATTGCGCAAACCTTGCCGAAAACCCAATTGCGCGGTTTAACCGTGTGTACCTTTCATACTCTGGGGCTGAATATTATCCGGCGCGAACTCAGCACTCTGGGGTTTAAGCCCGGCTTTTCCTTATTCGACGACCAGGACACCTTTGCCCTGCTGAATGCCTTAACTGAAGATGTATTTGAGGGCGACAAAGCGCTGATTCAAGCCTGTCAGCACCAGATAGGCCACTGGAAAAACGCCATGCTCTCGCCCGAGCAGGCCTTAGAAAAAGCCGGAAACGATCAGGAGAATGCCTTCGCGCAGGTTTATCAGCAATACCAGAATAACCTGAGCGCCTGTAATGCCGTCGACTTTGATGACCTGATTCGTCTGCCGACGCAATTGCTGGCAACCAATGAAAACGCCCGCGCGCGCTGGCAGAAAAAGTTTCAGTACCTATTGGTGGACGAGTATCAGGATACTAACACCAGTCAGTACCAGCTGGTTAAATTACTGGTGGGCGAGCGTGCCCGTTTTACCGTGGTGGGTGACGACGACCAGTCCATTTACTCCTGGCGCGGTGCGCAGCCGAAGAACCTGGCACTGTTAAAGCAGGACTTTCCGCAGCTGGAAGTGGTGAAGTTGGAGCAGAATTACCGGTCCCACGGACGCATTCTGAAGGCGGCGAACATCCTCATTGAAAATAACCCACACGTCTTTGAGAAAAAGCTGTTTTCTGAGATGGAATACGGTGAACCGCTGAGTGTTATCTTTGGCCGAAATGAAGAGCACGAAGCAGAGCGCGTGGTGGCCGAGATTGTGAAGCACCGTTTTTTACGTAAAACGCCGTATCACCATTTTGCCATTTTATACCGGGGTAACCATCAGTCGCGCCTGTTTGAAAAAGCTCTGATGAACAACCGCATTCCGTACAAAATAACCGGCGGTCAGTCATTCTTTGCCCGTGCAGAAGTCAAAGACATTATGGCTTACCTTCGGTTGCTGGTGAACCCCACCGACGATACGGCGTTTTTGCGGATCATTAATACCCCGCGCCGTGGCATTGGTCCGCAAACCGTGGAGCGTATTGGGCGTTTGTCACAGGAGCTCGGTTGTAGCTTATTTGAGGCCTGCCAGTCACCGCATTTAAAAACGCAGCTCAGCACCGGCATTTTTCAGCATGTGGACGTGTTCCGTAATATGATAGATACCCTCGCCCGTCAGGCTGATCATCAAGAAAGTGCAGGAGATGCCGTACGACAACTGCTGAGCGATATCGGCTATGAGGACTGGTTGTTTGAACAAAGTCCCAGTGCCAAAGCCGCTGAGATGCGCGTTAAAAACGTCTATGAGCTGCATCGCTGGGTATCCGATATGCTAAAAGGCGATGCCGAACATGAGCCTATGGAACTGGACCAGGTCGTCAGCCGCTTGTCACTGCGCGATATGATGTCCCGCAACGAAGACGACGAGCAGTTTGAGCAGGTGCAGTTAATGACTCTGCATGCGTCCAAAGGTCTGGAGTTTCCTTACGTGTTTTTGGTGGGCATGGAAGAAGGCTTACTGCCGCATCAAAGCAGCATTGATGAAAACAATATTGAAGAAGAGCGTCGGCTTGCTTACGTGGGCATAACACGGGCACAGCATAAGTTAGTCTTCACTATGGCCAAAGAGCGCCGTCAGTTTGGGGAGAAGCTTGAGCCGCAGCCCAGTCGGTTCTTGTTAGAACTGCCTCAGGATGACTTAGAGTGGGAACACCGCAAGCAGAAAACCGATGAAGAGCGGGAAGAGCAAAGAAGTCAGGGGCTGGAAATGCTAAAGAATGCGCTGAAGAAGTCTTAAGCGCAGACGAAGTTACTGCCGTCGTCTTTTTTCAGTTCCACTTCATAGTTAGCATTAATATAACTGCCCTGGCCTATGACAACCCCCTGTTCTTCGACATCCTGCTTTTGACCTTCGGTTTCTAAGCCGTCAGCATAAACCTGAATATCAAGCTCGTGGCAAAGCGTCACAATATGTTTAAGCATGGCCTGCGCACGCGAATTGCTACCCAGGCGTGCTATGTAGTGATGGTCCAGTTTTAAAATACTGAACGGGAAGTTATATAAGAACTGTAATGGCCCTGAGCCGCTGCCAAAGTTATCTATTGCCAACGTAAAGCCAAACTCGGATAAACGCCTCAGGCTGGCCAACACACGGCGACCGTCCTGCACTAATGAGGTTTCATCAAACTCCAACGCCACCTGCTCTGGTTTAACACCGTTATCCAGAACAATGTTAACCAGCTCGTTCAAATGACTTGTTTTAAGCAAATGACGCACGGACAAATTCACATGCAGCAAAACGTCTTGCGGAAGACCTTTGTTCGCAACCCACTGACACGCGGTTTTGAGTGCATAACGGTCGAGCTTCACAATAAGCCCGGTGCGCTCTGCAAGCGGTAGCAGTTCACTGCTGTCGAATGAATAACGCGGGTCTTGCCACTCAATACGCGCTTCAATACCTCTGACCTCGCCTGTATCGATTTGCATAATAGGCTGATAATTTACCGCAAAGTCTTGCTCAACTTTCGCATGTCGCAACGCCGTTTCTTTTCTGACGCTATCCACCAGAGACTCGTGCATACTGTCATCGAATAGCACATAGCGACCACGTCCCATGCCTTTCGCCTGATACATCGCCGCATCGGCGTCACGCAGCAGACGCTCTGCTGAGTCTGTTTTCTCAAGGCACTCGGCAATACCAATGCTTGCGCCCGAGTAATGCTCTTGTCCGTTCAGTTGGAATGGTTCATTCATTTGTTGAATGATGCGTTTAGCAACGTCTTTTGCGTCCTCAATAGAGGTAATGGTATCCAGCAGAATAACGAACTCATCTCCGCCTAAACGAGCGACCATGTCGTTATCTCTCACACAGCTACCAATACGCTTACTGACTTCCAACAGGAATTCGTCACCCGCTGAGTGGCCCAGGGTATCGTTGATGTTTTTAAAGCGATCTAAGTCGACAAACAACACCGCAAAATGATGCTCCGGGTGTCGTCGTTTGTGCGTAACGGCTTGCTTTAAGCGTTCATTAAATAAAATCCGATTCGGCAACCCAGTCAAGTTGTCATGGTGCGCAGCGTGGAACAGGTTTGACTCGGTTTTCTTGCGTCGTTCAATTTCCGAGACTAGCTCTTCGGTGCGCTCTGCGACTTTCTTTTCAAGGAATTGGTTTACGCGTTGTATTTCTTCGGCTGAGCGCTTGCGGTCAATCGCCACCGCAACATGTTGCGATACGAAGTTCAGCAGCTCCAGGTCATCACTTTGGTACAAGAACTCACCATCGTAGGTTTGGACCGCTATAACACCAAACACTTGGCCGTTCATCATCAGCGGGCTGCCCAGCCACTGCTTGGCGAGTTTCATGCCGCCAAAACCTAGCTCTATCTCATTGGTTTTAAGCAACTGCTGACGTTTGCCTGAATCAATAAAAGCAGGTTCCCGCTTTTTAATGACGTACTCGGTTAAGCCTTTACCCACCCGCCTTTTCTCTGCTTTATTACCGGTTTCATCGACGTGGTAAGGGAAGTGAATAAATTTCTTATCGTCAGACAGTAGCGCAACATAGAAGTTGTCAGCATGAATAAGCTTACCAATTTGTCGGTGCAGCTGCCGGTAAAACGCACCCATGTCGTCTGACGTATTGGTTAACTCCGAAATGGCAAAAAGTACCGAGGTCTGCTGCTCCGCGCGTTCGCGAATGGTAATTTCGCTCATCAGACTTTCGTTGACATGGCGTAGCTCAGCCGTTTGATGCTCAATTTCACTTTGCATTAAGTCGCGTTGCTTCAAACGTTCGAGCGCATTAACAACGTGCTGAGACACGAACATTAACAAGTCCTCGTCCGCACTGTCATAACGCACGTCTTCGTTGTAGCTTTGCACAACCATAATGCCGATGGTGGCTTCACCATGTTTAAGCGGTACACCCAGCCAGTCTTTATGCTCCGCACCGAGCCCTTCAATTTCACCTTGTTCAATTAAACGCTGATAGACCTCTGGCGGGCAGCGCAGTGACTGACCTTTCCTTAGCACATAACCAGTTAGGCCTTTGCTTAGCTGGTCAATAGGTACTTGTTCAAACAGGGTGTCCTGGTCCACTTCATCGACAAAGTAAACAAAGTCGACAGTTTCGTCTTTCGCGTCATACAAACTGATGTAGAAATTACGCGCATACATCAGCTCGCCAATAATTTCATGCAGGGAACGGTAGAAGTTATCCATCTCGCGCGCAGACGCCGCCAGTTCCGAAATACGAAACAGCGCCTTTTGAACCACTTCAGCGGATCGGTATTTTTGGGTCAGGCCTTTAAGCCTATCAATGACCCTTTGTAAGCGCTCATTTTCAGTCTGTAATTGCTGAATTTGCGCGTTACTTACCTTTCCTTTTGTCATTTCTGCTTACCTTTAAGCACGACTCTCCCTGCCAAGTACACTTAATCAACAGATGTTAACTTTTTTAACAGGTAGGTAGTATAGACAGTGGTCAGACGTTTGGAAAGATTTTGCGAAAAAATTTGAATATTCAGAGAAAAAATAATAGGAGATCACGTCAATTGACGTTAAAAAAGGTCGCAACAAGCGACCTTTTATGACATTTACAATAGAATTTTTGACTTAGATATCTTTCGTCATGTAGTCAATTGCGGCCTGAATTTCTTCTTCAGAGCAGTCACTGCAAGTGCCTTTGGGCGGCATCGCATTAAAACCTTCAACTGCATGCTTCAATACAGTATCCATACCCTGAGCCAGACGCTCTTCCCAGTCTGCTGCATTGTTAATTTTCGGTGCACCCATAACACCACTGGTATGACAGGCAGTACAGAACTTATCATACACCTGCTGACCTGAGCGCGGGCCACTGCTTTCTTCCGCAGCACTGCTCTCACCAGCCACATAATGTTTACCAATAGGCTTAATGCGCTCAGCGATAGCTTCACGAGACATGTCGTCTTGCACTGACGCTGCGCTTACAGACAGCGTAAAAAACAAAGACAAAGTACCTAAAACACTTTTAACAAAGAATGAATTCATAACTCTCACTGGTTTCTCCTAAAATGGCTGGTGTTCTTGCACGCCCAGTTAGTGGATGCGATTATAACCACAAATGCGCAAAGGATAAACACTTGGCTGAAATTGCCCGAAAAATTGCTCTTCTTGACTTGGATGCTTTCTTCGCATCTGCGGAAGAATTGCGTAACCCAAAGCTTAAGAATCGGCCTTTTGCGGTCGGTGGTGGCGGCGAGCGCGGTGTGGTTGCCACAGCTAATTACCTGGCACGTCAATACGGCGTTCGCAGTGCCATGCCCGGCAGTCAGGCACGAAAACTTTGCCCGCAACTGACCTTCGTCAAACCCGACGGCAGTTATTACCGCGAACTATCCAACCAAGTACTGGACGTTCTTTATGAAGTCACTCACCGAGTAGAGCCCGCATCTATTGATGAATTCTACCTCGACCTGACCCATAACGAACTTTATCGGGGAAGTGCGACACTAACTATGAACGCCGTGAGAGAGCGTATTCGTTCGCTAGGAATAACCGGCTCGGCAGGCATCTCCAATCAAAAAATGGTCGCAAAAATCGCTAGTGAAGAACGCAAACCGGATGGTCAGTTTGTCGTACCTCCTGACGACGTATTCGGCTACATAGCCAAACTCAACCTCAAGCAAATACCCGGCGTTGGCCCTAAGAGTCAGCAAGTACTTACTAACTATGGCTTAATGACAGGTAAGGACATTCAAAACATAGAACTGCGACAACTTCAGGAGATACTGGGCGAAAAAGCGGGTTATGTTTTGTTTGAGCGCTGCCATGGTCGCGACAAGCGGGAAGTAGTTACTGAACGTATCCGCAAAAGCGTTGGTGTGGAGCAGACATTAACGTCTGACATGAAGCTAGAGTCCACCGCACAAACTTACGTTCAGGAAAACTTACTGCCAAAACTTCGTGAACGCATGAAAGTAAAACACTGGCGAGAACAACCCATACGAAGCCAGACGCTAAAACTGAAGTTCTCAGACTTTACTCAAACGACAGTATCAAGAAGCACTCAGTTTGTGTCACCCAGTTTGTTTTATGAGTTGCTGAGCGAAGCCTGGCAACGGGGTAAAAGGAAAGGGGTAAGGCTGTTAGGGATCAGTGCTGCATTACCTGATCCCAGTGAACAGCTGCAACTTGAGCTCGAGCTCGATTAGTCGTCTTTAACGGTAATGGTGATTTTCTTAGACACTACCGCAGGGTCGTGTGGTACGTGGTTTTTGTCACCCAGGATAAGTTGCAAAGTATGCTCGCCCGGCTCCAAAGTCACCATAGTTTCTGTTTGGCCGCCACCAAAGTGGATAACGTCACCACCCATAGGTTTGTCCATAGCTGGCAGTTCGTCTTTATCGATTAATAAATGGTGATGCCCGGTATGCTTAACATCAACACCCGCTGGAGCAACGCCCATACCGTTCAAGCCAAATTTCACTTTAAAGGTTTCGCCAACCACTTCACCGTCTTGGGGTGAAATAATATAAGCCTGTGCATTCGCTGACGCTTCCGTTCTTTCCATCTGAGCAGCTTCAGCGGTTGCCAGTACCGGCGTACCTATAAGCGCAACTGCGCCAATCATCCAAGCCTTATTCATATAAAACTCCGTTATTTGAGATGTATCAATTCAGTTTAAACTGTGTCACCAATTCTTCCAAGCGTTCAAATGCACGGCTTAACTCGCCACACGCTTGCTGGGTATTATCCAGATTAGCAACACTTTGCTCGTTCATACTACTGATATCCATAATGTCTTTATCGAGCGTTTGGATCACTGAGGTTTGCTGCTCTGTTGCAGACGCAACCGAATGGTTGACCTCGTCAATTTGCGAAATAATGGCATCAATTTCGCTCATGTGCTCAGCAGACTCCTCAGCACTTTGTACGCAAGCGTCACTAATTTCACGACTTTCTTCAATGACGCTGACTGCTGACTTAGTGCCCTGCCGCACTTCCTCAATCATGTTTTCAACTTCGGCCGCCGAATCAGAGGTGCGCTGGGCTAAGTTACGAACTTCATCGGCGACAACAGCGAAGCCACGACCGGCTTCACCGGCTCGCGCAGCTTCAATCGCGGCGTTAAGTGCCAGCAAGTTTGTTTGCTCGGTAATGCCTTTAATCACTTCAATAATCTGACCAATGTTTTGCGTGTCTTCGTCGAGTTTCCCAATCGCCTGCCCTGATGCGTCCATTCGTTCAGACAAGTGCTGAATTTGCTGACGATTGTGTTGCAACGCCTGTTGAGCCGCAGTGGTTTTTTCACTACCGGTGCTAGCCTGCGCAGACGCCTTCGCCGCACTGTCGGCAATTTCAGTTGCACTCGCGCCAAGCTCGTTGATGGCCGTAGCCACAGAGTTCGCTTTGTTCGCTTGCTCATGACCTATGTGCATCGAATCGTCGCTGGCCTTAGTCATACTCTGAATGTTTTGCTCAACCTGCTTCGCAGCGTTTGTCACTTCTTGTAAGGCATTTTGAATACGCTCAATAAACTCATTCATCCGTTGTGAGACAACACCAAATTCGTCATCAGATTCCACTGGCAATCGCTGCGTTAAATCGCCTTCACCGCGGGCAATATCGGTTACCGCTTCATTCAGTCGGTTAAGTGGTTTTAGTAGCAGTCGTAATAGCCAGCTCATGGACACAACAACCGCGACAATACCCAGCACTAGATACACAATAGCTGTCCAACCAAAGGTAGACACATCGGCATAAGCTTTCGTGCGGTCAATGACGACTCCTAAATACCAGTCGACGCCTTGAATGCCTTTAATTTTATGGAAAGACACCAAGCTGTCCTGACCATCGACCTCGTATTCTTTAAAAGTCGGGGAAAACGACACCGAACTGTCTATGTAGTCATTCAGAGAAGTTTCTATGCGGTCATTGTTCGGATGAACCAGAATATTCCGGCTGTCGCTGACCAGAAACGCCTGTCCCATTCCCATGAAGTCAATGTCATTAATAATGGCGGAAATATCGTCCAGCATCATATCGCCACCGGCAACACCCACTAAACGACCATTGCGTTCCATTGGGACTACGGCAGTAATAGTAAGCTCATTAGTGGTTACATCAATATAGGGGGTAGTGTAAGTCGGCTGTCCCTCATCGACCGCCAGCTGATACCAGGGGCGTGTGCGGGCATCGTAGTCGTCAGGCAAGTCAATGTTGGTGTCATCGAGCAAGAAGGTCCCGTCAATTAACCCGTAATACACGTTTTTAAAATTGCCTGCCGCTTTTGACTGTTGCACACGCTCCAGTGCACGCTCGGTTGAATCAGCGGTTTTATAAGCATCGGCAGTGGCCTGCACGATACTCATGCGGTCGTTAAACCATTGTGAGATATTGTTCGACACCGAGTCCGACAATGCCTGCATTTGCTGCTGAAGCTCCGTCCGAGTTTGCGTCGACATTTGCAAAAAATTAGTCAAGGTAAAAATACCTAAGACCAACACCAGTATCGCCGATGCAGCGACAATGACTTTTTGAGTGAACTTCAGTTTCTTCAGCATGATTTTTAATCGCTTTTTATTATAAGTGTTGCTTAACCAACCTGAATATCTGTTTCAGGGAAACGTATGTGTCGTTTACGCGGCGTCGCTAAAAAATAGGCCAATGTCAGTGGCCCAACACGGCCGGCAAACATTAAAAATACTAATACTACCTGACTTGCGGCAGTAACATCGGCAGTAATGCCACGAGAAAGTCCCACTGTTGCCGACGCAGATAAAACTTCAAAGGTTATATCTATAAACGGCAGCGGATTCAAAATCATTAGGATAAATATGCCAAGGAACATTAAAGTGAGCGTAACTAAGGTCACCGCCAGCGCTTTCATCACAATTTCCTGTGGCACAGTTCGGTTCAACAAAGTCACGTGTTCGCGGCGTCTTAAAAAAGCGTAGGTTGCCACTAACAGCACAATAAAGGTGCCTAACTTAATACCGCCCGCAGTACTCATTGAGCCGCCGCCAATCAGCATGAGCAATAGCGTGAATACGGCACTGGCTTCTGTCATAGCGCCGGTATCAACCGTATTAAAACCTGCCGAACGGGGGGTTGTTGCCTGGAACCAGGCCGCCATTGCCTGATCCCCAATACTCAAATTAGCAAAGGTGGCCGGGTTGTTCATTTCTAACAACCAAATAATGGCCACAGAGAGCACATTAATAATTAGCGTGGCGATTAAAATCGCGCGGGTATACACCGAAAAGTCATGCCAACGCCGCTTCTCCGCAATGTTAGTAATAACCGAGAAGCCCAAGCCACCAATGACAAATAAAATGCTGACAATAAGGTTCACTGGAATACTGCTAGCGTAATCGACTAAACCATTAGGCGAGAGCACAAAGCCGGCGCTGTTAAAGGCAGAAATGGCGTAAAATACCGCTTCCGATAAGGCGTCTACAAAGCCTTTATCACCCCACCAGGTGAGTGTTAAACCCACTACGGCAACGGCCTCAACCGTCAGTGCCAAAGACACCACTGCTTTAGCCGTACGACCAATATTGGCAAGACTGGTTTGATGCATGGCTTCTTTAGCCATTAACTGATGCTGAAGTCCGACATGGCCACCAAGCGACATAGCGGCCAACACCGCGAAGGTCATAAAACCTAAGCCGCCCGCCTGTATCAACACAGCCAACACAGTCAGCCCAAATACGCTGTACGTTGCGCCGGTATCCACTACCACCAACCCGGTTACAGTTACGGCCGACGTTGCAGTAAACAGGCTTTCCAACCAAGTGATAGGCTGCTCCGTGGCTCCCGGAATTTTCAGCAACAAAGTACCCAATAGAATCAGGCAGGCAAAGCCTCCTGACAAAATGACCGGCGGGCTGGCTTTAAAAGCCCGACGCTTGCGCCGGCCGGGCTTTCTGTATAACCAAGCTAACGAGGGAACCCACTGTTTCATGAAGGCTCTTTCAGTTTAGGTGCAATGGACTTCAGAGCTTTTAAACTACCTGCCATTACCAAAGTTTCATTACCTTCCAACTCCATATCCATTGACGGATTAGTTGTTACCTCATCACGCTTTTTCAGCAGCAACATGTGAAAAAATTCAGAGTCTTCAGAGGAAACATCGCGCAATTTTTTACCTTTTAAATACTCGCCAATACTGATTTCCACACAAAACCAGTTATGCCCAAGCGACATATACTCATTCACCATGGGGTAGTTCAGTGACTGCGCTACACGAATGCCCATTTCCTCTTCCGGATGAATAATGCGGCTTACCCCCAGTTTGGAGAGAATCTGATGGTGTGACTTAGACGTGGCTTTGGCCCAAATTTCTTTTACACCAATGCTTTTCAGGTGCAAAACACAGAGTAAGCTGGCTTGAAGATCTTCGCCAATAGCCACTAAGACGACTTCGCAATTGGCTAAATCGAGCTCTTGTAGTGCTTTTTCATCGGTCACATCGGCTATGGCCGAATGCGTCAGCACTTCCGCCATGGCTTCAACAGCTTTTTCATCTGAGTCGACACCAATGACGTAGTGTCCAAGGTCTAAAAGCTCCATTGAAGTCCGGGCGCCGAAACGCCCTAAACCAATAACGCCAAATTCAGCCATAGTTCGCTCCTATTGCGCTTTCGCTGGTGCTAAAAATAGTGCATTCATTAATAAGGTATTCAAGCCATCCATGTATGCGCGGTAGGTTGGCTCCTGAGTAAAACTAATTACCATACCTTTTCCACTGGGTTGCCATATTAACAACGGCTTATAAGGCAGCTGCTTAGCAATATCATCCCATAAGAAACCACTTGCCAGCATAGTGTCTGCGTCGGCAAACCATGCAATGTTGCGGCCATGGTTAATGTCGATAGGGGTCAGCACGTCGTTGCCGTTATAAATGCTGACGACTTGCGGTTTTACACCCGCACTTAACCAATGGTCAGTATCGACTTGCGCATTTAACAGCGCACCAGGCACCCAGTCTGGATCAGCGCCATGTGGTTTTATTTCCGTTAAAAATTGTTCCCGGCTTTCAATCACTTTGCCGTCAATTTTTAACTCCTCTGCCGGTTTTTCCACACCTTCTTCCGGTACTTTGCGCTCGAGCTTGGTATTAAGAAGACCGGCATCGACAGCCCAGGCTGACGCACCACCTAAGGTCAATAGCACGCCGCCGTCTGACACCCACTGTTTCAACTTCTCAATAGTGCTGTCGGTGAACACACCGTCATAACCACCTTCCGGTAAAATCAACACGTCCAAGCCGTTCAGATCATCCTGAATCAACTGCATGGTGCGAATTGCGGTTACCGGGTAACCCATTTGACGCTCAATCACAAAACGCGTGTGGCCAGCGTTATACGCACTCACCGGTTCATCCCAGGCAATGGCAATGTTCGGCGCTTCTAACTGACTGACATTATGAGAGCCAAAGTTTGGGCCTTCAGTAATCCAGCTGGTATCAACGCCTTCCACTGTCGCGCCGGACTCTTCTACCAGTTTTTGCAGAGTTTGTGACAACTCACTACCGTTATCCGCAACCCTCAGAATAAGAGAACCACTTGGGAATTGACCCGCTTTTTCATGAGTAAAGGCTAACTCGCTTTGGCGTACACTTAAGCCTTCACGTAAGGCAGAAGTTAAAAAGCGCCCCGCGTTCATGTCGCCCCAACGCACTAAATAAGCCACTTCTGCGTCCGGATTAATCACTTTACCCGGGGCAATGCGACCTTCTTCAACCATAGCGGTTTTTACGTCAGGCAAGTCATCACAGCTGTGGCTGTCCACGTTAAACATTAGTGGTAACGACCAGCCAGTTACGTCATAAATTTGGTCTGGCAGGTTGTTCTTGCGGCGTTGTTCCTGCTCTTTTAAAAAGTCGTCCGCCATGTCGACTTGTTCGTCCATCAGTGTGCGAATAAGACGATGCGACGGCTGTGCCATATCAACGATATAAGCGCCCGGTTGGTAGTCAACGTCGCACACTTCAAAGGCCTGCTCTGCCTGCTTAACTTCAACCCCCTGCTCAACCAACAAAGACGCTAGTTTACGTGCGCCAGCCGGGTCATCTGTTGCCGGTAAAATCAACGAACGAACGTCGCCGTCTTCACCCGCTTCCACGGCGGATTTACGATAATTCCAGAATTTCTGTAGTAACGCTTCACGACGTTCTGACACTGTTTGAATGGTCGAAATAGACGCAATAAAGTGCTGCTGAACCCCGTCGGCATAGGTCAGTACGTCACCGTCTTTGCGGTTAAACAAATGCCCGCGAGCGGACGCCATTTCGTAAGTCATTGCCACCGAACCATAATAGAGCGGCCAGCTGGCACCGTAGCCCGGGTAAAACGCATCGAAAATTTCGCGCGTGAAGTAGTCGAACCCCTTTTTGTCGAACCACTGGCCGTTATTTTTGCCTATCCAGTTCAGGCTTTCGCGCTGAGACTCTGTAATTAACGGGTTATAAGGACGGGCTTCCGGCGTAAAGTAGTAGGTAGAATCACCACCCATTTCATGCAGGTCTACAAACACCAACGGGTAGTATTTCAGCAAGGCATCAATTTGACCGCTAATTTCTGGTTGCGTCAGCGCAATCCAGTCTCGGTTCATATCGAATAAATAATGGTTTGTGCGCCCGTTTGGCCAGGGCTCGTTATGTTCCGCACTGCGGCGATCACCCGAATGCTCCATGCCAACACTCATGTAATAGCGGTCAACAAAACGTGCCCGACCGTCCGGATTTTGCAGTGGGTCAATAAAGACCATGGTGTTGTCTAACCAGCGCTGCGTTTGCTCGCGTTGGTCATGCAACAAATGATACGCCGTCATCATAGAGGCTTCCGGCGACGAAATTTCATTGCCATGAACACCATACGACAGCCAAATACTACCCGGCAGTTCGTTAATCAGCTTTTCTGCCTCACTTCGGCTGGTCTTGCGCGGATCCGCGAGTGACTGCATACCCTGCATAAAGCCGTCAAAGTCGGCAATATTTTCTTCGCTGGAAATAACCGCATAATACAATGTGCGACCTTCCCAGCTTTCGCCGTACTCCAAAAGCTTCACCTGCTTAGGATAAGCCGCTTCCAACGCCTCAAAATAGCGACTCATGTCTGCCGAGCTCGTTATCTTGGTACCTATTGGATAACCAAGCACCTGCTCGACCGTTACTTCCGAATCGGCATAGTTGGCTTCAGGTAGCAGTGAGCTTTCCCCAGCCAGTTGCTGGGCATGTGAGGGAAAAACAAACCAAGAAGCGGCGACAAGCGCCGCAATTTTGAGACTGCGCATGGTTATTCCTGTTGTTCAATACACCTTTTAATAGTGTTTAGGGTTTCTTTTTATGTTCCCCTAATGTAAAAGCTTGAACAAGGGAAGTGAAGCTCAATTTAGGCGCTATGAATAAAAAGACTCAATTAACCACGCTGCTGGCGGCTATAGCCACAATGTTAGTGTTGGCCGGATGCCAAATAACACCTAATAACGTAAAACGCGTGATTAATTCCGGCGTTCTTAGCGGTAACGATCCAACCGCCGTAGTGGAATCTATGGCACGTGAACGTTTGCAAAGCTACCGCAACAACCCACAACTGCTTATTAGCGACATTCAAGACTTACGCGAGGCTTTGCGTGACCTGCGTGCCGTTGCTGAAGCTATTTGGGGCGACGAGGAAAACACGGTTCCCAGCGCGAAAAAATACGTTAAATACAGCGATAACTTTCATGCCAAAGCCGTGGTCGACTTTGAAAAAGGATTACTCACTGTTGCGACGTTACAGGACGGCGAAACCGAAACTCAGATCCGACAAAAGCTGCAAGCAGCAATCGTGCGCACATTACTAACACCGTCAGATTTAACTGCCGTCGATATATTTACAGCCAAAGAGCCAAAGGGCTCCGGCAAACCATTTTTAAGCGGGCAAGTCGTTGACCATGACGGTGTCGTAGTTGAATACCAATGGAGGGCGAATCGTTTTGCGAAATATTTAGTAAAGAATAAGCTTCAGATTCGTCAGGCCAAGGACACAGATGTTTACGAGGTAAGAATCCCACTTGTCGACGAACATAAGTCACTACGAAAGCACCAATATTCAGACTACGTTATAGCCGCCGCCCAACGGTATAAGATTGAACCTGAACTAATTTACGCCATTATTGAAACGGAAAGCAGTTTTAATCCTTATGCGGTAAGTCACGCAAATGCCTATGGCTTAATGCAAGTTGTTCCATCAACCGCCGGCCGTGACGTGTTCGAGCGCATTCGAAAAATACCGGGACAGCCCACTTCTCAACAGCTGTTTGATCCTGCACAAAATATCGACATTGGCAGCGCCTACCTTCACATATTAAATACTCAATATTTAAAGGCTGTTTCAAACCCGAATAGCCGAGAGTATGCTATTATTTCAGCCTACAACGGCGGCGCCGGTAATGTACTAAAAACATTTTCCAGCAACCGCAGCCGAGCTTTACAAATAATAAACCGAAGCCAGCCCGGCCTTGTTTACCAGAGCTTAATATCGAAACACCCATTGGCAGAGAGTCGTCGTTATTTAGAAAAAGTAATGTACTTTAAGCAGAACTACTAATTACCCCTAAACATGCATATTTAATCGGAAAGGAAGTAATGACCCGAGAGCTATTCATTAAGATACTTTGGCGATCACTTGCTGCATTTTTTGTTTTGCTGGGGTTAATTGGGATTGCGTTACCGGTTATGCCGACTGTTCCGTTTCTCATTGCTGCGCTGTGGGCCGCGAGTAAGGGCTGGCCAAGGCTCGAGTCATGGTTAATCAATCACCCTAAGTACGGTTCAGATATTCAGGTATGGCGGGAGTATCGAGTCATTAAACGACGCTCTAAAGCCTATGCCCTAATCATGATGGCTTGTGGTTATGTAGTCCTTTGGCTATTTGTTCCTCAAGTCGCAAATTGGCTAAAAGTAATCGTGGGACTCGTTTTAATTACCGTCGGAAGTTGGTTAGCTAGTCGACCAGAGTCACCACCGAAAACAAAAACTGATTCTCCTTAAATTTATAAAAGGAAGAACTTTGATCTAAGTCACCTGCTTCGGAACTGTACAAATGGCCTCAGTGTTAAAATACACGGAGATTAGTCTGAATTTGAGGTTCATATGTCAGTTATTAAGTGGGACAAAAGGTTAATTACTAAATACAATATTAATGGCCCGAGATACACATCGTATCCAACGGCATTAATGTTGTCTGAACAGTTTTCTCAAGATCGCATTGCCAATGCACTGAAAACCGCCGGCGATGAGCTGTGCTTATACCTGCATTTGCCGTTTTGTCATAAGCTCTGCTATTACTGCGGCTGCAACAAGGTTATTACCCGCCACCAGCATAAAGCGGACAAATATCTAGACTACCTCGCACAAGAAATGGCGATGTATCAGCCATTAGTTAAAAACAAGAAAATTCGTCAAATTCACTTAGGTGGGGGAACGCCTACCTTTTTGACCGAGGAACAACTGACACGGCTGATGGACTTGGTTCATCAGCACTTTACCTTTGCCGAAAACCCAGAGGTGAGCATTGAGATAGACCCGCGCAGCTGCAGCGATGAGAAACTACGTCACTTGCGCGAACTCGGCTTTAACCGTGTCAGTTATGGCGTACAGGACTTTGATAAAAAAGTACAAATTGCCATTAACCGCGTGCAGGATGTCGACCTTATTGCACATCAGTTAAAACTCAGCAAAGAGCTGGGCTTTGACTCAATTAACCTCGACTTAATTTATGGCCTGCCGTACCAGCGCCCGGAAACCTTTAAGAAGTCGATAGAGCAAGTCATTGAAATGGATCCCGATCGCATTTCCGTATTCAGCTACGCGCATTTACCACAGCGCTTCGCCGGTCAGAAGAAAATACCCGAAGAGTCCATTCCACAGCCGTCAGTTAAGTTGAGCTTGCTCGAACAAGCCATTACTCAGCTCAACGACGCCGGCTATCAGTTTATTGGCATGGACCACTTTGCTAAAAAAGACGACGGCTTAGCCATTGCCCAACGCGAAGGTCGCTTACAACGTAACTTCCAGGGTTACACCACAGACGGTCAGGACGCATTACTAGGCTTAGGCGTGTCCTCTATTAGCCAGGTTAACGGTGTGCTATGGCAGCATGAAAAAGAGCTACCGGCTTACTACAAAATGATAGATAGCGGACAAAAGCCCATTGTTAAAGGCATGGCATTAACCGACGAAGACAAAGTGCGTGCAGCACTTATTTCACAAGTCATCTGCCACTTTGAGCTCGATATAGAAGCCTTTAAATCACAGTGGAATATCGATGATTTCTGGGCACATTTCGCCGAAGCCATACCGCTACTGAAACCATTTATTGAAGACGGTTTAGTCGACGTCTCCGACAAAAAACTTCGCGTCACAGAATTAGGCCGCCTTTGGGTACGCAGCATTTGTGCTTGTTTCGACGAATATCTGGACCACGGCCAGAATAGGTACTCCAAAGTGGTTTAGCGGACAGCAGGGAAACGCTCTCTCCGGGCCGGGTATCTGTTACCAGAGAGACGCCGTTAACCCATATATGGACACCTCACATTACGCAAGTTGTTTAGTTACATAATTTCACCTTGTTGCTAACCAGCTTTGCGTGAGGTGGACAGGATAAAACTGCACTCGTATATACGGCCTGTTTTGAGCTGCAAGTGATTCCTCAGTGAGCTCTGGCCTTCATGGATAACCGCACCCTTGGCGCTATATCGTCCCTTCTGAGTTATAACTCACTAGGTTCTCTCGGCATCTCAAGGGTCGGTTTTACCTGTTGCACCATGCAACTACGCATTGCTGGATGAGACTTAAATACTGTTTTAATTCAATTTAAATTCCTGCTGCTTGTGTAGCATAGCCCAGGAGATTCGGGCCAG
>NZ_FNCB01000008.1 GCF_900100855.1 Idiomarina zobellii
ACACTGTCTCAGCTAACCATCCACTTTGAAGGTCGACTGGATGGCCACATAGATTTATGAAAACTTGGCTGACACAGAATATTGAACACTCTCGAAAGCAGGCTCGAAAGCTTCGTTGCTATGGGTTCTGCTTGCTGCTGCGTTTATAGCAGGCGCTCTGTATATCGGCTATAAAATAATAGAATCGTCTAGCCTTGATATTTCTCACGTAATTGCACGCCTATCGTTAATACCTGTACTATTAACTGGAGCTTGGTTCGCTGCAAACCGATACATATTTCAAAAGAATTTGGCCGAAGATTACGATTACAAACAAGTTCTTATGTCTTCCCATGTAGCTTTTTCACGACAACTAAAAGAGGACAAAGGCTCTGACGAATACTATCAGGACTACATCAAGGGCTTTTTGCGCGAAATTTATCAACACCCAGTAAAGTCTAATGGTATAGAACGCAACGAGCTGAACGAATCAAAGGATAAAAAACCAGTAGAGAATGACCCCACTAGCGATAGACTTCTGTCGCGTATAAAAGAGCTCGAACGTGAGCTAGATCAAAAAACGGTACTTATGAGAAAAGTTGAAAGTCAGATCTACGAATTAAACTCTAAACTAACTTCAGTCTCAGAACCCTAATGGTAATATAAGTAGCACTTTATACGCATTCGCAACTTGCAAGCTAAAAGGATTGCTAAGGGTCAGGGTCAGGGTCAGGGTCACTCCATTCGACTCGATCCGGATCAATCCGTCTAGTAGGTATGGCAAAAAAGGTATTCTGATCTCGTTGGATACGATAATGCCAACCTAACTGCATCATGTTCCCTGAAGAATCAATGAACCGATGCACACGGTATTGTTTTCTTATACCAGTAAAGGACACGGTCAACGTGGTCGTCCAATCTAGTGCACGCTCTGGTTTTTCTATCGACTCTACAATTCCAACTTTATTGGACATTTCAATCGCCCCATAATAATGAGTACTGCCAAAGTCTGCCCGCATTTTTACCTCATTCCCTACTTTTATAACAACGGCTTCAGGCTCAAGATCAAATGCTCTTTTAGTGCCACAAAATTTTGTGTAGTTAATCTTTGAAGCCCACTTCCCCCCAACCTTTCTTGATTTATCTTCTCCATATATTGATATAACTGATGCTTTACAGTTGCCGACTACGTTTAACCTTAAAACAAACCTTGATGTTTCATCACCTAGAATTAGCAAGTATTTATTTCCAGGCTCCAATGCGACACCATTCGCATCCCGCACTTTATGAATTGCCATATAACGTTCAGAGCCTTTACGTTTTAAGCGAACGCTCAGTCCGTTTTTATAAGCAAACCCTGTAACTTTCCAACGGCTAAAATCGGATAGGGAGACCCTATCTCCAATTTTAAGCCTAAACTCTTGCTTACCAGATACTTGCAATATTTTAGCTCGGACAACAGTTGGGTATGATGATTGTATGTTAGTTGTAATAATTTAAATTTACAGCCCTACAGCCAGAATTTATCTGACTTTTAGAATTCAAAAACCAGCAGTTTTGCACCGACTTGGTTCATTTTGATCCGAAGTTCTTGTCCACCCCTTGCAAAGTTTTATATATCTCGCTCCGTGTTCGGTTTATCACGGTTAGAGTAAATGAAATACGCTCAATTCACAGTTAAACACGTCAAAGGCCTAGAACCTCGCTCAAAGAAATATGAAGAGTGGGAAACATCGTCGCAACGTAACACCGGGCGACTGGGGGTTGTTGTTTACCCTAGCGGAACCAAAACGTTTGTATTCCGCTATTACGTTAGTGGAAAGCGCAGCTATATCACGCTTGGTGCATTCCCTGATCTTTCATTAACAAAGGCCCGTGCAAAGGCTAACCTGCTATCTCAGTCGGTAGCAAACGGGGTTGATCCTAAAACCTTGGGACCAACGGCCATTTCAGCAAAAGCGAAAAGTGTCACTACCGGAACTTTTGGCGAATTAATTGAATACTATGTAAGCGACATGCGCCGTAAAGGAAGGCGCACAGCGGACGAAGTAAAAGCAGACCTTGAACGCAATGCCCTGCAGATTATTCCTGCGGGCCAGCCTGCGAACCAGGTATCGCCAGAACAAATAAAGCGAGTGCTCGCGGTAATGATACGCCGTGGCGCTGTCGCTCACTCCAACCGCGTTAGAGCTTATCTACATGCTGCATTTTCAGCGGGGCTGAAGCACGACAACAACCCAGCGGATCAAAGTTCGTCGTTTTTATTTCGTTTAGAAAAGAACCCCGTAGCTATCATCCCAACGCAGCGTCATGCTGAAATTCCCCGCGATCGGTTATTAACCGAAAATGAACTCGAAAAAGTTTTCGAAGCGGTTAACGACTCGCAGAAAAACGGTGTCAGTGCAGATTTCAGACTGCTCATTAAGGTTCACCTTTACTCTGCTGGGCAGAGGCCTTTCGAGATCATCAACTCTAAATGGAGTGACATAGACTTTGAAACTGGTGATTGGCTAATGCGCGGTGATATTACGAAAAATGGCCGGGACCACATTATTCCACTCATCCAGCCACTAACAAATTACTTAGAGCAACTCAAAAGCTTTGCAGGGGTCAGTGATTTAGTTATGCCGAAACGAAATATTTTTACCGAAGCAGCCCCTTCGAGCAGCTTGGCGCACGCTTACAAAAAAATTCAGAAGCGTTACGGCATTGCAGACTTCCAGCCTCGCGACCTTCGGCGTACCGCAAAAACATTAATGCTACGCCACAAAATGGGAACCGAAAATCATTTGAATCGGCTGCACAACCACGCTTTCTCGGACGTATCTAACCGGCACTACAACCGATACGACTACCGAGACGAAAAGCTCGAGATATTAGAGCGTTGGTCTGAGCTACTCGATGAGTTGGGAGGTGCTCAATGACTAAATTCCGTCTGCATTAAACGATAAAAGTAACGATATTGAGTTGCCGTACACATGTTTACGAAGAATAAATTTAATTATTTTGGTCGTTTTGAACCGATGTCGGATCAAAACGGATCAAGTCGGTTACTCAGGCTATTGACTCTCAAGATCCTCACTGATCAAATTTACAGTGTTTTGTAATCACACGCTAAAGAGAGAGAAACATGACAGTTATTAACTTTGAGATTAAAAACCGCCGACTTATTTCAGCGTTATTGGTTAAGTCGCGCATTATTCAATATATGTTTAACGACAAGTCAATTAATGCAGTTGCGTTCGCACAAGGCTGGTGGCAGGCACAGCTTGCACAGCAAAGCGAAGTCCCTTCAACACTGGAATTTCCATCGTTGGCTATTGATTTGTACAAACATTTTAAGCGGAGCCATGAGTTCGATACAGCTAAGTACGAGCTGTCAGAAGCTGGCATTCTCCACCGTTTACGTTACCCGAGATCTTTCCCAGGAACCATCACACCAGAAGTTTACGAGGAGTTTTGTATGAAACCACGACTTGAAGAAGCTTACATTTTTAAACGCCACCAAATTGTTCTGAGCGATGATGAACAAGTGATGGCAGATAAGATTGCCCGCTGTTTGTGTAAAACATACATGGAGTTAGACAGTGACGATGCAGTGATGCTGGTCGGGGACGGGCATGAGAAGAACAACCGCGAAGCAATAAAAACCTGGGTACGTAAAGCCTTGTTTTTCTATGGCCTTCCATTCAACTCTTCTTCAACTGAATTTCTTCAAAAAAAGTTAGATGAGGTTTGGATTACCTGGGAGAACCCGCTTTGGGCGTTTGAGAATAAGGAGTTTGCACAATGAATCTGCACAAGTTTTTAGCATCTACTGATAACGATCTAGACGTCGACGACTTGAGTTTTCTAAACAATATTGGGAATCCTAGTCGCTACTCAGCGCTTTTTCATAGGGCAATCGAACTGCGGCAGGTGCACCAAAATGAGCTAGCGAAACGAAAAAATAAGGCTGTAACCAAGTATTCGTTTGATATCTTACCTTTTTCGACCAAGGCCGGCAAAGCGTTGTTCACACTGCTCGTTAGAGAAATTATTGCTGCGCGTGATCCCGAAAGAGACGTTAAAAACTTTAAAGTCGTTTTCGCTGATGATGTTATTGATGCTGACCGAGAAGTCTTTAAAAACTATTTCAAACAGTATGATCGTTACCCGATCGTTGTGGTTTTTCTAACCACTGTTGTTACGACGACAATTCGCCATTTGCGTAATGTTAAAGACATCACCGACATTATTCCGGCATACGCTCGCAAGCTCGCTCTCGCCATGTCAGAGGTACCAGTATACCCTCTCGAAGAGCCCTCATTTGTTAGTTTAGAGCGTGTCCAGAGTGGTGTGAGAGACGACGGTAGCGCCAAGATACGGTTTAATGTCACCTCCGAATTTAGTGATGGTAGCGTTGTTATTAACAAATATGTAAATAAGAACGTAAAAAGCCCATTCCCTAAAAAATTCTCAGTTAGAACCGCAAGCGTCGATCGCTTTCGAGAGTATGGGGTCGTGTATGTCTACAGGGTCATGTTTGAGTCCACTACTGGGCCAGTGTTTATTTATAAAACCGGCAAAACAAAGGTCGTATTAAATTGCCGAGATCAAGAATCTGTCAATAATGCATTAAAACGCGCAGCTCGAAAGCGTGCACTTAGCTACAGTCATAATATTATTCATAGGGCAAGGAGTGTTGACCTTGTGTTCTATTACATCTGCTCGTCAGAGCATGCTGCATTCCGGCTTGAGCAACGTATTCTTAATCGAACTCGTGCTTTGGATATCGAACACTATTCAGAATATCAGCAGTTTGTACATAACAAACGTCGTCTGAGAGAATATCGTGTTGCAGAAGGTAATGCTCGTTTTGACTTCTTTACGTACATTCGCGACGCCGAGCATGAAGTTGAAGTCAAACAATTCGAAGATTTATCATCCAGTCCACTTCGCTTACTCTCGTCACCATCGGAAAGCGCATAATTTTTCTATAGCTATGTCACAAAAGCTTTTTGTGACATAGCCCTGCATCTTTTCCATCGACCAGCCCAAACTAAGTATAACCATCTGATACTTAAGACGATCTCGCTAAGAATTTTGTTGATAACAACCGAATTCGGTCAAAAATTAATTAAGTGTGCAGAACAGACATGCCGAATTCGGCCGGTCTGTTCAAAATGCGATGCTTTTTTGCAGCGATAATAGTTCTCGAACGAAATCGGTTCGCACTTTAATTTTTTGATTCATTTAAAGGTATATTAAAATGAAAAATACCAGTGAAATCCTGGAACACCCTGCTCTTGCGCATACTTTACTAACTACCGTTTTGATCAGCAAAAAACAAATAGTCACCACTTTCAATGTGCCCGCCAGCACATGGTACGACTGGTACCGAACGGGCTTCGCTCCAGCCCCGGTATTACAACGGGACGGCTGTCACCGAAAATGGCGACTAATTGATGTGATCAACTTTTTCGCGTCACTACACAGTTCAGATAACAACCGAAAAGGGTACGCTAACTGCAAATAGGAGATAGCTATGTATAAAGCATTCTTAACGATTGAGGACCTTAGCTGCCTGTTTAACCGTGAAGAACGCGTCATTCGCAACTGGATAGCAGCAAAGGCTTTTCCTGAGGGAGTGAAAGTACCTATGACAAGCGGAGAGTTCTGGCATATCGATACGATAAATAATTATTTTAGATTTCCTGTTTATCGTCATCCTGTTCCGGCAGAACATCGCTCCAAGGGGAAGTTCTCTTGAGAATAAAGTTTACGAAAAGCCATCCGCCCGGGTGGCTTTTTGCTATTACGGCTCTTAAATAATTTTGATCTTAAACAACGGGACTGGTCGCTCGTTAAAGCTAACTACCGCTCTAACTACCGCTTTTTTAAATGACACTTTACTTTTCACGACTTAAATAATAGCTAAGTCTTTGAAAAGTATGGTGGCCCCTCGCAGATTTGAACTGCGGACCAACCGATTATGAGTCGGGTGCTCTAACCACTGAGCTAAGGGGCCATTTCTGGTTGGAATGCTTGAAAGCGGCGCAGATTATACGAACTTTTTACCCTTTTGTCATGGGTATCAGCACGTTAAATCGCGATGTTTTTTCAAGTTTTTCGTAATTTATGTCGCCGCCCTGACTTTTTATTGCGTCTTTGATCACTTTTAAGCCAACGCCGTAAGCGTCCGGGTTTACGTCATCGGTTTCGAACATAGCTCCTAAGTTTTTCTTGGCTACGCCGTTACTTTCGTCGCACACGGACACATTCACAAAGTTGCCTTCGATATTTGCCTGTATCAGCACTTCGGAGTTCACCGGTATAAACCTCACGACATGCCGAAGCAGGAAGTCAAAAACAAAACGAAACACTAATGGGCTTATCGTGACACGAATATTATCGTCGACAATAGAAGTTACGGTAATGTTCTTCTCACCTGAAAAGCTTTCATGATAATCCGCAATATCCTGCAGCCAGGCCTCTAACTCGAGGTCGCTTTTATCAAGCCCCTGCATATCTGGCGACAGCTGTGAGAAGGCTTCAAACAAGCTCACAAGCTCTTGTACTTTAGATTTCAATTCAGCGCTATCACTGTCCCTTAACCGTTTCTCGATATTTTCCAAATTACTCAAAGCTAATGCCGCCATTGAACGTGCCATGCGACCGGCTAAGGTTTTTTCAGAGGCAAGGCGAAGCTTGTCAGCTTCTTTCTCGAGTTCTCGCTCAGCAGCCTGTACTTGCTGGCGTGCTTGATACAACAAAAGAAGGAAAGGCTGTATTTCACCTATTTCAGAGGTCACAGAAACGGCTTTACTAGTATCTTCAGCGTCATTCACAATGCGATCACGCTCTTTGTGCCAACGCCGATTAAACGCTGACTCTCGCACAATAATGGCAACACCAATTAATGCCAGCAACACAAATAGCACGCTTGCAGTGACACTAAAATAATTCTGTACCGGCTGTATGGGATGACTAAGCCATATGGCAAGCCCAGCGTGCTGTTTTTCCGGACATGCCACCACGACACGTATAGGCAGCTGCTCAGTGACATTTGCAGCAGCTTTATTATCAGCAATTGCCTTTCGGGCTGCGGAGCTTATAGCCAGTTGGACAGCTCCGGCTAACTGGCTGTCTTGCGAGTTACCACGTGAAGAGGCTACCGCGTAGCCCATGAATCCATTTTCAATGTGCCAAAAGCCGCCAAGCGTGTGTTCCTTATTGCGAATAGACTCGCTAATAGCCTGATACAAAAGCTCGGGGTTACTAACCGCTTGCTGCTTACTTTCAGAAGAGGGATAGAGGTTACTAACAGTTCGCTGAACAGCCGCGCAGGTTTGCTCAAGGCTGCTTGTCGTTCGACTGATTAACTGACCGGATGACTGCCAATAAGTCAGCAGCAGACCACCTATCGCTATCGCAATAATAGCGATAGCGAACCAGCGATTAGTGCGGGTGTGGCTTGCGAGTGACTGCACGTTGCGTCACTCGCTCTTATTAAGGAAGTTGGTAGAAGTCGCGTGCATTTTGATAAAATACTTTATCAACAGCATCTGCACCACCGTCGGCACTTTCCAACGCATTCACAATGGTTGTAATGTCCGAAGGCTCAAACGAACGGTTACTGCGAGTACCTGGTAAGTCGGTGCCAAACATTAAAGCATCTGGGTTAGTTTTATATAGCGCTTTAACAGCATCAGCCACATTGACTTCTGTGCGACCAAAACCACTGGCTTTAATTCTTACGCCACCTTCGGCTAAACGACGCACTTGCGACAAGCCCGACTTAGCCATACCTAAGTGGTCAACGCTAAGTTTTGGGAGCTTCAGCAGCGTAGGCACCATGTCGTCAAGCTCGCGGCTGTCGACGTAAATTTCCAAATGCCAACCCGCTAAGTCCCAAATACGCTTACCAAATTCAACAATACCTTCAATGTCGCGGTGAACACCGCGCTTCAGGTTCACACGAACGCCACGAATGCGGTGTTCGTTCAGTTGCTGAATCTTTTCATCACTCACAGAGCCTGGTAGTTGGGTCACGCCTACAAAGTTGTCACCCAAATTTTCCAGTGCGGCTTTCAAATAACGCTGCTCAAAGCCCTGGAATGAACCCGACACAATAACACCGCCTTCAATAGGCAGGCCACGTGTTAAATTCCGATAATCATCAATATAAAAAGGCTCAGGGATATGACCTTGGTTTTCAATTAGCGGAAACTCGTCATCGTAAATATGCAAATGCGAGTCAATAATACGTTTCGGCCAATTGTCACGGTTATTACCCATGCTGCCTCCTGTGTCAGAGAATATCTTACTCATCCAAGAACGATTTCAGCTGCTCAGAGCGGCTTGGATGACGAAGCTTTCTTAATGCTTTGGCTTCAATTTGACGAATTCGTTCACGAGTTACATCAAACTGTTTACCAACTTCTTCCAAAGTATGGTCAGTATTCATATCAATACCAAAACGCATACGCAAGACTTTCGCTTCTCGAGCGGTAAGGCCGCCGAGCACTTCGCGCACTGAGTTACGCAAGCTTTCAGAGGTCGCCGAGTCGATAGGCAGATCCAGCGTATTGTCTTCTATGAAGTCACCCAAGTGCGAATCTTCGTCATCGCCAATAGGGGTTTCCATTGAAATCGGCTCTTTCGCAATTTTGAGAACTTTGCGAATTTTGTCTTCCGGCATCATCATGCGCTCAGCCAGTTCTTCCGGCTGCGGCTCTCGGCCCATTTCCTGCAACATTTGACGCGAAATACGGTTCAATTTATTGATGGTTTCAATCATGTGAACCGGGATACGAATCGTACGAGCCTGGTCCGCAATTGAACGAGTAATTGCCTGGCGGATCCACCACGTAGCATAGGTAGAGAACTTGTAACCACGGCGATATTCGAACTTATCCACCGCTTTCATCAAGCCGATGTTACCTTCCTGAATTAAGTCCAGGAATTGCAGGCCTCGGTTGGTGTATTTCTTCGCAATTGAAATAACCAAACGCAGGTTGGCTTCCACCATCTCTTTTTTCGCACGGCGGGCTTTCGCCTCACCAATAGACATACGGCGGTTAATTTCTTTAACTTTACCGATGGTTAAGCCGGTCTCTTTCTCAACGTCGACCAACTTATTCACGCAACGCTCAATTTCGTCGCGTGTTTCTTTCATTGTACTTGCGTAGCTCTCGCCTGAGTTAATTTGCGCATCAACCCACGCCATGCTGTTTTCATTACTTGCGAAAGCCTTCATGAAATCGCGCTTAGACATACCGCCTTGTTCAACGCTTAATTTCATAATAATACGTTCTTGCACGCGCACACGCTGCATCATTGAACGCATGTCTTTAACTAGACGGTCAAACTGCTTTGGTACCAGACGGAACTGTTTAAACAGATCGCTTAGTTTGTCAATTTCAACGCGGGCATCGGCACCATCACGACCATGCTTGGCAATTGCCTGGCGAGTCGCTTCGTATTGTTCACGCAGCTCGGTGAATTTAGCACGAGCGAATTCAGGGTCGATACCAGTATCTGACTCTTCTTCTTCGTCATCGTCTGCATCGTCGTCTTCGTCTTCCAGCTCTTCTTCTGGCAGTTCAGAACCAACGTGAGTAGCAGCAACAGGCGCTTCATCGACCTCTTCCGGGTCGATAAAACCAGAGATAATATCGGTTAAGCGTAACTCTTCCGCTTCGTAAGAGTCCCACTGATCCAATAAGAAATTAATGGCTTCAGGGTATTCCGCCACAGAGCACTGAACTTGGTTAATACCTTCTTCAATGCGCTTGGCAATATCAATTTCGCCTTCACGAGTCAGCAGTTCAACAGTACCCATTTCACGCATATACATACGCACTGGGTCAGTTGTTCGGCCTATTTCGCTGTCGACCGACGCTAGGGCTTGAGCAGCTTCTTCCGCAGCATCTTCGTCTGCTGCGCTCTCGGCCATCATCAAGTCATCGGCGTCCGGCGCACTCTCAAAGACACGGATGCCCATGTCGTTGATCATGCGAATAATATCTTCAACCTGATCGGAATCTACAATTTCTTGAGGTAAATGGTCATTAACCTCAGCAAAAGTTAAAAAACCTTGCTCTTTGCCTTTCGCAATAAGTACTTTCAGTTGCGATTGCCGACTCTGCTGCATACAGACGTTCCACCCATGACTGTGAATGTAGAATACCCAAAATGACCAGACAGTATAACAGAATTCAGTCTTTTAAGCTAGAAAAGGCTGACTAGCGAGTGTTATTTCGCCTTGTTTAAGTACTGTATAATTGTCTGGTATTCTTGGCGCTCTACCTTAGTTAATGCGCCCTCTTGCGATTTTTTCAAGAGTGCGTTTGCTCTTTGTTCGAAATACTGGTCTATCAAATAAATAAAAATATCAGAGAATTCCTGCTCAATGTTTTCTTCATCGAGCTGATGATTCCAAAGCGCTAGCTTTTGCAGAGCTGAGTAATAGGCACTGTCGCGCGAGCTCTCAAGTACCTGCGCTGTTGTCATTGGCTTATTCGCGCATTGTTTGTGAAGTTCAATGAACAGCTCAACGCCATTTAGCTGAAGTGCCCGCAGTTCTTCCTTAACCGCTATTTTAGTGCCAAGCTGCGGGTATTGAAGCAGTAAAGATATCGCCTTTCTAATTGGCGTCATCTTTATTGACTCGGACTTAGGCCGCTTCTGATTAGGCTTGTCAAAATGTCGCTCTAACTGAGACGTTTCACGTCGAAGTATTTCAGCTAACCGTTGCATTAAAGCATCGCGGTAGTACCCACTGGCTATTTTCTCAATCAGTGGCTTTGCTGTACTGAGTAGCTGTGAGCGGCCGGCATCAGTACTAACGTCGATACCTTCCTGCAAGTGTTCAAAAAAGTATTCAGTGAAAGGCTTCGCTTGAGTTAATGCCTGTTCAAACGCTTCTTTGCCTTTATCCCTGACAACGGAGTCCGGGTCTTCACCTTCTGGCAGAAATAAAAAGGCCATATCAAGACCATCTTTTAATAAAGGTAGCGCATTTTCCAGCGCTCGCCAGGCGGCATCTCGACCCGCTCGGTCTCCGTCATAACAACAGACAACACGCGGTGAAGTTCTGAATAAACGCTGTAGCTGTTCAGTTGTCGTTGCCGTACCCAGCGATGCAACGGCATAGTCAATACCAGCCTGAGACAACGCAACGACATCCATATAACCTTCAACAACTACCACTTGATCTGGTCGGCGCACAGCTTGCTGCATATGCCAGTAACCGTAGAGCTCACTACCTTTATGAAACAAACGCGTTTCCGGTGAGTTCAAATACTTTGGTCCGTCACCTTCAATGATTCGTCCACCAAAGCCGACAACCCGCCCGCGCCGATCGTGGATGGGAAACATAACCCGGTCACGGAAAAAGTCATAATGACGACCTTTATCGTTACGGTTAATGAGCTTCAGTTCGAGCAACTGTTGGCGCTGCTTAGCACCTTGCCCGAAGGTTTTTAGCAAGCTGTCCCAGTCGTCCGGGGCATAGCCTATCTGAAAGCGCTTAACCGTTTCGCCGCTCAGACCACGCTTTTTCAGGTAGTTAATAACTTGCTCCGAACGCGCATGATGCTTTAACTGATGCTGATAAAACCGTGCCGCCTGATTCATTATCGCGACATCGTCCTGAGTTTGCTGTTGCTTCTTCTGCGCCGCTTGCGGGTTTTCCGGTTCTTCTCTGGGTACCTGCACCCCAAACAAACCTGCCAATTCTTCGACCGCGTCCGGAAACTGAAGGCCATCGAACTCCATAAGAAAGTCGATAGCGTTACCATGAGCGCCGCACCCAAAGCAGTGATAAAACTGCTTGTCTTGGCTGACTGTAAAGGAAGGCGATTTTTCGTTATGGAAAGGACAACATGCCTGATGGTTCTTGCCGGCTTTTTTTAGCGGCACACGACTGTCAACGACTTCAACAATGTCTGCTCTTTCGAGTAAATCATGAATAAAGCTTTTAGGGATCAAGCCTGCCATTGCCGTCTCAGTTTCAAGGTTAAAGAATCAACAGAAACACGAAAGCCGCGACAACAAGTCACGGCTTCCAGCACTTTACGAAAAAGTGAACACTCAAATTGTCGTTAAACGCTCTTAGTATAAACGAGTACGACGAGCGTTTTCACGAGCCAGCTTTTTAGCGTGACGTTTTACGGCCGCGGCTTTCTTGCGCTTGCGCTCTGCAGTAGGCTTTTCGTAGTGTTCACGACGACGAACTTCTGACAGAACACCTGCTTTTTCACAAGAGCGCTTGAAACGACGCAAAGCTACGTCAAACGGCTCGTTTTCTTTCACTTTTACGACTGGCATTAAAACATCACCTCGGATAAATTATCTATTTGATTAAAAATTAGCCGCTACTGGCTTAAATTGGTGCTGAATTGTACCGACTAAGATTCGGCTTGTAAAGTGTTATCCAATGTTTCAAAACCAATATCGTTGTCACTCAATAATGCCTTAACTTCCGACGATGCCATCAGCAGTTTTCCCAGCAAATTCTGGAACTCGTCAGGCTTATTTTTAAACGCTAACCCAAACTGCCATACCCCTGGTCCAACAATATCCAAACTTTTTACATGGAAAAGCCCAAGTGACAAATCGTTACCCGGTTCAGTCACTGTTACGCTGGCTTGTAACCCGTCTTCGCCCTCCAGAGAAACCGGTTGAGTCCCTCGATATTGGAAACCAATACCTTTTCCCGATACATCGACAACGGTACCGCTTAATGGATTACCGTTACCCTCTGCATGATGCAGTTGAAGTTCTGCGCTACAGTTAACCGGAATGCGAGGAGATGTGCGTAAAGGCTGAATGTTCGCTTCTCGAGGATAACTCACAAACAATAACTTTTGCGGAAACTGTGTCATGCTGAGTAAATCGACCGTTCCTGTTATTTGCTCACCCGATGCAGCCACTGTGGTAAACGCAAATGTTTTATTCGCTTTTAACTGGGGCAATACATCCTGCCAACGATACTGGCGGGACAATTCAAGAATCAAGTAGTCGGGGTATTGTTGGCCAACCAGCGTGATGTTCAATGTCTGGTAACCACCGTTTGACTGTAATGAAATTTGAGCAGGCTGCCGAAACCGGTTGTTCGCCAAAACACCTATGCCATTCTGCATTAGTGCTGTCCTTTTTTATTATTATTTTATTAACCATTCATAATAGCGAATATCTGCTACTTTTTAAGTAAATACTCGATATTTATCAGTCGATGTCAATTGACGTCAGTTGTTATAAGGAAGGCTTTCGTTAGCTTGGATCCTGTTGTTTACCGACTATGCTCGCTAGACTCTGAATTAGCTAGACAGTAAGGATGCGAACTTGGCTATTAGTTATTCCAGAGACACATTCCCATACCCGATACCCGAACGTTACCAATGCGAAGGCCTGCTTGGTTACGGCGGTAGCGGCTTGGTTTATAAAGCTTACGACCAGAGACTTCAGCGTACCGTGGCCGTGAAGTTCGCTCGCTCTCCCTCGTTAGTCAGTCGTAACCGTTTGGTTCGCGAAGCTCGCTTACTGTCTCAGGTTTCACACCCTTCATTATGTCGCGTTTATGACATTGGTGAGCCAGAAGTCACCTCTTCATCTTTATTCCTTGTCATGGAGTATGTTGAAGGGACCAGGCTCGATAAACTCAATAAGCACTTATCAGTTAACGATGCGGTTGAAATTACCTATCAACTTGCCAATGCTTTAAGCGCACTACACAAGTCGGGGTACGCTCATAATGATGTGAAAGGACATAACATCATTTTGTCGAAACAGAAGCAGTCCGATGTGCCTGTATTGGTTGATTTAAGTATCGCTGAAAACGTTTCGAGAGAGTCTCAGCAACAAGATATCTATCAGGTTGGTGAATTACTGCTACTTCTTCTTGCCAGCATGACCCCTGATGTATTTTTAATGCAACCTGTAGCCGATAAGCGCCGATTGCCATCAGGGCTAGCGGACATTATTAAGAAAGCACTTGCCGTCGACTCTTATGAATCATTTACTGACATGTCGGAACTGGCTAATACGCTAGCTAAATGGCGAGCTAAATCTTACAAGCAACGAAGACGCCTGGGCTGGGCAACGGCATTGACCGCCTCCACCCTAATACTAGGAGGGCTGGCTCTTACCGCTTTCAATAAACTCGACACTTACGAAAGCATATACAGTGCCCCGGTTCATCAACATTCGCACGGGCAAGTATTTGCTCATTATACTGAGCACTTAATTGAAGACGGCAACTTGGGCGAGGCCCAGGAGACTGCCGAGCTAGCACTATCACATTTCGACAATGCAATTAGTGAGCATGGTGATGATTTGACGCATCACCGTGAACGCATTGAGTTCCTGCTCGGGCTTGAGCCCATTTTTTCGGATACCGAGTACACCACCCGGCTATTGAACGCTCTAAATAATATGGGCGCTCCAGCTAAATATTCCAGACCAGATGCCGCGTATCACGTCCAAGCCAAAGCTTATCTGGCACTCGCTAGAGTGAACAAAAAACAGGAGCATTTAAGAGCCCGCTGGGTTGAACAGGCCTGGGCAGCGCTGAGTTCAGCACAGGAGCTTTCCTCTGCTGAACATTACTTGCCTACCCAGAAAATGCTTGAGAAGTTTCAGTCCAGCGGCGGAACTGACTGACCGCGCTGCTGATAAAACGCCTCGACAAACTTGTCGAATGTATCGTTATCTAACGCATCGCGCATATCACTCATGACCTTTTGATAAAAACGTAGGTTATGGATAGTGTTTAAACGCCCACCCAACATTTCATTGGTTTTGTCTAAGTGATGTAAGTACGCCCGAGAGTAATTTTTACAAGTGTAGCAGTCACAGTTTTCATCCAACGGGCCGGTATCGGTTCTGTGCACCGCGTTACGTATTTTTACCACGCCGGAACTGATAAACAGGTGACCGTTACGCGCATTACGGGTTGGCATGACACAGTCAAACATGTCAATACCACGGCGCACGGCTTCAACCAAGTCTTCCGGTTTGCCCACACCCATTAAGTAGCGTGGCTTTTGCTCCGGCATTTTGGGCGCCGTGTGCTCTAAAATGCGCATCATGTCTTCTTTGGGCTCGCCTACCGACAAGCCGCCTATCGCGTAGCCGTCAAACTCAATGTCAGTTAAGCCTTTCAAGGAAATGTCGCGCAGCTCTTCGTACATACCGCCCTGAATAATACCAAAAAGCGCTGACTTATTTCCTTCGTGCGCTTTTTTAGAACGCTCAGCCCAGCGCAGAGACAACTCCATAGAGCTACGAGCTTCCGCTTGAGTCGCCGGATATGGCGTACACTCGTCAAAAATCATGACAATGTCAGACCCAAGCTCGCGCTGAACCTGCATCGATTTTTCTGGCGTCAGTAAAATCTTCTCACCGTTAATTGGCGAACGGAAGGTCACACCTTCTTCGGTAATTTTTCTCAGCTCACCAAGACTAAATACCTGAAAGCCGCCCGAGTCCGTCAGAATGGGCTTATCCCAGTTCATAAAGTCATGCAGGTCGCCATGCTGCTGAATAATTTGCGTGCCCGGGCGAAGCATTAGGTGGAAAGTATTCCCCAGACAAATCTGAGCCCCGGTGTCTTTGACCTCTTCCGGGGTCATTCCCTTAACGGTCCCCAGTGTCCCAACGGGCATGAAAGCAGGTGTTTCTACGGTGCCACGCTCAAACTGCATGCGTCCACGGCGGGCACGACCACTGGTTTTATCAAGTTCAAATTTCATTGTCATAATGTATCACTTCAAAAATTGTCTGTTTATCGCTGCAACAACATTGCATCGCCGTAGCTAAAGAATCGGTATTTTTCATTAATGGCTTGCTGATAAGCGTCCATAATTAAATCACGTCCGGCGAAGGCTGAAACCAGCATAATGAGTGTCGATTCCGGTAAGTGGAAATTCGTTATTAAGCTATCGACCACTTTAAATTCGTAACCGGGATAAATAAAAATATCGGTGTCGTCGAAAAAGGGTTCGATATTGTCACTGTTTGAAGCATTTGCCGCTGACTCCAACGAGCGTACGGAGGTCGTGCCTACTGCCACAACTCGGCCACCATTGGCTTTCGTCTCTTTTATAGCATTGCAGGTTTCTTCACTGACCTTTGCGTACTCGCTATGCATGACGTGATCATTGATATTTTCCACGCGCACCGGCTGGAATGTCCCCGCACCAACATGCAGCGTTACATAAGCAAAGTTAACACCTTTGTTTCTCAGCTTTTCCAGAATATCGTCGTCGAAATGCAACCCCGCGGTTGGCGCTGCGACAGCTCCCGGCTCACGGTTATAAACGGTTTGATAACGTTCTTTGTCGGAGCTTTCATCCGGACGGTCGATGTATGGCGGTAACGGCATGTGACCATATTCTTCAAGAATGTCCAATACGGGTTCTTCATGCTCAAATTTAAGCTCAAATAACGCATCGTGGCGCGCTAACATAGTGACCTTTACAGCACCTTCCAAAAGCAACTCTGCGCCCGCTTTAGGCGAGCGGTTCGAGCGAACATGAGCTAATACCCGGTACTCATCCAGTAGGCGCTCTATCAAAACTTCTACTTTTCCGCCGGATACTTTTTCACCCAGTAGGCGAGCAGGAATAACGCGAGTGTCATTGAATACCAAGAGGTCACCTGAGCTCAGGGTATCAACAATGTCAGTAAACTGTTTGTGCTCTATCGACTTTGACTCGGCATTGACCTGAAGCAGGCGACTAGCACTGCGCTGCTCCTGCGGATAACGAGCGATAAGCTCGTCAGGCAATTCGAACGAGAAGTCACTGACTTTTAAAGAAGACGGGTTATTTTCTGACATACCTGCGCTTTTTCTGGAACACTTTTAAAGCGCGGATTTTACTGGAAAGTTGGCAGCCTGTCACTGAAACAGGCTGCCTTTTCATGGCTTCTTAATTGGCGAAGCTTATGCCACGCCGAATATCGCCTTCAGGATATAGAAGAAGACAATAGACATAATGGCACCCGCCGGCAGGGTCACAACCCAAGACACAACGATATTGCGGACAACGCCTAAATTAAGAGCGGCAATACCACGCGCCATACCAACACCCAGTACAGCACCTACCAGAGTTTGCGTAGTAGAGATTGGCAAGCCAGTACCTGACGCAAGCACGACGGTAGACGCAGCGGCCAGTTCGGCAGCGAAACCACGGCTAGGCGTTAAGTGAGTAATACCTTTACCAATGGTCGCAATAACACGTTTGCCCAGCATTGCCAGACCGGCAACGATACCAATACCGCCTAGCGGAAGCACCCACCATGCCAACTGCGCTTTGCCACCTATTTCACCACCATTTGTTACGACACTGACAACAGCGGCAAGCGGGCCAATAGCATTAGCAACATCGTTGGAGCCATGAGCAAATGCCATCGCACAGGCAGTTACCACCATAAAGTACCGCAAATACTTTCTCGACGTTGGTATAGTGCATGTCTTTGTCATCGGACGGATTAAACTTCAGTCGACCAATGGCAAGCTTACCAATAGCGAACACAATCACGGCGACACCTAGGGCCCAAAGATAGCCCTCAAGACTGCCTAAGTTTAAACCCACGTGTTTTAAACCTTTTTTAATGGTAACCAGCGAAAGAACAAAGCCTGCAAGCCCCATATAGAAAGGAACGTAACGTTGCGCCATTTTTAGCGGGTTGGAGCGATCAAATATAAGCTTCTGCGCACTCATAAATATGAGGTAGGCAATGAAACCGGAAATTGCTGGAGTAATAACCCAACTCCCTACAACACCGCCAACTTTCGCCCACTGCACAGACTCCATACTGACACCAACAGCCGAGAAGCCGACAATAGCACCAATAATTGAGTGTGTTGTCGATACTGGCCAACCGAGGTAAGACGCGATAAGCAACCAAAAGCCTGCTGCCAGAAGCGCAGAAATCATACCGAAGACAAGAAGCTCAGGTTGATCAACAAAGTAGGCTGAGTCGATAATGCCTTTACGTATCGTGGAGGTCACTTCGCCACCAGCGAGGTAAGCACCGGCAAATTCAAAGATCATGGCAATTAAAATGGCTTGCTTAATGGTTAGCGCTTTTGAACCAACCGATGTGCCCATGGCGTTAGCAACGTCGTTAGCACCAATGCCCCAGGCCATAAAAAAGCCGAAAATAGCCGCCATGCCGATAAGCAGCATGCTGTAACTTGAAATAATATCCATAAATTAGACTCCGCTTAGACTCGCGCCAGCATCAATTCAAAACGTGCACCAACTCGTTCTGACAAGTCAGCTAAGTCACCCACCCAGTCCAAAATTCGGTATAAGAACATGGCATCTAGAGGGTTCATATCCAGCTCAATTTTGCGCAAGTCTTTGCGTAACTGGATTTGTAATTTATCGGTGTCCGCCTCAATGGCATCAAGTTCTGCAATGAAGTCATCTACAATGTCGCGTTCGCGACCTTTGAAACCGGTTTCTAATAAGTCGTCAAACTCACCTATGGTTTCTCTGGCTTTGGCAGCGGCATCGATACAGCGATTCAGGTAAGCATCGAAGTCTTTCACCAGCGGTTCAGGAATGGTTAATTCGCGGCCGGTCATAAGACCTGAAATGTCTTTGGCTTTGTTAGCAATACGGTCCTGCTGAGAAACCAACTCGAGTAAGTCAGTACGCTCGACTGGCATGAATAAGCCACTTGGAAGATTCAAACGGATTTTTCGCTTTAGTTCATCCGCTTTTTGCTCGTGCGTAACAATTTTACTACGAGCGGTTTCTGCCGACGCCCAGTCCTTAGCGTATACCGCTTTAAAAAATTCTTTAAGCGCTTCAGCGCAGCGGTGCACTTCGTCCATGTGTTCGATCATTGGTTTTATCGGGGACTTTGCAAATACCCCAAGGAATGAGTTCATTGACATAACCAGTTCCAATTTTTTCAGCTGTTGTTAGCTGCGCGAATGGTAGCGAAAAGTTTCTGTAAATGGAACCGTGATGTTTGATTAAACATCTATCAGCTGAACGCTTGCTCAATTTCACTTTGTTGCTTATCAACCTGTAGTTCGACATTTTGCAACAACTGATGGGCATGACTCATATTATCGATTAACGATCGAATTTCCTCTGAAAACGCTGTAACCCTTGAGCTCTGCTGCTCTGCGAGCTGCAATGAGGTTTTAGCCTCGTCACTTGAAGCCTGTGCTTTCTTCGAAACTTCGTCCGCAGTATCAACCAGGACATTAACGTACTCATGCTGATTTGAGCTCGTCTCTATAATATTCTGGTAGCTACTGTCGATAGCAGCGGATGCGTCCGTCAGCTTTCCTAATGTACTATCAATACTGGTCAGTGAGGACTGAGTTTTCTGGGCTAATTGCCTTACCTCGTCAGCGACAACCGCAAAACCACGCCCTTGTTCCCCGGCTCGAGCAGCTTCAATTGCAGCATTTAGCGCCAGTAAATTAGTTTGATCAGCGATACCCGAAATAACAGACAGTGCCGAACTCACCTGCTCTACAGAGCTGGCAAGTTCATTAACCGACGTTTTTGCAGATTTCATTGCCTGCTCATTCACGTTCGACGCATCACTCAGTTTTCTGATGTATTCTCGGCTTACTTGCATCGACTCTTGTGTACCTAGCGCATTTTGCTCAAGCGCTGCCGTACAGCTATTTAAAGAGGTCGTCAGTTCATTGAGCTGATTAATGCCCTCAATCGTTGATTCTGCCGATGTTTGCGTTTTATGTGATGATGAGACCAGCTCCTGCAACTCTTGTATTACCGTTTTAAGTGCGTCATTTACGACAGACATTTGACGAGACTTCTGCGCTTCACTGGACTTTGTTTGCTCAAGAATTCCGTTAAAAAACTTAGCAACTTCCCCAAACTCTGTCTTTTTATCAGCGCCGGGTAAGTAGGTAAGCTGTTGCTGCTCAAGGAGTTGCTGCATAGCGTTACGCAAACTTCGAAGAGGCGTCAAAACCATTTGTTTTAACAACAAAAAGTTAATTAAAGCAAAGAGTAGTAAAGCGGCAACTAACGCCACAATGGTTATCTTTATTTGTAAAAGTTGTTCTTGCTGAACGTCGATAAGCTGCTTTTCAGCAGCTACTGCTATTGCCTGAATTTGCGCAATGTCGTTTGAGATACTTTTGAATGCCTGCTCTCGTTTGGCTATTAACTCTAAAGTGGACGATAACTCTCGTGGATAACGGTTAACCAGACTGGCCATCTCCGAGAGTATTTTAGGGCCCAGCTCTTTCGCCTCACGTTGAACAAGCATCATTGACTGGTCAGGCAGTTCTTCCTTCACGCCCAGTGCTGGTAACCCCTCCAACCTATTTATTTCTTGCTTGATCGAGTTAAGAACTTGCTGAAGAACATCCTGCTCAACTTCTCCATTAAACAAACGCTCCCGGGTATGAACAAGCTCATTTATTAATAGGATGAGGTCACTACCAACCTGAGCATACTTTTGGCTGGCGGACGGGCTGTTTGCAATTCCTTTTCGGGCGTAATCAAATAACCGGGAAAGTTCATTCGACAATGAACGCTCAGCATTAAAAAGCAAAGCAGTTTCCTGCCCAGAGAGCTTCCCAACTGATCGGTAATCTTTGCCTATTCTGGTATTTATAGACTGGAGCTGGTTAACAATATCGGATTTTTTATCAAAGCCTAAGTCAACCAATTTAGTTTCGGCGTGCTCTACTGCCTTTTGGGCGTCAGTAAGCAGTAAGGTATTTCCGGACTGCAGGTAGCCACTTAGATCAGTAACCACATTAACCATCAGACTTTGCTTTACTGACGAATAAGTTGCCTGCTTATCCTCAATAGTGTTGAGCTTGTTGCTCGACCAAAACAGAACCGTTAAAAAAACCAGCGACAACCCAAGTAAAACAAAAGAAGAAACTCGACTGAATGTGGATACGCGCATAACGTCAAACCGCTTTGAATAATGCGGTCAGTTTAAGACGCTTTTATGACAATTTTATGAAAAAAGCCGCGCAGATTTACTCAACGCGGCCTTTTAGGAACAATTAAGTCTGAATAGACCTTAAAACGTATAAACCAGAGTAACAGCCGTTTCCGTATCCAGCTTTTCAATGCTTTCATCAGATACGTTTGAGTTGTGCGTACCGCTGACAGAAAACTTCATTGCTAGTGAACTGTTAATGTTCGATGACAATGAGACTTCTGCTTTACTCTTAGTGTTGTCTTCACCCAGTTCAGATGACAGCAATGCATTGAACTTTGAGTTCTCGGAAATTTTCCAGTCAACACTGCCCGCTAAACGAAGAATCATTTGCCCTTCTGACTCAACAGGCGGCTCACCTTCTATTTGAATTGGTTTAGTTCGAGAGTAACCCGGACCAATTTCATAATCAGCGTATAAGTCTTCATCGTAACGATAGCGAGCACCGTAACCGGTTGCGACCGTTGCCTGATATTCGTAACCGCTGAACTCATCTTCTTCGTAAGAGCCGAAGATAAAGAGCGATGAACGGCTGTCTGGCGAAAACTTATAGTTGCTTTGCGCAGAGACAAACATACGGTCAGCGGTTTCTATCGACTCACCCGTTGACTGGTCTTCTTGCTCTGCGGTGTAGTAGTCAATAACACCTTTGTGACGCCAGTTCTGGACGTCGCGCGATACATTAAGCTTACCTTTTAAGCTTTCTGTATCGGTGTTTCCTGACGTGTACAGAAGGCCAAATTCCGCACTTGCCTGCCACTCTTCAACCGTTTCTGTGTCCATATCGTCAGCATCGTCAAACATAAAAGTTTGCGCACTGGCCGATACCGACAAAAATAAACTTGCAAATAATACTGATAAACGCACAGCAGCCCCTTTATTTTACAATTGCGTTTAGTTCGCCATTCTCATAGCGCTGGAACATGGTTTCTAATGTTATTGGTTTTATTTTACTTGCCATGCCTGCACAGCCGAAGGCTTCATAACGTGCTTTGCAGATTTCCTCCATCGCCGTTGTCGCTGCCGCTAAGAATTTACGCGGGTCGAAGTTTGATGGATTCTCTGCCAAGTGGCGACGGATAGCACCGGTAGACGCTAAACGTAAGTCAGTATCAATGTTGACTTTACGAACCCCGTTTTTAATGCCTTCCTGAATTTGCTCAACCGGGACACCGTAAGTTTCAGGAATTTCGCCACCAAACTCATTAATGACTTTCAGCCAGTCTTGAGGTACAGACGATGAACCATGCATCACCAAATGTGTACCCGGAATGCGACGATGAATCTCTTTAATGCGATCAATAGACAAAATATCGCCTGTTGGTGGACGCGTAAATTTATAAGCGCCGTGAGACGTACCACAAGCAATCGCCAGCGCATCCACATTGGTTGCTTTAACAAACTCAGCGGCTTCTTCCGGGTCGGTCAGTAGCTGATCGTGTGACAATTTCCCTTCAGCGCCAACGCCATCTTCTTCACCGGCCTCACCTGTCTCTAACGAGCCCAGACAGCCGAGTTCACCTTCAACAGAGACACCACAAGCATGTGCCATTTCTACGGTTTGCTTAGTCACTCGAACATTGTAGTCATAATCAGCAGGGGTTTTGCCGTCTTCCAGCAACGAACCGTCCATCATGACTGAACTAAAGCCTAATTGAATAGAACGCTGGCATACCGCCGGTGACGTGCCGTGATCTTGGTGAACAACCACAGGGATATGTGGCCATTCTTCAACCGCTGCCTGAATTAAGTGACGGAGGAAAGGAGCACCTGCGTACTTGCGTGCGCCTGCTGAAGCCTGAACAATAACCGGGCTGTCAGTTGCGTCCGCTGCCTGCATAATCGCACGCATTTGCTCAAGGTTATTTACATTGAACGCCGGTACACCGTAGTCGTGCTCGGCGGCGTGATCCAATAACTGTCGTAATGACACCAGGGCCATAAAAATACTCCTTTAAATTATAAAACTTGGGTTCAGGCGTCGTTTGCGCGCTCTTCTAAAACGGCCACTGCGGGTAAAGTCTTGCCTTCCAGAAACTCCAGAAATGCTCCGCCACCTGTTGAAATATAGCTTATCTTATCAGCGATACCATATTGATCAATGGCTGCAAGGGTGTCACCACCGCCCGCGATTGAAAAAGCATCGCTATTGGCAATGGCATCCGCAATGGCTTTTGTGCCATTTCCGAACTGCTCAAATTCAAATACGCCAACCGGGCCATTCCAAACAATGGTGCCAGCGTTAGTCAGCATAGAGGCAAGCTGCTCTGCTGTTTTTGGGCCAATATCGAAAATCATGTCATCGTCAGCCACAGCATCTACCGCTTTGGTTTCAGCCTTAGCTTCCGCACTAAATTCTTTGCCTGTCACTACATCCACCGGCAACGGAATATCACCACCTTTGGCTTTAGCTTGTTCAACTAACCGGTTGGCTTCGTCTGTGAGGTCGGCTTCATATAGCGACTTACCGACATTATGACCGGCAGCAGCTACGAAAGTATTAGCAATACCACCGCCAACAATAAGCTGGTCAACAACACCACTTAATGACTCCAGCACCGTTAATTTCGTCGATACTTTAGAGCCGCCAACAATAGCCACTAATGGACGTTTCGGATTTTCCAATGCTTTGCCAAGAGCGTCTAATTCAGCTGCCAGCAAAGGGCCTGCGCAAGCAACGGGCGCATATTTGGCAACACCATGTGTCGATGCCTGAGCGCGGTGAGCCGTGCCAAATGCATCCATAACATAGACATCACACAAGGCAGCTAGCTTCTTAGCCAGCTCGTCATCGTTTTTCTTCTCACCCACGTTGAAACGTACATTTTCAAAAATAACCAGCTCGCCCGCTTCAATCTCAACGCCATCAAGATAGTCTTTGCACAAACGTACCGGGCAATCGAGAGCATCTGCCAAGTAGTCTACAACCGGTTGCATTGAAAACTGCGCATCGTACTCGCCCTCGGTCGGTCTGCCCAAGTGGGACATAACCATAACCTTCGCGCCGCCGTCCAACGCAGCTTTAATGCTTGGAATAGCCGCTTTCAGGCGAGCATCTGATGCGACTTTGCCGTCTTTAACCGGCACATTCAGGTCTTCGCGAATCAGTACACGCTTATTTGATAAATCCAAATCGGTCATTGCTATGACAGACATCTAAAACCTCTCTTCTTTAAATTCAGATTAAATCTGTTCGGCCATTTTGCGAGTCGTATCCAGTAACCGATTCGCAAAGCCCCATTCGTTATCACACCAGCATAAAAGCTTTACCAACCGCTTATGGCTAACGCGAGTTTGCGTACCATCCACAATTGACGAATGAGGATCGTGGTTAAAGTCGATAGAAACCAGTGGCTCTTCGGTATAATCCAGAATGCCTTGCAACGCACCAGCGCTATGCTCTTTGAGCACTTTATTGACCATTTCCAGCGTCGCGTCACTATTTAGCGTAACGCTTAAGTCCATTGCGGTCACATTGGTGGTTGGCACCCGCACAGCAATGGCTTCAAAGCGCCCTTCTAAGTGCGGCAATATACGCTCAATGCCGCGCGCTAATTTTGTATCGACCGGAATAATGGACCGGCCTGCGGCACGCGTACGCCGTAAGTCCGGATGATAAGCATCTATAACCTGTTGGTCGTGCATTGCCGAGTGAATCGTAGTGATAGCACCTGAGTCTATACCAAAAACGTCATCCAGCACTTTAATAACCGGGACAATACAGTTCGTGGTACAAGAGCCGTTGGAAATCACTTTATGTTCGGGTGAAAGTTCGTTTTCATTCACGCCGTAAATAGCGGTAAAGTCGACGTCAGGTTTCCCCGGGTGCGAGAACAGTACCCGCTTAACACCTTGCTTTAAGTAACGTTGACCGTCGTCCTGAGAACCGTAAACCCCTGTGCAATCGACAACAAAATCGACGTTATAGGAACGCCAGTCTATCGCTTCAATTTCAGTTTCATGAGCTAAGGCTATATCATCACCGGCAACCGTGAGTTCATCATTTGATTGCGTTACCTTGAAACCGAAGCGACCATGACTCGAGTCATATTTTAACAAATGGGCTATCGCTTCCGACGCCGCAGGCTCGTTAATCAAAGTGACTTGAATACTATCTCGGTAATTATTTTCGTACAGTGCACGCAAAAAGCTTCGGCCAATACGACCGAAGCCATTAATTGCGATACGAACAGCTTTGCTCATTTACGCGTCCAATAAACGTTTGGCAGCGGCCACAGCGCTTTCAGCGGTAATGCCAAAGTGCTTGTATAAATCACCGGCAGGCGCTGACTCACCAAAAGTGGTCATGCCTATTACTTCACCGTTTAAGCCAACATACTTCAGCCAAAAGTCGGTAATACCCGCTTCAATTGCAACACGGCGTGTTACGTTTGCCGGTAAGACCGACTCTTTATATTCAGCGCTTTGAATATCAAACACATTAGTCGATGGCATTGAAACAACGCGCGCCTTACGCCCTTCTTTAGAGAGTTGCTCATAGGCTTCAACGGCCAAATCCACTTCCGAGCCAGTCGCAATGAAAATAATTTCAGGCTGACCTTCACAGTCTTTCAGGATGTAACCACCACGAGCAATACTTGCTACTTGCTCTTCGTCACGCTCTTGCTGCTGCATTCCCTGACGACTAAACACCAATGCCGACGGTGTTTTACTGCTTTGTATTGCTGCCCCCCAGGCTACTGCGGTTTCCACAGGGTCGCATGGGCGCCAGCATTGCAAGTTCGGTGTTTGACGTAAGTTTGCTAACTGTTCAACCGGTTGGTGTGTGGGACCATCTTCACCCAGGCCAATAGAGTCGTGGGTATACACAAAGATACTTGGCTGTTTCATTAACGCCGCCATACGAACCGCATTACGTGCATATTCCATAAACATCAAGAAGGTCGCGCCATAAGCTTTGAAGCCGCCGTGCAGCGTCACACCGTTCATAATGGCCGACATACCAAACTCGCGCACGCCGTAGTAAACATAATTGCCACTAGCGTCGTCTGCGGTAACGCCCTTAGCGCCGTCCCACAACGTCAGGTTAGAGCCGGCTAAGTCAGCTGAACCGCCTAACAGTTCCGGCAATTTTGGACCCAACTCATTTAATACATTCAGCGACGCTTTACGCGTTGCAATGGCTTCCGGTGCGTTCTGTAGTTTTTGTGCGTAGTCAAAAACGGTTGTCGAGAAGTTTTCCGGCAGCTCGCCATTCAGGCGACGCTTCAACTCTTTTGCGAGCTCTGGGTGCTCTTGTTCATAAGCCACCCAACGCTTGTTCCACGATGACTCCACCGCTGCGCCTTTGTCTTTTGCTGACCACTGCTGATAGACATCAGCAGGGATTTCAAAGGCATCGTGCGACCAGTTCAACTGTTTGCGAGTAGCTGCAATTTCATCGTCACCCAGAGGTGCGCCATGACAGCTTTCAGAGCCTTGCTTATTCGGCGAACCAAAACCGATAACAGTTTTACAGATAATCAGTGTTGGCTTCTCAGTTTCTGAGCGTGCTTCTTCAATAGCTTGTGTAATTGCTTGTGCGTCATGACCGTCAACCGCTTCAATAACCTGCCAACCGTAAGACTCAAAGCGCTTAGCAGTATTATCGGTAAACCAGCCTTCAACCTCACCGTCAATTGAAATACCGTTGTCGTCGTAAAACGCAATCAGCTTGCCAAGACCTAGGGTGCCCGCCAAAGAGCATACCTCATGAGAAATGCCTTCCATCAAGCAGCCGTCACCCAGGAATGTGTATGTGTGATGGTCGATAATATTGTGGTTTTCGCGATTAAATTGTGCCGCAAGTACTTTCTCTGCCAACGCCATACCAACAGCATTAGCAATACCCTGACCCAAAGGGCCGGTCGTCGTTTCAATACCAGGGGTATAACCATACTCGGGGTGGCCAGGGGTTTTAGAATCCAGCTGACGGAATTGTTTTAAATCATCAATGCCTAAGTCGTAACCCGTCAAATGCAGCAATGAGTATATCAACATAGAGCCATGACCGTTCGACAGCACAAAGCGGTCGCGATCAGCCCAGTCCGGGTTATTCGGGTTATGCTTTAGGTAGTCACGCCACAGCACTTCTGCGATATCTGCCATGCCCATTGGCGCGCCGGGGTGTCCCGACTTGGCTTTTTGAACTGCGTCCATGCTGAGTGCACGGATGGCATTGGCGAGATATTGACGATCTGACATGAAAAACCCCCTGAGGATGAAGAGCAACTTGCGATGCGCGTATTCTCCACATTTCAGGGGGTACAAGCAAATTTATTGGTTAATTTCTGGCTAAATATCGGCCTGTAAATCGGCAGCCTTGTCCGTTTGTTCCCATGGCAAGCCATCACGACCAAAGTGCCCGTATGCCGCTGTTTGCTTATAAATAGGACGCTCTAAGTCGAGCATTTTAATTAAGCCATAAGGACGTAAATCAAAATGACGGCGCACCAGTGCAATTAATTGCTCCTCTGAGTGCTTAGACGTACCGAAGGTATCAATGCTGATAGAGGTTGGCTCCGCAACACCAATGGCGTAAGAAATTTGCAGTTCGCAACGCTCCGCTAAACCGGCGGCGACTAAGTTCTTAGCAACATAACGTGCAGCATAAGCCGCACTACGATCCACTTTAGATGGGTCTTTACCTGAGAAAGCACCACCACCGTGACGTGCCATACCGCCATAAGTATCGACAATGATCTTACGACCCGTCAGACCGCAGTCACCCATAGGCCCACCAACGACGAAGCGTCCGGTTGGGTTAATATGGAATTGCGTGTCTTTGGAAATCCACTGCTCCGGCAATACCGGTTTAATAATTTCTTCCATCACCGCTTCACGCAAAGTTTCCTGAGTAATGTCTTCTCTGTGTTGCGTTGACAGAACCACGGTATCTATGGCGACGGGCTTGCCGTTCTCATAAACAAAAGTCAGCTGGCTTTTGGCGTCAGGACGTAACCAGTCCAGCGTGCCGTTGTTACGCACTTCCGACTGACGTTGCATCACTCGATGCGCATAAGTAATTGGTGCAGGCATTAGAACGGAGGTTTCGTTCGAGGCATAGCCAAACATCAGCCCCTGGTCACCTGCGCCCTGTTCTTCAGGATGAGTACGGTCAACGCCCTGGTTAATATCACCACTTTGTTTACCGATGGCGTTTAATACTGCACACGACGCCCCATCAAACCCCATATCGGAATGTCGATAGCCGATGTCTTTGACGGTTTGACGAGCCAGGTCTTCAACATCAACCCAGGCTTTTGTTGAAATTTCACCGCCAACCAGCACCATGCCGGTTTTAACGTAAGTTTCGCAAGCAACACGGGCTTTAGGGTCTTTTGCTAAAATGGCGTCTAAAACCGCATCAGATATCTGGTCGGCAATTTTGTCCGGATGCCCTTCGGACACTGACTCTGAAGTAAACAGGTGACGTGACATATGCCCACTATTCCTTTATTTTGATGAAATCACTCAATACTGGTTGCATAATGTAACCGATCACTCTGTTTTTTTCTACTTCTGGACGTCTAAAAGTCCGAATAAGGCGAATAGCATGCGAGTACCGCGGATCTATCACCCTGATCCCATCGACCTAAACGTTGAAGCCGAACTGAGTGCTGACGGTTTTCAACACTTGATCAAAGTGCTGCGTTTAAACGTAAACGATAGCATTGTCCTATTCAATGGGGACGGCAGAAACTACCCGGCAACCATCACTCATGTTGCCAAAAAGTCTGCATCCTTTAAGGCAACCGCAGCCGAAGCGAACGATATTGAATCTCCGGTTCATGTGCACTTAGGACAAGTTATTTCGCGTGGCGACCGTATGGACTTCGTGTTGCAAAAATCAGTGGAACTGGGGGTCAGCGAAATTACGCCGTTGTTTAGCGAGCGCTGCGGCGTAAAGCTCAGCGGTGACAGGCTCGAAAAAAAACAGCAACAATGGCAGAAAATAGTGCGCTCGGCTTGTGAGCAGTGCGGCCGCAGTGTAGTACCGGACGTTAAACCGGCACAGACGCTGGAAAACTTTATAAACAACAGCTTTGACGGCTTGCGGTTAACGCTCGATCCAACAGCAGAACAGCCGCTGTCATCTTATACTCAAGCTGACAAGGGTATTCAGTTACTGATTGGTCCCGAAGGCGGTTTTACCGATGACGAAGTCAGCAACGCGGCAAGCCAGGGCTTTAAACCCATGAAGTTAGGCCCAAGAATATTAAGAACAGAAACCGCAGCGCTCTCTGCTTTAACCGCTGTGCAGTATCAGTTTGGCGATTTACGCTAAAGGAGTTTATATGAAAAAGTTAGCAATGGTGATGGACCCTATCGCCGACGTAAAGACCGAGAAAGATACCAGCTTCCGCTTATTACTCGAGGCACAAGCGCGCGGTTATCAATGCTTCTACCTGGAGCTGGGCGACTTAGTTATCGACAACGGAAACCCGATGGCGTTCGCACAGGAGGTCACTGTCCGCGACCAAAAAACTGACTTTTATGACCTTGGTGACAGCGAATACCTGCCTTTGGAAAGCTTCGATGTCATTATGATGCGCAAAGATCCGCCGTTTGACAGCGAATTCCTTTATGCCACGCACATATTAGAGCTTGCCGAACATCGTGGCAGCCTGGTAGTGAATAAGCCGCAAAGCCTTCGTGACTGTAATGAAAAGCTGTTCACCTCGTGGTTTGCGGACGCTATTGCTGACACCGTGGTCAGTGCCCGTGCAGACGTTATAAAAGCATTCCACAAAAAGCACGGCGATGTCATTTTGAAGCCGTTGGACGGCATGGGCGGCGCTTCAATTTTTAAAGTCACCGAAGACGGTAACAACCTGAGCGTTATTATTGAGACCCTCACCGAGAAAGGCCAGCGCTACGCCATGGCTCAGAAATATTTGCCGGAAATTAAAGACGGTGACAAGCGCATTCTGATTATTGATGGTGAGCCGGTGCCTTACTCATTAGCTCGTATTCCCAGCGCCGGTGAAACTCGCGGTAATTTAGCGGCAGGCGGCAGCGGTCGCGCACAGCCGCTTTCCGACAGTGACTGGGCGCTAGCACGTAAAGTTGGACCTGAACTGAAAAAAAGAGGCCTTATTTTGGTTGGTCTGGATGTCATTGGCGACCGTATAACAGAAATAAACGTAACCAGCCCAACCTGCATGCGGGAAATTGAAAACGCTTACGATATCAATATTGCCGAATTGGTGTTTGAAGCTGCCGAGTCGAAATTAAATTGAATTTCCTCTTTGCGCCCCCATATCGAAAGTAGAGATTATCGTTAAGGAGTCGGTGAATCGATGAACAGCTTACAAAACCATTTTTTGATAGCAACACCCATGCTAAACGATCCAGCGTTTAAACGGACCGTTACCTACATTTGTGAGCACAATGAAGAGGGCGCTATGGGGCTGGTCATTAACCAGCCTGCGGAGCTCAGCGTAACATCGTTACTGGATAAATTAGAAATTGTTTACCCGGATAACAACGAGTATCTGCAAGGCCAGGTTTATCAAGGCGGCCCTGTCGGTCGCGAGCGTGGTTTTGTCATTCACCCGCCACAAGACAATTGGCGCGCCAGCTTAAAAATGAGCGACGATATTATGGTCACCACATCGCGTGATATTTTGGAGGCGCTGGGCTCCTCGGCCGCACCGCAGCACTTTTTGCTGACACTGGGTTACGCGGGTTGGGAAGCAGGCCAACTAGAAGAGGAAATGGAAGAGAACTCTTGGTTAGCGATACCTGCCGACCCTGAGCTTTTATTCAATACTCCTGTCAGTGAACGGTGGCAAAAAGCAACCGAGAAGCTCGGTTTCGATGTTTGGAAATTGGCGCCTGACGTAGGACACGCATGAGCACAATAATTGGCTTTGACTTTGGCACCAAAAGTATCGGAGTCGCCGTTGGTCAAAGTGTTACCGGGACAGCGTCACCGCTTAGCGCTTTAAAAGCCAAAGACGGCATTCCTAACTGGGACGCTATAGAGCAGTTATTTAAAGAGTGGCAGCCAGAGCGCCTGGTTGTGGGGCTACCTTTAAATATGGATGGTAGCGAGCAACCACTGACCCAACGTGCCAAAAAGTTCGGTAATCGCTTACATGGACGTTTCGGCTTGCCCGTATCTTTTCAAGACGAACGGTTGACTTCAACGGCTGCACGCGAAGAGCTATTTAACAGCGGCGGCTATAAAAAGCTCGAAAAAGGACTTGTCGATAGTCAAGCCGCACTGCTAATTGTCGAGGATTTCTTGAGCAATTCTTTGCCAACCAGCGATAATTCGTTATAGTGTGCTCAGTAATCAGTTGATGTGACAGGAGCTGACCTTGTTTGGTAACGAAGAACCGTATTCAGTTACGGGCAATACAATTCTCTTAAAAGATGAAAATAAAAAACTTCTCTTAATTACTGGGCCTAAATACGACAACATTCTCGTATCGCGCAGTGGCGTTGAGTTTACTGACCTTCCGCCAGAGCGTAGACCGGGGCTTAGACTGGTGTCTTTATTAGAAGTCTTTAAGAAAGAAAAAACCTACTTTTTTGTCCGTGCGGGCGGTGTCGAGTACCAAATCGACCTTAAATTCGAAGAAAGCCCCATTACGGAAATGAAGTTTTAAGGACGTTAAGGAAGCCAGCGTGACACATCATAACGGTGCGTTTTTCTGGCTTTCTCTCAGTTTTTTACTGTTATTTTCCTCGAGCAGCCTTGCTCAATCTTTTTTTCAGCTTGATGAAAAAGACAACCAACTCCACTTTTCGTATCACTGGGACGACTTCGATGGTAATCAAAACGCCATAGAGTTTTCCGCCCACAAAAAAGACTTCCTGGAACCCTTAAAGCGTTACCGCGGATTTAATCGTGAACGCAGTCAGCGTGAATTAAGCCGCCAGCTCAATCGATACATTCGCCAGCAAAATTGGCGAGGTATTCAAGCAAAACTAACCCCCAGGCAGCAAAGCGTGCAACTAGTGACAAGTCGGGCGAGAAATCAAGAGCAGCAAACTCAGCTCGAACAGTACAAGAGACGCTTGCGCGAGTACTACAATGAGCGTTGGATTGACTATCTGGATTCTAATTTCTACGAAAGTATCTCACTGCCACCTGGAGAGCGAGGTATCATTCCAGACCATGCCGCTATAGCCAGTGAAATGGAGAACGTCATAAAGCCGCTAATTAATGCGATTGGCGAGCAGTTGGGTGACAATACACAGCGAAATTACATTAATTATGTGACCAGTTTCCTACAGCAAATACCTTACAACGAATTGACCAACAAACTCGACAGCCGCGGCGATGGCTTTACTCCACCGAATCAACTGATTTATTACAACCAAGGCGATTGCGACAGCAAAGTGACGCTAATGACGGCTATTATGCGTAACATTATCAATAACGCTAAAATGGCAATTATTTACTTACCCGAGCATGCGGTTTTCGGCATTAATATGAGCAAGCGTGATAATGACACGACCATTGAGCATGAAGGCATTCAATACGTGCTGGTTGATGTTACCGGCCCCGCCGCTATGCCGGCGGGAACCGTAGGTGAAGATACTGAGTTTCATATTCGTACCGGTCAGTACACTGTAAAACCCGTGAATTAATTTCCCCGCTTTATAAATGCTCTTCCGCAAATTGTGCCAAGGAGCTGCGTACCACACCGTTTAAGTTAACAGTCGCACTGCCCGGGTAATCTTTAAAACGTTCCACAATATAAGTCAGGCCCGATGTGACCGCGGTTAAGTAATAACTGTCTATTTGCGCCAGGTTCCCCGATACAATCAATTTCGTGTTCTCCCCACAGCGAGTTATGAGTGTTTTAAGCTGTGAGGCCGTTAAATTCTGCGCTTCATCCAGAATGACAATGGCGTTTTGAATACTGCGTCCACGCATAAAGTTTAAAGACTTAAACTGAATGTTCGCCTTTTTCATAATGTAGCTAAGACTCGACTCCATGCTTTCATCATGCTTGTGTAAAGCTTCCAGTGAGTCGGTAATAGCCGATAGCCAAGGTGCCATTTTTTCTTCTTCCGTACCTGGCAAATAGCCTATCGACTCAGCAATTTCCGGCGTATTGCGGGTCACAATAATTTTTTCATAAATGCCCTGCTCGACTACCATTTGCAAAGCCGCCGAAAGCGCCAAAAAGGTTTTTCCGCTCCCGGCAGGCCCCGTTAGAATGACCATATCCATATGGGTGTCTAATAAAGCATGCAGCGCCATTGCCTGATAGATATTTTTTGGTCGCACTCCCCAGGCGTCATACGACATTAACCGTTCAACGCCTAAGTCCATAAGGGTTACCGAGTCTTTGTCGTAGGTATCCACCCGGGCCGCAAAGCTGCTGGTTTCATCAATAATATATTCGTTGGCAAAAACCTGCGGCAGCAGCTCACGCCCCATTGTATGGTAGGCATCGCGTCCTTCCTGATGGGTTTCCACGCTACCGACCTGCGACCAGAAATCCCCTTCAAATTTATAAAAGCCTTTGGTCAGTAAGCGAATATCGTCAATAAGCTGATCGGTACGGTAGTCTTCGACATATTTCATGCCCGCGCCTTTGGCTTTCAGACGCATATTAATGTCTTTTGTCACCAGCACGACTTCTGCCGGAGATTTATCTTTTTGAATTTCCAGTGCAGCCTGAATAATACGGTGGTCATTCTCGGACAAAGACAGAACCGACTCGTTTTGTTCCAACTGATAATCCGGGAATATTGCCAACGTGCCTTGAGCGTTGTGCTCGCCGTGCATACGGCTGAGTTTTACACCATCAATAATTTCATCCGGCCGAGCCTCTTTTAATGCCTCTTCTAAAGAACGAATCGCCACCCTCGCCTCACGGCTGACGTCTTTATTTCGGTCTTTAATTTTGTCGAGTTCTTCGAGAACAACCATTGGAATAATAACGTTGTGCTCGTCGAAGTTGAGGAAGGCAAGAGGGTCATGCAGTAGAATGTTGGTGTCGAGGATGAAGTATTTACCCGCTTTATTTTCAGACATAGGCATTTACCTTTTGTCGTTACTGTTTAATTACAGCTTAGCCTAAAATTAATGACAAAATAGTGACACAGAGAAAATTTTTTTCTCGGAATTTTTCGGTGAATTCAGTACCATTGCCGCCCTTAAATAAAGCGATTGGGAGTTCTGCAGTGAGTGAATTTAGAGTCGGCCAACGGTATCTCAGTGAAACTGAAACGGAAATGGGGCTTGGCCTTATCACACAAGCAGAGGGACGCCACATAACCGTTATGTTTCCTGCCAACGGTGAGGTGCGCTTATATGCTGCACAAGAAGCGCCTTTAGCCCGTTACCTATTGCAGGAAGGACAGCAAGGGAAACACGCCGAGGGCTGGACTTTTATTATTGAGGAGCTGTCTGAAGCGGCAGGCATTGTCACTTACCACGGCACACGCGAGGACACCCAGGAAACAGTCACGGTTCCTGAACCACAGTTGTCGTACCAAATTGACAACAACCCAGCGCTGACCCGTTTACTGGCGGGACAAGCCGACCGCTTAGATATGTACCAATTACGCTGCGAAGCGAATCAGCATTTGGCTGCGTATCAAAACAGCGAAGTCGCCGGACTTTTGGGTGTGCGCACGCACTTACTGCCACATCAGTTATATATTGCAAAAACAGTGGCTGACCGCTACCACCCACGCGTTCTTTTAGCCGACGAAGTAGGCTTAGGTAAAACTATTGAAGCTGGCATGATCATAAAGCGCCGACTGATGACCGACCGCTCCAGTCGAGTTCTGATAGTGGTGCCTGAATCGCTCATGCATCAATGGCTCATCGAACTGCGTCGCCGCTTAGCTTTAAGCTTCACTCTGTTTGACGAAGAGCGTTGTGAGCAAGCCTCGGAAGATACAGGAAACCCGTTTCTCACTGAGCAGCATATTATTGTCAGTAGTGACTTTATTAAAGAGCCGAAATGGCAAAGTGCTTTGTCGGACGCTGATTTCGACTTACTCGTCATTGACGAAGCCCACCACTTACAACCCGACGCTGACGAGTTTGCGCAAGTCAAAGCACTGTGTAAATCCATTCCCGGACTATTGCTGTTAACAGCAACGCCTGAGCAAGAGGGTTCGGAAGGACACTTCCTGCGTTTGCAACTGCTGGATCCTGATCGTTTTAATGACTACGAAGCCTTTTTAACAGAGCAAGAGCATTACAAAGAGCTCGCCGAACAAGCAGAATCAATTACCGATAACGAGAAACTCGATGAGCTTCTCGATAAATACGGTACCGGTCGAGTCATGTTCCGAAACCGTCGTGCGGACATTGGCGGCTTTCCCGAGCGCCGATTCCATCCCATAGAACTGCCTGAGCTTACGCCAGAAGAGGGTATGCCCTGGTGGATGGATGACCCACGAGTCGACTGGCTCATTAACCACATTAAAGAGAATCGCAATACTAAAGCGCTCCTCATTTGTAAAACCGCTGAGCAGGTACTCGACTTATCGGAAGCATTGCGCGTTTTAGCCGGGGTTCAGGCAGCCACCTTCCATGAGGGCATGACATTGACTGAACGTGACCGTTCCGCAGCATTCTTTGCAAGTGAAGAAGACGGCAGCCCAGTATTATTATGCTCTGAAATTGGCAGCGAAGGCCGTAACTTTCAGTTTGTTAGCCAACTGATTTTATTCGATTTGCCAACCAACCCCGATTTACTCGAGCAGCGCATTGGCCGTTTAGACCGAATTGGTCAGCAAAATACGATTGATATCTATCTGCCTTATACTTCAGGTTCAAGCGAGTCCATTTTGCTGCCGTGGTATGAACAAGGCATGAATGCCTTCCGCCAGTGTAATGCTATTGGTCGTAAACTTTACGACGCCTTTGGCACCTTCATTGAAGCGGCACTTCAAAAACGTCAGCCCTTGTCCGACGACATTATTCAGCAAACTCAAGAGTTGAGTGATGCATGGCGTGAACTTAATAAGCAGGGTCATGACAAACTGCAGGCAATGAACGCCTGCCGCCCCGAGCAGGCCGAGCGCATTATCGGGCATATTGAAACAGACTCAGACGTCGACACCGTCGCCGACTTTATGCTCGCATTTTGGGATCGCTTTGGTGTTAACAACGAAGTACTGGACGAGAATCGTTGGTTTATTCGCGCCAGCGAACACATGCGCATACCAGGGCTTCCAGGTCTGCCGGAGGATGGCATTACTGTCACCTTCGACCGGGTAACAGCACTCAACTTTGAGGACGTAGACTTTCTTAGCTGGGACCATCCGATGGTTCAGGCCGCGTTAGAACTGCTGTCCGCCGACGATTTTGGCAGCACGTGCGTTACTCAAATGAAAAACACCGCCATTCCGGCAGGCAGCTGGTTTCTCGAACTGGACTTCACCAATACAGTAACGGCTCCTGCTAAAACCGCGGCTCAGGAATTTTGTCCGCAAGGTAACCTGCGTTTGTTGCTCGACAGTCAGGGCCTAGAACTGTCCGATAAAGTCTCACGGGAGCTACTTGATCAGCAAGCCAGCTTTCTCGACAAAAAAACCGCTCGTCAAATTTTGAAGCAGTTACGAGGCCCGGCTCAAGATCTGATACACGGAGCCCAGGACAAAGCTCGCAGTTGGCAAGAACGGTTGGTTAAGGCGCAGCAAGAAAAAATCAGTGAGACACTGCAACGCGAGCTCAAGCGTCTGGAAGCATTAAAGGACGTGAACCCATCCGTTCGTGAGTCAGAAATTGAGGCTCTCAAAGAGCGCCAAGCCACTTTGTTGGCCGCAACCGAGCAGCCACAACTGTCGCTAACAGCTATTCGCATATTGGTGAATAATCACTAATGGCCCTTTTGCATTATCGACCACCGTTAGAGCCTTACCTAAAAGTTATTTACGAGGACTCTGAATTGCTGGTGGTTGATAAGCCAGGGGGCTTGCTCAGTGTACCTGGTAAGCATATTGAGCATCGCGACTCTGTATATACCAGGGCACAGCGTGTGTTACCCGATATTCGAGTTGTTCACCGACTCGACATGGCAACCTCGGGGGTTATTTTGCTGGCAAAAACTCGCCATGCTCAAAGCCATATTAGCCGTCAATTTCAGCAGCGCGTGACTAAAAAGACGTACATTGCTGACGTGTGGAGCCGCTTACCAGCGCAACAAGGCGTTGTTGAACTCCCGCTGTCGTGTGACTGGCCGAACCGCCCTCGCCAACACATGGACTTCTTCACCGGCAAAGACAGCACCACGGGTTACCGCGTGTTAGCAACTAATGAAAACTATTCACGGGTTGAGCTCTACCCGCATACCGGACGTTCACACCAGCTTCGCGTCCACATGCAGGCGTTAGGTTGCCCCATTTTGGGGGACAAGTTTTACGCACACACTGACGCCTTTAACATGACTGAGCGATTACACTTACATGCTCATTCATTAACGATTGCCCACCCTCTCACCGAGCAAGCCGTTACTTTCACAAGCCCGCTGCCTTTTTAATTTTTTACGCCTTTTTATTATCAAGTTCCGTTCCCTAAAGCCGATATTACGACTATGAAACGTCATTTTCTTATCGCCTTTTTGCTGTTTTTCGTCACTGCTCCTGTGTTGAATGCACAGGACGATTTGCAGCGTTACCTTCCCGAAGACCAGCTTCATTGGTTAACGGACGGTGACGCTGCACGCTTTTTAGTGCTAAAAAAAGAATATTTACAGGCGTTTGAGAGTGGACAAATGACGCTTATTCCCGACTGGCATTATCATCCGCTGCAGTCATTTTATGTCAGTTATTTGTACAACGTCGCACCGGACTTTGGCTGGACCACCTGGGCGTTGACACCACCGGATAACACAATTCGTACAGACAACCTGCAAACGCCCGCTACAAGCACGCATTTTCCACAGCAAGCCGATGACAGTGTATTTGAACCTTTAGTTGCTGCGCTTGAAAACCGCATAGCGCTATTGCAGGACGAAACCCTAAGCCGGCCTGGGTTTGCCGTTTGGGTTGTAGAGGGAATAACCGCCGATATTACGTTGCGGTTACTCGAAAAAACACCCTCAATGATGCCCGATGCATTGGTGATAGTGAATGCTTACATTCCTCAGTATCATTTCAACAAGGCGCTGTCGGAACGAATCGCTAAGTCGCCGCTGCCTATTCTGGATATTCGAACTGCCGAGAGTAATCACTGGCTCGACGCTCAGTGGACATTACGAAAAAAACTCGCCACCAAATACCAACACGTTTCTTACCGTCAGCGAAAACTACTCAGTTCCGGTAACTCAGGACGAAAAGAGCTGCGCTCTACCGTAAAAGGCTGGCTCGAATTCCACGGTTATTAACCACAACTACCGAATGTTTCGGTGCTCTTTCACCTGTTCATACGCCGCCTGAATGTCACGAGCTTTTTGCTGCGCCTGCTTCATCACCTCTTCCGGAAGCCCTTGTGAAGCCAGCTTGTCCGGATGGTGTCGCGCCATCAACTTCCTGTACGCCTTTTTAATTTCCGCATTGCTGTTTTTTTCAGTGACACCCAATATTTGGTAAGCGTCTTCTAAATCACTTTTCGTCGACGACTGGCGTCCACCGCTGCCGGCGTGACTGCGCTGACGCTGTTGATGAAAGCGAAACGCCGCTTTTTCCATCATTAGCCACTGATCGAGCTGAAAACGCGTAAAACCTAAGGCTTTCGCCACGTCCACCAAGACTTCATGCTCAGCTTTTTCAAGCACGCCATCGTTCAGCGCCAGGCCAATTAATTGCTCCATGAACAGCTGAAGAACATCTCGATTGCCGTAAAACGACGCACTAAAATCTTTCATCACTTGTTGCAATGGAAAAGTGGGTTCTTTGCCTTCACGAAAAGCATCTTGCGCTTCTTTGGTGGCATCTGTTCCCAGTTTTAATTGCTGCATTAAATACTGCGCTTGTGCAATGTCACGCTCAGTCACTCGCCCTTTCGCTTTGGCCACATGCCCCATCACCGCAAATAGGGTATAAATAAAGTTTGCATCCCCCACCGCTTTTTCAGCACCGTATAAGAAGCGTCCCCAGGCACCCCGCTTGGAAAAGTCCTGAGCCATACCACGGTCAAACCAATGACCAACCAACGCCCCCAAAATAGCCCCGGGCCACTTCATAAAAGCGAAACCGGCTAACGCACCTATTACCTTTCCCCAAATCATTGATACTTCCTTACTTGTTGATTCAGTTGCTCAAGCCGCTCCGGTGTGCCTACATCTGTCCAAAGACCTTTCATTACAGAGGCAAGGACGTTTTGTTCTGATATGGCTTTCTCAAAAAACGGTTTTAACGGAAGTTTGCCCTCAGGGTATGGCTGCAGTAACTCTTTTCGATACAAGCCAATACCCGCAAAGGTTTTTGATTCACCTAGCGGCTTTTCAACTAAGCAGCCGTCGACAACACCAAAGTCACCGTCAGGATTATGCGGTGGGTTATCAACCATCAGCAAATGCGCCAGCTTATCATCGGGTAGGCTTTTCGGCAGCTCAGAGTAATCCCAGTCTGTCCAAATATCCCCGTTAATGACCCAGAAAGGATCATCTCCGAGCAGCTGCAGTGCTTGAATAATACCGCCGGCGGTTTCAAGTCCGCCCTCGGGCTCCGGAGAGAATGACACCTGAATCTGCCAGTCAGAGCCGTCTCCAACAAAGTGTTCAATTTGCTCGCCTTTCCAGGCATGGTTAATAACCACTTCTGTCACTCCTGCCTTTGCGAGCTTTTCTAAGTGGAAAGCCAATAAGGGCTTTCCGGCGACAGGCAGCAGGGGTTTTGGCTGGTTATCGGTCAGTGGACGCATACGTTGCCCGCGACCTGCAGCTAAAATCATTGCTTTCATTGCTGCTCCCACGCTGGCAACACACGCTCATTGAGCCAGGCGTTATATTCTTCCAGCTCACTGTATCGCTGGCTGACGCGTTCTAAATAACCCAAGGTTCTGGGCACGTCCTGCAGGTACCCCGGCTTTTTGTCGCGATGTGCCAGTCGTGCAAAAATGCCTGCCGCTTTGGTATGCCGCTGCATGCCCATTAAGTCAAACCACTGTTGCCACTGGGCTAAGCCAGTCTGTGCTGCTAATCGGTTCGTTTCTATTAAATGTTGGCGCAAACGATCACTCAACTCATCAACCAATGCATCTGGCCACTCGATGTAGCAGTCGCGCAACAGCGACGCAGCGTCATAAGTAATAGGGCCCACCACTGCATCCTGAAAGTCGATAATGCCAATACGGTCATCGCTCAGCAGCATTAAGTTTCTGGAATGATAGTCGCGATGCACGCCAACCTGGGGTTGCGACAATGCATTACTGATCATTTTGTCGCAAAAGTCCTTCCAAATACGTTCATCTTCAGGCTGCCAGCTTATGGTTAAATGAGTTCCCAATAACCAGTCTTTGAACAACCCTAACTCACGTTCCAACAGCGCTTTATCAAACTTGGGCAAGTCCCCTTTTCGGGTGTTGGTGACATCCATAATATTAGGTAATGCAGCAAGGGCTTGCTCATAAAATTGACGGGCATTGCGCGCGTGAAGCTTACTCAGTAACAAAATTTGGCCAAAATCTGACTGCAGCATAAAGCCATGTTCAGTGTCAGCCGCAATCACTTCCGGTACAGTAACGCCAGCATCACGGTACGCTTCAGCAACCGCCAAAAAAGGTTCCATAGGCTCTTTATCTGGAGGACAGTCAACCGCAATAAGGCTCTCACGGCCGTTAGTCGCTCTAAAATAACGACGAAAACTGGCATCTCCCGACACCACTTCCAGGGTAGGTTGTGTTACTCCGGTTTGCGACTCACACCAGGCTTGCAGAGCCAGCTCTCGCTTATCTTCCAAAATGTCCTCCAGAAATATGCTTTATGTGCCTAAACTTGCAGTGTATCAAATAGCGAAACAAACAAAATTGCTTTATTATATTGCCCTTTACGCAGATACAATAACGCTAACAACAACCAAAACGGATGACTCATTTGTTACTTAGGCTTACCACAGTAACGTCGCTACTGGCTGTCCTGCTTTTAACGCTTTCAGGTTTGGCATCAGCAGCGCCGCAAAATTCAGTATCCCAACCTATGGTATGCCAGGCAGTGCCTGTTGAGAGCATCGCCGATAAGTCCGTGCGCCTGCAAGCAACAAAGGCTGGCGAGATAGGCGTTGAGTCTAAGTCGACTCGTATTCTATCCAATGACAAAGCTTACTTTGAAGGTAATGTCATTATTCAGCGCAATGGCCAGTGGCTGTCAACTCAAGCGGCAACCCTTGATCAGCAAAAAGGTCAAATTGAAGCCAGCAATGGTATTAACTTCAGCGACGGCTACTTAAACGTCAGTGGTGAATCGCTGTTTCTGGATTTAAACAGCAACGAAGCCCGACTTTACTCCAGCGACTATCGACTGGAGAACGTCAACGCTCGGGGACACGCCGAGCTGCTGTTCTTGTCACAGCAACAAGTGCTTCTGCAAGACTCCAGCTTCACCACCTGCCCCGGCGACACGCCAGCCTGGCAATTAAGAGCAGAGCGCATTGAAATAGACGAGAACAGCGACTTCGGTGAAGCCTGGCATGCCCGTTTCGAACTCTTTGACGTACCCATTCTTTATTTACCGTACTTCAACTTCCCAATAAGCGACGCCCGCAAAACCGGCTTTTTGTATCCAACCTTTGACTCGTCATCTAATAACGGCTTTGAAGTTGAAGTTCCTTATTACTTCAATATTGCACCAAACATGGATGCCACGGTAGCGCCGGTTTATATGTCTGAGCGCGGCACCATGCTGACCGGGGAGTATCGTTATTTATTTGATGAAAGCGCCGGCCAGCTAAACCTTGAATATTTAAATAGTGACAAAGCTATTGCCACCGAAGACAGTCGTTACCTTTGGCATGTTCAACATAAAACCCAATTTAACGATAAGTTGAGCCTGTACCTGGACGGCACGCAAATAAGTGATGATAACTACTTAAATGATTTTGGCAGCGACTTTGCCGGGCGTGCTGACACTCACTTATACCGGGTAGCTCAACTTGATTACATCAATGAAAACTGGACGGCTCAGGTTCGAACGGAAGATTACGAGATTTTGGGCGACTACTTAAGCCCATTCCGAACGCTGCCGCAAATAAGCCTGAACTATCAGCAAAATAAGTTTACCGGTTTTAGCACCAACCTTTACACTGAACTCACTTATTTCCAGAATCAAGACAGGGCGAGTAATTACGCGACGCGAGCTCATATCGAGCCCAGCTTCAAGTACCGCTATGAAAAACCAGCTTTTGACGCAGAAGCTGAACTGTCTTACTTATTTACTCGCTACCAGCAACAAAGCGACGACATCCGGCTAGACGAAGATGTCACCCGGACATTGCCCAGAGCGCGGCTGCAGGCTCAACTGCATTTAGAGAGAAGCACCAGCGATGGCTACCGTCAAACCTTGTCGCCGCAAATTCAGTACTTATATGTACCTTATGAAAATCAGCAGAACATCGGTATTTATGACACAGCTCTTTTGCAGGATGACTATTACGGTTTATTTCGCAGCCGTCGTTTTTCTGGGCTAGACCGCATTGCCGAAGCCAACCAGATAACTTACGGCTTAACCACCAGTCTCTTTACAGATAATGAGCGCGAAGTATTACGAGCCAGCCTCGGGCAAATATATAACATTGAAGACAGCCGCACAGCACTGTTAATTGAAGAAACGGAAGAGCCTACCTTCACCTCCAGTAACAGCGAATGGGTGGCGGATATCAACTGGGCTATGACTGACGAGTGGTCACTGAAAAGCTCCATTCAATACGATACGGAACTTAACAGCACTCGTAAGAGTCAGACCGCACTGGAGTACCGGAAAAACAGCGGTAATTTGGTGCAGGTGAGTCATCGTAAGGCCACCAACATTCTTAACAACGATATTGAGCAAGTGGGTACTCAGGCCGTATTTGCCGCCAGTAAACAATGGCAAGTCGCCGCCAATGTGTTTTATGACTTAACACACGACCGGGTAAATGATGCTATGGTAGGCATTCAATACAGCAATTGTTGCTGGGCTGTTCGCGTCAGCGCTTACCGACGCATTAATCGTGACCTTGAACCTGCATTTAACAATGCGACAATCAACGCTGATACCGAGTTTGACAATGGTATTAGCATACAATTTATTATTAGCGGTTTGGCCTCTGACAACCGGGGGCTGATAGATATGCTTGAGAAAAGTACGTACGGTTATCGCCGTCCTTTTTATCTCAGTAACTAGTGGTAGGTAGAATGAAAAAATTGGTAGCTTTTTTTGCAACGGCAATGCTTCTGGCGACGCCTTTGCTGGTCAGTAATACAACTCACGCACAACAACTTCTGGACCGGGTTGTTGTGGTTGTTGATGATGGCGTTGTATTACAAAGCCAAATTGATCAACTGGTGCAACAAGTAAAAGCCGGTAACAACTTCAACTCTGCGAACGCACCTTCTGACGAAGTGTTGGAAACTCAGGCTATAGAGCGACTGATTTTGCAGGAAATTCAACTACAAATGGCCGATAGAATGGGCATTGAGGTTAATGACTCTCAACTGGAGCAAGCCATTAACGGTATTGCGCAAGAGCAGAACCTGAGCATTGATGAGCTCCGCCAAAAAATGGCTGACAATGGTATTAGTTGGGCAAGCTACCGTGAGAACGTTCGTAATGAAATTACCATCCAGCAAGTTCAGCGCGCAGCCGTTCAACAACGTGTTTCTATTACGCCTCAGGAAATTAATAACCTGGTCAAGCTAATAGACAGTAACCAAAGCACTCAAACCGAATACCGCTTAGGGCAAATTCTTATTGCTGCAGACTCTAATTCATCGCAAAGTGAGCTGGAAAAAGCGAAAGATCGTGCTGACACCGTCCTTCGTTTACTGGACGAAGGCAGCGACTTTTCTGACTTAGCAATTCGCTCCTCTTCAGGCTCTGCCGCATTAGATGGCGGTGACATGGGCTGGATGACAATTAACAGCATGCCAACCTTGTTCGCAGAAGCGGTGGATGGAAAACCTGCTGGTGAAGTGGTTGGCCCTATTCGCAGTGGTGTTGGTTTCCATATTCTGAAAGTTCAGGACAAACGCGGCGAGCAAACCGTTGAAGTCGAAGAAGTGAAAGCTCGACACATTCTTATTCAGCCATCAGTAATTTTATCGGACAATAAAGCAAAAGAAATGCTAAACACATTCCGCGAACAAATTGCTGCCGGCGAGAAAACCTTTGACGAATTAGCCAAAGAGCATTCGTCAGACCCGGGTTCTGCATCACGCGGTGGTGACCTAGGCTGGGCTCGTCCTGACAAGTACGCGCCTGAGTTTAAAGAGAAAGTAGAAACCATTGCTGCAAATACCATTAGTGAACCCTTTAAGACTCAGTTCGGTTGGCACATTGTCGAAGTGACAGACAGACGCACAACCGACACAACGGACGAAAGCAAACAAGAGCGTGCTTACCAAATGTTGTTTAGTCGTAAGTTCCGTGAAGAGTTGGACAACTGGCAGCAGGAAATGCGCGATCAAGCTTACATAAGACGGGTTGCTGAGTGAGTTACCCAACCCTGATATTTACTCCGGGCGAGCCCGCTGGTATTGGCCCGGATTTAATTTTAAAAGTGGCGCAGCAGCCCTTAGAGGCTGCTGTTGTCGTTTGTGCTGACAAAAATATGTTACGGGAAAGGGCAGAGCTTCTGAACTTGCCGGTGACGTTCCATAAGTACGAAAAGGGGCAAAAAGTGCCTAAGCACGAAGCCGGGCACTTATGGGTAGAGCATTTGCCGGTTTGTGAGCCAGTAACAGCGGGTGAACTTACCGTCGCCAATGGCCATTACGTTGTTGATTGCTTAAAGCGCGCCTCAGACGGCAACCTAGCCGGAGAGTTCGACGCTATAGTGACAGGTCCCGTGCATAAAGGCGTCATTAATCAGGCCGGCGTCGCGTTTTCCGGGCACACCGAGTTTTTAGCTCACGAGGCCGACTGTAATGACGTTGTCATGATGTTGGCAACCGAGGGGTTACGCGTTGCATTAGTCACCACTCACATACCTTTGGCGTACGTTTCCAAAGCAATTACCAAAGAACGCTTAACCAATATTTTGACGATTTTGCACAACGACTTGACCAACAAGTTTGGAGAAGTTCAACCTAAAATTTTAGTGTGCGGTTTGAACCCCCATGCGGGTGAATCCGGACATTTAGGTCATGAGGAAATTGATACCATTGCGCCAGTCATCGAAACACTCAATGCTGGCGGCATGAACTTACATGGCCCGTACCCGGCTGATACCATCTTTCAGCCCAAATATTTGGACGACGCCAGTGCTGTTGTCGCCATGTACCATGACCAGGGACTGCCAGTCTTAAAATACAAAGGCTTTGGGCAAGCGGTCAATATTACACTCGGTCTGCCCTACATTAGAACATCGGTTGACCATGGTACGGCACTCGACTTAGCGGGTACCGGCAATATAAACGACGGTAGCTGCCGCTTGGCAATACAAACCGCTATTGATATGGCAAACGCAAGTTATTATGAGTAAACACCACAATCATTCCCAGACCCACCTGGGTCACCGCGCTCGTAAGCGCTTCGGTCAAAACTTTTTGAATGACGATGGCATTATCGAAGAAATTGTTGATGCCATTAACCCTGAACCGGGCGAAAACTTAATTGAAATTGGTCCCGGTTTAGCTGCATTAACCGAGCCAGTGGCCGATCGCAGCGGTCATTTGAAAGTTGTCGAAATTGACCGTGACTTGGTTGAACGCTTGCGTACGCACCCGTTTTTAAACCAAAAGCTCGACGTAATAGAAGCCGATGCACTTAAGACTGACTTTCGCCAATTTGCCGCGGAAAAGCCAGTTCGTGTGTTCGGTAACTTACCTTACAATATATCCACGCCGTTGATTTTTCATTTACTGTCATTCGCAGACAGCATTGAAGATATGCACTTTATGCTGCAAAAAGAAGTCGTCGACCGTTTAGCGGCACAACCTGGCTCAAAAAACTATGGTCGCATTAGCGTTGGTGTACAACAGGCTTGTGAAGTGACGCCGGTTGTTTACGTGCCACCATCAGCATTTACACCGCCACCCAAGGTAGAGTCAGCCGTAGTACGTTTAACGCCGTATAAAGACAGCCCGTACCCGGTTAAAGACCGCAAACAGCTACACAGTTTGTGTTTGACAGCTTTTAATCAACGTCGTAAAACAATAAGAAATAACCTCAAGGGGCTAATACCCGCTGAACAGTTAGAGTCTCTGGGTATTGACCCTTCAGCAAGACCAGAAACGCTATCCGTTGAGGATTATTGCAAGCTTTCAGATTGGTTAACTGAGCAGGCTGAGTAATTTATGGCAGGCATAATCGAGATTGAAGTCAATACACACTACTTATCGGCACAGTCTTCTCCTGAGTCCGAGCAATATGTATTTTCGTATACCATCACCATTACGAATACGACCTCTCAGCAGGTACAACTGCTGGCTCGAGAATGGCGCATTACCGATGCTGAAAATAAGATCACTCGAGTCGCCGGTGACGGGGTTGTTGGTCAGCAGCCTGTTTTACAAGCGGGCGAGTCTTTCAGCTATACCAGTGGCACTGTCTTAGCGACTCCCATTGGTACAATGGAAGGCCATTACGTGATGATCGACGAAAACGGTGAGCAATTTAAAGCGGATATTCCGTCTTTCCGCCTCGCTATTCCGAATATTATTCATTAATTATGGCAACTTACGCAGTCGGTGACATTCAGGGCTGTTACCGTGAGCTTATGGCATTACTGGAAACCGTTGGCTTTAGCCATAAAACGGACCAACTTTGGTGTGTCGGCGACATAGTAGCTCGGGGGCCCGATTCAGCAGATGCCATCCGCTTTTTTTATGAAAATGAACACTCCGTCCACACGGTACTGGGTAACCACGACCTTAACTTAGTGGCTGTTTTGCTTGGACATAGAAAAGCAAAACGTAACGACAAGCTCAGCGGTATTTTAACGGCATCGGAGAAGCTGGATTGGGTAGATTGGTTACGCAGTCAACCGCTCATGCAACAGTTAAACCCATCGACCGTTATTTCACACGCTGGAATTTACCCGTGGTGGTCTGTCGAAGAAGCTCAAACCTATGCCGACGAAGTCTCCGCTGTTTTGAACAACAATGATTTTGAAGACTTTATTAAAAGTATGTTTAGTAATAAGCCTTCAAAATGGGACTCAAGTCTTAGCGGATTTGACCGATACCGTTTTATAGTGAACGCATTTACACGAATGCGCTATTGTCACCCAAACGCCGAGTTGGATTTAACCCGTAAAGATGATCCGAATCAACATTCGTCGCAGGATGACTTGCAACCATGGTTTAACTTTTGGTCAGGCAGCGACTATCGGTTATTATTCGGACATTGGGCTGCATTAATGGGTAATACCCATCGCCAGGACATTCTCGCGTTAGATACCGGGTGTGTTTGGGGACAATACATGACGCTGTACGACCTGAGTAACGACAAATTTTACTACCAGAATGCGTTTAGTGCTTAGAATACAAAGATAATCATTGCTGTGCTGAGGAAGGTTTCATGAAAATAACGGTTGCTATGCGAGTGATTGGTGGATTTGCCATCATAACCCTGCTTTTACTCGTCATCAGTTTGAGCTCACTGTTCAACATTAACAGCATTGGCTCATCCGTCGACAACGTTAACGACAAAGCCATGCCTGCTCTGAACGAAGTGGCGGCCATTAAGGTTGATACGCTAGAACTTTCGGGTCTTCAACTCGAAACTTATTACGCAGAGTCATTATCGGCAATAGAATCATACCGCGGCGAATTTGACACTTCCGAAGAGTCGCTTATGAGCTCATTAGAAGACCTTCAACGACTAATCAAGGGTGAAGGGCAAAGCGCACTTATTAACAACACAGAAGCTGCAGTAACACAGTACGTTGACCTTATCGATCAACTGTTTAACTATCAGCGTGAGTACCTTGAACTTCGAAGCACCACCGCCGATCAGCTTGACGAAATAGCCTTCAGTATAGATGACGCAGCCATCATGCTACTCGACACCATGGATATGTCGAATAACGAGGTTGTTGCGCGCGAAGCCAGCAATGTTGAGTCATCATTGTCTAGTTTGATAACTCTAATGTACGACTTAAACAAAACCAACGACCTCGACTCAGCAAATGTTATTAAGAGCGAAATTGATATCAATATCGACAGCATTCGTCCTCGTCTCGACGCATTAGACAATGAATCGACAGGCAGTGCTGAGCAAATGGTCGACGATGCAGTAACAACAGTACGCAACGCCATTGATCAACTGCAGGGTGCTGGCTCTTATCCAGATAACGTTATTTTGCGCCAGCAACGTCGTGTCGATGCAGGCCAAACTCTTGATCAGGCGCAGCAACAGTCTGATACGCTGATGACACAAACCGATGAATTGCAAACAGCGGTTCGAAACATTGCCGAAGACAGCCGTAACTCAGCAGCCGATTCAATTTCAACCAGCAGCTGGATAAACAGCATTATTACGGTTATTTCTATTGCATTAGCCGTGCTGATTTCCTGGTTAACTGTACGCAGTATCAGCCGACCTCTGTCGCGTGTTAACCACATGCTGAATATTATGGCAGAAGGTAACCTGACTGAGCGTGTTGATTATGACGCACAAGATGAATTTGGTGAGTTGGCAACAAACACTAATAAGTTAACGGGTAACCTTCGCAAGCTTATTGAAGGCATAGCGAACCGTGCTACACAACTGGCAACGGCAGCCGAGCAATCATCAAATGTATCTGACGAAACTACCAACGCAATAGATGAACAACGCCGTCAAATTGAGCAGGTTGCAACTGCGACCCAGGAAATGAATAACACCGCCAGTGAAATGGCTGAAGGCGCTGACCAGGCTCTACGCGAAATTCAGCATTCTGACGATGAAGCAAAACGTGTCCGTGAAATTTCAGATAAAAACCGCTCTACTATTGAGCAGTTAGCTCACGAAATTCAGGGCGCATCCCAGGTCATCGATCAACTGTCTGAGAACAGCAGTAATATCGGCGGCATCCTGGATGTTATCCGCGGCATTGCTGACCAGACTAACTTACTTGCGTTGAACGCGGCTATTGAGGCCGCCCGAGCCGGCGAGCAAGGCCGAGGCTTCGCCGTAGTAGCTGATGAAGTTCGCACGCTAGCAAGCCGTACCCAAGAGTCGACTGAAGAAATTCAGGATATGATTGAAAACCTGCAGAATGACTCGAAGCGCGCGGTAGAAGTTATGAACCGTGGCCGCGAACAGGCCGAGCTTAGTGTTCAGCAGTCGGACGAAGCAGCCCAGGCGTTGCAGTCAATTACGGAATCGGTACATCAGGCATCTGATAGCAGTAATCACATTGCTAATGCCGCTCAAGAGCAAAGCCGTACCGCTCACGACATTAGTGAGCGACTGGAGTCGATTGTTTCTATTGCCGAACAAACCGCTTCCGGCTCTAAGCAAACAGCCCAGGCTTCTAATGAAGTTGCCAAGCTGGCTGATGAGCTGCAAGACTCTATTAAGAGCTTCCGGGTTTAACAGCCTGTAAAAAGAGTAGTTATAAAAAAACGCGGTCACTTTTAAGGTGACCGGCGTTTTTATTGAGGGACGATGTAATTAGATTGTCAGTGTCAGCTTCGCAAAACGACGTTTACCCACCTGATACACCCCAGAGTCTTTATCGGTGCATACGTAGTTTTTATCGGTAAAACGTTCGCCATCAAGTTTCACTGCATTTTGTTTCAGCATTCGTAATGCTTCAGACGTTGACTGAACAAGCCCCGCTTCTTTTAGTACATTAGCAATACCCATACCTTCAGAGCCGACCGCTATGGTCTTTTCTTCAATCTCGTCAGGCAGTGCATTTTTCTGAAAGCGCTGAATAAAGTCCTGTTCGGCTTTTTCTGCGGCCTCATCAGAATGGAAGCGTGCGATAATCTCTTTCGCCAACAGCACTTTGACATCACGCGGGTTCTTGCCCGCAGCCACATCGGCTTTCAAGCCATCTATTTCTGCAATAGAGCGGAAGCTTAGAAGGTCAAAGTAACGCCACATTAATTCATCCGACACTGACATTATCTTACCGAACATGTCGTTGGGTGATTCAGTAATGCCAATGTAGTTATTCAGCGACTTCGACATTTTCTGAACGCCATCCAGACCTTCCAGTAACGGCGTCATAATGACCGTTTGCGGACGCTGACCTTCTTCTTTTTGCAGTTCACGCCCCATTAGCAGGTTGAAACGCTGGTCTGTACCACCTAGCTCGATGTCAGCTTTAAGCTCGACAGAGTCCCAACCCTGAACCAGAGGGTACAAAAATTCGTGAATCGCAATAGACTGGTTATTTTGGTAGCGCTTTTTAAAGTCATCACGCTCTAGCATGCGGGCAACTGTTTGACGGGCTGCAAGTTTAATCATGTCCGCAGCGCCCATTTTCGACATCCATTCTGAGTTAAAGCGAATGTCTGTCTTTTCAGGGTCGAGAATTTTAAAGACTTGCTCTTTATAGGTTTCGGCATTAGCCGCCACTTCTTCCGGCGTTAGCGGCTTGCGAGTCACATTTTTCCCCGTTGGGTCGCCAATCATTCCGGTAAAATCACCAATAAGGAACACAATTTTATGACCAAAGTCCTGCAAGACTCGCAATTTATTAATTAGAACCGTGTGACCCAGGTGCAAATCGGGAGCGGTTGGATCGAAGCCAGCCTTAACAATCAGAGGCTTGCCACTTTCCAGCTTTTCCGCCAATTCTTTTTCCAGCAGAACCTCTTCGGCACCACGTGTAATCTCAGCTATCGCCTCTGCCACTTCTGTTTTCATCAAACCTCTCCATCGATTGCCCAGTCAAACCCATTATTTTACGCCATTCTTAACACTGTTTTAAGCGCAGAAACTGGTATTCTGCGTTTTTTCGTATTATCCTCGAAACCATAAGGTTATTCTGAGGTCGTAAACGAGTACACCCTGTGTATCGTTTGCATGGGTAATCATAATAAAGAAAGTTTGTTCTAAAGTGCGCTAAATATGACATTGAAAGTAGTTTCTCAAATGCAGCGGATGTTCCTGCAGCTTCCGCATTCTCATAAAATACTAATCAGCGCGATTAGTGTTGCCCTACTCATTTTGTTGGTGATTCCTTCAGAACCGGCTACGGCGTCAAAGAACACAGCCTCCGTTGATCAGCTGGTTCCAGGTAAACGTTACCAATTGGAACTGGCCTTTGAGAACAACGGCAACAGCGAAGACAATTCAGCACAAGAATTGCATTGGCAAACCTATCAAATCAAGTCTGGCGATAACCTGGCTGACATTTTTAGTAAGTTAGGTTTTAGTGCACAAGAGCTTTACCGCGTCACTGAGTCAGGTGAAGAAGCGAAGCTATTGCGTAAAGTACACCCCGGTGACTTACTGCGCTTTGCAACGGATTCAAGCGACAAACTGGTTCAGTTAGCGCACGATATTAACGGTACCGACACGCTCATTATCACCCGTCAAAAAGACAGCTTTGTCGCAGAAGTCGAAACCAAAGACGTTGAGGTGCGTACCGAGTTTGCACACGCCGTTATTGATTCCAGTTTCTGGAACGCGGGTATCGGTGCCGGACTAACCGATAACCAGATTATGCGAATTGCGAATATTTTTGGTTGGGATATCGACTTTGCCCTCGATTTACGTAAAAACGACGAGTTCAGTGTTTTATTTGAAACCCACTATGTCGACGGCGAATTTGTCGGTTACGGAAAAATTCTTGCGGCGGAGTTCGTCAACCGAGACGAGCACTTCCAGGCCATATTGCATGACAATGGCCAATATTACACACCAAATGGGCGAGCAATGCGTAAAACATTCTTACGCTCGCCGGTTAACTTTACGTACATAAGCTCAAGCTTTAATCCTCGCCGCTTGCACCCGGTTACAGGCCGTGTGCGTCCGCACAACGGCATTGACTACGCCGCATCGACCGGCACGCCTGTTATGTCATCTGGCGACGGTAAAGTTGTTCAAGCCGGTTATAGCCACTTAAATGGTAATTATATTTTTGTGCAACACGGCGAGCGTTATACCACTAAATATTTACACTTAAGCCGCAAACACGTCAGAACTGGCGACCGAGTCAAACAGGGCCAGGTTATTGGTCGTGTGGGTGCGACAGGCCGCGTAACCGGTGCGCACTTACATTATGAGTTCTTGGTTGATGGGGTACACAGAAACCCTCGAACAGTTGAACTGCCACAAGCCAAATCATTGGCTGAGTCGGAGCTGCCATCATTCCGCCAGCAAGCCGACCAAATTATTGCGATATTAAACGACAATAAACGTGTTTATCTGGCAATGAGGTAATGTCCGAACGTTATATTGGCTTAATGTCAGGAACCAGCATGGACGCGATTGACGCCGTGCTGGTTGCTATAACGGCCGATGGAAAACTGAAGCTCGATGCGTCACACAGCTATACACTTCCCTCTGAATTACGCGCCCGGCTATTAACACTCAGCATTAGTGATCACTGGAACGCGGATGAGCTGGCAGAGCTTGATGTGTTATTCGCTGAGCATTCCGCTGCTGCCGTGAATAAGTTACTGAGTGAAGCCAAAATTCCGGCGAAAAGCGTCACAGCTATAGCCAGTCATGGCCAAACAGTTCGCCACAAGCCAAGTCATAGCGCTCCGTATACACTGCAATTAGGCGACCCTTCTAGGCTGGCTTTCAAAACTCAAGTTAATGTCATACACGACTTTCGCCGCAAAGACGTAGCGGCCGGCGGTCAGGGCGCACCATTAGTGCCCGCTTTTCACCAACATGTTTTCGCTCAGCCGGGGAAAAGCGTTGCCATTGTCAATTTGGGGGGTATTGCAAACATCACCTGGCTAGGGCCAGAGCAGCAACTGCTTGGTTTCGATACCGGCCCGGCAAACACTTTAATGGACCAGTGGATACAACACTGCGATGCGAACAAAAGCTATGATGAGAGCGGTCATTTCGCTCGTCAGGGCAAGGTCATTGACGAACTTTTAGAGGCTTTACTGAAACACCCTTTTTATTCCCGCACCGCGCCCAAGAGTACTGGCCGTGAAGAGTTTAACCTGTCCTATTTAAAGCCGCTTATTAAAGCAAACTACCCGCCTGAAAATGTGCAAAGAACCTTGCTCGTGCTAACCGCGGAAACTCTGAGTAACGAACTTAATAAATTACCGACCAAGCCTGAACAAGTTTATTTTTGCGGCGGCGGCACCAAAAATGAATTACTTTTAACAGAAATTACTCAGCGCCTTGAGACAAAGAAGTACGACACGACACTGGCATTAGGGGTTGATCCTCAATGGGTTGAGGCAATGGCTTTTGCCTGGTTAGGTTGGTGCTATGAGCATAAAAAACCGGGGAACCACCCTGCTGTGACAGGTGCAGCCGCCCCGGTTGTATTAGGCTCTAAAACTTTATTTTATTGAGCCGACGAGTGAGCCTTACTCTGCACCAAGCGCTTTAAAAGCATCACGAGTCAGGTTTTCATTGTTACCGTCTTTACCAACCACGATGCTGTCTTCAATACGAACGCCACCATACGGTCTTAGCTCGTCCACTTTGTCCCAGTTGATATCATCACTGTCTTTGTGCTCTTCAAGCAGCTGGTCAACGACATAAAGCCCCGGTTCAATTGTAAAGACCTGACCTTCTTCAATGTCACGCAATAAACGCAAGAATGGGTGACGCTCACTACGCTCATAGCTGCTGCCGTCGTCAGACTTCAGGAAGCCACCAACGTCATGAACCTGTAAGCCAATAAAGTGGCCAAGACCGTGCGGCATAAAGGCACTGGTATAACCCTTGTCGTAAATACTTTGTGCATCGCCATTGATAAAGCCAAAGTCACTCAGGATTTTAGCTACTTTCAGGTGCATAGACACATGTAAGTCGTAGTAATTAACGCCCGGCTTAATTTCGCTGAGTAACTCTTTCTGAGCATTATCCATTGCTTCTACTAAGTCAGCGTAAAAACCTTCTTCGTATGCGTATGAACGCGTGATATCGGCACAGTAGCCTCGGTAACGTGCCCCCGCATCAATTAAGAACGAACGAAATTGCTTCGGCGGCTCTGTGTCATAGACATCGTAATGTAAAATCGCAGAGTGACTGTTTAAAGCGACAATGCTGTTATAGGGCACCTGTGACTCACGAAAGTTAATGGCGGCCAAATACGCGTGATGAATTTCCAGCTCACTTTTTTCAGCGTAGAAAGCTTCTTTTGCGGCGACATGCGCTTTTGCTGCCAGCTTATTGGCTTCACGCAAGTTCTCAAGTTCCCACTCGGTTTTAATGGCTCGGTGGAAGTGCAGATGATCAATCAGGTTTTGTGGGTTACGCGCTTTTACGTTCCAGCTATGAACCGGCTCTGCAAAATCCTCACCGATAAATGCAGTATTCGCCAGCTCACTGCCGATATCATCAGTCATAATACTGAGGTCATCGATAATTTTTAGGTCGACATACTGCTGCCATTCTTCTTCGGGCACATCAACCGGAGCGTGCCAGAAGTCTCTGGCCTGGAATAGATAAACGGTAGGACGCTGACTGCCTTTGCGATAAAAAATCGCACTTTTGGGGCTTTCAGTAACAGGTACCCAGTATTTAAACAGCGGGTTGACGCGATAAGGCGGCGCGTTGTCGTCAAGAAAATCGACTCGTGGCTGACCTGAGTAAACCAGGGTCGATTCAAAACCGGTATCTGCCAGTGCTTTGTCGAAGCGCTCACAAACCGTTTTGATATGTTCAGCGTATGCACTCATAAAAAAACCTCACAACAAATGGTGAGGTCATTTTAGCGCAAATAAGCCCAGTTTTCAGCTGAAGCGGACGTCCTGTAAAGACTAGATAGAAAAGCTTGAACCGCAACCACAGGTTGTAGTGGCATTAGGGTTGTCGACGAAGAAGCGCGAACCCTGCAAGCCCTCTTCATAGCTGACAATACCGCCCATTAAATACTGGAGACTCATGGGATCCACTAACAACGTGACTCCTTCTTTTTCCACCTGCATGTCACCCGGGTTAGGGGTTTCGTCAAAGGTGAAGCCATACTGAAAGCCCGAGCACCCGCCGCCCGTTACATAAACGCGCAACTTAAGGTTCGGATTTTCTTCTTCCGCAATGAGTTGGCTCACTTTTTTTGCGGCTTGTTCGGTAAACTCAATAGGTACCGCTGTTTCCGCAGAACTGCTCATAGTGTTTCACCTTTGTTGAACTCTATCGGCATTTTCTCTTACCTGACTATTTTGGTCAAGTATCGCCGTCGGTTCTGACGTTCGGCGCCGGTTTACCTTTGCGAATGTCCTTCCAAAAAAACGAACGGTTCAACGTGCCGCGACCACCATCGGTTAATGTCACCGATACGTCAATACGCTCAGGCACGAAGCCCTCGGGCATGAAGAAATCACCTTCGTAAATCGAAAAATAACGCATGGTAAAGGTACGGTCGTCGCCGCTAATGTTGGCAAGCTTCATTAAATCAAAGCGCTTTTTCTGACCGTCTATGCGACCAACCAGGTCGATGGCGACACGCCCTTCAACAAAGCGCCTGCGTTGCTCAATTTGCAGAACCGCCAAGGAGAAGTGGAAATGCTTATCTGCCTGGTTTGGTGTCACTGTTATGGAGTCGATAGTCACGCCACTTTCCTGCAACTCAGGCGCCATTATCTTTTGGTAAAAAGCGAGGTCTCGACGTAATGCGTAGTTGTCGTTTTGTAGCGCAGTTAACTCGTCTTGCAGGCTTTGGTTCGATGAACGCTCAATATCCAACTCTACTTGCATAACATGACGTTGGTATTCCATCTGTTCCAGGCGCTCATACATATCATCAAGTTGTGCGGACTGTTCGCTGACCGTTTCTTTTAACGACTTTGCATGCCAAACGCCGGCAAGATATGCCAGATAAGCAAACAGAATCAGTAGACCTGCCACCGCGAAGAAAACAGGCAGCCTTCCGAACCTTTTTTGCCAATATTTGAGATTAAAGTACTGCTTCATAATGCTCGCTCATTTCCATTAGCCGCTTATGCTGATATGTTATTGATAAATATGCAAGCCTCGAGCCCGGGTTTCGTTTAAGGAACAACACTAAATGGCGCCTTTATTACGACAGCAGTTACGCAAACAATTGGCCATGCCAACGACAACAATTGCTATCTGTCTATTAGGGCTTGCCGGTGGCGTACTTGCTGCTTTAATGATTGCCGGTTTCCGTTTTGCCATTGAGTACGGCGCTCATCTCATTGGTAACGACACTTACTGGCAAGAACCCTTGCCGACAACGCTTCGTTTTACCATACCCATTGCGGCGGCGTTATTAATTTACGGTATTTTTCGTTTGTCAGGCTCGCGCTACGTTCGTATGGGCATTCCTTATGTTATTCATCGCATGAAACAACATTACGGCATGCTTCCTTGGCGCAGCACCGTTAACCAGTTTTTTGGTGGAATTATTGCCCTGATTGCCGGGTACAGTGTCGGCCGCGAAGGTCCCGCAGTTCATTTAGGAGCCGCCGCATCGACTTGGCTCGGCTTCCATGTCGATGCCCCTAAAAACGCCTTACGCACGCTTGCCGCCTGCGGTATTGCAGCGGCTATTGCGGCTTCTTTTAATACCCCACTTGCCGCTATGGTATTGGTTATGGAAGTGGTACTGCGGGAATACAAAGTCCACGTCTTTATTCCAGTCATGCTGTCAGCCGTCGCCGGGTCATTAATCACCGAAGAAATTTTCGGCGTTGCGTCAGAGTTGGCCATGTTATCGGCACAAGACATTCCAACCACTCAGTTGCCTTGGGTGGTTATTCTTGGTGTCGTGTTAGGCGTCGTCGGCGTTATCTTCAAAAAACTCATGCTGGATGTAATGGATACAGTCAAAGACATGTCCTTACTGACCCGGCTACTGTTCGCAGGCATTATCACCGCTTCTCTGGCAGTTATTATTCCAACCAGTTTAGGTCCCGGGCTAACCGCTATTGAGCAGGTGATTAATCACCAGGGCGAAATGTCACTATTAACAACCTTATTGCTTGCTAAGCTATTTGCCGCTGCCATTGCTCTTGGCATGGGTATCCCCGGCGGGTTAATTGGTGCGGTGTTCGGTATTGGTGCCATTATCGCCGCGGTCTTTGTCGGTGCTGTTGACGTGCTGGGTATTCAGCAAGCTCTGTCTTTTGACAGCTTTATTCTATTGGGTATGGCCGGTATTCTGGCGGCCTGTATCCACGCACCTATGGCAGCATTACTGGCTATCGTTGAGTTGTCACGCAGTGTGGAAATTATTATTCCGGCAATGCTGGTTATTGTTCCCGCCTACCTGATATCCAGCCAGCTGTTTAAGTCGAAATCGATTTTTATCGCTCAGTTAGAGTTACAAGATCTTCCCTACCAATTGGCACCTGTGCATGTGGCGCTGCAAAAAACCGGCGTTGAAAATGTTATGGAAACCGACTTTAAACTTTTGCTTGAGCCGACTCAGAATGAGCTGGTCGACTCGCTCGAGTCCGCGCAGGCTAAAACCGTTATCGTCATGTCAGTGGATGAAGACAACCAACCTTTGTACCGCCTTGTCTCCTATGACATTACTGCCGGTGACAGTCCAAGTTTGAGCTATACACCCATTAAGGGTTTGCGTATTACGTCAACACTAGCTGAAGTGTACGATGAAATTGGACAACAACGCCGCGGTGCGGTGTATATTTATGAATCAAACGGTGAACACCCATGTGGCATAGTCACCTGGGAAACTGTCCGAAAAGCATTACAAAGAGAGTTAGCATGACGTGGATTTTATGGGTTAAAGCACTTCATATTGCCTTTATGGTCGCCTGGTTCGCAGGTATTTTTTACTTACCCCGGCTGTTTGTGTATCACGCCATGAACGCCAAACCAGCCGTGCATGACCAGTTCTGTGTCATGGAAAGGCGCTTACTTTTTTTTGTAACTCCTTTTGCCATTCTGACCTTAGTTTTTGGCCTGGTACTTATTTTTGCCTACGGTTCAGCTTGGTTTGCCGCCAGTGGCTGGCTACACGCCAAGCTAGTTTTGGTGACGCTCTTATACGCTTATCACGGCTACTGCTTCAAACTTCTGAAAGACTTCAAAAACGGTAAAAACACGAAAAGTCACCGTTTCTATCGAGTCTTTAACGAGCTACCGGTTCTGGCGCTTTTTGCGATTATTATTTTAGCCGTAGTGAAGCCGTATTAGATTCTAAAACTGGGCTGACTTTGCTATAGTGTGCGTCCAGTGACATTCTGCGGCAGAGGCGCACCTATTGATGAATTTCACCGGTTCCAACATTCTCTCAGTCAACCAATTCGACCGAGACAGTATCGACTATATCTTTTCCGTTGCTGATAAAATGCAGCCCTACGCCCGTCGTAAAAAACGCACCCGGGTATTAGATGGCGCCATTCTCGGCAACCTGTTTTTCGAACCTTCGACTCGTACCCGAGTCAGTTTCGGCACTGCGTTTAACCTGCTAGGTGGCGAAGTTCGCGAAACCACAGGCATGGAAAGCTCAGCTATTGCCAAAGGCGAGTCTCTCTACGACACCGCCCGCGTACTTAGCAGCTACAGCGATGTTATCGCTATGCGCCACCCTAAGTCCGGCTCGGTGAAAGAGTTTGCCAGTGGCAGCCGGGTACCGGTGATTAATGGTGGTGATGGTGCCAACGAGCACCCGACTCAGGCACTTCTCGACCTGTATACCATTGAGAAAGAGCTGGCTTACCATCAGCAGAGCATCGATAACATGCACATCTGCATGATTGGTGACTTAAAGTACGGGCGTACGGTGCACTCGCTGTCGACACTATTGTCCATGTATAAAAACATTAAGTTTACGCTGATTTCTCCGCGTGAATTGTCGATGCCAGAGTCCGTCTTAGCCACTCTGGAGAACGCGGGTCATCAGGTCACTGTCACAGAAAAGGTCGACGGCATTGTCGATGCCGACATTGTGTATCAAACCCGTATCCAGCAAGAGCGCTTCGCAAGTCCCGAAGACGCTGATCAATATCGCGGTAAATTTCGTTTAAATCAGGAAATTTATACCAAGCACTACAAACCCAATACCGTCATTATGCATCCGTTACCGAGGGATTCCCGAGCAGAAGCGAATGAGCTCGATAATGACCTCAACCAGAACCCAAACCTGGCAATTTTCAGGCAGGCTGATAACGGAGTGCTCATTCGGATGGCACTATTTGCACTGACACTCGGCGTCGTTGATCAAGTCGACAAGCATGAATGTGACGTCATTTGGTACAGCGAAAAAAGCCAATTATAAAGAGGTAACTGCGGCATGAGTCGTTCAGAAGATTTATTCAAACAAGCACAAATTAGTATTCCCGGCGGCGTTAACTCGCCTGTTCGCGCCTTTAGTGGCGTAGGTGGCACCCCCATATTTTTTGAAAGCGCAGAAGGCGCTTATATGTTTGATGCCGACGGTAAACGTTACATTGACTACGTTGGCTCATGGGGGCCAATGATTCTCGGGCACAACCACCCTGCCGTTTTAGAAGCAACCTTAGCGGCTGCAAAACGTGGTTTAAGCTTTGGTACGCCAACGGAAATTGAAATCACTATGGCGGAAACCATTCGCAAAATCGTACCGTCGATTGAAAAGGTTCGTATGGTGAACTCCGGCACCGAAGCCACCATGACGGCTATCCGCCTAGCGCGTGGCTACACCGGCCGTGACAAAATTCTGAAGTTTGAAGGCAACTATCATGGTCATGCTGACTCGTTGTTGGTGAAAGCAGGCTCTGGCGCGCTGACTTTGGGTGTTCCAAATTCTCCGGGCATTCCGGAAGACTTAGCCAAGCACACGCTAACTGTTAACTACAACGACATCGATTCAGTTAAAGAGGCATTTAAAGAGTTCGGCGACGATATTGCTTGTATTATCGTTGAGCCGGTTGCCGGCAATATGAACTGTATCCCGCCTGTTCCCGGCTTTTTAGAAGGCCTGCGTGACGTTTGTGACGAGTACGGTTCAGTACTTATTTTTGACGAAGTCATGACCGGCTTCCGCGTTGCGCCCGGCGGTGCTCAAGAACGCTACGGCATTACTCCCGACTTAACCACCTTAGGAAAAGTAATTGGTGGCGGTATGCCGGTTGGTGCATTTGGCGGTAAGAAAGAAGTCATGGACTACATTGCGCCAGTTGGTCCAGTGTATCAGGCCGGTACCTTGTCAGGTAACCCAGTCGCCATGTCAGCGGGCTTAGCTGCGTTGCAGCAGTTATCAACGCCTGGGCTTTACGACCAACTCTACCAACGCGTCGATGCGTTAGTGGATGGTCTACAAGAACGCGCCAATAGAGCGGGCGTGCCAATGACAACGAATCGTGCCGGCTCTATGTTTGGTTTCTTCTTTACTGAAGAGCCGGAAGTGAAGTCGTATGCGCAGGCAACTCAGTGCAATATGGAGCATTTCAAAGCGTTCTACCACGCTATGCTGAATGAAGGGGTATACCTTGCGCCTTCTGCGTTTGAAGGCGGTTTCATGTCAGCGGCACACACTGAAGATGACATTGAGAAGACCTTACAAGCGGCGGAAAAAGCCTTTACTCAACTGAAGTAAATCAACAGCCCGGTGGGGCTAGCCTCCAAACAGGCGGTCCCACCAACTTTTTTCCTCGATATTACCGGCACAGGTTATATTGTCCGGCAAGCGTATTTCTTCTGCTGGCAATAGTTCGCCATTTCCACAATCATTAGGTATGCGCTGCCCTGTCCGTTCATGAAAACGTTGCATCTTCAACGGCTCAGGAACCTCCAGGGCCACGCTTAGCGGTGGTTTACGTTCGTAATAGTCAGCGACAACTCGTAACGCACCGCTACTGCCTGTCAGGCCCGTCGGTTGGTTATCATCTCTTCCTAACCAAGCTGTCACCACTTGCTCTCCGTCAACGGCAACAAACCAGCTGTCCCGATAGTCATTGGTGGTACCGGTTTTACCACCAACTTGTTGTCCGGCTAACACTCGTTGTAAGGCGCTCGCCGTGCCTTCCGCTACTACACCATGCAAGCCAAACTTCGTCAGGTACGCGACCTTTGAGTCAAACACCTGAGAGGTACTTTTTTCAGGTGTTCGATATAAAACATCGCCCTGATGCGTGGTAATAGACGAAATTGCTGACAACGACTGGAAGCGGCCGTCATTCATCAGGGCGCTGTACATTCTGGTGACTGCAAACGGCGTTAATGACGCAGAGCCCAGAGTTAACGATGGGTATTCTTCCAACGGAGTTACCACACCCAGCCGCTTCATGTAATCCACGACGGTATCAACACCAACCTCTACACCGACCCTAACTGCCGGAATATTGCGAGACTGAACAAGCGCGTCGTACAGCAGCAAACTCCCTTTAAATTCGGTATCGTAGTTCTGAGGCTGCCAAGTCTTACCACGTTTGTCTTCAAGAGTTATTGCTTCGTCAACCACCGGAGTATGCAGGCCGATGCCGGACTCTTGCATTGCGGTTGCATAAATTACCGGCTTTATTAGTGAGCCTATCGGGCGCAGTGCCATCAATGCCCGGTTATAACCGACGGTTTGACTGAGTCTTCCGCCAGCCAGCGCCGTTATCGTCCCTTGTCGATAATTCGCCACGACCATAGCGCCTTCCAGAGTACTGTCGTCATCGGTAAGCTTACGCGCCAGCGATTTTTGTACAGCCTCCTGCGCATTCACGTCCATGTGGGTGTATATCTTCAAGCCCGTGTCCTGCCAGTCTTCCGGCAACGCCAGGGTTTTCATTTCGCGCTTAATAATATCCATATAGTGAGGGTACGGATGCTCTACTAACCGTCGACTTTCCCTCACGTCCAACTGTCGCTGTACCGCGGCGACATAGGTCGATTTTGCGATAAGATCCTGGTCAAACATGACCTTTAACACGGTATCCCGGCGCTCTTGAGCGCGTTCAGGAAAACGTCTGGGGTCATAATAAGAAGGGCCTTTTATCATGCCAATGAGCAACGCAACCTCATCAACTGACAGCTCCTGAACTTGTTTACCGAAGTAAAACTGGCTGGCAAGCCCTATGCCGTGAATCGCATTGCGGCCGTCCTGACCGAAATACACTTCGTTTAAATAGGTTTCCAGAATAGTATTTTTATCAAAACGGTAGTCGATAACCAGCGACATCATGGCTTCGTGAAACTTTCGCCATAAGGTTTGTTCGCGGGTGAGGTACAAGTTTTTAACCAACTGCTGAGTTAGCGTTGAGCCCCCCTGAACCGTTCTGCCTGCTCTTAAGTTCGCGACTAACGCTCTTAAAATAGCCCAGGGAGAAACGCCCTTATGATGATAGAAGTTGCGATCTTCCACCTGAAGTAGCGTCTCAATGAGTAGGTTAGGTACCACTTCCAAACCTACCAATAACCGGTCTTCTTTGCTTAGCGTGCTAATTCGACCGATCAGCTCAGGCTCCAAACGAAAGCTATCCAACTCTCTCCCACTGGGCCACGAGGTAATAGATGCAACTCGATCATTCACAAAGTGAACCTGAACCCGCTTAGACATTTGTGGACCGTCTGAGAAATCAAACGGCCGACGGTGAACCATGACGCTGTCATTGCCGACCGAATAGTACCCGGACTGCTCAGTGTTATTACTGCGGTTATAGCCAATACGTTCAAGTGTTTTTATCAGCGTCGACTGCTGTAATGGGTAACCGGGGTAGACACGTAACTCGCCGGCGTACACAAGTGCCGGCGCCTGATAACGCTCTGTTTTAAAGTGCTTAGACAGGGTGGCATCGAGATATATCGCATACACAGCAATGACGGCAGCAACCGCTAAACCAATCTTAAAGCTTGTCCAGAATAAATAGCTTAACCATTGACGTTTTATCACTGCATTTGCCTTTTGGTTTTATAGGTCGCCTCAGCGTTTATTGGATCTTCCGGCCACGGGTGTTTCGGGTAGCGCCCGCGCATTTCCTTGCGAACGTCCTGATACGCGTTATCCCAAAAACTCTTTAAGTCATTAGTTCGCTGCAACAGACGGCCTGCCGGCGAGAGTAAATCGACCGATACTACTTGCTGCCCATCAATAATCCGCGGTGAATCCTTTATGCCAAACATTTCCTGCAATTTCACCTCAACTCGCGGGGTTCCGTCCAGATAATTTATAAAGATTTTACGTTGTGTGGGTGTTTCCCAGTGTTCCGGGCACGCATTATCCAGCCGTTGCTTTTCATCGTAGTTAAGCCAGTACACCAACGCCTCGTTGGGGTCCCAGGCCTGTAACTGCGCCAGCGACTTCACCGAAGTCCAATACGGGTAAGCCCAGGCCTCCAAGTGAGAAAGTAAGCCCTCATGCGATAGTGAGTATTCACTTAATTCACCGGTCACTGACTGTAACAAACGCATACGTGCCAGCAGTTGGTTTGCCTTGCGCGACCAGTTAAGCATTTCAAGACCTTTTTTATTCAGATAGTCCGCAAATGCCTGGCAACGCTCTTCATTGGTCACATCTCCGTCGAGTTTCTCCTCGGACAGAAACAATGCCCCTATGGTCTGCCGCTTAATTCGAGTCAGCGTTTGCTGCGTGCCAACCCAGTCAGCGGAATAAATGTCAGTAGTTGATAACCCAGCGGCCTCTATTGCACCGAAAATGTCAGGCAGCTCGGCATAACTCCGTACTTTGCCGTTGCTATCATTCTGTTGAAAGGTTGCGTCAAATATAACCGTCCATTGAGGCTGGTTTAATAACTCGGCAACGGATGCGAGTCGCCCGCCGGTGACCAGCTGGTAACTTTTCTTCGCTTTGCTGTACTTTGCCAACCTGTCGGGAAACCCTGCGACCAGCGCTTTTTCTAAGCCTTTGTTGTTAGCTCGCGTACTCTCAGACACCTGTAAACGCTTTAACCAATGCTGCCAACGCCTGCGCCAGCGACTCAATGTCTGACGTTGTTGATAATGCTGCTCTGCACTGTCCAGAATGTTGATCGTTTTAATGTGCCCTGATGGCTCTTCCAGGGTAGCCAGAGCCTGCGCGCAAGCAGCCTTCAGTTCATGACTTTCTGAGCGGGCCGCATCGCATATGAGTGCAAGACGCGCATCGGTGCCCGGGTCGAGAGTCTTCGCTTTCTTCGTCAACTGACCATCAACCAAAAGCCCTGTTAATGACAGAAACTGCTCTGCGACCCGGCAATGCACAGAGTTGGGCGGTGTCAGCCAGGCCAGTTCGTCGACTGAACTGCCCCACTTCATCACTTCCAGTACCAGTGACGTTAAGTCCTGACTTTCTATGTCGGCAGCGGCGTACTCGGGCTGACCGTGCTCGTCCGCTTTAGACCAAACGCGGTAGCATGTTCCTGGCTGTAATCGCCCTGCGCGGCCAGCTCGCTGCGTCGCGGATGCTTTAGACACAAAGTGCGTAGTCAACTGGTTCATACCGTAACCCGGCAAAAAGTTAGCCCGACGTTCACGTCCGCTGTCCACAACCACATCTATGCCTTCTATGGTTAGACTCGTCTCTGCGATATTAGTCGCAAGAATAATTCGCTTACCATCACTGGCTTTTAACGCGTGCTGCTGCTCTTTAAGTGACAGCCGGCTGTGCAGGGTATAAACATCGACATCGGTTGCCACCAGAGAGCCCAGTGCTTGTTGCACACGTTCAATTTCGTAGATACCGGGCAGAAAAACCAATACGCCTTTGTCGGCACTTTTTAAAGCCTCGACAATGACACTGGGCAAATGCAGTAACCACTCACTTCGCGTTTTGGGTGCTCGGTATTGAATGTCTATTGGAAAGCTACGCCCTTCGCTTCTAAGCGTTGTTACCCCTTCACAATACCCGGACAACCACTCAGAAATATCTTCGGCCGGCAGTGTCGCTGACATGACCAACAGGTTTAAGTCGTCACGTAATGGCAGCGCGTCCATGACTAACGCCAGGCTTAAATCACTGTGTAAATTGCGCTCATGAAATTCATCGAATATCAGTGTGGAGATATCACTAAGCTCAGGGTTTTCCTGTAACCAACGTACTAATACGCCTTCAGTGACGACAAGAAGCTTGGTGTTCTTCGTGCGTTTCGTCTCACCGCGCACAACATAGCCTACCGTTTCACCAACCTCTTCTCCCAGTTGCCTGGCCAGGTAACTGGCCACATTGACGGCAGCAACCCGACGCGGCTGCAGCATAACAGTGATGCCATGAGTGCCCAGCTGTTCGTGCAGTAAATAAAGAGGCAGGTAGGTCGATTTACCGGCACCCGGCGGTGCCTCTAAAACCACACGTGCTGCCGGGAAGCATTGCGCTAACTCCGGCAGCACGTTTTCAACAGGTAGGCTCATACCAAATTAGTCACCTTGAACAGTCGCGGCAATGGTTCTGACACCTAACGCTGTCGCCCCTGTTGCCCACATAGCTGTCGCAGACTTCTGATACGCCCCGGCTAAGTCAAAGTGAAGCCAGCCTTTGCCTTGCTCAGGCGCAAAGCGCAGCAGGAAACCGGCCGCATTACTGGCCCCTCCGGCACCACCACCTTTTTGTGGGCGGCTGTTTGCGGTATCGGCAAAAGCCGATGGGCAGTTTTCCGAATGCCATGAAGCCAGCGGCAAACGCCACAGCAACTCGTGCTCTTTGTCGGCATTTTTCAACGCTCGAGCCGCGGCGCTGTCATCGACACTAAACAACGCATTGTATTCGTTACCCACGGCCATTTGAGCGGCACCGGTCAGCGTAGCTGCATCAATAATGTTTTTCGCACCAAACTCACCGGCAGCCTGCAAGCCGTCAGCAAGTACCAAACGACCTTCGGCGTCAGTATTAACCACTTCTACGGTCAAACCGTTCTTATAACGAATAATATCGCCCAGCTTATACGCGCGTCCGTCAATCATGTTTTCAGCGCAGCAAAGAATCAATTTAACGCGCTTGTTCAGGCCACGGCGAATAGCCAACGACAATGCACCAGTCACTGTTGCCGCGCCACCCATGTCGCACTTCATTGACAACATGCCTTCGCTCGGCTTAATGCTGTAGCCACCGCTGTCATAGGTAATACCTTTACCGATAAGCGCTGTATCAACAGGCGCGTTGTCGTCGCCAGTTGGGTTGTAGTCAAGTACCAACATGCCAGGCGCATGCTGGCTGGCACGACCCACGGTATAAATTCCCATCCAGCCTGCGTCTTTCAGAGCCTCACCTTTAATAAACTCTGCGCTTATCGCATCGGGCGCTAACCCTTTAAAATGTTCAATAACGCGCTCAGCCAGGCTTTCCGGATAAATATCTTCTGCCGGTAAGTTGGTGAGCTCACGGCTAAAGCGGGTGGCATCACGCATAGCATCAAGATGCTTGGCCGCTTCTGCGTCGCCTGTGTGCCACACCACATCATTTTTCGACAGCGTTGACGTAAAGCCCTGATACAGCGCCCACTGACGTTCCATATCCCAACCGTCACCAGACACTGCGACCTTTACTAAGCCGTTGTTGTCGAGGGTTCGCCCGGCTTTTTGAATACGCCGCAAATTCTCAGACTCGTCGTCTACCAATACTATTTTTGCTGCGTCGCCGTCAAAAACGACGTTCGATTTCGGGTTCCAATGAGCTGCTGGTGCTTCATTCGTTAAGTAAACCGCTAGTGCGCTGGACATTCTCAACCTCTCTCGATAATTTGCTTTCAGTTACTTTAGAGTTATGAGGTCTCTGATGCAATTTAACAAGCCCCTTCGCCGGGGAGTTTTAGAAAAACGCTATAAACGCTTTCTGGCCGATATTGATTTTGGCGATGGACAAATAACAACGGTTCATTGCCCGAACACAGGCGCAATGACGGGCTGTGCTGAGCCTGGGTTCGACGCATATTGCAGTCTTTCTGACAACAAAAAACGTAAGTATTCACATACCTGGGAGTTATCACGAACCAAGGAAGGCGAATTTATTGCGGTGAATACCGGCTGTGCCAATACCCTGGCCGGAGAGCTGCTAAATAGCGAACTTATACCGGAGCTTAGCGGTTGGTCCGAACTGAGAGCTGAAAAAAAGTACGGGCAAGAGAACAGCCGTATCGACTGGTGGGGAATAGACCCTAATGGCAAAGAGTGCTTTGTCGAGGTGAAAAGTGTCACCCTGGCAGATGGGAAACGCGGTTATTTTCCTGACGCGGTCAGCCAGCGAGCACATAAGCACTTGAATGAACTTATGCATGTTATCGATGAAGGACACCGAGCCGTTCAGCTTTATATGGTTATGCACACTGGTATTGAATCTGTCAGCCCGGCGAAACATATCGATCCAAAATACGCGGAACTGTGTATTAAAGCGGCTGAACATGGCGTCGAATTTTACGCAGTGAAATGCACTGTTAATGAAAAAGAAATTCGACTGGAGAGACCAGTTGCAGTGCGCTTGTAGCGCGCGGCATTGAGCTAAATTTTGAACAAAAGAGTTGTTGAAATAGCGTTGCCAACCTGACCCCTTTCTGGTATATGTAGCGTCCTTTTTTAAACGCACGCTTTTAGAGCACTCTAGTTTTAGAGAATTAGGAGATCCAAAATGCCTCAAGGCAAGGAAAAGAAAACCCATGGCATTCTGGCACTAGCCGGCCTGGAGCCTTATCAGGAGAAGCAGGGCGAAGAGTACATGAATGACGCGCAGCGTGCGCATTTTCGTCGTATTCTGGAAGAATGGCGTCGTCAGTTACGCCAGGAAGTTGATCGCACCGTGCATCATATGAAAGATGAAGCAGCGAACTTCCCTGACCCAGTTGACCGCGCGGCACAAGAAGAAGAGTTCAGCATTGAATTGCGCACTCGTGACCGTGAACGTAAGTTGATTAAGAAAATTGAGAAAACGCTGCAAAAAATTGAAGACGATGACTTCGGCTTTTGTGATTCATGCGGCATAGAAATTGGTATTCGCCGCTTAGAAGCGCGTCCAACAGCGGATCTCTGCGTTGACTGCAAAACCCTGGCAGAAATGAAAGAGAAACAAATGACAGGAGCCTAAGGGCTCATGTACCACGGCCGATTTGCCCCGACCCCGTCGGGGCCTCTACATTTAGGCTCGTTGGTTGCTGCTGTTGGTAGCTACCTTGATGCTCATGCGCATAACGGCCAGTGGTTTGTTCGTATTGAAGATGTCGACAAACCTCGCGCAGTTCCGGGCGCTGCCGATACTATCCTCCGCCAACTCGAAGACCACGGACTCACCTGGCACGGTGAGGTTATTTTTCAAAGTGACCGTGACGAGTCGTATCAGGATTACATCAACTCGCTAACTTCCGCCGATTGCATCTATCAATGCGATTGTTCACGTAAGGCCATTCGTGAGCGCGGTGGTATTTATGATGGCTATTGCCGAACTCGTCAACCACGCCCGACACCTTATGCATTACGCTATATTAACAGCAACCCCGTCAATCAATTCAATGACCGGGCACTCGGCGTACAACTGGGTGATACCAGCACCTGTGCAGAAGACTTTGTCGTGAAGCGCCGTGATGGCTTGTACGCATACCAATTAGCGGTGGTAGTTGATGATATTGAGCAAGGTATTACCGATATTGTTCGTGGTAGCGACCTGGTTGTTCCGAGCTTTTGGCAGCTCACTTTGTGGCAGCATATCGCTAAAACCGAGCCTCGAATGATGCACTTACCATTAGTGACATCGAATGACGGCCGTAAGCTCAGCAAACAAAATCACGCGCCAGCAATAAACAGCCAACACGCGTCAGACAATCTGTTAACAGCGCTCGATTACCTGGGTATTGATGCCCATGAACTCAGTGAAACGCGACAAATCGATGAGATATTGGCCTTTGCGGTGCAAAAATGGCGCAAAAAGTGGCACATTACGCCTGCTTGACGGTACAATATGCGACCAATTGAGAAGAAACAACAATAACAATGGTAAGGGAGAAACCACCATTATTAAGCGAATAAAAGAGTTAGCAAAACGCGCTTTCTCCAGCAAGGATACTACCAGCAACAGTCGTTTACCGGCGTTGAAAGTTATCCCAAGAGATAAACACCCCGTATCCCGGAACGACATTAGCAAAAACGCACTTAAAGTCCTTTACCGCTTGCATAACAGCGGCTTCGACGCCTATTTAGTAGGCGGTTGCGTACGTGACATTTTATTAGGTATTCAACCGAAAGACTTCGACGTGACCACCAATGCGACGCCTGAACAGGTGAAATCGCTATTTCGAAACTGCCGCCTTATTGGTCGTCGGTTTCGTCTGGCGCATGTTGTGTTTGGCAAAGAGATTATTGAGGTCGCTACGTTTCGCGGGCATCACGCCGATGACGCCGACTCAAAAAGCAGTAAGAAAAACCAGCACGCACACAGTGATGAGCATGGTCAATTAGTACGCGACAATGTCTATGGCACCATAGAAGAAGACGCAGAGCGCCGCGACTTCACGGCTAACGCGCTGTATTACAACATTGCGGACTTTGCCATTTATGACTTTGCGAATGGCGTAGAAGATATTAACAAAGGTGTTTTACGCTTAATTGGTGATGCTGAAACACGCTACCGCGAAGACCCGGTCAGAATGCTGCGTGCGGTACGTTTTGCGACCAAGCTCAACATGCAACTAGATACCGCGGTACGTGACCCTATTCCTGAACTAGCGTCATTGCTTGCAAACATTCCGCCAGCGCGTCTGTTTGACGAATTTCTGAAAATGTTCATGTCGGGTAAAGCCACTGCCAACTTTTCCATGATGATGGAGCTGGGGCTGTTTCAGCAGCTATTCCCAATGCTTAAAGGGCATCTCAGTGACGCTCAGTCACCCGCATACCAAATGCTGTTAAAAGCATTTAAAGATACCGACAAGCGCATTGCTGAAGACAAACGGGTTACCCCGGCCTACCTTGTTGCTGTGTTGTTGTGGTGGCCATTACTGGCCCGCAAAGAGCAACTGGAAAACGAAGGTGGTCTGCCGCCTATGGATGCGATTAACATAGCCGCTGCCGATGTCGTACACAGGCAGTCTCAGCGTGTTTCTATCCCTAAACGCTTTAGTTTACCAGCTCGTGAAATTTGGCAGCTGCAACGACGTTTGCAAGTCACTAAAGGTGGCAGAGCAATGAAAGCGCTTGAGCACAAACGCTTCCGCGCCGCTTATGACTTTATGTTGCTGCGCTCACACGCCGAGCCCGAAGACAAAAAGCTGGCTGAACTGGCTCAGTTCTGGACAGAAGCTCAGAACAACCCGACTAAGCTAAAAACCGGTAAGTCCGGCGCTCCCACTCGCAAGCCGAGACGCCGTCGTCGCGGACCACGTAAGAAGAAGCCACAAAGCAACTCAGATAATGGCTCAGCATAATGCCTATGTCGCACTGGGGAGTAATTTAAACGACCCGCTCAATCACTTACTCAGTGCGCTGTCACGATTAAATCGGTCCAATAGCTGGCAACTCGTCAGCTATTCGTCGCTTTACGGCAGCAAGCCCATGGGACCGCAAGATCAGCCTGACTATGTTAATGCCGTGTGCCAGTTGGAGACGGAATTGTCTGCTTACGACTTGCTGCAGTCACTGCATGATATTGAAGACGAGTTTGGTCGCAAACGCATTCGTCATTGGGGTGAGCGCACGTTAGATCTCGATTTATTATTATTCGATAACGAGACGCACCAAAAGCCAGACTTGACGGTTCCACACCCGGGTATTTATGAGCGTAGCTTTGTCCTGTATCCGTTGGCTGAAATAACGCCAGCACTTGTCTTACCCAACGGCAAAACAGTGACTGAGCAAGCCAAGACACTTACCGAAAGCGGTCTTGACGTGCTAGTCTACCAGTCATCTATTTCTTTATAACTTTGCTAAAGGTCGCATAATGGCTACAACCAGCATTGCTACACTGCAAAAAATGAAGCGTGAAGGCGTTAAAATTAGCTCGCTTACCGCCTACGACTCCAGCTTCGCAAAATTAATGACCGAACAAGGTGTCGACTTTATGCTTGTCGGCGACTCATTAGGTAATGTTGTTCAGGGCCGCAATTCGACCGTTCCGGTCACACTCGATGACATGGCCTACCACACAAAATGTGTGCGCCGCGGCGCCCCTGAAGCCTTCGTTATTAGCGATATGTCATTCATGACCTACTCGACACCAGAGCAAACCTATGACAATGCAGCGACACTGATGCAAGCCGGTGCCAATATGGTGAAGCTGGAAGGCGGGGAATGGCTGGAAGAAACCATTAATGGGTTGCATACTCGCGGAATTCCGGTCTGTGCACACCTTGGTTTACTGCCGCAGTCAGTCAATGTGCTGGGCGGCTACAAAGTACAGGGTAAAGAAGAGCAACAGGCAGAAAACACCCTGCGTCAGGCAAAAGCACTCGAAGCCGCAGGCGCTCAACTTTTGGTGCTGGAGTGTATTCCATCCAGCTTAGGCAAGCGCATTACCGACGCCTTAACTATTCCGACTATTGGTATCGGTGCTGGCCCTGACACCGACGGACAGATATTGGTGATGCACGACATGCTGGGCATGAACAGTGACTATTTGCCAAAATTTGCCAAAGACTTTCTGGCTCAGGGGGGCTCTCTCGCCGACGCGTTTCGCTTATACACCGAGCAAGTGCGATCAGGCGAATTTCCGGCTCCGGAGCACTGCTACAAATGAAGATACTAAAAAGCTTACAGGAGCTTCGTGAGTGGCGTAGTGCACAGCAGGAGGTCGCACTCGTTCCAACTATGGGTAACTTACATGACGGCCACTTACAGCTGGTAAAAAGTGCGCTGCAACATTGCGACAATGTGGTGGTGAGTATTTTTGTGAACCCAATGCAGTTTGGTCCCAACGAAGATCTCGACAGTTACCCCAGAACCTTAGATGCCGACTGCGCAGCATTAGAGAAATTGGGCGTTAGTGCCGTGTTTACTCCCACAGTCAGTGATGTTTATCCACGCGGACTGGAGCAACAAACGAAGGTCAGCGTGCCCGGCATTAGCAATATTTTATGTGGCTCCAGCCGCCCAGGCCACTTTGAAGGTGTGGCGACTATCGTCTGCAAACTGTTCAATATGGTGCAGCCACAAGTCGCTGTTTTTGGCGAAAAAGACTATCAGCAACTGCAAGTCATTCGGCTGATGACTCAGGACTTAAGCTTGCCGGTAGAAGTTATTGGCGTGCCAACACAGCGAGAAGCCAGCGGTTTGGCTTTAAGCTCACGCAACGGTTATTTGACAGCAGAAGAGAAAACTCAGGCAACAGCGCTCTACAAAGGCCTTCAAGATGCGAAAGCGGGGCTTGAACGCCGGGAAGACTTTGAGCAGATAGAGTCTCAGGCAGTGCAACAGCTGGGAAAAGCTGGTTTTAAAGTGGACTACTTTAGCATCCGTAACGCAAACGACTTACAACCAGCCTCTAAAACTGACGAAAAGTGGGTCATATTGGCCGCTGCTTTTCTCGGAAAAACTCGCCTGATAGACAACCTTCAGGCTGATAACCCAGCGGCCACTTAACTCACTTTTCGCTTTAATTCAGCATACCGAGTTCACGCATCTCGGTATGCAAAGCACCTCGCAGACTGGTGGCTTTGGAAGCTATTTCGCGCTGCTCTTCCAGTACTTCCTCGAGCATGTCGTGCGTTGTTAGCGGGTTCGCCAGCACAACCCGGAATACAACCGTAGGCTCATGGTGGTATTGCCCAGGCGTCAATTTGGTTCGCGACACAAATGATCGTCCGGTTTCACGCTGACGCTTTTGAATGTAACGCGTTAACGCATTTAAGTGTGGGGTTAAGCGTGCCAGCTGCTCAGGCGTAGCGTTTTCAAGCGCCTTTTTAACTCTTGCCGGTACAAAGCGATAGGTCAGTATACAAAGCTCCGGCTCGGTAATGACCTCAAAGTCATCCTGCTCGCTAATAAGCTTCGAGAAATACCGCGCTTTATCAATACTGTTGTTAATTAGCAGCTCATAACCCCGGCGCCCTATCACGTGCATAGCGGAAAAGACCATCATGGCCATGCCCGCCCGGGAGCCTTCCATTGTATGCGAGCCTAAGTCTTTAGAGCCTTGTCGAATAATATACTCGGCATGGTGTTCTATCGACTTCACCAGCGATGGGTTTTTAAACAACACCAGCCCCGCGCCCATAGGCACATACATTTGTTTATGAGCGTCAATAGTAATACTGTCGGCACGCTCAACGCCATGCAATAGCGAACGATGCTGCTCAGATAACAGCGTTGCGCCTCCCCAGGCGGCATCGATGTGAAAGTGTGCGCCAATGTCTTCTGCAACATCGGCCATTTCGTCCAACGGATCTATGTGTCCTGTTTCTGTGGTACCGGCCACACCAACCAGCGCCAGCACTTTGCCGCCTTCCGCCGCTATTGACTCGCAGGTTTCACGCAGCTTATCGATACGAATGCGGTTGTTGCTGTCCGTTGGCACTGAAACTAAGTTGCGGCGCCCAATACCCAAAACATCGGCGGCCTTACTCAGCGAGTAATGCCCTCGCTCAGAGACCACCACCGTCAGGCGTGAATAACCATAATGTTGTAAGCCTGCAGCAATACCGTCCGCCGCAATGCCACCGAAGTTACCGTCAGCCTGTAGCAACCGGTTTCTGGCGACCCACAAAGCCGTCATATTGGCGATAGTGCCGCCTGAGCAAAAGGCGCCCAATGAATGCTGTGCACTGTGCATCCAACGGTTATAGAATGCTGCTTCTTCTCGGTAAACCAAATGATGCAGCATGCCAATAACGTTACGTTCTAACGGTGTGAACGCCTTCGATGTTTCTATTTTTACCAGGTTCTGATTCAGCCCAACCATCAACTTCGCCAACGGCAACAGGAAGTAAGGCAAAGCCGATGTCATGTGGCCAATAAAACGTGGCGAAGCGGTATGCACTGAGTGCGCCACCAATTTATCGAGCAAAAACCCAGTATGGTCAGAAACGAACTGCGGCTCTTCCGGAATTTGCGAGCGGTCGAAGTCCCGCTCAATTTCCTGCAAGGGTTTCTCGCGCGCAACGATATGATCGCCAAGAAACCCCATAAGGTTCTCAGACAAATGCTTTTCAATTTTACTCAGTGTTGAATCGGGCGCTTCAGGAATCGTGAAAATGCGGTAAAGCGACTCTTCACTGACCTCAGCCACGTCTGGTTTAGAGCTCAATTAGGTCTCCTTCGATAAATCTGCATCGAGTTGCCACAACGGCTGGCCACTGGTTTTATATTTTCGCTCAAAAGGTGTCATAACTTCGCCGTTACTTTTAACAAGTGACACTTGAGCCTGATAGCCACTCACCATAAGTGCTTGTGTCACTTCCAGCAAGTAAAGGCTCCAGTTTGAACGCATATGCAACTGCCCCCCAAGCTCAACGACGTTTTTCCACACCGGACTGCCATGCCAGCGGCGCGACAAATGAGCCGCTTTTGGCCATGGGTTTGGGTACAAAATACAATGCTTCTCAAGCTCCCAGCCCGCCTGATTTGCCAGCCGCCAAAAGTCGATAAGATCAGCCCTAACCACCCAGTAGCGCTGACCTTTTTCATTATTCTGATAATGACTATGACGTGCCAGTCGGTGCGCTGACTTATCAACGCCAATAACCATAGCGTCCGGGTGTTGAGCCGCCAGTTTTGCTGTACTTTCACCAACTCCACAGCAGGAATCCAAAATAACCGGCCCCTTCCAGTCTTCAACCTGAGCATTAATTTCCTCAAACGCTCTCAGGTTATGCTCCTGAAATGGCTTCTTGAAAACAGTGTTTAGGTGGCGCTCAACCACGGCGACAGTGTCTTCATGTGGCCCATGTTGGTTACTGCTTACTGGCCTTGCTTCATTCATTACGAGCGAATTCCTATGCCTTTCTCAAGGATGTAATACGCCACGCCAAAAAACAGCACATTAAACCCGACAAGTACCGCAATAGCGACACCAATACCAACATCCGACTGGCCTAAAAAGCCGTAGCGGAAACCGTTCACCATATAAAGCACTGGGTTCGCCATTGACACTTTTTGCCAAAACTCCGGCAGTAAGCTCACCGAGTAGAACACCCCACCTAAATAGGTTAACGGCGTCAGTACAAAGGTTGGCACTATGGATATATCATCAAAAGTTTTACCATAAACAGCGTTAATCAGGCCGCCTAAGCAGAATAAGGTCGAGGTTAATACCACCGTCAACACAACATATCCGACATGGGCAATTTGAATATCGGCGAACAGGAACGATACGCAAGTGACAATAACAGCCACTATCATCGCCCGAGCCATGCCTCCACCGATATAGCCCGCAATAATAACTGAGGTGGGCACCGGCGACACCAGCATCTCTTCAATATTGCGTTGAAATTTCGCACTGAAAAACGAAGAAGCGACGTTTGAATAGGAGTTGGTAATGACCGACATCATAATAAGGCCCGGTACAATAAACTCCATGTAGCCAACACCACTCATTTCACCAATGCGTTCACCGACAATGCTACCGAAAATCACAAAGTACAACGTCATTGTAATTGCAGGCGGCACCAGCGTTTGCACCCAAATTCTTAAAAAGCGGGTGCACTCTTTTATCCAAATGGTCTTCAGTGCGATAAAGTTTGATGCTGAATGACTCATTGCGCAGCCTCCTTCTGACGACCCTGCTCAACCATTGAGACAAAAAGCTCTTCAAGTCGGTTTGCTTTGTTTCGCATGGATAATACTTTTACCTGTTGTTCGCTAAGTTGCTCAAACACACGGTTGAGGCCGGCATCCTTATCGACTTCGACTTCAATCGTGTGGTCGTCTGTCCAACGATGATTAAAGCCGTCAATGGTCGCACCATTGTGACCAGGCTCAATATCGAGAATAAAGGTTTCCCGACTGAGCGTCGCCAATAAACGCTTGATTGAGGTGTCTTCCACGATTTGGCCCGCATCAATAATGCCAATATTGCGGCACAGCATTTCCGCTTCTTCGAGATAATGCGTTGTCAAAATAATGGTAATGCCCTGCTCGTTTATTTTGGTCAGGTAGTCCCACATTGAGCGGCGCAGCTCTATGTCGACACCGGCAGTAGGCTCATCCAAAATCAATAGCTTCGGCTCGTGCAGTAACGCCCGGGCAATCATTAAGCGGCGCTTCATACCGCCTGACAAAGAACGCGCAGGTTCATTTCGCTTGTCCCATAAGCCTAACTGTTTCAGATACTTCTCTGAGCGCTCTTTGGCAAGTTGTCTGGGCACACCATAGTAGCCAGCCTGGTTCACCACTATTTGCTGAACCGTTTCGAACTGGTTGAAATTGAATTCTTGCGGCACTAAACCAATTTGGCGTTTTAAATCCGCTAACTGCGTATCCAGGTCATACCCAAACACACTCACGGTGCCCGCGGTCTTATTCACCAACGACGAAATAATACCGATAGTGGTCGACTTACCCGCGCCATTAGGCCCAAGCAATGCATAAAAATCGCCTTCTTCTACCGACAGGTCGATACCCTTTAAGGCTTCAAAACCACCTCGGTATACTTTTCTTAACCCTTTAATTTCTAGCGCTTTCATACTCTGTACTATGACTCCTTTGAGTAGCCCCAACGCGCAACCAGCTTCTGCTCTAACCCTAAATGATCAAGCACTCGGGCGACCATAAAATCAATTAAATCGTCAATGCTCTCAGGCTTATGATAAAAGCCAGGTGCTGCCGGCATTATGGTAACGCCCTGCTGACTTAGCTGTAGCATGTTTTGCAAATGTATGGTCGACAATGGCGATTCGCGAGGAACCAAAATAAGCTGCCCACGCTCTTTCATAACGACATCGGCGGCCCGCTCTATAAGCGTATTGCTACTACCACAAGCTATTGCCGATAAGGTGCTGGTTGAACAGGGACAAACCACCATTTTCCCGGGCGCAGACGAGCCGGACGCCACCGGCGAAAACCATTCTTCTTTACCAAAAACCTGAAGCTTATCGTCGCTGGCTGAAAAGTATTTACGTAATTGTTCAGCCGCTTTGTCAGGGGCGGCCGGCAACTGCATACCATGCTCGGTTGCCAGAACCACTCTGGCTGCGCTGGATATCAACAAAAACACCTGTTGATCCTGATCAAGCAAGCATTGTATCAAACGCAGTGCATAAGGTGCACCCGATGCGCCGGTAATAGCGACCGTGACCCTATTATCCTGTTTCATTATGCCTCCTGGCTGTGTTGCAACGCAGTGAGAAAGCGCTGGTGTAAACCATCAAAGCTACCATTACTCATTATAACGACAGAGTCTTCCGGCTGCGCTTCATGTAGCAAACCCTCGAGCAATTGCCCAGTGCTAGTGAAAACGTGTGCATTCGGTAACACCCGCGCCAGCTCCCACTTTAATCCGTCAGGTTGCAGTACAAAGACCTCATCAGCAGCTCTCAACGCTTCTTCCATCGCGTCAGCATGAACACCCATTTTCATGGTGTTTGAGCGTGGTTCCAGTACCGCAACAATGCGCGAACCCGGCAGGTGAGAGCGCAAGCCTCTCAGCGTTGTTTTAATTGCGCTGGGGTGATGGGCAAAGTCATCATAAACTCTTATACGGTTGTGTTCGCCAATCAGTTCCATGCGTCGTTTAGGGCTTTGAAAGCGGCTTAAGGAGTCAGCACTTTGCTCTGCAGGGACACCAACATGACGAGCTGCAATAATAGCCATCATGGCGTTATTAACGTTGTGCTCACCTAATAACGACCATTCAATGCTTGCGACCGTGTCGCCCTCATGCATCACCTCGAAGGACGTGCCATCCTCGTTGTTGCGCTTTGCAGACCAGTCTTTACCCAGCTGGACTTTGTCGCTCCAGCAGCCACCGTCAACAACTTCGTTTAACGCTTTGTCTTCAGTTGGATAAATAACCTGACCGGAGTCTGGCACAACACGCAGCAAGTGCGAAAACTGTCGTTTAATGGCGGCAAGATCATCAAAGATATCGGCATGATCAAATTCGAGATTATTCAGCACCAGTGTGTCGGGGGCGTAGTGTACAAACTTCGAGCGCTTATCGAAAAATGCCGTATCATATTCATCGGCTTCAATCACAAAAAAGTTCGACTCGGTTAACCTTGCACTGACGGAGAAGTTTCCCGGCACACCACCAATCATGAAACCTGGGTTATACCCGTTATCTTCCAGAATCCACGCCAGCATACTGGCCGTTGTGGTTTTACCGTGGGTTCCTGCAACCGCCAGAACCCAGCGTTGGGTCAGTATATTGTCATGCAGCCATTGCGCACCAGACACATAAGGGAGCCGCTCACGCAGTACCGTTTCAACCTCTGGATTCCCCCGGCTCAATGCATTGCCGATAATAACCAAGTCGGGCTTAGGTTCTAAATTCGCTTCGGCATAACCTTCCATTAACTCTATGCCCAAACTTTCCAGCTGAGTGCTCATTGGCGGATACACGCTGGCATCAGAGCCTGTTACTTTATGTCCAAGCTGCTGGGCAATAGCGGCGACACCGCCCATAAAGGTACCGCAAATACCGACGATATGAATATGCATGCGTCAATCCAATTCATCTATTTGTTACTGAAGCGAAAGTGTACCACGTCAAAAACGCCAAGCAGGATTTTTACTAAAAAATAAGGTATCATTTGCGCCCTCGAAAACATGTCATTTAACGCACCAACATTTTAAGCTGCAGGAACTGTTATGAAACGCTTATTGCCTACACTGAGAGCCGACCAAACCAGCGAGTCGCTCATATCCGTTATTAACACCATTCAAATTGCAGCCAAGGAAATTTCGTTCCGACTTCACCAGGGCGCACTAGCCGGTGTGCTGGGCTCTACGCTGGATGAAAACATTCAGGGCGAAACTCAGAAAAAGCTCGATGTTGTTGCCAACCAGCTATTAAAAACCCTGTTGCTGGAGTCGCCTAATGTACACGCCGTCGCTTCCGAAGAGGAAGACTCCGTTGTCGACAGCCCTAATTCCGGCCATTACCTGGTCGCTTTTGACCCACTCGATGGCAGTTCAAATATCGATATTAACGGTGGCGTAGGCACTATCTTTTCGATACTAAGAAAGCCTGAAGGTGAAGAGACCAGCGAATCTATGTTCCTGCAACCGGGCAAGGCACAAGTTGCCGCAGGTTATGTATTATATGGCCCGGCAACCATGATGGTGTTAACCACCGGCAAAGCCGTTCGGGTTTATACGTTAGACCAAACCGTGGGCGAGTTTTTGCTCACTCACGAAAAGGCGGAAATTCCTAAAGATACAAAAGAGTTCGCCATTAACATGTCGAACCGTCGCCACTGGGCAGAGCCAATTAAAGCCTATATCAATGACTTACTGGAAGGTAAAGAAGGGCCTCGAGGCAAGAACTTTAACATGCGCTGGAATGCCGCTATGGTGTCTGATGTACACCGAGTGATTTCTCGTGGCGGATTGTTTACTTACCCGTGGGACGCCCGGAAACCAGAAAAGCCCTTTAAGTTACGCCTAATGTACGAAGCCGCGCCTATGGCTATGCTGGTTGAAAAGGCGGGCGGCAAGGCATCTGACGGTTACCGACGCATTCTGGACATTGTCCCTGACCATATTCACCAACGGGTTGCCGTTGTACTTGGCTCTGCAAACGAAGTTGACGTTTGCATGGAGTATCATAAGCAGTACCCGAAACCGTATTAGACCTTTAGCGATATTGCACGATAAAGCCGAACCGCTATAATCGCGCAATCTGTATAACTTTTACATTGAGAACAGGAAGTATTATGAGCTTAGGAAACGTACCTGCAGGTAAAAACCTGCCAGAAGAAGTCAACGTTATCATCGAAATTCCGGCAAACGCTGACCCAATTAAGTACGAAGTCGACAAAGACACAGGTGCATTAGTGGTTGACCGTTTCATGGCAACGCCAATGTTCTACCCTGCAAACTACGGTTTCGTTAATGAAACCTTGTCACTCGACGGCGACCCGGTTGACGTTTTAGTACCAACACCATACCCACTGCAAGCCGGCTGTGTGATCAAATGCCGTCCTGTCGGTGTATTAAAAATGACTGACGAGTCTGGTGAAGACGCAAAAGTTATTGCGGTTCCTGTCAGTAAGCTGACCAAAGAGTACGACCACATTAATGACGTGGACGACTTGCCAGAGCTATTAAAAGCTCAAATCACTCACTTCTTCGAGCGCTATAAAGAACTTGAAAAAGGTAAGTGGGTTAAAGTTGACGGCTGGGAAAACGCAGCGTCAGCTAAAGAAGAAATTAAAACGTCATTTGAGCGCGCTCAGAAGTCGTAAATTCTTAACGTTAAAAGGCAGTATCTATGACCGCCGTTTCTGTTCGTGATTTAAGCTTCTCCTGGAAGCGCAATGAACCCGCCACATTAGAAATACTCGAGTGGCAAGTACAGAACGGCGAAACTCTGCTTTTACGCGGTCCCAGCGGTAGCGGGAAGTCCACTCTGTTATCGCTGTTAGCCGGCATTAATTCACCGCAAAAAGGTGAGTTGAGCCTTTTCGGCACACCGCTTTCTAAACTTTCCGGACGCCAGAGAGATCGGTTCCGGGCCGATAACATCGGTTATATCTTTCAGCAGTTTAATCTTTTGCCTTATTTGTCTGCATTGGACAATGCTTTATTAGCTTGTCAGTTTTCAAGCATTCGCAAAGAGCGCATTGCAAAGGCTGGCGAGACACCAGAAGCCTCAGCTCACAATATGTTGAAACGTTTAGGTTTAAGCGAGAGCCAGATTCAACAGCCCGCGCACTCCCTCAGCGTCGGTCAACAACAACGGGTTGCTGCTGCACGCGCTTTGTTAGGCGCACCACCACTTTTAATTGCGGACGAGCCAACATCAGCGCTCGACGCTGAGCACCGTGACAGTTTTATCCAATTGCTTCTCGAACTGTCTGCTAAGAACGATACTACGGTGATTTTTGTCACGCATGATGCCGCTTTATCTCGCTACTTTGACTCCCATGTTGAACTCAATGACCTCAACAAAGCAGGAGTAACGGCATGATAAAGCTGGCCATTAAAAGTTTGCTGAATCGCCGTGCGAGTGTTCTGCTGACTGTTATTGCTATTGCAGTCAGTGTCACCTTGCTACTTGCTGTCGAACGCACGCGAGAACAAGTGCAAACAAACTTTGCTAATACGGTCTCGGGAACAGACTTAATTATTGGAGCCAGAACCAGTCAGATACAGCTGCTGCTGTCGTCCGTTTTTCATATTGGTAGCATGACCAACAACATGAGTTGGGAGGCCTTTGATGACATTCGTTCACGCCCCGCAGTGGAGTGGGCGGTGCCAATTTCGCTGGGTGACAGTGTCGGCGGTTTACCCGTTGTTGCCACTACTAAAGACTACTTTAAACACTTTAGATACGGTAGTAAGCAGTCACTAACCTTTGCTGCTGGCGACGCTTTCCACGATGAAAAACAAGTTGTACTAGGCGCTGAAGCAGCGTCTAAATTAAACAAGAAAGTCGGTAATGACATTACCATTGCGCATGGTAGTGGCGGCATTAGTTTTAGTGAACACGATGAGCATCCGCTAACTGTCGTAGGTATCTTAAAGCGCACAGGGACGCCCGTTGACCAGACTATTTTAACCAGCTTAACGAGCCTTGAAGTTATTCATGGTGGCGAAAGCCGTGACAAACATGACCATGGTGACAGCCACGCTCACCCTCCTGCAGAGAGCATTAGCGCCGCACTACTGGGGCTCAAAGCCAAACCGCTGGCATTAAGGCTTCAACGACAAATTAACACCTATAAACCGGAGCCACTCACAGCATTATTACCCGGTATGACACTGCAAGAGTTGTGGAAGACGCTGCGCGTATTCGAACAAGCGTTAACCGTTATATCCTCGATGGTGGTACTTATTGGGTTACTAGGCATGCTGACCATTATGCTTGCCAGCTTACGGGAACGCCGTCGTGAAATGGCGGTCTTAAGAGCAGTAGGCGCAGGACCAGGAACCGTTTTTGGCTTGTTAGTCAGTGAAGCTTTATTACTGACGGTGGTAGCCGCCGCAAGCGGGTTGGCTCTGCTGTACTTGCTCGAATGGTCGCTGGCCGGCGTTATTCAGTCGCAGACCGGCATTGTTCTTAGCTTTGCATGGCCAACAGTTGCTGAGTGGTGGCGCTTAGGGCTCGTTGTGGCTACCGGTTTTGTGTTAAGTTTAATTCCAGCCTGGCGAGCCTATCGCCAGTCTTTAGCAGACGGACTCACGGTGAAAGTATGAAGCAGTTATTAGCATTAATGTTTTTGGTCGTTGCAATGCCGACGTTCGCAGCAGAGAAAATTGGCTGGAAAGACTTAATCCCTGAAGGTTTTACCCCACCGCCGGTTAAGCCTCAATCTTACTATGACGCTAATCCAGAAGAAGACAGGCAAACTAACTTAGATGCACCTGTGGTCGAGTCTTTGGATGGCAAAAAAGTCCGCATACCGGGTTATGTGGTGCAGCTTGAAGGTGACGCTGACAATGTCACTGAATTTTTGTTAGTGCCTTATTTCGGCGCCTGTATTCACGTGCCGCCACCGCCGCCGAATCAGATTATCCATGTTCAATACGAAGAAGGTGTTCCTTACGAAAACACCTACGATGCCGTATGGATTGAGGGTACGATTAAGGTGGAACGCAAAGAAGGCGACTTAGCAGTTGTTGGCTACACTATGGATGCCGACTCTGTTGAGGTGTATCAGTAAGAGTCTTTTTGCTCTTTCAGTAACTGAATAAGCTCATTAGCCGGCATGGGTTTGGCGAAGTAAAAGCCTTGCCCTTCCCGGCAGTCCAGACCAATGAAATAATCCCGCTGCTCTGTTTCTTCAATACCTTCCGCCAGAATTTCCAGACCCAGCCGATGGGCCATATCCACAATAGTCTCAATAATGATTTGCCCGCTTTTATGGGCGGAGTTATTCACGAAGGTTTTATCAATTTTAATTCGGTTAAGCGGTAGTTTCTGTAAATAACTGAGCGAAGAAAAGCCGACACCGAAATCGTCAATAGCAACTTTCACGCCTTGAAGCTTCAGTCGTTTTAAAATATCAGCGACTAACTCAGGCTCTTCCATCAGAATACTTTCGGTAATTTCAAGCTCAACACGCTCTGGCGATATGCCTGACTGTTCAATTTGTTTTTCAACCAGCTCGGGGAAATCCCGCTTTCTAAACTGCGGAACTGACACATTAATGGCGATACGCAAATTAGGCAGACCACTTTCATCAAAGGCTTGAATTTGTCGGCAAGACTCTTCAATGACCCAGGAGCCAATATCGACAATAAGCCCCGAGTACTCCGCCAAGGGAATAAACTCAGCCGGTGAAATAAAACTGCCATCGCTTTGTGGCCAGCGCAATAATGCTTCAACACCGATAATTTTCTGAGTCTTAAGGTCAACCTGGGGTTGATACCAGACCTGCAGTTTTCTATCCGAAAAGTCAGCTCTTAGCTTTCTGACCAGTTCAAGACGACGTTGAGTCTCTTGCTCCATAATGGGTTCATAAAAGTCGAAGCGCTCGAATGAATGAGTTTTCGCACTTTTCAGGGCAATATACACCTGCTTCAAAAGACCTTTACCGTTAACTCGCTCGGTATTTTCCGCAGAAGTAAAACCACAGGTGACTTGCAGCGGTATGTAGTGCTCGCCGGCTCTGAACGGTAACATAAACAGTTGGTTAATATTACCCGGCGTGACGATAGCTTTATGACCTGTTATGCCAAAAACATCCGCTGAAATTCTGGAAACAAAAACTTCATTACCAAGTTGTTCGGTAAGTCGAAGCGCAACGGAACGTAGAAGTAGATTGCCTATATCCTGGCCGAGGCCATCGTTCACATCTGAAAAGTGGTCAATATCCACCACCGCTATGGCGGTTTCCTGGCAAGGCTTTTCAGAGATAACCTGAAGCTTTCGCGTAAATTCAGCGCGGTTAGGAATGCCGGTTAGCGGGTCAAGATAAGCAGCAGTGCGTAGCTCTTCAAATAAATTCGCATTTTCAAACCCGACAGCAATATTGGCTAAAAAGACTTCCAGCAACTCCTGATCGTACTCAGCCACTTTTTGGTCAGTCTCAATATAGGCCGCAGCCTGATGCTCTTGCCCGTCGATGAAAAATACCGTTGCGTGCTCTGTCTGAATGTGTCGCTTTTCATTCAGACACTGACGAACAGATCTTTCTATTTCCTCAGAGTTTAGCGTCGATAAACTTTTATGTATGCTGTTCGCAAAGTGACCAGCAGCCCCCAGTACTAAAATATCATTATCTTTATGAGGAGCTCGTGCGCCGACAATGCCTTCTGCGTTTAGGCCAAGTAGTGAAGCAATTTGAGTGACGACACCTTCGGAAAAGTTCACTATAGAATGGCGTTCCATCAAATTCGAAGCAGAATGAATAATTTTTCTTAAGCCACGGCGATTTTCATTAATGGTTTTTAACTGTTGGTAAGAACGCACTGCCGAGAAAACAGTGGTTAACAGGCGACTACGAGTGAGTTCAGTTTTTGTTTTATAGTCATTGATGTCATACGCTTTTACGACATTTTCTTCCGGTGCATACCCGGGCTGTCCCGTTCGCAACACAATACGTATTTCATCGTTAGCGAGCTTTTCTCGAATATCCTGCGCGACTCTCAAACCGGCGTCGTCAGTTTCCATAACAACATCCAGTAAAATCATAGCAACGTCATCGTGCTCGCTTAAACGATCGAGCGCTTCGCTACCGCTATACGCATGCAAAAATTGAAGGGGTTTGTCTGAAATAATGACATCGGCGAGAGCCATTTTTGTGACAGCATGAATCTCCTGATCGTCATCGACAATCAGGATTTTCCAAAAGCCCTTGGGCTTGTCTACCTTGATCTCTTCATCGTCATCATGAAGGAACAGCGGCTCATCTGGGGTACTGCTCATTCGCCTTCCGCTTAAACCGTTACAAACATCTAACAATTTAGCTTATAAGGTTGTACAACTGCAAGCGAATAAACAGTATTCGTTTTCTTTAGAAATGGACTTCTAGGCCTACAAAAGGACCTTTAAAGGTTACATCGGAATAAATATCGTCAACGTCATCTAACTCAATGACAGAGTGGCGGTAACCGGCATGCAAATTAAAGTCGATCGCCAGGTTTTCAACCAAGCGATATTCGATACCAATTTGGGCATCCTGCACTTTTGAGTCTTTCACACTCAGCGCACTCACTTCAGCAAACAACGTAAGATCGGTCATCGGAATACCAACGCGTGTTGCCAAGTAACCGGTAGGAACAGTGACAGAAAAGTCCTGGCGCCCAAATGTTGTGCTCACCGGCGTGCGAACCGTACCATCAAAATCCATTGCATTAATACCAGCGTCAAACGAGATAATGTCGTTATCGAAAAACTCGTAATAAAAAATATAGTCGCGATGGCTAAAGTCATTACGTCCATATCCACCGTCAAACTCAAGTGAGTTTTCACGTATTTTTACATTAGGAATTAATGGGATAGGGTGCTCTAGTGCTGCGTAATAACTGTTTTGTCCTTTGTCCTCGAAGCCAGGGGGAAATACTTCCGAACCAACGCCATACTCACCGCTGGCATCGGTATCCCAGTATTGGCCACCAACATATAAACCTAAAACAGTGTCTGCGTTTGCAAGTTGAGGTGTTAGCGCCAAAGCAGCGGCGAGCATAATGCTTTTTTTATACATGTTCATCCTTAATACAACGTTTTATTTAACACGAATAGTAACTGGCTGGGTTTCACCATTGGTAAAGTGTAATTGCAAATCAAACGATTGCCCACTTTTCAGCGGTGACAAGAGTCCAAATAACATGAAGTGATAGCTTCCAGGTTCAAAGGTTATTTGTTCATTTGGAGGTAATTCAAGCGCCTTTACCTGTTGCATCGACATCATTCCATCGGTCATCACATGAGTATGGACTTCTACCTTGTCTGCAACGGAACCGCTCACGCCCTTTATAATCAGGACTTCTTGAGACGGGTTGGCTAACTTGCCGTAAGCGGCTCCATTCTCCGCTCCGGGTATGCTTTCTCGCGCCCAGCCTTCGGAAAAAGTAACGACATCGGCGTATACCGTCGATGTCATTAATAGTGTAAAAATACCAGCCAGTAATGTACGCATTGTCATTCCAGTAATCAGCTTATAATGCGCTATCTTACACTTAATTAAGGAGCCCTAGAAACCCTCGGTTTGCGAAACACTAAGTAAAGAACGAAAAGACAGAGTAAAAGTGGCCAGAAAAAGCTAATTCCACTTAGCACCAGTGCTATAAACGCTGCGCAGAAGCCAAGTAGCGTGCTCCCGAATATCGACGTCACGATGAAGAAAATACCACCGACGACCAGTAACCAAACAATTAGTGACACCGAAAGCTCAACTGCAGCCCCTAAGATAGAAGCGGTTAAGGCAACAATCTCGTCCCCAAACAATAGAAACGCGATAACGGCAATTACAATGATCCAAACAGTTTTCTTGTCTGACATAATCTTATCCACACCTATTAAATCATTTTAATAGTATTGCTTTCATAAACCATGCCAATGAGTAACTCTCTGTTTTTAAAGTTTTTTTGGAAAAAAGATGTTGGCGGAAATAAAAAAACCGCCAAATAATGGCGGTTTTTACTAAGTTTTCGATAATTTAGAACTTGTACTCAACTTCGGAATAGAAGTAAGCGCCGTTGAATCCAATAGGCGAGTTTGTATTAGGATACTTAAATATCGTATCAAACGCGCTCTCTACCGGTTGCTCTTCTGGATACTCACTAAACACGTTCTGGCCACCAACGATTAAGCTGAGGTCATCAGAAAATGCGTATTTCACTGAAATGTCAGTCACCCAATTGGGTCCATAAGTATCATTGGCTTCTTCGGCAGTCTCTCCTGTGTCGTAATCACCAATAATATAAGTTCCAAAGTAATTAAAACGTACGTCTGTTTTCCAGTTTCCTAATGAATGAGTAAAGCCCAACGAGCCACTATGATCTGGTGTTGAATCGGTCATACGGATTTTTTCGTCATAATCGAATAATACCGACTCAAGCCCATCAAAAAGTGGCGGCAAATTAACTGATTCTATTTCCGTGTTATTAAAGCCATAAGCAAGTTGTGCTTTTAGCTCACCAAAGTCATTTAAGCTAAATGTCTTGCTAGCAACAATATCCAAGCCTTCTGTTTTTGTATCAACTGCATTGATAAAAAACCGGGCATTTTCTGCGGACACCGTGCTTAGCGCATCGGCTACAGCCGGCGAGTCACCCGGAAACACTTGGTTTGATAAAATAATGCGGTCATCAATATTGATTCGGAAATAGTCTAATGTAATGGCCAAACCGTCATAACCATTCCAGACAATACCTGCGCTGATACTGTCAGATTCTTCTGGTTCAAGATCAGGGATATTCAAAGCATCTGTAACCGGACTCAGAGAGTTAAAGGTTCCAGAGCGTTGCAGAACTGTCTCACCATCAACATCAACAGCCAGAGTCGAGATGTTGGTGAAATAAAGTTGTTGGGCACTGGGTGCTCTAAAACCGGTATTAACCGCGCCACGTACCGCTATTCTGTCCGTAATGTCGTAGCGTCCCGATACCTTCCAGCTCGTATTGTCACCAAAGTCTGAATAGTCTTCATAGCGTACCGCTGCGCCCCACATAAAGTCTGTAGTTAGCTGGTTTTCGGTTTCGAAGTACACGCCAACATTGTCACGGCTTTGGTTAACTTCTGCGTCAGGTCTAAAGCCTGTGTAGCCCTGACTCCCGGCAGGACGATCCTCGTAACCACCGTTAATATAAGACGCCTCTTCACCAGCTTCAATTTGGTAAGTGTTGTCGCGGTAGCTCACACCAAACGCAATCGATAAATCAGAATTGTTCACAAACGGGACAAAACGCTGAGCATCGAATGTGATATTCGATTCTTCGTTCGTCAGAGTTCCCGCATCGAACGAGGTTGGAGTTACGTCAGGCCCCAGAGATGCATTCAATGAGTTCTCAACATTATATTGGAACTCACTAACACCATAACCACCACTAAAATCTAAAGTCCATTCACCCAAGTACCACTCATAACCGGCGTACATAGAGTAGTCTTTAACATCAGGTGCTAGAATAGGCAGAAACCCGTCAGGGTAGATTTCAGTCAACGTGTTACTTTGAATCGCTCTTCTGTAAAAAGCCCCGGACTCAGATTTACGGTCACTCATGCCGCCAAAAGCATAAATCCTACCGTCGCCCAAAGTCATATCGAAGTTAGCAAATAAAGAGGCGTTTTCGTATTCAGCTTGGCCAATATGAAAACTTTGTCTATCAAAGGTCTCTTCTCGGGGATCTGGGTCACCGTTTTCAAGCAATGGATACTGTTGCCGAGTATCTGGACCTGCTCTATTGGTACGGTTTTTATGTTGAAGTTCTCCAGACACCGTTAACGCACCGTCTTCGCCCACCGAAAATCCAGTACTAGCCGATGCGCGCCATTGTTCACCATCGCCTTTATGTGTTTGGCCAAGCTGAAAGCTCGCACTACCGCCTTCTGAATTGTCTTTCAATACAACGTTAATCACACCAGCAATAGCATCTGAGCCGTAAAGTGCAGCAGCGCCATCTCTTAAGACCTCAATGCGTTTTATGGCCGACATTGGTATAGCGTTAAGGTCAACGTTTGAGCTACCCCGCCCCGTTGTCCCATTCAAGTGGACTAAAGCAGAGCTGTGACGGCGTTTGCCGTTGATAAGGACGAGCGTATGATCAGGCGATAAACCTCTTAGCGAGGCTGGTCTAACAGCGTCACTGCCATCCGTAATAGAAGATGATGGGAAGTTAAAACTTGGTACAGCATATTGAAGTGCTTTTGCTGTATCGGTCATTCCTGTGGCAGCTAGATCTTCTCCGCTAATAATGTCGACTGGCGCTGCACCGTCAGTTGCTGTTCTCATTGATAAACGAGAGCCTACAACCTGAATAACCTCTTCTACCTCTGCACTGTCATTTGTATCGGCGTTTTGTGCTAATGCTACTGGAGCGACAAGAAAACTACTAGCCAAAGCTAGTGTTATAGGATTTATACGTTTCATACTGCTGTTCTCCCCATTTATATGTAATGTAAATATAGCAGTGAAAACGCAATTTGGTTCAGTCCTGTTAGCGATGACATATAAACATTTGTTATAAGCACCCTAAGGTTATTGCATCAGGTGTGATGGCAGTTCCGGGAGGACGGGCATAAAAAAAGCCCCCAGCATCAGCTGAGGGCTTCTTAGATTTGAAGTCTGGCGGTGTCCTACTTTACTCCGGGCTTCCTGCCCTCCGCCCTTCGGGCCGCACTAACGTGCGTTCAAAATCGCTCCCGGCGATTTTGTCACATGCCCATGCTCGAGTAGCACAACACACAAAATAAAAAGCCCCAGCCAAAATCGGCTGGGGCTCTTTTATTTGAAGTCTGGCGGTGTCCTACTCTCGCATGGGGAGACCCCACACTACCATCGGCGCTGGTGTGTTTCACTGCTGAGTTCGGGATGGATTCA
>NZ_FNCB01000002.1 GCF_900100855.1 Idiomarina zobellii
GCGGCTCAAACGAGCCGGCTCTGTCGCGGGGCGTATCAAGTTCAAAGCTGCCGGCCGGACTCTTGACTGTTTTTGACGTCGAACCGTTCTTGCGGTTAGATTGCTCTTTATCACTGAGATGCTCTTCAAGCTCAGCCTGCATCGCGGCTTCGGTGAGTTGTTTAATAAGCGGTGTCAGGATGCCGTCTTTGCCGGTGAGGTCTTTGCCTTCACGCAACTGCTTTAAAGCGGCATCCATGTCGAAATTGGTTTTGGTCATATGTCATCTCTTTTTTGCTTAGTTTAACGAAATGACACAGAATTCTGAACACTACCTCATATTTCGGTTATTTTTCTTATACCCAGCGGCTAACAGCATAACGAACAAAACAAGCAATAAAACTTCCATGTAAAACACTTAACTATCCCTTTATCAATGCATTTGAAGCAGCTTATTGAAGCTTGTATGAATACTCAATAATAGCTTTTATAGCTTCTCTGACTTTTTGATTACATCTAACTCCATATAATAAAACCGGTCATCCTCGTTAGTCAGCGTGAAGCCGAACTTGTCATATAAGCGATATGCAGGACTAATTTTGAATACCTTCAACATTAGCCTGTAAGCTCCAGACTCTTCAACTCTTCGTTTTGCTTCGGCCAACACCGCCCCGCCAATACCTTTGTTCTGAAAGTCCTTGATAATTTGAAGATCTCTTAACCAGCAAGAGTCACCATCAAATGAAAGGCGCAACGCTCCAATTAGCTGACCGTCACACAAAATATCCCAATTATCTAAGTCGACAATTTGTTCCAGTATTTTAGATTCTTGCCAACCAACTCCGTAATGTTCGTAATACGAGCGCATATTGTCGTAAGTGATTGCGGCTGATTTAGACAAGTCTTGCGTCAGTCTAAAAGAAATAGCTTCGGTTAGTTTAGACATGAGAGCTCAGTCAGGCCTTCTTAGCTTGTTGCCACAAAGCTTCAAGCTCATCTAAATTGCAGTCAGTGGGATGTTTGCCCTGCTCGCTTAGGCGTTGCTCTATGTTTTGGAAGCGGCTTTTGAATTTTTCGTTGGCCCGTTGCAGCGCAGCTTCAGGGTTCACTTGTTTGTGACGTGCGAGGTTAACAACAGCGAACAGCAAGTCGCCAATTTCTTCTTCAATGTGCTCTTGGTCTGTTGCTTCTTTTACTTCTTGTATTTCTTCTTCAATTTTGTCGTATACCGGTTCAGCTTCTGGCCAGTCGAAACCGACGGAGGCCGCACGCTTTTGCAGTTTGGCGGCTTTTAAAATGCTCGGCAACTGACTGGGTATGTCGTCAAATACAGAGCCACGGGCATTTTTCTCAGTACGCTCTTGCTGCTTTATCTGTTCCCACTGGGCTTTAATTTCGGCATCGGACAAGTTGCATTCGGCATCACTGCCAAATACATGAGGATGGCGGCTAATCAACTTATTGGCGGTATGCGCTGCAATGTCGTCAAACACAAAGTCGCCCTGCTCTTTCGCCAGCTGAGCATAAAACACCACCTGGAACAGCAAGTCACCCAGCTCGTCTTTAATCGCGGCCATGTCGCCCGATTGAATCGCGTCAACCACTTCGTAGGTTTCTTCTATGGTATACGGCAGAAGTGACTCAAAGCTTTGCTTTAAGTCCCAGGGGCAACCGCCCTCGGGGTCGCGCAACCGACGCATGACACCTGTTAATTCGGCGACACCGTTAAATTCACTCGTCATTTATAAAAACCTTTAGGGCTTACACCCGTTGTACTTGTTCAACTCCGTTAATTTGCCGCAAGCGCTGACTAATTCGCTGTAGGCTCTCGTTATCTTTTACAGCCAAAGCCAATACTACTGTGGCGGTTTGAGACTGGCTGTCAGCGTCACTGTCCATTTGCATGACGGCGGCTTTTTCATTCGCTAACACGCTGGTAATGTCGTTCAGCAATCCGCTGCGGTCTAACGCTGAAATGCGTAGCTCCGCTCGATAGTCCTGATGCGTCTGACGGGGCCAACTGACTTCAATGCCACGTTCAGGGTGCTGATTCAGCAAATGCGCTAACTGCTCACAGTCACGTCTGTGCACAGACACGCCACGCCCTTGCGTAATAAAGCCTCGTATAGGCTCGCCCGGTAATGGCTCGCAACACTTCGCAAATTGCATCATGAGGTTACCAATACCTTCAATAACCACTTCCGACGTGCTACCAACTTTGCGCTTGGTGACTTTAGTGCGCTTCTTAATTTGCTCAACTTTATCAGCTTCGGTTGTTTCCGGCTTGAGCTGGTTAACAACCTGATGCAAGCGCACATCACCGGCACCAATGGCAGCTAATAGGTCGTCTAGATTACTGACATTAAAGCGTGCTAAAACGTCTGTGGCTTTATGCAGCGAAATGCCGTACTTCTGTAGCTCATTTTCCAGCAGCTCTTTGCCCGCGTGTAGGTTTTTATCCCGGTCTTCTTTTTTAAAGTAGGTATGAACCTTGGCTCTTGCCCGCGAGGAATGTAAGTACCCCAGTTGTGGGTTAAGCCAGTCACGACGCGGCTGTGCGCTTTTCTGAGTCAGGATTTCAACGCGATCGCCGTTTTGCAACTGATAGGTAAAGGGCACAATGCGGCCATCAATTTTGGCGCCAATGCACTTATGTCCAACCTGGCTATGAATGTAATACGCAAAGTCGAGCGGCGTTGAGCCCATCGGCAGGTCCATAACCTCACCTTTCGGCGTAAACACATACACCCGGTCTTCAAAGACCTGTGAGCGAATTTCATCGACCAAGCCTTCGCTACCGGCCATGTCTTCATGCCAGGCCAGCAGCTTACGCAGCCAGGCAATTTTATCCTCAAAACCGTGACGTTTGCCGGTTGCCGGGCCTTCTTTGTACATCCAGTGTGCGGCGACACCCAGTTCAGCGTCATCGTGCATATCATGCGAGCGAATTTGAATTTCAACACTTTTGTCTTCCGGCCCGACTACCACCGTATGAATGGACTGATAACCATTAGGTTTTGGCGTCGCTATGTAGTCGTCAAATTCTGAAGCAATATGTCGCCACCGCGAATGCACAACGCCCAGCGCGGCATAACAATTTTTTAAGTTGTGCGTGAGTATACGAACCGCACGTATGTCAAACAGTTGCTCAAACTGCAGATGTTTTTTCTGCATTTTGCGCCAAATAGAGTAAATATGTTTGGGGCGGCCATAAACTTCGGCCTGTATTTGCTGCTCGTCCAACGCGTTTTGCAAGTCAGCAACAAAGTTCTCTATGTATTGCTCTCGGTCTGTACGACGCTCATGCAAGCGCTTGGCAATGGTTTTGTAGGTATTCGGGTGCAAATACCGAAAAGCTATGTCTTCCAGTTCCCATTTAAGCTGACCTATGCCCAAACGGTTGGCTAAAGGCGCGTATATTTCCGAACACTCTTTGGCTGCTAAGACTCGTGTCTCTTCGTCGGCGTTTTTCACTTCACGCAGGTAACAAATACGTTCTGCAAGCTTAATGAGCACCGCACGCACGTCTTCCACCATAGACAGCAACATACGTCGTACATTGTCTATTTGAGTACCGTCAGGCTGGCCGTGCTGAAAATGTTGTAAGTCACTAATGCTTTGCATTTGCTGTACGTTACGCAACAGCACAATGAGCGTTTTTGACTGTTTGCCGGTGAGCTTGTCGAGGTCGAGCTTACCGGATTCCAACAGTGGTACGTACAAAGCCGCCAGTAGCGATTCCGCGTCAAGCTTAAGCGGTGCCAGAATCTCTACCATTTCCTGGCCTTTTAGCAGTGCAGCTTCTTCTTTTGGAAATCGTTGTTTTAGCTGCTCTAAGGTAGTTTCCAGTGGCTCAGGATCACTCACAGCGTTCAGCCAATGCTGTTCGCTGTCTTTGTACTTGGGATCATCCACGTGGGTACTGCGTACATGGACCATGACTTACGACGCTCGCTCCAGACAAACCATGGTTTCAATGTGATGCGTTTGCGGGAACATGTCAACTGTGCAGAGCTTGCTAATACGGTAGTCGGAGGTCTTTTTATTGCTTTTTAGACCAAAAATAGTGGCAACGTCTCGCGCGAGTGTATCCGGCGCGCAAGAAACGTACACAATTCGCTTAGGGCGTTGCTCGGGTTTGAGCTTTTTAAGTAACGTCATCACCCCTTCTGCTCCGGGCCGAGCCGGGTCTAAACACCATAAGTCAGCCGGTTCACCTAATTCAGACGCGGTAATATCATCTAGTTCAGCCGCTAAGGAACTCAAGTTAGTAAGACTATTGGTTTCAGCGTTATTGCGCGTTTGTTCCGCCATGCGATACACACCTTCCACTGCCAGTACCGACTTGGCTCGACGCGCTAACGGGATGCTGAAGTTACCAATACCTGCGAAAAAGTCGTACACGCGTTGCGTTTTTTCCGGCGCAAGCCAGTCTATAGCCTGCTGAACCATACGTTCATTAATACCGCCGTTAACCTGCAAAAAATCTCCGGGTTGAAAGTACAGCTTGTCGCCGTCTATGGAAGTATCAAAAGGTAAACTTGCGTTGTTCAGAGGCGTTAATTCGCTGTCGCTTTGCAGCCAAATATCGATATTCTGCTCTGCCTGCCAGTTCTCAAGTGACTGTATAGCGTCCTTTGGCAAGCTGTCCGTTATACGCAGTAAAATAACTGGCTTATTGGTGTGAATGGCTTCTAAATGCCCCAGCTTAGTCGCAATACTTGAGGTGTTTAGCACTGGATACAGCCTATTCACCGCTTGCAATAAGCTTTCTTCAGCCACTAAGCAGTCTTCAACTGGCACAATCTGATGACTTTGCGCTTCCCGAAAACCAATAAGTAATTTTTGTTCTTTACCGAGCCAGCGGGTGGCCAGGCGGACACGCCGACGATATCGAGTCGGCTCACTGACTAATGGTGCCTGCCAGGGCAGGCTTTCAGTCGCAGCGTCAAACACACCGAACTTCTGAAACAGCTCTTCCACCACTTGCTGTTTGTGGCGCAACTGATAGCTTTCATCGACATGCTGAAAGTCGCAACCACCGCATTGCTCATAATATTTACAGGGAGCATCGCGACGGTCTGCGCTTGGCTCCAGAATACGTTCAAGCGTACCGCTGTGTTTGCCGGTGGTTTTGTACTGAATGACCTCGCCGGGTAACGCACCAATAATGAAACGTGTTTGAGGTTTTCGACCCGCTTGTTTATCAGAGCCACGAACAACCGCTCGCGCCTGATGATCAAGCCCGGAGACTTGAGCTTTGAGAGTTTTACTAACGGCTTTGCCACGCTTTTGCGGCTTAAAAAATTGCGCCATTTGGGTTGTGTTTAACCTATTTTATTCAGACTCTAAAATAACCGTTGCCACGGCGTAATGCTTTTCGTCACTGATGGATAAATGGCTGGCAACAACCCCCATTTCTTTAATCCACTGGGCAGCGGTATCGGTAAAATGCCAACTGGGCTTTCCGTAGTCGTCGTGGACAACCTGCATATGCTGAAAAGATAGTCCCGCAGAAATACCGCGCCCAAACGCTTTAGCACAAGCTTCTTTAGCGGCAAACCGCTTCGCCAAATACGCAGCTTCGTCAACCGACGCGCTCATTTCTTCCTGCTCTTTGGGAGTCAGTACGCGCTTAGTTAAGCTGTCGCCACGCGCTAACGACTTCTCGATACGGGACACTTCAATAATATCCGTACCCAGTCCTACTATTGCCATTATCTTGCCTTATCGAGTATTTCCCGCATATCGCGGACAGCTTTATCCAGACCATCTAAAACTGCCCGGGCAATAATAGAGTGACCAATATTCAGTTCGACCATTTGCGGAATTTGCGCAACGTCTAATGTGTTGTGGTAGTGAAGGCCATGACCCGCATTAACCTGCAAACCAATAGAGTGCGCGTACTCCGCCGCTTCCATTAAGCGGGCCAATTCTTTTTTCTGTTCTTCTTCAGTGTCAGCTTCAGCGTATTGGCCTGTATGCAATTCAATTATAGGAGCTCCGGCTTCTTTTGCTGCATCAATTTGCTTGTGATCAGCATCAATAAATAGCGACACCTGAATGCCTGCATCCGTTAAACGCTTGGTCGCATTGGCAATGTTTTCAACTTGTCCAGCAACATCTAGACCGCCTTCAGTGGTCAGCTCTTCACGCTTTTCCGGTACCAGGCAACTGAACGTTGGCCGTGTTTTTACTGCAATGTCGATCATTTCATCGGTCACGGCCATTTCTAAATTCATTGGCACGTTCAGAGTTTGCTTCAGCATCGCCACGTCGCGATCGGTAATGTGCCGGCGGTCTTCACGCAAATGAATGGTGATACCGTCAGCTCCTGCACGTTCAGCAATGCTGGCCGCAGCTACCGGGTCTGGGTAACGTACGCCACGCGCATTTCGAAGTGTTGCGACGTGGTCAATGTTTACCCCTAAGCGTAATTCTCTCATGGTTACTTCCTTCTTTGCTGAAACAGTTCACGGCTGCGCAGCGGTTTGTCACCCAAATACACGTGAAGCGCCTCGCGCATTATCCACTTTAACTGTTTTAAGCGGTGTTCGTCACTTATGTCCCAGTCTGCTATTCGTTCAATATCATTGACTGGGTAAGCTTTGTCGTCTTTATGCCGGGGCGTCGACACTAACCCATGATCGGGCACAAAGTAACAGTACTCAAGATCTTTTAGCGGCTGTCCAGTGTCAGCATCATGATACCAGTCAAAGGCTGCCCCCAAATGTTCAAGTAGCTGCCATTCGAAGCGTCTGAGTGCTGGTTCTACATGTTTCGCTTCGGACAACGCAGCTATCGCCGACCAGTAATGCTGGAACAGCTCCTGTGCTTCAGCTTCTGCCGGCAGCAGGCGTTGCAACAGTTCATTGAGGTAGAAGCCGCTATAAAGTGCATTGCCGGTAAGTCTTATTTGGGCTGATTGGGTGTCTTGTTCAAGTAGTGTCAGCGTTTTTAAGTCGCTGCGCCCTTTGTACTCTATTTTCACTGGTACAAAAGGCTGAGCTAATCCACGCCATGGGCTTTTGGACCGTTTAGCGCCTTTAGCAATAAGCCGGACGCGCCCGTTTTGCTCTGTGAACACATCCAGCAGCAGACTGGTTTCCTGAAAATCCCAGCGATGCAACACTAAGGCTCGCTGAATCACGATTTAGTCCTCGCGGTACCCTAAACTTTTTAAGGCTCGTTCGTCATTAGACCAACCCGACTTCACTTTCACCCATAGTTTAAGGAGTACTTTGTTGTCGAGCAAACGCTCTAAGTCACGACGAGCTTCTGTGCCTATAGTTTTCAAGCGTTCACCACCCTTTCCGATGATCATTCGCTTCTGTGCTTCGCGCTCAACCAAAATAAGTGCATGTATATGCGTCGTACCTTTTTCTGAGTGACCGAACTGCTCAATTTCCACCGTTGTTTCATACGGCAGCTCATCACCGGTAAAGCGCATCAACTTTTCACGTATAATTTCAGCGGTCATAAAGCGCACTGAACGATCAGTGACATAGTCTTCCGGAAAGTAATGAAAACCAGGTTGTAAGTGACCACGCACAATTTTGCGCAGCTCGTCGAGGTTGTCACCATGGGTGGCTGATATCGGCAATATTTCTGCAAAGTCGTGCTGTGTACTCAACCACTGCAAATGCGGCAGTAACTTCTCTTTGTTTTTAACCTGATCGACTTTATTGACCAGTAAGACCACCGGTACCTTGCTGCGCTGCACTTTCTCAAGCACCATTTTGTCGTCTTCCAGCCATTTCAAACTATCGACAACAAACAGGACCAAATCGACGTCTTTTAACGCGGAAGATGCCGTCTGATTCATTACTCGATTAATTGCCCGCGGCTCTTCAATATGCATACCCGGCGTGTCAACATAAACCGCCTGGCAGTCACCGTCGGTGTCTACGCCCAGAATGCGGTGGCGTGTTGTTTGTGGTTTATTCGAGGTAATGCTGATTTTCTGACCGAGTATACGGTTAATCAGCGTCGACTTACCCACGTTTGGGCGCCCAACAATAGCGACAAAGCCGCTGTGTTTGTTGTCGTCGAGTTCTATATCAAGCGTCATTTACGCTCCTGCAAATGTTCTAATGCCGAGGTCGCTGCAGCTTGTTCTGCTTTGCGACGGCTTGTGCCACTGCCTATGAATGGCTCTTGTTGCCCTTCAATAACACAGTGAACTGTAAATTGTTGATTATGCGCCTGCCCTTGTGTAGCAATCACATCGTATTCTGGCAGCGGTTGCTGTCTTGCCTGTAACCATTCCTGCAGACGTGTTTTGGGATCTTTCTGGCTGGCACCCGGCTTAATGTCATCGAGCTGTGGTTCAAACCACTTCAAAATGACTTCTCTAACTGTGTCCATGTCACTGTCGAGGTAAATGGCACCGATAATGGCTTCTACTGCATCCGCCAATATCGATTCCCGACGGTAGCCGCCACTTTTTAGCTCGCCCTGACCTAACGACAGGAAGTCACCCAGCCCCATTTTTTTTCCCAGCTTCGCCAACGAACGGCCGCAAACAATAGCGGCCCGCATGCGGCTTAGATCACCTTCGGCGACTTTCGGGAATTTCTTAAATAAAGCTTCAGCTATTACCAGCCCTAAAATAGAATCGCCCAGAAATTCCAGGCGTTCGTTATGGGTGGATGAGGCACTACGGTGCGTGAGAGCCTGTCGCAACACCTCTTGTTTTTGAAATTGATGTCCGACAATTTTTTCTAGTTCAGTTAACGGTGGTTTGGGTAAACTCACTCGATACTCCCCAGTCTTTCAAATCGAATCCCCGTTGGTACCCACGAAGGCAGCCAACTGTCTTGTCCCCGGTCCATTTCAAAACTCATCCAAATAAAGACAGCTTTACCGACTAAATGCTCTTCATCTACGAAGCCCCAATAACGACTGTCACGTGAATTATCGCGGTTATCGCCCATAGCGAAATACTGGCCTTGGGGTACAACCCACTCATCACGTTGAGTACCCGGTTGGTCATAGAAAAATGCACGACGTGACGCCACTCTGGGATCAACTAAAATATCATGTTTAACGTCACCTAAACTTTCTTCGTAGGTTTTAAGCGGCGAAGAGCCAGAAAAGTATGCGCCATCGTCCTTCAGTTGCGTTTTAATGACTTCCATCTCCGGGCAATCTCTGCGCCCTTCTTCACAAGCTGGCTGAATGTATAAGGTTTTATTGCGATAAACAATACGATCACCAGGCAAACCGACAATACGTTTGATGTAATCAATATTTGGTTCTACTGGATATTTGAAAACTGCGATATCACCACGTTTGGGCTCGGTTGTTTCAATAATGGTGTTTTGAAATAACGGCTCTTTAATACCGTAGTCAAATTTCTGCACCAGTATAAAGTCACCGCGTAGCAGCGTTGGCATCATTGAGCCCGACGGAATTTGAAATGGCTCATACAATATTGTTCTAACGATCAACACCAAAGCGATAACCGGGAATATCGACTGCCCCAGCTCCATTAGCTTGGGTTGCGGTGCTAACTGTTCTACTTGCTCTTCTGTCAGCGGGCTGGTGGTCTTTTTTTCAACCTCAGCAACTATTGCCTGACGTTTAGGTTTTAAAAACTTCGCATCGTATAGCCAAAGCAGCCCCGATACGATAGTAACTACCGTTAAAATTAATGAAAAATAATTGGCCATTTCCTATTTGCCTACTTTTAAAACCGCAAGGAAAGCTTCCTGAGGTACTTCAACGTTACCCAGGTTCTTCATGCGTTTTTTACCTTCTTTTTGTTTTTGTAAGAGTTTCTTCTTACGGCTTATGTCGCCACCGTAACACTTAGCGGTTACGTTTTTACGTAGCTGTTTTACCGTAGAACGCGCAATAACGTGGTTTCCGATAGTGGCCTGAATAGCAATATCAAACATTTGTCGTGGAATCAGTTCTCTCATTTTATCCACCAACATGCGACCACGCCCTTCCGCATGATCGCGGTGCGTGATCATTGCCAACGCATCCACTCGGTCACCATTAATCAGTATATCGACCCTAACCATGTCCGCAGGTTCAAACTTTTTGAACTGATAGTCGAGCGACGCATAACCACGACTGCACGATTTCAGGCGGTCAAAGAAGTCCATCACCACTTCAGCCATCGGGATTTCATAAGTTACGGAGACTTGCTTGCCATGGTAGGTCATGCCTGTCTGCACACCACGTTTATCAACGCAGAGCGTGATGACATTACCTAAAAACTCCTGTGGAACCAGGATGCTGGCTTCCACGATAGGCTCGTAAATTGTTTCAATATCGTTGACTGGCGGTAGATTTACCGGATTGTCGACTTTGACGATTTCGCCGTCTGTTTTTTCAACTTCATAGACTACTGTTGGTGCGGTAGTAATAAGGTCAATGTTGTACTCGCGTTCGAGTCGCTCCTGAATGATTTCCATGTGCAGCATGCCAAGGAAACCACAACGGAAACCAAAACCCAGTGCTGCTGAGTTTTCAGGCTCATAGAATAACGAAGCGTCATTCAATGCCAATTTACCCAGAGCGTCACGAAAAGCTTCGTAATCGTCTGAACTAATTGGGAACATACCCGCATAAACCTGTGGTTTCACTTTTTGGAAACCGGGGACGGGCTCTTTGGCCGGAGCTCGGGTATTTGTTAGCGTATCGCCCACTGGCGCACCCAAAATATCTTTAATTCCCGCAATAACATAGCCCACTTCGCCAGTGTGCAATATGCCGGTTTCATGCGGTTTGGGATCAAAGTAACCCACTTTATCGATTTGGAACGACTGACCGGTCGACATCACCGTCATTTTTTCGCCCGCTCGCAATGTGCCATTACGCACACGAACCAAAGACACAACGCCCTGATAGTTATCAAACCATGAGTCAATAATAAGGGCTTGCAAAGGCTCTTCTTCGCTACCTTTTGGTGGCGGTATTTGACGAACAATGCGCTCTAGTACGTCGTCAATGCCAATTCCTGTTTTTGCTGAACATTGAACAGCATCGACAGCTTCAATACCCACAATGTCTTCAATTTCCTGCGCTACAGCCATTGGATCAGCCTGAGGCAAGTCAATTTTGTTCAGAACCGGCACCACTTCCAAGTCCATCTCAATAGCGGTATAACAGTTCGCCAGTGTCTGTGCTTCAACGCCTTGCGCCGCGTCGACAACCAGTAGCGCACCTTCACAACCTGCCAGAGAACGCGAGACTTCGTATGAGAAGTCGACGTGTCCCGGGGTATCGATGAAGTTAAGCTGATAGGTCTCACCGTCCTGTGCCGTATAATAAAGCGTGACGCTTTGCGCCTTAATGGTAATACCGCGCTCGCGCTCAAGATCCATGGAATCAAGGACCTGCTCGGCCATTTCGCGGTCGGTTAACCCCCCGCAATGCTGTATGAGCCGGTCAGACAGTGTGGACTTCCCGTGGTCGATATGAGCGATAATAGAAAAGTTGCGAATATTACTTTGCTTGAACGCCTTATCCGGCATTGATGATACCTCTGTAAAACTTAAATTCTGACTTTCAAAAATTAGCCCCGATCATACTCATGTTAGGCGCAAGAACAAAGGTTTTTATGGTTTATTTGGCGAGAATTGAAAAAGCCACGTTATACGGTTTTTATTCGTACCAATTGGTTTATTTTAATGTCTCGGCGCCGAAACCACGCCCGCAAGCCTAAAAACGTCAGCGCAAAGCCTGCAAAAGACAATAAAATGGTAATACCTTCATGAACAGCCTCGGAACTTTGTAGCGCAATAGCAATAATCAACAAGGCTAAAATTGGCAAGCCATAAAGCATGAGAGCGAATTGAGTAACGGCTTGCTCTGGCACATCGAGTTCTACTCGGTCACCAACGGTAACAGACTCGTCTGTCACCACATGAAACTGGGCGTTTCTGTCGGCAAACACTTTACTAAGAATACCCGCACCGCAAGTAGAAACCTGGGCACAGCCTGAGCAAGCGGTTTTTAATTGCGTGGTTACTGTGACTCGGTTACCGTCAACGGCAACCACTTCTGCCAATTCTTTCATTATCTCACTTCTTGCGCTATTCGCTGGGCGATGCTGAGTGGCACCTGCCCGACAACAGTAATTAAGTAGTCATTATAACGCATTGTGAATAAGGTTTGTGAGGAAGACAGCGCCACATCGGTTTCCATATCATCGGTAAGCCTTGCAATGTAAATCGAATACTCCGTCACACCATCTGAAAATAAATAATGGTCAACCAGTGTCGATTCAGCAACCAGGTTATGGCTTTGTTTGGTAATAAGTTCAAAGCCCTGAGGCTGCCAGCCGGGTTTTACGGGAAACCCCGGTTTGTTCAATATGCGAAGGTCACTTAGTAATGGTGGCATTTCCAAATCTGACACTTCTTTTAAAACGCCGGGAGAGTCCTCACGAATAGAGAGACTGGTCAACTGCATTTGTTCAACAATGTCACCGCGTTGATCATGCATCATCATTTTGAGCAACATACCGGACGATCTGTCGACCCAAAGCGAATAGCTGTAACGCTGGTTATCACGGCTGATAATACGCAAGTGTTGAGCATTACGGCCAAGTACACGCGCGCCGCCACTAATAGTGACTTGATAAGTATCCTTTATATTTGCGAAAGGCTCAGTAAAAGCGACAGGCAAAATGGTCGACACTGAATCTGCAATTAATGAAAAGTTACTGGCTGAGGTATGAAAGTGAGCAACACGGTTGCCTACTCTCAAAATACGAAAGTCAGGACCATTCATGCGAATGAGCAGTTCCTGACTTTGTGGTTCACCGACCGCCTGGAACCACTGATAAGGTTCTATTTGGTCACCATGAACATGAACTAGAGAGGCTTCAAAATTGAGGGATGTCAGTGCCTTTGACATACGGTCAAACCAGCCCTCACCGTCAATTTCCTTTTGCGTTTCCTGAGCACTTGCTGCCGACAGAAATAACACAGCGGCAGCGGCTATCAGTGACTGGTACAACCGAGTTATCATCGAATTAATTACCTTTGTTGAGCTCCTGCTCTTCTTTATCATCGCTTTCTTTTTGCTGCAGCATTAACTGCTGCTGATGGTCGATTAAATACGACTGCACCTGGCGACGACGCTGCTGGTCGCTCACTTGAGACATTGGCTCGACATGATTCAGGCTTACTGGCTCACGCCCACCAATTGGATTCGTTAATAATGCGGGCTCGGCACTGGCTCCGTCCGCTCCGGCTGGCTGTTGGTAAACCTGAACCGTCATAACAGCCACTACAGCAACACTCGCTGCTACTGCTACCTTCGCCAAAGGCTGGAACCATTTCGACGCTGCTTTATTCTGGCTTTTCGACTGTCCGAACCCAGGTTTAATAACGTTAGAGCCTTCACTTTCAATAGCAGCACTAACGCGCTGGCTAATATCCAGGTCGACACTTGCGCCTAATTCATTTTTCAAAGCAGCCCGCGCCACACTGTAGCGATGCCAGGTTTGAGCTGACTGCTCATCATTTAATACTTCATCAAGCTCTTTTGCGTCGACATCCTGACTGTCAAACAAAGCTGATGTAACTTCTGATAATTTTCGAGACATAAGCCCCTCTTCGATTTACCGTTCCAGCAACGGTCTCAGTTGGTTATCTATGGCTTCTCGGGCGCGAAAAATACGTGAACGAACAGTACCTATTGGACAGTCCATTTCGAGCGCTATTTCCTCGTAGCCAAGCCCCTCAATTTCTCTTAACGTGATAGCCTGCCTTAAGTCATCCGGCAGCCCCTCAATTGTTTTTATCACCACATTTCTGATTTCGTCCGTCAGCATATGGCTTTCCGGTGATGCATCATCTTTTAAAGCAGCGGCACCTTCGTAATATTCAGCTTCTTCAGCGTCGATATCTGACGCGGGTGGTTTTCTGCCCTGAGAAACCAAATGGTTTTTCGCCGTATTAACCGCTATTCGGTACAACCAAGTATAAAAAGCGCTATCTCCGCGGAAGTTGGGTAATGCACGATACGCTTTGATAAACGCCTCTTGTGCGACATCTGCAACATCTCCCGGTTGCTTTACATACCTGGATATCAAACTCATGACTTTGTGCTGATACTTCTTTACCAGCAGATCAAAAGCCCGGTTGTCACCTTGTTGTACTTTTTTGACCAGTTGCTGGTCGTTCACCTGTTCGCTCATCCGAGCCTGTTCTCCCTTTACCCAGGAACTGCTGGAACTGGCGGCCCGTCCTGTTTGTACAGACTGTGACCAGACCGCTTGTAAAAAGTTCGCAAATATTTCAGCAAATGCGTAAAATCATCCAAAATTCTTAATGAGTACTTTATGGAACCTGCAGCAAATTATCAATGCGATGTGCTGGTTGTTGGCTCAGGAGCTGCTGGCTTAACCACCGCCCTGCAACTTGCCGACACATTAAAAGTCACGGTATTAAGTAAAAGCGCCTTAACTGAAGGCTCGACATTTTATGCTCAAGGCGGCATTGCCGCTGTGTTTGATAAAAACGACAGCATTGAAAGCCATATTGAGGACACCCTAGTCGCTGGTGCAGGCCTTTGTGACCCAGCAGCTGTTAAGCTTACCACAGAAAATGCGCGCGACAGCCTACAATGGCTGATTGACGCAGGAGTCGGCTTCGACAAAGTTGAGAGCGACGGACAGTCCCCTACGTATCACTTAAACCGTGAAGGTGGGCATAGCCATCGGCGTATTCTGCATGCCGCCGATGCGACAGGTCGTGCGGTACAGACCACATTACAAGAACAAGTTCTGAAGCACCCAAATATTACCGTATTAGAGCGCTACAACGCCGTCGACTTAATTACCGGGCAACATATTGACGCAGATCCTGGCTGTTACGGTGCCTATATATGGAACCGCATGGAAGAACAGGTAGAGACCATTGCGGCAAACTTCGTGGTTTTGGCAACCGGTGGCGCCAGTAAAGTGTATCAATACACCAGTAACCCGGATATCGCTAGTGGTGATGGCATTGCCATGGCATGGCGCGCCGGTTGTAGTGTTGCCAATATGGAGTTTAATCAGTTCCACCCAACGTGTTTATTTCACCCAAATGCGCAAAGCTTTTTGCTGACAGAAGCGTTGCGTGGTGAGGGGGCTGTTCTAAAACGTCCGGACGGCTCCCGTTTTATGCCAGACTTCCATGAGCTCGCTGAATTAGCCCCCCGTGACGTTGTTGCCCGCGCCATTGACTATGAAATGAAGCGCTTGGGCGCCGATTGCATGTTCCTGGACATTTCTCACAAGCCGAAAGAGTTTATCGAACAGCACTTCCCTACCATTATGGATAAGTGTTTATCGCTCGGTATCGATATGAGTAGCGAACCTATTCCGGTCGTACCGGCTGCACACTATACCTGTGGTGGCGTGCGCACTGACTTACATGCCCAAACAGACGTACCCAATTTATACGCTGTTGGTGAAGTCGCTTGTACTGGTTTACACGGCGCTAACCGAATGGCCAGCAATTCGCTGTTAGAATGTCTGGTTTTTGCCCGGGCTGCGGCGAAGGATATTTTAGCTAAGCAGTCTTCGAAAGCACCACAAACACACTTACCAAGTTGGGATGAAAGCCAGGTGAGTAACTCAGACGAAGAAGTCGTCATTCAGCATAATTGGCACGAACTGCGTTTGTTTATGTGGGACTATGTTGGCATCGTGCGCACCACAAAGCGCTTAGAGCGCGCCCTGCATCGAATTGAACTACTACAACGGGAAATTCATGAATACTATGCAAACTTCCGGGTCAGTAATAACCTGCTGGAGTTGCGTAACTTGGTGCAAGTGGCCGAGCTTATTGTCAGAAGCGCTTTAGAGCGCAAGGAAAGCCGTGGGCTTCATTACACGTTGGATTATCCGAATACCATGGAAAAAGCCGAACCAACCGTACTAACACCTTCGCATTAGCGGGTTACTAACTGACTTGAGAAAGTTGCCGTCTGAGCTGTGCTTGCTGCTCGGGCGGCAGACGAAACCACCAGATCCACACCCAGGACTTAATTTGAACGTCTGAGTCAGGTAATGACTCCAGCGGTAATAACGTTAGTATATTGCCAATAACCAGTGGTTTGCTAAACAGTTTGCATGCTTCTTCCTGCCACCACCAGTTATATCCGCAAGGCGAACCGGACAAGGGCTGTTGAGGCCACTTGAGTAAATAAAATTCCAGCACTTATACCTTTACGCGTGACAGCATAAAATCAACCATGCCCTGAAGTTCTTCATCTGGACATTCTTTGTGTCCCATAAACCAAGCGAATAAATCTGGGTCATCACATGTGACCAAGCGACGAAACACCGCTTTTTGTTCGTCGCTAAGCTCGTCGTAAGCCTCTTTCACAAAAGGTTCAAAAAGTACGTCAAGCTCCAGCATGCCCCGGCGGCAGGCCCATATTAAACGACGTTTGTCCTTTAAAACTTCTTCAGACTGTTTCGGGAACATAAGATCTCCGCAGCAATTGCCCTTGTAATTTCAATCAGTGCCCTAATATTAGCATGTAAGCTATCCAATAAGGAGTCATTGTGGTCGAGTTAAAACAAGCTTTAATGGATTCGAATGAGGATTGCCTTTCCGTTCAACTAGCGGACTATGGTATCCTGTCGGTTTCTGGCGAAGACACTGACAGCTTTTTACAAGGACAGCTGACATGCGATGTGCGCAAACTCGACCAAGAAGATTGGTTATATGGCGCACATTGTGACCCTACGGGGAAGGCATTCAGTAATTTTTGGTTGTTTCGTCATGACAATGCAGCATTATTTGTTATGCATAAAAGTGCCCTTGAAGGCTCTTTAACACAACTGAAAAAGTACGGTGTTTTTAGTAAAGTCGACATTCAGGATGTTAGCGAAGACTGGCATATCGCTGGTTTTATTGGCAACAAAGCAAAACAGGCGTTGCCTACTGACAGTATGACATTGCACGTTGGTCAACAACCTGATCAATTTATTGTGCTGAGTCGGCAAGCAGTTTCTACGGACTATCCGCAGCCCTTTTGGGATGCGCTGGAAATTGAACGAGTTCGTCCACAATTGACGGTAGAAAACAGTCAAGCGTTTGTACCACAAATGCTGAATATACAAGCGTGGGACGGAGTCAGTTTCGACAAAGGATGTTATATCGGCCAGGAGACTATTGCCCGGATGAAGTATTTGGGCAAACAGAAACGGGCACTCTTTCGATTGTCAGGTAACGTAGCGCAAGCTGTGGAGCCGGGGCAGCAACTAGAGAAAGCCATTGGTGAAAACTGGCGTCGTGCAGGTACGGTCATTATGGCAGTGAACCGCACCGACACACAAACGGACTTATTAGCGGTTTTACCCAGCGACATTGACGCTGACACCGCTATTCGAGTTCAGGGTGACGACGCAAGTCTACTGGAAATACACTCACTGCCTTATCAATTAGGTTAAATTTTATGAGCGAAACCATTGCACAGAACAAAGTCGTGGCTATCCATTACACTGTGAAAACAGAAGATGGCCAGACCCTGGACCAGTCTAAAGAAGGCAATCCGCTTAGCTTTATTCACGGCCGCGGAATGCTAATTCCTGGTCTTGAAAATGCACTGGAAGGCAAAGCAACTGGCGATAGCTTCACTGCTGAAGTTAAGCCAGAAGAAGCGTACGGCGAACGTCACGACGGTTTAATCCAGACCGTTCCACGTAACTTATTCGGCGAAAACGAAGTACAGCCTGGTATGCAGTTCCGCGCAAGCACTGACCAAGGCGAACAGTCTGTTGTTATCGTTGACGTAAAAGACGACGAAGTCACTGTAGACGGTAACCACCCATTAGCGGGTGTTAACCTTAACTTTGACGTAGAAGTTGTTGAAGTTCGTGAAGCGACTGAACAAGAGCTTGAGCACGGTCACGTGCACACTGACGGCGAAGATCACTAAGTCGCTGACAGCATTGTAAAAAACCCGGCTTTTGCCGGGTTTTTTCGTTTTAGGCCGCTATTTTCCGACTCGCCTTTTCTCTATCCAGTAATGCTTGCTTACGCTCTAACCCTGCCGCAAAACCTCTTAATGAACCATCCTGCCCAATAACCCGATGACAAGGAATAGCGATAATAACCGGGTTCTTTGCAATAGCGCTGGCTACCGCTCTGGTTGCGGTTGGTTTGCCAAGCTTCGAGGCCACCTGCTGATAGCTCAGCGTCTCCCCTGAAGGAATTTGTTGAAGTACATCCAGGACACTCTTTTGAAATGATGTGACTTTGGGGTTAAGTGGAAGATCAAACTCGTAATCCGGCTGCGAAAAGTAATGATGAATTTGCCGCGTAGCAGCTTCTAATAACCATTGCTCCGGCGCATACTGGTACTGTTGCATGTCTGGGCAGTGTTTTTGCCCTTGATAGTAAAGACCAAGAATATGCTGGCTGTCGGCCACTGCGTACATAGTGCCCAACGGGGTTGAAAACTCAGAGTAGTACATACAAGCCGCCCATAAAAAAACGCATTAACTGACTATAGCAGCCAATGCGCTTTTCGAGCAATTTTTAAGCTATTGCTTAATCTGCTTTTGGACGCATATGCGGGAACAGTAAGACGTCACGAATCGATGCAGAGTCGGTTAACAACATAACTAAGCGGTCAATACCAATGCCCTCACCCGCCGTTGGCGGCATGCCGTGCTCTAGTGCAGTAACATAGTCTTCGTCATAGAACATGGCTTCGTCGTCACCTGCTTCCTTCTGCTCGACCTGCTCACGAAAACGCTGAGCCTGATCTTCTGCATCGTTAAGCTCCGAGAATCCATTCGCCAGCTCACGACCGCCGGCAAAGAACTCGAAGCGATCAGTCACAAACGGGTCATCATCGTTACGACGTGCCAGTGGCGATACTTCCGCCGGATATGCAGTAATAAAAGTAGGCTGAATCAAACGGTGCTCGGCAACAGTTTCGAAAATTTCGATTTGAACCTTACCTAAGCCCCATGAAGACTGCACATTCACACCAACCTGCTCAGCAATTTCCACCGCACTATCCATGTGCTTCAGCTGCTCTTCCTTCACTTCCGGCATATACTTCAAAATAGCTTCCAGCACGGTCATGCGTTCAAACGGCTTACCAAAGTCATAATCAACGCCTTGACTGGTAAACTGAGCAGAACCAAGAACAGCTTCGGCTGCACCACGAAGCATTTGTTCAGTCAGATCCATTAGATCATGATAGTCCGCATAGCCCCAGTAGAACTCCAGCATAGTGAACTCTGGGTTATGACGAGTCGACAAACCTTCATTACGGAAGTTACGATTAATTTCGAAGACTTTTTCGAAGCCACCCACAACCAAACGCTTCAAGTAAAGCTCAGGTGCAATACGCAGGAACAGTTCCATGTCTAACGCATTATGATGCGTACTGAATGGACGCGCCGAAGCTCCGCCAGGAATTGCCTGCATCATTGGCGTCTCAACTTCCAGGAACTGGCGTTCACTTAAGAAGCGACGGATATAATCAATGACTTTAGAACGAACGACAAAGGTATTACGCGACTCGTCGTTAGTAATCAGATCTAAGTAGCGCTGGCGATAACGCGTTTCCTGATCTGCCAAACCGTGGAATTTGTCAGGCAATGGACGCAAAGCTTTGGTTAACAGGCGAATGTCATCAACCTGCACACTCAGCTCACCGGTACCTGTAATGAACAGAGTTCCTGACGCACCAATAATGTCGCCTAAGTCCCATTTCTTAAATTCGCTGTTATAAAAACCTTCAGGCAAGTTGTCTCGAGCAACGTACAATTGAATTTTGCCACTCATATCCTGAATGGTGGCAAAGCTCGCTTTACCCATAATACGGCGGGTCATCATACGACCGGCAACTTTTACACGAATACCTTTCTCTGCCAGCTCTTCTTTGCTAACACTGTCGTAGTCTGCGTGCAGATCTGCTGCCAGCGAGTCCCGACGAAAATCGTTCGGGAATGCGATGCCCTTATCGCGAAGCGCCGACAGTTTCGCCTTTCGTTGCGCGATCTGCTCGTTTACATCTACTTCGGGTGCTTGCGATTTATCAGTCATTATCGATTTTCCTCTGTCGGGATACTTAAATTAAACTTACAGCCCGCTTTTCAGGCTGGCTTCAATAAATGGGTCTAAAGCGCCGTCTAACACGGCTTGTGTATTACGATTTTCAACGCCGGTGCGTAAGTCTTTAATGCGGGCGTCGTCTAATACATACGAGCGAATTTGGCTGCCCCAGCCAATGTCCGCTTTAGAGTCTTCCAGCGCTTGTTTCTCTTCGTTTTGCTTCTGTAACTCAAACTCATACAACTTCGCTTTTAGTTGCTTCATTGCCGAGTCACGGTTCTTGTGTTGTGAACGGTCACTTTGACATTGCACCACAATGCCTGTCGGTTCGTGTGTTAAGCGAACCGCAGAATCTGTCCGGTTAACGTGCTGACCACCTGCGCCAGAAGCCCGATAGGTATCAACGCGTAAATCTGACGGATCAATTTCAATATCGATGTCGTCGTCGACTTCCGGATAAACAAACACAGAAGCGAACGATGTATGACGACGGTTTCCCGAGTCAAACGGAGACTTACGAACCAGACGGTGTACACCTGTTTCGGTACGTAACCAGCCGTAAGAGTACTCACCTGCCACGCGCACCGTTGCTGATTTTATTCCGGCAACATCACCTTCTGACAGCTCGGTAATTTCTGCTTTAAAGTCATGAGCTTCTGCCCAGCGCAGATACATCCGCAATAACATATTGGCCCAATCCTGAGCCTCAGTGCCACCAGAGCCCGACTGTATATCCAGGTAGCAGTCAGCACTGTCATTATCTTTCGAGAACATCCGGCGGAATTCTAAGGTTTCCAACTGTTTTAACAGGCCAGACAATTCATCCTGAGCTTCGTTGAAGGTATCTTCGTCTTCAGCTTCTACCGCTAAATCGACTAAGCCTTCTACATCATCCAGACCTTGCTGTAACTTGTCTAAGGTTTCGACCACTTGTTCAAGACTGGCTCGCTCTTTCCCAAGAGCTTGCGCTTTTTGCGGATCATCCCAGACATCGGGCTGCTCCATTTCACGGGTAACTTCTTCCAGACGCTCTACTTTAGCATCATAGTCAAAGATACCCCCTAAGCGCATCACTGCGCTCACGCATTTCTTTTATGTTGTTGTAGGTTGCGTTGGTCTCAAACATTCGACTACCTAATTCTTTGAATTTTGAAAGGGGCGTAGTTTAACGTATTGCGCGAATTTGCTCTACCAGCAACTGCACAGAAGTTTTACCGCGAAAGTGATTTAGTTGCGGCTTGTATAATAGCTCAACCCGCTGAGCGCTATTATTTGGCCATTCGTTGGTATCGACATTGAATGCAATAGCATCTAGCACATCGCCTTGTGGATGCCTAAGCACACATTTTAAGTGCTTCTCGCCAACAATACGCTGGTCGACAATGTCAAACTCACCGTCAAACATCGGCTCCGGAAAATGCTGTCCCCAGGGGCCTGCGTTTTGCAGCATCTCAACCTGACTTATCGATAGCTCCGGTAAGGTCAGTTCACCATCAGACCAATAGACACGTTGCTTTTGCTCTTCCGTCAGCCACTCCCCGGCAACTTGTTGAGCTAACTCCGAAAACCGTTCTAAATTGCTTTTCTTTAGGGTTAAACCTGCTGCCATCGCGTGGCCCCCAAAGCGTTCCATAATATTAGGCTCGAGGGTATGAACGCGTTCAAGTAAATCTCGCATGTGTAAACCACTGACAGAGCGTGCAGAACCTTTCAATATGTCGTCATCTTCATGCGCCAGCGCAATAACCGGACGATTTACCTGTTCTTTCACCCGACCTGCGACAATACCGATAACGCCGGCATGCCAATCGGGTTGGTACAAAGTCACTAAGTCTGGAACCTGACCCGTATCGAACTGCAATTTTGCAACGGCAGCTTCAGCGTGTTCGCGCATATCAGACTCGATATTTCTACGCTGCAGGTTCAGTTCGTTCAATTGCTGCGCCAACCGCTGCGCATGCTCTTTTTCAGCAAGCAGACACTCAATACCGAGGCTTATGTCATCCAGTCGCCCAGCCGCATTAATTCGGGGAGCCAGGGCAAACCCCAAATCACTGGCATTAAGCTGCGCGGCATTGCGGTTAGACACGTCCAGTAGTGCCTGAATGCCCGGACGGCAAAGTCCCTGCTTTATTCGTGCAAGCCCCTGATGGACCAAAATTCGGTTGTTGTAGTCCAGTGGCACAACATCTGCCACCGTACCGAGCGCAACTAAATCAAGCCAGTCGGCTAAATTCGGTGTGGGTTGCTTTTCTCTTAAATGGGCGCGCAAAGCCAGCAGTACGTAAAAGGCAACGCCAACACCGGCTAAGTTTTTGCTGGGAAACGAGCAGTCGGGCTGGTTCGGGTTCACAATAGCGTCTGCATTAGGCAGAGTCTTCGCAGGTAAATGGTGATCGGTAACAATCACTTTGATATTCAGTTCGTTGGCCCGTTCAATGGCCTCGTGAGCCGCTATACCATTATCAACAGTGACAATCACTTTAATGTCTTTAGCGGCGAGCTCTTCTACCATAGATACCGACAACCCATAGCCGTCAGTCATTCTATTGGGAACACGATATCCGACATTCGCGAAACCGAAAGCAGTTAAGGCCGACACCATAAGCGCTGAACTAGTCGCACCATCAGCGTCGAAGTCGCCGCAAATACACACAGGCCACTGCTTATCCAGCGCATCCGCCAGTATTTCGACCGCAGCGTCAATATCTTTTAAACTTGAAAAGTGTGTCAGACCGGCCGCTTTTAAAGACAACTCTCGTTCATCACTGACACCACGGCGCGCATAAACTTGCCGCAACAATGGCGGAACATTTTGCGGCAGAAACTCGTCACTAACCTTAGGGTAACGGCGTATTGTGTAATCTGTCATTGCAGCTGCTGAACTACTTTCTTAATTCAGACAACAGGCGACGTGCCGGCACCGCCCCCGGAATTAAACGGCCATCAGGCAAAATAATTGCGGGCGTTCCGGTAACGCCGAACGACTTACCCAGCGAGTAATGTTGCTCGACGGGATTGCTGCACGAACTGTTGCCACGATAGCTTTCTTCGTCTTTAAAAGCACTTATCGCAGCTTTTTTGTCGTCTGCACACCAAACCGCTTGCAGCTCCTGTCCGCCTTTACTATCCAGACCGCCACGCGGGAATGCTAAGTACTGAATAGTAATACCGGCACTTAAGTAGCTGTCGAGGTTTTCATGCAGTCTTTGGCAGTAACCACAAGTCGTGTCCGTGAATACAGTGACTTTGTATTTCTCGTCATCGGCTTTGTAAACGATCATATCGTCTACAAAGTCGGTTAGCATTTCTTTGCGAACCGCTCCATTGCCCTTTTCCGTCAGGTTCTCAGGCGCTGAATTTGTAATATCAAAGACATTACCGCTAATCAGCTTTTTGCCGTCCTCTGACACATAAAACATACCCTGATTAGTGACCACACGAACATAGCCGTCAATTTCGCCCGGCTCGGTTGAAATAACCTCAATACCTATTTTGTTCAAATGCTTGGTATTTAATTCGTCAGCGGAAATGGGCGCTGAAAATAGCGAAAAACCTATAGCCGATACAGCCAATAACGTCGTCAAATACTGCATAAACACCTCTTATTATTGATGAGCGAACCCTACCCTGTTACCGCTTAAAATGCAATTATCCGCGAGGGTGGTGCTGGGCATGCAGGGCCTGTAACCGCTCTCTTGCGACCTGCGTATAAATTTGCGTAGTCGATAAGTCACTGTGACCTAAAAGTAGCTGTAAGACTCTTAAATCGGCGCCATGGTTCAGTAGGTGAGTAGCAAACGCATGGCGTAACGTATGTGGCGATAAATGAGCGTATATGCCTGCGGTTTCAGCATAATGTCGTAACCGATACCAGAACGCCTGACGTGTCAGTAATGAGCCTCGCTTAGTCACAAACACCCAGGGGCTTTGTTTGTCTGTCAATGCTGGGCGCCCATGCTTTAAGTAACGCTCCAGCCATTCCAGGGCTTCCTCACCTAACGGAACCAGTCGCTCTTTATCGCCTTTACCAACCACTCGCACCAGGCCCTGTTGCCGGCTAACTTGGTCATATTGCAAACGAACCAACTCCGTGACGCGCAAACCAGTTGCGTACAGTACTTCCAGCATGGTGCGATCACGCAGGCCAATTGGAGTGTCAGTTTCCGGAGCTTGCAGTAGGTTTTCAACATCGGCTTCGCTTAATGAATGCGGAATGCTTTGCGGGAGCTTCGGACGCTTCAGCTTGGCGGTCGGGTCATGAGCAAGCCACTTCTGCTTCACCGCAAACTGGAAAAATTTTTTCGCAGAACTTAAAAAGCGAGAGGTACTTCGAGGAGACAAGCCCTGAGTCCGGCGCCACAGCAAGTAGTCTTGAAGGATTAACTCATCAACCTCAAGTAGCGGAGTTTTTTGGGGAAGCAGGTACTCACAGAATCGACGTAAGTCACTACGGTACGCCGCCTGGGTATTTTCACTGGAGCCATGGTGCAGCCATAAATGCTCAGTAAACGCATCAATGCGATCTTCGTCTTCTGGAGGTAATTGCTTCATGTGGCTGCAAGACTATTGGTTGCGAAACATCAAAGCCATTATGCCCGAAGCAGAGAAACGATGAAATGCTTAGTGCGTAATACCTAATTTTTGTAGCACATCGTAAAGCCCCGCCGGACCTCGTTTACGATAATCATTAAGCTCTGGCTCTTCTTGCTTCGATTTTTTCTTTTCGACACGTTGACGTACACGCCAGTCTAAATTATGAAGCAACTCAATAGGCAAGCGGTCAGGGCTTGCATCAGGTACGAGCGGTTGAGGGTGTGTAGCATCTTGCAGCTTAAAGTCAGACAGTTGGCTGACTGACTTATAAACACCGCTCGCTAAAACAACATTTTCTGCCGGTTCTAACGGTCGAGCTCTTGCAGCGCCTATAGCTCTTTGCCAATTAGTTTGGTCATATTGGTTATCATCAATAACCGGATCAGCACCCAGTGCTGACACCCAATAAGCAAACTCACCCGCGAAGCCATGATTAACGGCTTCACTCGCGTGCTGCTCAAAAATGTCTGATGCTCTTTGCTGAACCGACTGAACTTGGCTCATACCGACCCTGGAAAATAACCTTAGATACTTTTGTTATCGTCCAAAGTCAGGAAAGTTTAAGTTTTCTCTTTACAGCCCAGTTCTGGCTGTTATTATACGCGCCTCTTGAGTGGAGGGGTTCCCGAGTGGCCAAAGGGATCAGACTGTAAATCTGACGGCTCAGCCTTCGCAGGTTCGAATCCTGCCCCCTCCACCATTTTTCTTAAGGTTACTCGCCAATTTTAACGACGATTTTCCCTTGCGTTTTATTAGCAGCAACATAATCAAATGCCTGCTGAACATTTCTCTGTTCAAACGTTTTATCAATAATGGGCTGTATTACGCCACTCGTAAACTGAGAGCCAAACTGTTGCCACATTTGTGTGAGTATTTCGCCTTTACGCTCCGGCATTAACGAACGTAGCGTAGAGCCAATAATGCGTTGGCGCTTCATAAGCATGCGTCCAAAGTCGACCGTACCCTCGCGACCACCCATTAGGCCGATAAGAATAATACGACCGTCTTGGTTTAAGTAGTGCTGATCTTTTCCTATGGAGTCACCTGCTACCGGATTAAGCACCACATCAACACCGCCAATACCTTTCATCGTTTCAATAATATCCTGCTGATAACGATTTATGGTGTCTGTGGCGCCAAGCTCTTTACAAAAACTCTCCTTGTCAGAGCTGCCGACAACAGCCGTTATTGGATTACCACTTTCCCGGCATAGCTGAATAAGTGAAGACCCCACCCCGCTGGCCCCGGCGTGTGTTAAAACCGACTCCTTCGGTTGCAGATCTGCCAGCATAAAAACATTTAAATAGGCCGTAGCGAAGGTTTCTAACCACCCTGCAGCCATTTCATCAGTCCAGTTATCAGGTACAGGGAGGACTTGTTCAGCTGGCACATTAACGTATTCAGCAAAGCCTCCGCCTGCCAGCAAGGCAGCAACCCGTTGCCCTTTTTGCAGACCACTAACATAGCTGCCAACCTCTGCGACAGTTCCTGCTACTTCTAAACCGGGTATATCAGATGCACCGGGTGGCGGTGGATACTTGCCGGCTATTTGCATTAAGTCTGCCCGGTTCACACCGGCGGCCGACACTTTTACGGTAACCTCATTGGCAGAGGGATTTGGCAATGAGTTGATTTCAGACCAGCGCATTTTTCCTTTAGACAGTTGTAAAGCTTGCATATATCACCCTGTTGCTGCTTAACATTATTGAATTTAGACAGTATGCTGTTGCTAAGTCGTTAATTAAAGGGTGTTTGGCCGCAAGAATGGATAAAACTCTGGAGCTCAATAATAAGCGTGTGCTACTGATTGATGATCAGAAGCCCTTTCAAGTCATGCTTAAAGGCTCCCTGCTCAATTTGGGCGCAAAAGAGGTTCAGGTAAAAAGCACTGGTGAGGCGGGTATTGCCGCCTACGTGAAGAACCCTCACGATATTCTGTTGGTTGACTATAATCTCGGCTCCGGTAAAAACGGCCGTCAGGTTTTAGAAGAGCTGCAAGTGCGCGGGCTGATGAAACCGCATACTCTATTTTTTATTATTACCGGCGACAATTCACGCCCAATGGTGCTGAGTGCTCTCGAGCTTCAGCCCGATGACTATTTAATGAAGCCATTCTCGCATCGGGTGCTCCGCTCGCGCCTTACTCGCGCCTACAAGCGCCGAATGTGGCTAAAAGATGTGTTTCAGGCACTCACCTCTCATAATTACGAAGACTGCATTAAGGCGTGCGAAAAACACATTGCGACGAACAGCCGCTACAGTAACTACTGCCGCAAGCTGCAAATAGAGCTCTACAATAAGACTGGCCAGCTGCACGAAGCAGAGAAGGCGATAAAAGAACTGTTGGAAGATAACTCACACAGCTGGGTATTTTTGAAGCTAGCCGAAACCCGACTCTTGCAAAACTCGCCGGAAGAAGCACTGAACATTATTAATCATATTCTCAAACGCATGCCCCATGCGATAGAAGCTCAGGATTTAAAAACCGAGTGCTATTTACAACAGCAGCAGCTTGAAGAAGCGTTAAACAGCGCTCGCGACGCCATTACTATGGCGCCATTTTCAATCGACAGACAAACTCGACTGGCTCACATTGCTCGCGACAACGGCGACTTTGACTTAGCAAAGCAGGCCATGAATAACGTGTTGCAAATAGCGCGTAAGTCAGTATTTCGTAATGCTGAGCACCTGTGTAACTACCTGCGCAGTATTCTCGATGCCGCTGAGAACAGTGATACACCGCAACAAATTAGTAAGTATCAAACTGAAGCCACCATGGAGCTTCAACGCGCGCGCTACGACGAGCACTTACTGCACGCCGACATTTCTTTTGAAGATCTCGAGTCTATTCTTCTGTCTCGCATTGACTCATTCAACGGACGCTTACGAGAGGCTCAGCATCGTTTGAATGAAGTCGTCGGCGATGACCTAGCCAACAACCGTGAAATCGATCGGAACCTATTACCGGACGTTATTGCAGTTTTACTGGATGTTGGTGAATACGAAAAAGCGAATATGCTTGCCGGCCAACAAGCAGAAAAAGTGAAACTTGACAGTTACACGCTGAAAATCCTCAAATCCCGCATGGCGGCTGCTCAAAAACAGCAGGACGAATTCTTCACAATTCATCGGCAAGGTGCTGAAGCGTATCAAGCAGGCATTTACCAACAGGCATTAAATGACTTTCGTCAGTCGATGGAGCTGGCACCGCTAAACAGTGGCGCTGCCTTGAACTTCATTCAGGCTGCCGTTCGGTATACAGAAGAAAACCCTAAAGCCACCAATACAAACTCTCTGAAAAAAGAATGCGAGCAATGCTTTAAGGTACTTGAAGGATTGCAGCTCTCCGATAGCCACACACAACGCTACGAACAGTTGTTAGAGGAAACCGAAGAGCTGGGTTTGCGCTAAAGCTTCTGATTCGCTGCCAGCGTTCCGCTTTGATAGTCCTTGATTGCCACATCCAGTTCCTCAGACGTGTTCATCACAAATGGGCCATACTGTGCGATAGGCTCGTTAATAGGTTTTGCGGCCAACACAATAACCCCTGCACCTGCATCGCTTTTAAGCGCTAAATCTGTGCTACTGTCGAGTTGCAGCAGCTCACCACGAGACACTGCTTCACCGTTTAATTCCAGCTCTCCCTCGTAGACATAAGCTAAACGTTTTTCCTGTTGCTGTGACTTTAACTCAAATTCGCCATGCAGCTTTACATCGGCCATGAAAAAATCGCGCCCCGACAAGAGTACCGGTCCTTTCTCTTTAGCGTAATTCCCCGCAATTAAGCGAAGTGTTGTGTTACCGGCTTGCACTTCCGGTATTTTCGCTGAAGGAAAGTCAAACCACTCAGGGTCGCTCATTTTTTCCGAAGCAGGTAAATTAACCCACAGCTGAAAACCCCACATAAGGCCTTCTACCTGTTTGGGCATTTCGGCGTGAATAATACCTTTTGCCGCCTTCATCCATTGTACGCCACCGGCTTCCACTTCCCCCGTATTCCCCACTGAGTCTTTATGCTCCATAGTGCCCGCCAACATGTAGGTCAGCGTGCAAAAACCACGATGCGGATGCGGAGGAAAGCCGGCAATATAATCGTCCGGGTTGTCAGACCTAAATTCATCCAGCATCAGGAACGGGTCCTGATGCCGCAAGCCAGGCTGGTTAATGACTCGAGTCAGCTTAACACCGGCGCCATCCTGCGCCGGCATACCGCGATGTCTGCTCTTAATAACACTCATTTTAAAGCCTCCCGGTCATGTGGCTGTTCAAAGTCGATATCCGGTCCTTTGGGTACTACTTGTGTTGGGTTAATGGTTTTATGGCTGGCATAGTAATGCGTTTTAATATGGTCCATGACGACCGTCTCTTTAACGCCCGGATACTGATACAACTCCAGCAGGTAATTCCACATAGCAGGATAGTCAACAATGCGCTTTTTATTGGTTTTAAAGTGCCCAAAATAGACCGCATCAAAACGCACTAATGTGGTAAATAATCGCCAATCGGCTTCTGTGAGTTGGTTTCCTGCCAGGTAGCGTTGTTTAGATAGAATACGTTCAACGCGATCAAGCGCGGTGAAAAGCTCATCGAAAGCTTCTTCGTAGGCATCTTGCGTCGTTGCGAAACCGCTCTTATATACGCCATTATTAATGCTGTTATACACCCATTCGTTAACATCATCGATTTCGCTACGTAAGTCTTGTGGGTAAAAGTCCTCTGTATTACCGGTCAACTCATTAAAGCTTGAATTGAAGATGCGGATAATTTCCGCAGACTCGTTATTTACAATGGTTTGCGTTTTTTTGTCCCACAACACAGGCACTGTGACACGGCCGCTGTAGTTGCTATCCGCTTTCAAATACAGCTCGTACATAAAGTCGAGTCCATACAAAGGCTCATTCAGCGGTGCTTCGCCAAACTCCCAACCATTTTCCACCATCAGTGGCTTAACGACAGATACGTCAATATGAGGCTCTAGGCCTTTTAATTTGCGGAAAATGAGCGCTCGATGCGCCCACGGACACGCATAAGATACATAAAGGTGATAACGCCCTGATTCAGGCTCAAACTCACCGCCCGTCTCTATGGTCGAGCGAAACTGTGACTCACTACGAACAAAACGACCACCATGCTTTTTGGTGTCGTACCACTTATCGTGCCACTGACCATCGACTAATAAACCCATAATAAACTCCTTTAAAAAGCGATACGCTAATAATAGAAGTTATTACGGCAAAAGAAGAGTTTAGATTATCGACGCTAAGATTCTAAATTATAGAAAGGAGTCAACAACGTCTGCGGCTTTTTCGCTGGCGGTAACTTTAAGCTGCTGATGTATTTGAGTGAACTGCTCTAAAAGCGCATGATTGTCCGATTCGATAAGAACAGACAACTCTTGCTCAATGTTATTCTCTGACGCCTGTGCTTGAGCCAGTTCAGGAACAATTTTACGACCTGCCAATAAATTAGGCAGTGAGAAAAATGGCGCGTGGAAAAGACGTTTAATAATTTGGTAGCTCAACCAATGAAAGCGGTAAGCAACGACCATAGGCCGTTTTATTAATAACGCTTCTAATGCAACAGTGCCGGAGGTCAACAGCAAGTAGTCGGATGCTGCCATAGTCAATCGACTATTACCGATAGGCGTATTAATTGTCAGCTCCGGCGCATGCTGCTTCACCAGGTGATTAAACTGCTCTGCTCTTTGTTCGCTTATCATCGGGGCGACGAACTTAAGCTCTGGGAATTTTGCAAAGAGGCGCTTAGCCACATTTAGAAATAGCGGAGCCATGCGCTCAATTTCGCCAGAACGGCTCCCCGGTAAAATAGCTAAGTACTTTCCGTGTGGCTCTATGTTCAGCTCATTTCTTGCGTCGTTTTTGCTCCATTCAAGAGGAATATCATCAGCCAGGGGGTGACCAACAAAGGTGGCCGGCAATTGATGCTTATCGTAAAACTCTTTTTCGAACGGTAGCAAACACAATACATGGTTAACCGACTGCTTAATGCCTTTTATACGGCTTTCACGCCAGGCCCAAACCGACGGACTAACGTAATGTATGGCAGGAATACCAGCTTTCTTTAAGCGTTTTTCGACCGTAAGGTTAAAGTCTGGAGCGTCTATTCCCACCATGACATCGGGCTGTTCATCAATAAGATACTGAACCAGCTGCTTTCGGTGCTTAAGCAGTTTAGGAAGCTGCTTAAGCACTTCTGCAATGCCCATAACGGCAAGATCATCCATTGGAAAAAATGACTTGAGCCCCTGCTCTTGCATGAGCGGCCCTCCAACACCAATGAACTCGATGTTGGTGTGGCGCTGTTTTAGCGCTTTAATAAGGCTGGCCCCCAGTAGGTCACCGGAATGCTCGCCGGCAACCAAGGCAACTTTTATGCTTTTTGTCATTACGGGCTCGCTAACTAAGGACTATTTAGCCGCGAATGATTCCACGGCTGCTCTGGCGAACAAAGTCAGTAAAGCCATCCAACGCCGGTTCGCCCAGCGCTTCAATATGCTCTAACGCTTCTTCAGTTGTGTGTCCGGCACGGTACAGCAACTTATAAGCCCGGCGGATATTTTGAATTTGTTCCGGGGTAAAGCCGCGGCGCTTTAGACCTTCTGCATTGATAGTGCGGGGACGGGCGTTATGCCCCTGCGCCATAACAAAAGGAGGAATATCTTGAACAACGATGGAGTTTACCGCCGCAAAAGCATGAGAACCAATATGGCAGAACTGATGTACGCCTGTCATACCGCCAAGAATAACCCAGTCACCAATATGCACATGCCCCGCTAAACTCACCTGGTTAGCAAAAATATTGTTGTCGCCAATCATACAATCGTGCGCCACATGCACATAGGCCATGAACAAGTTATTGTCGCCAATTTTAGTCAGAGAGTTATCCTGAACGGTACCTCTGTGAATAGTGACTGACTCACGAATAACGTTATTATCGCCAATAACTAGTTCAGTCGGCTCACCTGCGTACTTTTTATCCTGACAGTCTTCTCCAACGGACGCGAACTGATAGATAGTATTGCCTTTCCCTATCGTCGTCGGGCCTTTAACGACAACATGCGAGCGAATATCGCAGTTGTCGCCAATAACAACATCAGGACCAATAACCGTCCACGGACCAACACTGACGTTCTCGCCAATACGTGCTTTCGGATCGATAATTGCTGTTTCGTGAATCACTACACTTCTCTTCTTGCGCAGATAATCTCAGCCGTACACGCAACTTCACCATCTACTTCTGCACGACCACTAAATTTCCAAATACCACGACGCTCTTTTTCAAAAGTAACGTAAAAGTCGATTGTATCACCAGGCACGACCTGACGCTTAAAACGCGCATTATCAATACCAGCAAAAAGGTATAAGTCGTTAGCGTTTTTCTTACTTTCGGTAATTTTGAAACCCAGTAGACCACAGGCTTGTGCTATCGCCTCTAACAGCAAGACGCCCGGGAAAATAGGCTTTTCCGGGAAGTGTCCATTAAACATTGGCTCGTTAAAGCTGACATTTTTTATGGCATGTAACGAGTCTTTTGAATTTGTTTCAACAACTCTGTCAATGAGCAAAAATGGATAGCGATGCGGGAGTAACTCAAGTACGCCCTGAATATCAAATCCTGAGTCCTTTATTTTCAAATCATTCACCTTGAAAGTTAATCTGCTTTTTTCTCGAGCTCTTTTACACGCTTGAATAAATCATCAAGCTGTCTAAAGCGAGCACCGTTGCGCCGCCACTCGCGATGGCTGGCTGCCGGTATGCCTGACGCATACACGCCGGGCTCGGTGATCTCTTTTATCACCATAGCAAAGCCCATTATTTGCACGTCATCACAAATACTGATGTGCCCGTTAATAGCCGAGGCGCCACCTATCATGCAGCGTTTACCGATATGGCAGCTTCCCGCTAGTACGGTACAGCCGGCAATAGCAGTGTCTTCATCAATAAAGACATTATGAGCAATTTGACACTGGTTATCGATAATACAGCCAGAGCTTATGATGGTGTCATCTAACGCGCCTCTATCGATAGTCGTGCTGGCACCAATATCGACGTTGTCTTTAATGACCACACGGCCCAACTGAGGTATTTTAACCCATTTACCGCCTTCTGGCGCCCAACCAAAACCATCGGCGCCAATAACGGCCCCAGAATGGAATAAGCAGTTGTTACCAATGACACACTGGTGGTAAACCTTAACTCCGGACCACAAAGTACAGTCCGAGCCAATAGTGGTCTCGCGCCCGACATAACAGTGTGGACCAATACTGGTGTTATCACCAATATGAGCTCCTTCTTCAATTACTGCATACTCACCAATACTCACGTTTTTGCCAATATGAGCAGAGTCTGCGATGACGGCTGTTTCCGCAATGCCTTCTGCCGGTTTTGGGGTGGTATCGAGTAATTGAGCTATGTGAGCAAATGCCGCATACGGATTATTAACGATAATGGCGTTATCCACCTCGTCGCTGTCATCTTTCGGACTGACTAAAACCGCCCCGGCCTGAGTGGTTTCTAACTGTTTTTTATAGCGGCTGTTTGCCAAAAACGCTATGGCATCGGAGCTCGCTGATTGCAAGGTTGCCACGCGCAAAATGGGGAGCTGCGAGTTTCCTCGCACCTCCCCACCCACATGGTCAGCCAACTGCTGCAATGTGTATTCGGACATATTAATTTCCTGAAGACATTTTCTCGACAACTTCGTCTGACAAATCGTTATCAGCTTTCATGTATGCAACAGCGTTGCTTTCTAAAACAATATCATAGCCTTCTTCTTCTGCAACGTCAGTAATAACGCCCTGAACTTTGGCTAGCAGCTTGTTACGCTCTTCGTTTTGACGAGCGCGCGTGTCTTCTTGCAGCGCTTTGCTCTTAAGCTGCGCCTGAGAAATTGTTTGCTCAAGCTCGCGAGCCAACTGAGTTTTTTCTGCTTCTGACATAATTGAAGCATCACGCTCTTGCTTCTGACGAAGCTCCTGAACTTTTTGCTCTAGCTGACGCATTTCTTCAAAGCGATCCTGAAACTCATTTTGCAGTTTTTCAGAAATTTGCTCACGCTGTGGCAGTTGCTGAAACACGTTCATCATGTCAACAACACCAATTTTCTGCTGCGCTTGAGCGGCACCAGCAAACAGTGCGGTTGAAATAGCGACAGCTGCTGCTGTTGATTTCATTAACTTTTTCAAAATATTACTCCTTCAAATTGCTATTTTAGCTTTATTATTAGAATGTCGTACCAATGTTAAATGAGAACACCTGAGTTTCATCACCTGCCACTTCTTTAAGCGCTCGACCTAACGAGAACGTTAATGGCCCCATAGGTGAAATCCACTGTACTGAAACACCAGCAGAAGCTCGGAAGTCTCCCGGTGAGCTATAATCACTTAATTCATAGCGACTGTTTGGGCTCATCGGTAGATCTTTATAGGTATCGTAATTGAATTCTGTATCCCAAACCATACCAAAGTCAACAAAGACACTGGTTCTTACGCTATTACGCATGCCTTCGTCGATAAACGGTGTCGGTACAATAAGCTCCAGACCACCGACAACTTTTGCGTTACCGCCCACAGCATATTGACTGACAAAAACACTCTCATTCGTCGACGGAATACCACCGGGACTACCATCGACACCTGGAGGCGTCGCCATGCCGCCGCCAAGCTGAACGGCTCTAGGGCCTACTGTGTTAGGTTCAAAGCCTCGTAAGTCACCTTGACCTGTTACACGGAAATTTTCCCAGAAAGGCAGTAAAAATTCGTTACCGTCATCACTTTCGCCATAACCATTACCATAGCCTAAATTCAGGCGAGTTAGGAATGTCCATTGCTGGTCGCGGGTAATTGGAAAGTAATGTTTATAATCGTAATTAAAGCGGAAGTACTGCACATCACTCAATGGCGTTGCAACATCTACAGCAAAGCGTTGCGATGAACCGCTGGTTGGGAAAGTACCTCGGTTCAGAGTCACTCGTGACCAACCGGCATTCACTTCATAAATGTCAAAGCCAACGGCTTCATCCGGCGCTGTCGGGTCTAAAAACGGTTGGAAAAAATTACTAATTTGTTCGTAAGAGTCGGTATTCGCTGCCGCCACTTCTTGGTTCTTATAACCAACACCAAAGTTCAGACGGTTAATTTCGTCAATTGGGAAGCTTAAGCCCGACGACACACCATAGGTCCTCTGGTTGTATTGAACCAAGTTTTCCGCACGACCTGCATCAAACTCACTCATGTAAATCTGACCAGACAGGCTAACGCCGTTAATTGTAAAATACGGGTCTGTATAGGAAACACTTGCATTTTTATTAAAACGGCTGGTACTGATATTAAAGCCAACCCGGTTACCCGTTCCCAAGAAGTTATTCTGTTGAACACCAGCGTTTAACTGAAGTCCCGAGTAGTCTCCATAACCAATGCCAGCATTAAATGAGCCTGAAGGCTGCTCTTTAACTTTATAAGTAATATCTACTTCGTCGTCGCTGCCCTCGACCCGTTCGGTAGAGGTCTCGACAGTTTCAAAAAAACCTAAGCGCTCAAGGCGCACTTTACCCTGCTCTACGTTACTGTCTGACAGCCAGGCACCTTCTAATTGACGCATTTCACGACGCAGTACGCGGTCTTGGGTTGCGCTATTGCCTTCAAACTTAATACGGCGCACGTAAACACGCTTACCCGGATTCACTGAAAACGTGATTTTTACCGTTTTATCGTCTTCGTTATGTTCGGGAATAGCACGTACTTCAGGGTAAGCATAACCGTAGCGACCGTAAAAGCGGCTTATCATGTCTTCAATGTAAGTCACTTGTGCGGCGTTATAAAGCGTTCCCTCTTCAATTTGGGCGATACGCGTAATCATCTCTTCGTGACCCTTTAAGTCACCGATAACATCCGTTTCGCTGACATTGTATTTGTCACCTTCATTGACGTTAAGAGTGATGTATACACCCTCACGATCCGGTGTCATTGACACTTGTACAGACTCGACCTGAAAGCGCAGGTAACCGCGGTCACGATAAAAGGACTCAAGGGTTTCAAGGTCGCCGCTAAGTTGCTGCTTCTGATAACGTTTTTCACCAATAACGTTCCACCAGGGCAAATCATCGCGTAACTCGAAAGTATCCAGGAGCTGAGCGTCAGAGAACGCTTTATTACCGACGATATTAATTTGGGCAATTTCTGCGGCATCCCCTTCTTCAAAGGTCATACGTAGCTCAACCCGATTACGCGGCAAGTCCACCACCTGAACTTCGACAGACGCATTGTATTTACCCACGCTGTGGTAAAAGTCTTCAAGACCTTTTTCAATGCCTGCAATGGTCGTTCTGTCGAGCGGCTCGCCAACAATAATGTTGTTGTCGGTTAAGCTACCTTGCAGCTGTTCGTCTTTTATGTCGCTGTTACCGTCAAAGGTAATATCTGCAATAGTGGGCCGCTCACTGACGGAAAAGATAAGCGTATTATCGTCACGTCGAGCATCGATATAATCAAAGTGCGTGGAGGAATACAGTGAACGAATTGCGCTGCGAATTTGCAGCTCGCTGACTTCATCACCGACCCGAACCGGAATATAGGTTAACGCAGCCCCTAAAGCGACACGCTGTAACCCTTTAACTTCAATATCTTCTACAACAAATTCGTCTTGTGCATAAGCCGGAGCAACAGCGCTCGCTATCATTGCACTTACTAACAGCTTTTTAAACGTCATTATCACTAGCTACTTATTGTTTAATTCGTGATTTAGAATGCAAAACGGATGATATCATTTGATATTGCCAACGCCATCAGCGCGAATACCAACACCCCGCCTATCCTATAGCAAATATCTTGCACTCTTTCGGATACCGGCTTCCCTTTAAACCATTCAATGCAATAAAACATCAAATGACCACCGTCGAGAACCGGCAACGGTAATAAATTTATAATCCCCAAATTGACACTGAGCAGAGCTAAAAAACTCAAAAAGTAAACAAATCCGTTGCTCGCACTAACGCCAGCCCCTTCAGCAATACTTAATGGCCCTGCTAAATTTTTAACTGACACATCACCGGTCAGCAGTTTACCTATCATTTTGACGCTAACAACCATTAACTCCCAAGTTTTTTCAATACCCTTAGAGAGTCCGCTAAACAAGCCGTACTGGTGGTTGTATATATACCCGTCCGGCAATGGGTCCGTTTTTGGAGCAACGCCAAGATAGCCTATGACACCATTTTCAGTATCACGTTCCCCAATTTTGACGGGGATGGTTGTTTTTTCCCCGTTTCGTAGAATCAGCATATCCAGCGATGTTCCCGGAGACTCGGCAATTTGCTGCTGCAACGACCGCCAGTTATCAATCGCTCGACCATCAATTTCAAGAATCTCATCGCCTTCCTGCAACCCTGCCCTAGACGCCGGAGAGTCCGCTTCGACCCGAGCTAAAGCGGTATACACTTCTGGTTGATAGACCGAAATACCTAAGCTTCCAAAAGTCGATTCAGTCTCCGGATCGAATGTCCAGTTTTCAATATTTAAGGTTCGGCTAACTTCCTGCTGATCACTCGTGCGCAACTTTATGGTTGCCTGCTCATTACCTATCGCCGACATCAGGCCTAACTGAACCTGCTGCCAGTCATAAGCTTCGACGTCATCGACATAGAGTATTTCACTGCCTGACTGAATGCCAGCCTCGGCCGCTATCGAACCTGGTTCAACCTCACCCACGACAGGCTTAACAGTTGGCACTCCCATACCAAACATTAACCACAATACAGCCACAGCTAAGACAAAGTTAGCAATGGGGCCCGCCGCCACAATAGCAAATCGCTTATAAACCGACTGGGCATTAAAACTCACACTTTTTAAAGCGTCCGGGACGTCATCGACACGCTCATCAAGCATGCGAACATAACCCCCTAACGGTATGACACTTACCTGATAAACGGTCCCATCTTTCGCTTGTCTCTGCCAAAGAGGACGCCCGAAACCGATAGAGAATGTAAGGACCTTCACACCACAGCGCCGAGCGACCCAAAAGTGTCCAAACTCATGAAAAGCAACAAGAATTCCAAGCGTAACAACGAAGGATAAGGCATACCACAAAATATCTAACATAAACCGTACTCCTTCACCCACTGTGACGCTTTCTCACGAGACTGGGTATCTAAATTGAAAAGCACTTCAAGGCTGTCAGCAGAAACTGGAGTGCTGTTCTGCAATACCGAGTCACACACTTTGGCGATATCCGTAAATTGAATATGTCCATCTAAAAACGCCTGTACAGCAATTTCATTAGCTGCATTTAACGTTGTGGTCGCCCACTGACCGTCCCAGCACGCCTGAATAGCCAACTTCAAGCAAGGATAACGAGCATAGTCTGGCTGCCTGAAAGTAAGCTCATTAAGCGTTGCAAAATCTAAACCGCCGACGCCGCTTTTGAGACGCTCTGGATACCCGAGAGTGTGCGCAATGGGTGTACGCATATCCGGTTGTCCCATTTGTGCTAAAACCGAACCGTCGGTGAACTGAACCATTGAGTGAATCACGCTTTGCGGATGAATAACCACCTTTAACTCTGGCTCGGTACAATTGAATAGCCAGCGTGCTTCAATATATTCAAGCCCTTTGTTCAGCATGGTTGCCGAGTCCACAGATATTTTCTGTCCCATTGACCAGTTTGGATGGTTACACGCCGCTTTTGGTGTCTGCTGCTCCAATTTATCGACGGGTAAATCACGAAAAGGTCCCCCCGAGCCGGTCAATAATAAGTAGTCAACGCCGTGCTCGTTAAGGCTCATTGCGCCAACTTGCTCTTGGGCGGCTTCAGGCAAACACTGGAAAATAGCGTTGTGTTCGCTATCGACGGGCAGTATTTTTGCGCCAGAACGCTGCGCGTGGTCAATAAACAGCTGCCCGCTCATAACTAAGGCTTCTTTGTTGGCTAAGAGAACGGTTTTACCCGCATCTATGGCTGCTAAGGTTGGTTTCAAGCCAGCTGCACCGACAATAGCAGCCATTACCGTGTCAACATCGCTGCTTTGACTGACTTCAATTAGAGCTTCTAGTCCGTGTAAAACAACGGTTGAAACTTTGCCGCTAAGTTGTTCTTTCAAGTCATTAGCAGCCTGACTGGACCCCATTACAGCGTACTTGGGTTGGTGAGTAAGGCACAATTCAGCCATAGCAGAAACCTGACTGTGCGCCGTCAGTGCGTATACCGAAAAGTCTCCCGGATGCCGCGACAAAACGTCCAGCGTGTTCTGACCGATAGAGCCGGTTGCTCCAAGTATGGTTATTGTGCGCATAGAATTAGTGCAAAAACTCCAGGTAAGCTAAAGTAAATACAGGAACCGCAGCTGTAAGACTGTCTATTCGGTCTAAAATTCCACCGTGTCCGGGTAAAATTGAGCCACTATCTTTCACACCGGCACTACGTTTGAACATACTTTCATTTAAGTCACCAAACACTGAGGCAACCACAGTAAAAAGTCCCGTGAGGTAATAGCCCGTAAACTGATCAGCCGGCACTTTTGTCCAATGCGCAACAACCATCATGACGACAAAAGCTAAAGTCACGCCACCGCAAAGGCCTTCCATTGTCTTGCCTGGGCTGACCGCGGGCATCATTTTATTACGACCATAACGCACACCGGCAAAATAAGCCCCTACATCAGCCGCCCACACCAGTAAGAGAATAAACAGAACGACCCAACCACCAAAATAAGGATTGTCTTCAAAGTTAATTGAGCGAACAGTCATTAAGGCTGCCCAGGTCGGAATGAAAATAAGCACTCCAAACACGCCAACAATTGCACGAGTTCGGGACCAGACACGACGACTTGATGGGTAGTTAACGATTAACGCCAGTGCTATCACCCACCAAACACCGCCAAATACTATCGTGTAATAAGTCACGCTGTTTAATGCGCCGTCATCTCCCCATAAATCGCCTAAGGGAACCAGCCAAGACAACACACCAATTATGGCCCCTATAAAGGCAACATACGCAATTCTTGCCGATTTACGACGTACCCCCATTAGCGGAGACCATTCCCAGGCGCCCATCATAATGACGGCCTGAATAAACAATGAAAAGCCCCAAAGCGGGAGCAAAAAGACGCAATAAAGCGCAATTGGAATGAGTAATAATGCCGTTATAATTCGTTGTTTTAGCAAGTGTTATTCCTCTGTTCGAGTATCTATGTCTTGCATTAGCATAGTTAGCTGTTCACTTGTCAGCCCAAACCGACGTTCACGCTGCGCAAAATCGTTAATGGCCTCTGCAAAGGTTGTATCGTCAAAATCTGGCCATAATACCGGCGTAAAGAACAGCTCTGCATACGCCAGTTGCCATAACAGAAAATTGCTGATGCGGTGCTCGCCACCTGTGCGAATCAATAAGTCAGGTGTGGCTTGGTCAGACAACATTAAATTATCTGCCAGCGCCTCTTCTGCTATTTCTTCTGCGGTTAAGTCGCCATCTTCAACTTTTTTGGCCAATGTCCTGCAGGCTTGGGTAATATCCCATTGCCCGCCGTAGTTGGCGGCAATGTTCAGAGTTAATTGGTCGTTCCCTGCTGTTTTTTCTTCTGCTTGCGCAATTTGCTTTTGCAACCTTTTCGAGAAGCGGCTTTTATCACCAATGATGCGCAGCTGAATATTATTCTCGTCCAGCTTCACCACTTCTTTTTTGAGCACCGACATAAACAACTCCATTAACAGAGAAACTTCTGTCGCAGGTCTGTTCCAGTTCTCACTACTGAATGCAAAAAGCGTCAACGACTCTATGCCATTACGCCTTGCAAAGGCAACCGCGCGACGCACCGCTTCAGCTCCGGCCTTGTGACCCGATGTCCGTGCTTTGCCACGTTGTTTCGCCCAACGCCCATTACCGTCCATTATAATAGCGACGTGTTTGGGTACTAACTGTTTTATTGACGGTAGCTCTTTCATGTATCAGCCATGAACATTAAAAAACGCCGTGCGAGTATACCTGACACGGCGTCATACACCAATGAACTCATCACCTGATGATTATATTTCCATCAAGTCTTCTTCTTTCGCTTTCAGTGCTTCGTCAATTTGCTTCACGTATTTATCAGTCAGCTTTTGAATTTCATCTTCCGCCTGACGCTCTTCGTCTTCTGTTATTTCTTTTTCTTTCAGCAAATCTTTAATATCGCCGTTTGCGTCACGGCGAATGTTACGTACCGCTACACGCCCTTGTTCAGCTTCAGCGCGCACAATTTTCACTAGATCCTTACGGCGCTCTTCTGTTAGCGGCGGCAGCGGAATGCGAATGACAGCGCCAGCCGAGGCTGGGTTCAAGCCTAAATCTGAATCCATAATCGCTTTTTCTACGGCCTGCGATGATGATTTATCAAATACAGTCAAAGCCAGAGTTCTAGAGTCTTCAGTCGTGATATTTGCCAACTGTTTAAGCGGCGTGTCAGTACCGTAATAATTAACCATGACACTATCAAGAATACTTGGGTGAGCACGACCTGTGCGTACTTTTGACATTTGACTGCGCAGCGATTCTACACTCTTCTCCATGCGCGATTTTGCATCTTCAATAATTTCTTTTATCACTGTTTATACCCTTTAATCTTAGAATCTGTCTTCATTCTGCATCGTGACTGATCAGTGTACCTTCTTCTTCACCAAGAATCACTGATCGTAAAGAGCCCGGCTTATTCATGTTGAATACCCGAATTGGCAAGCCGTGGTCCCTGGCTAGCGTAAATGCCGCTAAATCCATGACTTTCAGTTGTTTTTCCAGCACATCATTGTAGCTTATGTGCTTATATAATGTGGCGTCCGGGTTACTCACCGGATCATCTGAATAGACACCATCAACTTTGGTTCCCTTAAGAACCATTTCAGCTTCTATTTCGATACCGCGTAAACATGCTGCGGAATCTGTGGTGAAAAACGGATTTCCCGTACCCGCAGAGAAAATAACAACGCGGCCTGATTTAAGCAAACTAATGGCTTCCGCCCAGTTGTAGCTATCGCACACGCCGGTCAATTCAATTGCTGACATAAGGCGAGCGTTAACGAAAGCCCGGTGCAATGCATCACGCATAGCAAGACCGTTCATGACCGTTGCCAACATACCCATGTGGTCGCCCACAACCCGATTCATACCGGCTTTAGCAAGGCCTTCTCCGCGGAATAAATTACCGCCACCAATGACCAAACCGACCTGAACCCCAAGTTCAACCAGTTCTTTAATTTCTTGCGCCATACGGTCTAAGACCTTGGCGTCAATACCGAATGGCTCATCGCCCATAAGCGCTTCACCACTGAGCTTTAACAATATGCGTCGATAACTGGGTTTAGGATGGGTAGTCATTATTGCCTCTACTCTTTTTTAGGTTAAAAAAAACCGCGTCCTGAACGCTCAAGACGCGGTTGTATTTTATGTTATCAAGTTGGTCGAAACCACTAGATTAACCTTTGTTCGCTGCTGCCACTTGAGCCTGAACTTCAGAAGCAAAGTCTTCTTCTTTACGCTCAATGCCTTCGCCCACTTCAAAGCGCACGAAAGTAACAACGTCAGCGCCAGCTTTCTTCAATAATTCACCAACAGTCATTGATGGATCTTTAACGAAAGGCTGACCCGTCAGGCTGATTTCGCCGGTAAACTTACGCATACGGCCTTCAACCATTTTCTCAGCGATTTCTTTAGGTTTACCGCTTTGCATAGCGATATCAACCTGAATAGAACGCTCTTTTTCAACAACTTCTGCGTCTACGTCTTCAGGCTTAACAAACTGAGGGCTGCTTGCTGCAACGTGCATACACAGGTCACGAGCTAAGTCTTCGTCGCCGCCGGTTAATGCAACAGCAACACCGATGCGAGCACCGTGCGTGTAAGTTGCAACAACGTCGCCAGCTTCAATCGTTTGAACGCGACGAACATTCATGTTCTCGCCGATTTTAGCCACTAAGTCTTCGCGAGTTTTCTCAACTGTTTCGCCACCAATGTCGGTTGCTTTCAGTTTTTCAACGTCGTTTTCTTTGTTTGCAAACGCAGCGTTGATAACTTTCTCACCGAAGCCTAAGAAGTTTTCGTCACGAGCAACGAAGTCAGTTTCACAGTTCAGTTCAACTAACGTTGCCTGGCTGCCTTCAGACTTAACTAAAATAACACCTTCAGCGGCAACACGGCCCGCTTTCTTAGCGGCTTTAGCCTGACCACTTTTACGCATCAGTTCAATTGCGGCTTCCATATCGCCGTCGACTTCCTGCAATGCTTTTTTGCAGTCCATCATGCCAGCGCCTGTGCGCTCGCGCAGTTCTTTAACTTGAGCTGCTGTAATTGCCATGATCTCTATCCTCGATTATTCACTTGCTTCGACGAAGTCGTCAGAGTCTTTCGCTTCAACCTGTGCTACGCGCGCTTCTTTAATCGCATCAGCAGCTGAGTTCAGGTATAACTGTACCGCACGGATTGCGTCATCGTTACCTGGAACAATGTAGTCAACGCCGTCTGGATCTGAGTTGGTATCAACAACAGAAACAACAGGAATCCCCAGGTTGTTCGCTTCTTTAATTGCAATGTGCTCGTGGTCAGCATCGATAACGAAAAGAACGTCAGGCAAACCGCCCATGTTCTTGATACCGCCTAAACCTTTCTCAAGCTTTTCCATTTCGCGGGTGTTAACCAACGCTTCTTTCTTAGTCAGCTTGTCGAAAGTGCCGTCTTGGCTCATTGTTTCAAGGTCTTTCAAACGCTTGATAGACTGACGTACTGTTTTCCAGTTAGTCAGCATACCGCCTAACCAACGGTGGTTAACGTAGTACTGACCACAGTTGTTAGCTGCTTCTTTAACCGCTTCAGACGCTGCGCGCTTAGTACCAACAAACAGGATTTTACCTTTGTTTGAAGCAACGTGCTGCATGTAGCTCAACGCATCGTTGAACATTGGCACAGTCTTTTCGAGGTTAATGATATGAATCTTGTTACGAGCGCCGAAAATGTAAGGTTTCATTTTCGGGTTCCAGAAACGAGTTTGGTGACCGAAGTGGACACCTGCTTTCAGCATGTCACGCATTGACACGTTAGCCATAATATTTTCCTTTTGTAAGGGGTTAAGCCTCCATACACCCCATAAGCCGACTTAGTCTAGCTAAGCACCCCGCCTTATGTGCCGGTGTATGTGTGGATTATACAATTGTTTATTGAGTTGCTATTTGCGACGACCATTTATTAAGAGAATATCCGGCCAACCGAAAAAGCGTGCGTTTTATACCATAAAGCCGCTGCAACAACAACTAAAAACCACTTAAATCGTGTTTTTATAAGCCCTTAGTGAGTGAACATAGCGAAGTTTTGCTGCGGCTGTTAAACTGTCGTTTTTTATGAGCGGTATGGACGAATAACAAAATGAGCATATCTATTAAGACTCCGGAAGAAATTGAAAAGATGCGCGCAGCGGGCAAGCTCGCCGCCAGTGTACTGGAAATGATAGGTGAGCATGTAAAGCCTGGCGTAACCACTGAAGAGCTTGATGATATTTGCCACAAATACATTACCGACCACGGCGCCTACCCTGCACCGCTTAATTATCATGGGTTTCCTAAGTCTATTTGTACATCAGTTAACCATTGTGTCTGCCATGGTATTCCGGGACCGAAGAAGCTTAAAGACGGCGATATCATGAATATCGATGTCACAGTGAAACTCGATGGCTATCACGGTGATACATCAAAAATGTTCGTCGTTGGTAAACCTTCCATTTTAGCTGAGCGCCTTATCCGAGTAACCCAGGAGTCTCTGTATAAAGCCATTGAAATGGTTAAGCCGGGTATTCGTCTTGGAGACTTTGCTGAAGTCATTCAGAAACATGCGGAAGGACACGGCTATTCAATCGTTCGTGAATATTGCGGGCACGGCATTGGTGCAGTGTTCCACGAAGACCCTCAAGTTCTGCATTACGGCAAAGCGGGTACTGGTGAGGAGTTAAAACCCGGCATGTGCTTTACTATAGAGCCTATGGTCAACGCCGGAAAACGCCAAACAAAGCTTATGAAAGACGGCTGGACAGTGCTAACGAAAGACCGCAGTTTAAGTGCGCAGTGGGAACATACGTTACTGGTGACTGACAACGGCGTTGAAGTGCTTACGTTACGTAACGATGAGACTGACTTACAACGCGTCATTGAACACAACGACTAAAGGTGTACGCTTATGGCCAATGCTGACAATGATAAAGACTTTCACGGCCATTGGCCCAGCCGGAACAGCCCACCTGAAACAAAAGACTATAAAGAGTTACTGACCAGTTACCAAAACTGGTCAGCCACCCGTTTTGTTACCGCTGATATTGACGAACTGGTTCATCACCGAGCCAACTTTTTTGATCAGTTACTCGAACAATTGTGGTCGCAATTTGAACTGAATGAGGAATCCGCCACGTTAATTGCGGTAGGCGGCTATGGTCGGGAAACTCTGCACCCTGGCTCTGATATCGATCTACTGATACTGGTTGATGAAAAGAGCGATAGCCTTCGCGTGGTTGAAGACAAGCTCAGTCGACTCATTACCTTTTTATGGGATTTGCACCTGGATATTGGTCATTCTGTTCGCTCCATAGATGAGTGTTTTCAGCAGGCCGATGATGATATTACCGTTGCAACCAACCTCATTGAAAGCCGATTTCTCACTGGCTCAGAGGAACTATTCAACGAGTTTCATCAACACCTAATTAATGACTTTCCCTGGAGCAGCCGCGATTTTTATCAGGCAAAGCTGGATGAGCAGCGGCAGCGGCATCAGCAATACCACAGTACGTCTTATAACCTTGAGCCCAATATTAAGTCGAGCCCGGGTGGACTACGTGATATTCAGACCATAGGCTGGATTGCGAAGCGTCACTTTCAGACTCATTCCGATGAAAACCTGGTTGAATATGGTTACATGACCGCTGACGAGTTTGTTGAGTTAAGAGACTGTATGAACTGGCTTTGGCGGATACGCTTTGCACTGCATATCGAAGCTGGAAAACGTGAAGATCGCCTACTATTCGACTTCCAACCTGGAGTGGCGGTCCGGTTAGGTTATGGAAACGAAGGTAAGTCGTCCGTCGAAACAATGATGAAGGATTACTTCAAAGTGGTTCTTCGAGTCAGTGAACTCAACCAAATGTTATTGCAGTTCTTTCATCAGGCAATTTTGGGCACGCAAGACCTTCAGGATGCTGAGCTCATTGACCGCGACTTTGCTATCTCGAATACACTTTTAACGGCACGTCATGACGAGGTTTTTGACAACCCGGTTAACTTAATTCGAGCCTTTGTTTGTATTGCCGAGTACCCGCAAATAACCGGCATTCACTCGAATACTATCAGGCTGATTCGTAACGCCCGTGCGCAATTGACCGAGCCACTCAGTCACAACCCAGACTGTCGAAATAAGTTTAACCAGCTTATTCAACATAAGCGTGGATGCGGTTTGGCATTTTCGTTAATGCATCATCACAGTGTATTGGCCAGCTACTTGCCACAGTGGCAGCAAATTGTCGGGCAAATGCAGTTCGATCTTTTCCATGCATACACAGTAGACGAGCACACCTTCCGCTTAGTCAGAAACTTGTATCGCTATAGCGACGAGAAATACGCCGAACAATTTCCGCTGTGCGAAAAAATTGTGCAGCAAATGGAGCGTAAGTACTGCCTATATTTAGCCGGTATCTTTCACGATATTGCCAAAGGCCGCGGTGGCGACCATTCAGAGCTGGGTGAAATGGATGCTCGCAACTTCTGTCATCAGCACGGATATTCCGAAGACGATGCAGAGCTGGTCGCCTGGTTGGTTCGACACCACTTGACCATGTCAGTCACCGCACAAAAGCGAGACATTCACGACCCGGAAGTGATTCAGGAATTCGCTAATCAGGTACAAACGGTAGAACGGTTAGACTTTCTCTATTGCCTGACGGTTGCTGATATTCGAGCCACCAATCAATCGCTTTGGAACAACTGGAAAGCGACGCTGCTAGAAGAACTCTACAATGCGACCGCTTATTTGCTGCAACAAGACAGCAGCCAACCCACACTGGATGTGCGGGAGAAAATAAAAGAAAACAAAGCTAATGCTATGGCGCTTTTATTAAGCGCCGGCTTTGATAAAAGCGACATTAACGCCCTTTGGGGACGCTTTACAGCAGATTACTTCTTTCGCCATACCGCTGAGCAAATTAGCTGGCATTCGCAGCACATTCTGAATTTGCCGACCGATCAGCTGCCGCTTATTCTGATTGGCGATGAAAATAACTATGGCACCACCGAGTTATTTATTTATCATCATGAGGAAAGCCATTTATTTGCATCTGTTGCCGGCGTTCTGGACAGTCAGCAACTCAGCATTCTGGATGCACAAATACTGGCAACACGCGACGGCTTTGTCATGGATACCTTCATTGTTTTGCAGCGAGACGGCAAACCGTTAACAGAGCCGCAACGCATTGAAGAAGTGAAGCAGCAGTTACTGGACGTACTGCATAAACGCGTTCCTGTCCCTAAAACCAATCGCCCGTTGTCCCGCCGTATGAAAAATTTCTCGGTAAAAACCGAAGTGTCTTTTATACCAAGCAAGCATCAGGGACGAACGACTTTTGAGCTGATAACACTAGACAGGCCGGGACTTATTGCTAAACTGGCGGCTATTTTACAACAGCAAAACGTCACCTTGTTGGCCGCAAAAATCACCACCATTGGTGAGCAGGCAGAAGATTTGTTCATTGTAACCTCGGAAGACAACACGTCGCTGGATGAGCAACAAAAACAAGCGCTTAAACAACAGATTATCGAAGACTTGGAGTTTTAAATTAGAACCATGGAACACATTAAACAATTAATTACTGATGCTTTCGACAACCGCGACCAAATCAACGCCAACACAGACGACGATGAGCTGCGTGAAGCTGTACGCTACGTCATTGACGAAATTGATCGCGGTGAACTGCGCGTTGCCGAAAAAGTGTCAGGCGAATGGGTCGTACACCAATGGCTTAAAAAGGCGGTTCTGTTGTCTTTTCGCTTGAACGACAACGATTTAATTGAAGGCGGCGAAACTCGCTTCTGGGACAAGGTGCCTGCGAAGTTTGCTGACTACGACAGTGCCCGCTTCCGTGCTGAGGGTATGCGTGTCGTGCCGCCCGCTATGGTGCGCAAAGGCGCTTATATCGGTCGCAACGTTGTTGTCATGCCATCTTATGTCAACATCGGTGCCTACGTTGGTGAAGGCAGCATGGTTGATACCTGGGCTACCGTCGGCTCTTGTGCGCAAATCGGTAAAAACGTGCATTTGTCGGGTGGCGTCGGCATTGGTGGTGTATTAGAACCATTACAGGCAAACCCAACCCTTATTGAAGACAACTGCTTTATTGGTGCGCGCTCTGAGATCGTTGAAGGCGTTATCGTGGAAGAAGGTGCGGTTATTTCAATGGGAGTTTACATTGGCCAAAGCACCCGCATTTATGACCGGGAGAATGACCGTATTCTGTACGGCCGTGTTCCAGCCGGTGCCGTTGTTGTACCGGGCTCACTGCCTGCAGCAGATGGGACTCATAGTCTTTATGCCGCTATTATCGTTAAGCGTGTTGATGCGAAAACGCGCGCCAAAGTGGGTATCAACGCCCTACTTCGAGGCGCTGAATAAACAACAATAGGCTTAATCTGCCTGAAAGGCCTTAAGAAACTCATCCGGAAGTGGCACTGTTAATGAAATGGTTTCGCCACTTACCGGGTGTTTAAATTCCACTCCCGTTGCCGCTAACAGCAATCTATGGCTGTCAAAATGTTCCCGAAAGAACCGGTTATGGCGACCGTCACCATGGTTCGTGTCACCAATAATAGGATGACGAAGGTGTGCCATGTGTCTACGGAGCTGGTGCTTGCGCCCTGTTTCAGGCGTTAACTCAACTAAGGAATAACGCGTTGTATCGTGCTTTTTGCTGACTTTAAAGGGTAATTCCACTTTTTCCAGGCAGCGAAAATGCGTCACAGCCTCCTGTGCCTCTTTGTCTTTATCCGCCTGTGCGTCAGCAATTTTATCAAGCTCTTCTTTTAGCGGATAATCGACAGTTCCTTCCTCAGGTAAATAGCCACGGACAACCGCATGATATTGTTTTTCTACCTGGCTAGTGGCAAAGCTTTCCGACATTTTGGTCGCAATTTCGCTGCTGAGCGCAAAGATTAAAAGTCCGGAGGTAGGCCTGTCGAGGCGGTGTACAGGGTAAACATGCTGGCCAATTTGGTCGCGCAGCATTTGCATGGCAAATTCCCGGGCCTCACTAGCAATGCGGCTACGGTGAACCAATAAGCCACTGGGCTTGTTAATAACGGCTAAATCATCGTCCTGATAAATAATATCCAAAGGTGGTCGCATTAAAGATCATCCTGCAAAGGGTCAGTGCCACTTAGCAGAACATCGAACTCGCGAATAAGCCCTATGAGTTGCTCATATTGTTCGAGTTCATTACGGTAGGTGTGAGCCGCCATGGGGCTTATAGAAGTGCCTTCTGGGAGCGGCCGCTGCCCGTCAATGAGTGACCACATTTTAGGTATCATGATAAATTGCAGCCACTGATGAAATTCCAGGGTATCAACCGCAAAAGGTTGCTGACTTTCGAGTGCCTGAACCGGCGGTTGGTGAGACTGCCAAAGACCTAAACTATTGAGCTCGCGTTCAATCCTATCTAATAATCGAGCCGCTTTCTGATACTGCTCCATATCAGACTCCGTTACCACATGAGGTTATTAATCGTTATAATGGCGCAATAGTGGTTTAATACGTTCCAAAATTCAAGTGAAATGGAGTTTTTGTGTCAGAGCAGAGCATTACAACCCTGGGCGATTTTCTAAAAGCAGGCCAAACCGAGTATCAGGTCTTTGACATTGGCCGTTGCTTAACCGAGCTCTCTCAGGAGCAGTTCAACGCTGTTGAACATCAGCAACAGCCATACCCTTATCCAATTGCCCGTCAGGCTCAAATTGCCGTTCTGTTTCAACACAAAAGCGCTGAACAACCGCCCTATTTATGGTTTCTGCAGTTTCCATTAGACGAGCGTGGTCTACTTAACCTGGCAGCGCGAAATCAATATCTCGAGTATGTGATTAACGCGCTGGGGCACGAGATTACCGGCGAGCTCACTGAGGAACAGCAAGAGCAGTTGCAGCAGAACCCTTATTTACTCACGCCCTCAGAAACACAGCGAGCAGCTTTGCACGCTCATGTTCAATGCCAACATAACTTATCACCGTCTATCCACTTTGAAGCGGCTGAAGCTTATTTGCTAAAACCAAATGGCAGTCAGAATTGGCAAAATATCGGCTTACAAGGGCTTCATGATGTAGCTGCACGTTTAATGCAGCGCAACGATATTAGCACGGCCATTGCTGAACACTTTGCGAGCTACCCCAACGGTGTGCGTTCGCCTCTGGCCGCAGCGCTCGAGCATCAGTCTATACCGGCGCACTTACGCAACGCGTTACTGGAGCTGATAAACACAGCAGATTCAGAGCTCACAACAGACGCGTTGAGAGCATTGGCAAGCGCGTCAGATGAGCCAAGAGTGCAAAAACAAGTTGCGTCACTGATTGAGACCGCCAATGCGGACCAACTGGTCGTTATTGCGGCTCGTTTATGGCGTGTGTTGGCAGAGCCGACAATCCTAAATAGCTACCTCAACGCTATTGCTAAACTGGACGTCACCTTATTCGATGCGCTTTTCCAGGACATCATCGCACTGCCAACTGTGCGTCCACAGTTACTGTCTCTCATTGCGCAGCAGCAACTTTCAGAGCCGGTACAACAGGCACTGAACCGTTTAAAGTCGCAGGTGAAGTAACCGCATGAATTTACTCGATGTCATAGTCTTTCTGGTTTTACTGCTTGCGGTTTGGGTGTTTTGGCAACACCGGCAGCAATCGGAAAGCGCCCAAAAACACGCCATTTATTACTGTAAGCAACAAGGTTTGCAGTTCTTAGACATTCGGCGAGATAAAACGCACTGGTCGTTTAAAGGCAGTCAACCAGGTTGGCGCAGTACCTTTAAACTGGGCTTTTCCAGTGACGGTGAAACCCGCTACGAGGGCGATTTAACACTACACAATCAGCGGTTAATTGGTGTGGAGTTACCGCCCTTTAGAGTGCCCGGTCAGTAAGTTAACCCAAGCATCTTTGTACATAACCCAGTCGCCCATCAGGCTGTACAGTGGGTATTTGAAGGTCGCCGGTTTGTTTTTCTCGAAAATAAAATGCCCAAGCCAGGCAAAGCCATAACCAATAACAGGCACAGCCAGCAACCACCAGTAGCTTTGAGTGAACAGCGCATAGGCAAGTACAATGAGTACCAGAGTGCTGCCGATATAATGTAAGGCTCGGCAACGCGTGTCGGAATGCTCCTGTAAGTAGTAAGGGTAAAACTCTTTAAAACTGGAGTAGCTCATTATTCAGCCTCCTCCTTTGGATAAAACAGCAGCTCACCGGACAGTGTTTCAAATTCGATTTGCGCTTGCAGACGATACCCACGCTTTTTGAAAAAGGCCTGATAGTCTGCACGAGTCACAAAGACTGCAATTCCCTGAGACTCCGGGTCTTCCTGAAAAGCTGACTTAGCAGCCTCCACCAATAAATGACCAATGCCCTGCTGTTGATACTGTGGCGCCACCGCAATAAACGCCAGCATATGGTACGGAACATCGGGCATCGCTTCCTGAATACGGCGCTCTTTTTCCATGACTTGTTTAGTACTTAAAAAGCCCGCCGTCAACAACATGCTTATGCGCCAATGCCAAAAGCGCCCGGGGCCAAAGCTTTTTCCCGGTCGGGTCAGGCAGGCTACGCCCAGTAAGGTACCACCATCTCTAATGCCGATAATTGACTGCCCGCTTTCCCAAAATGAGGTGAGATCTTCCCGAATAGCGGCTCTTAACCGTTTATCATAGTCCGCTTTGTCGGCGCGGAAAATCTTTTGCAACAGCTCGTCGTCATAGTAAGTCTGAAAAAGTAACGAGGCTGCAACCTTCAGGTCTTCAGCAACCAGATAGGTCAACTCCCCCTGCACCTCGCCACTGCTTTGTTCACTGGCGTGTTGTATTTCCTGCTCTGTAGCCTCTGTTAGCCCCTGCATCCCGGACAACCTCTTTGTTATTCTTGATAAACATCAAGCTAACCTTTTTTTAACAGACTGTCGAGTCACTCAATTGCAGAAGAAGGGTCCTTTGGTTGGCACTTTATCAGCCAGTCTTCCAGAGAGTCAGCAAGGCACTCATGTTGCTCTTTGCCAACCCACTCTAAACCAACTTGCCCGGTCGAATTATCGATAGACACCAACAAGTCATCATTCTCAACACCTAAACCAATAAACACCGTTTCAGGTTGTTTTAAACGACGCTTCATAAGGATATGACCGGTCAGATTTGCCAATAGTCGCTCACCGTCCTCAGGGCTTTGCACTTGTAATAAAGTTACCGGATGCCCGTCGTATTCCAGCGCTAAATCACCGGCAAACCAACGTCCAAAGACGGTTTTTATACTGTCATGGAAAGTTGTTTCAAGAGCCTTTTCTAAGTCCTCAAAAGACAACGGCGACGCCTGCTTAACGGGACTCCACTCTACCGTGTCATCATCTATTACAGTGCCATAAATAGGACTATCCCACTCCGAAACATACTCGGTATAACGAACCGGCAATTTCTCGACGTAGCTTTCTATGAGGTTATCTAACACACTTTCTAAATTCTGCATCTGGTACTGCTCACTCAGACATTTTACAATGGCCTCATTGTACGTACGGAGTGACACAAATGCCAAAAAAGGATGCACTCGGCCATTTAAGCCTTGGCCAGCAAACCGAATACCCAAGCCAATACGACTCAAGTCAGTTACAGGCTGTTCCGCGCTCGTTGAACCGGGAGCCAATAGGCATTTCAGGTGAACTGCCCTTTAGCGGAGTTGATCAATGGACCGGTTATGAACTTTCATGGCTAAATGCCAAAGGCTTACCGCAAGTAGCTATCGGTTATTTTGAAGTGCCTGCTGCCAGCCCTAACCTGGTCGAATCAAAGTCTTTCAAGTTATACCTGAACAGTTTTAATGAAAGCCGTTTCGACACTTGGGGCGACGTTCAAAGCATTATGAAAAAAGATTTGTCAGCCTGTGCAGGCGACTCCGTGTCTGTCCAGCTGACCCCATTAAGTCGTGTGGCTCATGAAGCTATTGCTGACTTTCAGGGCGAATGTATAGACTCGCAGGATATCGATATTGAACATTATGATTATCGCCCGGAGCTGTTGAAGCTTGAAGACAATGCTAAAGAGGTCGAAGAAAAGCTGCACAGCCACCTACTAAAATCAAACTGCTTAATCACCAACCAGCCTGACTGGGGCTCAGTCTTCATTCATTATCAAGGGCCTAAAATCAACAAAGCGGCCTTGTTAGCTTACTTGGTGTCTTTTCGCGGCCACAATGAGTTTCATGAGCAATGTGTCGAGCGAATTTTTCAGGACATACTCGCTCTTGGTGTTAAGAAGCTGAGTGTATACGCACGTTACACACGACGAGGTGGGCTGGACATCAACCCATTTCGCTCCAACTTCGAGCCAGCGCCGCAAATGCAACGCTTGGCCCGTCAGTAAATTCTCAGCAAATTACGCGTTTGGGTGCGGAATTTGCAACCACTGTAAGAAGCGCGCTTTCTGTTGTGCAGTAGGCGCGTCTACTGGCTTAATCGAGGCATCAGTTGCCGGTGCCTGCTCGAGCTTCAGCGTTTTCTCATGCAATTGATTGCGGCGGAAGAAAGTGACCTTAACTTCGTCACCCGCTTCATACTCCTGAAGCGCTTCCTTAAAACGACCCTGCATAACCGTATAGCCGTCGTACGCAACAATGACATCATCCGGTCTAAAACCGGCTTCCCATGCCGGGCTACCGCGGCTGACTTGAGTCAACTCCATGCCACCGTCTACTTTCGATGCACGCCAACCTGTCCAGTTTTCTGGCTCATCATTTTCTTCGTAGACCAGCTCTAAGCCCGCATCGTTCAGCATTTTCTCAAATGGAATATCGGCTGCTGGTGCTTCAACATTGTTCTGCCACCATTGCTGCCACGAGTCACCAGTTAAGTCATTAAGAATTGCGAGCACATCGCTGGCCTTAAAGCCCTTTTCGTCAGCATCAAAGCGCTTGTAAAGTTCGTTGTGTACATCGCGATAACTAACTTCACCGTCCGTTGCCTCAAGTAACGCATTATCGAGCATCCAGGAGACTAACGCACCTTCCGAATAAATACTTACTGAGTCGTTGTGAGCACGGTCGCCATACTGATCAATCCAGGCTTCAAAAGAAGCCTCTGCCACTGACATCACCTTGCGGCCAGGCTTAGCTTTATAACGGTCAATACCACTAGCCAAGCGCTCGAAGTATTCGTCAGGTTCCATAACTCCCGCATGTAGCAGTAAGTGGTTTTGGAAGTAGCTTGTTGAGCCTTCGGCTATCCAGAATAAATCTGTATAGTTCTCTTTTTGGTAGTCGTAAGGCACCAGACCGTCTGGTCGATAAGCCTTCACGTTCCAGGTATGTACAAATTCGTGAGAGGCTGTCGACATAAACGACAAATAGTCATCTCGACTGGCAAAGCTATAACGTGGGCGTTGAATAACCGTGGAGTTTTTGTGTTCCGTTGCACCACCGGCCCCGGAGGTTGCGTGAATCATAAAAACGTAGCGCTCATAAGGGTAACTGCTCCAAATAGAGTCACCGGTAGCTACTAATTTTTCCAGGTCTGCAACTGTCTGTTCAGCGTCGTAGTTGCCTTCGCCCCAAAACACCACTTCGTAGTCACGCCCGCCCTGCTCAAAGGCAAAGTGCTTATTAATACCCGTTTCTATTGGCGAGTCGACCAATACATCCCAGTTATCGGCGACAAAGCTATGATCACCCTCGCGCTCCATACCGGAATAGCTGCGCCAGTTGTCAGGCACATTTAGCGATACCGTTACTGGTTCGTTACGCCATTGGTCGGCGTACATAAACACCGCAGAGGCGTCTAAATAGGCGTGGCTGTCGTCAATATGACGGCTTCTGCGGCCCAGCTGGTCAGCGTAGATTTCATAATTCACCGTCACTTCACCCACGTTTTTCGGTAAGTGGATACGCCAGGTACTTTTATCCACTTTTTCCCAGCGTAGGTTCTGGCCATTAGTTTTCGCGGTAAAGTCCCTAATCCCATTGGCCAAATTTAAAATACGGTAATATCCCGTGCGCCAGGCAGGCATTTTAATGTCCAGAAACTGCTCATTAGTTTCAGGAAACGTGATACTAACGTCCCCTCGCTGGTGCTCCGGTTGAGTCAGATCAATTTTATACTCAGTATCTGCCCAGGCCGCTGAAGATGTTAATAGAATCGATAATGCTAATACGCTTTTACGCACAGTACGTCCCCGCTATTTTCGACTTTTTTGTTAGGAAATAAATGCAAAGACTACCACAATCTGTGAATAGTATTTAATGCAGAAACCGATAAACTTTGTCACCCTAAGACTCGTACTAGTATGAGTTGTCAGTAAGAAAGTAAGAAGGTGAGTAGTGTCAATACCTGAAACGCCGCAAGAGCAGGTGCAGCATCTAAGCAAGAAGTTGCAGCAAAGCATTCAGTCCAGAAAACAGATTGAGGACGATTATCGTCGGGACTCAGAACGTTACTCTGAGTTTGTTAATCAGTTGTGTCTGGCACTTAATGGTGTTGACAACGATTTAGACTCCATTATTCACCAACTTCGTAGCCAAATTCAGCAAAATGCATCGGCGGCAATACTTGACCCGCTGATTGAAAAACTCAGTGACGCCATTGCTAATTACACCATTAAATTTCAGCAGCAAACTAAGCAAACCACTGACACTATCTCAAACGCTTTGGCGAAACTCGAACCCTCAACAAAGCAAGCTGAAAAAGAACTGGCCAGCATTGAAAAAGCGTTTGAAAAACCGACCATGGCGCTTACCCACTATTTGCCGCTGGTTAATCGCTTATTGAATTTATCACACCAATGCGCTGTCACTAAAAACGAACCCAAAGCAGATGCCGTTGCTACTGAGACCTATCAAGCTCAATTATTTGATCTGTTAAGCGAAGTTGAATTTAGCGGTAACTCCGCAGAAGCATTACAACAAGTTAAAACAGCGCTGCAAAAACCTCAAAGCCTCGACACCCTGATGACCATCAGCCTCAAAGTTATGCGACTTATTTTCAACAGCGTGAATGAAGAACGTAAGTCGGCTCAGAGCTTTTTACAGCAACTCAATGCGTCACTCGAATCAGTCAATAACATACTGGGCAATACGGTAGGCGCGTCGGGCTATTTTGCAGAACAGCGCGACGTCCTTAATGAAAAGCTAAAGTTGGGCGTATCTGATATTTCTGACTGTGTTCATGGTGCTTCAGAAGTTTTCGAGCTGAAGGAAACGGTTGGCAGCAAGTTAAAGCAACTAGGTGCTACGTTGGAGCAGCATATTTTGCTGCAAAACCATGAGCGTGAAAATTTCACTAAAAATACTAGTGAGCTTGAAGATAAATTACGCCAGACAGAAGCGGAAGTTGAGCGTTACAAGCGGGAGCTGGCACAACAAAAATTCCGCAGTTTACAGGATGCGTTAACAAAGTTGCCTAACCGCTCTGCGTTTGAAGAACGACTGAATATGGAGTTTGCACGTTGGCAAAAAGGGCAAACCGCCCTCACCATCGCCATTGCTGATGTCGACTTTTTTAAAGACGTCAATGACAACTTCGGACATATTGCGGGTGATAAAACTCTACAGGTCATTGCCGGCACCTTAAACAAAACACTAAAAAATGATGGTTTTGTGTGTCGCTATGGCGGTGAAGAATTTGCTATTATCTTTTGTCTTGATGAGAATCAAGTGAAAGAGAAGATGGAATTAGCCCGAGAAAAAGTCGCTAATATCCCATTTAAGTTTAAAACTGACGATATTCGCATTACTGTATCGGCAGGCGTGGCGTCTTTTAAAAATAACAACGACACCACAGTGTCTGTTTTTGAACGTGCTGACAAAGCACTGTATCAAGCAAAAGAAAACGGACGAAACAACGTTATTCTGGCACCGGACGGATACTAATGATGAGGTGCCATATAAGGTGACAAGGGTCACCCTTTGTAAAGGAGTATTAAATAATAATGAGAGCAAGTATTTCTCCCAGAGGCACAATGTCTCTGTTGTCACAACTAGAAATAGAACGACTAAAAAAATCTTCAAACAGCCAACTCTATAAGCTTTTCAGAAACTGCTGCCTTGCCGTACTGAATGCCGGTAGTAAAACCGACAGCAGCGCAGAAATTTACGACAAGTACCAAGATTTCTCCGTTAATATCATTCGCAAAGAGCGCGGCATAAAAATCGAACTTATTGAGCCGCCGGAAGAGGCGTTTGTCGACGGTGAGCTTATTGTTGGTATTCGCGAGTTACTGGAGTCTGTGCTTCGGGACATTCTATTTACCGGCGAGCGTTATTCAGAAGAAGAGCTTAAAGACGCAGATAGCGCCACCCTAACCCATGTCGTTTTCGATATTCTCCGCAACGCTCGTACCGTTCAGGCCATGCAAGAGCCTGACATGGTGGTATGCTGGGGTGGTCACTCAATTAGTGAAGAAGAGTACAAGTATACTAAGGAAGTAGGTTATCAGCTGGGCCTTCGTGGTTTGAATATCTGTACAGGTTGCGGCCCCGGCGCTATGAAAGGTCCTATGAAAGGCGCGACTATTGGTCACGCTAAGCAGCGCATCAGTGGCGGTCGGTATTTAGGGTTAACAGAGCCAGGCATCATTGCCGCTGAGCCACCTAACCCTATTGTCAACGAACTCGTCATTTTACCGGACATTGAAAAGCGTCTGGAAGCCTTTATTCGTTGTGCACACGGCATTGTAATATTCCCCGGTGGCGCAGGCACTGCCGAAGAGCTGCTTTATTTACTGGGCATTTTAATGCACCCGAAAAACCAGCAGCAAAGCTTACCGGTCATTTTAACCGGGCCTGAAAGTTCACGTGACTATTTCGAAGCCTTAGATGAATTCATTATCGAGACATTGGGTGAAGAAGCTCGTCAACTGTACCGAATTATTATTGCAGACCCGGCCAGTGTCGCTCAGCATATGAGTGCCGGTATGGCTTCGGTGAAGCAGTATCGCCGCGACTCGGGCGATGCCTATTACTTCAACTGGACACTGTTTATTGACGACAATTTCCAGCGTCCATTTGTACCAACACACGACAATGTGGCCGCGTTGAACTTGCACCCTGACCAGCCAAAAGAAGAGTTAGCCGCTGACTTGCGTCGCGCCTTCTCATCTATTGTTGCCGGTAATGTGAAAGACGACGGTATTCGCCGCATTCGTGAAAAAGGCGTATTCACCATTCACGGTGAAACCCAGTTAATGAAGCGACTGGACGTATTATTGCAAGCGTTCGTCGAACAGGGCCGTATGAAGTTACCGGGTTCGGTGTACTATCCTTGCTATAAAGTCGTTACTGATTAAGCGGGTTATGAAGAACAAAGTTTTTGTCATTTTAGCCATAGGCGCTGTTAGCTACTTGGCAATTGTCGGATTAGTCCTGATGTTGTATCAGGCTGATCCGGCCGATCTTAAATGGCAGGAACGTGAAACCTATAATGCACGTCAAATTGGTCAACTCGACTTAGGCATGTCGAAAGACAGTGTTATTCGAATATTGGGCTCTCCCGATATCAACGAAGCTAAATCGTCTGAGCAAGGCGACATGCAAGTCCTGTTTTACCGTACCCATCATGTTACTTCTGACGGCATTACAACCAAAGACGAATGCACCCCTTTGGTGTTCAAAGATAATGAACTTATTGCCTGGGGTAATGACTCTTACCAAGACTACCAGAACACTCAGAGGCGACAATGAACAAGCTCGCTAACTGTTGTGCTAAAGCTTACGGGCTAATGGACAAGCATGACATTCGCCAGCTGTATCAATTTGTGAAGTCGCTTGATGAAGAGTTTCAAGAGTATCGCTGGCCTGAATTACTTCCCTGCTACGCTCAGGCCCGTTTCGAAAATAACGATAAGCTCGTTGAGTTCCTTGCTCAGGCTGTTAACGCATTAAAGTTAGGAAAAACTCTGGCTTTGCACACCCATTACCGGCGGGTGTTAGCAGCCGCTTGTCTGAGTGCCTGTATTAATGAGAGTGTGGATTGCTGGCGTTCTAAGCAACTGCGCCAGGCGCTTTGGTTAGAAGCATTGAAGCCCTTGAGTTTTAACTCACATGATATTGCGTTTTATCGGCATTGGGTGGCGCTCATATCGCGGGTTCAGCAACAGCGTGTGCCTCCGGAAGTTGAGTTCGCACCTCAACTAAACAGTGTTTTCCGATACAAGTTCTGGCCATTAATGAAGCAAAGCGCCGGCTTTTGTCGTTATTTCACGGGCCAACGCTTTAAGCACACTAAAAAATCGCGTTCCGCACTACTGATGGATTATCAAAAAGGTCAGTTTTTATTGGCATTTCCTCATAAGCTGCATACGCCATTTTATGTGAGTGCAGAGCAGCTAGAGCAGTGGCAGCCAACTAACGAACCAACAGCCTCAGACATTCTCGAGTCATTAGTGAAACACCGGGACTTTTTACTTGAGGCCAGACCCTCTACTTTGCAAACGCCGAAAGCATTGCTTACAGCCATTAATCGATACGCTAATGCGTCTGGTTCACTCAATGCGGTGATACAGCAAATCAGAAAAGTGCCCTATTTAAGCGAGTCGGTGCATCAGTCCGTCATAGAGAATGAACGCATTAATAATGATGAAGCCGCTAAAATGGATATTAAGCAGGCGTATCTATGGTTGGGCGCCAAACGCGCTTCCATTATTCTTGCGACGGCTTTTTTGCAGCACCAATTTTCGCTAAATAGCATACCGTTGCATAAAGCGCTCATGCAACGCATTAACCTGCTGTGTACCTTACTGGAAAAGCTCAGCCAAAGTAGCGGTATTAAACTTCCCACGCCCGCTCCGCTATTAGCATTGCTGTCAGGTGCCGACCTGTTCCGCCATCCGGATTTATTAAAGTCATCTAAATGGCCAAAAGTATCGGTTATCGAGCACTTTTATTGCAGTAGTTGGGTCGGCTCAGCGTTAGATCCGGCTGACTTTAGACGCAGTCGTCAGTTGGTTGCTCGCTGGCAACTGCCCGAGAAGACACACTTACTGCTTGATCCAGAACAAACAACTGACAAAAAGTTAACCGCCCTATTCTACGTTGCCCATTTTCTGGCGGTTAAGGTGTATCACCCACAAGCAGAATTAAGCGATTCGGCTCAGAAGCTGCTAGACTCTTGCTATGAAGCATTAGGCGCAACACCAACGAGTGCTCAAAAAGTGCAGCAGATAGCAGCGTTTGAGAGTCATTGTCACTCTCCCTTATAGCACCTATTCACTTGGTGAATAATGCTTTTCTAGTCACATAAACTGTAGGGGTGGTAGAATTACTGCCTGTATTTAGTTGTAACACGGTTTGAAGGAACTCTTTAAATGAGCAAGACAATCACAGTTATTCCAGGCGACGGTATTGGTCCCGATATTGTTAAGTCGGCAACAGCCATTCTCGACAAAGCAGGTTGCGACTTTGAATACGAATATGTAGAAGCCGGTTTAACCGCTTTAGAAAAAACTGGCGAGCTTCTGCCACAGAATACACTTGATGCTATCGCTCGTAACGGTGTTACTTTAAAAGGGCCATTAACCACCCCCGTTGGCGAAGGTTTTACCTCGATTAATGTCAGCCTTCGCAAGCACTTCGGGCTATACGCAAATATGCGTCCCGTATTGTCGTTCAAAGGCACTCAGGCACGCTATGAAAATATTGATATCATTACTATCCGCGAGAACACCGAAGGCATGTACTCAGGTCTTGGTCAGAAAATCTCAGAAGACGGTAACGAAGCCGAGGCTATGAGCAAAATCACGCGTGAAGGTGCTGAGCGTATCGTGCGTTTTGCATACGAAACAGCCCGTCGCGAAGGCCGTAAAAAAGTAACGGCAGTACATAAAGCCAATATTTTGAAATCCACTTCTGGTTTATTCCTGAAAGTAGCTCGCGAAATTGCCGAAGAATACCCAGATATCGAATCTGCTGAGATGATTGTCGATGCGGCGTGTATGCGCTTGGTTATGAACCCGGAAGAGTTCGACGTTATTGTCACTACCAATCTGTTTGGCGACATACTGTCTGACCTTTGCGCAGGTTTAGTCGGTGGTTTGGGCATGGCGCCAGGCGCTAACATTGGTAAAGACTGCGCTATCTTTGAAGCGGTTCACGGCTCTGCACCAGACATTGCGGGTAAAAACCTGGCTAACCCAAGCTCTGTTATTCTGGCTTCTATTCAAATGCTGGAATACTTAGGCATGGCCGATAAAGCTGAAAAAATCACCAAAGCTCTGGCAGACGTTATTGAGTCCGGTGATCGCACCACCCGCGATCTCGGTGGTTCGCACGGCACAACAGACTTTACACAAGCGGTTATTGACCGTCTGTAATCAGTTTACAGCAGGCTTTCCCGGTGAAAGCCTGCTCGTCCCTTTACTGCTTCGGTAGCCAGCGCAAGTGAACTGTTATTTCTTCACGGTCGTGATACAGGTGCTTGGCCTGAATTTCGAATGGCTTAGTGCCTTGTGTCTGTAGCTGGTCTTTTATTTGCTCCAGATACTCTTTCACCGCAGCATAGCGCTGACGCATGGGTAACTTCAGGTTAAAAATAGCTTCCTGACAGTCGCCTTCAAGCAACCAGCTTGTCATTAACTCACCGACTCGTGCTGGCTTTTCAACCATGTCACAAACTAGCCAGTGAATGTTTTTGCGTTTTGGGCGAAACTTAAAGCCATCTTCTTTTATATGCTGAACCTGCCCGGTTTCCATTAACGCCTCAGCCATAGGGCCGTTATCAACAGCCTGTACCATCATACCCCGACGCACTAACTGATACGTCCAGCCACCTGGCGCAGCACCTAAGTCGACGGCCTTCATACCGGGATGTATGCGTTTTTCCTGCTCACTTTCAGGAACAAACACTTGAAAAGCCTCATCGAGCTTCAACGTCGAACGGCTAGGCCCGTCTTTCGGCATTCTTAGACGCAAAATACCGCCGTCATAAGGTGTCTGGTTATAACTGTATGAATACCCGGTCAGGGCATGTGCTGAATTAACAAAAAGTACATGCAGTAAAGGACGCTTTGCCAACGGTTTATTACTTAACAGCTCTTCTTTTCGCAAAGCCTGACGAAGCGGAACACTGAACTTCCGACAAAACTTTGATAACTGATTAGCTTCGTTTGTATCAGGTGTTTCCACCCGGAGCTCGCCAGCCAAACCGAAGGTTTCCTGATGCGGCTTTAACGCTTTTATCACCTCACTGGCTCGGTCTTCAACGCCGGCTAATTTAATTGGGCTAAGCAAAGCGAACATTTCGCGCGCGAACACCAAGTCTTTCAACGGAAGCTTTCTGGCAATATGCTCCGCTTCTTCAGCCTGACAATTATAAGTGACATAAGCCTGATTAGGCTGTGTCTGGCAGTATCCGTAAATACCAAGCTCGGTCGCTTTATCCTGAATTTCAGCGGCACAGTCGCCTTCAAAACCAGCGCGACACAATAAAATAATTCCGCTCATTAACTCACTGCTCCTAACTTTATTGCGCCAATAAGCAAGCTTATCCAGCCTGCGATAAATAGCAAACCACCTAAGGGAGTTATAGGCCCGAACCACTTAATACCGGTAAGCGCTAATGCGTATAGACTACCAGAAAACAAAATGACACCGGCTATCCATAAATAACCGCTTGCCACAAACCATCCAGACGTTGTCTGTTTAAGCCATAAGGCTAACGCTAGTAGCGCTAGTGTATGGTAAAACTGATAGGTTACACCGGTCTCAAAAGCACTCAGCAAACTCTCACTCAATTTCGACTTAAGACCATGCGCAGCAAAGGCGCCTAACATAACACCCGTTGCGCCTAAAAATGCCGCAACGATTAAAAATAACTGACTCACTAAATAAACTCCTTAATTGCCGTAGCCGCTTGCTGCCAAATAACGGGCGTGTCTGCCGATTTTGCTTTAGTTGCTTCAAAGCCGTGATCAGCCCCTTCCAGCCAACGCAATGACCAGTTGTCAGGTAACGTTACACATTCACCCTGCTCTTTCTTCTTCATTAACGGTTTACTAAAGGGGTCTCGAGTTCCCTGTAAAATAAGCCCCGGAGCTCGGCTCATTGCTAACTCATCCAACCGCGAGTTTTCTGGTTTTTGCGGAGGGTGGAACGGAAAACCTAATGCAATAGACGCTTGAGCATTGAACTTGTCCGCCACGCGCAACATCACCCGGCTGCCCAGCGACTTCCCCATTAAAACTAACGGTTTGTTGTCCTGCTGCAGGTCTTGCAGTAGAGACTCGACTGCCTCAACAAGGGTTGGCATTCTGTTAGGTGGCCTGGGCTTACCGGTTTCTCTTACTTTTTCCCAGTACGGAAAGTCCGGGCGAACCACTTCAGCGCCAAAAGCCACACATTGCTCAGCGAAATAATTCATAAACGCAGTATCGGGACCTCCGCCAGAGCCATGCAGAAAGATAATCCTCATAGCACCTTCTGGATTTTGCCGCTGATAACGCATCATTCCTTAAATTCCCTTTCTTCCTGCTGCACTATGTCCAGCAGCCATTGCCGAAAGGTCGCGATTTTACCGATTTCGGCCTGGTTGTCACGACAAACCAAATAAAAGGCTTTATTCCGCTGCAACGCTTGGGGAAATATTCTCACCAAATGACCACTGTCAATTTCAGGCTTTACTAACACGTTATTGGCTAAGGCCACCCCTTGCCCATGTACCGCTGCTTGCAGCGCCAGGCTCGAGTGACTGAACACCGGGCCGTTATCGCCTTTATATTGTGGCAAACCAACTAACTGAAACCAGTCTTTCCAGGCATTACGCGTTTCATCATGTAACAGTGTTTGTTTAAATAAATCTGCCGGCTCTGTTATGTCGGCTTTATTCAACAATAAAGGCGAACACACTGGCCATAAGTATTCTTCATGAAGCTGATAGGATTTGACTCCGGGCCAGCGACCGTCACCGTAATAAATGGCTACGTCGACATCATCAGTCAGTGAACCGCTAATTTCATCAACTGCTTTTATACGAATATCCATGTCTGGGTGTGCTTCGCGAAAGCTGCTTAGCCGCGGCACAAACCATAAAATTGCGAAACTGGGAGGCACCGATACAGTCAGAGCTCCGCGCTCTGATACCAGTCGCAATTTGTCGGTCGCTTGCGCCAACTGTTCAAAAATTTCCCGAAGCTCTAAATAGTACTCCTGACCTTCTTCAGTCAGCAATAACGAACGGTTTCGACGAATAAACAGCTTAAGTTCGAGGAAGTCTTCTAACGCTTTAACCTGATGACTCACTGCCGCTTGGGTAACAAACAGCTCTTCGGCTGCTTTGGTGAAGCTAAGGTGGCGTGCGGCCACTTCAAAAGATTTTAGTGCATTTAAGGGAGGTAATTTGCGCATGCCGATACAAAAAAGCGTCTCTGTTTTTTAGTTACTCACTACTATAACAGAGACGCCCTTCATTCGGCTATTTACATTACTTTATCTAATGCGACTTACAGTCGTACGCCACCGTCAATTTCGACGACTCGACCGCTGAAAAAGTCATTTTCAATAATGTAACGTGCGCTGTGGGCAATTTCATTGGGCTGTCCCCAGCGCTTCAACGGCACCATAGACAACGCACGCTCGACCGCTTCGGGTTTCATTTGAGCTGTCATTGGCGTTTCAATAAAGCCAGGGGCAATAGCTCCACAGCGAATGCCATAACGACCAAGCTCCCGCGCCCAGGTTACTGTCATTGCAACTACACCGGCTTTCGTTGCGGAATAGTTGGTCTGACCCATGTTGCCAGCACGAGCTACACTAGAAATATTAATAATGACGCCCTTTTTACCGGCTTTCACCATTTGTGCTGCCGCCTCACGACCACACAGGAAGGTACCGGTTAGGTTAACGTCTAATACAGACTGGAACTGTTGCAAAGGCATTTTTTGTTTCAGTTCACCGTCTTTGTATTTAATCAATAAACCGTCGCGCAGTAAGCCGGCATTATTGACTAATACATCAATGCCGTTAAATTCCTGCTGAATTTGCTCAAACACGGTTTCTACTGACTCTTCGTCAGTAATATCGACTTCATAGCCAATAACCTTGGCTGCGCCTAATTTTTCGCACTGTTCTTGAGCGTCACCTAATACGTCACCGTTAATGTCGATAAGCGCTAACTGAGCGCCCTGCTTGGCAAAGTCTTCAGCCATTGCAAGACCCAGTCCCTGAGCGCCACCGGTAATTACAATCACACTGTCTTTAATTTGCATGTGTTTCCTCAATTCTTAAGTTACTTCTGTGACTTAGGCGCCACATAGTTAAAGATACTGGAAAAGTCCTGACGACCATGGCCTTGTTCAGACCAACTGTGGTATAGATTACGCGTCAGCGAGCCCATTGGCGTTGCGGCACCACTTTCCAGGGCCGTTTGCTGGGCTAAACCTAAATCCTTCGCCATTAGGTCCACCAAAAAGCCACCTTGATAATCGTTACTGGAAGGCACGTTTTCCATAACCCCTGGGCATGGGTTATACACTTCCAGCGTCCAGTTGCGACCTGAACTTGCCAGCATTATTTCGGATAAAACTTTCGGGTCAAGACCATTTGCCTTGCCCAATTGCAGAGCTTCTGACGTGCCAACCATCAATACAGAAAGCAGCATGTTGTTACAAATTTTAGCAATTTGCCCGGCTCCGACATCGCCTGCACGGAACACATTTTTGCCCATGTCGTTCAATACAGTGCGTGCACGGTCTACATTGCTTTCAGTACCACCGCAAATAAAGGTTAATGTACCGGCTTTCGCGCCACCCACGCCACCAGACACTGGTGCATCAATGAAAGCGATACCCGCTTTCTCAAGTTCTTCACCCACAAACATCGCTGTATCTGAAGAAATTGTGCTGCAATCGATAACTAATTGGTCTTTAGACAGTTTGTTAATAAGTCCGTTGTCACCTAAATAAACACCTTTAACGTGGCGGTCTGCCGGTAACATTGAAACCACAAACTCAGCGCCATCAATAGCTTCTTCGGCGGTTTTCGCGGCTTGTGCACCATCTGCGACAACGGCTTTTAGCGCCTCTTCTGACAAGTCGAACGCTTTAACTTTGTGCCCTGCTTTAGCCAGGTTGCTGGCCATTGGGCCACCCATGTTACCCAGTCCAATAAATCCTACGGTTGCCATGTCGGCACTCCTTCTTGTTCATTCGTTTTATTTATCGAGATCGGCCAGCGGATGCGTTCTGTCACCCCACGGAGGTAAAAAGAATGCATCAACCTCTTCTGCGGGTACGTCCGCCACTGAACTGTGCTGCCATTGTGGATTTTTATCTTTATCAATCAGCAAAGCTCGAATGCCTTCAGCAAAGTCACCGCGAACCGCGCAGTTACACGACAGCGTCAACTCTAACCGGAAGCAGTCAGCTAACGACAGGTCAGAGCCTTGCTGTAACTGGTTCCAGACCAAATGAGAGGTGAACGGGCAACCGTTCGCCAGGTTTTTCCGTGCCCGGCTTAACCATTTGTCATCAGTTTCATCCTTAACAATGCGTTCAGCAATGTCACCAATGTCATTACCTGCTGTGAGCTCAGAAATAAGAGACTGATGCGGTTCTACCTGAGGCGCTGGCAGTGCCGTTGTGTCGTCACTCGCTACTGCGCTCAGTAAGTCAGTCACTTTTTGTTTATTAAGCGCGGCTGTATTGCCCCACTCAGTCTCTTTGAGACGAGTCAGTATAACGTCTTTACTCTCGTGACCAACGAAGTGATCGGCCAAGTTCAAATAAAGCGCATCATTGGCATTGATGGTTGCGCCGGTAATTCCGAGGAATAACCCACAACCTTCCGGCATACGGTTTAGGAAGTAAGTCGCGCCAACGTCTGGATACAAGCCAATAGTGACTTCCGGCATAGCCAATAACGAGCGTTCGGTCACAATACGGTGGCTGGCTCCATTCATTAAGCCCATACCGCCGCCCATCACTATGCCGTCACCCCAGCAAATGAGAGGCTTCGGGTAGGTCTGAATGAGATAGTCCAGCTTGTATTCCTGAGTAAAGAAGTTTTCAACCTCCTCTACTAATTTACCGGGCTCTGCCTGCATGGCTTTATACATGGCGACAATATCGCCGCCAGCACAAAATGCTTTTTCGCCCGCTCCTTGCAGCCAAACACAAGCTACGTCATCGTTCTTTGCCCATTCGTTAAGCTTCGGTAATAGCTTTTCCGCCATTGCCAAACTTAAGGCATTCAACGATTTCTCGGAATTTAATGTAGCAACGCCGATGACTTTGTCACCGGCGCTCAGTTCTTCAAAAAGTACAACGTCTTGCATGGAATCTCCTTACAAGATTTCGCGATCGTTATCCGCCAGCATACGGCGGCCGATAATCATACGCATGACTTCATTCGTGCCTTCTAAAATTTGGTGTACACGAACGTCACGCACATGGCGCTCTAACGGATACTCTTTAATGTAACCATAGCCACCATGCAGTTGTAGCGCATCGTTACATACTTTAAAGCCAACGTCTGTCGCAAACTGCTTAGCCATTGCACAGTACGTCGTTTTATCCGCATCATTGTTATCGACTTTGCTTGCCGCTAAACGCACCATTTGACGTGCTGCTACCAGCTCCGTGGCCATATCAGCTAACTTAAACTGTAGCGCCTGAAAGGCTGCCAACGGCTTACCAAACTGCGTACGTTCCTGCATATAAGCTTTAGCCGTATTCAGCGCCGCTTGTGCGGTACCGACAGAGCAAACCGCAATGTTAATACGTCCGCCGTCTAAGCCCATCATGGCAAACTTAAAGCCTTCGCCTTCTTTACCCAGCAAATTCTCTGCCGGAATGCGAACGTCTTCAAAGGTCACTAAGCGAGTCGGCTGGGCATTCCAGCCCATTTTGTCTTCAGCTTTACCATAGACAATACCTTCTGCGTCGGCCGGCACTGCAAAGGCAGAAATGCCTTTAGGACCGTCTTCGCCAGTGCGTGCCATAACGACCAGTACGTCGGTTTCACCGGCACCCGAAATGAACATTTTAGAGCCGTTCAGAACGTACTCGTCGCCATCTTTTTTCGCGCTGGTGCGTAAGCTGGCCGCATCTGAACCTGAACCAGGCTCTGTCAGGCAGTAAGAGCCCAACTTCTCACCGGTAACCAACTCTGGTACCCACTGGTCAATTACAGACTGTTGGCCGAACGAGCCAATCATCCAGGTGACCATGTTGTGAATGGTCATCATTGCAGTTGTTGCGGTACAACCGCCAGCCAGTTGTTCAAAAATTAACGCTGAATCTAAACGGCTCATTCCAAAGCCGCCAGCTTCTTCCGGCGTGTACATGCCCATAAAGCCCATTTCACCGGCTTTACGAAACACTTCTATTGGGAAATGATGCTCTTCATCCCATTTTGCCGCATTCGGCGCCAGCTCTTTTTCAGCAAACGCCTTTGCCGTATCGACAAAGGCTTGTTGATCTTCTGTCAGTTCAAAGTTCATCGTTGTCCCCTACTACCTAAGGTTAATCGACATATTTGGACCGGCGACTTCATCAATGTCGCTCTCGAACCAGCGCGCCGTCACAGTTTTCGTTTCGCTATAAAAACGCACCGCTTGTTTGCCATAAGCGTGGAGATCACCGAAGAATGAACGCTTCCAGCCAGTAAACGAGAAGAATGGCAGAGGTACCGGAATTGGAATGTTAATACCGACCTGACCCACTTCAACTTCGTGCTGATATTTACGAGCAGCCGCACCGCTGGCCGTAAAGATAGACGTACCGTTACCGTATGGGTTGTTATTAACCAGCTCTAACGCGTCATCCAGGCTATCAACTTCTGTCGTACATAAAACCGGACCAAAAATCTCAGTTTTATACACTTCCATATCAGGTGTGACACTAGAAAACACAGTCGGCCCTACCCAGTTACCTTTTGGTAAGCCGTCAACTTCACAGTTGCGTCCGTCGACTAAAAGCTTCGCGCCTTCTTTTTCACCTTGAGTAATTAAGGCTTCAACACGCTCTTTCGCCTGTGGGCTAATAACCGGACCATAGGCTGCATTCTCGTCATTCCAGGCACCCGGGCGAACTTTTGCGATAGCTTCAGCCACTTCTGGAATCCACTCTTTCGCAGCGCCAACAAACACGGCGACAGAAATTGCCATACAACGCTGACCGGCGGCGCCAACCGACGAACCAACCAAGTTATTGATAACTTGCTGTTTGTTTGCATCCGGCATAATAACGCAGTGGTTTTTCGCACCGGCAAACGCCTGAACGCGCTTACCGTTTTCCGTACCACGGCGGTAAATGTATTCAGCAACAGGTACCGAACCAACAAATGACAATGCACGGACATCGGGGTGATCGAGCAAGAAGTCGACTTGCTCTTTATTACCATGTAAGACCTGCAGAACGCCCTTTGGAGCACCCGCTTCTTCAAACAGCTCGACCAAACGCGTTGGTGTTAAAGGATCTTGCTCAGACGGCTTAAGAATAAAGGTATTGCCACAGGCAATTGCCAACGGGAACATCCAAAGCGGAATCATTGCCGGGAAGTTAAACGGTGTAATACCAGCGCAGACGCCTAGCGGCTGCGTATAGCTGTATGAATCAATTTTGCGAGCAACGTTCTCAACCGTTTCGCCCATTAATAACGAAGGGATATTAGCTGCGTGTTCAACCACTTCAATACCGCGCCAGACATCGCCTTTTGCGTCTTCAAATGTCTTGCCGGTTTCCTGAGCCAGGATTTCAGCAATTTCTTCCTGATGCTCTTTAAGCAGTGCTTGATAACGCATCATTACGCGAGCACGCTCTGATACAGGTACTTCTTTCCAGGTTTTAAACGCTTCGCGCGCGCTCTCAACCGCTGCTTCCATTTCACTTTGAGTGGCAACGGGCGCTTCGGCGATAACTTCCTGTGTCGCTGGATTGGTGACAGGAATCCACTGTTCCGACTTCGAGGCGACAAATTCGCCATCTATGTACAGAGGCACTTTCTTAGACATAATTCACCTTCTTGTTGTGTTATTTTGTTCACATCATAATGAACGAATTTAGTTAAGTGAGCCTTTAACGTGACCCTCTTAATTCTGATTACTTTGCTTTGGGCCGCCAGTTTTTCTCTCATTGGCGTTTACCTTGCCGGACAAGTTGACGGTTATATTGTTGTTTTTGTGCGCATGATTTTAGCACTATTAACCGTTCTACCCTTGTTCCGTTGGCGGCATTTATCGCCCAAAAGTGGGCAGCTACCTCAACTGACTAAGCTGGCCATTATTGGCGCCGTGCAAATTGGCGCCATGTATTTATTTTTGTATCACGCATTTTTGTATTTGAGCGTCGCTGAAGTGCTTTTGTTCACTATTTTTACGCCGCTCTACATTACTCTTATTGATGAGCTTATACTCAACCGCAAGCACTTACCCCTACTATGGTGGGTAGCAGCAGCGGTCTCTGTCGGTGGCGCTGCCATTATTCGCTATCAACCATTGTCCGATGACTTCATCACTGGCTTCTTTTTAATTCAAGCCGCCAATGCGTGCTTTGCCTTAGGTCAAGTTGCTTACAAACGTCTACCCACAGGTAAAACCCTCGCCCAAAGTCAGCAGTTTGCCGCCTTTTTCTTTGGCGCCAGTGTCATTGCCGGGCTTGGCGTATTATTTTTCGCCGACTTTAACCTATTGCCAACCACTAAGCTTCAGTGGGGTATCTTGCTCTGGTTGGGCATTATTGCCTCCGGTCTCGGCTACCTTGGCTGGAATCTGGCCAGCAAATGGGTTAACACAGGGCAACTTGCCACCATGAACAATGCGCTCATTCCTGCCGGAATTCTAGTTAATGTCTTATTTTGGGAGCAGTCTTTCGACTATACCCGACTTATTAGTGGCGCTTTAATTATCGTACTTGCTGTTTGGTTAGCCGGGCGCGTTCACAAATTGAAGCCCGCCGGCTAACTCATATAGGCATACGCCAGTTACATCATTTCCACTGCCAGAGCGACGGCTTCGCCACCACCAATACACAGCGAGGTGATGCCGCGCTTCTGGCCTTTTTGCTTCAACGCATGCAGCAAAGTTACTAATAAGCGAGCACCACTTGCACCAATTGGGTGCCCTAATGCACAAGCGCCGCCATGCACGTTGACTTTAGCTGGGTCTAATTTCATTTCCTGAATAGCCAACATAGTGACCATGGCAAAGGCTTCGTTAATTTCCCATAAGTCGACATCGTCTTTTGTCCAGTCTAACTTGCCAAGCAGAGAGTTCATTGCGCCAATAGGAGCGACAGTAAACTCAGACGGAGCTTGCGAGTGCGTCGTGTGGCCCATAACTCGCGCCAGCGGTTGCAGGCCTTTGGCTTTAGCTTCACTTTCACGCATTAAAATAAGTGCAGCCGCACCATCGGAAATAGAACTGGAGTTAGCCGCAGTAATAGTGCCGTCTTTTTTGAAAGCTGCGCGAAGCTGTGGAATTTTATCCAGGCGCGCTTTACCAGGTTGTTCATCAGTGTCTACCGTGACTTCGCCTTTGCGAGTCGAATAAGTCACCGGCGTAATTTCACCGTCAAATAGTCCATCTTTAATAGCTGCCTGTGCCTTGGTTAATGAATTAATGGCAAACTCATCCATTGCTTCACGGTCAAGGCCGTATTCATCAGCAGTACCCTGAGCATAAACGCCCATTGCTTTATGCTCATAAGCGTCTTCCAACCCATCAAGCATCATATGATCAAGGACCTGCCCATGCCCCATTCGGTAACCGCTACGACCTTTTGGTAGCATATAAGGTGCGTTTGACATACTTTCCATGCCACCTGCAACAACGACATCGGCCGAACCAGCCTTAATTAAGTCGTGCGCCATCATTGCCGCTTTCAAGCCCGAGCCACACACCTTGTTAATGGTAGTCGCGCCTGTAGAGCGAGGTAAATCTGCGTATAGCATCGCCTGGCGAGCCGGAGCCTGACCTAAGCCAGCGGGTAATACATTACCCATGATAACTTCTGAAATATCATCGGCAGTTAAACCGCTGTTACTAAGAGCTGCTTTTATCGCTGTCGCGCCCAAGTTGGGTGCTGACACATCACTCAAACTGCCCTGAAAACCGCCCATTGGCGTGCGGTTGGCCGCCACAATAACGATGGAATCGCTTGACATCTTTCCTCCAAATGCACTTTACGTTAACGTAAACTTCCTCTAAGCTTAGATCCCAGAGCAACCAAAAAGCAAGTACCGATGAACAATAAAATTACCTACAGTATTGGTGAACTGGCAAAGCAATTTGACATTACCACTCGTAGCATCCGCTTTTACGAGGACGAAGGCCTGCTTTCACCAAAGCGACAGGGCCAGCAGCGCATCTATACCAATAAAGACAGAGTCCGTTTAAAACTCATTTTACGGGGCAAACGTTTAGGCTTTTCTTTGGCTGAAACGCGTCGCTTATTTGAGCTTTATGACGCAGACAACAGCAGCGCTGCGCAGTTACAAAAGGTACTTGAGCTTATCAGTGAGAAGAAAGTCTCACTCAAACAACAAATGGAAGATATTAATGTATTGCTGACGGAACTCAGTGGTCTGGAACAACGTTGCCAGGACGAACTTGAAGCCATTCAGCAGTCAACATCCAAAGTTCACTCTCAGGAGTCGTTATGATTAGTCAATACACCACTTTTAATTTTGGCCTCGGCGAAACGGCCGACATGATCCGTGAGCAAGTTAATGCTTTCGCTCGTGATGAAATTGCACCACGCGCTGCAGACATTGACGAGAAAAATGAATTTCCAAGCGATTTATGGCGTAAGCTTGGCGACATGGGTCTACTTGGCTTAACCGTTGCTGAAGAGTACGGTGGTTCGGGTATGGGCTATCTTGAGCACGTTATCGCTATGGAAGAAATTAGCCGTGCTTCAGCGTCAGTAGGTCTGAGTTACGGTGCACATTCAAACCTTTGTGTGAACCAAATTCACCGTAATGGTAACGAAGAGCAGAAGAAAAAATACTTACCAAAGCTGTGTACCGGTGAACATGTTGGTGCTCTTGCTATGAGCGAACCTAACGCCGGTTCGGATGTTGTCAGCATGAAGCTGCGTGCTGAGAAAAAAGGTGACAAATACGTTCTGAATGGCAACAAAATGTGGATCACTAACGGTCCGGATGCCGATGTTTTCGTCATTTACGCAAAAACGGAACCTGAGAAAAACTCTCGGGGTATTACTGCGTTTATCGTTGAAAAAGACACCCCTGGATTCAGCCAGGCGCAAAAGCTCGACAAGCTTGGTATGCGCGGTTCAAATACCTGTGAGCTGGTATTCGAAAACGCTGAAGTTCCTGAAGAGAACATTTTGGGTGAGCTTAACGAAGGTGTCGCTGTACTAATGAGCGGTCTGGACTACGAGCGCGCAGTTCTTGCAGCAGGGCCATTAGGCATTATGCAAGCATGCTTAGACGCTTGCGTCCCTTATATTCACGACCGTAAGCAGTTCGGCAAAGAAATTGGCGAGTTCCAATTAGTGCAGGGTAAAGTTGCTGATATGTACACTCGTACTAATGCAGCTCGCGCTTACGTTTACGCAGTAGCCCAGTCTTGCGATCGTGGTGAAACCACTCGTAAAGACGCAGCCGGCGCAATTTTATACGCCGCTGAGTTAGCCACTCAATTAGCCTTAGACGCCATTCAATTATTAGGCGGTAACGGTTACATTAATGAGTACCCAACAGGTCGTTTGTTACGTGACGCAAAACTGTACGAAATAGGCGCGGGCACATCAGAAATTCGCCGCATGCTGATAGGTCGTGAAATCTTCAGCGAATCCAAATAACGGGAGGCTGCGCTGTGGCAATTTTATCGAGTAAAGTAAACACTCGTGATGAGCAGTACACTGCAAATTACGAGTCGATGCAGGTTGTGGTTGACGACTTGCAGGAAAAAGCAGCACAAATACACCAAGGCGGTGGTCCTAAGTATCAGGAGCGCCACTTATCTCGCGGTAAATTACTGCCTCGTGACCGTATTAATAAATTATTGGACGCTGGCTCGCCATTTTTAGAAGTGGGTCAGTTTGCGGCATGGGACTGCTACGAGGACTATGTACCTTCTGCCGGCGTTGTTGCTGGTATTGGTCAGGTCGAAGGCACCGAGTGCATGATTATCGCCAACGATGCCACCGTGAAAGGCGGCACCTACTACCCCCTGACCGTTAAAAAACATTTGCGTGCTCAGGAAATTGCCGAGCGCTGTCACCTACCTTGCATTTACTTGGTAGACTCTGGCGGCGCTAACCTGCCCCGCCAGGATGAAGTATTTCCTGACAAAGAACATTTTGGGCGTATTTTCTTTAATCAGGCCAACATGTCAGCCAAAGGCATTCCGCAAATTGCAGTGGTTATGGGCCTGTGTACCGCCGGCGGTGCGTACGTACCCGCAATGGCCGATGAAAGCGTTATTGTTAAAGAACAAGGCACCATATTCCTGGCAGGCCCACCTTTGGTTAAAGCTGCAACGGGTGAAGAAGTTTCCGCCGAAGAGCTTGGCGGCGCCGACGTGCACACTCGCATTTCCGGTGTTGCCGACCATTTTGCTCACAACGATGAGCATGCTTTAGCTTTAGCACGCCGCTCGGTAGCACGCCTTAACCGAGGTGAGCCAACTCAGCTGGACCGCCAACCATCAAAGCCACCGCGTTACGACGCCAAAGAGCTGTACGGCATTGTTGGTACCGATTTGCGTAAGCCTTATGACGTTCACGAAGTCATTGCGCGCATTGTTGATGATTCTGACTTTGATGAATTTAAAGCCAACTACGGTAATACGCTGGTGACAGGTTTTGCCCGCATTGACGGCTACCCCGTTGGTATTGTCGCGAATAACGGTATTTTGTTCTCCGAGTCGGCGCAAAAAGGTGCCCACTTCATTGAGCTTTGTGCACAGCGTAAAATTCCACTGGTGTTCTTACAAAACATTACCGGCTTTATGGTCGGTAAAAAGTACGAAGCCGAAGGCATTGCCAAACACGGCGCGAAAATGGTTATGGCCGTTTCCTGTGCGAAAGTTCCTAAGTTTACCGTCTTAATTGGTGGTAGCTATGGCGCCGGTAACTACGGCATGTGTGGTCGCGCTTATGACCCAACCATGATGTTCATGTGGCCAAATGCGCGTATCTCGGTCATGGGTGGTGAGCAAGCTGCAGGCGTTATGGCGCAGGTCACCAAAGACAATTTAGCCCGTAAAGGCGAAAGTCTGAGTGAAGAGAAAGAACAAGCGCTGAAAAAGCCAATTGTTGAGCAGTACGAGAAACAAGGTCATCCGTATTATGCGTCTGCTCGCTTATGGGACGACGGCATTATTGATCCGGCACAAACGCGCGAAGTTCTGGCACTAAGCCTTGCCGCTTCATTAAATGCACCGATTGAAGACAGCCGCTTCGGCGTCTTCCGTATGTAATCGGAGGTTATGAACCATGGCAAAATACACCAGCCTCAACATTGACGACAAAGGCATTGCAACCCTGACGTTGAACCGTCCTGAGGTTCACAATGCATTTGACGATGTGATGATTTCAGAGTTACTTCAAGCGTTAAAAGACGTCGAAGATAGTGAGCAAGCTCGCGTTCTGGTATTACGCTCTGAGGGCAAAAACTTTTCTGCCGGTGCGGACCTTAACTGGATGCGCTCTATGGCGGATAAAAACTACCAACAAAACGTTGAAGACGCCGGTGAGCTTGGTTTATTAATGGAGCGTTTAGATTTGCTCAGCAAGCCAAGTATTGCGTTAGTCCAGGGAGCCGCTTTCGGCGGTGCCGTCGGTTTAGCCGCTTGTTGTGACATTGTCCTGGCGCAACCACGCAGCAGCTTTTGCTTAAGTGAAGTAAAAATTGGACTCATACCAGCGGTTATTAGCCCTTATGTTGTCCGCACTATTGGTGAAAGACAGTCTCGTCGTTACATGCTCACAGCAGAGCGTTTTTTCGCTGACGAAGCACAGAAACTAGGCTTAGTGAATGACGTTGTCGACGACTTTGAAGAACCACTAAATAATTTACTCGATGCGCTGTTAGCTAACAGTCCTCAAGCCGTAACGGCCTGTAAGGAACTTATTCGCAACGTTGGTTCGCGTCCTATTAATAAAGACGTACGCGAACATACTATTAAAGCCATTGCGGAAATTCGCGTATCGGATGAAGGTCAGGAAGGCTTAAGTGCGTTTTTAGAAAAACGCCCTGCTGCCTGGCTCAATAAGAATTAAAAACAGGTCCCATTATGATCAACACATTACTGATTGCGAACCGTGGTGAAATCGCTTGCCGTATTATTTCAACGGCAAAGAAAATGGGCATTCGAACAGTCGCCGTTTATTCCGATGCCGACCGCAACGCCCGCCACGTTAAGTTAGCTGACAATGCCGTTCACATTGGCCCTGCCGCTAGCACAGAAAGTTACCTGCGCAGCGACAAAATTATTGCCGCAGCTAAACAAACCGGTGCCGAGGCTATACACCCCGGCTATGGTTTTTTATCAGAAAACGAAGACTTTGCCGACGCATGCCAGGCAAATGACATCATCTTTGTTGGGCCTCCGGTTGCTTCTATCGCCGCAATGGGCTCGAAAAGCGCCGCCAAAGCCATAATGCAAGACGCCGGAGTGCCCTTAGTTCCTGGGTATCATGGTAGCGAGCAGGACACCGACACGTTAAAAGCAGAGGCCGAAAAAGTTGGCTTCCCACTGCTTTTGAAAGCCGCATACGGTGGTGGCGGTAAAGGCATGCGCGTCGTCGAAAACATGGGTGAGTTTGACGAAGCCTTAAGCTCAGCTAAGCGCGAAGCCAAGTCCTCTTTCGGTAACGACAAAGTGCTGTTGGAGCGCTTTATTCGAAATCCACGCCACGTGGAAATTCAGGTGTTTACTGACGAACACGGCAACGCCGTTTATCTGGCTGAACGTGACTGCTCTGTGCAACGCCGTCACCAAAAAGTACTTGAAGAGGCACCGGCACCTGCGCTGACTGAAAAGACTCGTAAGGACATGGGCGAGGCTGCCATTCGTGCGGCTCAGGCGATTGATTATGTTGGCGCGGGCACCGTGGAGTTCTTGTTTGATCAAAGCGGCGAATTCTACTTTATGGAAATGAATACCCGGCTTCAGGTTGAACACCCTGTTACAGAAATGATCACTGGGCAAGACTTAGTAGAATGGCAGTTATTGGTCGCTTCAGGCCAACCGTTACCGCTTGCTCAAAACGATATTCAGGTTAACGGCCATGCGTTCGAAGCACGTATTTACGCGGAAGATCCAGACAACGACTTCTTACCGTGCACCGGCACCATCAACCATTTGCGCACACCCGCTGAAATAAACGGTGTACGTATCGATACTGGCATTGAAGAAGGCGATGAAATTTCTGCTTTCTACGACCCCATGATTGCCAAACTGATTGTCTGGGATACCGACAGAAGCCGTGCCCTACTTCGTCTGCAAAAAGCATTGCGCGAATACCGGTTAACAGGGCTGACAACCAATGTCGACTTCTTGCACCGTTTAGCATCGCACCCGGAATTTGTGAATACGAATTTGACCACTGAGTTTATTCAGCAGCATCAGGACGCCCTGGCACCTGACAGCTCAGTGAATTATCAGCAAATTGCGACGGAAGCTGCGCTGTTCGATATTGTTCAACGCCAGCAACAACGTGGCAGCTCTCCGTGGCAAAGTGGTAACGCATTTAGAATGAATTCAGCAGCTACGCACAGCATTCCGTTGCAATTCAATGATGACAATTACACCATTGCGCTGGTTGAGACTGAAAAGGGTGAGTTTACTCAACACATCGATGAAGAGAGTATTCATTGGCAAGTATCTCTGACCGATGACAAGCTGACCTTAACAGCGGGTGACATGCGTTATTCACGCTACGTCAGTGCGGACGACCAACAAATTACTGTCTTTACCGACAATGGCCCTGTCACTTTCCATCGTCACCGTGTCGCTGATACCCTTTCTGATGATACAGCGCATGGCGGACACGTTGCGCCGATGAACGGCACTATTATGGAAGTCCTGGTGACTAAAGGTGATACCGTGGAAAAAGATCAAGCGCTTGTCATTATGGAAGCCATGAAAATGGAGTACACCATACGCGCAGGTCATGATGGCGAAGTCACAGATATATTCTTTGCCGCAGGTGACCTTGTCAGCGACGGTGATGAACTCATCGCAGTTAGCGAAGCGGAGTAGTTATGGCTATTGCAGAGCAGATTAAAATTGTTGAAGTGGGTCCTCGAGACGGCTTACAGAATGAATCCGCTGTTTCTGTAGACGCTAAAGTCACTCTTATCGAAGCTCTGGCGGATGCGGGTCTTTCGTATATTGAGAGTGCAAGTTTCGTCAGTCCAAAATGGGTTCCACAGATGGCTGACAGCACAGCGGTTATGGAAAAAGTGACCCGCCGCTCGGGAATCACCTACGCGGGCCTCACCCCAAATCTAAAAGGCTTCGAGGCTGCAGTGGCAGCTAATATGGATGAGGTAGCTGTATTTGGAGCTGCCTCTGAAGCCTTTACACAAAAGAATATTAACTGCAGCATTGACGAGTCGCTGGAGCGATTCAAACCTGTCATTGCAGCGGCAAAAGATAAAGGCATTCCTGTTCGTGGTTACGTTTCTTGCGTGCTGGGCTGCCCATACCAAGGTGAAGTGCCACTCGATAATGTGGTTAAAGTCGCAAAAGCCCTGTATGACATGGGATGTTATGAAGTGTCTCTGGGTGACACCATAGGCGTAGGCACCCCGCTTAAAGCTCAGAAAATGTTGGCAGCGGTAGCTGAGCAAATACCCATGGAAAAACTCGCTCTGCATTTCCATAATACTTACGGACAAGCATTAGCCAATATCATGGCCTGCCTGCCCTTAGGTGTTGCGACTATTGACTCTGCCGTTGCTGGCCTTGGTGGCTGCCCTTATGCTAAAGGCGCAAGTGGTAATGTTGCCACCGAAGATGTGGTCTACATGCTGAACGGTATGGGTGTAGAAACTGGCATTGATTTGAATAAGCTAATCGCAGCGGGCGCAGGTATTTGTGAACACTTAAGTCACGGGCCTCGCTCACAGGTAGCCATTGCAGAATTAGCAAAACGAGGGGAATAAAATGACTTCAGAAGCATTGTGGCAACCGTCAGCGGACACTATTGCCAACGCCCGCATGACCGACTTCCTGCAACAGGTAAACACGGAAAAAGGTTTAGCGTTGGCGAATTATCACGACCTTTATCAGTGGTCTGTTGATAATGATGAAAGCTTCTGGTCAATGATTTGGGACTATTTTGATGTTATTGGCAAAAAAGGCTCCACCGTTGTCGCCGATAAAGAAAAGATGCCTGGCGCCAAATGGTTTCCCGAAGCAAAGCTTAATTTTGCAGAAAACTTGCTGCGACATAAAGATAATAAAATTGCGTTAATTTTCCGCGGTGAGAACGGTGCCCGACAGCAACTTACGTATGCCAAGCTGTATAAAAGAGTTGCAGGCCTTGCTGCGGGGCTTCGTAAGCAAGGCGTAACAGCTGGCGACCGCGTTGCGGCTATGATGCCAAACTGCATAGAAACCATTATTGGCATGTTGGCAACCACCAGCATAGGAGCTATTTGGTCGTCCTGCTCTCCCGACTTTGGTGTGCAAGGCGTGCTGGATCGCTTTGGTCAAATAGAGCCGAAAGTCTTAATTACCGTCGACGGCTATTTCTACAACGGTAAAAACCTCAATATTAAAGACAAAACCGCCGATATCGTTGAAAAAATCCCGAGCATTGAAAGAACTGTCATTGTTAACTTCAGTGACCAACAAGAAACCTTCACCGGCGATAACGTCGTTTCATGGGACGATTTTTCCGACAGTAGCGCTACCCAAATTGAGTTTGTCGAGCGCAACTTTAACGATCCGCTCTATATTATGTTCTCATCCGGTACAACCGGGGTTCCTAAATGCATTGTGCATGGCACCGGAGGAACATTACTACAACATCTGAAAGAGCACGGTTTACACACTGACCTCGATACCGAAGACAACCTCTTCTATTTCACGACCTGCGGTTGGATGATGTGGAACTGGTTGGTCAGCGGGTTAGCCGTTGGTGCAACCTTAACCTTATTTGACGGCTCTCCGTTCGCGCCAGAGCCTGAGTTCTTATGGGACGTTGCTGACGAAGAAGGTATTACTGTTTTTGGAACCAGTGCTAAATACCTTGCTGCACTTGAAAAAGCCGGTGTGAAACCCAGAGAAAGTCACCAACTTGAAAAACTAAGAAGCATTCTGACCACGGGTTCAGTATTACCCCCTGAAAGCTTTGACTACGTTTATCGGGACATCAAAAAAGATCTTTGCTTGTCTTCTATTTCCGGTGGTACTGACATCATTTCATGTTTTGCGCTCGGCTGCCCTATTCTGCCGGTTTATCGCGGTGAGCTTCAGTGCCGGGGCCTCGGTCTGGCAGTCAATATCTATGACGACAGTGGCAAGCCGATACGCGGCGAAAAAGGCGAGTTAGTTTGCGAGAAATCATTCCCTTGTATGCCCGTAAGCTTTTGGGGCGATGACAACGGGGAACGTTACTTTAACGCTTACTTTGCTCGCTTTGACAACACATGGGCGCATGGTGACTTCGCTGAGTTAACCGAGCACAATGGCGTTATAATCCACGGCCGTTCAGACGCTGTGCTTAACCCTGGCGGTGTTCGTATCGGTACAGCCGAAATTTATCGCCAAGTGGAAAAAGTAGACCAAGTCCTTGAAAGTATCGCTATTGGCCAACAATACGATGGCGACGAACGCGTCGTTCTTTTTGTTAAATTACGCGAAGGTATTGAGCTTACCGACGAGCTCAAGCAAACTATTGCCAAAACCATTCGTGCAAATGCAACGCCGCGGCATGTGCCAGCCGTTATTTTGCAGGTTGACGATATACCCCGTACTATAAGTGGTAAAATTGTCGAATTGGCTGTGCGTAACGTGGTTCATGGTGAGCCCGTTAAGAATACAGACGCATTAGCGAACCCTGAAGCACTCGAATATTTCAGGGACAGAGAGGAGTTACGCTAAGCAATGATGTTTATTCAGGGGTCGCGGCAAGCCGTTATCGCGGCAGTTGTGGGGGTGGCAGTCACTCTCACAGCATTTTTCTATCTGCGATACACTGAAAACGAAAAAGCACATGAGGCTTTGGAAGCTGAGGCTTATAGCCTGCAGCGCGATATCCGCCAAAGTCTTGTGTCACACCTATTCGTTGCAGAGTTACTTGCGCGGGAGTGGGAACGCAGCGAAATAAGCTTAAACTCTCGCCGCGACTCAGACGCCGACATTGTCACGCTTTATTACCCCAACGTGCAAAACGTGGTTTGGCTGGATGCCACCCAAAAAATACAGTTTTTGTATCCTAAAAATCAGAAAAATGAACTCATAGGAACACCGTTTTCTGACAGTCCGTTGCGCGCGCAACTAGGTCAGTCTCAAAACAACCGTCATGCGATGATGGGGCCCGCTGGAAACCTTGGTCGCCTCAGTAGCGATATTGCCATTTTTGTTCGCGTTCAGCGTTCTGATACTCCGGGCTTTATCGGCTTTGTTATCAGCCTTCAAAGTATGTTCAACAATGTCATTCGCACCAATATCAGCGAAGGTTTTCAGGTTAGCATTAGTAATGGCACTGGCATACTTTATGAATTTGCCGGAGACTCATCTTTAAAAGCGGAGTGGACACACAACCGCCGCTTACAGCTTGTCGGAAACAGCTGGGAGTTAGCTGTTTGGCCAACTGCTGAACACATGAGTGATCTTAGAGGCTCAGTTTCTACTGCGGTTTTAATGGCCGGGTTATTCATTACTGCGGCTCTTACTTTTGTACTTTATATTCTCGGTCAAAGTCGCTTCAAAGCGCAGCAACTCGCTGACGCTAACATTGAGCTATACAGCGAAATAGATGAGCGCGAACGAGTTGAAAAACAAATGGCTTATTTGGCTGAGCACGATGCGCTCACCGGCCTTATTAACCGCAATGCGTTAAAACGTATTTTGGGTGAATGGCTTGAGAAAAGTGATGCTAAAAACAACTCTGCCCTGCTGTTTATCGACCTCGACCGCTTTAAAGAAGTGAACGATGCTCTGGGACACACTGTAGGCGATGAACTGCTCAGGCGTGTTGCTCGCCGTATTAATAAACTGGCGCCTAACAGCAGCCAACTCGCTCGTGTTGGCGGTGATGAATTCTTGCTCGCAATTGAGTGCACAGAAAAGCGACAGCAAGTCGTTACCCTGGCAGAACGCTTATTGCAGGCGTTAGATGCGCACTTCTTTGTTGATGTTTATGAGCTCTTCATAAGCGCTTCGATTGGCATCACCTTTGCTGAAGACGCCGACTTCAACGCTGAATACTTTATTCGTAACGCTGATACCGCACTTTATCAAGCAAAAGAACAAGGTCGTAACACCTATAAAATATACGACAAAGCCATACACAAGGACTTAACCAAAAAACTAGAACTGGTTAAACGCCTGAGACATGCCGTAAATAAGCAGCAGCTCACCGTTTACTATCAACCGAAAGTTGAGTTAAGTAGCCGCCGTATCACAGGCTTTGAAGCCTTGGTTCGCTGGGTCGACGAAGATGGCTCTATTATTCCGCCAGACCAATTCATTCCACTGGCTGAAGATACCGGCTTAATTATTCCTATTTCTGAATACGTTATGCGCGAGTCCTTCTTGCAGCTAAAGCAGTGGCATGAGCTTGGTTTTACCGAATTAAGTATTGCTATCAACATTTCGGGTAAGCAATTGCATTTGCCGGACTTTGCCGACGATGTCATTGAAAAAGTTAACGAAGCCAAAGTACCACCGAGTAAAGTCGAACTGGAGCTTACCGAACAAGTCTTTATTGAAAACATACAGTCGCACACAAGATTCATGCATTCCGTGCGCGAGTACGGTATGTCCTTAGCCATTGATGACTTTGGTGTAGGTTACTCGTCACTTTCTTATTTGAAGAATTTCCCGGTAACGTCGCTGAAAATTGACCGTTCATTCGTGAAAGACTTACCAGATAATGAAGATGATGCGACAATTACTCAAACAATTATAAGTTTAGCGCGCAACCTAAATATCCAGTTGGTTGCTGAAGGTATTGAAACAGAAGAGCAAGTTGAATTTCTGCTGTATAGAGAGTGTGCAACGGGACAAGGTTTCTTATTCAGTAAGCCGGTTCCAGCGCAACAAGTCACTCAATTATTACAGCAGTACAACGGGCTAATACCAATACAAATAGCCTGAATAAAGTGGAGGTTCACGTGGAACGCGAAAGCATGGAATTTGATGTCGTCATTGTTGGTGCAGGTCCTGCGGGCTTAGCAACTGCGTGTCGACTCGGTCAGCTGGCTCAAGAGAACGAGCAAGAGCTGATGATTTGTGTCGTTGAAAAAGGTGCTGATATTGGTGCCCATATCTTATCGGGTGCAGTATTTGAGCCTCGTGCATTAAATGAATTATTCCCAGACTGGAAAGATCGCGGAGCCCCACTTAACACAGAGGTTACCGGTGACGATATTCTGTTACTAAAAGACAAAGAAAACTTCAGTCGCTTACCCAACTTTTCGGTTCCTAAAACCTTTCACAATAAAGGTAACTATATTGCCAGCATGGGCAACCTGTGTCGCTGGATGGCTGAGCAAGCAGAACAGCTAGGCATTGAAATTTTCCCCGGCTTCTCAGCGGCCGAGCTACTTTACAACGAAGACGGTTCAGTAGCAGGCGTACAAACCGGTGATATGGGTGTCGCCAAAGACGGTAGTGAAAAAGACGGTTATATGCCCGGCATGGAGTTGCGAGCAAAATATACCGTATTTGCTGAAGGTTGCCGCGGACACTTGGGCAAGCAACTGATTAGCCAATTCGAACTGGACAAAGACGCCACACCACAACACTACGGCCTTGGCTTTAAAGAAATATGGGATATTCCCAAAGAGTTACATGAGCCGGGTAAAGTGGTTCATACCGCGGGCTGGCCTTTAGAAGGCAATGCCAACGGTGGTGGTTACCTTTATCACGCAGAAGACGGTCAGGTGTACCTGGGGCTTATTGTCGACCTGAACTATGAAAATCCATACATGAACCCTTTCCAGGAGTTTCAGCGTTTCAAAACCCACCCTGCCATTAAACAAATTATTGAAAATGGCAAACGTGTTTCTTATGGCGCTCGGGCTATTGCTAAAGGCGGTTATTACTCATTACCGAAAATGACCTTCCCCGGCGGATTAATCGTTGGCTGTAATGCGGGCACATTGAACTTCTCTAAAATTAAGGGCAACCATACGGCAATGAAGTCTGGCATGATTGCCGCTGAAACGCTTTTTGACGAACTAAAAGCCGGTAACGCAAACACTGAGGCGAAGCAATACACCGAACGTTTTGAATCGTCGTGGGTGTACGACGAGCTTTATCGTTCACGAAACTTCGGTGGCGCGGTTCATAAGCTCGGTACAATGCTTGGTGGCGCCTATAATATGGTTGACCAGAATTGGTTTGGCGGAAAACTACCGTTTAAATTTAAAGAGTGGACACCAGACTATAAAGCAACAGGTAAAGCCGATAACTTTAAGCCTATTGAGTATCCTAAAGCTGACAATAAACTCACCTTTGATCGTCTGTCTTCAGTATTTTTATCTAATACGAATCATGCGGAAGATCAGCCATGTCATCTAAAACTCAAAGATGACGATATTCCGCTTAAGGTTAATTTACCGGAATACGCTGAGCCAGCGCAACGTTATTGCCCGGCCGGAGTTTATGAAGTTGTTGAGGAAGACGGAAAGCAAGTTTTCCAAATAAATGCTCAAAACTGCATACATTGTAAAACCTGTGACATTAAAGACCCCAGTCAAAATATTACCTGGGTGGTTCCAGAAGGTGGCGGCGGCCCAACTTACCCTAATATGTAATTGTTTTGTAAAGGCACCAGATAGAAACACCCAGGCATGCTATATGTCTGGGTGTTTTATTTTTTATGGCTTGTAGAAACAAATTTTCTGAACTAAACCTAATACAAAGAAATGCAATGAGGTGACTTTTATGAAACACATCAATTTAGGAATAACATCACTCGTGGCTGCTTTATTAATCTTCAACGGAGCGGCTTTTGCTCAGCAAAAGTCTGAAGAAGCAAAAGAAATGAAGCAGGACAAGAAAGAGATGAAAGCTGACATGGAAGCAATGAAGGAAGAGCGCAAAGCCGAGATGGAAGCTATGCGCGAAGAGCACAAGGCTGAGATGATGCAGCGTAAGGAAGAGCATAAAGCCGAAATGCAAGAACGCAAGGAAGAACGGAAATATGAGAAAGAAGAACATAAATTAGAAAAGGAAAAAAGAAAGCACGATAAAAAAGACAGAAAAGAAAAGTGGAAAGCTGAAAAAGAAAAGCGCAAAGCCGAAATGAAAGAGAAGCGTCAGTCTCTGAAAGATAAAAAAGACGACTCTGACGATGACTCTGATGACGATGACAACAACGACGGCAATAATATCTCTTAAGCAACACAGATATTAAATAGAGAAAAAGAGCGACTATCGCTCTTTTTCTGTTTTTAGCCGTATTTTATTGCTGTTATTTTAATCAAGCGTTATTATTCCCAGCAATTAAATATAGGAATTAGGGAAATTAATATGAGTGAGTTTTTAAATATTATTCGTCACGAAAGACGTTTAAAGTCGGCATTAAAGTCTCTTTCAATTGAAGAGTTAGAATCAATAAAAGAAAAGTTCGATTCGGTTGTCGCAAAACGCAGAGAAGAAGAAGCCGAAAAGCTTCGTGAACAACAAGAGAAAGCGAAAAAAATAAAAGAGTTTAAAGCAGCAATGGCCGATGCTGGTATTGAACTATCGGATATTCTCGAACAAGAACTGGGTGGCGAGCCTATCGTTAAAACCACGAAGAAACGCGCGCCCAAGCCTCCTAAATACGAATACACTGACGACGAAGGTAATCGGCAAACCTGGACTGGCCAAGGCAGAATGCCTAAGCCAATGAAAACAGCTTTAGATAACGGTAAGCCGTTAGAGTCTTTCCTAATTAAGTAGCGCTTTTTGTTGAACAAACTCTAAAGCTTGATTAGGCTATAAAAAAACAAAAACGCAAGGACACAAATTGCGCTTTCCATTATTTATAGCTTTACCATTACTAACACTGACGGGCTGCTCGATACTTCCGGGCGGCTCAAGTTCGCCTATGAATTGGTCATCACACTCTGCTGACATTTACCGTCAAGGCAACTTACCAAGCTCTAACTATGAGGTTATCAGTGTTGTTAATGGTGAAAGCTGCCAGCGAGAATATAAAGCGGCCCCTGCGTCAGAGTCAGACGCTTTAAAGGCCTTAAGAGCAGATGCGGCTCGCTTTGAAGCCGATGCTGTTATTGAAACTCAATGCTTTAATTTAAAACCCGACGCAGACTCCATTTGCTATAGCGAAGTCAGTTGCGTCGGGCGAGCCATTCAGTGGGTCGACTAAGCGCTTAGTTACTCAATTTACTCAAGCGCACGTCACCCACACCTACTTCTACATCAACACGAACTGACCCTGTGCCTTCATAGGTAGACTCTGAAGTTACCATCATGCGCTCGTTATTGCTGTTATCAAAATTATCCAAACGAGTATCGCCGACACCAACTGACGCCGTTACCTCTTTGTAGTCTCCAGCGGCCAAATCTAAATCCAGGTCTCCTACGCCGAGCTCAATATCGCTGTTAATAAAAGGCAATACTCCGCTGATTTCACCAACGCCTAACTCTAAGTCCAGATGGTTAACTTTCGGAACTCTAATGACCCAATGCTGAACCATATCGTCCGCCGGTGTTGCCGATACTACGAGTTTATTTCCTTTTCTTTCGCCTTTTATTAAAACGGCATCAATATCGCCGCCACTGGTAAACCAACTGTCTCCGTCTGATTCAACTCGCAACTCTATTTCTACTGCGTCATTGTCTGACGGCCTTAGTTCAACTGTCCCAACCGTTGCTTCCAAATGAATCTCTGTTTCTAAGTCAACAATATAACTCTCGGTTAATTCCTTTTCTTTTGCAAAAGCCGCTGTACTTAGGGTCACCAAACCAATAAAGGCCAGTGTTAACGGCCAAATTTTATGCTTCATCATTTTGCTTTTCCTTTTTTGATAGCACCAGTTCATGATTAGTCAGTAATAACCTCAAATGGTTACGGTTAGACAGCAATCAGCGTGCCAAAATAATTACTCTTTAAATTTCAAATAGTTAAAAAACTAACAAATCTCAGGTTAGGCAAAATCGCAATAATGTGGTCAAATTGGCTATTATCGCCAGGTAAAAGTGTGAACCATGAAAAGCCAACAAAAACTGACACCTATCGCATATATCAAAACGCCCTACCCTGAGAAATTCAGCGTGCCCAGACAAAGCCGGCTTACGCCTAACGTTTATGCGACAGTTGAGTTAGCTGGCGATTATGATCATGCCCAGGCAATAAAAGGCATTGAGCAATTCTCACACCTGTGGCTTGTTTTTGAGTTTCACCAACATTCAGACTGGCAGGAAAAAGTGCGTCCACCGAGACTGGGAGGCAATGAATCTGTCGGTGTTTTCGCATCACGAGCCCCTTTTCGCCCCAACCAGTTGGGTCTGTCTGTCGTCGAGCTTATTGGCGTTGAAACAACGCCCTGCGTGTGCTTAAAAGTGCGTGGTGCCGATATTGTCGACGGCACGCCCATAGTCGACATTAAACCTTACATACCTTATGTCGACGCCATAGAGGATGCTAAAGGAGGTTTTGCCGATAATCAGCCAGAGCAACTTAGCGTTGAGTTTTCACAAGAAGCTGCGCGGCAATTAGAGCAACTGTCCGGCCGGAATAAAGAACTACGCGAAGCCATTATTGACGTACTGCAGCAAGACCCCCGCCCTGCCTACCATAAGGCGAAAGCTGCCAGGAGAATCTACGGAACTGCGCTTTTTGACTATAATATTCGCTGGTACGTTGAAGAAAATACGGTTTTTGTGGAAGAAATTGCACAAAATACTCTGTAAAAGACTTTTGACCTTCAACAGACACTGCTAAACTTCGCCCTAATTTTTGACCACTACAACTTGCAGAGAATTGCCAGACTATGCGCAGTAGCCAATATTTATTATCAACGCTAAAAGAAACTCCGTCTGACGCTGAAATTGTGAGCCACAAGTTGATGCTTAGAGCCGGTATGATACGAAAAGTCGCTGCCGGGCTTTATAACTGGACACCAACAGGCTTGCGCGTTTTACGTAAAGTTGAAGCGGTTGTTCGCGAAGAAATGGAAGCCATTAATGCGTTAGAAATACTAATGCCAATGGTTCAGCCTGCTGATCTCTGGCAAGAGTCTGGTCGTTGGGATGACTACGGCCCTGAGCTACTGCGCCTTAAAGACCGTAACCAACGTGACTTTTTACTGGGCCCAACTCATGAAGAAATCATCAGTGAATTGGTGCGCAAAGAAGTCAGCAGTTACAAGCAACTGCCGTTGACTCTGTTCCAAATACAAACAAAGTTCCGTGACGAAATTCGACCTCGCTTTGGGGTTATGCGTGCGCGTGAATTCATCATGAAAGACGCGTACTCGTTCCACTTAAGTCAGGAGTCGCTGCAAGCAACTTATGACGCTATGTACCAAGCGTATAGCCGTATATTCGAGCGCTTAGGTTTAGATTTCCGTCCAGTTATTGCCGATACTGGTTCTATTGGTGGTAATAGCTCTCACGAGTTTCACGTGTTAGCAAGCTCGGGCGAAGACGCTATCGCCTTCTCGGACGGTTCAGACTACGCTGCAAACGTGGAAATGGCAGAAGCTTTGGCGCCAGCAGGCGAACGCCCTGCAGCAACTCAAGACATGGCTAAACACGAAGTGCACGGCGATGAATTAGCCGCTGTGTTGCAACCTCTGTCAGTCGAGAGCCAGCAAGCCGTTAAGTCCATCATTGTTAAAGCGTCTGACGAAATTGACGCCGAGTACGTTCAATTAGTATTGCGCGCGGACCATGAATTCAACAGTGTGAAAGCAGAAAAACTACCTCAGATAGCAACCCCCATAGAAGTGTTAACTCAAACCGAGAAAGCAACGGGTGTAGAAGCTGCCTTCGTTGGAGTGGTAGCTAGCAAGCTACCACTGCTAGTCGACAGAAGTGCCGCACAGCTGGCGGACTTTGCCTGTGGAGCCAACGAAAATGGCCAGTGGTTAACCGGCGTCAACTGGGAACGCGATGTTAGTGATTTTGATGTCGTTGATATCCGGAACGTGGTTGAAGGCGACCCCAGCCCGTGTGGCAAAGGCACGTTGAAAATTGCGCGCGGTATAGAAGTTGGCCATATTTTCCAGTTAGGCAAAAAATACAGCGATGCAATGAAAGTCGGTGTGTTGTCTGAAACAGGCAAGCACGAAACTCTGACCATGGGTTGTTACGGTATTGGTGTTTCGCGAATTGTTGCTGCGGCTATTGAGCAACATAACGATGACCGAGGCATTCGCTGGCCAGACGCATTAGCGCCGTTCCAGGTTGCTATTGTGCCAATGAACATGCACAAATCTGCACGCGTTCAGGCGGCCGCTGAGAAGCTTTACGAAGAATTAAAGTCTAAAGGCGTCGATGTATTATTTGATGACCGTAAAGAGCGCCCTGGGGTCATGTTTACCGACATGGAGCTTATTGGCGTACCCCATCAAGTCGTTGTTGGTGAGCGTAACCTTGATGAAAACCAGGTTGAATACCAGTCACGAGCCGGTGGCGAGAAGCAAAAAATCGATCTTGATCAGTGCGTTGACTTCGTCCTTAAGCAATTCGCTTAGTTTCGACCACAAGCTCCTGACACTAAAAAGGCCTGATTCAATCAGGCCTTTTTGTTTCTTAACGATTTATAAACGCTAATTAAGATTCTTGCCCTGCCAATGGCTCAACATAGTGCAGGTGCATATCCCACGGGAAGTGAATCCAGGTATCTTGCTCTAAGTCCGCAACAAAGTCGTCGACTAAGTCCATGCCGGCTGGTTTTGCATAAACGGTAACGAACTTGGCTTTTGGCAAGCGATCACGCAGGAACTTCAATGTGTTGCCGGTATCGACAAGGTCATCAACAACCAGGAAGCCTTCACCGTCCCCTGTGGCTGTAACGTCTTTCAATAGTTGCAAGTCGTCACGCTGTTCGTCATGGTCGTACGAGCTGACAGCAACACAGTCAACCACACGAATATTCAATTCACGAGCCACAATAGCGGCCGGAACCAAACCACCACGGCTTACCGCGATAATGCCTTTATACTGTTCAGCTGGCAATTGCCGACGCGCTAACTCGCGTGTCGCGCGGTGCAATTCTTCCCAAGAAACAAAAAATTCGCGATTTGAATGCCATCCCATAATGTTACTACCCTAACCAAATGAATTTTGCGATAAATAAAGCACCTAAAAGCACCACACTAGGCGTTAAGTCACTGTATTTGCCACCTAAAAGCTTCACGACCACATAACTGATGAAGCCTAAAGCAATACCGTCCGCTATTGAAAACGTCAACGGCGTCATTAATAAAACCACAGCTACTGGAGCTGCTTCAGTAATGTCGTCCCACTTCACGTCTTTTAGCGTGAAGAGCATTAATACAGCTACGTAAATAATAGCCCCAGCGGTTGCATAGGCTGGAATCATGCCCGCTAATGGCGCAAAAAACATAGCTAATAAGAATAAAATACCAACCACAACCGCCGCTAATCCGGTTTTGCCGCCAGAGGCAACGCCAGCCGCAGATTCAATGTAGCTCGTGGTGGTCGACGTACCCAGCATTGAACCGGCTACTGTCGCTGTACTGTCTGCCATAAGTGCTTTGTTTAAGCGAGGCATATGACCGTCGGCTTTCGCCAGACCGGCCTTCTGTGCAACAGCCAACAACGTGCCAGATGTATCGAATAAGTCGACAAATAAAAAGGCAAAAATAACCGACAACATCCCTAAGTCAAAAGCGGCAGCTAAGTCCATTTGCAGGAACGTTGGCGCTAAGCTCGGCGGTGCAGAAACAATGCCATTATAGTCAACTAACCCTGTCAACCAGGCAATAAAAGTGACCGCTAAAATACTAATTAGAGCAGCACCCTGAACTCCGCGTGCAACCAAACCAATAATTAAAAAGAAACCCGCCGCAGCAAGTAATACTGACGGTTCACCTAATTCACCTAACGCCACCATAGTCGCGTCATTAGCAACGATGATATTGGCGTTTTGCAAACCAATTAACGCCAAAAACGCACCAATACCGGCCGCTATCGCTAAGCGAAGCGTCGGTGGAATGGACTTAATAATCCACTCTCTGACGCGAAATGCCGACAATAAAAAGAAAATACAGCCTGAGAAGAATACTGCACCTAATGCGGTTTGCCAGGTATAGCCCATGCTGAAAACAACGGTGTAAGTGAAAAACGCATTCAGACCCATACCTGGTGCTAGTGCGACGGGGTAGTTTGCCCAGAAGCCCATTATTAGACAGCCAATAGCCGCAGCTAAACAAGTCGCCACGAAGACCGCACCGTAATCCATTCCGGTTTCACTTAAAATGGAGGGGTTTACAAAAATAATGTAAGCCATGGTCAGGAAGGTCGTGAAGCCACCAATGACTTCCGACTTTATGGAGCTGCCATTGGCTTTTATCGAAAACAGTTTTTCCAACATGAGAAACCTTGAAGTTTGGCGTTGTGGTTAAAAGGCAGGTATTTTATCCTAATTGGCACAAAATTTGTTGTTCACTTTTTAAATAATTTACAGGAAACCCAATTAACCATGCCTACAGTTTATTTTGTTGATGCCGACGGAAACCAATTTGAAGCCGATGTCGAAGCCGGAACCAACGTCATGGAAGCCGCTGTCGATAATTTTATCGATGGTATTGTTGGTGAGTGTGGTGGGGTTATGTCATGCGCCACTTGCCACTGCTACATTCCAAAAGAGTGGCAGGATAAAATTCCTGAGCCATCTGAGCAGGAAGAAGACATGATAGATATGGTCATGGAGCCTCAGGATAACAGCCGTCTGAGCTGCCAAATTGAAGTCACTGACGAGCTAGACGGCTTAGTCGTTCATTTACCTAAGTCACAGTTTTAAATTAACTGACGGCTGCCACGGGCATGAGTACTTCGTCGTGGTAGCCGGTAATGACCCGAATTGTTCCCGACAATTCGTTGTCGAGTTCACTGTCGCCAGTGTCGACTCGAAGCGGTTGGTTATTTAATGACTTCAGCTTTGCCTTAGTCGCGACAACCCACATATTGTCTTTACCAATGGCCCGAATAACTCGCGGACTAAGCTGCTGATTACCGCGCCCAAACAAGTGCCCCTGTCCGCCGATAAGCGTAATAACCAGTTTGACTGAATTGGGTGCATTAGAGACGGCTTCAAACAACTCTTTCTCGGTAACGTCACTTTTAACCAGCGTTTCATTTTGAACGAGATCGACACCTAATAACGTATTTTCAATACCCATATCGTCCATTATGGCAGCAATGGTCGAACCCGACCCCATCACTAACAGTTCGTCGTCCACTCGCTCAATAACTTCTGCCGCTATGTCATCAAGCACCAACTCATCGCTCTCTTTACCGCCCATTTTCACGGCTTGAACATATTCAAGCTCGGCCGGCACCGACATTTCACCATAACGCCGCGCTTTGACGACGCCTTCTCTAAAGGCGCTTTCATCAATGTCCATCACGTCTGAATCGTGAATACTCGAAAGCTCACCTTTGAGAATTTTCTCAATAACACGCCCCGCTGCTGTTGGGCTAATAGCGTAAACACCCGAATGAATTTTCACTCCGGCCGGAATACCTAAAACCAATTGGTTATCAGGAACCACAGAGTAAACATCACGAGCGGTGCCATCACCACCAGCAAACAGCAGGATATCGACGTTTTTATCAATAATCGCTTTTACGGCTTGTTTGGTGTCGTCCGATGACGTTTCCTGAGTATTCGGGTTAAATACGGTTTGGTAAGAAAACCCTAGAGACTTCAATACATTTTCGCCCATTTCGCCACCACAAGTGACAAAGTCGAGCTGTTTTTGATAATTCTGGAGGATTTTTAACGCGGTTTCTGCACGCTGCATTGCTTTGCGCTCTGCACCGGCTTTTAATGCCTTTTCACGAATATCGGCGCCATCACTTCCTTTTAAAGCAATGGCGCCGCCAATACCTGCGTACGGATTAACCACCAGGCCAACCGTTAAACGGTTTACTGCTGTCATTGTTACTCTTCGTTTGCTTCGTCCTGAATGGCTTCACCGGCTTTTTCTAAGTCTTGGCCTGCGCCTTCAATCGTCTCACAAGCGCTAAGCCCTAAAATAGCAACAGTAACCAATAGTGCTCTTAAAAACATAAGTAACTCCTTGTTAATCCTGAATCATTTGGCAACTTGGCCACTCACAATTAAACGCCTTACACAGCGCTTTTGCAAATATCTTTGCTCTGGGCGGCAAGGTGTCGGTTGCCAGATAGCTCTCTAACTGTTTGGCGACAGCCTCACTAAATGCATGCCTGTCGACCTCAACACCACTTAAGTTGTCGACGCTCACATCAAACTTAAAACCTGCACACAGTGAAAATAGCCACTCCAGCGCCTGAGGCTTTCGTTCAACCTGTTCAAATTCGCGCTGTTGCTGTTCATTGCGGCCATCGGGTTCGTACCAGTAGCCGTAATCGAACTGTTGCCGGCGCTTTTCACCGGCAATGCACCAGTGCGCGGTCTCATGCAACGCCGACGCAAAAAAGCCATGAGCAAATACAATCTTATTAGGCTCGCCGCCCTTCCCCGGTTCGTAATACGGCTCGTCATCACCCGCCACCAACACCGTGTTATAACGGGTACGAAAGCAGTCGTTAAATATCTCAATTAAACGAGAATAATGATGTGTCAATTCGTTTGGCATACGTCTTAAATGCTACTGGTTAACGACTGATATCGGGTGTTTCTGTTTTTACCTGCGCGTTCTGAGCCCGCTGTCGCAACCAATGGTCGACCAATACCAGTGATGTCATCGCCTCAACAATGGGTACTGCCCGAATCCCCACACAAGGGTCATGACGCCCTTTTGTGACAACGGGTTGATCATTGCCCCATTTGTCTATGGTTTGCCCACTGATTGAAATGCTTGACGTTGGTTTCAACGCAATGTCTGCGATAACGGGCTGACCGCTGGAAATACCACCCAGAACACCGCCACTATGGTTCGACAAAAAGCCCTTCTTTGTCATTTCATCTCTGTGCTCAGAGCCTTTTTGGGTCACCACATCAAAGCCGTCACCGACACTTACCGCTTTTACTGCATTAATGCTCATAAGCGCCTTAGCTAAGTCGGCATCCAGACGATCAAACACTGGCTCTCCCCAGCCCGGCGGCACCCCAGTTGCCTGCACTCGAATGCGGGCACCCACGGAGTCACCTTCTTTTAATAGCTGTTTAATAAGCGCTTGCATAGGCTCGATGGCATTAACGTCACCACAAAACAGCTCGTTATTTCTCACTTCCTGCCAGTCTGTGTCTTTCGCTTTAATATCGCCCATTTGCGTCAACGCGGCCTGAATCTTAATGCCCTGCTGCGCTAACAGTTTTTCTGCAATAGCACCGGCCGCCACACGCATTGCCGTTTCACGCGCTGACGAACGCCCACCACCACGGTAGTCCCGAATGCCATATTTATGCTCATAGGTATAGTCTGCGTGCCCGGGACGGAAGGTATCTTTAATTTTCGAATAGTCCTGGCTGCGTTGGTCTGTATTTTCAATAAGCAAGCCAATAGGAGTACCTGTGGTTTTGCCTTCAAACACACCGGAAAGAATACGTACCTCATCGGCTTCGCGACGCGCTGTTGTATAACGACTTTGCCCCGGGCGGCGTCTGTCCAACGCCTCTTGCAAGTCCGCTTCAGACAGCTCAAGGCCTGGTGGGCAGCCATCAACCACCGCACCTAATGACGGACCATGGCTTTCACCAAAGGTTGTAACTTGAAACAGTTGTCCAAACGAATTTCCCGGCATGCGCTAGCCCTACTTTGAGTTATTTAGTTGACGCTGCTTATGTTCTTCAAGCTGCTCTTTGGTCAGCAAAAATACACCATCGCCGCCATGTTGAAACTCTATCCAGGTAAATGGCGTGCGCGGATATTTTTGCGCCAGCGCTGGCATTGAATTTCCCACTTCGCAAACAAAGAGTCCGTTATCGTTCAGTTTGTCCGCCGCTTCCATAAGCATTTTATCGACCAAAATGAGACCGTCCTCGCCTGCTGCCAGACCTAGTTCAGGCTCGTGATGATATTCATCCGGCAAGTCGGCCATGTCTTCTGCATCGACGTAAGGCGGGTTCGTCACAATGAGGTCGTATTTTTCATTTTGTACAGCCTCAAATAAGTCTGACTGAATAGGCGTTACCTGATGCAGCAAACCATGCTGTTCAATATTGAATTCAGCCACTTCCAGCGCTTCTGTCGACACGTCGAGTGCGTCTACTTCTGCGTCCGGAAATGCATAAGCGCACGCAATAGCAATACAACCACCGCCTGTACACAGGTCCAGTACACGCTTAGGTTGCTCGGTTAACCAAGGCTGGAAGCCGTTCTCAATAAGTTCGGCTATGGGTGAGCGTGGCACCAGAACTCGCTCGTCCACGTAAAACGGTAACCCCGCAAAATACGCTTGGTGCGTTAAATACGCGGCTGGCATTTTGTGCTCAATGCGCTGGTTTAACAGCTCAATGAATTCATGCTTTTCGCTTGTCAGCACACGGCAGTGTCCCATAGCGGCCAACTGTTCAGTAGTCAGTTGCAAGGCATAGCTTAAAAGCGCGCGAGTCTCATCAATAGGATTGTCCGTGCCATGCCCGTAATACACGTCAGACTGGTTAAGTTGGCTGACACTCCAGCGTATCAAATCATCGATACTATGAAGTTCTTCAATGGCTTGTTCCCGATTTCGAACGTGCAAGGGCTGTCTCCTGAACAACGAATGTTTTATACTGATGGTCTTTATTGGTGTTAAAGATACCTTAATTTCACTCGGTTTTCATTAGTCATGGTCGCAAAGAAAAGCTCTTCATCCTCATTGTCAGAAGACGACATCGCGCTTTTTCGCGAGGCAGCTCAGGGTGCAGCTCCTATTGAGCAGGACAAGCGACCACCAGAGCCACCCAAAGTTTCTGAATTAAAGCGACGGAATACACAAAGACAAGGCAACAGTCCCCAGGACATAGCCGCAGCCAGCCGCGAAGCCAGCCAGTATTTTTCAGACGGTTTTGAAGCATATTTTAGCGAAGGCGCTATGCAATTTACTGCCGATGGTGAGTCGACTTACTTAACCAAACAGCTAAGGCGTGGCGACTATACACCCGAGTTGCTGCTCGACTTACACGGAATGAACTTGGCAACCGCCCGCCAGGAGCTTGCCGCTTTGCTTATCGCCTGTGAGAAAGAGCGCATTGATTGTTGCTGCATTATGCATGGACACGGCAGCGGCAAATTAAAACAACAGGTGCCACACTGGTTAGTGCAACACCCGTTAGTCAGAGCCTTTCATCAGGCTCCTCGTGAATGGGGCGGCGACGCGTCGTTACTGGTGTTACTTCGCGTCAATGACAATTAACCCGCGCATTTTTCAGCAATCATTAACTGCTGAAATTTACCCGTTAAGGTTTCTGGCGAAAATTCAATAACCGCAATGCCTGCCGTTGGGAAAATAGGTGGTTGTACACTGGCGTCCAGCTCATGCACCAGGTAGCTAACCAATGGCATGTGAGACACCAACACTACAGTTTCATAGCCGTGAGTTTCTATTTCCGCCGCTAACCAGCTAATTACAGCCGCCGCGTGACCGTCAGGCGTAATTGCGTCACAATTCTCTCGGTGCTTGGTTTTCAGCTCTGAAAACAAAACCGTTGCTGTTTGTTGCGCTCGTAAATACGGACTCACAAACACACTGTCTACCTCACGGTGACGCTCAACCAGCCATCGCGTTGTAGTGAGTACCTCACGCTCGCCTTCCGGGGTTAGGCGACGCTCTCTGTCTGAATAGCTTCCTTTCGGGTAGTGAGCCTCTCCATGACGCATTATGTACAGCTTCATTCGGGTTTCGACTCCTGCGCTTTGCGCTTAGCATCCGGTCTGCCACCGGTTACTTTGTCAGCTCGTCCAGACTGTTTTGCTTCTTCCGCGCGGCGTTTACGTACCGCTTTCGGGTCAGCAATAAGTGGGCGATAAATTTCAATGCGGTCGCCGTCTCGCGGCGTGGCATCTAACTTTGACGCCTTATTCCAGATACCGACTTTCTGAGTGCTAAGATCAATCTCCGGAAAGTGCTCTTTAATACCCGACTGTAAAATACACTCTTCTACCGTTGCGCCCTCTTGCGGGTGCACCGTCAGAATCAGTTGCTTTTCGGGTGTGGCGTAGGCCACTTCTATCGTCAGAGTGTTCGCCATGTTAGCTTCCGTATACTTGGTCTGCACGCTTCACAAAGGCATCGACCATTTTTGACGTAACTTCACTAAAGATTTTGCCAAAGGCCATGCCTAACAACCGACTGGAGAACTCAAAGTCCAACTTGAGCTCTACCTTACATGCATCGTCTGACAATGGTTTAAACACCCAACCGCCGGTCAGCTTTTTAAAAGGACCGTCAACAAGCTCCATGTCGATGCGCTCTGGCTTTACTAACCGATTACGCGTGGTGAAGGTTTTTTGAATGCCTGCTTTGCTTATTTGCAACGACGCTACTTTATAGTCGCCATTTTGCTCAACCACACGCGAGTCGGCGCACCCGGGAACAAACTCCGGATACGAGTCAATGTCGTTGACCAAGTTGAACATTTGCTCTGCACTGTATGAAACTAACGCACTTTTTTCGATACTGGGCATGTTTTTCTCTACCGCTAAAATTTGACTGCGCAATAATAACGCAACCAGATATGCTTTGAAGCCCTTAAAGCAATTTTCTTTTCAGTGTGCATAGGTATAATAGCCCTTATGAGCAAAAAGAAACTAAAACAATCGTCTAATACCATTGCGCTGAACAAAAAAGCCCGCCATGAATATTTCCTCGAAGACAAGTTCGAGGCAGGCATTAGTCTGCAAGGCTGGGAAATTAAAAGTATACGCGCCGGTAAAGCGAACATAAGCGACAGCTACGTCATTATTAAAGACGGCGAAGCCTATTTACTGGGTGCGGAAATACAACCGCTGAACCAGGCGTCTTCGCACGTATACTGCGAGCCCGACCGTAGCCGTAAATTGCTGCTAAAACGTCGAGAGCTCGACAAACTGATTGGTGCCGCCGAGCGCGAAGGCTACTCCATTGTGGCAACCGCCATGTATTGGAAAGGCCCTTGGGCCAAGCTGGAAATACACCTGGCCAAAGGTAAGAAGTCGCACGACAAACGCGACACGGTGAAAGAGCGTGACTGGCAACGCCAGAAGTCACGCATACTGAAGCATTCGGTGCGTTAAGGTTTTCGATAATAGGCGAGCTTATACTCGCCTATTTTATATCCTCGATAGACAGTTTTTGTAAGCCTAAAAGATCTTTCAGAAGTCCATCTAATTGGTCATCAGTTTCTTTAAGCTGAACCCGGGCATCCATTAACGTGTTGGTTGTTTGCCTAAGCTGGTTTAGAGCAAGGTTAAACCAGATATCGTTATTTGATGAATCGAACTCAAGTGAACGCACATATGCCTGCTCACTGGCTTCAAAGCGATATTGCCTAAAGTAGATATTTCCTAGTAAAGCCCAGCTTTGGGAACTAGCCAGCCCTTTACTGTGAAGCCACTGTAAATGATGCTCAGCTGAATCGAGATCACCAGATAAATACCAGCTTTTAGCGTTCTCAAAGCTTTTTAAGCTTTGCTTTTGCTCTGCAACAGTTGCGCTGCAACCACTGAGGCTAACAATTAAGGTTAATACTGCAATCGAAGTGATAATTTTCACGAAGCGCTCCTTGCTTTTTATTAAATATGACAGGCTTTCCTAGCCAGGACTCTAACGGCCAGTAACTACTGGCCACCGTTTCTATTAGACTGTGTGCTCCTTTAAACCAATGAACTTCGTTGGGACAGATGAAGCGTCTTACTTCCATTATGCATTGCTGTTTATCTAACGCGATAACGTCTATAGGCTCTTTCATCCCCCAGGTATGAATCGATTTGCAATAAGGGAACCAGTAAGCCATATCCGACGTTGGCTGGTCCTCTCCTAACATCCCAATTAACCTCTGGTGAAATTTCGACATTTTTCGAACATCAGTCCATAAAATGACTGGTTGCTCTTTCGTCATGTGAACCCTCCCTGGCTCATTTGTAAAATAATAGGTCCTAAGATGACCAAAAAGTTAACCGGAAAAAAGCAGGTTACTAATGGAAACAAGAGCTTTACCGGTGCTTCCTGAGCTCTCTTTTCAGCGCTATTAAGCAGTTCCTGACGTAGCTGGTGCGCAAAAAACCTTAAGGGTTTAGTAAGACTGGCTCCCTGCTGATGCCCTTTAACCAACATTGTTACCCATTCTTTAATCGGTTTAGCATCACAACCATCAGATAAAGCCTTCATTGAGGCATCAAACCCATTGCCGCGACGTAACCTCTGTACAACAGCGTTTATTTCAGAGGCTAAAAGTCTTTCATTGCATGAGTCTGCAACTTTTTCCAACGCAAGAATTAACGGAACTCCAGATGCCATCATCATAGAAATAAGGTCGCAAAAGTCCGGTAATTCCTTCACTAAGGTTTTATTTCGTTTTAGCCATAACGTTCGTCTTTTGTTGAAGACCATCAATAAAACGAGAGCAAAAAATATAAACACCAAAGGCTCTCTATTTGTGATAGAAGTAGCTGCACTTATAGTAGCCAGGAGTAACCACACAAAAAATGATAAGTGTGCTTTATTACCTGCAAACTTAAGAACCAAATAACGTTCGACAACGACTTTCAGTTTATCCGGTGCTCTTTGCCATAAGTGGTTTATTTCTCTGTCCAGAACAGAACTTAACTGAAGATAACTCCATAATTTATAAGTACCGAAGAACACCACTGTACTGACAAAAAATATCAATATAAAAAGTAACAACATTAATCATCATCCGGGTTCATTATTTTCTTAACCATCCACCCGCCTAAAATCATCAATAACAAACTGGCAGCGAGCATTCCCATACCAATAAACGACTCAGTAAAAACAGCAGTGTGATTAGGCTTTATCCACCCTAATAAAAAATACAAACCAGCTGGCATTAACACGAGTATCTTCGCCTGCATTCTTGCTTGTGACGTTAATGTCAGTTGCCGCTCTTTTATATGTTGTTGCTGTTGAATATTTTCCGCCAGCCTCAGGAATATATCGGATTGCTGTCCGCCACTTTTCAGCCCCAGCTTTAATGCTTGAGCAACCAGTTTGACGGAAAAGATCGGGACCCGGCGTTGCCAGTCATCAAGACACTCTATGAAAGGCCGCCCAACTTTTTCCTGACGAAGCATTTCATCAACTTCTTGCCCAAGCGGAGGTTGCATACTGCCTTTAAAGCTTTTAAAAGCAGTGCTGACACTGGCACCGCTGCGGATTTGGTTGCTCAAGCTAATGAGCATACCGGGCAATTGTTTCTCTAACTTCTCGAACCGTTTCTTTTTAAGAAAGCGATACATGAAAGGCGGTGCAATTAACGTAAGAACAAAACTACAAATAGCCCACAAAACCGGGGAAGTAAGCCAAACAATAACTGGCAGAATAACTAACAATAGCAAGTAACCACGAACCAGCCAGCTAACCGGAAGGTTAAGAAAAAAGTCTTCCAGAGAGCGAACGGTTGATAGCTTTAACTTGTTCTCGAACTCCTGATACTTGTCTGGTGTCGCATGTGAAAATAGCCAAAACCAACAAGATACAGTCAGAGTAATAAGCAGTACTAAAAAGACGATATACATGATTCATCACCCATCAGGGTTTTAAACAGGCTTTCTCGAATATCATCCGACTGCTGCTCTGCAAAGCGACACAACGTTTGATTACTGGTCAAGGAATGTTCTGCGCTTTCCCGACTAAACAACGGCGACATTTGTAAAACGTCGTCATCAATACCCGTGAGCTCATCAATGCTTACAACTAACCGTCGTCCATCGGGTGCTCGGGCAATTTGCACGATAATATCTACAGCACTTGATATTTGTTGCCTCAAAGCGCTGACTGGTAGCTCTATTCCACCCATTAAAACCATAACTTCCAGCCGTCTGAGCGCATCACGGGCACTATTTGCATGAACTGTGGAAAGAGAGCCAGCATGACCGGTATTCATTGCCTGTAACATATCCAAGGCTTCTGCACCTCGACACTCACCTACCACTAATCTATCTGGCCTCATTCGCAAAGCGTTGATCACCAATTCTCGAATACCCACATCGCCGGTGCCTTCCTGGTTCTTAGGGCGAGACTCCAGGCCAATTAAATTGTCATGATTTAACTGTAGCTCCGCAGCATCCTCAATGGTTAAGACGCGCTCCCCTTCAGGAATTTCGTGCGACAGAATATTGAGCAACGTCGTTTTACCAGTTCCCGTGCCCCCGGACACTATAATGTTTTGCCTGCAACGTACCGCCAGCTTTAAGAAGTCAGCCGCTTGCTGAGTCAAAGAGCCGCTGTTTACCAAATCGTTAATTCCTAATGACTGTTTAGAAAATTTCCGAACAGTAAGACAAGCACCTTTTGTCGCCAGGGGCGATATAACAGCATTAACACGAGAGCCATCAGGCAAACGGGCATCGACCATAGGAGAAGCATCATCAATATGTCGGCCTAACGGCAAAACAATGCGATCAATTGCTCTTCTTAGTGCATCTTCTGAGGTAAATACCTCAACCGCTTTTTGTAATTTACCGCTGCGTTCGACAAAGATTTTATCGTAACGGTTGACCATTATTTCACTGACGGAATCATCGGCTAAAAGCCTTTCTATAGGCCCTAAACCAATAACTTCAGCAATAGCGTCTTCAATGACTCTGGGGTCGAAGTCAGAGACTTCTTGTAGAAAGCGACGCGCATACTCACGCAGCCCTGTTTCGTCCAATGCTTCAATTTGACTGTCGCGAACATCAAGACGGTTTCGCAGAGTTTCAATGGCTTGTTGTATTTTCATGAACCAGCTCCCTTAGTTGTAATACTGACTCGTCCTTGAACCAGTTATTTCTTTCTTCCCGTTTTTGCTCTTTATCTAAACGTCGTTTGTCAGCCGATGACATTTTTTCAGCAGTAACCATAACCACAAGCTCTGTTGTTTGCTCCCGGTGTTGCTGACTCCCGAATACTCGATTCAACCCCGGAAGCTCTCCTAAACCCGGCATTTCATCCGACTGGTTAGATTTATCCACGTTTAATAAGCCAGACAGAACCATAGTGTCGCCGTCTTCAGAGAGAAACACAGATTCAGTGCGTCTGGTCAAAATACCGGGTACTCCCGCCACAGAAACCGCAGGATCAATATTACTCAGTTCGGCACTTAACTTTGTTTTAATGCGCCCATCCTTTAAAACAACAGGTTCAACTATGAGTCGAATGCCATACTCACGGAAAGTCACATCTTGCATACCCTGGGCAACAACTTGAGGAATGGGAAGCTCACCGCCGGCCAAAAAACTGGCTTTCTCGCCACTCTGAGTAGAGAGCGTTGGGTTGGCCAAAAGTTTCGCTAAACCATGGCGTTTCATAAACATAAGCTGGGATGCGATATCAAGCTCCCAATCAAATAAACCAGAAACTGCGCTTGATATAGATGGCCCCTCTGATGCTCCTTGCCAGCGAATGCCAATATCTTCCAAAGCTTGTCGCTTTGTTTCGAGTATATTTACTCGCAACGTCAGCATCGGCTCTTCACTCTCTTGCATCGAGGTCAAGTTCATTATATTCGACTCCCCCTGAGCTAACGCCTTAATGAGATTATAGGCTTTGGAAGAAACCGAACCTGAAAGGACCATAAGACCATTGCGCTCTTCTAAATGAAGCCCATTCTCAACCGCAGACAATGCTTTAATTCGCTCTTTCAATACCCCTTTATTCGAGGGGGCGACAGTTACTAAAATCTTTTTGCTTTTGTCACCATGCTTAAGCCAGACATCTGTACTGCCTACACTCACCGCTTTAAGAATAATTTGCTCATTACTGAGGAGCTTCGCTTTTATGATATTTTCGTCGCTAACGAGCACGTTAGTCCCTGGCGAAATATTAATTGAAGTCGAACCACCAAGCTCAATAACGTGGTTATCAATATTATTAGCTAGAACATTAAAAGCCGATAAAACTAAAAACAGACAAGTTAGCGCTCGTGTGTACTTTAATATGCCGTCCATGACATCACCTTTGAAGTTAAACTTTCCGTGTTCCAAACATCTTCTCTCGAACTCGACGAACTTCTTGCCCAGACCAGCATTCCACTGCCCATAGCCCGGGTAAATTCGTCAACATCGTCTGGCTTGATAAGTAAAGTCAACGCGTAGCTTCCATAGCCATCGTTAAGCCCATGAATATCGAACACCTCAATATTCTCGAACGACTCGGTCGCGATACCGCTTTCAAAGTGTTCACCCACAAATGCGATATCAACAACATCTCCAGGCTTCAATAAAGCATTGTGAAGCCCCAGGTTATCGGTGCTAACTGTAATTGCATAATGCCCATCGGGCAGCTGACGCGACAAACCGGTATTTTGCTGGTTTAATAAACCTCGCTTTGATACAGGCTCTCCTTTACTTCCATCTACTCTAAGTTCCTGACCAATAATGAGACCGGCTTCGTTCTGTAAGAACCAATTATGATTAATTAGATGGCTAGGATATTGCCGAACCAACAAATCTTTTGCCGATACAATTGTTCCTGCAGTTAAATCGTTAGCGAAAACCACAACAGAGTGAGTATCAGCTGATGCTTGCTCCACACGGCGTTGAGTTTCCGTGTTGAGGTATTCATTAATCATGAAAACAGTAATTAAAGAAATAATTAAACTAAAAATGACTGCAAATATCCCTTTTGCTTTTTTACTCACGAACCCCCTCCTGGAATGAGCACTAAATGACGCCAGATAAAATCGTAAAACTCCCTGACTCTATTCCCTGTCTCTATTAAATAATCAATAACTGACCAGTTATCTTCTACAACAACCAGCGCTAACATGACGAGTATCGAAAGAAGCATCCATTCAACCGATGCCTGTCCGCGTTGATACGCAGTCATATCACATGAACCATAACGACATATTCGCCTTGCTGAGAAAATACCAACCGACCTAAGCCGTCCTTAAACTCCCACAGATCATTCGGCATCTCTATGGAGCGAAAAGAACGTATCTTCTGGCTGTATTTAAGTTTTAAGATCTTTTGCACATCACCCAGACTGTAGTGCGATACATAAACCCAAACTTCCTTGCCATTTTGTTCGGTCTGCGACAACACGAAAAATGGGCCAACTAACTTAGCCCCTTCAATATCCGTAGTAATAATTTTACTAAGAACCCATGTGTCATCTGTTCCTTTAAAAAAGGTCCAGTTTTTATTCTCAATTTGGCATAACCAAAAATCGAACTTATTGCGGTCGCAATATGGATAAAAGTCTTTTAGAAGTTCCCAGTCTGGTATTTTCGGATTTTGTAAAAAGTAGGCTTTCGCACCGGTATTATTTGCTACTGGCATTTGCGTCCACTGCCACTGATCAAACCCTGTTGGAATATCAGCAATCATAAGTTCCCTCTTAGTTCCCTCTTAGTTTGCTCGTTATTTTATCGCTAAGTTAATTCGCTGTTTTTGGAACGCTATGAACAACTACCACAAACTTTCCAGCTGGGGTAAAAGTTACTCTTCCCAAGTTATTCCGCAAATTCCACACATCGTTATCTACTTTAAAAGATTCGAAAGACTCAATTTTTTGATTATTCACAAAAAGCAGTCCTTGTTGAGAAAGCTCCATATCTCCAGGGGATAAGTACACTCGGATATCTTCTTTTTCATTCGATTCTTGGTATATCCTCATGTTCGGCATTTCTACTACGTCAGGCCCTATATAGTCGTTATTAGCAACTAACACCCACTGACCATTTTTTCCTTCGTAGAAAGTCCACTCCACACCGTCGATGTCGCAAATCCAAGGAACAACATCACCACCTACACACCATGGATAGTCTTTTCTAATTTCTTCCCAATCTGGATATTGAGGATTATCTAGGTGGTACCCCATTATTTCTTCGTGAGCACTTATCGATTTTTGAGACCATGACCAGTCATCAAAAAAGGACGGCCGCTTGTCTCTTTTAACGTCTGTTTGTTCATCACGAAGGTTCTCAGAGTAAACTGTTGAATCAGCTGACACGGCATGCGTAACAATTACTAACTCGCCTTGCTGCGAGAAGGTAAGCTTGCCCAAATCACCTTTAAGCAACCAAATATCTTCCTCTGTTTCAGATGATTTGACAGACTCGACATTTTTACCGTGCTCAAAGCGCATAAACGATTTAGTGCCTTGCATATTAAAAAGGGAGTAATAGGCCCATACTTTCTCATCGTCACGCTCCACAAAGTGCAGCGGCATCATTGGCCCTTCTATAGAGTTTTCTTTGAAAACTAATGGCACTGAAGCCAATATCCAGCGTCCCTCAGTCGGCTCGAATAATGTCAGATGGGAATCTTCTTGAAGGCACATCCACATGGAAGTTTCTGCACCTATGCAGCCAGGATATTCTGCCTCAATTTTATCCCAGTTAGGTTCACTTGGAGCCTCAAGATGGTAAGCAACTATACTTTCAAGGGAACTGATTGACTGTTGGCTCCACGACCAATCATCAAATACATCTGGTAAATCCATAACTACCTCTCTCTTATCGAGCTTTCCGGAACCACATCTGGATCGATGTGACCAAATATTAACGAGTCAGACTCTAACTCTTTTGCTAAAAAGGCTCTTCCAAGACCGTCTTGAATTGTTTCCATAACCTCTCCAGAAAGTACGTTGTTAATTACTAGTGAAGCAGGACGCTTTACTAGGCCATCTCGATGTTTAGGCTCCCAACTATCAGTCAGTCGAACCATCCCGAACTTCGGAATATAGTTTGTCTTTGTCATTCTTAAGTTTGTACCTTCTAGTTCAACTGGAACTAAGTCATCAATAAGTCCAATAACACTGCCCAAATAGTTGTTTAGTCGATAGTTCCCGCTTACTTGAGTTTTTTCACGATCTCTAACTTTCTCCCACACAACCTGCCTGGATAGTTTTAACAACTTCTCACTGTCTTCTGATGCTGGAACTAATAAACCACTAAGCGATCCTAAAATAACGACAAGTAAACTAAGAGCCACTAAGCATTCTGTAGCACTTTGGCCAAATACATATCTAGATAAACTCTTGTCCACCAAACACCGCCTTATCTATGCTACTCAGAGGCTTCAAGCTAGCTTCCCAAAGTGAGTTAAATAAGTTATCCATTTCGACTCTTGAGTCGGAGCGAGGAAATATATGCTTAGGCCTAGTGAATTTGGTCATCGCCTTGGCATAAGCAGTTTGCTCTCCGTTATCGATTTTCACTATCACCGAATCCATGCTAGAAACTAGTAAATTATTTAACCTCATGTAGCCAAAACTATCCTGCTCCACGTTAAGAGATCCCATTTGAGAGAGCCCAAAACTGGAGGACATAGAGTTAACCGAAAAAGCTCCGCCATAATTTGACCGACGGTATCTGCGCTGATCTTGGGCTTTTGCTCCCCACCCCATAGGAAGCGTTTCACGGAAGCCACCAATTAACCACCGTCTCGTATGAAGCGACACCGAATCAAGTCCATGCCAATCCCAACCACCGTTATTATTTCTGGTTACTTCTGTTCCACCGCTTTTAGCTACTTTAAAGCTATATAAATCGACCCAGTCATAACTTCTGGTTAGGCTAAAAGGGTCTAAGCTTTTTATAGTCAGGCGTTCAAGGAACTGAGAGTTTTCTTCATTTTCAGTAGACTTATAGTCTGCTTTTAACGACCACAAACTGGGAAAGGGTAGAACTCCTCCACCATGGAAAGCATTCCAATTTAATTCTTCGGAGTGCTCTGAAACCACATCATTTATCAGTAAAGGTAGCTGTATAACAAAATTTGCATCCAGTGCTCTTTGGGCAAACGATATACCCCGAATGACAAAGGTTTGAAACGCAACCAACCGACTAGCCACTTCCGCAAAGCTCTCCTCAATGCGTTCAACAATCATCGATATAGCTCGGGTTATTTGAGCTACGTAAGGAATAAACGAGGTAATGGTTTCAAGGTTTTCTGCAGTGCGTTCCAGCATGGCCAAATAACTTGCCAGGCCAACCCACTGGGCAATTGCAACTTGGTTGCCAATAAGCGCTCGGTTTGTCAGGGCCATGAAATTCATCTGTCGCGACATGGCTACTGCGGCACTATATGCAGCGTTGTCGGCGACACTTTGCAGATAAAACTGTTGGCGTGCGTGTTTGCCCATATCGGTCACAGCAAACAGTAAACTTGCGACCAAGAGCAAAACGCCGGTCATCATGACCAACGTTTGCCCTGTTTGCTTCTTTCGAAAGCCCAACATTTTAGTTGTCGCCCTGTTCGGTCGCCTCGTCATAATTGCCGAGGTTTACATCAGTGTTAGCAACGGTACCTGCACGGCGGGATGACTGTCTGGCTCTGTTGAGTTGTTGACTAGATGACTGTCCTGTCATTTCCTGAGCCAGGCCAGCAACTTGGTTACGTATGGCTTTGCCGAACAGTGAGTAGACGCCAATTGCAGCAACAGCAATAAGCGCAACAATGATGATGTATTCGGTCATTCCCTGACCGCGACTGCGTGAAATGAATTTCCGTTTCATAAAACCTCCTGTCAAAATTTGCCTTGCTTGGCGAGTTAGGACAGGAAGTATAGATCGACTTTCAGAGGGTCAGAGCACAAGTAGTCAATGTCTTACTCAATATTAAGATATTTATGCATCTGCACAGACAAGCGCCAGTTGCGCTCAATGCAGGTTTGCATGGCAAGCTCGGTGGCGCGTGGGCGCTGGCTTATGGGTTGTAGGCAAATAATAGCGTCGGCTTTGGGTGGGCAACGTTTTAGCAGTGAATCTAAAGCGTCTATGTGTTTTTGCATGGCAACCGGGTGTTTTATTTCGTTAGCGCGTGCCATGCAGTCTGGGCGCACCAGGTAGCCGCCGGGCATGTCTAACTTAGGCGACACGGTTACCCAGGTGTTGTTGGTCACTTTTAGCTCGAAGGTGCCGCTGGTTTCTATTTGCAGTTGGTAACCTTTGGCTTCTAAGGCTTCACCTAGCGGCAGCAAGTCGAACATAGCGGGCTCGCCGCCGGTTATGACCACGTGTTTGGCGGCGTAACCTTCTTGCTCAAAGCGTTTTACTATGTCTTCAGCGGCCATTTCTGCCCATTTTGACGAGGCTTCGGTTTTTGCCATCATCTCGTTGGTGCTGACTTTGTCGCTGTCGTTGGTTTCCCAGGTATGTTGGGTGTCGCACCACGGACAACCCACTGGGCAGCCTTGCAAGCGCACAAATATGGATGGCACACCAGTAAAGGTGCCCTCGCCCTGTAGAGTCTCGAAAATTTCGTTGATGCGATAAGACATAGCTTTCGTTAAAATGGCTTCTATTAAGGTGGATAGACCGCAGATTATACGGAGAGTTACAGCATGTCGCAAAAGGTCGTTGTTATTTATTCAGGTGGAATGGATTCGTTTACGGTGCTGCACAAAGCATTGCAGGAAGGTAATGAGGTGCTGGCACTGTCGTTTAACTACGGTCAGCGCCATGTGAAGGAGCTAGAAGTTGCTTCTAACGTCTGCAAACAGCATGGAATTCCGCATAAAGTAGTCGATATTACTGCCATTAACCAACTACTGTCCGGCAGTTCATTAACCGACGACATTGAAATTCCCGAGGGACACTACGAAGAAGAGTCGATGAAGTCGACGGTGGTACCTAACCGCAATATGATTTTGTTGTCGCTAGCCATTGGTTATGCGGTGTCTCAGGAAGCTTCTGCGGTGTATTACGGCGCTCACTCAGGCGACCACGCCATTTACCCGGACTGTCGCCCGGAGTTTGTGCGCCAAATGGATGTGGTCAGTAAAATGGCCAACTACGAACCGGTGGCGGTTCATGCTCCGTATTTAGACGTCGATAAAAACGCCATTTTAGCCGATGGCCTGAAAATGGGCCTGGACTACAGCCAAACCTGGACGTGCTATAACGGCCGTGACAAGGCCTGTGGTAAGTGTGGTGCCTGTGTGGAACGTTTAGAGGCCTTCGCTGCCAACGGCGTTGAAGACCCCATTCCTTACGAAGCTTAATTAACCACTGAAAGCCAGCGCTGTGCTTGTTGCCAGCGCTCGGTGCGCTTCAACTCTTCCAGACCAACAGCAGACTCGCTCATCAGCATACGTTGAACACGCTGAGCACTTTCTGGCTCGGTTGCCGGAAGCTCTGCGTCGAGTACCTGTAAAGCCCCTGCTCTGTCATTACAAACCAGTATCATATCGCAGCCTGCATTCAATGCGGCTAACGCCCTTTGCTGCATGTCGCCCGCGACAGTCGCGCCCTGCATCGACAAGTCATCACTGAAAATGGTGCCGTTAAATTGCAGTTCATTACGCAGTATTTGTTGTAGCCAAAACTCACTAAAGCCAGCTGGCTGTGGGTCAATTTTCGGGTAAATAACGTGTGCCGGCATTATGCCTTCAAGTTTTTGGCTTAATGACAAAAACGGCTTTAAGTCATGTGCCCGAATTTGCTCCAGTGTGCGATCGTCTTCTGGAATGGCAATGTGAGAGTCAGCCTGCACCGAACCATGCCCCGGGAAATGTTTGCCGGTAGAGGCCATACCGGCTTCATGCATGCCCTCAATAAACGCAGAGGCGAGTTCAGAAATCTCTGAAGGGACATCAGAAAATGCCCGGTCGCCAATCACTTCGCTACAGTCATCAACATCTAGCACCGGCGCAAAGCTAATATCTATGCCGACAGCCTGTACTTCTGCTGCCATTAACCAACCTAAGTCTCGTGCCGCACGATGGCGCTCATCGGCGCTTTCAATGCGACGCAGTGAGCCCATTGCCGGAATAGCGCTGAAGCCATCCCGGAAACGCTGTACACGTCCGCCTTCGTGGTCAACCGCAATAAGTAGAGGTTTAGCGGCAGCCATACGAGCTTCCTGAGTTAAACGAACCAACTGCTCGACCGACTCAAAATTGCGTGTAAACAGTATCAGTCCATTAACAGAGGGTTGTGCCAACAGCTTTTTGTCTTCTGGCGTTAGCTCGGTGCCCTTAATGTCTATCATGACTTGTGCCATAACGTCGTTGTTCTCCGTCTGTGTTTAACGGTCAGTAGTCAGTGTCGGCAGTGTGCCACGATGCGGTAAAAAGCGCCACGCTGGGTGTTCATCTTTTCGTTTTCCGTGCTAAATTGTTAGTTAACATTTTTACAACACGCGAGACGCAGTATGACCTTTAAAAAATCCTTATTGCTTATTGGCATAGCCGCAACGCTTTCCGCTTGTGGTGGCTCTGATGACTCAAACTACGCCACCTGCTCTGTCGAAGACCAAAACCAACGCTTTTTCAATTACATGAAAGAGGACTATTTTTGGGCAGACCAGCTACAGGACAGTATTGACCCGGAAGCTTTTGACGATGTTTACGCTGTTCTCGAAGAGTTACGTGTTCCTGAAGACCGGTACAGCTATATTTTAACGGAAGAGGAATACGAACAGCTATACGTTAACGCCACCTACTACGGTTTCGGTTTTTCAATGGAGCAAATAAGCGATACTCGCGTGAAAATTCGCTTTGTTTATAACGACTCTCCGGCTGCTACGGCGGGCATAGAACGCGCCGACGAACTAATAGCCATTGACGATGTGCCAGTTGCTGAGCTAATCGCCAGCGGTGAATTTGATGATGCCCTAGGACCAAACGAAGAAGGCATTAGTAAAACACTCACCTGGGAAAAGCCTGACGGCACCGAGCAAACCGATGTTCTGAGCAAAGTTGAAGTTGAAACCAACACTGTGATGGGCGCACAAACCACAGCGCTCGATAACGGAGAAACCGCCGGTTACTTCACTCTCGACTCCTTCATTAATCGTACTGGCAGCGACTTAAACGAAGCTTTTGACTTGTTCGCTAACGAAGGCGTTGATCATTTAATTATCGATGTGCGTTACAACGGTGGTGGCTTAATTCGTTACGCCAATCAAACCTCCAGTCAGGCAGCGGGCAATAACGTACTGGGCGAAACCTTTTTAACTTACCGCTTTAATGAGCAAAACAGCGATAAAAACGAAACCCTTCAGTTTCGCTTAGTCGACGGCACGCAGCAGCTCGACTTAGATACGGTCTATGTTTTAACGACTGGCAGCAGCTGCTCTTCTTCGGAAATTATCATTAACTCTTTAAAACCTTACGTGAATGTTGTCACTATTGGTGAAGATACCTGTGGTAAACCTGTCGGCCAGCAGCCTGAACAATTGTGCGACAAAGTGACTTTCGCTATTAACTTTGAAACAGTAAACGCTGAGGGTGAGGGTCAGTATTACGACGGCTTGGCTCCTACCTGTGAGGTTGAGGATCAAATTATTGCGGATTGGGGAAGCGAGCAAGATCCGCTGACCGGTGCTGCATACAGCTATATTGAAACAGGCAGTTGTCCGGCAACAGCGAGTGCAAGCGCAGAAACGAAAAAGAGCGCTCAACAGCGCTCTTTTGTGGACCCAGTGTTCAACTTAAAAGACAAACGTCGAACACTTTATTAAGTTGAAATGAATGCGGTGGTCAGTCTCTGACCGCCGCTTTTCTCAAGTCACCTTTTGCCGTGTAAAACTGATTGTTTTCCAGAATGCCCGGCGCGAAACTGTCGACCCCAATAGCAAGCAGTCTCAGCTCTTCGGTTTCTGCCAGTTTCTCAGCAGTGTCTTTATCCACTAAGCCCTTTTCTAAAGCGGCATCGGCAAGTTCCTGACCGTTTAGGTTAGCCGACAATTCACCGCGTTTCTGAGCCTTGCGAAGCGTTTTGTAAACCGACTTCATTTCCAGCATGGACAAAAACGCTTTTTCCATGTGACCGGTTGGGTCGTTCTTGTCGTCTTTCCAGTAACACAGGAAGGTGTGGCGATCACGCGTGACGCCCGGCTCCATCATGCTTAGGCTAATTTCCTGCAAGGTGTTATCTTTTGGCTTCTTAAAGTGATTACCCAGCGGGAATATCACTAAACGCATCATCCAGGCGACGGCACGGTTCGGGAAGTTGTCGAAGAAACCATAGAAAGCTTCAGCAATACTATGCAGGTGGTGCTGTAATGCATAGTGCACATAAGGTAAGTCAGCAACCTGACGGCCTTCGTCTTCAAAGCGTTTCAACACCGCAGAGCCCATATATAAATGACTTAAAACGTCGCCCAGACGAGCTGAAATCATTTCTTTACGCTTCAAGTCACCGCCCATCATCAACATTGAAATGTCTGAGGCTAATGCTAAACCGCGACTCATACGACCAAGTTTACGGTAATACTGAGCCGTTTCACCGCTAACCGGAGACTCACCAAAACGTGCGCCTGTCAGACCCAACCACAGACTTCCAAATACGTTGCTGGCCGCAAAGCCTATGTGCTTCATCAACAAGCCGTCAAACTCTCGCATACCTTCGTCTTCATTCGGGTTTGCGGCAGCTTGCATTTCTTTCAGCACATAAGGATGACAACGAGTCGCCCCCTGACCAAAAATCATCAGGTTACGGGTTAGAATGTTAGCCCCTTCTACCGTAATAGAGACCGGCGTTGCCATGTAGTTCTGCCCCAGGTAGTTATGTGGCCCCAACTGAATGCCCTTACCGGCATGAATATCCATAGCGTGCTCAATAACCTCACGACCCATTTCTGTCATGTGGTATTTAGTCATTGCCGTTACTACCGATGGACTCATACCCTGACACAGCGATGAAATTGTTAAGCGGCGCATTGATTCGAGAATATAGTTCGTACCGCCAATTTTACCCATTGATGACTGTACGCCTTCAAACATACCAATAGGCAGACCAAACTGTTGGCGTACATAGGCGTATGCGCCCGTCATTCGCTGAGTAACATGACCCGATGCTGTTGCCAGTGCCGGCAGTGAAATACCGCGCCCCGCTGACAAACATTCGACCAGCATACGCCAACCTTTACCGGCGTAGTCTTCACCACCGATAATCCATTTCAGCGGAATAAATACGTCTTTACCGTAAGTAGTACCGTTTAAAAACGCCTGATTCAATGGAAAGTGGCGGTCGCCAATTTCCACACCTTTGTGACTGGTTGGAATAAGCGCACAAGTAATGCCTATGTCTTTTTTGTCGCCCATTAAACCTTCCGGGTCGTACAGTTTAAACGCAAGACCCAGAACCGTGGCTGAAGGAGCCAGAGTAATGTAACGCTTTGACCAGTTCAGACGAATACCAACAACTTCTTCGCCCTCATGCTCACCTTTGCAGATAATGCCTTCATCCGGAATGGAGCCTGCATCAGACCCGGCTTCAGGGCCCGTTAAGGCAAAGCATGGAATATCGGTACCATCGGCTAAACGAGGCAACCAATACTCTTTTTGTTCTTTAGTACCATAATGCGTCAGCAATTCGCCCGGGCCTAGTGAGTTAGGCACCATAACCGACACTGCGGCGCTAATTGAACGGCTGGCAATACGCGACACAATGTACGAGTTAGCCGCTGGAGAAAAGTCTAAACCACCATGCTCTTTACCAATGATCATGGCGAAGAAACGTTCTTTTCTCAGAAAGTCCCATACTTGTTTTGGCAAGTCTCTGTCTTGCTGCACAATTTTGAAGTCATCGATCATATCCAGCAACGTATTCAACTGGTTATCGATAAAGTCCTGCTCTTCCTGAGTAAGCTTCGGCTGAGGCATATCCAGCAGCTTCTGCCAGTCTGGGCGACCTTTAAACAGCTCGCCATCCCACCATACGTCACCAGCTTCCATAGCCTCTCGCTCGGTATCCGACATTGGTGGCAAAATACGCTTAAAGATAGCAAAAACAGGTTTTGTAATAAGGCTGCGACGGATATCTCCGACTGCAAATACCAGTACTACTAAAACCAACAACAAAATGAGAATTTCCATGGTTATCTCCAGTGCACCATCACAATGAAAGTGTAGTCAAATCTCAGTCTTACGACAGTTTATTTACGAATTTTCGAGCCCGCCAGACACAAACGGAATAAGTTGGTCAATAACATCTTGTGCGCCAATTTGCTGATTAAACTCAGCCTGCGCTATTTCTATAAGTGCTTGCCCGGATACCTGAGCAAAGACCACAGAGCCCAACACAAAATGCAGACGCCAAAACATTTGTTGCTCGTCTAAATGCGGATTTGTGCGCTTTAAAAGCTGCAGTAAGTGTTGTAATACATTGCCGTACTCTTGCTGAGTGTACTTACGCAAGTGCCCCTGTATTTCAGAATAAGCAAAGCCCAGTAATCGTAAAAAAGTATCGGGACCGCGCTTGTTGATTTGAGTCAACTTAGCAAGCGGAAGTTTGAAACGCTCAAATAACGCCTGTGTTTTTAAGTCTTTTTGGGCTTCAGCTTCGTTTAGCTGTTCCTCTAAAGCAGGCATAAAAACACTTAGGTAACGGGCAATGACTGCCTGTATCAGCGCCTTTTTTGAGCCGAAATGATAGTTTACGGAAGCCAGATTCACTCCCGCCTCGTGGGTGATCTGCCGTAAAGAGGTCTGTTCAAAGCCGTCTCGCGCAAACAGCGCTTCAGCGGCGTTGAGTATTTTTTGTTGAGTCGTAATGCGTGCTGCCATGATATAAATAAACGCATGATTTAAACATGCGTTTAATTTAATTCATGTGGTTTCAGCGTGCAAGTGTTCGCTGAAATTTATTTTAGTGCTTCCAGTAATGTCTGTGGAATAAAATAAGCACCGTCATAATTTCCAAACGCCCCGCTAACATAGCAAATATCAGCAATAGTTTGGCACCACCGTCCAGGCTTGAAAAGTTACCTGCGGGTCCAATAATTTCGCCAAGCCCCGGACCAACGTTCCCCACAGCGGATGCAGCACCAGAAATAGCGGTTAGAAAATCGAGATCAAACAATGACAGACCTAACGCAATAACCGCTATAAGTAAAAAGTACATAAAGCAGAACGCCACCATAGAGCCAAGCAAAGAGTCGTTAACTCTTCGTTCCTGGTAGGTCTCTACTCTGACTAAATTTGGATGAATAAGCTGACTAAACTGCTTTTTGAGCAGTAATTGTGACAACTGGAAACGGAATATCTTCATGCCTCCGGCCGTAGAGCCGGTACACCCCCCAATGAACATAAGGTAGAAGAAAACCATCAGAGACCAACTGCCCCAGTTGCCATAATCTTCCGTCGCATACCCTGTTGTGGTAACCACAGATACAACATTAAATGCGGTGTGCATGAGGGCGTCACCAAACTCTCGGCCTTTCACCACCTGCACTAGAGTGATAAGGGCAATAGCAATCATTAGAAAGGTCACGAAGGCACGTACCTGCGTATCTTTCCAAAGTGGTTCATAATCGCCCTTCAGCGCTCGAATGTAGAGAACAAAAGGCAATGCCCCCGCGACCATAAATAGTGTGCCCGTTATGACCAAAAATGGCGTGTCAGAAAAGTGACCGAAAGAGGCGTCATAATTAGAGAAACCGGCTGTGCCTATGGTTGTCATACCATGAACAAAGGCATCAAAGCTTTTCATACCGCCTAAAAGATATAAGGCAATAACAGCAACAGTCAGTATTAAATAAACACGGCCTATGGCTAAAACCATGTGGCTTGAGCGAGGCATAAACTTGCCCGACATGTCGGAAGATTCAGCCTGGAACAGACGCATACCACCAACCTGCAAAAACGGTAGTATGGCCATGGCCATAACGATGATTCCAATACCGCCTAACCACTGCAGCATGGCTCGCCACAACAGTACACTGGATGGCAGGTCATCAAGCCCCGAAATAACGGTAGCTCCCGTTGTGGTAATTGCTGACATGGCCTCAAACCATGCGCTGGAAAAATCGAGATAAGGTTGGGCAAAAATAAAAGGCAGCGTGGCAAAAAGGCTCGCCGACACCCAACACAAGGTGGTTAATAGAAAGACTTGCCGGGCCCGAAGCTTCGCGTCGCCAACCGGCTGCAGGAAAAGTGCAACGCCAATCACAAAACCAATGATAGCCAATGTTAAATACGTCCACTGCTCTTTTTCCGCATTAATAACGGCCATAACAAATGGCGCCAGTAATGCCAAAGACAGCAGCGCCAGCAATCCGCCTACGGCTTTTAATAGAAGCTTTATCGCCTGACGTTTATCAAGCGGCGTTTGCTTAAGCGAGCTGCTGGCCTGAAGCGACATGACTAATTAGACGTATCCAATTCGCTGAATGACTTCACCAAGTCGTCAACGGCTTTCATTTGCTTTAAGTAATCTTCTAATGCGCGTAGTGGCAAAGCGCATGGCCCGTCACACTTGGCTTCATCGGGGTTAGGGTGTGCTTCAATAAACAAGCCCGCAATACCCAAAGCCATGCCAGAGCGCGCTAGTTGTGCTGCTTGAGCACGGCGTCCGTCAGCTGAGTCGCTGCGGCCACCCGGGCGCTGTAACGCGTGAGTCGCATCGAAAATGACCGGGGCCATGGTCTTCATTTCATCCATACCCAGCATATCAACCACCAGGTTGTTATAACCAAAACACGAGCCTCGTTCGCACAGCATGATATTTTGATTACCGGCTTCTGCGAACTTGCTAATAATATGCTTCATTTCATGTGGCGCTAAAAATTGAGGCTTTTTCACGTTAATCATGGCGCCCGTTTCAGCCATAGCAACAACCAGGTCTGTTTGACGCGCTAAAAACGCCGGTAGTTGAAGGATATCGACAACTTCAGACACTGGCTTAGCCTGATGAGGCTCGTGCACATCGGTTATAAGCGGCACATTGAATTGCTGCTTTACTTCCTCAAAAATGCGCAGCCCTTCTTCCAGTCCAGGGCCACGAAAGGAATGCACCGATGAACGGTTTGCTTTGTCAAAAGACGCTTTAAAAACGTAAGGAATACCAAGCTTGTCCGTTACTTCAACATAATGTTCTGCGATTCGCAGTGCCAAGTCTCTAGACTCCAGCACATTCATTCCACCAAACAGAACAAAGGGACTGTCATTGGCTATTTCAATATCATTTAACGCTAACTTTGAAATCATGGTCATTCCTTTTAATTAACTGCCAACAACACGCAGTACTTGACCCGAGAAATACGCCATATAGGTACCGAGGGCATAGCCCATGACTGCCAGCAAGACCCCAACCGGAGCCAACGATGGGTGAAAGGCTGATGCAACCACCGGAGCCGAAGCGGCTCCGCCAACGTTAGCCTGGCTGCCAACTGCCATATAAAAAACAGGGGCGCGTAAAAGTTTAGCAACAAACAGCATTAATGACGCATGAATAATCATCCAGATAGCGCCAATAAGGAAATATTTGGGTGCTTCCACAATTTTAGTCACATCCATGTGTAGCCCAATGCTGGCTACTAGTACATAGACGAAAACAGAACCAATTTTAGAGGCCCCTGCCGCTTCCAACGAGCGTGCCCGAGTAAAAGACAGCGCGATACCACCTGCGGTTGCAAGCACGATAACCCAGAAGAACAAGCTATCTAAACTGAACTTGCTCAGCGCGGGGTAATGTTCACCAATAGCGGGGGCAATCCAGTCAGCTAACAAGTGAGCTATGCCAGCCACGCCAAAACCAATAGCTAAGATAAGCATTAGGTCTCTCAAACTAGGATTTCGAACGTGTTCAGCCTCGTACTTTTCAACTTTATGGCGAATAGCATCAATTGCCGAGGTATCCGCCCCTGTACGCTCGTCAATTTTCTTGGAATTGGCCGCCATATATAGCAATACCGCCATCCACAAGTTAGCGACAATAATATCCACCGTCACCATAGCAGAGAAAATATCACCACCGACTTCATACACTTCTTTCATTGCGGCTTGGTTTGCACCGCCGCCTATCCAGCTGCCGGCAATGGTTGTCATGCCGCGCCAAACAGCGTCTGGCCCTGCACCACCCAACATTTCAGGAAATATGAGCGACACCAAAAGCAGCGCAATCGGGCCGCCAATCACGATACCGAACGTACCGGTTAGAAACAGTATTAGCGCTTTCGACCCCAGCCCCAGAATCGCTTTTAAATCCAGGCTTAAGGTTAGCAGCACCATACAGGCCGGCAGTAAGTAGTCCATTGTTATATCAGTTACTGCTGTCGCATTACCGTCAACAATTCCAAACGTATTGAGTAACGACGGCAGGAAGTAACAAAGTAACAGCGCAGGAACAAAGCGATAAAACTTTTTAAACGCCGGGTGGTCGCTATTATTGGTATAAAAAACGAACCCCAAAATAGCCATTAATAAACCGACGATAACGCCGTCGTTGGTAATAAGCGCGCTAGTCTCTGTTACTGCAGTTTCCGGTGCTAACATACAAACTCCCTTTCAATTAGCCGGCAATTAATGGTGTTTTAGACATAGCCACATGCAATAAAAACGCTATCCAGCCGCAAGCACCAACAAAACCAACCCAGCGCGTCACAGCAGACTGGCCTTTCATGGCGAAAATACCAAAAATAATGTAGCCAATAACACCAATGACTTTATCGGTTAACCAAGGCACTTCTATTGGATACATACCGACAGTCACCATAATGCCAATAGCACTCGCCAGTAGAAGTGTGTCGTTAACGTGAGGAACTATTTTTAGCCATTTTTTCTGTAATGCAGGAGAATCTAACAACCGCAAGACAAAGCGGAATAGAAATAAAATAATAGAAATGAAAACAAATAAAACATGCAGGTGTTTAAAAACAACGTACACAGTATAACCCCTTTATAATAAATTAAAGATTTCTAAGTTCGGGTAGTAGCTTCAGAGCCTGCTCCAGAAATTCCGGTGAGTAGTAACGGCCTTTTTCATCATCGAGTCGTGTTTTGATATCCGCATCGCTGGTTTCTTCTTTAAACCAGTCCACAAGCTGCTCGGTCAGTAACAACACCTGAGTGCTTAATGCAATATCGCTACCTTGCTTCCCTTCAGGAAGACCTAAGCCGTCCCAGCGCTCTAACCGTTCCATTAACGCACGATGTGCTTTTTGGGTAGCGTCATGTTGACCATGAGTCAGTGCTTTTAATGAACGAGCAACACGCTGCTGGCAAGTCGTTTCGTTAGCAGCAACAGCCGTCGAAGCACAATCTAACAACGGCCGAGCTTGTGCAAATAACGACCAGGCTAAAGCTGTTGCTTCCGCCTCGTCAGCATTAACCGCTTGTGACAACCGGTAAGCTATGCGCCCTTCTCTGCTTCCATCCAGCACATTATTAAAATGATTCGCATTGTGCAGCATCAACTGGTCGGCTAAGCGCGCCAAGAAATGATCAGAGTCTTCTAAACAAACAACATTGTCCTGCGCCAGCTGCACGTTTTCCGCAAACAATTGCAATACGTGATGGTCATCGGCTGTTAACGTACGAGAACGGCCACCAATAAATAAAACCGAACCATGTGCTCGGCAATGACTGCGGCAATACAGCAGTACAAAGTCATCACCGTAAAACGAGCCATGGTTAGCAATCACGTTTTCTAGCTCGGCTAAGGCTTTTGAGGGAATAACCGACCGCAGAGTTTGCCCGACACTAACCTGAGAGTCTTCACCATGCGCGGCTAACACTTTATAAGACGTTCCTTCTTCATTGGCCGTCGCATAAAGGGTTTGCTTCGCCCCCCCAATAACCCAGCTTAACTGCTGAACTAAGCCATCAACAAAACTATTCATAGGCTGCAGTGCGTATAAGTTTGTTGATGCTGAAATAATTTTTTCCAAGCCATGACGGCTTTGATCTATAGACATAATATCGCGGTAGGAACGCAACGAGGACATCACTGCCGTAAAGAGTTTTTGCGCGGTTAATTCAGTCTTCGATTTGTAGTCGTTGATATCGTAATTAACAATAACGGTGCGCTCAGGCGCCTGGCCGGGCTGGCCTGTTCGCAAGATAATGCGAGTAAAATGATTATCCGCTTTCTCACGAATATAACGAGCAACCTGAAGCCCCGCGTCATCGGTTTCCATAACAACGTCCAGCAAGAGAATTGCCGCATCTGGATGCTCGTCGATAAGTTTTTTCGCTTCCTCCCCGGAAAAAGCACTATAAAACTTCAGACCTCGCCCCAGGAAATTAAAGTCGTTCAACGCCAATTTAGTGACCGCATGCACCTCTGGCTCGTCATCGACAATTAGAATTTTCCAGTATTCTGTCGGTAATTTTGTATTTTGCTGGCTGGCTTCATCAGCAAACATGAACTGGTTGCTCATTACTTGTCTCTCTCCGCCGTGACGTATTGTCCACCTGATACTCGCTCTACACTAGCATAATCCTGCCAGCGGTTAACCTTTTTATAACCATTTTTTGTGAGTAGCTCAATGACACTATCGGCCTGCTGCCATCCCTGCTCAAGTAATAGCCAACCGCCATTTACAAGATATGATGATGCACCAACAACAATGTTCTTAATATCGTCTAAACCATCACCTTTTGCTACCAAAGCACTTAACGGCTCAAACCGCACATCGCCCTGGCTAAGGTGCGGGTCAGCTTCTTCAATATAAGGAGGGTTAGACACAATTAAGTCGAATGGCTTATCTGTTGGCACGTTAGAGAACCAATCGCTTTGAAAAAACTCAACATCGAGGCTGTTACGTCTAGCATTGCGAGATGCCAAAGCCACTGCGTCTCCGTTCTTATCGCAACCAAGCACCTGCCAATTCGGCTTTTCTGACTTTAACGCCAAAGCAATAGCACCAGTCCCGGTGCCTAAATCCAGCACTCTTGCGTTCTCGGGTAGGTTTAAACTCAAGGCTGCTTCTACCAGAGTTTCTGTGTCTCCCCTGGGTATTAATGTGCTTTCATTGGTTTCAAGTTCTAACGACCAAAACTCTTTACGCCCAGTAATATAGGCTATCGGCTTACCTTTAACCCTCTCACTAACCAAGGCTTGAAAGCGTTCCCATTGCACTTCTGTTAAGGCTTTCTCTGGCCATGTCATTATGTAAGTTTTGTTTTTGTCCAGCACAAAGCTCAACAACGCAAAAACGTCAGCCCTAACGTCATCACTATGCGCTAGCTGCTGACGCGCCCACTGTTGCGCTTCTTCTATGGTCATTCTTGTCCTTCAGACAATGCCGCCAGCTGATCCGCCTGATGCTCAGTAATAATCGGATCCATAATCAAATCCAAGTCGCCCTGCAACACTTCATCCAGCCGATATAAGGTTAAGTTAATACGGTGGTCAGTGACACGACTTTGCGGGTAATTATAAGTTCGAATACGCTCTGAACGATCCCCGCTGCCCACTAAGTTACGACGGGTGCTTGCTTCTTCTTGCTGACGTTTTTCGTCCTCGATTTTCTGTAATCGAGCTTGCAGAACTGACATCGCTTTGGCGCGGTTTTTATGTTGTGAACGCTCTTCCTGACACTCAACAACAACGCCTGACGGCAAGTGCGTAATACGAATGGCCGAGTCCGTTCGGTTAACGTGCTGACCACCGGCGCCCGATGCGCGGAAAGTATCGACACGTAAGTCCGCCGGATTAATCTCTATAGCTTCAGCTTCCGGAATTTCTGGCAGAATAGCCACCGTACAGGCCGATGTGTGGATACGACCTTGTGACTCAGTTTCAGGTACGCGCTGCACACGATGACCACCAGACTCAAATTTCATACGGCCATAAGCGCCATCGCCATTCATTTGTGCAATCACTTCTTTATAGCCGCCGTGGTCACCTTCATTGGCACTGACTACAGAGATATTCCAGCCATGTTTTTCTGCGTAGCGGCTGTACATACGAAACAGGTCACCCGCAAAAATTGAGGCTTCATCACCACCAGCACCCGCTCGAATTTCCAGGTAGCAATTGCGATCATCGTTGGGATCTTTAGGCAGCAACAAAATTTGCAGTTGCTGCTCCAGCTCAGTTTCGTTTTCTTTCGCCTGCTTTAGCTCTTCCTGAGCCATTTCCCGCATTTCCGGGTCGTCTTCTTCGGCCATGTCTTTAGCAGCGACCTGGTCTTCCTGGTTTTGCTTATATTTCTCAAAGCAGTCCACGACTTCCTCAAGCTGTGAATACTCTTTCGATAGCGCGCGAAAACGGTTCTGATCGGAAATAATGTCCGGTTCGCCCAGCAGCGCCTGAACTTCCTGGTAACGCTCAAGCAAACCTTCAAGTTTTCGTTCAATGGATGGATTCAACATATTCTTTTATTTGCCTTCTAAAGGGTCAGAATCGTCGCCTGACCACAATTGCTGTAACACCGCAAGTGTATACTGATCGTTGTTCTCACCTGCTGATTTTAACAAATTGGTAGGTTGGTGCGTCAGCTGCTGCACCAGTTTATGGCTAAATTGCTTCAGCACCTCTTCCGGTGCTTTACCTTGCTGCAGTTGAGCCAAGGCTCGTTCTAAATGAGTATCGGCGACAGCTTTCGTGTGTTGTCTGTATGACCTAACCAACTCCACGCTGTTGAGCGACTGCAACCAGTCAGTAAATTCCTGCGCCTGCTGGCGAATAATTACCTGCGCTTCTTTCGCTGCCTGCTCGCGGTTTCTTATGTTTTCACTAATAATGCTTTGTAAGTCGTCAACCGTATACAAATAGGCATCATCAAGCTCATTCACTTGCTCTTCTATATCCCTGGGCACGGCTAAATCAATCAGTAGCATCGGCTTATGGCGACGTTTCTTCAATGCCTTTTCAACCGTGCCTTTACCCACTATTGGTAAGGTACTGGCAGTTGAGCTCACCACAATATCAGCGTCAGGGAGAAGTTCAGACAGTTCTGACAAACTGTGCGCGGCACCATCCACTTTCTCAGCCAGCTCTCGTGCGCGTTGCAAGGTTCTGTTAGCGACTGTTATTTCCGTCACCCCTTGCTGCTTTAAGTGTTGGGCGACAAGTTCAGAAGTATCTCCAGCCCCAATTAATAACACTTTAGACTTGGCTAAGTTCGAAAAGATATGTCGCGCCATAGACACTGCGGCGTAAGCCACTGACACGGCATTTTGCCCAACGGCGGTTTCATTACGGACAGTTTTTGCGACACGGAATGTTTGCTGAAACAAACGCTCTAAAATACCGCCGACAGCCTCCTGCCGTTTCGCTATTTGATACGCCTGTTTTACTTGCCCGAGTATTTGCGGCTCCCCAAGCACAAGCGAGTCTAAGCCACTGGCAACAGACATTAAATGACTGATAGCCTGATCATTTTTAAACAGATAATGATGATTTTGCAGAGCGTCGGGAGGTAAGCTGTGAAAGCCTGTGAACCAACCGAGCAATAAATCGTCTGATACATCACCACGGCAATAAAGTTCGGTACGGTTACACGTCGAGACAATGACCGCTTCCTGCACGCCTTGTAAACCACGCACAGCCTGCAATGCGGCGTCGAGCTGCTCGGCATTGAAAGCAACTTGCTCACGCAAATCAACGGGGGCTGTTTTGTGGTTTATTCCCAGAGCTGAAATGGTCATCGGATTGTGTAACTCGTTATCTCAACGCGGTCATGATATTAAGTGGCAGTGATTGTACGTGAAAGCCCTAATCATTGAAAGTCACAGCGCTTTCTGGTCAACTAACGATCCATCGATTACGCCAATAGAAAAATATGATTCAATACCTAACTCGATTTGCGGTTTTGCTGGCTGTGTTGCTTTCCGCAGGCTGCTCAATACCAACACCGTCACACCAGGACAGTAGCCGACAAGTCAATGTTGAGCTTGTCAAAGCACACCAAAATAAGCTGAACACGTTAAATAGCTGGTCGATGTCAGGTCGCATGGCGCTTATTCAGAAAGAGCTCGACAAGCGCGACTCATTTTATGTTAATTGGCAATATCAACCGACTTATCAGGAACTTCGCTTTTCACATCCGTTAAAAGGTCAACTGGCAAGGCTGACCGTTAGCAACCAACAGGCAACGTTAGTAGACTCTAACGGAGCCATGCGCTCGGCGTTAAGTGCCCCTGCTCTTCTGGCGGATGTATTGCCAGTTTATATTCCTTTTGAGCATCTGCATCAATGGGTTGTCGGTCAAAAAACGTCACAACTGAAAAAACTCACGTATTACAACGACGGTACGCTAGCCAGTGCTTCAGTTATTCAAAATGATGAACAGTGGCGTATTCGATGGTTCTATAAGTTAGAAGCAGAAACAAAGCTCCCTCTCCCCGAGCAGGTGCACATTGAAAGCCCGACATTAAAAATAAAGGTACAAATGAACGAATGGCAGACCAGCAACTAACGCTACCAGCGCCGGCAAAACTGAACCTGTTTTTGCACATAACCGGACGCAGGAATGACGGCTATCACGAACTACAAACTGTTTTTCAATTTTTGGACTACGGCGACACCATAAGTTTTCAACCAGCGCCGGACGACCAGTTCGATTTCATAGATAGCAAGTCTCAAATTGCCAAAGAAGACAATTTAATTTGGAAAGCTTTAGAGCGGCTGCGCCAGGAGTATTCAAGTAAAGGCATTACTCAGTTGCCTGGCGTTACCATTGAAGTTACGAAACGTTTACCTCAAGGTGCTGGCTTAGGTGGCGGCTCATCGGATGCTGCCACAACGCTCGTTGGTCTTAATTACCTATGGGGAGAACGCTTGTCGAACAAGCAGCTTCAAAAAATAGGCCTCGAGTTAGGCGCCGACGTTCCCGTATTTATCCATGGAAAGTCATGTTTCGCAGAAGGCATGGGTGAGCGGTTCACGGATGTTGAGCCGCCTACTCCCTGGTACTTGGTTGTTAAACCCAATATCCATATTTCCACCGCTGAACTTTTTAATCACCCGGACCTAAGGCGAGACTGTAAATCGGTTGAAGTCGCTGTCTGGGAACAAAGCCACCATGAAAATGTGTTCGAGCCAGTGGTCTGTGCTCTGCATCCTGAAGTTGCTAAATTACGCGATGCCTTGCTAGAATACGCTCCGACTCGGCTTACTGGCAGTGGAGCATGTCTATTTTCGACGTTCGAGAGCAGACAAGCGGCAGAGGAAGCTCAAAAGCACATTCCTCAGGAACTGTGTTCATTTATTGCTCAAGGCCAGAACCGTTCACCACTATTCCAAACATTAACCCAATAAAAGTCGAGGTATGTTGTGCCTGACATGAAACTTTTCGCTGGCAACGCTACCCCCGAGCTAGCGCAGAAAATCGCCGATCGTTTATACATTAAACTGGGTGAAGCGTCTGTTGGACGTTTCAGTGATGGCGAAATCAGTGTCGCTATTAATGAAAATGTCCGCGGTTCCGATGTCTTTATTTTGCAATCCACCTGCGCACCTACCAACGATAACCTCATGGAACTTATCGTCATGGTTGATGCACTGCGTCGCGCATCTGCAGGTCGTATTACCGCTGTAATGCCTTATTTTGGCTACGCTCGCCAGGATCGCCGCGTTCGTTCTGCTCGTGTTCCTATTACTGCGAAAGTCGTTGCTGACTTTTTATCAAGCGTTGGTGTTGACCGCGTTCTGACCGTTGACTTGCATGCTGAGCAAATTCAAGGGTTCTTCGATGTTCCGGTTGATAACGTATTTGGCACACCTGTACTACTTGAGCACATGCGCCAACAGCAATTCGACAACCCTGTGGTTGTTTCTCCAGATATCGGTGGCGTTGTTCGTGCCCGCGCGTTTGCCAAGTTAATGGACGACACCGACTTAGCAATTATCGATAAGCGCCGCCCTTCTGCTAATGTTTCTCAGGTCATGCACATTATTGGGGATGTTAAAGGACGCGACTGCATTATTGTCGATGACATGATTGATACTGGCGGCACACTTTGTAAAGCAGCGGAAGCGCTTAAAAGTCATGGTGCTAAACGCGTTTTTGCTTATGCAACACACCCGGTATTTTCCGGTAACGCTGTTAAGAATATAGAAGAGTCGGCGATTGACGAACTGGTAGTTACTGACAGTATTCCACTTAGCGAAGAAATGAAGGCGACAGGAAAAGTGAGCCAACTGACACTTTCCGGCATGTTGTCTGAAGCACTTCGTCGCGTCAGTAATGAAGAGTCTATCTCTGCAATGTTCGAGTACTGATAAAGTTGTTTTTTTGAGACTTCAGTGCTAGTATTGCGCGCCCTTGGAAACCGGCCTCGTCGTCGGTTTCTGAGTATCTGGGTCAGCAGCTTGGTCGCGAGTGCTGACAAATTAAAACATTTAACAATGAGAGCCCAATATCATGGCTGAATTAGATTTCACAATTAAAGCAAGTGTCCGTGGGGACAAGGGGAAAGGTGCGAGCCGCCGCCTGCGTCATGCGGATAAAGTACCTGCCATCCTATATGGTGGTAAAGGTGAGCCAGTAGCGTTAGAAATGGATCACAACAAAGTGAACAACATGGCTGACTACGAAGCCTTCTATTCACACATTCTGACGTTAGACATCGATGGCAAAAAAGAACAATGCATCTTAAAAGATATGCAGCGTCACCCATACAAGCCTAAGCTGACTCACTTGGACTTCCAACGTGTTGAGAAAGGCCAGAAGCTGCATACTAACGTACCTCTTCACTTCTTGAATGAAACAACGGCGAAAGGCGTTAAAGAAGAAGGTGGCGTTGTTGTTCACCACGTCAATGACGTTGAAATCCTGGTTCTTCCGAAAGACTTACCAGAGTACCTGGAAGTTGACATCGCAGAACTGAGCGTTGGTGACACTATTCACCTAACTGACTTGAACCTTCCTAAAGGTGTTGAGCTGGTAGAGTTGACTAAAGGTGAAGACCACGACCAGGCGGTTGTTTCTATCTCAGCTCCTCGCGTAGAGAAAGAAGAAGACGAAGAAGAAACAGTAGCACCGGATGAAGTTCCTGCAGAGAAGAGCAAAGACGACGCTGCTGACGAAGAGTAAGCACTAGTCCTAGCTATGGGAACAAGCATTAAGCTGTTAGTGGGCCTGGGGAATCCAGGCCCCGAATACGAAAAAACCCGCCATAACGCGGGTTTTTGGTTAGTTGAAGACTTTTGTCGACGACACGGCGTTACATTATCCGCCGATACCAAATCAAAAGCACTAATAGGCCGTTATCAGCAAGGCGCTCACGATCTGCGCATTGTGCTACCCCAGAATTACATGAACCGCAGCGGCTTTTCTGTCGCACATATCGCCAATTTCTATAAAATTCCGCCAGAGTCGATACTCGTCGCATACGATGAACTCGACCTACCTCCTGGCATAGCGAAATTTAAAAAAGGCGGCGGCGCGGGTGGCCATAACGGCATTAAAGATATTATCGCGCAAATTGGCAGCCAGGACTTCCTGCGACTGCGAATTGGCATTGGGCATCCTGGGCACAAATCGAAAGTAACAGGTTTTGTGCTGGGTAAAGCGCCAGCAACTGAACAGCGACTCATTGATGACTGTATCGATGAAGCCAGTCGCAGTATTGACACATTAATGGAACAAGGCTGGACGGATGCGCTTCAACGCCTCCACAGCTACCGTCCTCAACAGAAAGGTTAACTCATCATGGGATTTCGGTGTGGTATTGTTGGTTTACCCAACGTCGGTAAATCCACGTTATTCAATGCCTTGACCAAAGCGGGTATTGAAGCAGCAAACTTTCCTTTTTGTACGATTGAGCCTAACACCGGTGTTGTTCCGGTTCCGGATACACGCCTGGACAAACTAGCCTCAATTGTTAAGCCAGAGAAAGTTCTGCCAACGACCATGGAGTTCGTTGACATTGCGGGTCTGGTAAAAGGCGCTTCAAAAGGCGAAGGCTTAGGTAACCAGTTCCTGGCTAATATTCGCGAAACTGACGCGATTGGGCACGTTGTCCGCTGCTTCGAAGACGATAACATTGTACACGTCAGTGGCGGCATTAACCCTGCTGATGACATTGACACAATTAATACCGAATTGGCATTAGCCGATTTAGACTCTGTCGAAAAGGCGCTACACCGGTTAGGTAAGAAAGCCAAAGGTGGCGACGCGCAGGCCAAGGCTGAAATTGCCGTTTTGGAAAAGCTAAAGCCAGCTCTTGATGAGGGGCACATGGCTCGCTCAGTAGAGTTAACGAAAGAGGACCGGGCGACTATTCGCTCATACAACTTGCTGACTCTCAAGCCAACTATGTACATTGCCAACGTCAATGAAGATGGCTTTGAAAATAACCCGCACTTAGATACTGTTCGCGAAATTGCTGCGGCTGAAAATGCGGTAGTGGTTCCTGTTTGTGCCGCCATCGAGTCAGAAATCGCTGAGCTGGATGATGCCGATAAAGAAGAGTTTCTATCGGAAATTGGTCAGGACGAACCGGGTCTTAACCGTGTGATTCGTTCTGGTTACGAGCTTTTGAATCTGCAAACTTATTTTACGGCAGGCCCTAAAGAAGTTCGGGCATGGACGGTTAAAGTCGGTTCTACAGCACCGCAAGCTGCGGGTCGTATTCACACGGACTTTGAAAAAGGCTTTATTCGTGCTGAAGTTGTCGGCTATGACGACTTCATCGAAAACAACGGCGAGCAAGGCGCAAAAGACGCCGGTAAATGGCGCCTGGAAGGTAAGGAATACATCGTTAAAGACGGTGACGTCATACACTTCCGTTTTAACGTCTAAGAATGTAATACTGCTTCAAAGCCGCTCCTTTTGAGCGGCTTTTTTTATTTTTCTGCTATATCTCCGTACATTGGAGCAAGTTTTGCCAGTAACTGGTTTTGAGCCGAAACAGGAATATTGTGCTTTTCCATTGCAATGATCAAATGCTCCACTAACGCGTTAAAATCAGCATGAGTTACACCCATGCCTTCATGGGATACTTTCATGGTGTCCCCACTGTAGTCGCATGGCCCACCAACCACATCGCAAACCTGTTCAGTAATAAGTTTATGAACGCGCACAATATCAACGCCATCGTAGTGATGCACAATACGCTCATCACCACCTACCCGGTATAACATCTCCTCAACTATTGAAGAAATCCCTTCTTTTTCTCCTAATTGCTGATAAAGACTTTGCCCCACCACCACTGGCGATAACAGCAGGAGAAACACGATACTTAATACTCTCATAGCTATTTCCTTTAAAACGCTGCTTGCAATGACAGATACCAGCCACTTTGGTCATCTAGACCTGCAATAGAACCTAAGTCGGTGTATGCACCTACAACAGAAACCGTCTTTGATGGAAAGTACGCCACAAAAACATCTTTCCAGGCGTCCTCTTTAGCAAAACTCAGGTTATCGGGCTTTTCCCGGAACTCAACACCGACAGCCCAATACCGGTTTAAAAATGCGGCCACAGAAGCTTCAGCCACCCACTTGGCATTCTGCTCATTATCACCACCAAAACCCAATAAACCAATCTGGTTTGCGCGCGTGCGACGTGCCGTTAAGTTAGCAACCCAAGTTCGATGAAATGGCCCATCCAACCAAGCTTTAGCAGCACTGACATACCAGTCAGTATCACTGTCATCTAATGCGCCAACCGCGCTAGGTAGAGAAAATTTCTGATTTTTCTTATATTGTGCTCCGACACTTAATTGAGGCCAGTCACCGTAAACCAGATTTCCAAATAGACGAACTTTTGCACCCACTACCTTCTGCTCGAGCTCTCCCCCTATCGTCGATAGGTCGAATGTCTGCTGAGCATAAGACAGTTCGACACGATTGTTCCAGGAAAGACTGGCTCCCTGAACGCTAAGTCGAAAGTCATCAACAGCGACTTCACTGATATTAACGGTCGCTCCCCACTCTCCAGTATCTGCGTAGGAGCTGAGCGTCGCCCAGGGAACAATTCCCCCACCTCCGGCTCCCTCAATAGTCGACGCGCCGCCTGTCGCTAGTAACTTTGACCCAGTATCGGCAAAAGTTGTTAACGGAGACACTGCAAGCACCAAAGCAGCTGCACTCAATAATCCTCGTTTAATCACAAGACTCTCCCTGTAGTCTGTTATTAAAATCATTAAAAGAAATTGGCTTGCTAAAGTAGAAACCCTGAAGAACATCACACTTCTGCTTTTTCAACCATTCCCAGCTTTCAGTGTCTTCAACTCCTTCCGCAACGACGCTTAACCCAAGTTCATGGGCAAGCTGAATTGTTGACCGAACAATTGACTGATCAACCGGGCTGCTCACTAGATATTGAACAAAAGCCCTATCTATTTTTAATTCAGTTACCGGCAAACGTCGCATTTGTTCCAGTGACGAATAACCCGTTCCGTAGTCATCAATAGAAACCTGATAACCTTTCTCCCTAAGCCAGGTTAATCGTTCAATCGCCGCATCCGGATCACTCACAATGGCACTTTCGGTCACTTCAAGGACCAAGTGTCTATTCAGTGCAGGCATATCTTTTTCAAGCTCAGCGATAACAGAAAGAATTTCGTCACTAAGCAAATCAATGGCAGAAAGGTTAATACTTAAACTAAAGCTGTCTGGCGCATTAAGATGCCGTAGGTAAGACGCAGACTGCCTGAATACCCATTGCGTCAGCTTTTTTATTAGCCCTGACTGTTCAGCCAGTGGAATAAATTCATCAGGCCCGACAAAACCAAGCTTTTCACTGTTCCATCTTAATAGGGCTTCCGCGCCTATGGTTTTTCCGCTTTGTGTTTCTATTTTTGGCTGAAGAAGCAAAGTCAGTTCATCATTTTCAGCCGCGTAGTCCAGGTGTTCCAGGATATCGAGCTTCCGCAAGTGCTGCTCATCAAGCCCTTCACTGTAAAAGAACACAAAGTCATGTTGTCGTTTAGCTTCCTGCGCACTCACCTGCGCCCGGCGTAACAACGTATCGAAGGCTTTGCCTTGTCGAGGAAACTCGACAGCACCAACATTAAAAGACACCGGATAATCACTTTCACCTACTTTTACGGGCTTTTCCAGAAATGAGTAGAGTTTCTGAATAAGCTTATGTTTCTCTGATAACTCCTGCTCAAAAACTAAGGCGAACTCATCACCGCCGATACGAGCTGATAGGCACTGTTCATCAAAATCTATAATCCGCTGAGCAACTTGTTTTAACACAAAGTCCCCGACCTCTTGGCCAAGGGTATCGTTCAATGTTCGGAATTTACGGATATTGACCAACAGTAATGTTCCTACTGAGCCGACCTTAAGCAACCCTTCTAAATCGGCGGCAAACTGGGTTCTATTCGGCAGCCGAGTCAGTTGATCGTGCGTTGCTTGAAAAGAGATACGCCGTTCACGCTCAGACACAGCCCCTTTCATTGACTCAAAGGTTATTGCTAATTCACCAAATTCATCGGCTCGCTTCTCAAGATTCAAGTCGCCATAGTCACCTTTTTGCAGTTGTTTAGCCGCTTCTGTCAGTCTTGAAAGCGGTCTTGAGACACTCCGTGCCATCAGTAAAGCAACAGCGCCAGCTATTAGCACAGCAAGCCCGCCAATCAACAACATTTGCAACTGAACACGGTGAAAGTCGGCCATAGCGTCCTCAAGTGACGACGACAACAGTACGTGCACCTGTTCCCCCTGCGAAGCATCAAGCAATGCCTCTTTCCCAACTAACGCTTGTTGCTCGAGCCAGTTAGGTAGATCGCTTTGACGTTTCAGCGCACTCTGCAAGTTAACCTGGACACCCGGCTCAAGGCTGGATGCTATTACCTTTTTTGAGGACTCATTCCAAAGCGTTATATCAGCATTCGCCAAATTTTGTAGCTCTGTCGCCAACTGAGAATCTATCTGAAAACCTAGAGTAGCCCAGGCAATAAGTTGCGGAGCCTTCACCGGAACCGTTATCAACTGAAACAGCTCACCATCAACAATGGCTAACTGCTGACCACTTGAGTCATTAGTAATTTCATCACCAATTGGGTGGGTGGCGGCAATCTCTACTCCTGTCGGCGTTCGTAGCACCATCAACTCAGTATTAATGCGCTCTCCGTGATTCACTAATACGGACACGATAGTGTCTTTATCACCGCTAGCTACCGCTCGTTTGAAGCCAAAGTCATCGGTCAACACTTGTGCCGCTTGCAGCAACAACTCACTGCGGCTATTCAGAAGTTCGCGAAAAACTCGTTCACTGACATTCAGCTCTTGAGCGATGGAGCGTTCAGCTTGTTGTTTTACACTAAAGCCCATTGCTGTCAGAGACAGTGCAATAGCCCCTGAAACAAGCAGCAATAGAATAACAACCAGTCTGGTGCGAAAGCGCCGAATCATAAATTACCTGTTCGGTTGAATCGTTGCTCTAGACGTGACTTTGGTTCCTTGTCTTCCTCTTCGTTTATCACATTTAACGACAGCGTTCTGTTTTCTCCATTCACCAAAGACACCTCTTTTGCCAACGTTAGATCCGAACCTATCAGCGGATGCCATAGACGAGCCTTTACTGATGACTCGCTCTGGATATTTATATCGAGAGTCACTTTGCCTTCTTCATCGGTTACCCAAGCGGTTTCTCGGTCAGTAATAATGATATGGGCTATCATTTGGTCATGAATATTGCAGCCTAATGTCACCAAACCCGGTTTATTAAAGCTTAATGTCGGCTTTTCTTCATTGGCGTATAACTTAAGCTCAAAAGGCTTAGGCTTCGAGAACGAATAGACATGATGACGAATATTGTCGCTGTTTGGGAAAGTGACTTCACTTCCGGCTTTTATAGCCGTCATAAAGGGTGTGAACTGACGATCAACCTGATCAATGATCGTTTTCTCGATTTTGAGCTCTGCATTGTCAGTCACATATTCGTTATCAACAATGACCACTGCATTTGGCAATGGCTTGTCCTTTGCGTCAACAATAGTCAGCGTCAGCTCTTCTGCATTAACCGTCATGACCGACAGAAAACACACGAAAGTGACCAAAAGGTAATTAAGCGCTCTCAAATGAAACTCCATTTTAGATTAATAATTCTAGATTACCCCACATCACAAATTTCGCAACTTTAGCTTACCTAATAAACTGATCTTCACCTCGCTCAGCTCGTAATGTGTTATACCTACTAAAGTTAACTTTGAATAAACACTTTGCCGCAGGAGGTTTACTTTATGACTCAAGGATATCGCACTGAAAGCGACAGTATGGGTGAAGTTCAGGTTCCTGAAGACGCGCTCTACGCGGCACAGACACAACGCGCGGTCGACAACTTCGCAATAAGCGGGTTAACGATGCCAACCGATATGATTCAGGCTATAGCCAGAGTCAAAGCCGCAGCAGCTAAAGCCAATACCAAAGTGGGCAGTTTAGAAGAAAAGCAGCGAGACGCAATTGTCAAAGCCGCCGAACAAATTATAAACGGTGAGCACCACGCCCATTTCCCTATCGACATTTTTCAAACGGGCTCGGGCACCAGCTCTAATATGAACGTCAATGAAGTTATCGCTAACTTGTGCGAACAGGACGGCGTTGACGTTCACCCCAATGACCACGTCAACCAGAGTCAATCGAGCAATGATGTCATACCTACGTCTATTCAAGTTGCTAGCGTGTTGGCCGTGGAGCAACGATTACAGCCAGCCATTAAACATTTAATGGAGGTTATTCGGAGTAAAGCTGTCGAGCTTCGGGACGTCGTAAAAACCGGACGAACCCACTTAATGGACGCAATGCCTATGACATTGGCGCAAGAGCTGGAAGCATGGGCTGGGCAGCTTAGTCATTCGGCAGAACAGCTACCACAATTGCTTCAGCACAGCCGTATTCTGCCCCAGGGCGGCACAGCGATAGGTACCGGAATTAATGCCCCAGAGGGCTTCGCAGAAGCTTTTTCAAAAGAACTCAGCGACTTCACTGGTACTGAATTTAAGACATCCCCAAATCCATTTACAGGCATTGCGGGACAAGAATTGAATCTGCAGTTACACGGCCAATTGAATACCCTGGCCACGACGCTGTTAAAAATAAGCAATGACTTACGCTGGATGAACAGTGGTCCACTAGCTGGCCTGGGGGAAATTCAGTTAACGGCACTTCAACCCGGCAGCAGCATAATGCCCGGTAAAGTAAACCCGGTAATACCGGAAGCCGTGGCTATGGTGGCTGCACAAGTTAACGGCAACCACACCACTATTACAACTGCGGCTCAGCAAGGAAACTTTCAGCTGAACGTTATGCTGCCCGTTGTGGCCTATAATTTACTACAGTCGATAGAGCTTCTGACAAACGGCTGTCATGCCTTAGCTGATAAAGCCATTAAAGATTTTGAAGTCAACGAAGAGCGCCTTAATGAAGCCTTGGCTAAAAACCCTATTTTAGTGACCGCGCTTAATCCTGTTATTGGTTACAGTAAAGCCGCTGAGATAGCGAAAAGGGCTTACCAAAACGGTCGCCCTATTATCGATGTTGCGGACGAAATGACCGATTTAGGACGTGAGCGCCTGGAACAACTATTAAACCCTAAAAAGTTAACAGAAGGTGGCGTTAGCCAATAACGGATTAAAGGAGTCGTACAATGAGTCAACCTCATGTCGTTATAACAGGAGCAAACCGGGGCATTGGTTTTGAATTTGCAAAGCAATATGCCGAAAAAGGCTACAAAGTGACGGCTGTTTGCCGTAATAACTCTAAGCAGTTAACCGAATTGGATGTCGACATTATAGAAGGTGTTGACGTTACCAAAGCTTCAGACTTGTTGCGCTTAAAAGAAACATTGGCCGACAAGAAAGTGGACATTTTGATCAATAACGCAGGGCTACTACACAAGGATGTTTTAGGTGAGCTGGACGCTGGTACCATTCGGGCGCAATTTGAGGTCAATGCATTAGCGCCCTTGCGGGTAACCGAGGCGTTACTGGATAACTTATCAAAAGGCAGCAAAATTGCGTTGATTACGAGCCGGATGGGCTCAATTGCAGACAACGGCTCGGGCAGCCGCTATGGCTACAGAATGTCTAAAGCCGCGTTAAATGCAGCGGGCAAGTCTCTTTCTATTGATCTAAAAGACAAAGGCATTGCTGTCGCGATACTGCATCCAGGCTTCGTCCAGACCGACATGGTCAATCATGCGGGGGATATTCCGGCAGAAACGGCGGCCGAACGACTCATGCAACGAATCGACGAACTTTCAATGGAGTCGACGGGCGAGTTTTATCACAGTAATGGTGATCCTCTTCCATGGTGATTTGACTCCTTTTTAATCAAATGACTGTTTTTTTGCACAAACGCGCTGCTTTATCGTATTTTTTCTCAAAAATAGGTTGACGGGTTGCGGAGCGATTTGCATAATACGCGCCGCACTCACAGAGAGCGGAAAGTTAAAAAAGTTGGCTACGTAGCTCAGCTGGTTAGAGCACAGCACTCATAATGCTGGGGTCGCAAGTTCGAATCTCGCCGTAGCCACCAACTTAACTGAGAAATGTGCGGACGTGGTGGAATTGGTAGACACGCTGGATTTAGGTTCCAGTGCCTCACGGCGTGAGAGTTCAAGTCTCTCCGTCCGCACCAACTCTCTCTCAGGGTAGCTAAAATTGGGGCATAGCCAAGCGGTAAGGCAGCGGGTTTTGATCCCGCGATTCCCAGGTTCGATCCCTGGTGCCCCAGCCATTAGCTTCTTTAATTTATTTTGTGATTGCTGTCCTTAGTTGGATGGGGCATAGCCAAGCGGTAAGGCAGCGGGTTTTGATCCCGCGATTCCCAGGTTCGATCCCTGGTGCCCCAGCCATACTAACTACTGTTGCGGTGGTGGCGGAATTGGTAGACGCGCTAGCTTCAGGTGCTAGTGTCCGAAAGGACGTGAGGGTTCAAGTCCCTCCCTCCGCACCACAACAGACAATGGCCACCTCAGGGTGGTTTTTTTGTGCCTGTTTTTAGTCTCACTTCCCTGTACTCACCTAATCTCCAATAGCTTGCTTTATTAAGAAGTTTTTCAGCAACGGCGCTTTTGCCGCGGTTAACGAGACATCAGCAATGAACCGCGCTAGTGGATGAGTACTGCGCCAGCTAACTTGCAGCACGTCCATCAGACGCATCATTTTAGCGTTTTCAAATTTTCGTTGTTTTTCGTATACGTTAAGCGCCTGAGCCACTGGCTTGTTAGATAATTCGTTGAGCAAGCACTGAATATCGGCGAAACCCAGGTTAACCCCCTGCCCCGCCATAGGATGAATACTGTGTGCCGAGTCCCCTAAAAGCGCAATACAACCATTAGAGGTATAATATAATGCGTGCTTACGCTGCAAAGGAAAGCTAGCCGCTTTTATGACGCGAAATTTTCCGACACGAGGCTCGAACACAGAATACAAATGTTTCTGAAGCGCCGACTCATCGTGCTCAAGCGCCCTAATGCTGGCTCTTTCATCGTAGTCAATGAGGCAGGCTTTTGTATCAGACAATGGCAGTAACGCATAAGGTCCCTGCGGTCTGAATACTTCCCAGGTCTCCGGCTCTATAGGCTGCTCTAGTTCGACATTGGCCAGCAAACAGCGTTGATCGTAGTCCCAACCGCGGTAGCCAATACTACTGAGTTTCGCAATAATGGAGTTTGCGCCATCACACCCGAGCAGTAAATCAAAAGGTATGAGTTCGTTGTTCGTCAGCCTAACCGTTTTCTGCTGACTGTCTAACGAGTCAATACGCTGCTCAGTAACGAAATCGACATTGTCATAGTCGCGTAAGCACTGCCAAAGCGAAGACTGTAACGCATTGTTTTCTACCATAACTCCCAGTGATGTCAGACCCACTTCACTGGCATCAAAGGTTAAGCTCCGCCCTGACTGAGTAGTCACGGTTAACCGTTGGTAGTCTTTTACTTTGCCTGGCTCAATAACACCATGAATGCCAAGTGATAAAAGCCACTGCCAGTTAGCGGCATTCACAGATGAAATTCTGAGGTCCCAATTATTGCCTTGGTTGTCGAGTGACGGTGGGTTGCTCTCAAATAATTTAACGTGGGCCCCAGCTTTCGCGAACGCAAGCGCCGAAGCCGCACCAACCATACCACCACCATTTATGACAACTGTTAAATCTTGCATAGAACCGCAAAAGCCTGTGATTTTAAGTTCTCTATAAATAACACATTTTTAGTGTCTTTTCCGTTATCATGAGCAGATTCAGCGGTAGAAACATCACATTTTTTAAGAGCACACGAATGCCAACAACAGACACCTCTCAAAAAGCCGTTATTCTCGCCTCGTTTTTAATTTTAAGCGCGGAAGCGAGCTTTGCTGGTGTGAGTGCTCTGGTAAAATTCATCAGCCAGGATCAACCCTTCGAGCAACTGGTCTTTTTTCGCAACTTAACCGCATTTTTAGTGTTACTGCCATGGCTTTGGCGAAAAGGTACCAGCTCTTTAAAAACAACACGGCTCGGCTTGCACTTAGTCAGAGCGGCTGCCGGCATCACTGCAATGTATCTCTTCTTTTATGCCATTGCCACCATACCGCTTGCTCAAGCCACATTGGTACTGCTGTTATCCCCATTCCTAATTCCCGTTATTGGCTGGCTTTGGTTAAAGGATTATGTCGCCCGCCAAACCTGGCTGGCTATTGCCCTTGGTTTTGTTGGTGTGTTTATTTTCCTCGACCCAATGAACAGTGAACTGTCTCCGGTCATTGCTGTGGCATTTTTAGCAGCAGCTTTAGCCGCATTTACTAAGACCGTAATACGTCGTATGTCCAGCACAGAATCGGCCAGCAAAATCGTGTTTTACTTTTCGGCATTAGCCACAATTGCGTCGGGCATTCCTTTACTTTGGTTATGGGAGCCTATTCCGAGCCATCATTGGTTTGGTGTTTTAGCGATGGGTTTACTGGCCGTATACGGTCAGTTAGCTATGACCAAAGCCTTTTCCATTGCTCCTCCGGCAAAAGTCGGCGTATTTACTTACAGCTCTGTTATTTTCGCCGCACTGCTGGGTTTTTGGCTGTTTAATGAAGCACTTGCCTGGCACATGTTATGGGGTGCTCTCATCATATTTGTGGCGGGTTATTTTGCAATACGTTCGCGTCGTAAAAGCTAGCAAATTCGTGTTTGGCAATTTGCCCCAATAAACGATAAAATATGCGGTCTTAATTCTAGAACCTATCAACCATCGAGTAGTCATGAGCAAGAAGTTATATATCAAAACATGGGGTTGTCAGATGAACGAGTACGATTCAGCGAAAATGGCTGACTTACTCAAATCGACGCACGGGTACGATGTTGCAGAAGAAGCAGAAGACGCTGATCTGATCTTACTGAATACCTGCTCCATTCGCGAAAAAGCTCAGGAAAAGGTTTTCCATCAGCTAGGTCGTTGGAAAAACCTTAAGCAGAAAAAGCCAGACTTACTCATTGGCGTGGGTGGCTGCGTGGCTTCGCAAGAAGGCGATGAAATACGTTCACGCGCGCCTTTCGTCGACATTATATTTGGACCGCAGACATTGCACCGTTTACCAGAAATGGTTAACCAAGTCAGCGAAACCCATGCGCCGATGGTTGATGTATCTTTCCCTGAAATTGAGAAATTCGACCGTTTACCGGAGCCCAAAGCAGACGGCGCTAGCGCGTTCGTTTCTATTATGGAAGGCTGCAGCAAATACTGCTCGTTCTGTGTAGTTCCTTATACTCGTGGTGAAGAAGTCAGCCGCCCTGTTGACGATGTCATTTATGAAATTGCACAACTGGCAGATCAAGGCGTGCGCGAAGTTAACCTTTTGGGTCAAAACGTAAATGCCTACTTGGGTGAGCACTTTGACGGCACTCAATGTCGCTTTGCTGAGTTACTTCACCTGGTTGCAGCCATTGATGGTATTGACCGTATTCGTTACACAACGTCGCATCCGGTTGAGTTTACTGACGACATTATTGAAGCGTATACAACCATCCCTGAGTTGGTCAGTCACCTGCACTTGCCGGTGCAAAGTGGCTCAGACCGCGTACTAACAATGATGAAACGCGGCCATACTGCGCTTGAATACAAATCTAAAATGCGTGCATTAAAGAGAGCACGTCCAGATATTGCCCTATCATCTGACTTTATTATTGGCTTTCCGGGCGAGTCCGATGCCGATTTTCAGGCTACGATGGATTTGATCCAGGCAGTTGATTTTGACATGAGTTTCAGCTTTATTTATAGCGCACGTCCGGGCACTCCGGCCGCAGACTTACCTGACGATGTTTCAGAAGAAACGAAAAAGCAGCGCTTGCAAATTTTACAGCAGCGGCTGAACCAACAGTCTATGGCACATGCGCGACGTATGCTGGACACCGAGCAGAGAATTCTGGTCACCGGACCATCGAAGAAAAACCCGATGGAACTGTCAGGCAGAACGGAAAACAACCGGGTTGTAAACTTTGTTGGGCAGCCCCATATGATAGGCCAGTTCGTCGATGTTCGTATCACTGAAGTGTTACCGAACAGTTTACGTGGTGAGCTTATTCGCGAAGAAGGCGACATGGGGCTGCGTGTCGACACCGCGCCCGAAACTATTTTACAAAGAGGCAAACTCAACGAACCCGATGAATTGGGTGTTGTGAAAATGCCTCCCCAAGCGAGTTAAAGAGGAATCGATTGAGTCCACAAACGCAAACGCTAGATTTTGAATTGGAGCCGACGGATTCTCGTCGGCTTTCTAACCTCTGCGGGCCTTTAGATGAGAACCTGCAGCATATAGAGCGCCGCCTGGGCGTTGAAATTACCCATCGTGGTCACCAGTTCCGTCTAATTGGCAATGCCAAAACCGTTTCTTCGGTACATCAGCTGCTGCTGGATTTATATGTCGATACTGCGCCAATGAAAGGTCGTGACGGCCAAATTGAACCAGAGCAGGTACACCTAGCCATTCAACAAGCCAAGGTACTTGAACAAGATGGCGACAAAGGCAACCCAGCCGCAGAAAAAATGACACACATTAAGACCAAACGCGGTCTTATTAAGCCACGCAACCATAACCAGGCTGAGTACGTCCGGTCCATTTTGGCACACGATGTGAACTTTGGTATTGGGCCTGCCGGAACAGGTAAAACTTACTTAGCCGTGGCTTGTGCCGTTGACGCGCTTGAGCGACAGGAAGTTCGCCGTATTCTACTCACCCGTCCTGCAGTCGAAGCGGGTGAAAAGCTCGGGTTCTTACCCGGTGACTTAGCGCAAAAGGTAGACCCCTATTTAAGACCGCTTTATGACGCTCTATTTGAAATGCTTGGCTTTGAAAAAGTTGAAAAGCTTATTGAAAGAAACGTCATTGAAGTGGCACCACTGGCTTATATGCGCGGTCGTACTCTGAACGATGCCTTTATCATTCTCGATGAAAGTCAAAACACCACCTGCGAACAAATGAAAATGTTCCTGACACGTATTGGCTTTAATTCACGAGCGGTAATTACCGGCGATATTACACAGGTCGACTTGCCACGTGGCCAACGCTCTGGTTTAAGACACGCCATTGAGGTTCTACACAAAGTGTCCGATGTGAGCTTTACGTTCTTCCAGGCCGGCGATGTTGTCAGACACCCGGTTGTTCAGCGTATCGTTCAGGCCTACGACGAGTTCGATAAACGTTCATGAGTAAAGTCACGGTCGATTACCAAATAGCAGAAGGTATAGAGTCTGCCCCGGAAGAGTCTATTATAGTAACCGCAGTTAATGCGGTTGCTGACATACTTGCACTCGACAAGCCTTTAGAAATGACGGTTAGAGTTGTAGCCGATAAAGAGGCCGCACAACTCAATCATCAATTCCGAGAGAAAGACTACCCCACGAATGTGCTGTCATTTCCGTTTGAAAGTCCTGTGGAGCTACCGGTGCAATTACTGGGTGATTTGGTCATCTGTCAAAGCGTGGTTGAACGCGAGGCAGAAGAGCAACATAAGTCATCCATCGCCCACTGGACGCACATGGTAATACACGGTACTCTGCACCTCTTAGGTTACGACCATATACAAGAAGAAGATGCGGTCGAAATGGAAGCTTTAGAGCGGAAAGTTATGGCCTCTCTCGACCATCCAGACCCATACGAAATTACAAGCAACACGGAGCAAACACTTTAATGAGCGACGACAACCCCCACTCAGCCAACGGCTCGTCGGGTAAATCTTGGGCAGCCAAGTTATTACAAATATTCACCGGTGAGCCGAAAAGCAGAGAAGAACTCGTCGATTTAATACAGGACGCCGAAGAACGCGACCTGATTGATAACGATACCAAGGAAATGATTGAAGGTGTCCTGGACGTTGCTGAACTCAAAGTTCGCGACATTATGATTCCACGCTCACAAATGGTCACTATCGATGTGCATCAAAGCGTTGAAGAGTTTCTGCCTATCGTTATCGAATCACAGCACAGCCGCTACCCTGTCGTCACTGATAACAAAGACCAGGTTGAGGGCATTCTTCTGGCAAAAGACTTGCTCAGCTATGGCTTTAACGCCACTGACGAAGGATTCTCGCTAGATAAAGTGATGCGCCCTGCTGTTATTGTTCCAGAAAGCAAACGTGTTGACGTTTTACTGAAAGACTTCCGCTCAAACCGCTACCATATGGCTATTGTTGTCGATGAGTACGGCGGTGTCTCAGGGCTTGTTACGATAGAAGATATTCTCGAAGAAATTGTCGGCGAAATTGAAGATGAAACCGATATCAATGAAAATGACGACAAACAAAACATTCGTCGTTTAAGCCCGACTCGATACTCAGTTAAAGCATTAACCACTATTGAAGACTTTAACGAGTACTTTAAGTCAGAATTCAGCGACGAAGAGCACGACACAGTAGGCGGCTTAATCGCTCATGGCTTTGGGCATCTTCCACAAGCTGGAGAAGAAATTACCTTAGGCAATTTCACTTTCCGTATTACTAACGCCGACAAACGACGGATTCAGCAACTTCAAGTAAGCATTCAAGAAGTCGAGTCTTCGGAGAACGCCGAATAATGAAGAAACGCTGGGGGAGTAAGCTTAACTCTCTGTTCTTGCTTTTGTCCGGAGCATCTTTAACTCTGGCATACTCCCCGTTCAACTGGCATTGGTTGCCTTTTATTATTTTACCTTTGGTTCTGAAAGTCATTTGGCCAATGGCTCCGAAGCGAGCTTTTTATGCGGGGTTAACCTTTGGCTTTGGCTGGTTTAGCGCAGGGTTGAGTTGGATTTACGTTAGCATTGACCAGTATGGTGGTTTACCAATTTACGCCACCCTTCTTATTCTACTACTGCTGTTTCTTTACTTGTCGTTATTCCCTGCACTTGCATTCGGGCTTTGGCAAAAATTGTCACACCGAAGCATACAGTGGCGTTTCTCACTTCCTCTTATTTGGCTGGGCTTTGAGTTACTTCGGGGCTGGCTGTTCACAGGCTTTCCATGGCTTAGTCTTGGCTACACGCAAACCGACGGTGTATTTGCCAATTTAGCGCCTCTGGTTGGCGAATCTGGCATTACTGTCGCCTTATGGCTAACAGCACTGTCTATTTTAATGGCTGTAAAATATCATCGTCCACTACTCTTAATTGTGCCACTTGTATTACTCACGGTTTCAAACTTAAGTTACAAATTGCAGCCTACCTGGCGAAGTACCGAGTTAACCAGTGTACTGTTGGTACAAGGCAACATTCAGCAGTCACTGAAGTGGCAAGCCGAACAGCAGTGGCCAAATATTCTGCGTTATCTCGACTTAACGCGACCTAAATTCAATCATGATATTGTGATTTGGCCTGAGTCTGCGGTAACCGCTTTAGAGCCTTATGCGCAGGACGTTCTGAACACGATGGAGCAATCTGCGTCGGTTAACGACTCAGCGTTAATTACTGGCATTATCGATTACGACAGACTCAATGACGCCTTTTATAACAGTGTTATTGTGCTTGATGATGACACCTACCAATATGGTGGCGAAAACCGTTATCAAAAACACCACTTGCTCCCAATTGGTGAATTCGTGCCTTTTGAAGACATTTTGCGTCCAATAGCTCCGCTGTTTAATTTACCCATGTCCTCTTTTAGCCGGGGCGGTTATCAGCAGCCTAACCTGGAAGCAAATAACAGAAAGCTGTCTATGGCCATTTGCTACGAAATAGCTTTTCCTCAGCAGGTTCGGGACAATACCTTTGAAGACACTGACTTTTTGGTCACTATAAGTAATGACACTTGGTTTGGCGACTCTCACGGGCCTTGGCAACACATGCAAATATCCCGAATGCGAGCGCTTGAATTGCAGCGCCCTCTTTTACGGGCAACGAATAACGGTGTCACTGCTATTGTCGATGAGTTTGGTCAGTTTATCGAAAAAGCTCCGCAATTTAAGGCTGCAACCGTTTCAGCCGAGCTTTACCCAGTTAATGGCGATACCTGGTACAAGCGGTTTGGTTTATGGGGCGCTTTTATACTTGCGCTTTTAGGACTGCTTCCCGCGGGATTGACAAAAGCCCGTAATAAGCGATCTCAAGCGTAGTCATAACGCCCTAAAATCAGTACACTATTAGGCTGTGTGTTCAGTGTGTCAGCAGAGCCTATATCTGCAATTATTATTTGTACTTTCTACAGGAATATCATTATGGAAAATATTTTCGATGCTATTTTGTTTGCCGTTCTGGTTGCCGCTGGTGGTTTAGGCCTAAGCAGCTGGTTGATGCTATTTGGTATCGATAAGTCTGCCCCTGCAGAAGTGAAACAACGTTCTGTATTTGAGTATGGCTTTTTTGGTTTAGCAGGCATCGTTGTCATGCTTGTCATGTGGTACGCCATCAGTTAATTCACTTTATTGCACCAACGGAAGTAAGCAGGACTATGCAAGAACAATATAACCCCAACAAAATTGAAACTGCTATGCAAAAACGCTGGCAGGAGCAAGACGTTTTTACCGCAAAAGAAGAACCGGGCAAAGACAAGTTCTACTGTTTATCAATGTTTCCTTACCCCAGCGGTAAGTTACACATGGGACACGTCCGTAATTACACGCTCGGCGACGTCATTAGCCGTCACCAGCGTATGTTAGGTAAAAATGTGCTACAGCCAATGGGTTGGGATGCGTTCGGCCTGCCTGCTGAAAATGCCGCTATCCAAAACAAAACGGCTCCCGCTAAATGGACCTATCAGAACATCGACTACATGCGCGACCAGCTGAAAAGCTTAGGCTTTGGCTATGACTGGAACCGCGAAGTAGCAACCTGCTCGCCCGACTACTACCGTTGGGAGCAATGGTTCTTTACCAAGCTTTATGAAAAAGGTTTGGTTTATAAAAAGAACGCCACTGTGAACTGGGACCCTGTCGATCAAACGGTTTTAGCAAATGAGCAAGTTATTGACGGAAAAGGCTGGCGCTCCGGTGCGACCGTAGAGCAAAAGGAAATTCCACAGTGGTTTATAAAAATCACTGACTACGCAGAAGAGTTGCTAGACGATCTTGACCAACTCGACGGTTGGCCAGAGCAAGTTAAAGCAATGCAACGTAACTGGATTGGACGCTCAGAAGGTGTCGAAGTCGACTTTTCTGTCAATGGTTATGAGCAACCTCTCAAAGTCTATACCACCCGTCCTGACACTATTTATGGCGTCACTTATATGGGCGTTGCCGCTGGTCACCCGCTGGCAAAAGAAGCCGCCAAAAACAATAGCGAGCTGGCTGCCTTCATAGAAGACTGCAAGAACAATAAGGTCGCTGAAGCTGATATCGCTACCATGGACAAGCTGGGCATGGATACTGGCTTTAAAGCAGTGCACCCTATGACAGGCGAGGAAATTCCAGTATGGGTCGCTAACTTCGTGCTGATGGATTATGGCTCAGGCGCTGTAATGGCAGTACCAGCCCACGACCAACGCGACTGGGAATTCGCAACCAAATATGACTTGCCGATAAAACCAGTTATTGAGCCTTTATCCGGCGATAATGACATTGCTAAAGCGGCTATTACGGAAAAAGGCACAGTCATCAATTCTGATCGTTTCAACGGGTTAAGCTCAGCAGATGCTTTTGACGCCATAGCGAAAGAACTCAATGAGAAAGGAATCGGCGAGAAAAAAGTGAATTATCGCCTGAGAGACTGGGGAGTTTCGCGCCAGCGTTACTGGGGCACACCCATTCCTATGCTGAACCTGGAAAATGGTGAGTCTGTACCTGTTCCTGAAGAACAACTGCCGGTGAAATTACCAGAAGATGTCGTTATGGATGGTGTTAACTCACCAATCAAGTCTGATCCCCAATGGCGTAAAACTGAATATAACGGTATGCCGGCTGAGCACGAAACCGATACCTTTGATACCTTTATGGAGTCATCCTGGTATTACGCTCGCTATTGCAGTGCGCAAACTCATGACGCGATGTTAGATCCTGAGAAAGCAAACTACTGGCTGCCGGTGGATCAATATATTGGCGGTATTGAGCATGCGATACTGCATTTACTGTACGCTCGCTTTTTCCACAAACTGCTTCGTGATACCGGCTTAGTCGAGTCTGACGAGCCGTTTAAGCGCTTGCTGTGTCAGGGTATGGTGTTAGCAGACAGCTATTACCGTGATACCGAAAAAGGTGGTAAAGAATGGTTCTCGCCGCTGGATGTTGATGTTCAACGCGACGAAAAAGGCGCTATTTCAGGGGCTACATTAAAAGCGGACGGTAAACCCGTTGAAGTCGCCGGCATGAGTAAAATGTCGAAGTCTAAGAATAACGGTATTGACCCGCAAACCATGGTAGAGCGATACGGTGCTGACACCGTGCGCTTGTTTATGATGTTTGCGGCACCACCAGAAATGACATTGGAATGGTCTGATTCTGGTGTTGAAGGCGCTCAGCGTTTCCTACGTCGTTTGTGGAAACTCACTTTCGATTTTATTAACGCCGGTGGCTATGTCTCTGGTGAAACGTTGAATTCTCAGCAAAAGAACTTACGCCGTGAGCTGCACAAAGCTATAGCCAAAGTCAGTGATGATATGGGCCGCCGCCAGCATTTTAATACGGCTATTGCGGCTATTATGGAGTTACTGAATCACCTTCAGAAAGCCCCCATGGAAACATCTGCCGACCGTCAGGTGCTAGGTGAAGCCATTGATGCTGTCGTTCGTATGCTAGCCCCTATTACACCACACATTTGTGAACAGCTTTGGATTGAGCTCGGTCATGAAGAACCATTGTCGTTTACTGCATGGCCAGATGTCGACGAAAGCGCTTTGGTTGAAGATGAAAAGCTTATCGTGGTTCAAATAAATGGGAAGGTTCGCGCCAAGCTGACCGTTCCTGCTGACGCTTCTGCCGAGCAAGTCGAACAACAAGCATTCGACGATGAGTCAGTGCAAAAGCACATTGAAGGGAAAGACATACGTAAGAAAATCTACGTTCCCGGCAAAATTCTCAATATTGTTGTTGGTTAATGACGATGAGAATAATGAGCCGGCTACTACTGAGTCTAACAATGTTAGCCACACTCTCAGGGTGTGGCTTTCAGTTGCGTGGTGACTACCAGTTGCCTCCCAACCTGGACTCAATGGCATTACACTCTAAGGTGTCAAAAGAGCTAGCCTCGCAAATGGAACAGCGATTAGTACACTCGGGTATTAACGTCGTAGAAAGCGGCAATAGTTATCAGTTAGCTCTACTTTCTGACAAGCTCGAACGCCGCACCCTGTCATTATTCGAAAGCGGACAGGTGGCAGAATACGAGTTACTTTACCAAGTGAACTATCAGCTCTTAAAAGACGACCAGGTATTAGTCGAAAGAACTGCTGAAGTTGCCCGCGATTACCAGGACGACCCAAACTTTGCCCTGGCAAAAACTCGGGAGCGTGAAATGTTGGTTAACGAAATGCGGGCTGAAGCATCGCGAATTATCCTTCAGCAAATTGTCTCTGAACTGTCGCAATAACGGAGCGTTAAGTGCAGACCTTGTATCCCGAACAACTCAACCAGTACCTTGAACGCTCGGGCGTTCCTCCCGTACTGCTGCTGTTCGGCGATGACTTACTGCTGCGCATGGATGCTATAGATTCTATCCGCCAGCACTTTGGTCAGGATGCTGAAAAGTACCATTGGATACAATCAAAAGACTTTGACTGGAAGCAACTCAGTGAGCTTGAACAGTCAATGAGTTTGTTCGGTAGCAACACACTCATCGAACTCGAACTCCCTGAAAACAAACCCGGTAAAGAGGGCTCAAACGCTTTGCACAGCTATGCAAGCCAGCTTCCGGAAAACCATACTCTTGTGGTCATTGGCAGTTATTTAAAAAAAGAACATCAAAACAGTCGTTGGTTTAAGTCGTTATCTCAGCATGGGCCTTTAATAAGAACGCAAAGCCCCGATAAAGGCCGACTCCCCGCCTTTATTCATAAGCGAGCTCAAAAATACCAGTTACAGCTAGCAAACGGTGTTCCTGAGTTATTGTCTGATTGGTTCGAGGGGAATCTACTAGCACTCGATCAGGAACTTCGTAAATGGCAACTGCTCAGTGACTCGGGCATTATCACTCAAGATTTTCTGACCGATGCCAGCAGTGATTCCAGCCGCTTTAATGTATTCGCCTTACAAGAAAGTATTCAGGCCGGTAATTATAAAGAAGCTCTGCACAGACTTACGCGTTTACTTGATGAAGAAAACGACTTTCACCGTTTTGCCTGGATTTTGCAAAGAGAAGTGCAACTGCTGACCACCCTTAAAAACAGTGGTAACAACCTTGATGTCTCTGCTGTTTTTCGCCGTAATATGATTTGGTCCAACCAACAACCTGGCTATATGAAGCGCGCAGAGTCTTTGTCTATAGACGCTTTGCATCAGTTACACTACCTAATCGAACGCTTAGAAATGGCATTAAAACAGGACAGCGGCGAATCTCCGCTAATATTAACTGTTCATTTGCTCGGGCTGCTTTGCCAGCAAGGCACGAACCACTTAAACACCACCGAGTATTTAAACACTTTCTCTCAACCATTTCAGACTGAACATTCTTTTATTTCACTATGATTCGGGCATTCTTCGGTGGCACTTTTGACCCTATCCATAACGGTCATTTAAAAACATCCAGCGCACTGATGAAAGAACTCGGAATAGACCGGCTTGCGTTTATGCCTAGTGCTATTCCCCCACATCGTACGCAGCCAGAAGCTTCAGCTGAACAGAGACTCGACATGGTTAAGCTTGCTTGCAAAGACTATCCCGGTTTTGAGGCTGAAGACTGGGAGTTACAACAATCACGCCCTTCCTATACTGCAGCCACACTCGCTGAGCTTTCTGAACGCTTTCCTAACGATACACTTGTTTTTGTTATGGGAATGGACTCGCTGATGAGCCTGAATCGTTGGCACAAATGGCGGGAAATCGTTCAATATGCGCATATCGTAGTGATGCCTCGCAGTGGTGTGCCTTTTGCGCCGCAAGGTGGCGAGCTTGAAACTTTTATAGCTCAACACAGAGTTAACCAACCGAGCGACTTAGAAAGTGCCAAAAACGGCAAGCTTTATATTGCCCAAACTCCTCTTATCGACATTTCCGCAACCGAACTTCGCGAACAGTTACACAAACGCCCTGCGTCGCCGCCAATTCCTGAATCTGTTTACAAGTACATTAAAGAAAACAAACTGTATTTGTAGCTGAACAGAGCCGCGATAATCTGTTAAACTTAGCGGTTGAAACAAAACTTAAAATCGAATGGAGACCCTCCTTTGCAGGCAGAAGAATTACGCGATTTTGTCATTGATAAAATTGAAGATATAAAAGCTCGTGACATACAAGTTCTTGATGTGCACGATAAAACCGACGTTGCTGACTTTATGGTCATTTGCTCGGGTAGCTCTAAAACACACGTTAAGAGCATTGCCGAGTACCTGGCAACGGAAGCCAAGCATGCAGGCTTCCCACCTATTGGAATTGAAGGTGGTGAGCAGTCGGAATGGGTCTTAGTTGACCTGGGTGATGTGGTTTTACATGTTATGCAGGAAACCATCCGCGACTTTTACCAATTAGAAAAACTTTGGGGTCAGTAAGTGCACATTCAATTACTTGCGGTTGGCACCAAAATGCCAACCTGGGTAAAAGAAGGTTTTGACCAATACCAGAAGCGTTTCCCAAATGACTGTAAGCTTGTTTTGACCGAAATTGCGGCTCACAAACGCACCAAAAAGGCCGATGTGAACCGAATAATGCAAGAAGAAGGCAAGGCGCTTATTCAGGCTATCCCTAAAGGCAATAAAGTCATTACACTAGAAGTTAACGGCAAAGCCTGGGACACACCTAAGCTGGCAAAGCAACTCTCGGCCTGGCAAATGGATGGTCGCGATGTTACGTTGCTGGTTGGTGGTCCTGAAGGTTTATCAGATGAATGTCTGTCATTGGCAGAGCAGCGTTGGTCGTTATCGAATTTAACTTTGCCGCACCCAATGGTTCGATTAATTGTTGCGGAAAGCCTTTACCGGGCATGGAGTTTGAATAATAATCACCCTTATCACAGAGAATAATAACGATAATAATGCGCCAGCGCACAACCATACGTGATCACGAAGCCGAATCTGCTATTTTTGCCCGCCGTGCGATGGTCGCCATCGTTATTGTTGTGGCCGTCTTTGTACTGTTGGCCTCCAATATGTTCCACTTGCAAGTCAGTGAGCACAACGAACTGCAAACCCGGTCTAACGACAATCGCATAAAGCTTGTGCCTTTAGCCCCTAATCGAGGGCTTATTTACGACAGAAATGGCGTTCTTCTGGCTGAGAACAAACCCATATACAGCATTGATGTGACCCCGGAAGAAGTCAATGATCTCAATGCAACACTTTCGCAATTACAAAGTTTGCTGGGCTTTTCAGATGATGTGCTCCAACAGTTCGAACAAAACCTAAAGAGTCAACGTCGCTTTAATAATGTCCCGCTTCTGGATAACGTCAGTGAAACAGACCTGGCAATTTTCGCCGCACACCAACATAAATTCCCCGGGGTCAGCCTGGAAGCCCGACTTATTCGAAGTTACCCGTATGCAGACTTGTTGACTCATGCCGTTGGTTACGTCGCAAAAATTAATCAGCAAGACGTTAACCGCCTTAAAGAGCAAGGGGAGCTTGCAAATTATGCTGCCAGCCGAACCATCGGCAAACTGGGCATTGAGAAATATTATGAAAAACAATTACACGGCACGGTCGGTTTCCAGAGTGTTGAAGTCAATAACCGCGGACGAGCTGTTCGCACGTTAAGTACAGAGGCGCCCGAGCCTGGTATTGATGTTATTCTTGAACTCGATATTGAACTACAGAAAAAAGCGGTTGAACTACTGGGAGAAAATCGAGGCTCTATTGTTCTCATGGACAATGAAACTGGTGGAATACTAGCTATGGCAAGCACTCCAAGTTACAACCCTAACTGGTTCGTCAATGGTATTTCTGTTAAACAGTATCGCTCTTTATTAACCTCAAAAAACAGCCCTTTATTAAACCGTGCGACTCAAGGAGCTTACCCTCCTGCCTCCACGGTAAAGCCACAAATTGCATTATTAGGTCTTGAGGACGGTACTATTACCAAAGATACCCGAATTTGGGATCCGGGCTGGTTTGAAATTAAAGGTGTGGATAGACGCTATCGAGATTGGCTGGCCTGGGGTCACGGCTGGGTTGATGTTACCACGGCCATAACCGAAAGCTGCGATACCTTCTACTATGATATGTCACTGAAGTTAGGCATCGATAAAATGTCAGATTTTATGACTAAATTTGGCTTTGGAGAGATTACCGGGCTCGATATTCACGAAGAAGTGCCTGCCCTCATGCCGTCTCGCGGTTGGAAAAGAGCCCGTTTTGGCCAGCCATGGTATGCCGGTGAAACATTATCTGTCGGAATTGGCCAAAGTTACTGGACCGCAACGCCCATGCAGCTAGCGGTTGCTACAGCTATTGTCGCCAATGAAGGTGAGTACGTCATTCCCCGCTTGCTGCGCGGCACCATAGACGAAGGGCAAGTGTCTGAAGCATTGATTACTCATAATAAACCGATAGAGCTTAATAATGCGTCGAACTGGACAGTCATTAAAAACGCCATGAAAATGGTCAACATGGATGACACCGGTACCGCCCGTTCAGCCTTTAAAGACGCTGAATACAGCTCAGCCGGGAAAACAGGTACGGCGCAGGTTCGAAGCCTCGGAGAAGACGAAGAATATAACGCAGAAGACATTGCAGAGCGCTATCGCGATAACGCCATGTATGTCGGCTACGCCCCCGCAACTGACCCTAAAGTGACTATTGTTGTTGCTATTGAAAACTCACTCGGCGGTGGCGGTAGTGTTGCAGCTCCCGTTGCGCGGAGAATGCTCGATGAATGGCATTCACGTTACATGATAAACGACAACGATCAGGCAAATCATAATGCTGACAACTGAAGAGAGGCAGCGGAACCCGCTGCTGAAAAAAATTCACATTGACGGACCATTGTTTCTGGCTCTTGTTGCCCTTTCTGTTGTCAGTTTGTTCGTAATTTTTAGTGCGTCAGGCCAGGACATGGCCATGATGCAACGCCAATCTGTTCGAATTCTGGCGTCTTTTGTTGTCCTATTCGTTCTGGCGCAAATTCCGCCCCGGGCATTAAGCCGCCTGGCGGTTCCATTATTTATTGCTGCTGTGCTTCTACTCGTTGCCGTTCTTGCTTTTGGAGAAATGGGCAAAGGTGCACAGCGCTGGCTCGATGTTGGCCCGGTAACGATACAACCTTCAGAAATTATGAAGCTGGCAATGCCGTTAATGCTCGCCTGGTATATGGATAGGCGGCAAATCCCCCCCACTCTGACACACTTGTTTGGTGGTCTCATTCTGGTATTGGTTCCCACCCTACTAATAGCTAAACAACCCGATTTGGGGACCTCTTTAATTGTTGCCAGTGCAGGGGTTTTTGCCATTTTCCTGGCCGGTCTCAGTTGGCGATTGGTGATGACGGCCGGCATTGCCGCTGCGGCTTTTGCTCCGGTACTCTGGTTTTATCTCATGCATGACTACCAGCGTGAACGTGTCCTGACCTTTTTAAATCCGGAGCGTGATCCTCTGGGGAGCGGTTATCATATTATTCAGTCACAGATAGCAATAGGCTCTGGCGGAATTGACGGTAAAGGATGGCTGCAGGGCACGCAGTCGCAGCTCGAGTTTCTTCCCGAGCGACACACCGACTTTATCTTTTCAGTATTCAGTGAGGAATTTGGTCTGACAGGTGTCGTTTTACTCTTAGCTCTCTACGGCTTTGTTATTTTGCGCGGGCTTATCCTCGCTATGCGTGCTCAGGATATATTCAGCAAGTTATTAGCAGGCTCTATAACGCTTACCTTCTTTGTGTATGTTTTTGTAAATATTGGTATGGTTTCAGGACTCTTACCCGTTGTTGGGGTACCATTACCCTTAATTAGTTACGGTGGCACCTCAATGGTGACGCTCATGGCCGGCTTTGGCATATTAATGTCGATAGCCACTCACCATAGGCTCATCATTAATAATTAAAACAAGAGGCAGGTTATGCGTTTATTAGCAGGTATTGCGTTATCTATTTTCAGCATGAGTCTGGCAGCACAAGACAACATTCCAAGTGTCGATGAGTTTATTGAAGAGCAGGCTCAGCAACACAATTTAGATAAAGCCCAACTAAAGCAATGGCTAACAAGCGCCAAAGTAAACGATGATGTTCTTGAAGCCATTCAGCGTCCCTGGGAAGCAAAACCCTGGTATCAGTATTACCCGATATTTTTAACCGAAAAGCGACTCAAAGCCGGTTTGAAGTTTTGGAAAAAACACGAAGCTACCCTGCAAAAAGCAGAGCAAAAGTATGGCGTTCCGGCGCAAATTATTGTCGCTATTATTGGCGTAGAAACCTTTTACGGTAACTACATGGGGAAATACTCCGTACTGGACTCTTTATATACTCTGGGTTTTCATTATCCGCCTCGGGCCAAATTCTTTCGTTCGGAGCTTGGTGAGTTTTTCCAACTGGCTTCTGAAGAAGGCTGGGACATTAACTCAGCCAAAGGTTCTTATGCCGGCGCAATGGGTTATGGTCAGTTTATTTCGTCCAGTTACCGTTATTACGCAGTTGACTTTGACGGCGACGGTGAACGCAACTTATTAACCAACCCAGTCGATGCAATAGGCAGTGTTGCAAATTACTTTGCCAAGCATAAATGGCAAGCCGGACAACCCGTTGCTCAACCGCTTAGTGATGATGGCAACTGGTCAACAGTAGCCAGTGAAGGTATGAAGCCAAACACGTCTCGCAAGGAGCTGGTTGATAAGGGGTTTGATTTACCAAATCATGAAGCAGTAAGCCCGGAAACAAACGTCCGTGTCTTTGAGTTTGAAACGGAAGAGTCTGCAGAGTATTGGCTAGGGTACGATAACTTTTATGTCATTACTCGCTATAACCATAGCCCTCTTTACGCTATGGCGGTTTACCAATTTAGTGAACAGCTTCGCAATGCGCGCCAATAAGTTACTCTTCAGCTCGTTAATAGTAATTCTGGTTGCCGGGTGTAGCTCTTCGCCTTCAGGGCGATACAGTCAGCATCACGACAGCGCCCCAACCCGGCTTCCAACACAAGCCGAGCTTCGAAATGCGGTGCCTGTACCGGAGCCGCACAGTCCTCAAGGTAATCGGGACTATGAGGTTTTTGGTAGGCAATATCAGGTTATGGATAGCGCTCAGGGGTTTGCTGAAGAAGGCTATGCCTCTTGGTATGGCAACAAGTTTCATGGTCACCTGACATCGAACGGTGAATATTACGATATGTACAGTATGACAGCTGCTCATACTCGGTTGCCTTTGCCCACTTATGTCAAAGTGACCAACTTAACCAACAACCGCAGTGTCATTGTCAGAGTCAATGACCGCGGTCCTTTCCATCCCGAACGTGTTATTGATTTATCGTTTGCGGCGGCTTATAAACTCGACATGCTGGATTCCGGCACCGCCCCTGTGCGAGTCGAAGCCATCAACCTGGAAACACCGCTCGCTAGTGCCGGTGAGCAAGCTAAAGCATCGTCCTATCACATTCAACTCGTGGCTTCCTCGGATAAACAACGCCTGTCGCAGATAAAAGACCATTTACCGACACAGTTTAAAGAAATTGCAACTACTGAACAAAATAATGGTCTATACAAATTAGTATTAGGGCCAGTGCCTGAGCATGAAAGCCATGATTTGCTCGAGCGAGTCCGAGCCAATGGCTACCCAAAGGCGTTTCGTGTAAAAGCACTGCAAAACAGTGCTGCTGCGCCTGACGGAACAGCTCAGAACTGATATAATCCAGCGCTATTTAAAACTCGTGTTTCACATTTTGTTTCACACTGACTAATAAGATAATTCCAATGAAAAAGATTTGTCGTTTTTTTGCTATCGTTGCCATTACCTTTAGTACAGCTAGCTTTGCAGCTGCCCAGTCGCTAGTGCCAAATGCACCGTCTGTTAATGCAAAAGCTTATATTTTAATTGACCACACAACGGGCAAAGTATTGGCTCAAGGCAATGCGGACGAAAGTTTGCCGCCAGCCAGCCTGACAAAAATGATGACAAGCTACATCATTGGTAAAGAAATTCTTTCGGGTCGTATTTCCCCGAATGATCAGGTCACAATTAGTGAAAATGCCTGGGCGAAGAACTTCCCAGAGTCGTCCAAAATGTTTATAGAAGTCGGTAAGCAAATTTCTGTAGAGCAGTTAAACAAAGGTATTATCATTTCCTCAGGAAACGACGCCTGTGTAGCAATGGCGGAACACATTGCAGGTAGTGAAGACGCATTTGCTGACCTTATGAATAACTACGCTCAGCAGCTTGGTATGTCGAACAGTCATTTTGCAAACAGTCATGGGTTACCAGACCCGGACCAGTATGTGTCAGCAAGAGACATGGCAACCCTGGCGAGTGCGTTAATTGAAGAAACGCCAGAAGAATACGAGTTATACGCACAGAAATCATTTACGTTTAACAATATTAAGCAATATAACCGCAACTCTTTACTTTGGGACAGAAGCTTAAACGTAGACGGCATTAAGACCGGTCATACAAATGAAGCAGGTTACAGCCTGGTCTCTTCTGCTGTCGAAGACGGAACCCGTCTTATCGCAGTTGTAATGGGAACCAATAGCGAACAAGCACGCAAAGTAGAAAGCAAAAAGCTTCTGAACTACGGCTTCCGTTACTACGAAACCGTAAAAGCGTATGAGGCCGGTGAGAGCTTTGTCGCGCATCGAATTTGGGGCGGCGACATTGATGAAGTACCGCTTGGTATTAGCGAAGATGTGGTTGTTACTTTACCGCGTGGTCAAAAAGACGAGTTAAAAGCTAACTTCGAATTGGACCAAAAGCTACAAGCACCACTAAGCAAAGGTCAGAAAGTCGGCACTGTATATTTACAGCTTAATGGCGAAGATGTTGCATCATTCCCGTTAGTTACCTTACAAGCTGTTGAGGAAGGCGGCTTTTTCAAAAAAATCATGGACTATATTAAGCAACAGTTTAGTGAAGAATAAAGGTTTACGTCATGCAAAAAACGCGCTTTGATAAACTGGTAGACTTTCCGACGCGCTTCACGTTTAAAGTGATGGGCGTCGCTACTGAGAGCTTGCCAGATCAAGTAGTAGCCGTACTCCAGGAGCATGCCCCAGGAGATTACACCCCATCTGTTAAACCGAGCAGCAAGGGGAATTATCACTCAGTTTCTGTTTCCGTCCGTGTGGAAAGTCAGGAACACATTGAAGTACTGTACCGCTCACTGTCCGATATTGATGACGTTCGCTACGTACTTTGATGTAACGACTAGCCGTTAAGCTTTACAAACGTTATAATTGCGGCATGAACGATACTCTTATTATACGTAACCTTGGCAGGCAACCATACGAACCTGTATGGCATGCTATGCAAGCGTTTACAGACAAACGTGATGAAACCACTGCCGATGAACTCTGGGTGGTTGAGCACGATCCTGTCTTTACCCAGGGGCAAGCAGGTAAGGAAGAACACCTTCTCGCCCCCGGCAATATTCCCGTTATACAAGTCGATCGTGGTGGTCAGGTGACCTACCACGGCCCGGGTCAAGTCGTTATCTACTTCCTGTTAGACATTCGCCGTTTAAAATACGGTGTTAGACAGTTAGTCAACCGCATAGAACAAACCGTTGTTGATATGCTCGCCGACTACCAGGTAGAAGCAGCCGCAAGGCGCGATGCACCTGGAGTCTATGTTAGCGGAGACAAGGTGTGCTCTTTAGGTTTACGTATTCGCAAGGGCTGCTCGTTTCACGGTCTTGCACTGAATGTTAATATGGATATGGAGCCGTTTGCGCGAATTAACCCTTGTGGTTTAACCGGCATTAAAATGGTCCAAACAAAAGACATGAATGGCCCGCAAACCTTTGATGAAGCAGCCAATGCTATCATCAATCACTTTACTGATGCGCTGTCGTACAGCAACATTCTTCAACAAACAGGACTCGCTCAAGATTATGTCAAAGCCAGTTAGAGTTGAACCTGGCGTCAAAATGCGCGACGCCGACAAAATGGCACTTATTCCCGTGCAGGTTATTCCAACCGAGCGCGATGAAATGTTGCGTAAGCCCTCATGGTTGAAAGTGAAGCTTCCCTCTTCAACCGAGCGAATTGATGAGATAAAGCAAGCCATGCGTAGCCATGGACTGCATTCTGTTTGTGAGGAAGCGTCATGTCCAAACTTACCAGAATGCTTTAATCATGGGACTGCAAGTTTCATGATTCTCGGTGATATATGTACTCGCCGCTGCCCTTTCTGTGACGTTGCTCATGGTCGTCCTTTACCTCCTGACGCGGAAGAGCCAGAGAAGCTAGGCAAAACCATTCGCGACATGAAAGTGAAATACGTAGTCATTACCTCAGTCGACCGTGATGACTTACGCGATGGCGGTGCTCAGCACTTTGCTGACTGTATTCGTGAAATTCGCCACCATTGTAATGGTGATATTCAGGTTGAAGTGTTAGTGCCTGACTTCCGTGGCCGTATGCAGGTGGCTTTGGATATTCTTAAAGAAGAAGCGCCCGATGTTTTCAACCATAACCTGGAAACCGTGCCACGCCTATACAAAGCAGCACGCCCTGGTGCCAACTATCAGTGGTCGTTGGACTTGTTGAAGAAATACAAAGAAGCACGCCCTGATATTCGAACCAAGTCTGGCTTGATGGTTGGTTTGGGTGAAACCAAAGAAGAAATACTTGAGGTTATGCGCGACTTGAGAGCGCATGATGTTGATATGCTGACTATTGGTCAGTACCTTCAGCCAAGTCGTCATCACTTGCCAGTCGCTCGCTACGTCCACCCGGATGAATTTGAAGAGCTACGAGTAGCCGGTGTAGAAATGGGCTTTTCACACATTGCAAGTGGCCCATTAGTACGTTCTTCTTATCATGCAGACTTGCAAGCTGCAGGTGAAACAGTACGTTAATCGACTAAAAACAACAGGAGTGCTTTGTGAGCTTACTTTTATGGTGTTTACTCATTGCCGGGCTGCTACCAATTCTAGCCAAAGCCCCTGTTGTTTATTTCCAAAACCGCGATAACGGTTACGATAATAAACACCCAAGAGCCCAGCAGCAGCGTCTCATTGGTCGCGGAGCACGCGCCGTTGCAGGACACTATAACGCTTATGAAGCATTCCCTTTATACGCAGTAGCGTTGCTCGCAGCAATAGCAACAAACACTGTCACTGAGCGCATTGAGTTCCTTGCCATTGCGTTTATCGTGTTACGAGTGCTCTACCACATTACTTACTTGGCGAACTATGACAAACTGCGCTCTTTGCTGTGGTTTATGGCAACATTTTGTCCAGTTATTATCTTGGCTCAATTAGCCGTTTCGCTTTGAGACTCTATTAGCTGCAGGTAAATTTCAGGCCAGTATTCGGTTGCATGCTGCTCCATAGCTGTAGTTTCCTTCACAGGCTTCCACGCCTGAAACTGCCTTTCTGCATTACAGGTATCTGCTTTAAACAACCCAATGTCATGTTGTTTTTTGTCTGAGCCTAGCACCCAGTAGTGACCATTATGCTGCGCTATATCTCGCCATGAATCCAAACTACTCTTCCATGGAAGACGCTCGTAAAGAGCCTTTATATCACTTTCATAGAGCTTATTATTACTGGCGTCGGTAACAACAATATTTAAGCTTTTATGCAGGTACAGCCCCTGACAGAAGCTCTGCGCCAAAACTTCCGACATAGGATACTCGTCTGCCAACCCTAACCAGTGAGCAACTTCATGAAGAATAACGGCTCTGGAGCTATGTTCGGTTAAAACAATTTGTCGGTCAGAAGCACTGGCAATACCCGATTCAGCGAAAATAATTTCATAGTCAGCCGATTCGGTTGCGCTACAACTCGCGCGTTCCCTTTCCCCTTGTAAAGTGCACTCGAGCTCTGAGTCGACAACCCATTGAGAACACCAATTCACATCAAAAGCACTCTCCTCCAATGCGCTCAACACTTTGAGATAGCCAGACTTTTGCGAATGATTATGACCAATAACAGCCAGAGCCGTTTTGCACTGAGGGTTATTTTCAAAGGAGTTCAATGAGTCGAATTGTTTCTCAAGCCAAGCCGTCTGCTCGTGTTGCCAACGTGCCACCCAGCGCTCTAAAGAAAAGCTTGAACTGACAAGCTGCCTTTTGGCAACTGCATCTATTGCTGAGGAGATTCCGGCATTTGCGGCCAGCGTCAGCCATTTATCGGAATTCTTTGGGAAATGCGTCATTAAGCGGTTAATTGATTTAACGCTGCCGCTATTAGCTGCTCTCTCCCACCAATAATAGGCTGACGTTTTCTGACCTTGCTGCCAGTATGAATGAGCAAGCTCAAATTGAGCATGAATATCGCCACTTTCAGCATGAAGAAAACGCTCTTGAATGCTTGTCAGGTGCTGATGACCAATGCTTCCAAATAACAGAGCAATGAAAGCAATAAGCGACTTGTTTATCATCGATTAATAAGCGACTGCCGAACTCTGTCTAGCTCTACTGACGCATAGCGGTGCTCAACAAATTCATATACGTTTGTTGAAAGAGCCAGCTTAAAGTAGTTCATGGCATCCAGCGGCTTATTGTTCAGCTGCATATACTTACCCAAGTAGAAATAAGCTTCACATAGCCGTTCCGTTAACTGTTCGTCTTCACCCAATTGCTGAGTCATGCGTTTTCTAAACTCATCCACGTCCAGATTGCCAAGAAACAGCTGTACTATCTGATACCCCCACTCCGACTTGTCCAGCTCACGAACGTTTTCACTGAGTGCTTTTTTCGCTTGTTCATTGTTGATATCAACACTGGTGAGATATAACCAAATAACTCGATAGGGATCAGACGGCTCACGCTCTAAGTGATATTCCAGGTCTTCTTTAGAAAGCTCAAAGCGCGAGTCATAATATTCCGCGATACCTCGATTCAAATACGCGTAGTTGTGCTTAGGCTCAAGCTCTATCGCTGAGTCAAAAGCTTCATAAGCGTAATCAAACTCTTGCAATTGAGTATATTGGATACCAAGAAAATTGTATGCGTCAGCAAGCCGTGGGTTGTATTCAAGGGCTCGAGTGAAATCCATTCTCGCTAATGTGCTAAGGCCTACAGCGTCATATAACGCTCCTCGGCGGTAATAAAGCTCAGCGCGTTGTTCAGTGCTTAAGTCTTCCGTGAGAATTTGGTCAAGCCGTGCAAGTTCAATTTCATAACGGAACTCTGCACGCTCAGGCTCAGCAAGCACTATTTGGCTTATTGCCGAAGGTTGTTGTCCCGTTAACGAGGCACAGCCAGACAAAAACATCGAAGCAATAGCAAAACCAAGAATGGCATGGGAACGAACCAACTGCATAATAGTACCTTTAATTTAACGATAACCTACATTACAGCACATTCAGCGCCTTTCAGGCAAAAAAAAGCCCCGCTAAAACTGCGGGGCTTTCTCGTATATCGAAGATTATTCTTCTGTTGAGTTCTCTTCAGAAGCTTTGCTTTCGTCACTTGCTGTGTCGTTAGCCTCTTCTTTTTTCTCAACCGCTTCTTTCATGCTTAGACGAACACGGCCCTGACGGTCAATTTCCAATACTTTAACCGGCACTACGTCGCCGACTTTCAAGTATTCGTTAACGTCATTTACACGCTCTTCAGCGATTTGAGAAATATGAACAAGACCATCTTTACCCGGCAGCACAGTAACAAAGGCACCGAAGTCTACGATGCGTGCTACTTTACCTTGGTAAATCTTGCCAACTTCAACATTAGCCGTCAGCTGCTTGATTTTCTCAATAGCGGCGTCGGCATCAGCCTGGTCACTAGCAGCTACTTTAATAGTGCCGTCGTCACCAATTTCGATGTTGGTATTAGTCGACTCAGTGAGTTCACGGATAACCGCACCGCCTTTACCGATGACATCTTTGATCTTGTCCTGATCAATTTTGATGGTGGTAAAGCGTGGTGCATAAGCAGATAGCTCTTGGCGGTGACCACCAATAGCCTCATCCATCACTTTCAGGATGTGTAAACGAGCTGACTTAGCCTGTGCCAGTGCACTTTCCATGATATCGCGAGTGATACCGTCGATTTTGATGTCCATTTGCAGCGCAGTAATGCCGTCGTTGTTACCCGCTACTTTAAAGTCCATATCGCCTAAGTGATCTTCGTCGCCCAGGATATCTGAAAGAACGACATGCTTGTCGCCTTCTTTTACCAGACCCATAGCGATACCCGCTACAGACGATTTAATAGGAACACCCGCATCCATAAGTGCCAATGACGAACCACAAACTGACGCCATTGAACTTGAACCATTAGATTCAGTAATTTCTGACACCACACGAATGGTGTAAGGGAATTCATCGTGGCTTGGCATAACAGCCTGAATACCACGTTTAGCTAGGCGGCCATGACCAATCTCACGACGCTTAGGTGAGCCCATCATGCCAGTTTCGCCAACACAGTATGGAGGGAAGTTGTAATGCAGCATGAAGCGGCTGGTATTTGTACCGGTAAGCTCGTCGATCATCTGAGCGTCGCGGTCTGTACCTAAAGTTGCAGTAACCAGGGCCTGAGTCTCACCACGAGTAAACAATGAAGAGCCGTGAGTGCGCGGTAACACGCCTGTCGCTGCGCTAATAGCACGAACCATGTCTGGGTCACGACCATCGATACGTTTTTCGCCCGCAATGATACGGCTACGAACAATGTCACTTTCAAGGTCATGGAAGATGTCGCCGGCTTCTTCTAAGTCAGCATTTTCATCTTCTGCAGTTAGCTTTTCAGCCATCTGCTGTTTAACTTCGTCAAGCTTGCCTTTACGTTCGGCTTTGTCAGTAATGCGGTAAGCTTCACCAATACCTTGTTCAGCCAATTCACGAACTTTCTGCTGTAAGGTTTCGTTTTTCTCAGGCGCTTTCCAGTCCCACTTTTCTTTACCCGCTTCTGCAGTAAATTCTTCAATGGCTTTGATAACGTCCTGCATGGCTTCATGGCCGTACATGACAGCGCCCAGCATTTGGTCTTCTGAAAGCAGCTCGGCTTCAGACTCAACCATTAATACTGCGTTTTCTGTACCTGCAACCACAAGATCCAGCTTAGACTGCTCTAGCTCATCCATGGTTGGGTTCAATACATATTCGTCGTTTACCACACCAACACGCGCAGCGCCGATTGGGCCTGCGAATGGTACACCTGAAATTGACAGCGCAGCTGATGCGCCTATTAGTGCAACAATATCAGGGTTAATTTGTGGGTTAACTGAAACAACCGTAGCAACCACCTGAACTTCGTTCATGAAGCCTTCAGGGAATAAAGGACGGATTGGACGGTCGATAAGACGCGATGTCAGCGTCTCGTTTTCACTTGGACGACCTTCGCGTTTGAAGAAGCCACCCGGAATTTTACCTGCTGCGTAAGTTTTTTCTTGATAGTTAACTGTCAGCGGGAAAAAGCTTTGTCCTTCACGGACGTCTTTTTTTGCAACAACAGTTACCAGAACTGTTGTGTCATCCATACTGACCAATACGGAGCCAGTGGCCTGACGTGCAATAACGCCAGTTTCTAAAGTGACTGTATGCTGACCGTACTGAAATTGTTTCGTAATTGGATTCACGTTGTCTTTCCTTTACCTAATAAATATAGAACATCCGGATTGATGTTCGTCTTCTCTCTTTATTTGTCTCGCCGCATAGTATAAGGGAATTGTGACAAAATTAAGACCCATAAGACTAAAAAGAACACAAAAAAAGGGCTGAATTTTTCAATTCAGCCCTTTCTTACAGAAATTTTTGCTTTGCTCAGCGTCTTAGCGACGGATTCCTAAACGCTCAACAACTGATAAATAACGCTTTTCGTCTTTACGCTTAAGGTAGTCAAGCAATTTACGGCGACGGCTAACCATGCGTAACAAGCCACGACGTGAGTGGTGGTCTTTTTTGTGCGATTTAAAGTGGTCTTGAAGCTCTGCCAGGTTTTTTGTCAACAATGCGATTTGTACTTCTGGAGAACCTGTGTCGTTCTCGCCTTGACCAAACTCTTTTACAATTTCAGCTTTCTGTTCAACAGTTAGTGACATAATAACTCCTAATTATGTGAAATATCCGCCCCCGATCACTAATTCAGGGGCGGGAGAAGCGCGTATTATATAGAGACAGCGCCCAAAATCAATGATTATTTCAGATCATCAAGCGAGAACTCGCAGAACTCAAGCGCTAACACGCGCTTTGGCCAAAAGCGGTTATCATCTCTTAAAGCACCGACACCAATAAATTCTTTTCCGCCGTCAATACGTTCACTCCACATACGGCATTGATCGCCAACAGCAACCTCTCGGTCTAAGCAATTATTTACCGGCTGCCCATGAAGTAAGTCTCGTGCTTCAGCGCGACTTATTTTCTGCTCTGGTAACGCATGTAGCAGACAATCAACAGAATGAAGCTGCGCGTCCAGCTCTCCGGCTTCAGCTAATTGCTCCAGCTGTTCTATAGTCAACATATTGTCCGCGTTTAAGTCCGCCACACCATTTCTATGAAGTAATGAAACATGTGCTCCGCATCCTAATGCCTGACCCAAGTCATCGATTAATGTGCGTATATAAGTGCCTTTACTGCAGCTGACCTGTAACTCCAGTACATTTCCGTTGAATTGGATAAACTCTATAGAGTGAATGTTTATCTCACGTATCTTCTGTGGCACTTCAATACCGCGACGTGCGTAGTAATAAAGGGGGCGACCTTCATGCTTCAGGGCTGAGTATATTGACGGAGTTTGTTGCTGTTTCCCGGTAAACTCAGGAAGCTTTTCACGAATGTCATCTTCAGTGATGTTCACCGCTTTTCGTTCGACTTCCTCACCTTCAGCGTCACTCGTTGTTGTACGCACACCAAGTGTCGCTTCAACCCTGTAGCTTTTATCCGCATCCAGAAGGTATTGAGAAAATTTAGTGGCTTCCCCTAAGCAGACAGGCAAAAGGCCTGTTGCTAAAGGGTCAAGAGCGCCGGTATGACCCGCTTTTTGAGCATTGTAGAGGCGTTTAACACGTTGAAGGGCATGGTTTGAACTCATGCCCTTCGGTTTATCCAGAAACACTACGCCACAGACAGGACGCCCTTTGCGGGGACGAGCTTTGCCCATTGCTTAGTCCTCTGAATCGTTCTGATTTTTATTGTCGCGTGCGCGAGCTTCCGCCACTAACTTACTCATTCGAATGCCTTCGTTTAATGAGGTGTCGTGATGGAACTTCAATTCCGGCACAATACGAGCTTTAATGCGCTTACCCAAAAGCGAGCGAATAAAACCAGCAGCCTGGTTTAAAATTTTAAGCGCTGTTTTGGTTTCTGCTTCGTCATCATTAAAAAAGGTAACGAATACTTTGGCGTACGCTAAATCTCTTGATACTTCTACATCGGAAACCGTCACCATACTAACGCGAGGATCTTTCACCTCACGCTGTATGATAAGTGCAATTTCACGTTGTAACTGATGCCGCACTCTTTCGGTGCGGCTAAAGTCTTGTGGCATACCTTTCCTTACAACTTACGTTCAATTTGAACCGTCTCGAAGACTTCGATTTGGTCGCCTTCTTTAACGTCATTGTAGTTCTTAACACCGATACCACATTCCATACCGTTACGAACTTCCTGAACGTCGTCTTTGAAGCGACGCAACGATTCAAGCTCACCTTCGTAAATAACGACGTTGTCACGCAAGACACGAATTGGTGCGGAGCGCTTCACGATACCTTCGGTAACCATACAGCCGGCGATAGCACCAAGCTTCGGCGACTTAAAGACATCACGAACTTCTGCAAGACCAATAATCTCTTGTTTGAACTCTGGTTGCAGCATACCGCTCATGGCGGCTCTAACTTCGTCGATAAGGTCATAAATGACGCTGTAATAACGAAGGTCAACATTTTCCTGCTCTACCAGTTTTCTAGCCGCGGCTTCCGCACGGACGTTAAAGCCAACAACGATAGCGTTTGAGGCACTCGCCAGAGAAATATCTGTTTCGGTGATACCACCAACACCGCTGCCGATAATATTCACTTTCACTTCATCGGTAGACAGTTTGGTCAATGCATCAGAAATTGCCTCCAGTGAACCTTGAACGTCTGACTTGAGAACAATATTCAGCTCTGAAACATCGCCTTCTTCCATGTTCGCAAACATGTTTTCCAGCTTAGCTTTTTGCTGCTTAGCCAGCTTCACTTCACGGTATTTGCCTTGGCGGTAATTCGCTACTTCGCGCGCTTTGCGTTCGTCTTTTACAACGGTTGCTTCATCACCGGCTTGAGGCACACCAGACAGCCCCAGTATTTCCACTGGAATTGACGGGCCTGCTTCTTTAATTTCCTGGCCATTTTCGTCACGCATCGCGCGAATTTTGCCGTATTCCAAGCCACAAAGAACAACGTCACCTTGCTTCAGCAAACCACGCTGTACAAGAATTGTCGCTACAGGACCACGACCTCGATCAAGACGCGATTCAACCACGATACCTGACGCCATGCCTGTTTTTTCCGCTTTAAGGTCAAGTACTTCAGACTGAAGTAAGATACCCTCCAGAAGCTCATCAATACCCAAGCCGCTGTGAGCAGATACAGGGATAAACATAGTATCGCCACCCCAATCTTCAGGGATAACGTCCAACTGTGACAACTCGTTCTTAACACGGTCTGGATCAGCTTCTTCTTTATCCATTTTGTTGATAGCAACGATAAGTGGTACACCCGCTGCTTTCGCGTGCTGTACAGCTTCTTTCGTTTGCGGCATGACACCATCATCGGCTGCGACAACGAGAATAACCACGTCAGTTGCGCCGGCACCACGTGCACGCATCGATGTAAAGGCTGCGTGCCCCGGTGTATCCAGGAAAGTCACCATGCCTTGATCAGTCTCTACATGGTAAGCACCAATATGCTGCGTAATACCACCAGCCTCACCAGACGCCACTTTCGCTTTACGAATATGGTCAAGTAAAGAGGTTTTACCGTGGTCAACGTGACCCATCACCGTAACAACCGGTGCGCGCGGTGCTTCTTCACCACCTTCGTGGCGATCAGACAGTACTTCTTCTTCGAGCGCATTGTCTTTAACCAACGCTGGTTTATGACCAAGCTCTTCAACAACCAGAGCGGCTGTATCCTGGTCCAGAATCTGGTTAATAGTGACCATTTCGCCCATTTTCATCATGGTCTTAATGAGGTCACCTGCTTTTACCGCCATACGGTTTGCAAGCTCACCTACTGTAATGGTCTCACCAATTTTTACTTCACGCTCAACAGGTTGAGCGGGTTTATTAAAGCCTTGTTGCAAAGAAGCTCCTCTACGAGCACCTTTACGACGCTTCTCGCGGCGCGGTGCATCTTCATTTTCTTCATCTTTACGACGACGTTTTTTATTACGACGGCGACTTTTGCGTTCTTCGTCGAAGTCCTGAGCGTCTTCAGCTTCCTGAGCTGTAGAAGACGTAGTAAAGTGCACATCTTCCTGCTCTTGCTGCTTACGTTTCTGCTCTTCTTCTTCCCAGCGTTTTGCGTTTTCTTCTGCTAGTTTACGAGCTTCTTCCGCTTGCGCTTCTGCTTCTTTTTCCGCTTTTTTACGGGCTTCTTCTTCCTGCTGACGTCTTAGCTTTTCAGCTTCTTCTTTCGCTTTGTCAGCAGCTTCACGCTCTTCAGGGGTCATTGCTGCACGTTTTTCAGCTTCTGCCTTCTGGCGTGCTTTTTCTTTCTCTTTACGAGCTTTTTCCTTTTCAGCCTTTTCTTTTTCAGCTTTCTCGCGTTCAGCTTTCGCCTTCGCTTCCGCTTCCTTACGCTGCTCTTCTTCGCGCTTCTGCTCTTCTTCGCGACGCTTCGCTTCTTCAGCTTCTTTCTCTTTTGCTAAGCGCTCTTGTTCTTCACGCTCGGCTTCGTCTGCTGCTGAGCGTTTAACGTAAGTGCGTTTTTTACGAACTTCAACTTGAACGGATTTCGAGTCTCGTCCGCCACCCACACTCAATGTGCTTTTCGTTTTACGTTTTAATGTCATTTTGCTGGGTTCAGAGCTGCCGCCACCGCCATGTTGACGGTTTAGGTGAGCCAGCAACTTCTGCTTTTCTTCTTCATTAACTGAGTCGCCAGCTTTCTTGTTCATGCCCGCTTCAGCGAACTGCTGAACCAGACGATCAACTGTTGTACCGACATCTTTGGCCAGCTTTTCGAGCGTTACTTCTTCCATAGTCTGTTGTACCTCCGCTGATCGTTTTACTGTTCTTCGCTGAACCAGCAAATATTGCGGGCTTTCATAATTAAATCGCCAGCCTGCTGTTCATCAAGTTCTTCAATATCGGCTAAGTCATCAATACCCTGCTCTGCTAACTCTTCCAGAGTGGTTACGCCTTTGCTCGCCAATACATAGGCAAGGTGACGATCCATTCCTTCTAAGTTTAACAAGGTTTCATCAGGCTCCGCCGACTCTAAAGACTCTTCATTAGCCAATGCTTTCGTTGTTAAGTATGCGCGAGCACGGCCGCGAAGCTCTTCAACAATATCTTCATCCATGCCTTCTATTTCAAGGAATTCTGCAACCGGCACGTAAGCAACTTCTTCTAATGATGAAAAGCCTTCTTCAACCAGTACTGTTGCGAAATCTTCATCGATATCAAGGCTTGAGATAAACAAGTTTAACAAGCGTTGTGTTTCCGCTTCGTTTTTCTCAGTAAACTCTTCTTCTGTCATTACGTTCAGTGTCCAGCCAGTAAGTTGACTCGCCAAACGAACGTTTTGACCGCCTTTACCGATAGCTTGTGCCAGATTGTCATCTGCCACAGCGATATCCATAGTGTGAGCATCTTCATCAACAACAATAGAGGCAACTTCTGCCGGCGCCATTGCGTTGATAACAAACTGTGCAGGGTTGTCGTCCCAAAGAACGATATCAACTCGTTCGCCACCAAGCTCACCTGATACGGCTTGAACGCGCGCTCCTCGCATGCCGACACAAGCCCCGACAGGGTCTATACGCTTATCATTACTTTTAACAGCTATTTTAGCACGTGAACCCGGGTCGCGTGCAGCGCCACGAAGCTCTATCATTTCTTCGCCAATTTCAGGCACTTCAATACGGAACAACTCAAGCAAGAACTCAGGGTGTGTTCTGCTAACAAAGAGTTGAGCGCCACGAGCTTCAGGCTTCACGTCATAAAGCAAACCACGAATACGGTCGCCAGGACGAACTGACTCGCGTGGCAGCATTTCATCACGATAAATAATTGCTTCTGCGTTGTTACCCAAATCCAGAATGACATGCTCACGGTTAGCACGCTTTACGATACCGCTCACCATTTCACCCACCTGGTCACGGTATTCGTCAACAACTTGAGCTCGTTCTGCTTCACGAACCTTTTGTACAATAACTTGTTTCGCCGTTTGCGTCGTTATACGGTCAAACTGAATTGAATCAATTTGCTCTTCAACGTAATCGCCTAATTGCAACGACGGGTCTTCATATTGCGCTGCTGACAAGCTAATTTCACGGTACGGATGCTCCAAACCTTCGTCGGTATCGTCAACCACTAACCAGCGACGGTAAGTATCAAATTCGCCTGTCTGACGATCGATATCGATGCGAACGTCAATATCACCTTCGTACTTCTTTTTAGTCGCATGCGCCAGAGCTGACTCTAACGCTTCAAAAATCTTTTCTCTTGGTACGGCTTTTTCATTTGAAACCGCTTCTGCGACTAACAGTATTTCTTTACTCATGAGTGCTGCCTCGCCAACGCAATCTAATCAAATCTTGGAACCAGATGAATGCTTTTAATATCGCGCATTTTCACCTGAAGCGTATCGTCATCGACAGTTAAAGTCAGTGTGTCGTCTTCAACTGCTTCCAATAATGCCTGAAATTTTCTTTTGTTTTTCTGGGCTGCAACTAGGTTCACAGCGACAGTTTCATTGATATAAGGCACCATTTGCTCGGTATTAAAAAACGGTCTTTCCATGCCCGGGGAAGAAACTTCCAGGTTATATTCAGCGTTTATCGGGTCTTCGACATCTAATAACGAACTGACCTGATAGCTCACATCTGCACAGTCATCCACACTGATACCTTCAGGGTGATCAATGTAGACGCGCAACGTTGAAAATTTACCCGCTCGAACAAACTCAACACCCCATAGCTCATACTCCAGAGCCTCTACTGCGGGTCGAATAATGTCCGTCAACCGTTCTTGCAAATTTGCCAATTACTGCCTCCTAAAAACAAAAAAAGGGCGCAAGCGCCCAGTGTTCTGGCTATCTTAAGATAGCTAAGGTCACATAGCAAAAAGCCCCGAGCTGCTGCGGGGCTTTTTAAACACTGGACCCTTTGTCAGTTATTCAACGAAGCCTATTACTATGTCCTGCTTCATTGAATTTGGTTGCGGGGGCAGGATTTGAACCTACGACCTTCGGGTTATGAGCCCGACGAGCTACCAGACTGCTCCACCCCGCGTCCGAAACTTGTTGCACATTATACGTTTTTTTCTTTTATTTTCAAGCTCTGAAGCAACAATCAGAGAGAAATTAATTGGTGCAGAAGGCGGGACTTGAACCCGCACGCCCGTAAGAGCACTACCCCCTCAAGGTAGCGTGTCTACCAATTCCACCACTTCTGCAAATTCTTTAGTTAACAGGCGGTACGTCTGAAGATTCGTCTTCTTTACTTTCCGCTGGCGGTAACTGTTCTTCTTGTTCTGGAACGGCTAAGTCAGAAAAATCATCCGTTGCTTCACCCGTTGAAGTCGACAAGTTACCTAAAGCCAAGCTCAAAACAAAGAACACAACTGCCAAAACAGCAGTGGTTCTGCTCAAAAAGTTACCTGAGCCTGACGAACCAAATACCGTGTTTGATGCACCCGCACCAAACGATGCGCCCATGTCTGCGCCTTTACCTTGTTGAATCATGATAGATCCAACCAGGATAATGGCGACGACCAAAAATGCGATCATTAAAAATTCATACATAATTAAATTACCCTTGTGCTGCCTGGCAGATGCTTAGGAAGTCGTCAGTTTTTAAACTTGCACCACCTATCAGGCCACCATCAATGTCTTTTTGTGAAAACAGTTCTTTTGCGTTACCTGGCTTAACTGAACCGCCATATAACAATGGCAATTTATTGCCAATTTCACCGAACAGCTCGACAACCAGTGCCCTTAATTTTTCATGCACTTCCTGAGCCTGTTCCGGTGTTGCTGTTTCACCTGTTCCTATTGCCCAAACAGGTTCATAAGCAACGATAATCTTTCCTGTACTTTCAGGTGCGATACCCTGCAATGCGTTTTTCACTTGCTGCGATACCACATCCCAGGTTTCGCCAGCGTCTCTTTGTGATTTGTTTTCACCAACACAAAGAACCGCTTTTAAATTTGCGCTCAATGTCGCTTTTACTTTCTGGTTAATTTGCTCATCGCTCTCAGCAAACAACTGACGTCGTTCTGAGTGACCAACTAACACATAGCTAACGCCTGCTTCTTTCAACTGAGACGTTGATACTTCTCCAGTGTAAGCGCCGCTTTCATGCTCTGATACAGTTTGCGCACCGACAGCAATATCGTCGTAATAACATTCACGCGTTAAGTCAGAGATGAGAGTAAAAGGAGGACAAACGACAACATTAACAGCCTGAAACTGCTCATGGTTATCTCTTAAAGACGTTACCATTTCTTTGGCTAACGCTTTATTTCCGTTCATTTTCCAGTTTGCAATCACTAATGATGCATTTGGCATAATTTGTCCTCTACTTCAGAGCGCGGGAATAGTAGCGAAACCCGCTCAAAGATACAAGCAACATTTTCAGCAAAGCCGCTAAGTGTTTAATTTGTAGCCGCTTCAACTTCGTTGGCGATTTGTTGAGCATAAGCCCGCACATTCCCCTCATCCTCACCTTCTACCATGACTCGGATAAGCGGTTCAGTACCTGACTTACGCAACAGCACTCGGCCTTTATCACCGAGAGCCGACTCAACTTCTTTAACGACACTTTTCACTGCCGACGACTCAAGTGGCTGTTGACCCTTCTCAAAACGAACATTGACCAGTACCTGAGGCATTTTCTTAAAGTCGCAACTAAGCTGCTCTAATGACTTTCCTTCCTGATACATAGCCGCTAACACTTGCAGACCAGCGATAATACCGTCGCCTGTTGTGTGGTGTTGACGGTTGATCAAATGCCCAGAGTTCTCACCGCCTAAATACCAGTCACGCTTAACGAGTTCTTCAATAACGTAACGGTCGCCCACTTTTGCTCTCACAAAAGGTATATTGCGCTTGTTCAGTTCGCGTTCAAGAGCGAAATTAGTCATTAAGGTGCCGACAATACCACCTTGCAGTTGCCCTTGCTGCTGCGCTGTCACTGCTAACATGTAAAGAATTTCATCACCGTCAATCGCACGGCCATTTTCGGTGACCATCATAATGCGATCGCCATCACCGTCTAAAGCAATGCCTAAGTCGGCTTTCTCTTTAATCACCGCTTTTTGCAGCGAATCGAGGTGTGTCGCACCACACTCATGATTAATATTTAAACCGTTCGGGTCTGTACCAATTTCAGTCACTTTTGCGCCTAACTCCCGAAATACATTAGGGGCAATGTGATAGGTTGCGCCGTTGGCACAGTCAACAACAATATGCAGACCTTCGAGGGTCATCTCATTAGGGAACACGCTTTTACAAAACTCAATGTAACGACCTGCTGCATCATTAATTCTACGAGCACGACCAAGCTCTTCCGAAATAACACAGTCCATCGGCTCATCAATAAGACGTTCTATTTCAAGCTCAGTAGCATCAGGCAGTTTGTGACCATTGTCGGCAAAGAACTTGATACCGTTGTCATAATAAGGGTTATGTGAAGCACTAATCACAATACCTGCAGCAGCTCGGAACGTTCTTGTTAAATAAGCAATTCCGGGGGTTGGCATAGGCCCTAAAAAATCAACGCCAACACCTGCAGCAGCCAAGCCCGCTTCAAGCGCTGATTCCAGCATATAGCCTGACACGCGAGTATCTTTACCTACCAATACCCGACTTGCGCCTTTCGCGGCTAAGGCTCGACCAGCGGCCCAGCCCAGCTTCACGGCAAAATCAGGGGTTATGGGGTAGTCTCCAACTCTGCCACGGACACCGTCAGTGCCGAAATACTTACGCTCGCTCAAATGTGCTCTCCTTCTAATGTTGCCGCGACGACTTTCATCGCATCAACCGTTTCCTTTACATCGTGAACGCGAATTATACGTGCTCCTTTCATTGCTGCAATGGTTGCACCGGCTAAACTTCCGGCTAATCGTTCACTTACGTCTCGTCCAGTCACATGACCAATCATACTTTTCCGTGACAAACCGATGAGCAATGGCAGCTGCAACTCATGAAATGCCTGCAGTCGTTGTAATAGTTGATAATTGTGCCGAGGTGTTTTGCCAAAACCAAAGCCAGGGTCGAGCCAAATCTTATCACGCGCTATGCCTGCATCCGTACAAACATCGATTCTCTCTTGAAAAAAGCGTTTAACGTCGCAGACAATATCGTCATAGTGTGGATGCTCTTGCATAGTACGAGGCTGTCCCTGCATATGCATAAGGCAAACTTCAACGCCAGCCTTAGCAGCGGCCTCAACAGCGCCCTCCTCTCTCAGTGCATTCACATCGTTAATTAAACTAGCGCCGGCATTGACACTTTCAGTCATGACTTTCGCTTTCGTCGTGTCAATGGAAACCGGTATGTCAAAACGTTGCTTTATTGCTTCTATAACGGGGATAACTCGATCGAGCTCCTCAGCTTCACTGACTGCGTCCGAACCCGGCCGGGTCGACTCTCCGCCAATATCCAAAATATCAGCACCATGCTCTATTAACTGACTGGCTCTAATTATCGCTTCGTCTAGCTGGTTATAACGACCACCATCAGAAAATGAATCAGGTGTTACATTAAGAATACCCATCACTTGCAGAGGTTTCGGATTCTTAGGCATAGCAGCTCCCAATTTGCTTCCCCATTACTAAAAAGCCACCTTGCGGTGGCTTTTTAAAGCTTAGCTGTTGTTACGACGTCGCGTCACCAGGCTTATCAACATTGATAGGTCTCTGTGGGCGCTCTTCAGTGTCGTCTGCCTTAGCAGCGCCACCGTTAGTACCGTCACCGTCGTTATTGTTATCCGTCCAGCCTTTAGGTTGGCGAACTTCACGACGATTCATTAAGTCATCGATTTGGTCTGCATCGATAGTTTCATACTTTACCAACGCGTCTTTCATTGCATGAAGAATGTCGACATTTTCCTCTAGAATCTGCTTAGCACGCTGATAGTTCTTATCGATAACAGACTTCACTTCTTCATCGATAGCTCGAGCTGTGTCATCAGACATATTCTTATGCTGTGTCACCTGACGACCAAGGAACACCTCGTTTTCGTCTTCAGCATAAAGCAGTGGCCCCATTTTTTCCGATAAGCCCCATTGAGTCACCATTTTACGAGCAATTTCGGTTGCCCTCTCAATGTCATTTGACGCACCGGTTGTCACTTTGTCATCGCCATAAATAATGGCTTCAGCCAAACGCCCACCAAACAAGCTTGAAATCATGCTTTCCAAGTGTTGCTTGCTGTGACTGACACGGTCTTGTTCCGGCAAGTACATGGTCACACCCAACGCACGGCCGCGAGGAATGATAGAGACTTTATAGACAGGATCGTGCTCTGGTACTAACCGACCGACAATCGCATGACCTGCTTCGTGATATGCAGTCATCGCTTTTTCATCATCGGTCATGACCATTGAGCGACGTTCCGCGCCCATCATGATTTTGTCTTTTGCTTTATCGAACTCTTCCATTGCAACGACACGCTTATTACCACGTGCAGCAAACAAGGCAGCTTCGTTCACTAAGTTCGCTAAATCTGCGCCTGAGAAGCCTGGTGTACCGCGAGCGATTAGCTCTGGTTTAACATCATCACCTAAAGGTACTTTGCGCATATGTACTTTCAGAATTTGTTCACGGCCGCGAACGTCTGGTAGCCCCACCACAACCTGACGGTCAAAACGTCCAGGTCGGAGTAATGCAGGGTCGAGTACGTCTGGACGGTTAGTAGCGGCAATAACGATAATACCCTCGTTGCCTTCGAAACCATCCATTTCAACCAACATTTGGTTCAGGGTTTGCTCACGCTCGTCATGACCACCGCCGAGGCCTGCGCCACGTTGACGGCCTACTGCATCTATCTCATCAATAAAGATGATACATGGGGCTGACTTTTTCGCCTGTTCGAACATATCGCGAACACGCGAGGCACCAACACCGACAAACATTTCAACAAAGTCAGAACCCGAAATACTAAAGAAGGGTACTTTGGCTTCACCTGAAATCGCCTTCGCCAGCAAGGTTTTACCGGTACCAGGAGGGCCAACCATTAACACGCCTTTCGGGATTTTGCCGCCCAATCGTTGAAACTTCGATGGATCTTTTAAGTAGTCAACCAACTCGGTTACTTCTTCTTTGGCTTCGTCGCAACCAGCTACGTCTTTGAACGTCGTTTTTATTTGCTCGTCGCTCATTAAACGGGCCTTGCTCTTACCGAACGACATGGCGCCTTTACCACCGCCGCCTTGCATTTGACGCATGAAGAATATCCACACACCAATAAGCAGTAACATTGGGAACCATGAGATGAAAATTGACGCAAGAATACTTTGCTCCTCAGGAGGAGTACCTTGTGTTTGAACGTCGTTCGCCAATAAATCGTCCAGGATTTTTGGATCGTACTGGGTTGGAACAACCGTTTTATAAGATTGTCCGTTTCGAGTTACCCCTGAAATCGTGCGTCCGTCATCACCAAATTCAGCCTTGCGAATGTTGCCATTGTTAACCTGACTTACAAACTCGTTGTACGCCATGGTTGAAGACGACGATTCGCTTGGACTGAAGCTCTGAAAAACGCTCATCAGCACAACGGCTATTACCAGCCACAAGATGAGATTCTTTGCCATATCGCTCAAAGCCTATTACCTCTATTAAAATCACTACCCAACAGGGTACTATACTTTATAATGTGTCGCTACCAAGTAGACTTCTCTGGAACGAGCCCGAGAAGAATCTGGTTTACGTGTTTTGACCGTTTTGAAAGCGGCTCTTGCATCTTTCAGGAACTCTTCGAACCCTTGCCCCTGAAATACTTTGACGACAAAATGGCCGCCAGGTTTCAATACTTGGTGACACATATCCAAAGCTAGCTCTACTAAGTACATAGAGCGTGCTTGATCAACCGTGCCATTACCACTCATATTTGGCGCCATATCCGACAATATAACATCGACGTTCTTGCCACCAATTCTTTCGGTTAACGCCTCCAGTACAGATTCTTCACGAAAATCGCCCTGAAGGAAATCGACACCAGCGATTGGGTCCATCGGTAAAATATCGCAGGCGATAATTTGCCCGTCGCCATTGAAATAGTCAGCAACGTATTGTGACCAACCGCCGGGAGCAGCCCCTAGATCAACGACAGTCTGGCCTTTTTTGATCAACTTATCTTTCTGCTGAATTTCTTCCAGTTTGAAAACCGCCCGAGAACGCAGGCCTTTTTTTTGCGCTTTTTGCACAAAATGGTCATCAAAATGCTCTTTCAGCCAACGCTGACTACTGACACTGCGCTTTTTTCCCATGATTTACCGAAGTTTCCTCAATTAACTGGCTAGAACACCTTATCTGGCGTTACAATACCAAAAATTCAAGTCGTAAACCGGAATATTAGCAAATGTCATTAACAAATAAACAAAAGCAGTTTTTGAAAGGACTGGCTCACCCGTTAAAGCCTGTGGTGTTATTAGGCGCAAACGGATTAACCGAAGGTGTTATTGCCGAAATAGAGCAAGCACTTGAACACCATGAGCTCATTAAGATAAAGGTGCCAGAGGAAGACAAAGAATTACGCCAGCAGATTATGGCAACTATTGTTCAGCATACCGACGCTGAGCAAGTGCAAATTATTGGTAAAACTCAAATTCTGTATAAGCAGGCCGAAGAACCTCAGATAAAACTACCTCGCCGTTAAGTTAACGCAGCTCCTCCGTCTTGGGTGGATCCATAGCCATTGCGCGAGCAATAAGCTCGACCGCCTGTTCTTTATTCAGAAAATTGTCTTTAGACAATAAGTAGCACTCCAGCAGAAAGGCTTCGGCTTTTCTGCTGCTCTCTAGTTGGTATTTTTCCAGTAGAGGCCTGACTCTTCGGTGAGCATTCAGAAAGTTAAACCTTTGCCATTGCTCGTGCTCTCGGACACTTGCTTTGGTGTAGTCGGCAGCACTATAGACATACTGTGGTTTACTTAAGTCTTGCCCAGGCGCGAAGAACCAATCCAGCGATATACCTTCTCTGAGTAACGCCCGAATAATCTCAAACCAAGGCAGCTTGCCACTGCGACGCCAATTATTGTAGTCCATCTGTGTTTTGCCGAGCCAAATAGCCACATCTTTATAAGTAGACTTATTTGAAACCAGCTTCAGCTTTTCAAAACATTCTGTAACAGATAAGTCGTCAACTTGAGTATAGGAGAGAGGGTCAAACCCCAAGGCTTCCGTGTCCATCGTTTAGTTTCTTTGTTTTATTTATGTTAACAATTAGTGATAGGTGCGGAAATATACAGCAAGACGGTGGAAAAACAACCAAAAGCAAGGCTGAAAAATAAAAAAGACTGGTAAACCTAAGTTTCCAGCCTTTTAAAAAGCTTAGTAAATTTAAAGAGTTACTTGTACTCTACTGCAACAACCTCGTACTCAACTTCACCATTAGGTGTCGTTACTGTTGCAACATCATCGATTTCCTTACCAATTAAGGCACGAGAAATTGGAGAGTTAACGGAAATAAGGTTCGACTTAATATCCGCTTCATCATCACCAACAATTTTATAAGTAACCTCTTCATCAGTCTTGGTGTTATACACTGTAACTGTTGCACCAAAAATCACTTTACCGTTATTAGGTACTTTAGTGACATCAATGATTTGAGCGTTAGAAAGCTTCGATTCAATTTCTTGAATTCGACCTTCACAAAAACCTTGTTGCTCACGCGCAGCGTGGTACTCAGCGTTCTCTTTTAAGTCACCGTGCTCACGTGCATCGGCAATCGCCTCGACAATGCGAGGTCGCTCTACCGTTTTTAAACGCTTCAGCTCATCTCTTAACAACTGAGCGCCCCGTTCCGTCATTGGAATCTGGTTCATACTAACGATACCCTTTTATGTAATTCTTGTACTGAGCTAACCCGAGCTCTGTCGTCCGCGGTGTTTGCTTTAACGGTTGCGAACGCTGCATTTAATGTGGTGGTGTAAATCACTTTATTCAACAGCGCTTCTCGACGAATGTAAACAGAGTCTTCAATCGCCTGACGACCTTCTACCGTGTTGATAATATAACTGTACTCGCCATTCTTTATAGCATCAACAATATTTGGTCGACCTTCCTGAAGCTTATTGACGATAGAGCAGTCAATACCTTCTTCTGCGAGCATCTTCGCCGTACCGCGTGTTGCTTCAAGACTAAACCCTAGTGCCAGCAAGCCACGAGCAAGATCCATAAGACGCTGTTTATCGCTGTCTTTCACTGAAATAAGCGCTTTACCTTTTTTCGCCAGCGCTTCACCAGCCCCTAAATTAGCTTTGGCGTAGGCTTCTTCAAAGCTTTCACCAACGCCCATAACCTCACCCGTTGAGCGCATTTCCGGACCACGAATAGGGTCCACGCCCTGGAACTTAGCAAAAGGAATAACCACTTCTTTAACCGAGTAATACGGTGGAATAATCTCTTTCACATAGCCCTGCTCTTCAAGGCTGCGCCCGACCATAACTCGTGCTGCGACTTTCGCCAGTGGTACACCGGTTGCTTTAGATACAAAAGGTACGGTACGAGCCGCACGAGGGTTTACTTCTATTAAGTAAATCTCGTCGTCTTTTACGGCAAACTGTGCATTCATTAAGCCGTTTACATTGAGCTCAAACGCCAATTTACGCATTTGTTCACGTAGCTGCGCCTGAATGATATCGCTTAAAGAATAAGGGGGTAATGAACACGCCGAGTCACCTGAGTGAACGCCAGCTTCTTCAATGTGCTGCATAATGCCGCCAATAAGGACGTCCTTGCCGTCACAAATAGCATCGACATCGACCTCAATCGCATTATCAAGGAACTTGTCCAACAATACAGGGGCATCGTTTGACACTTTTACGGCATCAGTCAGATAACGCTGCAAATCTGTCTCGTCGTAGACAATTTCCATAGCACGGCCACCCAGAACGTATGACGGACGAACGACCAACGGATAGCCAATACGTTTCGCTTCAGTCAAAGCTTCGTTAAAGCCTGTGACTGTGGCGTTTTCCGGCTGCTTAAGGCCTAAACGACGAACCGCTGTTTGGAAGCGCTCACGATCTTCCGCCCGGTCAATAGCATCTGGCGACGTACCAATAATAGGTACACCATTCGCTTCTAACTCACGCGCCAGCTTCAGAGGAGTCTGGCCACCGTACTGAACAATAACGCCTTTTGGCTTCTCAATACGCACAATTTCCAGCACATCTTCCAGAGTAATAGGTTCGAAGTACAAGCGGTCAGACGTATCGTAGTCGGTTGACACAGTTTCTGGGTTACAGTTCACCATAATGGTTTCATAGCCATCATCGCGAAGCGCCAGCGCTGCGTGAACACAGCAATAGTCGAACTCAATACCTTGTCCGATGCGGTTAGGACCGCCGCCGATAACCATGATTTTCTCTTTATCAGACGGCTCTGCTTCACACTCTTCATCGTAACTCGAGTACATGTACGCAGTGCTTGAAGCAAACTCCGCTGCACACGTATCGACGCGCTTGTAAACAGGGTGAATATTGAATTGCTGACGCTTTTTCCGAACCTCAGCCTCACTTACATGCAGAACATCTGCGATACGGGCATCGGCAAAGCCACGACGCTTAAGCACAGACATAACGTCTTCGGTCAACCCGGCCAGGCCAAGTTCATCGACTTCTTTTTCTAGGTTGATAAGCTCTTCAATTTGAATCAGGTACCACTCGTCTATGCGTGTTAGCTCAAACACTTCACGAACAGTCATACCCAAACGGAACGCATCCGCAATGTACCAAATACGTTCAGCGCCCGGTTCCTTCAATTCACGAATGACCTTCGAGCGCGCATCTTCTGCCTGCAGGTCAACCACGGGGTCAAATCCAGCAGCCCCAAGTTCCAAGCCACGCAACGCTTTTTGCATCGATTCCTGGAAGTTACGGCCAATAGCCATAACCTCTCCCACCGACTTCATTTGTGTGGTTAAACGGTCATTACAGTTTGCAAACTTCTCGAAGTTAAAGCGAGGAATCTTAGTGACCACGTAGTCTAACGCAGGCTCAAACGAGGCTGGTGTGACACCGCCGGTAATTTCGTTCTCAAGCTCGTCTAGCGTATAACCAACTGCCAGCTTCGCTGCTACCTTCGCAATTGGGAAGCCGGTTGCTTTCGACGCCAGAGCCGAGGAGCGAGAAACTCGAGGGTTCATTTCAATGATAACCATACGCCCAGTGTCTGGGTTAACCCCGAACTGCACGTTTGAACCGCCCGTTTCAACACCAATTTCACGCAATACGGCCATCGCCGCATCACGCATTATCTGAAACTCTTTGTCGGTCAGTGTTTGTGCCGGAGCAACCGTAATGGAGTCACCGGTATGAATACCCATAGCATCGAAGTTTTCGATGGTACACACGATAATGCAGTTGTCGCTCTTATCGCGCACCACTTCCATTTCGTACTCTTTCCAGCCAAGTAGTGACTCATCAATAAGGAGTTCGTTCGTCGGTGATAGATCTAAGCCGCGGCGACAAATCTCTTCAAATTCTTCTCGGTTGTACGCGATACCACCGCCGCTTCCGCCCATAGTGAAAGACGGACGAATAATGCATGGAAAGCCTAAACGGTCCAGCACATCGAACGCTTCTTCCATACTGTGCGCCATTTCCGCATTCGGTGTCTCCAGACCAATAGCTTTCATGGCCTTGTCGAAACGGTCACGGTTTTCTGCTTTATCAATAGCATCGGCATTAGCACCGATCATTTCGACTTTATAGCGTTCGAGTACACCATGACGATCAAGATCTAACGCACAGTTCAGTGCCGTTTGGCCACCCATTGTTGGCAAAATGGCATCAGGACGCTCGCGCTCAATAATTTTTTCTAAAACTTCCCAGTGAATTGGCTCAATATAGGTTGCGTCGGCCATTTCCGGGTCAGTCATGATGGTTGCCGGGTTCGAGTTTACCAATATAACTCGGTAACCTTCCTCACGCAGGGCTTTGCAAGCTTGGGCTCCAGAGTAATCAAACTCACACGCCTGACCGATAACAATCGGACCTGCGCCTAAAATCAAAATGCTTTTAATGTCGGTACGTTTTGGCATAAGTCGCTCTGTCTATCCTCTCGCTATACGTAATTGCTTATTGAACAACGAATTACGCATTAGCCTGCATTAATTCAATAAAATGGTCGAAAAGCTCACTGGCGTCGTGTGGACCCGGACTCGCTTCAGGGTGCCCCTGGAAACTAAACGCGGGTTTATCGTTACGGTGAACGCCCTGCAAAGTGCCATCGAACAATGAGCGATGCGTGACATCAAGACACGCCGGCAGGTTTTCTTCGTCAACCGCAAAGCCGTGGTTCTGACTGGTTATCATTACCTGCTTAGTTTTAAGGTCTTGAACTGGATGGTTTGCGCCGTGGTGACCAAATTTCATTTTTACGGACTGCGCTCCGCTGGCAATTGACAGCAGTTGGTGACCCAAACAAATACCGAAAATAGGAACATCTTTGTCCAGGAAGGTTTTTATGGCTTCAATTGCGTAGTCACATGGCTCTGGGTCGCCTGGGCCATTGGATAAAAAGATGCCATCAGGGTTCATTGCCAGAACATCTTCCGCCGGTGTCTGTGCCGGTACGACGGTTATTTTACAATTACGGTCAGCCAACAGCCTTAAAATATTTTGTTTGCAGCCATAATCGTATGCGACAACATGGTACTTTGACTGTTCAGGTTGAGTGAAACCTTCGCCAAGTTGCCAGCTTCCGCCTTTCCACTCATACGGTTTGTCACAGCAAACTTCTTTCGCAAGGTCCATACCCTTAAGCCCGGGGAACTCCTGCGCTAACTTCAGCGCTTTCTGCTCGTCAAGCTCACCAACGATAATACAGCCATTCTGAGCGCCTTTTTCTCGTAAAATGCGAGTCAAACGACGGGTGTCGATATCGGCAATACCCACAACATTGTGACGCTGCAAGTACGCGCTTAGCGTTTCTTCTTTTCGAAAGTTACTGGCTTTCATAGCCAGGTCACGAATGATTAATCCTTTCGCCCACACGTTATCAGATTCTTGATCTTCTGAGTTAGTGCCTGTATTGCCAATGTGGGGATAGGTGAGGGTAACAATTTGTTCGGTATAAGATGGGTCGGTAAGAATTTCCTGATAGCCTGTCATTGCCGTATTAAAGACAACTTCACCGACGGCGGAGCCTTCCGCTCCTATTGCGGTTCCGCGAAAAACGGACCCGTCGGCAAGCACCAGAATCGCTCGTTTAGCGGATTGACTCGCTAGAATACTCAAGGGCAACCTCCGTACATAAAAAAACGGGTGAATCAAATAATTTGACTTCGCCCGCCTTGCGTCCTGAACCGCGCATTTTGCCTGTTACATCCAAAAGCACGTTAACTGACTGAATTAACTGCCCGAATTGACTTAGGCAAATTGCACTTATTTTACGAAATTTTACGGAAATCGTCCAGTTATATTTATTGCTTGAGCAGCTGACTGAACACCTTGTTAAGCTCGAGTATGTCCTGCATACCATAGTTACCAGGCTTTTGCCGGTATAACCATAAGCCCGCATTGATAGCGCCTTGCGCAAAGGTATTTCTATTGCTGACTTTATGACCTAATTCTATACGCTCACCTTCTGTGGCAAGGGTAACCTGATGTTCACCAATAATATCGCCCGCGCGCATCACCGAAAAGCCGATACTCTCGTCTTGTCTGACACCATCACCACGCACACCAGTATTTACTGTACTCCAATCTTGATGGCGTCCTTTTGCCGCGGCCTCTCCAAGTGCAATAGCCGTGCCGGATGGTGCGTCTTTCTTATGCTTGTGGTGAGCTTCAAATATCTCAATATCAGCCGTTGATAAAGCGGCACTCGCCAAAGCAACTAACTGCTCTAACAAAGCCACTCCAACACTGGTATTGCGTGCGTAGAGAACAGGGATTTGTTCTGAGGCGGTTGCCAGCATTTGTTGTTGCTTATCCGTAAGTCCTGTCGTACACACCACAACAGGAAGTTTGCTCTGCAAGGCATAGGTTAAATTCTCTTCCAGTGCTTCGGGCAGCGAGAAGTCAATAAGCACATCAATGTTCTGTGCATTGATGTTTTTCAATGACGTGTACTTGAGACCATTATCCAGCTCTTTTCCAAAAACACTACTGGTTGAGCGGACAATTGCAGCCGTCAATTCTGCTTTTTCGCTTTGCCCAAGCGCAGTAACAACCGCTTGCCCCATGCGCCCGGACGCACCCAAAACACCCACTTTCAACATTATTATGACTCCGTTTTAACTGTGCTGTCATCCTGCAACAGGTTTTCACTACGTGCAACCACTCGTGACACCATCATATCACCAGTGACATTTGTGAGCGTGCGCGCCATATCGATAATACGGTCAATGGCTGCAATAAAGGCGATGCCTTCCAGCGGCAAGCCAATAACGTTCAAGGTGACCGTCAACATAACCAATGCGGTACCTGGAACACCAGCTGTCCCCACTGACGCCAGTGTTGCGGTAAGCATGATAAGTCCGTAATCCATCCATTCTAACGGAATACCATAAAGCTGAGCGATAAAAATGGATGCCACAGCGGGATAAATACCACCGCAACCGTCCATATTTATAGTAGCCCCCAGAGGCAACACAAAGCTTGCGTAGTCTTTTGAGACTTTAAGGCGTTCTGTTACCGCTCTGTGAGCTGCCGGTAAAGAACCGAACGAGCTGCAGGTCGTAAATGCAACTATCTGAGCATCAAATACGGCTTTAAAAAACTCCCGGACACTCATACCGCCGGCCGTTCTCACTAAGCCCCCATAAACAACAACGATATGAATAAGGCACGCAAGATAAATAACCCCAACAAACTTAGCCAGTGGCAGCAATGTTGAAAAGCCATATTCACCAATAACCCAGGACATAAGGCCAAATACACCAACAGGCGTCAGTTGTAAAACCATGCGAGTGATTTCATACATAACCTCAGCGCCGGACTTTATCGTTTTACGTAACGGCTCGGCCTTCTGACTCAGTCGCTGAATAGCAATGCCGACCAGCGCCGCAAAAACCACGATTTGCAGAACGTTACCTTCTGTCAGTGCCGCAAATGGGTTATCAGGAACAAAGTTGAGAAAAACTTCTGACACACTCGGAATGGTTTTTTCATTTTGTTCAGTTGGGGTCAAAACGGTTTCCGGGCTAATGTCGATAACGGTCGCCAGTGTCAAACCTATTGCACTGGCAATAACCGCTGTGAACATGAATAAACCAATGGTTTTTACACCCAGTCGCCCTAATTTTTTGCCATCGTTTAGATCAGTAATGGCGCTGACAATGGCGCAGAATATTAATGGAGCCACGAGCATTTTTATGGCTTTAATAAAAAGGTCACCCAATGGCTTTAAGGCAACACCTACTTCCGGTGCTAAGCCACCAATCAGCATACCCGCAGCAAATGCCCCTAACACGCGCTGCCAAAACGGAATTGCGAACCACACTTTCAACATACTACTGCCCGTCGGTCAAATAAATGGGCGCTAGATTAGTGTGTCACTTTACAAAGGGAAAGAACCGGTTGATATACCTTATAACCGTTTAAACAAAAAGCGCGGCTTAATAGACCGCGCTTGTTTGGTGACGTTAGGATCTGGTCATTACTCAGCAGGTTTATCGAGCGATGCAGGTCGTTGACAGTTAGGCGTGTTACCTGCAGCAACTGCTTGCTGGTACCGACTTTGAAGTGAGGGTATTTGTGCTTCTAAGTCCTGAATACGAGTGTCCGGATTCGGGTGAGTTGATAATAACTCCGGTGGAGCGGCTCCGCCAGACGCGGCTTTCATATTGCGCCATAATTCTGGTGCCTGGTCGAGTCGAAAACCCGCATCAGCCATATATTCAAGACCCAGCTCGTCAGACTCAGATTCATGCGTTCTCGAATACGGTAAAAGGACACCCACTTGCGCGCCAATACCCAATGCCGCCATGAGCAAGCCCGCTTCTTTGCTATCAAGCTGGCTATTTGCGATAACGCCGCCAATCTGTAGACCAAGGCCGACTAGCATATTGCTGGAAATGCGTTCATTGCTATGCTCAGCTATGACATGACCAATTTCGTGTCCAATAACCGCCGCTAACTGGTGCTGATTTTCCGCAGTTTCCAGCAAGCCGTTATAAACACCTATATAACCACCAGGTAGTGCAAAAGCATTGACCGTTGGTTCATCAAACACAGTGACTTCCCAGTCCATCTGCGCATAGTCACCCGGCAAAGTCTCAACCAAAGCATCGGTAACACAACGCACGTATGCGTTAACCTGTTCATCTTGGTTGATTTTACCTTCTTTACGCATTTCCTCGTAGGAGGCAGCCCCCATTTTGTTCAACTCACTGCTCGGATAGAGCTGCAACTGTGAACGTCCGGTTGGTGACTGTGCACAACTGGCCAGAGTCACCGCTGCTGTTATACCTAACAAAACTGTTTTAAGCTGCATCCGCTGCCTCCAATCATTAGCTAATACACTATAGTGATAGCCAATTTATCCGCGTAAGTCATCAAAAAACTGTTTTACGCCGTCGAAAAACCCTTTTTCTTTGGGTCTAAACTTGCCAGCTTCGTCCCCAGTTCCCATAGACTCTTCCAGCTCTTCAAGCATTTCACGCTGCTTTGCCGAAAGGTTCACAGGTGTCTCTATAACCACCTTACAAATAAGATCACCAACGGCACCAGTTCTTACCGATTTCACGCCTTTGCCACGCATGCGGAAATGTTTTCCGGTCTGCGTTTCTTTTGGAACTTTTAGCTTCACTTTGCCATCCAGCGTTGGCACTTCAATGTCTCCACCTAACGCGGCTTTTGTAAAGCTTACCGGCACTTCGCAGTACAGGTTATTACCGTCGCGAGAAAAAATTGGGTGTTCACGGACATGCACCTGAACATATAAGTCCCCCGCCGGAGCGCCGTTCTCACCCGCTTCACCTTCATTAGCTAAGCGAATGCGATCACCGGTATCCACGCCGGCCGGAATTTTAACCGACAAGGTCTTAGTTTCTTCTTTGCGACCCTGTCCATGACAAGTGCGGCATGGATCGCTGATAATAGTACCTTTACCACGACATTGTGGGCAGGTTTGCTGAACAGCAAAAAAGCCTTGGCGCATTTGAATTTGGCCCGCTCCGTGACAGTGACCACAGGTTTGCGGTTTGCTGCCTTTCTTGGCACCACTGCCATCACAGTCTTCACATTCAACTAAGGTTGGAATTTTTAACTCAACAGTTTTACCCCGTACAGCTTCTTCCAATGACATATCCAGGTTGTAGCGTAAATCCGCGCCACGCTGCGCACGTGCCTGCTGACGACGGCCACCGCCACCGAAAATATCACCGAATACATCACCAAAAATATCAGCAAAATCGGCACCACCGCCGAATCCACCGGCGCCTGGGCCACCACCGCCCTGACGTGCCTGTTCGAAGGCTTCGTGCCCATATTGGTCATACATCTGGCGCTTCTGCGGGTCAGATAAGACCTCGTAGGCTTGCTTTATCTCTTTAAACTTTAACTCGAGGTCTTTATCGCCTTTGGTGCGATCCGGGTGATATTTCATAGCCATACGTTTGTATGCTTTTTTAATATCACGATCGCTGGCGTCTTTTGAGACCCCAAGAATTTGATAGAAATCTTGTGTCGCCATAATGTTACGTCTTCTGTCCTACTCTGATACGAATACACGGGCATTACCTTGCGGCAACACCCGTGTTGATTAGCGAAGTTGCCTTAGTGCTTACTTCTTGTCGTCGTCTTTGACTTCTTCAAATTCAGCATCGACAACGTCGTCATCCGCTTTTGACGAAGACTGCTCACCACCGGCTGCGCCTTCAGCACCTTGCTGAGCTTGCTGCTGTTGAGCGGCTTCCATCAATTTTTGAGACGCTTCCATCAGAGCTTGAGACTTCGCATCGATGGCTTCTTTGTCGCCTTCTTTGGCTGCTTGCTCAAGTTCTTCACACGCTTTCTCGATGGCGTCTTTGTCTTCTTGAGACAGAGCGTCACCAACTTCTTTCAGCTGGTTACGAGTAGCGTGCACTAAGCCGTCAGCTTGGTTACGCGCCTGTACCATCTCTTCAAACTTCTTATCTTCTTCAGCGTGCGCTTCTGCGTCTTTCACCATTTTTTCGACTTCAGACTCGTCCAGACCAGAAGATGCTTTAATGGTAATCTTCTGCTCTTTACCCGTGTCTTTGTCTTTCGCCGATACGTGCAGGATACCGTCTGCATCAATATCGAACGTCACTTCGATTTGCGGTACACCACGCGCTGCCGGGCGGATACCTTCTAAGTTAAACTGACCCAGCGACTTGTTATCCGCTGAACGCTTACGCTCACCCTGCAATACATGGATAGTTACTGCAGATTGGTTGTCTTCCGCTGTTGAGAACGTTTGCGATTCTTTAGTCGGAATCGTGGTGTTCTTCTCAATCAGCTTGGTCATCACGCCGCCCATGGTTTCGATACCCAGTGACAGCGGACATACGTCCAATAACAGTACGTCTTTTACATCACCTGACAAGACACCACCTTGAACCGCAGCACCCATTGCTACCGCTTCATCCGGGTTCACGTCACGACGTGGCTCTTTGCCAAAGAAGTCAGTAACCGCAGCGCTCACTTTCGGCATACGAGTCTGACCACCGACCATGATAATGTCGTTAATGTCGCTTACTGACAGGTCTGCATCTGCCAATGCCTGCTTAACCGGCTCTAGTGACTTAGTAATTAAGTCTTCAACCAATGACTCAAGCTTCGCGCGAGTTACTTTAATTGCCATGTGCTTAGGACCGGTGTTGTCTGCCGTAATGTAAGGCAGGTTCACTTCGGTCTGCTGAGCCGATGACAGTTCAATTTTGGCTTTCTCTGCCGCTTCTTTTAAGCGCTGCATGGCTAATGGATCTTTACGCAGGTCAATGCCTTGGTCTTTCTCAAACTGCTCAACTAAGTAGTTAATTAAGCGGTTATCAAAGTCCTCACCACCTAAGTGGGTGTCACCGTTAGTCGCTAATACTTCAAACGTGTGCTCACCTTCAACTTCATCAATTTCGATGATGGAGATATCGAAGGTACCACCACCTAAGTCATAGACCGCAATGACATTGTCGCCTGACTTCTTGTCCATACCGTAGGCTAATGCAGCAGCGGTCGGCTCGTTGATGATACGTTTAACTTCTAAGCCTGCGATTTTACCTGCGTCTTTCGTTGCCTGACGCTGAGCGTCATTAAAGTATGCAGGTACAGTAATAACTGCGTCTGTTACTTTCTCGCCCAGGAACTCTTCTGCGGTTTTCTTCATTTTCTTCAGAACTTCTGCAGAAATTTGTGGTGGTGCCTTTTTATCGCCATCCACTTCTACCCAAGCGTCGCCATTGTCCGCTTTAACGATTTTATAAGGCATAATGCCAATATCGCGCTGGACTTCGTCGTCCTGAAAACGACGGCCAATTAAACGCTTAATTGCGAATAAAGTTTTGTTCGGGTTAGTTACTGCTTGGCGTTTTGCTGGTGAACCCACCAAAATCTCGCCGTCGTCAGTAAATGCAACCACTGAAGGGGTTGTGCGGTCACCTTCACCGTTTTCGATAACGCGTGCTTTGCCACCGTCTAGTACAGCAACACAAGAGTTTGTTGTACCTAAGTCAATACCAATTGTTTTGCCCATGATTCGTCTCCAACTCCAGATTCATGAAATTTGTTTCGTTACCCCTTATTTGGGGTCTGTTTATTTTGATTTCAACACCCTATGTAAGGATATTTGATTAATCTTTATGCTTTCGTATCGACGCCCGAGTCTGAATTACGCGCAACCATAACCATAGCGGGACGCAGCAAGCGGCCATTTAGTTCGTAGCCTTTCTGCATGACAGCCATAATAGTGTTATTTGAGTGCTCGCTAGACTCTTGCATCGACATGGCCTGGTGCAAATCAGGGTTAAAGGCTTCGCCTTCTTCTCCTACCGCTTTCACACCAAACTTTTCCAGGGTTGAGGTCAGACTCTTGTAAGTCAGCTCAATACCTTCAATAAAATTGCGGCTCGACTCGTCTTGCTGGTCGGCTAGCTGTAGTGCTCTTTCCAGGTTATCCACGGACGTTAGCAATTCATTGGCGAACTTCTCTAGCGCGAACTTATGCGCTTTTTCCACGTCCTGACTTGCACGACGTCGTACGTTTTCCATTTCAGCCTGCGTACGCAACACCGACTCGCGCTGGTCTTTCACCTGTGCTTCAGCTTTACTCAGTGCCAGCTCAAGCTCGGCAATTTTGTCAGTTTGGTCAGCCGACGTTCCTGCCGTTTCTGCTTCAGCAGCTGTTGTGTCCTGTTGCATTGCTTCTTCTGCCGCTTGCGCAGCCTGCTGCTCTGCTTGCTGTTGCTCGACCGTCTGGTCAACATTCTGTTCAGTCTGTTGGTCTTTTTTATTCGCCATATTTGACTCTCTTCAGTCCGGTTTAAATTGAGGTTGCCAAGTTAATGGGGGCAAGTTTTTTACTTTCAAGGGGCTTTCTATGACTTGATAAATTTTCCACCTGATCGTAGCGTAAACAGCCTAAACCACAGGAACTGTCATTATGAGCGCATTTCAGAGAATTGGCTTACTCGGCAAGGTCAATGACCGCGGCACACAACTCACTTTAGAAACGGTAACGACGACACTAAACGAACGTGGCTATGACATAGCACTTGAGTCCCGCACTGCTGAACAGTTACCTCAAAAACTGCTTGAGTCCGGTAAAATCAAAACCATAAACTTAGCAGAGCTTGGAGAGTGGGCTGACATTGCCGTTGTTGTTGGTGGTGATGGCAATATGTTAGGTGCGGCAAGGGCGCTCTGCGAACATGACATTGGGGTCATTGGTGTGAACCGGGGTAATTTAGGCTTTTTGACTGACCTGGACCCTGACGAAGTAATGACTCACTTGCTTAACGTTTTAGAAGGCGAATACCACGTTGAAAAGCGTTTTCTACTTTCTGCTGAAGTGATTAGCAACGGATCTCCAGCAGGTGCAGGACGCGCCATTAACGAAATTGTTCTGCATTCTGACAAAGTCGCTCACATGATAGAGTTCGAGCTCTACATTGATGATCACTTTGTTTTTAGTCAGCGCTCTGACGGGTTAATTTGCGCTACGCCTACGGGCTCCACCGCCTATTCTCTGTCTGGAGGCGGCCCCATATTACACCCTAACCTCAATGCGATGACTCTGGTTCCTATGTTTCCTCACACATTAAGTAGCCGCCCTATTGTTGTTGATGGCGAAAGCCATATTCGACTACGCGCAGCTTACGACAACGACCTATTACAAATTAGTTGTGACGGTCACGTGCGTATGGCTGTGCACCCGGGAGACGACATTGTGCTTAAAAAGCATGACCATACGCTTAAAATGATTCACCCGGTTGATCACAATTATTACCACGTATTGCGTAACAAACTTGGCTGGGGCAGCCGACTTTTTTAGAAGAAATTTCATACTGAGCTTGCAATAACAAAATAGTACTGTATAAATACTGTATAAACTGTACAAAACAACAGTGCTTTTATACGTACATGTCAATAAGGTGCATTTATGTTAGCTCAGTTACACATCCGCAATTTTGCTGTCGTTAAGTCTCTGGATATCGACTTCGCAAAAGGCATGACCGCTATCACTGGTGAGACCGGTGCTGGTAAGTCTATTGCTTTAGATGCTTTAAGCTTGTGTTTAGGTGCCAGGGCTGATGCTAACTGGGTCCGACCAGGCGAGGACAAAGCGGAAATAAGCGCTGTTTTTACGGTAGAGCCAAACAGCCCCGCCGCTCAATGGCTTAACCACAATGACTTTGATTCAGAAGAAGACTGTATTCTACGACGTGTCATTCAACGTGATGGCCGTTCAAAAGCCTGGATAAACGGCACCCCAGTTGCGCTCACCCAACAAAAGTTACTGGCACCACTATTAGTTAATATCCACGGCCAGCATGAACACCAGTTATTACTAAAAGAAGAACACCAGTTAGAACTGCTAGACAACTACGCAAGGCATACAGCGTTACTGTCAGAGGTTGCAACGCAATACCGCCAGTGGTTCGAGCTTGAAAAAGAATATAAACACTATGTGCAGCAACAAGACGAACTCGAAGCTCAGCGACAATTGCTCGAATACCAAGTCGAAGAATTGAATGACTTTGCTATTGCCGAAGGTGAATTTGAAGAACTCGAACAACGTCATAAAAAGTTAAGTCACAGTAAATACCTCATGGAAGCCAGTGCTTTTTCACTCAGTGCGCTTTATGAGGGTGAGCATAACAATGCAACAGGGCTGGTTTCTTCGGCGAATCAGCGACTAGAGGAAGCTGCGGATATCGATGAGCAGTTAAAGCCTGTTTGCCAACTCTTAGAGCAAGCCAAAGTCCATATTGAGGAAGCCGCGCTCGAACTGAGGCATTATCAGGATGAACTCGAGCTTGACCCCGCTGAGCTCGACATTGTTGAAGAGCGGTTAAGCAAAGCTATTAGCTTAGCGAAAAAGCATCAGGTGGCGGCTGCCGACTTATGGCAACATCATCAAAAGCTGAACGCCGAACTCGATAATATTGTGAATGCTGATAAAAACCTTGAGCAGCTAGATTCTGATCGCCAACAGGCGGAAGCCGATTACCGGGAGTTAGCACAGAAACTCTCTAGCAGCCGTGAAAAGGCAGCAGATGAACTCAGTAAGAAAATCACTCAATCAATGCATGAACTCAATATGCCTCATGGCCGATTTATTATTAATGTCGAGCATGACACGGATAAAAAAGCGTCTCGTCTGGGTACCGATGATATTCAGTTCGAAGTAACAACTAACCCAGGCCAGCCACTGCAGTCTCTCAGTAAAGTAGCATCGGGCGGTGAACTTTCACGTATTAGCCTTGCCATACAGGTCATGACAGCAACCCAAAAGTCAGTGCCAACAATGATGTTCGACGAAGTGGATGTTGGTGTGAGTGGCCCAACTGCCGCTATTGTTGGAAAAATGCTGCGCGAACTTGGGCAAACAGCTCAAGTTATTTGCGTTACGCATTTGCCACAGGTTGCTGCAAAAGCTGATAACCAGTTCCAGGTCAGTAAATATAGTGACAATGACGAAACAGAAACTATGGTGAAAGCGCTAAGTCACAATGAACGTGTCACAGAGCTTGCTCGCTTACTGGGTGGGGATAGTGTAACGGACATGGCTAAAGCTAACGCGAAAGAGCTTTTAGCGAGTTAGTCGCTGACTATGCTGGTGTTCAGCGGCTGCTTTGTTTATCATCGTCAAAAGTTAAATACAGTTATAAAAAGAGAAATAGGTATTTCATGACCAAATTTGCAGTTTGTATCGCCGCATTGCTGAGCTTAGGTGGTTGCTCTGTGCTCGATAGCATGGTTTACAGAATAGATATTCCTCAAGGCAATTACCTTGAGCAAGACGATGTTGATAAGCTTCGTATCGGAATGACTGAAGAGCAGGTTATTTACGTATTAGGCAAGCCTGTCGCTGAAAACAGCTTCGACTCAGATCGCTGGGTGTACTTGTACAATATGAACCCGAACGAAGGTAAAGTTTACCGTAAAGAACTGATCTTAACTTTCAATAACGAACGTTTAAGTGATTTAAGCGGCGACTTTGCTAAGTCAGATCAGTTTGATCAGCCTCTCGATCAATAAAAACCTAATATGAACTAAGGAGCATTATGGCGAACTCCTCAAAGACTGATGAGCTCGTCCGTGTTGTCCGAAGTCCCAGTGACAAGCGTGACTATCAGCACTTGGTTTTAGATAACCAACTTAAAGTGCTGTTAGTCCATTGTCCTGATAGCGTGAAAGCGGCAGGCTCCATAGCCATCAGTGCAGGTCACTTTGACGATCCGCCGCATACCCAAGGTCTCGCTCACTTTCTAGAGCACATGTTTTTCATGGGCAGCCAGTCTTACCCTGAGCCCAGCGCCTTCAATGATTTTCTTAGCGCTCATGGCGGTCAGCACAACGCCTGGACAGGCACTGAATTTACTAATTTCCACTTTGACTGTAATGCAAACGCACTTGAAGCCGCATTTGAGCGTTTTGCCTCAATTTTAAAAGAGCCTCTTTTTTCCGATAAGTGGATTCAAAAAGAAAAACAGTCCATTGAGTCTGAGTTTCGTTTAAAACAAAAAGATGAGTTACGTCGCCTGTATCAGGTTCATAAAGTGACGGCTAATCAGGATCATCCCTTTTCTCTGTTTTCTGTTGGAAACTTAAATACCTTAAAAGATGATGAGCACGGTACTTTACAACAGAAGCTTAAGCGCTTTTATGAGTCTCATTTCAGCGCAAATCGAATGCAGCTGGTACTTGCCGGTCCACAATCGTTGACAGAACTAGAGGCTATCGCGACTCGTCATTTTTCTGACTTTCAAAATCATGCACAACCAAAAACGGCCATAACTGAACCTCTGTATACTGAGGAACAAAAAGGCCTTTTCATTCAGGTAAAACCATTAAAAGATGCCTACCGCCTTATTCTCACCTTTCCGTTACCAGGCATTGACCAGGATTACCGAAACAAAACCACCAGTTTTATTGCGCATATTGTCGGGTACGAAGGTCCCGGCAGTTTATTTAACTGCTTACGCGACAAAGGCTGGATAAACTCTTTATCTGCTGGCGGAGGGATTAGCGGTAGCAACTTTAAAGACTTTAATGTCAACATTCAGCTAACCCTATCGGGTCGAAAAAATATCGACACCATACTGCAATGGGTTTTTGCTTACTTGCGAAAGGTGAAAACCGAGGGAATAGAAGACTGGCGTTATCAAGAAAGAAAAATTACGTCTGAGTTAAGCTTTCTTTATCAGGAGCCAACGCCCGTCGGTGAATTAGCCAGCCAATTAAGCATCAACGCTTTTCATTATAGTTTGGAAGACACCATTTACGGTGACTACCGAATGGATGAGCTTAATAATGCTTACGCTGAAAAATTACTGACGCTAATGACGCCAAAACACAGTCGTATTACGTTAATCGCTCCTGATGTCAAAACCGATCGGGAAGCGCCTATTTACAATACTCAATACAGCGTAGAAAAACTCACTGAGTCGCAATTAACGAAGCTTAGTCAAACACCCGCAGAGTTCATCGCCAAACTGCCCGAGCGCAACCGTTTTATAAATGACCGGTTACACCCGCAACCACTAGAAAACGAGACGTTACTGCCGGAATGCATTTCAAGTTCCGATTTGATGGAGCTGTGGCACTTGCAAGATACCGAGTTCCGCGTACCTAAGGGGCATATTTATTTAGCATTGAAATTACCTGCAGTAACCAGTTCAGCTTATTACTTCGCAATTGCCCGACTTTGGTCTGAACTCATTATAGACGCCTTAAATGATGATCTTTATGACGCTGAAGTTGCCGGGCTGCATTTTAATATTTACCCCACTCAGCAAGGTATTGTTATTCACACAACGGGATTGTCAGAGGGGCAACTTCCGTTAATGTCACATTTAATGAAACGCGCCTTAGTACTTAAATTTGCGCACCGTCGTTTCCGAGATATAAAGCAAACCCTAGTTGCCAACTGGCAATCTGCGCATCAAAATCAACCATTAAACAAGCTTTTCGCAGAGCTCAATCAGCAATTACAACCTGGACTTTTTAGGCTGCCCGAGCTTGCCAACCAGCTCTCTGCTTTATCTTTTCGTGAGTTTACTCAAGCATTAGAGAGAATGTTCGAGCCAGTGTATATAAAAGCCTTTATGCACGGAGACTGGCAAACGCGTCAAGCGCACGAACTTGCTGAACTTATTCAGGCAAACTTGCCCACTGAGCGCCCGGCACAAAAAGACAGAGATTCGGTTAAAAAAGTCAGCGAATTTTCTAACCAAGAACTTGAGGTTCCCTGCTCTCATCCTGATAACGCTATTTTACTTTATCAGCAAGGCAACAATGACAGTGAGCGAGAGCAAATTTGCTATATGTTACTTCAGCAGTTAGTACATCAAGCGTTCTTTCATGATATCCGCACCGAGAAACAGTTAGGTTATGCGGCGGGTAGTCAATACTTTCCTGTTCAGCGTCTACCCGGCATTTTATTTTTTGTTCAATCCAATAGTGCACCAACCGACACCTTATTTGACGAAGTTTCAGATAGCCTTGAAAAGCTGTTCAGTCGACTAGATACAACCACGCTGAAAGTTTGGCACCACACCAAAGCGGTTCTTCAACAACAAATACGCACACGCGACAGAAGCCTTCGGGTTAAGAGTCAACGCTTATGGGGTGCTATTCAATTGGGCGACACATCATTTAACCGCCAGCTCAGATTACTGGACGCACTTGATAATTATCAATTAACCGACTGGCTGACTGACATACGACAAAAATTGTCACAAAATTCAGGTTGGTTGAGGCTTCAAACAAGCTAGCAAGCCAAGTAAAATAGGCTTTGACAGCGGGTTATCAAACCGATAACTTAACAATATATTAACAAAAAGAGCCGTTTTAGCGGCCTACTGGGTACTCTGTGACATTTTCTTTGTATACGAGGGCGTGCGCCAGCGCCGCAGTATTCTTTTTGCTTTCATTCACGAGTCAGCTAATGGCTCAACCTACGTCTACGCTGGACTTTCAACCAGAGGACGTTAAGTTCCTGTCATCTGCCAATGGTCTACCCAGCAATTATATTCGCGACATCGAAATAGGTCCTCAAGGCTTTCTATGGCTCTCAACCGCTAAGGGTTTAGCCCGGTATGACGGTGTTGACCTAAACAATATCAATAGCCTGAACATCGATGCAGTTAACCATGCCGGTTCAGGCACCCTATTAACTATTGGCAATTCTTTATGGACGACTACAGATCATCGTTTATGGCGTCTTCAAAAAAACGCTGAATGGACTTCAACCCTTTTTCCAAAGCATGACACAACCGCTTTCAAAGTGAACACCTTCACTGAAGGGCAGGATGGCCTGTTATTTATCGGAACCTCTGAGAGCCTGCTCACATTCAATCCGCAAACTCAGCACTTTAAAGAAAAAGCGCTTAACTATAACGGGCAACCAGTAACGAATATTCACTTTATTGAGTTTCACGGTGGCTGGTTTTGGTTGAGCAGCGGCTCCGGAGGTATCTATGTATGGGATGGTTACTCCGATAACGTTTTCTCAGTAACAAAGCGCAACCCCATATCGGACACTGTAAATGCCTCTGAAGTTAAAGCAATAACATGGTTTGAAAGCGCATTTTGGCTAGCGACCAATAGCGGGTTGAGGTTACTTAATAATGAGCTTCGCAGCGTTCAAACCCCACAACCAATTAATGAGCTAAAAGCGGTCGTTACCGATATTGAAAGGCACGACAACCAATTATTCATAGCCACCGAACAAGGGCTCTACAGTTACAGTAACAAACAGTTAGCGCAATTAACGCAAAGCCCAGCCACGGGGAAAATTGAGTTTTCTAATAACGGTGACCTGTTTCTGGCAACCTCGTCGAATGGGCTAGTCGAAATACCAAATTCTTATGCGCCAGCGATATTAAAACACTACACTGTCCCTAACCATTTGCCTGATAGTATCAAATCTCATTTACCAGAATCGTTAAAGAGAACGGGTAGCTATACTCAGACAAGCGAACATCAGTACTGGATACAGTCTGACTTGGGAATGGTTAATTACGACTTTATAAAAAAAGAAATTATAACTATCGCAGAGTCGCCGGTAAGCATTGAAAACGTTGCTGATATCGAAGCCTACTCTGACGATATCTTCTTGTTGACGAAAACACACCAGCTGTATAAATACAATACGGTGGAAAGCGAATGGCAACGCCTTGACTACGGCCTAAACTTAAATGATTCATTTTGGCTCACTCGTTTAGGCGAGACATTGTGGCTACATTCAGAAAACAATGCTTATGCCATTAATCCGTTTTCTGAAATATCTGAAAGAAAAAAAATAAACCCGGCGCTGCCGCTAAAAAACGCCTCCCTTGCCATAGATATTAAACCTTCGGGCAGCGCGGCAGAAGCTTGGTTTTCGTTACCATTTTCCAGAGTCGGTAACACACTCACCTATCGCTACAAGCTCGATAAAAATCAAACCACATGGTCTTACATTCAACATAGCGAACTGCCATTACAACTGAACCAGCCATTTCCAGGCACCTATCAGCTTACTGCTCAGGCCTCTTTAAACGGGGAGAACTGGTACGCACAGAATGAAACAAGCTATAGCATCACTCATTCTTTTTGGACAACTCCCTACGCAATTTTGGGGTATAGCATTGTCGCTTTACTCGCTCTTGGTATTACCATTGTCCTCTATCGTTTTAAGCTCAAGCAACTAACGAACCTCACTACGTCACTGAATGGTCAGGCAAAAGCGCTTCAGTTCAGTCGCAGCCAGTATTGGCAGTGGAACCTCTCTACAGGTGAACTATTGAGGCAGTATATTTGGCCAGACTGCCCTGCGTTTCCGGTCGATGGTCGTCGCCTTAAGTCACCGGAAAACACTTCATCAAATATTCACCCAGGTGACGTTAACCGCTTACAAGAGGCAATAGATAACCATGTAAATGGGCAAACGGAATATTACGAGTGTTCCTATCGAATAAACAATAACGGCGCCTGGCTTTGGGTATTGGATCAAGGCAGGATCGAGAAGCAAAACGGCGTCGATGTCATGCATGGCACGCTCAGCGACGTTAGCAGCTTAGTTAGCTCGCAAGACCGAATTGATATGTTGGCAGCTTCTATTACCAACATTTCCGATGGCATTTGTATTTTCGACCGCTTTTTCAAGAAGGTAGAAGTAAACAAGGCTTTTGAGCGCATTTTAGGCTACCCCCGTGAGCAAGCTTTGGGAAAAAGCTTCCACCTTGATCTTTATTCTGAAGAGTTTACTAACCAAATTAAACGCACGGTCATAAAAGAAGGTACCTGGCGTGGAGAGTTAACCGACATTAAAGCTGACGGTAGTGAGTTCTTAATAGAGCTTACCCTGGATGCCGTTCATGATGACGAAGGCGCTTTGTCTTTCATCGTCGCCAGCTTTTCTGATATTACGGAGCGCCAGCGCACCGAGAGCGAGCTAAGACGCCTTTCCAATACGGATACCTTAACCGGTCTGCCAAACCGCTCTTACTTTCAGGTGAGTCACTCAAACTTAGTGCGTAAGAAAGTCTCTCACACCCTGTTACTATTTGACTTAGACGACTTTAAAAAGGTCAACGACTCGCTGGGACATGAAGTTGGTGATGACTTGCTCTGCCTGGTTGCTGAGCGGCTTATGGATATTAGTCGGCGGCAGGACACACTGTACCGACTGGGTGGTGATGAGTTCGGCTTGCTGATTGAAGACAGCACCGACTTGCACCTTATCGGTGACTTAGCGCACAAGATAAACAGAACCATCGCTGAACCCTATTCCGTTAATAATCAAGATATTGTTATTGGTAGCTCTATTGGTATTGTTCTATTTCCACACGACGGCATTACCTCGCAAGAGCTCCTACAAAAGGCCGATATGGCCATGTACCACGCCAAACAGCGCGGTGGAAACTGCTATCAATTTTTCAGTCAGTCGATGAACGAAAATGCCGTGCAACGGCTGAAACTGGAAAACCAACTGCGTGCAGCTTTGAAAAATAATGGCGTTGAAGTTTACTATCAACCAAAGATTGAGGTTCATACGGGGCACATTGCCGGTATAGAGTCGCTGGCAAGAATAAAAAGTGATGATGGCTCTCAGATAAGTCCAGCTGACTTTATTCCTCTGGCTGAAGAAACAGGCCTGATTATTGAGCTTGGCGAACAAGTACTGCGCCAGTCATGTCAAGATATGAAGGTCTTTATGCAGTACCCGGGCGCGCCCAAAACCATTGCTATTAACCTGTCAGCTCGCCAATTTATGCAGTCTGGACTGGCTTTGCAGATAGAATGTATATTGCGCCAGGAGTCATTGCCCCCACGCCACGTTGAGTTTGAAATAACCGAAGGCATGGTCATGAGTGACCCCGAGAGAGCCATTATTATGATGGAGAACCTATCCGATATGGGCGTTAAACTGGCTCTTGATGACTTCGGAACGGGTTATTCGTCACTGGCTTACCTTAAGCGCTTCCCTATGGACAGTTTAAAAATAGACAAAGCCTTTATCGATGACATCACGACAAGCTCAAAAGACCGCAGTATGGTTGCGTCGATTATTGGTATGGCTCATAACCTGGGCTTGAAAGTCATTGCAGAGGGGGTTGAATCTGAAGCTCAGCTTGAGCAATTAAAAAGCCTTGAATGCGAATACATCCAAGGCTTTTATTATGCGAAACCAATGCCTGCTGATAGTTTTATTGAATTTATCAAGCAACATACAGCAGACGTGGTTGACGTTTAAACGTTCACTTAAGAGTAGAAACGCTCGCCGTTTTTTGCCATTTCTTTTAGCAATGGTGCTGGTGTGTAGCGCTCGCCTCTTTCTGACGCTAAAGCTTCCAGTTTAGCGACAATGCTGCCGATACCCTGGCTGTCCATATAGCGGAACGGTCCACCTAAGAATGGCGGAAAACCAATACCGAAAATAGCACCTATGTCACCGTCACGCGGGCTACGAATAATGCCTTCCTGCAAGCAGTAAACAGCTTCATTCAACATCGGTAACAAGCAAATATCGACGATATCTTCTGCTGATTTACTCTCGTTAGGATCAACACCCAATAGCGAATAAACGGATGTATCAACCGGCTTACCTTTAACGCCTTTACCGTACTTGTAGAAACCCTTCTGGTTCTTCTTACCTTTACGGTCGTCATCAATCAGCTTTTCGAAGGCTTGCGGCGCTTCGAATCTGTCGCCCAATTCGTTAACCAAAATTGGTGCAACTTTTGCCGCGACATCAATACCCACTTCATCTAAAAGAGTCATGGGCCCGACTGGGAAGCCGAACTTAACTAAGGTTTTATCCAGTTTTTCAATAGGCTCACCAGCAAGCATCAGGCGCGCCGCCTCATTCATATAAGGCGCCAAAATACGGTTTACGTAAAAACCAGCGCCGTCTTTTACCACAATAGGTGTCTTACCTTGTTTTTTCGCCAATGCCACCGTGGTCGCAATGGTTTTATCAGAGGTCCCCTCGTGGGTAATGATTTCTGCCAGCGGCATTTTGTCGACCGGAGAGAAGTAATGCAGACCAATAACCTGTTCCGGTCGCTTTGCCTTAGCCGCAATTTGCGTGATAGGCAATGAACTAGTGTTGGTAGCAAAAATAGTCGACTCACTTGCGTGCTCTTCAATGTCAGCCACCATTTTTTGCTTAAGATCCAAGTCTTCAAAGACCGCTTCTATAACGACATCGGTGCGCTCAAAACCGCTATAGTCCAGCGTACCGCTTAGCATCAGCATGGTTTTCTCATACTCAGCACGGCGCATATGTTTACGCTTCACTTTCTTAATTAAGCGCTCATAGCTGTAATGCAGTGCATGGCGTACACCATCTTCAGCAATATCTTTAATACGCGCAGGTATATTCGCCTTTGCTGCCGTAACATAAGCAATACCGCCGCCCATCAATCCACCACCAAGAACGCCAACGCGCTTTATTGGGTCTGGTTCAACGCCATCAGCACCGGTCTCTTTCTTCATTTCAGTGGTTGCAAAGAAAATCTGGCGAAGCTGATACGACTCAGGTGTCATGGCTAACTCGCCAAAACTGCGCGCTTCTTTATCTAACCCGGCTTCGTGCCCTCGTTCAACACCTTCGCGCACCGTCTGAATAATTTTATCAATAGCCGGATAATTTCCATGCGCTTTTTTCTGCGCCTGTTCACCCGCTTTTTTGAAGATAATATCGCGGCCAAACTTCGTGCCTTCCAGAACCTTACTAAAACCTTTTAGAGGCGCTTTACTGGCTTTCGGCTTACGTTTCAGTGCGTGTTCAACTGCTACATCCAGTAAAATACTTTGCGGCACAACTTCTGTCACTAAGCCCGCTTTCTTCGCTTGCTTCGCGCGCAGTTGCTTGCCGGTTAGCATCATGGTTAAGCCCTGCTGAATACCCACCAAACGTGGCAAACGCTGTGTGCCGCCACTGCCCGGAAGAAGGCCTAATTGCACTTCCGGCAGACCAAGTACCGTTTTCGAATTGTCAGTACAGACACGTACATGACACGCCATAGCCAGCTCAAGTCCACCACCAAGGCAGGCGCCATTAATGGCGGCTACAACCGGTACATCCAACTGCTCAATACGGTCAAACATGGCTTGTCCTTTACGAGCCAGGCTTTCTGTATCTGCAGCGGTTTCGCAGTCGTTAATCATATTAATATCGGCACCGGCGATGAACGAGCCGGGTTTACCACTGATGAAAACAACGCCCTTAATTGAGTTGTCGCTTTCCAACTTGTTCAGCAACGAGCCAACCTCGTCTGCAAATGAGTCTTTTAAGGTGTTCATCGACTCACCCGGAACATCAATTGTGACAACAGCTACACCGTCGTCGCGTATATCCATCGTGAATGCTTTATCCTGACTCATTATTCTGTCTCCACAATCATTGCAGCACCTAAACCACCAGCGGCACAGGCTGTTGTCAGACCGACACCACCACCGCGACGATGCAATTCGTTCAGCGTTTGCGTGATCATACGCGTTCCTGTCGCTGCAAACGGATGTCCGTAGGCAATTGAGCCGCCCAGTACGTTAAACTTGTCCATATCAATATCGCCAATGGCTTTATTGCGCCCCAGCTTGTCTTTCGCAAATTTGTCGCTGGCGAACATTTTCATATTGGCTAGCGTTTGCGCCGCAAAAGCTTCGTGCATGTCAATTAAATCGAGATCATTTAACGTCATGCCTGCTCTGTCCAGAGCAACCGGCGTAGAGTAAGACGGTCCCATCAGCATATCTTCTTCGACCTGCAATGCCGCAAATGCGTAGCTGCGTAAATAGCCCAACACAGGTAGACCTAATTCTTTTGCCCGGCTTTCTGTCATCATCAATACCGCTGAAGCACCATCGGTTAACGGCGTACTATTGGCCGCTGTAACCGAACCGTGTTTGCGGTCAAACACCGGTTTCAACTTAGAGAGTTTGTCGACCTGGCTGTCACCTCGAATATTGTTGTCGCGGCTTAAGTGTTTGTTATAAGGCTCCGGATAGGCTGTCATAACTTCGCTGTCCAGCCATCCTGCTTCCCACGCTGCGTGTGCTTTTTGATGCGAGCGTACGGTCAGCTCGTCCTGGTCAGCACGACTAATACTGTGGGTTTTAGCCATTTGCTCTGCAGTCTGCCCCATGCTCAAACCGGTTGAGTACTCAGCCACAGCTGGCGGCACTGGCAGTAAATCTTTAAACTTAAGACGTTTTAAAATCGATAAGCGCTGACCCAGTGTCTTGGCTTTATTCAGATCAACCAACGCGCGAGCTAAGCGTTTACTCACACCGATAGGCAATACCGACGAAGAATCTGCACCGCCGGCAATACCACCGCGAATATGTCCGGCAACCATTGCTTCTGCAATATTAACCGCAGACTGAAAGCTCGTTGCACACGCACGTGACACACTGTAGGCGTCGGTGTTCACCGGTAAACTGGTTCCTAACACTATTTCGCGAGCAATATTTGGCGCCTCCGGCATTTGAACCACTTGCCCGAATACCAGCTGCTCAACCCATTCGCCTTCAATGCCGGTTTTATTCACCAGCTCCTGAACGACCATTTTGCCAAGATCAACGGCGGGCACGCCGTGAAACTCTGTTGCCTGCTTAGCAAACGGCGTTCGTAAGCCCGCAACAAAGGCGATACGCTCGCCGTTAACTGTGCGCACTTGATGTGCTTCTGACATAACTTTTCCTCGCTTCATCAACCATTACTGGTCTGACCACAAAATATGTTACAAATTCTAGCGCTTAATAGAGCAGATTAAAACCTTCGTTTTCGGTACAGTATGGCAATACAATTGAAAATTCGGAACAAAGACAGCATTGTTACTGTCATTGCATAACGGTACTGACAGCATAGTCACTTTTCACCGGATTCGACAGCCTGGAGTCAAGATGTCATCGACAGCATTTCAACAATTACAAGACTACCTGAATCAGCAGGTTCTGGGACAACCCGACTTTACCCGTAATTTATTAATCGCGGTATTAGCCGATGGACACTTATTGGTGGAAGGACCGCCAGGCCTTGCCAAAACTCGCGCAGTGCAGAGCTTAGCGAATGGCATTGAGGGCGATTTTCACCGTATTCAGTTTACTCCCGACTTACTACCCGCTGACTTGACCGGTACGGATATTTACCGTCCCGAGACCGGGACTTTTGAGTTCCAACAAGGTCCTTTGTTCCATAACTTGATTTTAGCGGATGAGATAAACCGGGCTCCGGCCAAGGTTCAGTCTGCACTACTGGAGGCTATGGCTGAACGCCAAATTACCGTGGGGCAACGCAGTTATCCGCTGTCTGACTTATTTATGGTGCTGGCAACACAAAACCCGTTAGAGCAGGAAGGCACCTATCCGCTTCCTGAGGCACAATTAGACCGCTTCTTAATGCATTTAAAGCTGGACTACCCTGACGCAGAAACCGAACAAAAAATTCTAAGACTGACCCGCGGGGAAGCGCTCAACGAGCAAATGCCGGCGCCCAAACCGCTGACACAGGCAGACTTATTCAATGCTCGTAAAGAAGTTCTGGAAGCTTACCTGGACGACGCCGTAGAGAATTATTTAGTTCAGTTAATTATCGCCACTCGCCAACCTCAGCATTATGACGCCGCCCTGGCTTCATGGATTGGCTATGGCGCCAGTCCGCGTGCCACTATTTCATTAGAGCGCTGCGCACGAGCTCAAGCTTGGTTGGCCGGTCGTGACTTTGTCACTCCGGACGACATTATGTCCATTTGCCATAACGTATTGCGCCATCGAATTATACTGAGTTATCAGGCTGAAGCTGACGGCGTCACGCACGATCAAGTTATCGATACAATACTGAAACTGGTGCCAACGCCATAATGTCTCAACTGGACGTTTCACAATGGCTAAAACAACTGCATACCGACGGCATTTCGCTGGGTATGCAGGAGCTAATGTATTATCGCAGTAAAATTGCCGCTTTTGCTAAACATAAAAAAACGCTGCCGCGAACAACGGTGTCCGGACCTTTACTCAGTAAAGTCCGGGGACGTGGTATGGAGTTTGATGAAGTAAGGCATTATCAAGCCGGCGACGATATTCGTGCCATTGACTGGCGCGTGACAGCCAGAACCGGTAAAGCTCATACCAAGCTGTACCGGGAAGAAAAAGAGAAGCCCGTGTTCATTTGGGTCGATTTGTCATTATCTCAGCTATTTGGCAGTGAGTTTGTATTTAAGTCGGTCCAGGCTGCGCACCTTGCCGCAGCTATTGCCTGGCAAGCGCAGCACAAAGGTGACCGTGTCGGCGGACTCATTAGCAACGGCTGGCTTCATAACGAATTTAAACCTGCGGCGCGCCAACAAGGCGTATTACGGCTATTGCACGGTCTTGTTGACGTGAGTAAAGACAGTTTAACACGCTGGCAGAAACAGGCCTCGACACCCGCAGAGCCCATGTCTGAATCGCTGAAGCGATTACGCCAACTGGTCAAGCCCGGCAGTATTATTCATGTTATCAGTGACTTTCATAACGTCGACAAAAGCATTATTGATGGGCTACAAGTGTTATCGAAACATAATCTGGTGCGTTGTTATGGTGTTTATGATCCAATGGAAAAAGCGCTTCCTCGGGGGCATTCCATCCAGCCTTTAGCGGTGTCTAATGGCAAGCAACAAGTGGATATCGACTTAACCAATAAACGTCAGACAGACACGTACGCAAACGCGGCCCAGAGCCACTGGCAAGCGCTTGAAAAAAGTTTTGCAAACCGGCAGTTGCTGTTTACACCAGTTAGCAGCGCACAACCTATTGAAGTACAGTGGAGCGATATTTCATGATACAGCAGGCATCGCTCAGTCAGCTCAATGACATTGTTCCGCCGGCTGATGCCAGTTGGTGGCCACCGACCTGGTGGAGCCTTGGTAGCGTCTTATTATTCATCGCAATTATAGCGTTCATTAGTTATTGGCTGATTCAACGGCGCTTAAAGGCGCGGGCTCGTCGGGAGGCCTACAAGCAATTAAAGGTATTAGCGCCAGCCACCACAGAGCAAGTCACCCTACTGCTTAAACAAGTGGCGCTCGCGTATTACCCACAGCAGAGGGTTTCTAACTTACACGGCCAACAATGGCTCACGTTTTTACTTTCAGGTATGAGCGAAAAGTCGCAGCAACACTTTAATGCAGAATTACAGCAATACGACATTAATAGTGAGCTATACGGACAAGCAAGTAATGCATTTTGTGAGCTATACAAAGCAGTTGGCTGCCAATGGTTGCAGTTAGACCTGAGTAAAATGCCGGGAGAGCACAATGTTTGAGTTTGCCTGGCCCTGGATGTTTCTTTTATTACCACTGCCGGCGTTGGTCTGGTGGTTAATACCCGCTCGCAAAAACACCCGCTCGGCTATTCGGCTGCCCAATTTATATGGACTGTCCAGTGAACAACAGACCATAAAGAATCACTGGTTTTTCTTAACGGTGCTAGCCATTGCATGGGTGTCGCTCGTTTCAGCGACAGCTCGCCCACAATGGTTAGGTGAGCCGGTTGCCACCCGCTCTGAAGGTCGGGAAATGATGCTGGCAGTGGACTTGTCGGGCAGTATGGAAATTGCCGATATGGAAATTAACGGCCAGTCGGTCGACCGGCTGTCGATGGTCAAACATGTGCTTAGCGACTTTATTACACGTCGCGAAGGCGATCGCCTGGGGCTTATCTTATTTGGCGACACTGCTTATTTACAGGCGCCAATGACGTATGACCGACAGACTATTGCACAAATGTTGAATGAGTCGGTACTTGGGCTGGTTGGTGAAAGAACAGCCATTGGTGATGCGATAGCCCTAGCAGTTAAGCGCTTTCAGCAAGACGAAGAAACCAACCGCGTACTCATTTTATTAACCGATGGTCAAAGTACAGCGGGCAACCTGACGCCAGAGCAAGCGCTAGAGCTGGCCAAAAGCTATGACGTCACTATTTACCCAATTGCCGTTGGCGCGGAAGAAGTGGTCGTTGATAGCTTTTTCGGGCAGCGCCGGGTTAACCCAAGCCGTGATTTAGACATACCTTTAATGCAGAAGTTAGCGCGTGAAACCGGCGGCGAATATTTCCGCGCCAGAAGTACCGAAGAGCTCGAAAATATTTATACATTGCTGGATGAACTGGAGCCTGTGGACGATGACCCTCAGAAGCTTCGCCCCAGAGTCAGTTTATTCCACTGGCCGCTTTCATTGTGCTTTATTGCCTTAATTGCACTTGCCCTAAGTCGGTACAAGCCATGGAGGTTGTCACAATGAGCGACTTTCATTTTATTCGCCCCTGGTGGCTTATTGCCTTGCTCCCTGTTGCCCTTATGTACTGGCGACTGCTTAGACAAAATAAACATGAAGCCGGATGGAATCAGTTTCTTCCTGGTCATTTAGCAAAGGTGCTGGTCAATTCAGGAGGCAAAGCATCCAGCTGGCCGATTCACCGACTCGCATTAATGCTAATTATTGCCAGTGCGGCTCTTGCCGGACCCACTTGGGAAAAGCTGCCGCAACCGGTTTATCAGTTAGAGTCCGGTCAGGTGGTTATTATGGACATGTCACCTTCACTGTTAGCCGAAGACGTTACGCCTAACCGGCTGACCCAGTTGCGTTTTAAAGCCATTGATCTAGTGCGCTCCGGTCTTGACGGAGATACGGGCTTAATTGCCTATGCCGACGACGCGTTTACCATTAGCCCGTTAACCGCGGACAACCGAAACTTAATTAACTTAATACCCTCATTGTCGCCGGCAATAATGCCATTGGAAGGGAGTGAGCCCTTGCGCGCTCTGAAGCTTGCTAACGAACTTCTGGCAAACGCCGGATACCCTCAGGGCGATATTTACTGGTTAACAGATGGTATCAGCAGCCGCGACTTGCAACCTTTAACAGACTACTTGCGCGATATTGAACACAGAGTATCAATTTTAGGGGTCGGCACAGAAGACGGTGCCCCGGTGCGAAACACTAATGGCAGCTTGGTAAAAGAAAACGGACGGGTCGTCATAGCGAAATTATTTCCCGACCGATTAAGTGACTTAGCACAAATAACTAACGGTGTTTTTGTGCAGGCGACATCAACTAACGATGACATTGATACACTCACTGCTCTGCCGCCACTTAGCCGTGAAGGTAAAGACAACCAGCAACAACAGCGGGGAGATGCCTGGAAAGATATGGGTCCTTATGTAGCACTGTTCATTTTGCCTTTATTACTGGCAAGCTGGCGTAAAGGCGCCCTTTTGACACCACTTGTACTGGCATTAACTATCCCAATGTCGTTATCCAGCCCCAAGGCCTATGCTCAGGAGGCTGAACCGAATAACTCTGAAGGCGTACTGAGTTCGCTATTTTTAAACAACGAGCAGCGTGCCCAACAGCTTTACCAGAACAAGCAGTTTGAGCGAGCATCCGAGCTAAGTTCTGACCCGCTTCGAAAAGGCGCTGCACTTTACAAACAAGGCCAGTATGCTGAAGCAGCAGATTCTTTTGCCAAAGATAACTCGGCCGAAGCCCACTTCAACCGGGGTAATGCACTTGCTCAGGAACAACAATTTGAGCAAGCGTCAGAAGCTTACCAGCAAGCGTTAGAGCAACGACCGGACTGGCCACAAGCCAAAGAGAATTTGGACGTTGTGAAAAAGCTACAAGAAAAGCAGCAACAAGAGCAGTCTGGTGAATCAGGCGATGAAAACTCAGAGTCAGATAAAGACTCTGAGCAATCGAATGATAAGCAGGGGAATAACCAAAACAACAACCAAGGACAAAACCAACAAGGCGACAACTCAGATTCTCAGTCACAGCCCCAGAATAGAGACTCTCAACAACAGCAGAAGCAAGATAAACAAGAGCCGGGTCAGCAAGAGAAAGCTGAGAAAGAGCAGGCAAGAAAGCAACAAGAAGACAACGCTGAAGCTCAAGCAGAGCAACAAAATGCTCAGTTTAAAGAAGGCGAGATTGATCCTGAAAAAGCGCGTCAATTAGAGCAATGGATGAACCGTGTACCGGATGATCCAAGCATACTGCTAAGAAATAAGATGTTATTGGAAAGCCAGCGCCGCAACCAGCGTAGAGCTTCTCAGCCACAAGGAGAGAAGAAAAAATGGTAAAAGCCGTAAACTTGCTCGTTGTTTTACTCATACTATTCAGTGGAGTCGCAAGCGCTGATGTAACTGAGGTAACAGCAACGGTCGACAGAAACCCGGTGACCGCAAACGAGTCTTTTGTGCTGACTGTCACGGTTAACGATGACGTATCAAATAATGCATTTGAGGCGTCTAAGCTGCTGCAGGACTTTGTCGTCGGTCGCACTTCTGTCAGCCGTCAAACCTCAATGATAAACGGTAGCTTAAGTAAACAAACACGCTTTACCACGGTGCTTATTCCACAGTCTCCCGGCGAGTACACCATTCCGGAAATTACTATTAAGGGAGTGTCGTCTAAACCAATTAATTTGCAGGTACTTAAACAAGGCACAGACAGTGACACCGAACAGAGAATTGCCTTTATCGAAGCCCAGGTAGATTCAACCAATGTCTATTTCCAGCAGCCAATTACCTATATTGCCCGACTGTTTCTGGCTGCCGACTTAAATAAAGGTAACCTGGTGCCGCCTCAGGTCGACAATGCCGATGTGCAACAGATAGGCCGCGACGAAGAAAGCACACAAATGGTCAACGGTCGCCGTTATAAAGTTTACCAGCGCGTTTATCAAATAACGCCTAACAAGTCAGGCTCTATAACCATACCCGGCGCTCGTTTTGACGGTGAAGTCTTTACTCAGGGACAGCGCTCAATCTTTTCCTCTTTTTCAAACACCCAGCCGGTTAGTGCAATAGCCGAAGGCATTGACGTTAATGTGCTACCCGTACCGGACTCATGGACCGGACACTGGTTACCCAGCGAGTTGGTCAGCTTATCGGCGTCAATAAGTCCGGAGCAAGACGAGTATAAAGCAGGAGAGCCTATTACATTGTCTTATATGCTGACGGCTGTAGGGGTTAAACCTGAGCAATTGCCAGAAATAGCTCCGGACTTTCCGAGCAGTTTCAGGGTATATCCAGACAACGATGAAACCGACAGTTTCACTCGAAATGGTGTGGTTATTTCTCAAAAAACCGTCAGTTTTGCGCTCGTACCGGAACAAGCCGGGGATTTAGTCATTCCTGAGTTTACACTGCCCTGGTTTAACACCAAGACTCAGCAACGGACAATCGCTAAAACGGATAATATGACACTGCCTGTGATCATGCCTGCCGGTATGACGCAAAGCGATATCGCTGAGGCTGCGCCGACTGACAGCAGGCCAGACACTGCAAACGAGAAAGCTGCAAACACCTCCGCGAAGCAGGACATCAATACTGTTGCCTCTAAACCATTAGTACCCGTTTGGGTCATTATTGCCTTAACTGCCGGCTTAGTTATTTCGTTGCTGCTTAACCTGTACCTGCTAATTAAACGCAAAAGCGTTAAAAGCCAGGAGAAAACCGTTAAGCCTGAAAGCGCAGATAATTTGAACCGCAGTAGGTCATGGCAGGACTTCCAGAAAGCCTGCAAAAACAACGATGCGAAAGCAGCACAAGAGAGCCTTATCAACTGGGCTAAAACGCATTTGGATGGTTCTTTTAATAGTCTTGCTGAGGTTGCTAAGCGTTTAAATATTGAGGAAGAAATAAAGCCGCTACAGGCTTCTCTTTATAACGCTAGTAGCTCTAAATGGACTGAAGGTAAAACGCTTTATCAGAAAGTCAGAAAGCAAATAGGTCGCATGAACATAAAACAACAAAGCTCGACTTTACCGCAACTATACCCATCTTAAGCAATAAAAAAGCCCGGCGCTATTACGCCGGGCCTTTATTTCTCGATACATTCGTAATTTACTGAAGACGCATTCTGCGAATTTCTGCATCCGCTTTTAACGTATCAATAAATGACTGCAGCATTACCTGAGCCTTGCGGTTTTGTAACTGCTCTTTTAAACCGTCCATTTGAGCTTCGTCTGGGTTACCCGCCGTTACCGACGTTAACGCAACGATAGCTGCATCCCCATTGGGCAATGTGACAGCCTCATAAACCGGTTTACCATCGTCATTAGGGGTAAGTTTGAATAACTCCTGAACTAATGTACTTGAGTAGTCGCGATTATTACGCTGAATACTATCAACAAGAGTTACTTGTTCACCCGGCTCTGCCCCTGCGCGCCACTCCTCTGCTTGCTCCTGAGCCTGCTGTAACGCTAACTGCTGAGCCTTTTCTACGCGCAATTGCTCGACAATTTGATCACGAACCTCAGCCATATCTTTCACACGCTCTGGCTGATGCTCAGTAACGCGGACGACAAGTGAGCGATCGTCGCTGGTTTCTATAATCTCACTGTTCAACTTCTCTTCAATCAGCTGTTCAGAGAAAATATTGTTTAGCACAACATCGTCACTCAGCGGTGTCGGCGCGCGATCACGAGTAAATAAGTCGGTACGCTTCACCTCAACACCCAACTCATCAGCTGCTGGCTCTAGCGTGTCAGGCTGCTCAAACGAAATTTCCGCTAGCTGTTGCTGTAACTCGAAATAACGATCTTCCGCTTGTTGAGCCAATAGCCGCTGCTCTACTTCGTCTTTGACGTCTTCAAAAGGTGTCACAGAGCCTGCGCGTAAGTCGGTCAGCTTAATAATGTGGTAGCCGAAGCTGGTCTCAACAACACCTGAAGTATCACCAACGTTCTCAAGCGCAAATGCAGCGTTGTCAAAATCTTCATCCATTACGCCTCTCTCTATCCAGTCAAGGTCACCACCTTGTTCAGCAGAGAAAGTATCGTCTGAATAGGACTCAGCAACTTCAGCAAAGTCCGCTCCATTTTCCAGTTCCTGAAGTGCGTCTTCAGCTTTTTGTTGCGCATTTTCAGTATCATGCTCAACTAAAATATGAGAAACACGACGCTCTTCTTCAGTCGTATACTGTTGTTGGCGCTGTTCATAATATTCGCGCACTTCTTCTTCAGCAATGTCGACTGACTGCTCAATGTCGGCCAGCGACAATTCAACATAAGCAACACTCAGCTGTTCCTCTGTACGGAACATATCCTGATTTTGTTGATAAAAGCTTTCCACGTCAGCGTCAGTCACTTCAACTGAGTCAGCAAAGTCTTCGTTGTTAAGTACCAGGAAACCACCTGAGCGCGTTTGGCTTTGTAAGCGCATAAAGGCTAAAGCTTCAGGCGTAAGCACGAACTCACTGCCGGCAAGCCCACGCAACAATTGGTTACGTGTCATGTCCTGTTGCATTAGGTTGGCAAAAGACTCCGGCGTATACCCCGCATTTCGTAGTGACATTAAGTAAATGTCATTATCGAACTGCCCGGCTGTACGGAACTGGGGAATATCTCGAATAGCAGCTTTTACCTGGTCTGCACCAACGCGCATTCCCTGAGACTCTGCGTACTGTCTCATTAACTCCTGGTCGATAAGCTGCTCCAGCACACCACTTCGTACGTTGTTCATGTAGTTGGGGTCTGAAGTGATAGCGGAAAACATATCGCCGAACTGCTCTTGTAAGCGGCTCCGCTCATTTTCATAGGCTCTGTCATAAGCACTTTGAGGAATTTCTTCCCCGTTAACTTCTGCTACAGCGTCTTCTGTGCCGCTGGTAATATAGCCACCAACGCCTGCCAGAGCAAAAGTTAGAATGATTAATACCAGAATGGCTTTGGCAGTAAAGCTCTGCGAACCTTCCCGAATCCTCTCTAACATAATAAGGCTTTCCTAATTTACCGGTAAAACGACGAGACATTATAAGTAGATTCGTCGCAAAACTCACCCTTCAGATAAAAAATAACCCGAGGTTTTTAACCCCGGGTTACTATTTAATTCAATAAAAAAGCGCTAACGCGCCTTTCTTAGTTTACTGCGTCTTTCAGTGCTTTACCTGCTTTGAAAGAAGGTACTTTAGCTGCAGCGATCTGAATGGTCTCACCAGTTTGTGGGTTACGACCAGTGCGAGCAGAGCGCTCACGTACACTAAATGTACCGAAGCCAACTAATGCGACTTGGTCATCTTTTTTCAGAGCATCAGTTACTGCATCGATCATTGAGTCCAGAGCACGACCAGCAGCAGCCTTAGAAATATCTGCACCCGCCGCGATTTTGTCAATAAGCTGAGACTTGTTCACAGTATCATCCCCTTAGATTGTTATTATCAAGTTTCCGTGGTTCCATTCGGTTTTAAATGGGCCGACAACGTTTATATCAAGGTTGATATTATTGTTCAAGCACGTTTATTACCGAACGTCTTTCTTTCCCAGCTCCTCTGAGAGTCCCCTCAGAAGTAGCTATGAACCTTAGGCTACCACAGTCTTACAGATTGAAAACCCTTTTTACGCACTTTTTAACGAAAAAATGCGGTCTGAGGGCTAAATTCGCACCTGCAGGCCGCATTCTACCGTTCGAATATGACTTTAGTATTAAGGCTTAAATTAGTCCTTCACCAAAGCCACATCAAGTACTTCGTCTATCCACTTGACCGGCTGGATAACCAAGTCCTCTTTGACGTTGTCAGCTATTTCTTTTAAATCACGCTCATTATCTTTTGGAATCAAAACGTGTTTAATACCACCCCGATGCGCTGCTAACAGCTTTTCTTTTAAACCACCGATAGCCAATACTTCGCCACGTAGTGTAATTTCACCGGTCATAGCCACATCAGAGCGTACAGGTTTACCCGTTAGCGATGACACCATAGCCGTTACCATGGCAATACCAGCGCTTGGTCCATCTTTAGGTGTTGCTCCTTCAGGCACGTGAACGTGAATATCGCGTTTTTCATGGAAATCCTCGGCAATACCCAGCTTGTCTGCACGACTCCGCACAACGGTCAATGCTGTTTGTATGGACTCCTGCATAACATCACCCAATGAACCGGTACTGGTGGTTTTGCCTTTACCCGCTACGTTAGTAGCCTCAATGGTAAGCAAGTCACCACCGACTTCTGTCCACGCGAGACCTGTAACTTGACCCACTTGATTAGCCTCTTCTGCTTTTCCGTAGTCGAAGCGCTGCACACCTAAGTAGTCACTTAGGTTATCGCCGTTAATTTCAACATGGGTTATCGACTTGTCGAGCAGAATCGTTTTGACCGCTTTGCGGCACAGACGCGACAGTTCTCGCTCAAGGTTACGAACACCCGCTTCGCGTGTGTAATAACGAATAATGCCAATAATCGCACTATCCTCAACGGTAATTTCTTTTTTCTTAAGTCCGTTACGCTCAATTTGTTTCGGCAGTAAATGACGTTTTGCGATATTCAGCTTTTCGTCTTCGGTATAGCCCGATAAGCGAATAACTTCCATGCGATCCAGTAACGGCGCAGGAATGTTCATACTGTTTGACGTGGCCACAAACATAACGTCTGAAAGATCGTAATCAACTTCCAGATAATGGTCGTTAAAGTTCACGTTTTGCTCTGGATCCAGCACTTCCAACAAGGCTGAAGCTGGGTCGCCACGCATATCCGCAGACATTTTATCAATTTCGTCCAGCAGGAATAACGGGTTGCGAACCCCTACTTTCGACATTTTCTGAATGAGTTTGCCTGGCATCGAACCAATATACGTACGGCGGTGGCCACGAATTTCGGCTTCGTCACGGACGCCACCTAAAGCCATACGAACATACTGACGACCTGTTGCTTTCGCTATCGACTGCCCTAAAGACGTCTTGCCAACCCCCGGAGGACCGACTAAGCACAATATTGCGCCTTTCACTTTAGTCGTGCGCTGCTGAACCGCCAGGTATTCAATGATGCGCTCTTTAACCTTTTCCAGACCATAATGATCGGCATCGAGAATTTTCTCAGCATTCGCCAAATCTTTCTTAATACGCGAGCGTTTTTTCCAGGGTACTGACACCATCCAGTCAATATAGCCACGCACTACTGTCGCTTCGGCAGACATTGGTGACATCATTTTAAGCTTTTGCAACTCGGCTTCGGTCTTCTTCTTCGCCTCCGCCGGCATCTGAGCATCGTCTATTTTCTGTTGCAGCTGCTCAAATTCATCAACGCCGTCTTCGCTTTCACCCAGCTCTTTCTGAATGGCTTTCATTTGCTCATTCAAATAATACTCACGCTGGCTCTTCTCCATTTGTTTTTTCACGCGACTGCGAATGCGCTTTTCAACCTGGAGAATATCAATTTCGCCTTCCATCAGAGCCATTAGGTGCTCGATACGTTCACGCACGTCGGTAATTTCCAGCACCGCTTGCTTTTCTGCTAGCTTCAGCGGCATATGCGCAGCCATGGTATCAGCCAGGCGATCTAAATCTTCAATACCGGACAGCGATGTCAGCACTTCCGGCGGAATTTTCTTGTTAAGTTTGACGTAGCCTTCAAACTGATTCAATGCTGAACGAATCAGCACCTCTTCTTCTTTCTCAGACAAAGCTTCAGCGGCCAGATAATGAATATTCGCTTCAAAGTATTCTTCACTGTCTTTCAATTCATCTAACTGAGCGCGCTGTTTACCTTCTACCAGCACCTTCACGGTACCGTCAGGCAGCTTCAGCAGCTGCAAAATGGTTGCAACGGTGCCAACCTGATATATGTCGTCTTTTTCCGGCTCGTCTATTGAGGCGTCTTTTTGTGCGGCCAAAAAGACCTGCTTATCTGCGTCCATGGCAGCTTGCAGGCAGCGGATTGATTTTTCCCTGCCCACAAAAAGTGGAATTACCATATGCGGGTAAACCACTACATCTCGCAACGGCAGAACTGGCATCGTTAATTGTTCGGTGCGTTCTTCGCTCATTAATCTTTTCTCCCGACCTTGGTTTACTCTGTTATATGCGGTCTTTCGGCTAAAGTTCAATCCTTAACAGAAAAAAAGGGCCAAACGGCCCTTTTTTTGATTACTTTTAACGCAATTTAAGCTATTCGCCCGATGCTTGCTTGTCCTTCTTCTGATTCGCGTAAATCAGAATAGGGTCAGACTCACCGGCAATAACCGACTCATCGACGACCACTTTGACAACACCCTCAATTGACGGCAAATCGTACATTGTACTTAGCAGTACGCTTTCAACAATTGAACGCAAGCCGCGAGCACCTGTTTTACGGGCCATTGCTTTCTTAGCAATCGCTCTTAGTGCGTCGTCACGGAATTCTAGCTCAACGTCTTCCATGTCGAACAACGCCGCGTATTGCTTCGTTAGTGCGTTTTTAGGCTCTTTAAGTATTTCAACCAACGCAGCTTCGTCCAGCTCATCAAGCGTAGCAACGACTGGCAGGCGACCAATAAACTCAGGAATCAAGCCATAACGAACCAGATCTTCCGGCTCTACCTGAGCAATAATTTCACCTTCTTTACTCTGCTCTTTGCTTTTAACTTCCGCACCAAAGCCAATACCTGTCCCGGTCGACAAGCGTTGTTCGATAACTTTGTTTAGGCCTGCAAATGCGCCACCACAAATAAACAAGATTTTTGAGGTGTCGACCTGCAAAAACTCCTGTTGTGGATGCTTACGTCCGCCTTGTGGTGGTACCGACGCCACGGTGCCCTCAATTAGCTTAAGCAATGCCTGTTGCACGCCTTCACCACTGACATCACGAGTAATAGACGGGTTCTCAGACTTACGCGAAATTTTGTCAATTTCGTCAATGTAAACAATACCGCGCTCAGCTTTCTCGACGTCATAGTCGCATTTTTGCAGCAGCTTCTGGATGATGTTTTCAACATCTTCACCCACATAACCGGCTTCTGTCAGCGTGGTTGCATCCGCCATGGTAAATGGCACATCCAAATAACGAGCTAACGTCTCCGCGAGGAAAGTTTTACCCGACCCCGTCGGACCTATCAGCAAAATATTACTCTTGCCTAGTTCAACCTGGTCTTTCCCTTTGCCCGAGTTGCGCAAGCGTTTGTAATGGTTATAAACGGCAACCGATAACACTTTCTTGGCGCGGTCCTGACCAATAACGTAGTCGTCCAAATGCTTTCTTATCGCTTTCGGTACCGGTAGCTCTTCCTGATCGGGTACCGGAGCAAGCTGATGAATTTCTTCTTTGAGAATATCGTTACAAAGCTCTACGCATTCATCACAAATAAACACAGACGGTCCGGCAATCAGCTTTTTCACTTCATGCTGGCTTTTACCGCAGAATGTGCAATATAGCGGCTTATCTTCGTCACCTTTGGACTTATCCGTCATTCTACTCTCCTACCACAAATACAACTTAGGCTTCTTCGCCGCGTTGACTTAAAATGCCATCAACCAGGCCATAATCAACAGCTTCTTCAGCTGCTAAGAAGTGGTCACGATCAGTGTCTCTTGCCACTTTTTCGTAATCTTGCCCGGTGTTCTCAGCTAACATACGGTTCAAGCGCTCTTTCAGATCCAAAATTTGCTTCGCATGAATTTCGAAGTCTGATGCCTGCCCCTGGAAACCACCAAGAGGTTGGTGAATCATAACGCGAGAGTTAGGTAGGCAGTAACGCTTACCTTTCGCCCCGCCAGCAAGCAAAAATGCGCCCATACTGGCCGCTTGTCCCATGCAAACTGTGCTCACGTCAGGCTTGATAAAACGCATTGTGTCGTAAATCGCCATACCCGCCGTTACAACACCACCGGGTGAGTTGATATAAAGGTAAATATCTTTATCCGGGTTGTCAGATTCTAAGAATAAAAGCTGAGCCACAATAAGATTAGCCATGTGGTCTTCTACCTGACCACAACAAAAAATAACGCGCTCTTTTAGTAAGCGCGAATAAATATCATAAGAGCGCTCCCCTTTTGATGTCTGCTCGACAACCATAGGGACTAGCTGTGCCATAGGATCCTGAATATCGCTCGACATGTTTTATAAAGCTCCTGAAATAAAAATGGCTCGTATGAGGTCATACGAGCCATTAAACCAAGCTGTAGCGTGCCCCGTCAAGGACTCACGCTGACATTATTGTTGTTTTGGATTCATAATGTCGTCAAAGCTTGCTTTTTTCTCTTTGACCGACGCTTTTTCCAAAACTAAATCGATTGCTTGCTCTTCTAACGCTAAGTTACGAACTTGCTGCATCATATCGTTATTAGACTTGTAGTACTCAATAACTTCCTGCGGATCTTCATACGCTGATGCTGCAGTAGCAATAATTTCGTCCACTTTCTCATCGTCAGCTTTAAGTTCGTTTGAACGAATAACTTCGCCTAACAACAAGCCAACTTTAACACGCTCTTTCGCCTGCTCTTCGAACAGCTCTGCCGGAAGTTCAGGCATTTGGTCTGCATTACCGCCAAAGCGCTGTGCAGCCTGCTTACGCAGTTGATCAATTTCCTGATCAATCATTGCTTTTGGCATGTCAACGTCGTTGGTTTCAACAAGGCCTTTCAGCACTTGCTCTTTGACCTTAGACTTAACTGCATTTTTCAGTTCGCGTTCCATGTTTTTACGAACTTCTTCTTTCAATGCTTCTACGCCACCTTCTTTCACACCGAACATAGCGACGAATTCGTCGTTCAGTTCAGGCAGTTCACGCTCTTCAACTTTCTTAGCAGTAACCACGAACTGAGCGTCTTTACCTTTTAAGTTTTCTGCGTGGTAGTCTTCCGGGAAAGTGACTTCAATGGTCTTTTCTTCGCCAGCTTTAATACCTTTAATTTGGTCTTCAAAGCCTGGAATCATACGGCCTTCGCCTAATTCCAAAGCGAAGTCGTCAGCTTTACCGCCTTCGAATTCTTCACCGTCGATTGAGCCAACGAAGTCCATAGTGACTTGGTCACCCTTCTTAGACTTACGCTTAACTTCTTTCCAGCTTGCGTGTTGCTTTTGCAACGTTTCAAGCATGTTATCAACGTCTTTGTCAGTTACTTCAACCGCAGGCTTTTCGACTTTAACTTTGTCTAAGTCTTTCACTTCAACTTCTGGGTAGACTTCAAAAGTTGCGGTAAATTCAAGATCTTTACCTGGCTCATTGACTTTAGGTTCAATTGCAGGCGCGCCGGCAGGGTTTAACTTTTCCTGCATTACCGCTTCAAAATATTTGCTCTGCATGACGCTTGAAGCTGCGCGTGAACGCGCTTCACGACCAAACATTTTTTGTAAAACATTTGGTGGAATTTTGCCCTTACGGAAACCGTTCACACGGCGGTGACGGTATTCTTCTTTTAATAAGCGTTTTACTTCGCTATCAATTGCATCTGCCGGGACAGTGATTGTCACGCGGCGTTCTAAACCTTGAGTTGTCTCTACAGAAACCTGCATTGCTTCATTACCTCGGTTTCAATCAATGAATGTCACTCGCATCTGTTTATCATTATAAAAATGAGATACGGCAACGGCGTTGACCTTTAAAAATGACGCAGCATTATAGCGAGGTGGCAGCTAAGAGTCGAGAGGGTATTGTTAAAAAACGAGGAGAACGCACGCAACTGCGCGCGTTCTTAATAAATTACTCTTCTAATTGTAGAATTAAGTTATTAATTTCGCCCAGTTTGTCTGGTTTGTCACCACCCATGTTTTCCTGGTCAGCCACTTCGGTTTCGTATTCATCGTAACGCCACTGCTTCAAAATTTTTAATTTCTGCTGTTTGCTAAAGTCAGTGCGGTTGATCACATCTTCTGGTTGGCCGAAAGTGCCTGCTGGATTGCGCATACAGGTTTCAAAGTCTGCCATGGTAATGCCCTCCATTTATAGCAACGATACTAATAAGCTTAGTCTTATTGACGCATTACGCAACTATCTGGAGATATGATCAAGGGAAATGATGGTCGGCGAGACTGGATTCGAACCAGCGACCCCTTGGACCCAAACCAAGTGCGCTACCAAACTGCGCTACTCGCCGAACTAATAAGGGAAAATAAGAAATGGGGTGGATGATGGGACTTGAACCCACGACAACCGGAATCACAATCCGGGGCTCTACCAACTGAGCTACACCCACCACTGAGTGATTTTCTTTGGCGCGTTCTGGCGCACCCGGCAGGATTCGAACCTGCGACCGACGGCTTAGAAGGCCGTTGCTCTATCCAGCTGAGCTACGGGCGCACTTCGAACCTTACGCTGCCGTCAAGAGAATGGTCGGCGAGACTGGATTCGAACCAGCGACCCCTTGGACCCAAACCAAGTGCGCTACCAAACTGCGCTACTCGCCGAACTCTCTGAAAGCCCTGTCACAACCAGCGTGTAAATAGTTATTGCTAGCTGACAACGGGGGCGAATATTACCTGCTGATTATGCCAGCGTCAAACTTTTTTTCCGGAATAGCGCTCGACTGGCTACTTTTAAAACAACCTGTTGAGTTATCCAACAATCGGTGACATTAACGATGAAATAACGTTACAATAAACAGCCTATATCGTCTTGAATTCTCTCAGGTTTGGAATCTCGTTATGTCAGCTCAAATTATTGATGGAAAAGCAATCGCCAGTGCCGTGCGCCAGTCGGTCAAACAGCAAGTTCAGGAAAGACTTCAGTCCGGTCTAAGAGCACCAGGTTTAGCCGTTGTATTGGTCGGCGCTGACCCAGCTTCGGAAGTTTACGTTGGCAATAAGCGGCGTGCTTGCGAAGAGGTTGGTTTCCGTTCATTTGCTTATGACTTACCAGCGACAACCACTCAGGAAAAGCTTGAGGCTTTAATAGACCAACTGAACGACGACAACGACATCGACGGTATTCTGGTTCAATTACCGTTACCTGCGGGCCTTGATGCAACACCTATTTTAGAGAGAATTCGCCCCGATAAAGACGTCGATGGTTTTCACCCTTTCAATGTAGGTCGTCTGTCACAACGCATTCCCGCATTACGTCCGTGCACACCCAAAGGCATTATAACTTTGCTAGAGCATACGCAAGTTGACTTACATGGGCTCAATGCGGTTGTTGTCGGTGCCTCTAACATTGTCGGCCGTCCAATGAGCCTGGAGTTATTATTAGCGGGTGCAACAACCACTGTTTGTCACCGCTTCACCAATGATTTATCGGAACATGTTAAGCGTGCGGACATTCTGGTTGTTGCCGTTGGTAAGCCCGACTTCATTCCGGGAGAGTGGGTGAAACCGGGCGCTATAGTTATTGATGTGGGTATGAACCGCTTACCCGACGGACGTTTAACTGGCGATATCGAATTTGAACCGGCGGCAGAGCGCGCCGGTTGGATCACCCCTGTGCCTGGTGGCGTCGGACCAATGACGGTGGCTTCGCTCATCGAGAATACACTCCAGGCCTGTGTCGACTATCACGACAAACGAGATTAGTTCAACCACTAACGACGGAAGCCGCTCTGCAAAGAGTGCTGGGCGGTATCCGTTAACGCCCATAAAGGGTAGTCACTCATACCTTCCCTCAGCTTGCAGTAACGAACGGCCGTTGAATTATCTAAGAAACCTTGTGCAGAGCTCAGCATTTCAGCGACAAAAGGAATTTTTAATGGCAGGCACCAGTCTGTCCGTATTTTTAACACCCTCGCCTCGTGCCATTCAGCCGGTGTGTTTTCGTCGTACCGAGCATGATAATGATCCACCGCTATTTCCGTAACATCCCGCTCTAAATCGTAGTCCCAGCGCTCTTCCGAATACTCGCGAAAATCCTGTGGTGTCGGAGATAAAATGTCTAGCTGAGCAAAGCGTGTGAAGTGGAAACGCTGCTTAGCAATAGCCAGAGTTGTTGCGTATGCAAGGTTGTCTTGGTCGAGCTGAGGCTCTAAACCTGCCATTCCTGACACTAATGTCGTCACCATGGTTTGATAGTCTCCATGGTTAATCGCTCCCGCTCGAACCGTATATTGATTAGCAACGGTTAAGGTCTGCTGAGACCACCAAATAATAAGCGCCTGAACAACCAAAAAGACAAAGGTAACAAGTATCGGCCAAACAACAATGAGTTCGATACTCGCCTGCCCCAAGCTGCGCTTTTGCTCTGTGTGTTCTGGAAAAGAAAAACCCGCTGCTGAGGAAGCAGCGGGAAGTGCTATGTCTGACTTAGACGATAACATGGGACCTCCGTGTCCAACGTGCGGTGTCTTACCTTTGACACCCGCGCATTATACGAGAGGTTAACTCAGTAAGGCTATTAGCCAACTGAGTATCCGCTTGTCAGTGTTTAACTACTTAGCGTCAACGACCCACTTACCGTCGCGATAAAAGGCTTTCCAGCCCGTTTGCTTCTTGTTCACCTCAGTGACTACGTATTGCTCTTTATTCTTACGTGAGAAGCGAACAATGGCATCATTACCGTCGTCATCCTCTTGCGGTGCCTCAGCAAGATACAGAAACTTCTTAGGCAAGCGCTCTTTGAAGCGAGCTAACTCTTTTACCGTTACCGCACGAGTTTCGCGCGACTTCGGAAAGGTATTTGCCGATAAGAAAATACCCGAGGCTCCGTCTCGCAAAACAAAATATGCGTCGGAGTCTTCGCAAGGTAATTCGGGTAACGGTACCGGGTCTTCTTTTGGTGGTGCAGGCTCGCCATTTCTAAGTAACTTACGTGTGTTCTTGCACTCACTATTGGTACAACCGAAGTACTTACCGAAACGCCCATTTTTAAGCTGCATTTCAGAGCCGCACTTATCGCATTCAATAGTCGGACCGTCATACCCTTTAATGCGGAATTTTCCGCGTTCGAGTAACTGCCCGTCGCAGGTTGGGTTGTTACCACACACGTGCAACTTGCGTTGTTCATCAATTAAATAGCTGTCCATAGCGGTACCGCATTTCGGGCAGCGCTTCTTAGCACGCAGAGCTTCTGTTTCCCGCTCTTCTTCGTCACTGACTTCTATGGCTTCTTCACCAGGTGTCAGGTTAATTGTCTTAGTGCAGCGTTCTTTCGGTGGCAGGTTATAACCAGAGCAACCAAGAAACACACCCGTTGATGCGGTACGAATGCCCATTTTGCGCCCACATTCCGGGCAATCAATATCGGTCAGCACCACACTGTTTGCGCGCATGCCTCCTTCTTCGGGGTCAAGCTCCGCCTTTTCCAGCCGCTGCTTGAAGTCTTCATAAAAGCTGTCCAGCGTTTCTTTCCAATTACGCTTACCGGCCGCAATGTCATCAAGCGCCTGTTCCATTTCGGCAGTAAAATTGTAATTCATCAGCTCAGTGAAGTTTTCTATCAAGCGGTCATTGACAATTTCGCCCATCTTCTCAGCAAAGAAACGACGGTTTTCTACACGCACGTAACCGCGGTCCTGAATGGTCGAAATAATAGACGCGTAGGTTGAAGGTCGGCCAATGCCGCGCTTTTCTAACTCTTTAACCAAGGATGCTTCACTGTACCGTGCCGGAGGCTTCGTGAAGTGTTGCTCTGGCTCTAAGTGCTCAAGTGTCAGTGAATCACCTTTTTTCAAGTCCGGTAAGTTCGTATCACCGTCCTTTTTCGATGAAGGTGGCATCACTTTTGTCCAGCCCGGGAAGCGCATAACCCGACCGCGAGCTTTCAATTCAAAATCCCCGGCCGTAGCGATTAATGTCGTGCTGTCGTACTTAGCTGGCGTCATCTGACAAGCGACAAATTGGCGCCAAATCAACTCGTAAAGGCGCTGAGCATCTCGTTCCATTGACGACAAAGACGACGCTTTAATAGCAACATCTGATGGGCGTATCGCTTCGTGGGCTTCCTGTGCGTTACTTTTTGCACCATAACGATTAGGCGACTCCGGCAAATACTTTTTGCCGAACTCACTTTCAATAAGCCCCCGACATGCATTAACTGCTTCTGAGCTTAGGTTCGTCGAGTCGGTACGCATATAGGTGATATGCCCCGCTTCATACAACCGCTGAGCCATCATCATTGTCTTTTTAACGCCAAACCCTAGCCGCGTACTAGCCGCCTGTTGCAAGGTCGACGTAATAAAAGGCGCACCAGGCTTGCTGGAAGTCGGCTTATCTTCACGAGAAGTTATCTCGTAATCCGCACCTTTTAGTAAGTTTAATGCTTTATTGGTTTCTTCTTCATTAACCGGGCGGAAGTTTTTGCCGGCTTCTTTAATAACCTGCATACGTAGCTTATCGCTTGCAGTGCTGGCTAAATCAGCATAAACGTCCCAATATTCTTCCGGTACAAAGGCTTTAATTTCGCGCTCGCGCTCAACCACTAAACGCACAGCGACTGACTGTACGCGCCCGGCGGACAAACCTCTTGCAACCTTTTTCCACAATAGCGGCGACACCATAAAACCAACGACACGGTCGAGGAAGCGCCGTGTCTGTTGAGCATTCACACGATCAGTATTTAATTGTGCCGGGTGTTTAAACGCTTCCTGAATGGCGTTTTTGGTAATTTCGTTAAATACCACACGCTTAAAGCGGTCGTCCTCGCCACCAATTAATTCCCGCAAGTGCCAGGCAATTGCCTCCCCCTCGCGGTCCAAATCCGTTGCGAGAATAATTTCGTCTGACTTTTTCGCCAGTTGCTTGAGCTCTTTAACGACTTTCTCTTTTCCCTGAAGTACTTCGTAATGGGCTTCCCAGTCATTTTCCGGGTCGATACCCATGCGAGCTATCAAGCGTTTATAGTCACGCTCTTTCTGATACTTCGCTTTTGCTTCAGGCGACATTTTGCGAACTTCTGCTGCCGGCTTGCTTTTAACCGTTTCAGTCGCACGCGTTGGCAGATCACGTACGTGACCAACGCTGGACTTAACCACAAAGTCCTTACCCAGATACTTATTAATGGTTTTGGCTTTTGCCGGAGACTCGACAATGACGAGCGATTTAGCCATAGAATAATCGTTCTCTTGTTATAGATGACCGTGTATATACGTGCTAAAGATATAAATTACAAGGGCAATTGTTCTTCAGCGGCCTTTTTTAGGTATATCGGTTATCGTTACGAGAAACAACCATGATTGGTGCTTTTTGATAAAAATTCGCACAAATTAAATATTCAGTCAAAACAAGCGGGGCCTTAGCAAAGGCTTTAAAATAAAGGCTTTCAAGGGCATTTTAAAACAGTATAATGTGTCACAAATTCAATGAGCAGGTGCACACAACGTGCAGGAGTAATCCCTAGTGAGCATGGAACACTTTGAAGTCAACTACGACGGCTTAGTCGGCCCAACCCATAATTACGCCGGACTGTCTTTTGGTAATGTCGCGTCTTTAGCAAATGCTAAAGCGTCATCCAGTCCAAAAGATGCGGCATTGCAAGGCTTGCAAAAAATGAAGGCGTTGCACGATATGGGGATGAAACAAGGTGTTCTTGCGCCACAAGAGCGTCCTGACACGCACGCATTGCGTCGCTTAGGGTTTACTGGAACTGACGCTGAAGTGCTTTATAAAGCCGCCTCTGAAGCTCCCGCTATTTTTCAGGCGGTGTGCTCGGCATCCAGTATGTGGACCGCCAACGCAGCAACAGTATCGCCAAGCGCTGATACTGCTAACGGCAAAGTTCACTTTACACCGGCTAATTTGACCAACAAATATCACCGTTCATTAGAGCCTGAAACCAGCGGCCGCATACTACAAGCCATGTTCGAAAATTCTCGCTACTTCGAACACCATAAACACTTGCCTGATAACGAACATTTTGGTGATGAAGGTGCAGCAAACCACACTCGTTTATGTAATGAGTACGGCCATGCCGGCGTCGAGGTATTTGTTTATGGTCGCCATGCATTTGACAGCTCGAAGCCTGCGCCTAAACGCTATCCGGCACGTCAAACTCTGGAAGCATCACAGGCTATTGCTCGCTTGCACGGCCTGAGCGAAGATAACACCGTATTTATACAGCAAAACCCCGATGTTATTGACCAAGGGGTTTTCCATAATGACGTCATTGCTGTCGGTAACCAGAATGTCCTTTTCTACCACGAACAAGCTTTCGCAGATACCGACACTAAACTGGCTGAAATTCAGAAAAAATTCGGCAACGAAGGCGAGCTACACTTTATTAAAGTAGCAACTGACGATGTAAGCGTAGAGGATGCCGTAAGCACTTACCTGTTTAACACTCAGCTCATCACGCCGCCTAACGGCGAAATGACAATTATTGCGCCAACAGAATGTGAAGAGAACCCACGTGTAAAAAGTTACCTGGAAGGTCTTGTCAGCCAAGGCGGTCCTATTAAGCACGTGAGGTTCTTTGACGTAAAGCAGAGTATGCGCAACGGTGGTGGCCCAGCATGTCTGCGCCTACGTGTAGCCATGAACGACGAAGAAATTGCGGCAGCAAATCAGAATTGCTTAATGTCGGACGCGCTGTTTGACCGTTTGAACCAATGGGTTAATAAACACTATCGCGATGAATTAGCGGTCGATGACTTAAAAGATCCAGCCTTATTAGAAGAATCTCGCGCCGCTTTGGATGAGTTAACTCAAATTATGAAGTTAGGTTCAGTCTACGCGTTCCAACGTGACTAGTTCACATTGAACTTCCATACAAAAGGGCGCTGGGAGTATTCCTCAGCGCCCTTTTTAATTGCGTTAAATGCTCTAAGCAGCCAAATTAGTCGTTATCGTTATGCAACTCTAAGTTCGCGTCTTCAGAGCCTTCTCGCTCCGCTCTTGCCGTATCATTGCGAGCAGCATGTAACTTGTCCAGGTACTCTTGGTTTACATCACCCGTGACATACTCACCACTAAATACCGAGGTTTCAAAACGTTTAATTGACGTATTTTCTTCACCTACTGCGGCGACTAAGTCATCAAGGTCTTGATAAATTAAACCGTCAGCCTTAATCATGTCGCGAATTTCGATAGCTTCACGACCATGCCCAATTAGCTCGTTTGCGCTCGGCATATCAATACCATAAACATTCGGGAAACGAATTTCAGGCGCTGCTGATGCAAAATACACCTTTTTAGCGCCCGCCTCACGAGCCATTTCAATAATCTGCTCAGAGGTTGTGCCACGCACGATAGAGTCATCTACTAACAAGACGTTCTTGCCTTTAAACTCAGCACTAATTGCGTTGAGTTTACGACGAACCGACTTACGACGCTGCGTTTGTCCCGGCATAATGAACGTGCGGCCAATGTAGCGGTTTTTCACAAAACCCTGGCGATACGGCAAATCAAGCACACTGGCAATTTCCAGAGCAATATCACAGCTTGTTTCCGGGATAGGAATAACGACATCGATATCTAAGTCGGCATAATCGCGTTTCAGTTTTTCACCCAGTTTACGGCCCATATTGACACGACTGGCATAAACCGAAATACCGTCGATGAACGAGTCAGGGCGGGCAAAGTAGACGTATTCGAAAATACATGGACAATGCATTGGCTTGTCCGCACATTGACGCGAATAAAGCTTACCGTCGTTAGTTATAAAAATCGCTTCGCCTGGCTCAACATCGCGCACGTATTTAAACCCTGTACCGTCAATAGCGACACTTTCAGAGGCTACAATGTACTCTTCTCCCTCATCTGTATCGCGCTTACCCAGCGCCAGAGGTCGAATGCCCCATGGGTCACGGAAGGCAACCAAACCATGTCCAATGATCATTGCAACGACCGCATACGCGCCACGAACTTTTCGATGAACAGCAGTAACCGTTCTGAAAATATCGTCGTCATTCAGCGTTAAGCTATCGTTTTTATCCAGTTCATTAGCAAAGACGTTCAGTAAAATCTCTGAATCTGACGTGGTATTAATGTGGCGACGGGCTGTTTTAAACAAGTGCTCGTGGACATCGGTTGCGTTTGTTAGGTTGCCATTATGTGCCATAGCAATACCAAACGGTGAGTTCACATAAAACGGTTGAGCCTCTGCAGAGCTTGAACTTCCTGCCGTTGGGTAGCGAACATGACCGATACCTACAGTACCGGATAAACGGTGCATATGACGGGTATGGAAAACATCCCGGACCAAGCCGTTTGCCTTGCGCAAACGTAATGTATTGTGCTCATCAACGGTCATTATGCCTGCGGCATCCTGCCCCCGATGCTGAAGCATGGTTAAACCATCATAAAGTGCTTGGTTAACCGGTTGCTTACCAACAATACCAACAATACCACACATGTCTTTTCACCATTCTATACAGGTTGAGGGACTAAAAAACTCGAGCTGTTCTCCAGGTAACTGAAGAACCATTGAATAAAGAGTCCAAAATGAGGAATGAGTAACGAATTTTGCCACCACTCGCTGGACGATAGCGGCGTAAATGAGTCGATAAAAAACAATAATGCGCTAACAATGAGCAAACCTCTGAGCGCACCAAAAACCAGCCCCAGCACCCTGTCTGTTCCAGATAACCCAGTGTGTTGAACCAGTTTTGAAATAATGTAGTTAAGAATTGCGCCAATAATCAGCGTCGCAACAAACAAAGCGGCTATGGCGGCGGCGTTTCTGAGCATAGGCTGCTCAATGCCAGTGAAGTAAACAGCTAAGTCTTGGTAAAAATAACTGGCGATGAAAAATGCAGATATCCAAATTGCCAGGGACACTGCTTCTTTGACAAAGCCCCTAACCAAGCTAATTACTGAGGACAGGCCAATAACGATGATAATGGCATAGTCAATCCAGACCATAAGCACTCACATTTGCTGCGCAAAAGACGGCGTGGATTTTAACAGAACAGGTGCATAATTGTGAGTCTTTTACACACATATTGCACTTTTTTACGGCTTGTACGTCATTATTTTGCCGTCCAGTCCCGTCAATTCTTTCAGTGGAGCCAGTTGTTTTTGAAGCTCCGCTTCAGAGGTATCAGGTCCCACAAGCAGCCGAGTTATTTTCCCACTGGCTGACTTTTCTGAGTAAGCCGCGTAACCTCTATCTCTAAGCTGTTCAACAAGCTTTCTGACGCTGTCTTCTTTACTAAAAGCACCGAGTTGAATAACCCAGGCTTTACCGTCAATTTCTGCTTCGACCGGCTCTCTGGGAGGCGCTTTAAGTCCTTTATCTTCGGCGATAGGCTCGGCGGACTCTGCTGTCACCTCAGTGTCTTCTTGCTGTGACACTTCTTCTACAGGTTCCGCAATCAAGTCGTCAGACATTGCGTTAGGCTGCTGCAAAGCCTCTTCAGACTCAGGCTTCAAAGGTATGGTTTCGATGGGGTCGACCGGCTGCTCTTTTTTACCATCCAGTACTTCAGGAATAATAATTACCGCTAAAGCGACAAGTATTAAGGTACCGACAAGACGGTTTTGCAAAGGACTGGCCAAGGTCACGCTCCCACTATTAATTGATTAACGCTGGACACAGTGTAAAACGAGCCGAACACGAAAACCAGTGGCTTCTCGTCACATTGACTGGCTTTTTCTATTGCACTCTCAAAAGCCGCGTTCACACTGTCAAAGGTTCGATAGTTATCTGTCAGTGCCATAACTTCCGCTAATTTGTCGGCTTGCTCACCGCGAGGCTCTTTTAACGTACCGACAAACCACTGTGTAATGATTTGCTGTAACGCAGCTTTGACCCCGACATGATCTTTATCCGACAGCATGCCAATAACAGCATAAATCGGCCTATTCTTGTAGCTCGATGCAATGTACCTTGAAGCATAAGCAGCGGCCTGAGGATTATGAGCAACATCTAAGAGCACGTCGACATTATTATACTGCGCGACCTGCATTCGACCTGGCAAAGCAGCGGAAATTAAGCCCATTTTAATCGCGTCGAGGCTAACAGGAAGTGGCAGATGCTCAATAGCCGCAATAGCTGTTGATGCGTTAATGAGCGGCAACTTAGGTTTGGGGAGGTGGCGAGCATAGACCCTATGGCTGCGATATTCCCAGTCCTTTTCAAGCTCTTTTCTGAAAAAGTCTTTCCCTACTTGGATAAGTTTGGCGCCAATAGTATCAGCCGACTCCTTTATTGACTCAGGCGCATTTTCATCACCACAAATCAGCGGTTTGTTATTACGCGCTATGCCCGCTTTTTCGCGACCTATTTGTTCGCGGTTATCACCAAGGAAAGCAATATGGTCAATACCGACGCTGGTAATGACTGACACATCAGGTTCAACACAGTTAACTGCATCGAGCCGCCCTCCTAAGCCTACTTCAAGTATGGCTACGTCAACGTCCGCCTGCTTAATAAGATGTAAAGCAGCCAAAGTACCAAATTCAAAATAGGTAAGGGAAGTTTGCTGCCGCGCCTCATTGATAACCGAAAACGCTTTCGCATGACTTTGTTCAGGCAGCATTTTTCGGTTAATACGTACCCTCTCTTCATATTTGACGATATGCGGAGAAGTATACACTGCGGTTTTATAGCCAGCGGCCGACAACATTTCTTCTAAGTAACAAACTGTCGAGCCTTTTCCATTAGTTCCGCCAACCGTGATGACGTATGGTGCAGGTGTCAATACACCTGCATTTGCAGCTACCTGAGACACACGCTCCAACCCCATATCAATCTCGGTAGGGTGAAGCTTTTCCAGATAGTCGAGCCATACCTGCAGCTTGTCAGAAGCGACAGGTATGTATGAAGGAGTGTCACTCATTCTGTTTCAGGTTGGGTATCAACAGCCGTTTCGGGGGAAGGCAGGTGTTGCATTTTTGCCAGCAAGCGCGCCACTGTGTCACGCATGTCGCGTCTGTCCACGATCATGTCGATAGCACCGTGCTCAAGCAAAAACTCAGCACGTTGGAAGCCTTCCGGAAGAGTCTGACGCACAGTTTGCTCAATAACTCGAGGACCGGCAAAGCCAATAAGCGCTTTAGGTTCAGCAATATGGATATCACCGAGCATTGCTAAACTGGCCGATACCCCACCCATGGTCGGGTCAGTCAATACAGAAATAAACGGAATACCTTCTTCACTCATACGAGCCAGCGCCGCAGACGTTTTAGCCATTTGCATCAATGACATTAAGGCTTCCTGCATACGAGCGCCGCCCGATGCTGAGAAGCAAACCAAAGGTATGCGTTTTTCCAGGCAAACTTCAGCGGCTTTTACAAACTTAGCGCCAACCACTGAGGCCATTGACCCGCCCATAAAATTAAAATCAAAAGCAACGGCGACCAGAGGAACACCTTTTACCATACCTTTTTGCGCAATAAGCGCGTCGTTTTCGCCGGTACTTTTCTGCGCCGCAGCAATACGGTCTTTATACTTTTTAGAGTCTTTAAACTTTAGGACATCTTTCGGCTCAAGGTCGGTACCTATTTCCTCTCGGTTACCTTCATCTAAAAAGATATCCAGCCTGCGTCGACCGGTCACACGCATGTGATGATCGCATTTAGGACAAACATCCAGACTGCGCTCTAAGTCAGCACGATAAATAATGTTGTCACAAGAGGTACATTTGCTCCAAACCCCTTCAGGAACACCGCGTCTTTTGTTTATTTTTGGCTTTGCGAGAATTCTTTCAATCCAGCTCATAATATTCGGCTTACAGCTCTAATAAGTTTATTGGAATAGCTTACATGGTAGCACAATTCAATCAAGAAAAGAGGTCATAACAGTCACTCTAACCAGAGCGGCCCGGGTGTTACTGTTGGAATCTGATACGCATCGGGATAAGTCACTGCAACCAAGTATAAACCGCCCGGCTTGGCTGTTGCGGCAGCCTGCGTGCGATCTTTCATTTCAAGTACTTCTTTTAGCCAGGATGTGGGTTGTTGCTGCTGCCCTATAACAATAAGACTACCGACAATATTACGCACCATGTGGTGAAGAAACGCGTTGGCGCTAATATCGACAATGACGAAGTCACCTTTCCGCGTTACCTCTAATCGAGTGACATTACGGTTAGCCGAATGTGACTGGCACTGAGCCGCCCGAAAGGAGGTAAAATCATGCTCTCCAATTAACGCCTGAGCGGCTTCATGCATCAGGTGCTCATTCAGTGGTTGGTGGTAATGACTGACGCCAGATGAATGTATACCAGGCCTTAAGCGCGTATTGGCAATAATATAGCGATAACGTCTGGCTGTTGCGCTGAACCGCGCGCTGAAGTCATTTGCTACAGGCTTTGCCCAGCGTACTGCTATTCCATCGGGCAGGTTACTATTAACACCGAGCGTCCAGGCTGCACTTTTTCGTTCGCTTTCTACATCAAAATGCACAACTTGTGCTGTCGCATGAACACCCGCATCGGTTCGGCCAGCACAGGTGACTTCAACGGTTTCATTGGCGACTTTACTTAATGCCTCTTCCAGGTGTTGCTGGACACTAATGACTTCACGTTGTCGCTGCCAGCCATAGTACTGACTGCCGTCATACTCTAGCCCCAGAGCTATTCGCATACTACTTAACCTTACGAATCTAAACGGTTTTTAAGAGTTTTTGCTTCTTCAGCAAGCGCTTCGTCGTCGCCATCAATCAGCTGTTGAAGAATTTCCCGCGCTTCATCTTTCTCGTCCATCTCAATATAAGCGCGAGCTAAATCGAGCTGCCCGGCTGGATCATCATCCGCCGGCGCATCGCCTTCCTGGCCCGCATCTTCGTCCGGCAATACGTCTTTGACTGCTGACGACTCGTAGCGGTCATCATCTTCGTCTTCTTCGTCAGCTTCCGCCATCAGCGAATCGATATCGACGTAATCTTCGTCATCGTTTGCCGTAAATGAATCTTCATCATCTTGGCTTTCTGCTTCAGTTTCAGCCTCAGTAGACGTTTCTTCCGTTTCGGGCGATTCTTCGTCCGTCTCCGGCGCACCGCCAAACAGTGATTCTAAATCTTCATCGGCCTGACTTTCTGCTTCATCTAACGCTTCATCGTCTTCCGGAACTTCTTCTTCAATATCATCAAAGTCATCAAGCGCCTGAGTAACTTCATCCGATTCTTTCAGAAGTTGCTCAAGATCATCACTCTCCTCTTCGCCTTCAAGAGTTTCATCATGTTCGGAGTCATCACCGCTCTCAACTTCAGTCTCAGCAACGTTCTCAGTGTCATCAGTGGTACTTTCTTCGAACTGGGCAAGAATGTCATCCGGATCTACCGCTTCTTCTGTCTCGCTCGATGCTTCTTCGGTGCTTTCATCAGCTTCTAATTCGTCACCTAGCCCTAAATCTGCCAGCACATCATCGACTTCACTGTCGTCAAAGTCATCCGGGAGTAAGTCATCCGACTCGTCCTGGTCATTTTCAGGTGCTTCTTCATCAGACGCCTCGGCACTCTCCTCGGTACTTTCCTCGGCATTCTCCTCCTGAGGCTCCTCTACTTGATCATCTTCAGAAGTTTCGCCTTCACTCTCTGAAGACTCAGATTCGGCTTCCTCAGGCACTTCATTGTCTTCATCATTTTGTGGCTGCGCCTCAGAGTCTAACTCTTCGTCTGAGCTCTCTGTATCTGAGCTATCTGCAGCTGGCTCGTCATCAGTGACTTCATCGTCACCAACAGACAAGTCTATGGCTTCTTCATCATCGTCCGACTCGCCAAATAGTCTATCCAGCTCTTCCTGAGACAACTCCCCTGCATCGTCATCGTCGTCAGGTAACACGGCTTTGTCGTCTTCATCGATATCATCACCAACATCGTCAGTCGCTTCTGGCGCGTCTTGCTGACTTGACTTGTCATCTTCATCATCGTCCAGCTGTATACTGAAGTCTTCTTCCGGTTCGGCTTTGCTTGAGCCACTAAGCTCAGCCTCGAGAGCACTTAAATCGTCACCCTCATCTTCTTCGTCGTCTTCGGCTTGCTGGCTGTCATCGATATCAAAAATACCGTCACCGGTATCATTTTGCGGAGCGCCCCCCATTAACTCTTTGTCGAGTTCTGCAGCGGCTTCTTCCTCACTTAACTCTTTTTTACTAGCGACTTCTGGCTCTTCATCTTTATTCTTCGAAGAGCGCTTCATTAAGAATAAAACAATACCGCCAATAATCAGTAACGCAGGTAATATCGAAACTAAGAGCATATTGATGGGGTTTTGCAGCCAATTAATAAAGCCAGACTCTTCTTCTGCCTGACGCATGGCCGCCTGCTGCTCTATCAGCTCCTGCTGCTGAGCAAGAACTTGTTGAAATTGGGTTTCTAATTCATCCGTTTTGGTCGCACTTTGTGCCAGCTCATCCAATCGCTCGGCTAAAGAATCAATACGTTGCTGTAACGACTGATTCTCGTCATACATTTGCTGAACCGTTTGCATGGAATTGCGAACTTCATTGCGCAGGTCTTCAAAGTTCTGTTCCTGACGTTGTTCAACCTCTTGCACAGCCTGTTCTGCACGCGTTTTCGCTTCTTCAAGCAGCTGCGTTTGCTCTTCTCGTGTTCGTTGAGTGCTTTGTTCTACTTCAGAGAGCTGTTGTGATTTTTCCTTTAACTGACCGTCAACCACTACCTGTCGACGTGCAGCCTCAGGGTTAACCATTTGAATTTCCTGCAATGACGGTATGCGCAGGTAAAAACCGTCAAGCATACGGTTCATATTGCCATCGACAAAGGCGTCATCATTTGCCTGAACAATGGCAACCATCGTTTGATACTGAGTAACGCTGGAATGCGGTTTGTAGCGACGAGCAATGTCCCACAGGGTGTCGTTAGAGGTGATGGGTCCATAACGCTCCTGACCAATACGAACGTCTTCAGCTTCAGAACCTTTAGGGCCTTTAATAACCGTGCCATCCTGCCACGGCAAAGCACTACTACTGATGCTCACCAGTAACAGTGCTGCCAATGAAAGATGTTTATACACTTGCCCTGTAATCGTTTTTTTCATCCCTTGTTCTCTGCCCGCGCTTTGCTCTTATCTTTAACGGCGTCAGTAATAAAAACTTTATGACATACAGCCGCTTAAATTACCAGTATTCGCGAATTAAAGTTTCTGCAATTTGAATACTGTTGGTTGCGGCACCTTTGCGAATGTTGTCAGACACCACCCATAAATTTAAACCTTGAGGGTGACTAATATCTTCACGTACACGCCCGACGAACACGTCGTCTTTACCGGCAGCATCGCTTACTTGCGTAGGGAACTCTTCACGTTGTTCCATAAGCGTTACGCCAGGTGCTTCGCTTAATAACTGCTTGGCATGCTCTGCTGTTATTGGCTGACGAGTTTCAATATGTATGGCTTCAGCGTGACCATAAAAAACCGGCACACGCACCGCTGTCGCATTAACGCGCACGCTCGGATCATTAAATATTTTTTGCGTTTCCCACACCATTTTCATTTCTTCTTTGGTGTAGTCGTTATCCTGGAACACATCGATTTGCGGAATGCAGTTAAACGCAATTTGACGACTGAAGTTTTCAACCGTTGGCTGCTTTGCATTCAACAGTTCGGCTGTCTGCTTTGCCAATTCTTCCATTGCTTCTTTGCCCGCACCAGACACCGACTGATAAGTGGCAACGTTAATGCGCTCAATACCCACAGCATCATGTATCGGCTTTAGCGCAACCAGCATTTGAATAGTTGAGCAGTTCGGGTTCGCTATAATATTTCGGTTACGAAAATCAGCCAGAGCCCAGGCATTGACCTCTGGCACAACCAAAGGAATGTCAGGCTCGTAACGAAACTCCGACGTGTTATCAATAACCACACACCCCGCTTCCGCAGCTTTAGGTGCAAACTCCCGTGAAATAGAGCCGCCGGCAGAAAAGAACGCAATATCGGCATTTGACCAGTCAAAGTCATCGGCCACTAAGACTTCTGTTTCTTCACCGTTAAAGTTGACTGTCGCCCCTGCTGAACGGGCGCTTGCTAACGGGTATAGTTCGGCAACCGGAAATTTTCGCTCAGCTAGAATATCAATCATTTGTTGACCCACTAAGCCTGTTGCACCAAGAACTGCTATGCGAAACCCGTCTGCCATAAGTACTCCTTAACGGTTGACTTGTCGGGCACTAAAGCCCAACTGTAAAAATTGGATATATTGCTCGCTATTATGGCATGTAACGCCCTGATTTATGAACTCTCTGCGAGGGCTTTCTTTGCGATATTTTTTTCGTAAAGTATCAAAGCCTTCCTGTGTCTGTGCATCACGGCGGAAAAGCGCATCGTCTTCCATAATGTCGTAGTGCTGCTTGACCCAATGTGACAGCGAACTTAATGGCCATAGTTGTTTTGCGTTCAGCGCAGGCCATGTAGGGTTCGGCAACACCGCGCTTTTGTCATAATTAGTTTCAAGCTGAAAGTGCTGCAACAGAGCATTAGCAACCATTATGGCACCACCCACTTTACCTTCCAGGCTATGACCGGCGATATGCGGAGTGGCAATGTCAACGTAGTCAACCAAAGGCTTTAAAACCTCAGGCTCTCCTTCCCACACATCGAGCACAATAAAAGGTCTTTCACCCTGCTGAGCTCTTTCCAGCAATGCGACGTTATCTATCACCGAACCACGGCTGGCATTAATCAGCAACTGGTTTTCATGTAGCGACTGTAGCGCCGTATGCTCAAACAAATGGTGAGTCGGGTACTCGCCGCCCCGCGTCAACGGGACATGGCAGGAAATAATATCGGCTGTGATAACACGTTGCCAGTGGTCGTGAACTGCCTTTTCGCCTTTTTTACTCAATGGCGGATCGTAATAATGCACGTTCATGCCAAGCGCTTGTAAGCGTTGGCCCGCAGCTTGTCCAGTATGGCCAGCACCAACAATAGCAACGTCTAAGTCAGCTAGCGAATCAATGTTTTGTCCGTTTAACCACTGCAAAACAGCACATAGTACATACTCACCGACAGAGGCAGCGTTAGCCCCCGGAGCATGTGCAAAGGCAATACCTTTTTCAGCCAGGGCTTCTAAATCGATGTGCTCGGTACCAATAGTCGCAGAGGCCACAAAGGTTAACTTGGGGACTTTTTTCAGTAGTTCTTTATTGACTTGAGTAATAGAGCGAACCAGCAATGCATCCGCATTTGCCAGTAACTCGGAGGGAGGTTCTCTTTCTGAGAAAAAATGAAGGTTTCCTGCGCCTGACAACAATGTCGACAGCGCAGGAATGTTTCTATCGGCGACGATATTCATCGTACCAACCGATGACACAGCTTACTCTGCGTATTGGCGCATAACCAATGACGCGTTTGTGCCACCAAAACCAAAGCTATTAGACATAACCGTACGTAATGGTGCATCGGTTGTTTGACGGATGATATTCATACCATCAGCTTGTTCATCCAGCTTTTCAATGTTGATAGACGGTGTGACAAAACCGTGCTTCAACATAAGCAGTGAATAAATCGCTTCATGCACACCAGCGGCGCCTAGCGCGTGACCGGTCATAGCTTTAGTTGCGCTAATCATTGGTGTCTTTTCAGGGAACACCTCACGAATGGCTTCTAGTTCTTTCACATCGCCCACTGGCGTGCTGGTTCCGTGAGTATTCAGATAGTCGATTGGGCTGTCGACGGTTTCCATTGCCATTTTCATGCAACGAACCGCACCTTCACCTGACGGTGCAACCATGTCATAGCCGTCAGAAGTAGCGCCGTAGCCAACAATTTCGCCGTAAATTTTCGCGCCACGTGCTTTAGCCGCTTCTAGTTCTTCAATGACTAAAATACCGCCACCGCCGGCTGGGACAAAGCCATCGCGATCCTGGTCATAGGTCCGCGATGCTTTCTCAGGCGTATCATTGTATTTGGTACTTAACGCGCCCATGGCGTCGAACTCCATGCCCAAAGTCCAGTGAAGCTCTTCACCACCACCGGCAAAGACACGGTCTTGCTTACCAAATTGAATAAGCTCTAGAGCGTGACCAATACAGTGCGCTGACGTCGCACACGCTGAACTAATTGAATAGTTCACGCCTTTTATTTTGAAAGGCGTCGCAAGACACGCTGATGTCGTGGATGCCATGCAACGAGGTACCATATAAGGCCCTACGCGCTTCACACCGCGCTCACGCAGAATATCTGCCGCAGCAACTTGATGCTCACCAGAAGCGCCACCAGAGCCAACAACCAAGCCTGTACGCGGGTTAGAAATTTCATCTTCGCTTAAGCCTGCGTCTTCAATTGCCTGAGACATAGCAATATAAGCATAAGCCGCTGAGTCACCCATAAAGCGCATTGCTTTACGATCGATATGGTCTTTAGGGTCAAGCTTTACCGGTCCCCAAACCTGACAGCGAAGTCCCATCTCCGCAAAAGATTCAGAGCGGCTAATGCCTGACTTGCCTTCACGCAAGCTGTCCAGTACTTCTTCTTGATTGTTACCGATACTTGATACGATACCAAGGCCGGTTATCACTGCTCTTCTCATTCTAAAATCCTGTCTGACATTTATACGTCGGTATAGTAACTAACGTGCTCTAAGAATGTGGTCTGCTTTGTGCACTGTTTTTAGTAATCTTGTTATTATAGCGAGCATCTGCCAATAAATCATGGGGCAAACACTTGAATTCTAAAGCGTCGGTCAAGTTTAACGAGTATGGCGTACCTGTTTCCACCACTTTCGATGATATTTATTTTTCAATAGAAAGTGGCATTGACGAAAGCCAATACGTATTTCTTAAGCACAACGGATTACCTGAGCGTTGGCAGAACCTTAAAAAACAAGAATGCTTTACCATTGCAGAAACAGGTTTTGGTACCGGCCTTAACTTTTTACTGGCCTGGCAACAGTTTCTTGAGCATGCGCCAGCTAACGCTCGCCTGCACTTTATCAGCTTTGAAAAGTTTCCCTTAACTGTTCAGCAACTGCAACAAGCTTACGCCTTACTACCAGAGGTGGAGAGTATCAGCTCGCAGTTTCTGTCTCATTACCCGTCACCCGAGCCCGGGTGCCACCGCCTTACCTTTGCAGAGGGAAGAGTTACACTAGATTTGTGGATAGGCGACGTTAACGAACTTTTTCCTCAATGGCAGACGCAGGCCGAACATAAAGTAGACGCATGGTTTTTAGATGGCTTTGCCCCATCCAAAAATCCGGATATGTGGCAAAATCAGCTATTCGAAACCATGGCGATGACAGCTCATGAAGGAACGACTTATGCCACGTTTACGGCCGCCGGAGTGGTTCGTCGCGGACTTAACGACGCAGGGTTTGCGGTTCACAAAGTTCCCGGCTACGGCCGCAAACGGGAAATGGTGTGTGGTCAGTATCAAGGGCAAGTCGTTAAGCCCGAAACACAGAGCGTCGACCCACAGACCGATAGCGTCGTTATTATTGGCGGCGGAATAAGCGCAGCTTGCTGTGCCTTTTCGTTACATAAACGCGGCGTTACCACTAAGGTTATTACGCCAAATTTAGCCGACGGCGCATCAGGCAACCCGCAAGGGGCCGTTTACCCTTTACTGCACGCTGAGCATACTCCCCTTAGTCGCTTTTACTGGCAAGCGTTTAGCACTGCGCTGAATACTTACCGTCAATACGTGCCCGAGCACTGGCAAGCCAGCGGCGTTTTGCAACCCGCATTCAATGAACAACGAGAGCAGCGCTTTCAAAAAGTAGCTAGTGACTTATATAACGAAACAACGGTTCGTTATTTAAACGCGGAAGAGACGAACAAAGCCGCTGGAATTGCTATCGATACCCCTGCTCTGTTTTATCCTCAAGCGGGCTGGTTAAAACCTGAGCCAGTCGTTAAGTCGTTATTCCGGCAAGCCGGTAGCGATATCGTCAACCATAATGTACAGAGCATTAGCCAAACGACCGAGGGTGGTTGGCGAGTTTCACTGAGCAACGGAGAAAGTATTCAGGCTAAGCGTGTGGTGCTCGCCACGGGGCATAACTTTAATGAGCTGCTACCAGCAGACGTTGAACCTTTGCCGATAAAGCCGGTGCGCGGGCAAATCACTCAGGTTAAAACGACCACAAGCCTCGCCCATTTAAAAACGGTGCTCTGCTATAAAGGCTATTTAGTGCCTGAATCTGAAGGCATACATTGTCTGGGGGCTACGTTTAATCGTGGTGAAAAAGATTTAGCGACACGCTTGGAAGATAACGAAGACAACCTTAAGAAACTCTGCGACAACGCAAAGCAGTCTTGGACTGAAGAATTGTCCGTTGTTGGACAGCGGGCTTCGGTAAGGGCAACTACCCCGGACCACCAACCTATTGCAGGAATGCTGGACCGAGGACTCTATGGACTTACAGGCTTAGGCTCGAGAGGCTTCACGTCGGCGCCTTTGCTAGGCGAAATTCTGGCGGGACTAATAAGCAACGATACCCTACCGCTGACCGACGATGCTCTGGCGAGATTATCTCCCGCCCGCTTTCGCCGCTAACTTATCCATTAAGTTTTTAATATGCGCTTGATCAGCAGGTGCAAGTTCATGGCGTGTGTCATGAACCGCCTGCTCGAGCGACGGCATTAGCTTGTCGGTATCAGCATTTCCGGACATTTCCAACTGTGCTACCACCAAGTCGAAGTGGCCACGCAAATAACCGCTGGCAAATAACTCATCGTCATTACCTGAAACCACGGCCTCATCGAACACCGTTTCAAGTTGCTCGACCTGTTGATCAAAGTCCATACTGCCCTCTTCTTGATTCATACTGCGTCACAAAGGTGGGTCATTCTATCGGTCTTTTTGGTACAATGCATCCACATCCAATCGTTAACTGAAGGTCAAGGTGTAATCTATGTCACTGCAAATTGGTTTGTTTTACGGTTCTACCACCTGCTACACGGAAATAGCTGCCGAAAAAATACAGCAAGCCATTGGTGAAGATATTGTGACCTTGTTTAATATCAAAGACACCCCGCTTAAAGACGCCGAGCAATTCGACATTCTCATTTTTGGCATTTCTACCTGGGATTTCGGTGAATTGCAGGAGGACTGGGAGAGTCATTGGGACGATATTAACGACGTTGACCTCCGCGGAAAAGTTGTTGCGCTTTATGGTATGGGCGACCAGGAAGGCTATACTGACTGGTTTCAGGACGCACTCGGAATGCTGCATGACGCTATTGCTGATCATGGTTGTAAACGCATTGGCTTTTGGCCCAACCAAGGTTACGACTTTGCCGCTTCTAAAGCATTAACCGCAGATAACTCGCAGTTCGTCGGCTTATCACTAGATGAAGACTCACAATATGAGTTATCTGATGAACGTATTGAACAGTGGACAACACAAATATTAGAAGAAATAGCAGAACAACTGGGATAAACCATGCGACATATACTCTTAATTTGCCTGCTTGTATTAAGCAGCTTTACCTCGTTCAGCCATGCGGCTGAGCAAAAGCCTCCGGCAACCATTGAAGCTTTTACCGAGTCCTTTTCGAAACAGGACGGTTTTTTTACGTTTTATCATGATCAGGAAAACGGCAGTTACTACCTGCAAGTGCCTAAGAATGGCCAGCAGTTTATATTCCAAACCAGTCTTCCCTGGGGGTTGGGCTCCAACGACATCGGTTTGGACAGAGGTCAGTTAGGCGAAACCCGCTTATCGTCTTTTCATATTGAAGGCGACAAAGCGTTACTGATGCAGCACAACACCAATTATCGTGCGCAAACCGAGAACATCGCGGAACGTCAAAGTGTGAATGAAGCTTTCGCAGACGCGGTACTTTACGGTTTTAACATTGTTGCCAGCAGTGACTCGCATGTGCTCATCGACTACACACCCTACTTATTCAGCGACGTACACGGCGTAACCCAACGCTTGGCGGGCACCGAACAAGGGCAGTTTAAAGTCGATACTCAACGCTCTGTCGTTTACCCAGAGCGCAGCAAAGCCTTTCCTGAAAACACCGAACTGGAAGCAAAAGTAACCTTTGTTGGTGAAGGTAAAGGTCGCTGGGTACGCGAAACCGCTGCAAATGCAGACGCTTTAACCTTGCACTTGCACCACTCTTTTATTCAACTTCCGGATGCCGGCTACTTACCAAGAGAGTTTCATACCAACAGTGGCTTCTGGTCACACAGTTTTAAAGACTATGCGGCCCCGCTTGGCGAGCCTATGACGGTGCAATACATACCGCGTCACCGCTTACAGAAGAAAGACCCGATAGCTTCTGAGAGTGAGGCGCGCCAGCCAATTATTTACTATCTGGACCCGGGTGCGCCCGAGCCAGTTCGCTCTGCTTTATTAGAAGGCGCAAAGTGGTGGCAGGACGGTTTTGAAGCCATTGGTTATGACAATGCGTTTCAAGTGAAAATGTTGCCAGCGGACGCAGACCCTATGGATGTTCGCTACAACGTCATTCAATGGGTTCACCGTGCTACCCGCGGTTGGTCTTATGGCTCTTCTGTTATTGACCCACGCACCGGTGAAATTATTAAAGGTCACGTCACCTTAGGCTCACTGCGTGTGCGTCAGGATATGAAAATTGCGACGGCCTTATTAACGCCTTTCGTTGACAACAAACAAGAGTTAAAAACTGCTGTTCAGAAAATGGCTTTAGCTCGTATTCGCCAGTTAAGCGCTCATGAAATTGGTCATACACTGGGTATTGCCCATAACTTTGCAGCAAGCCCTTCTGACCGTGCGTCGGTTATGGACTACCCTCACCCCTTGGTCAACTTAACCACCGACGGCACGCTGACACTCAACGACGCCTACGATGTCGGCTTAGGGGTATGGGACAAACAAGTCATTGCTTATGGTTACAGTGACTTTGGCGGTATGCCATCAGCGACTGACCAGTTAGCCCGTATTTTGGATAAAAATGAGTCCTTAGGCTTGAGCTTTATTTCAGACAGAGATGCGCGACCCGTCGGCGGTGCACACCCAACAGCACATTTATGGGATAACGGCAGTAACCCTGTTACCGAGCTGGAGCGTTTGCTGACTGTTAGAGAACAAGTTCTGAATAACTTCAGCAAAGCCTTTTTAAATGACAATGAACCGCTGAGTCGACTACAGGAGTATTTCGTTCCGGTTTATCTGCTGCATCGTTATCAGGCAGAAGCGGCGGTCAAATGGCTTGGCGGTGTCAATTATGAGTATTACCTGGCCAGTGATAATACGGACGGGTACAAAGCAATTGGCGGCTCGCGCCAGCAATCTGCTTTATCTCAGTTACTCAGAACCATCAGTGCAGAAACGTTGGAAGTACCGACGCAGGTACAACAATGGTTAGTACCTCTGGCCTATGGTGAAAGCGACTCACGCGAACGTTTTAACGGCAACACAGAGTTAATTCCTGACCCTGTCAGCATGGCCTCCAGTGTCGCGAACCACTCACTGCAATTAATGCTAAACCCTCAGCGTTTAAACCGTTTAGCGCAGCAACATAACGCTGATGCTAATGTGCCTTCACCAGCGCAGTTGAGCTCACAAATTTTTAAGCGGGTCTTTAACGACTGGAATGAAAACAATGCCAATCCATTGCACCAGCGACTGCTTGCAACAGCGGTGAATGCACTTATCAAGACAGTTCAGCGCGCAGAATTAGCGCCCGAAAGCCGTTTACCGATGATGTCAGAAATACAGCGTATGAAAGACACGCTAGCTGCGAGCAATAACAACTTTGCGAAGCAACTTGCGGCCGATATTGACGGTTTTATAGAAGATGGTGAATGGCCGAAAAACTATGAGCCTGAAGCACTTCCTCCAGGCTCACCTATCTAATTAATAACTTGCAGGGTTGCTTATAGCGACCCTGCAAAATCGTCCAGTTCGTCCTTCGTTTTACCGTGAGCCGTTGGTTTACGAGTCTCAGGGTCAATATGAACAAAGACAATATCGTCAGCTGTACAGATATTTTGCTTGGTATGCTTGTTACGCACTAAGCAAGTAATGGCTAACGAAGTCCGCCCTACTGTTTTTACCTCCAGACCAAACTCAACGACGTCGCCCTGAAATGCTGAAGTTTCGAAAGTAATAGCACCAATGTGTTTCGTTACCAGGCTTTTAGCGCCTAACTGGCAGCTGGCAAAAATGTAAGCCTCTTCGTCAATCCACTCCAGAATACGGCCACCAAACAGCGAACCTGCGAAGTTAAGATCATTAGGCATTACTAAACGGCGAGATAAAAAGCGCATAACCACTCCTTTGTTGAGAACTCTTTCGAGAAGGATATGCGCATATTATAACCTATTGTTCGCCAATGGTTTGTTGAAAAAATTGGGCGATCATCGAGTAGAGATGAATTTTTGTATGACGTCCGTTAATGGAGTGCTTTTTGCCCGGGTAGTTCATCATTTCAAATGGCTGCTCATTGTCCTGCAATTGCTTATAGAGTTTGGTGCTGTGCGTGAATAATACATTGTCATCGGCCATTCCGTGGTACATCAACAAGTCACCTTTAAGACCATCTGCGTATGGAAACACCGACGCAGCCTCATAGTTTTCACCTTCATCAGGCATGCCCATAAAACGCTCAGTGTAATGGGTATCGTACAAGCGCCAGTCTGTTACCGGCGCTCCTGAAACGCCCGCTTTAAAGTGCTCCGGTGCTTTAAACATCGCCATCAACGTCATGTAGCCGCCATAGCTGTGACCATAAATGCCAATGCGATCCTCATCAACGTAAGGCAGAGACTTAAGGAACGTCGCTCCCGTTACCTGATCTGTTACTTCCGGCGAGCCCATGTTTTTATAAATAGGCGCTTCAAACGCTTTTCCACGGTTATCAGACCCTCTATTGTCTAACGTAAAAACAATAAAGCCCTGTTGTGTCATGTATTGAACAAAATGGTTTCCCCAACTTTTGGTTACACGCTGCGCCCCGGGACCACCATAAACGTACACCATAACGGGGTATTTCTTGGCTTTATCAAAGTCCGACGGCTTGGTCATTTTGTAATATAACGTCTGTCCATCTTCAGCGGTTAACTGACCAAATTCTGGATAATTCCAGTCGCGCAGGTAGTTAGCAAGCGGATGGCCTTTATCAATTTTATTTTCCAGTAGCCAAGCCTGTCGTTCGCCCGTAGGCCCATGCAGACTGACTTGTACGGGCTGCTCTGGCGATGAAAATGTGTCGATATAGCGGTGGAACGTCGAGGAGAACTCAACATCGTGCATACCCTCACGTTGCGTGATCTGCGTTGGGTTGTTACTTGAGCCACTATTTAACTGAGCACGATATAAATGACGTTCAAGCGGACTTTTGCGACGAGCAGTGAAATACAAAATACCGGTACTCTCGTCAACGGCTTCCAGCTCGTCGACCATCCAGTCACCTGATGTTAGTTGGCGAATTAATGAGCCATCGAGTCTATAAAGGTACAAATGCTTGTATCCACTGCGCTCTGACGCCCAAATAAAATGGTTATTGTCTTCCAGGAAGTAGAGGTCATTATGAAGGTTTATCCAGGTATCCGAGGTTTCTTCAACCAAGATCTGTTGCTGTTCGGTATCCACATTAAAAAGACGTAAGTCCAGACGTTGCTGATCTCGACTTTGCCACTGGTAACTCAATCTCTCGCTGTCATTCAGCCAATTGACCCGGGTTAAATACCCGTCACCCAATTCATCTAAACCAAGCCATTGCGTGGAAGCATCGGCAAGTTGGTACACTCCCAAATCAATATTGACGTTCTCTGCACCGGCAAACGGATAACGCTGTTTAATCACCTTAACGGTATCAGCGTATATTTCAGTTCGGGTCGCTACTGGCACAGGGCTTTCGTCAACACGCGTTAAAGCAATCGCTGACTCGTCGGGCGCCCACCAGTAACCGGTCATGCGCTTCATCTCTTCCTGCGCAACAAACTCCGCCATGCCGTATTTAACTAACCCACCACCAGCAGTAGTTACTGCCGTCTCTTCTCCAGTAGCTAAGTCGATATAGAAAAGATTTTGATTTCTAATAAAAGAAACAAAGTTCCCTTTTGGGGACAAACGGGCATCGGTTTCAAAAGCTTCCGTTTCAGTCAACTGAGTCACTTCAGTATTTTTTACTGAATAATAGAAAATATCGCCGTTGTAAGGAAACAATATGGCATCACCACTTTTTGACCAACTGTACTCAATAATACCGGATCCGCTAATACGCTGACGCTCTCTACGTGCTTTCTCTTCTTCCGATAACTCCTGTGAGCTGGAATTGAGATCGTCCGCCGCAACCAGTCGTGTGTGCTCTGCTTTTTTAATGTCGTATAGCCACAAGTCATAACGGTCCGGGTTCGCTTCACTGCCCTTTAAGTACGACAAGTAATTGTCGCCAGGCGCAAAACGCAATGACCGCGGCTTTTCACCAACCAACGACGGCGCGCTAAACAAGCGCTCTATGGTTAACTTTTCTGCGTACACAGACGAACTAAAGACAACAATACAGGCACCAACAAAAGTGGTGAGAAAACGAGATGCGAGAGACAAAACAGCTACCTTAAAGTGGTTTGTTAAACAACTGTTAACAATGATAGCAAACTCACTATAAAATGTCGGTGACTGTGCGATGAATTGACGGGAAAACACCGCCACTGAATATCAGTGACGGTCTATTGCTTTCATTAAAATGTAATAGATACGCCAGCTTGGAACCGACGTCCCATTACCGGTGCGTCTTCTTTCAAGTATGAGCTGTGCACTAAACCAAGCTGATTCGTTAAATTTTCACCTTTCAAGTAAAGGGTTGCACCGTAATTCGCTAACCAGTTTGGATACATATTTACGCGTGCATTTAACAGCCCGTAAGCATCCGTTTCTGATTCATTTATAGCCACATTGTCCTGAGAAAAGTAGCGGGTATAACCTAAAGAGCCATCCCAACTTTGTGCCTGATACCGCACTTCAGCTCCCAGACGTTGAGCCGGAATTCGAGCTAAATTACCACCGTCACGCTGTTTCGCACGTGTGTAGTCACTGAAACTATGGACTGACCAAGCGTCACTTAATTGCCAATCTAGCTCAAGCTCATAACCGTAAAGCTCCGCATCTAACTGATTAAACTGAACTACCTGTAAGGCTTCGGCATGAGCGTGATCTTCTTCAGAGTGTTCTTCTCCCTGATGTTCATCGTGATCGTCATCGCCATGAATCTGCTCACTAGTTATGCCAACAAAGTCATCATAAATAAAGTCATCAACACGGTTATAGAACACATTAAAATTCGCATGGAATGTATCTGTTTCATAATGCACACCAAGGTCCAGGTTGTTTGAACGCTCGGTTTCGATACGATGTTCAGCGGCTTCTATATGATACTCACCCGACTCTTCTTTATGCAGTTCATAGCCAAGTCCTAACTCATAGGTTCGAGTCGCAAAGTGGTTACCATTGGAAAACACTTCAGTGCCACTGGGTGCCCGTTCAGCGTGACTTAAATTAACGGATACGGACGTATGCTTATCAAAGTGGTACAAGTAGCCCGCCGATGCCGAAACCGCGCTGAAGGTATTGAGCTTCCAGTCGTCACTGGCTAACGACGTACGTTCATAACGTGCACCTAAGTCAACATGATGATCACCAAATTCCTGCTCAACCACCCAGAAAAGCCCTTGCGTTCTGCGGGAAGTATCCGGTGTGAAGGCTTCTTCACCAATCGCTGACTTGTCATTAATGTCCCACTGCCAACCAATAGCACCAGACCAGCCCGCTAATTCTTGGTGACGTGCCGTTAAGCGAACTTCTTTTTGCTGATTTTCAAACTGGGTTGCGACGAAATTTTCTTCGATTTCCTGGTGTTGATAGTCGGTAATAGCGCCTCGGAAATCCACTTGCTCAATACCGCTGAAAGGACTTCTCCATTGACCCGCAAGCTGAATGCGATCCTGCTCTAAATTTGCATAAGGACCATGAGCTTCGTGAGACTCTTCTTCATGAACTTCATCAGAGTGCTCTTCTTCGTCCCCTTCCTCATGATGACCATGTCCCGGAATACCATAGTCCTGCGACAGTCCTTGATAAGACAGTCCAACAAAGCCATTATCAAACTGATAGCTCACACCCAAGGTGCCGCCCTGTGCCTCAACGAAACTGTTTTCAATGGAGTCAACACGTTCGCCTTCATCATTAATAAACGAGGCCGTTTCATAGTCTTCGGCGTCTCTAATAAATGCATCGGTATATAATGCCCAGGTGCCATTACCTACTTGTAGGTCGTACGATGCTTCTTTGTTGTCGTTATTTGACGACAGTGAGCCATTCACATTACCTTGCAGCCCATAAACCGGTTCGCTCGGAATACGATTATCGACAACGTTGATAACCCCGCCAATAGCACCACTGCCGTATAGAAGTGTTGCCGGGCCACGCAGAACCTCTATTTGCTCCGCAGTACTGGTTTCGGTTGTCACTGCGTGGTCGGGGCTTCCGCGCGAGACATCACCGGTATCTAAACCGTTTTGCGTTATTTTGACGCGTGGACCACCAAGCCCACGCACGATAGGGCTACCCGCCACATTAGCAAAGTGCGTGTTATTAATTCCTGGCTCAGAAGATAAGGTCTCCCCTAAGCTGTGCGAATGTTTTTGCTTGAGCTCATCACCAGAAATAATACTGACCGGCTGAGTCGACTCTAATGCCGTTTTTCCCAACGGGTTAGCTGTTATGGTGATAACCTCGGTGGGATCCGGGTGCTCATGCTCCTGGTCTTGCGCTAATGCCGTCGATGAAACAGCGAGAATAGCTAAAGTTAATGTATTCAGCTTCATGACAAATCGCCCTTCTTGATTATGTTATATTATAACATTACGTAAATCAGGAACATTTTGCAACACTCTTTTGCTGAGAATCTATGGTTGAATAGTGCTCGCTCAGGTACAATCAATTCGATTCTCGAGAACAACTACAATCAGAGGACAGCTCATGAAACTTTCTCGTATCCTTGCACCCGCGGCGCTTAGTCTATTTGTTGCCGCTTGCGGAGCACCGGAAACTCAGTCGCAAACCGTTGATGTCAGCGCAAAAGAAGCCAACATTCGCTCACACCTTGAGTTTTTAGCTGACGACGATCTTAAAGGCCGCCAAACCGGCAGCGAAGGCCATGAAATTGCATCGAACTATATAGTTTCTGAATTTAAACGCCTGGGTTTAGAGCCTGCCGGCGATGATGGCACCTACTATCAGCGTATTCCCTTTCGTAAAAGCACCTTAAAAGAAAATAGTGCGTCAATGACTTACGAAGTAAATGGTGAAGCCGTCGAATTCGAATTCCCGAAAGAGTTTATTACCGGGCCAAGCCATTACAGCGAGCAAGACCAGGTATCTGCACCTTTGGTATTCGTTGGTTATGGTATGGAAGCGCCAGAGTTTGGTCTTAACGATTACGAAGGCTTAAACGTTGAAGGCAAAATTGTCGTCATGTTAACAGGGCGCCCTGAGTTTTTACCCAGTGAAGAAGGCGCTCACCTGTCTAACATTAAGTCTGACATCGCTCGCGAAAAAGGCGCTATCGGTATTATTACCTTGCATACGCCGATGCGCGAAGAAGTCCGCAAATACGAAACCAGTGTTTATTATACGAAAACACCTCGTATGACCTGGCTAGGACCAAACGGACTTCCTAAAGGTCAGGAGCAGCAAATTAGTGGGTCTGCTTATTTAGATGACGAGCCAGCCAAACGTTTGTTTGCGAACGCACCAACGGAATTAGAAGCAATTTTCACAAAGATTCAGGAAGACCCGGACTTTTCACCAAAAGGTTTTGAATTAGACGGGAAAGTGACTCTAAAACGTGAATCTCGCCATGAAGAAATTAGCAGCCCGAACGTTGCCGCTGTTTTACCAGGCTCTGATGAAAAGCTTAAAGACGAGTATGTTGTTTACACTGCCCACTCCGATCATATTGGTGTCATTAAAGACATGAGCCGCGAAGACAACATTAATAACGGTGCTATGGATAACGCCAGTGGCGTGTCTGTCATGCTCGAAACAGCCCGTTTATTCGTCGAGTCAGACAAAGAGTTCAAACGTTCTATTATGTTCTTGTCAGTAACTGCTGAAGAGAAAGGCTTATTAGGCGCTGATTACTTTGCCAATAATCCAACCGTTCCGTTAAACAGCATCGTCGCTAACGTGAACCTGGATATGCCGGTATTGCTTTATGACTTTGCTGACGTTGTTGCCTTTGGTGCATCGCATTCAACGCTTGGAGAAACAGTTAGCAAAGCGGCTAAAAAATACGATACTGCGCAAAGCCCGGATCCTATGCCAGAGCAAGCTATTTTTACCCGGTCAGATCACTACACATTGGTTAAGAAAGGCATACCTGCCGTATTCTTAATGACTGGCTTTAACTCTCGTACCGAGGGTGAAGACGGCGGCGAAGTTTGGGGTACGTTCTTCGCTGAACATTACCATAAGCCGAGTGACGGACTTAACCTCGATATTAACTATGAAGCAGGCGCGCGCTTTACTAATATCAACTTTGCTATTGGCGAAGAAATTGCGAACGCAGCGCAACGCCCACAGTGGTTGGAAGATTCTTTCTTTGGAAAGCAGTTTAACGACTAAGGCTTTTCGATCATTAAGTAATAAGGGAGCTATTTAGCTCCCTTTTTTATTGCTTAACGCTATTTAGAAGCTCGATAAACACTGGCCTGAGTATACCAGTCGCCCAGAACAACACGTTTTGCCGGCGTGCCATCGCTCAACTTAAAACAGTGGATGGCGGGTCGATGAGTGTGCCCGTGAATAAGTTGATTCACCTGGTGCTTTTCCATTACCTGCAACACCGCAGGGTGCTGAGCATCCATTTGATACAACTGCTCAGCAGTTAATTGAGGCCGCTGGCTGTTTGAGCTTTGCCTTAGTTTATTGGCAATACGCATACGCCAGGACAGTGGTAAGTTTCGTAAAACTCCGGTAACTACCGGGTTTTGAATGACTCGCCGGTAACGCAAATAGCCTTTATCTAAAGTACACAGAGTATCACCGTGCATCAGTAAAACCCGTTCACCATAAAGGTTAATAACGGTTTCGTCTGGCAGTAAGGTTATACCGGTTTCAGTGGCAAATCGCTCGCCAACCATAAAGTCTCTATTGCCTGCCATGAAATAGATTTTTACACCCGAGTCACTGAGACGCTTAATCTGAGACTTTATTTGAAAGGCAAATTCACTGCTGTCGTCATCGCCAAGCCAGGCATCAAACAAGTCCCCCAGAATATAGAGAGCCTCTAAACCAGTGCTTTGTTCACAAAAGTTCGCGAAGGCGTCCAGAATGTCCGGACGCCCAGGGCTTAAATGTAAGTCAGCGATGAACGCAGTCGTCATTATTAGTCGTTAACAGAGACTTTTTCGATAACAACATCTTCAACAGGCACGTCCTGATGGAAACCTGCTGAACCGGTTTTCACCTCTTTGATGGTATTTACAACATCCATACCGTCCGTGACTTCTGCAAACACGCAATAGCCATAACCGTTTGGTGTTTCATTCTGGAAGTTTAAAAAGTCGTTGTTATTCACGTTAATGAAGAATTGCGAAGACGCAGAGTGCGGATCCGGCGTGCGGGCCATTGCCACCGAGCCAACAACGTTAGGTTTCGCGGTTGGTGCTTCGTTTTCAATATTGTCGCGCGTTTCTTTTTGTTTCATACCCGGTTCAAAACCACCGCCCTGAACCATGAAGTTATTAATCACTCGATGGAAAATGGTGCCGTCGTAAAAACCGTCACGCGCGTATTGCAAAAAGTTATCGACTGTTTTTGGAGCCGTATCTTCATGCATTGCTAAGGTAATATCGCCAAAATTTGTGTGTAAAATGACCTGCATTTTTTCTACCTGTTTCCTGTAACAAACCAGCCGATAGTGTACCAGAGCCAAGGCATCGGTGGTATCATAGGCGCTTTATTTTCATTCGTATCGGCAGAGAATTAAGAGATTTCATTATGGCAATCACCCTTTTTAATACCCTGACACGCAAGAAAGAGTCATTCGAGCCTATTCAGCCGGGGCACGTTGGCATGTATGTTTGCGGGGTCACAACATACGATTATTGCCATATTGGTCACGCCCGCACTTACGTTGCTTTTGATATTGTCGTGCGCTATTTGCGCAAGCTGGGTTATAACGTCAGCTATGTCCGTAACATTACTGATCTCGACGACAAAATCATCAAACGGGCAGCGGAGAACGGCGAAGACTTTCACGCATTAACATCACGCTTTATCGATGCGATGCATGAAGACTTCGATGCGTTAAATCTGCTGCGTCCGGACATTGAACCCAAAGTTACTGAACACATGGATGAGATTCTGAAAATGATCCAGGATCTTATCGACAGTGGTAATGCCTATAAAACCGACAGTGGCGACGTTTTGTTTGATGTGTCGACGTTCAAAGAGTACGGCAAGCTCAGTCGTCAGGACTTAGAACAACTGCAGTCTGGTGCTCGAGTCGATGTCGATGAAGAAAAAGACGACCCGCTTGACTTTGTCTTGTGGAAAGCAGCGAAAGCCGGCGAACCTGCTTGGTCATCGCCCTGGGGTGAGGGCCGCCCTGGCTGGCATATTGAGTGCTCGGCCATGAACAAAAAGCACCTAGGCACCACCTTCGATATTCACGGTGGCGGGTCAGACTTGGCCTTTCCTCACCACGAAAATGAAATTGCGCAAAGCTGCTGCGCCAACCATTCAGACTATGTGAAGTACTGGATGCATAGTGGCATGGTGCAGGTGGACGACGAAAAAATGTCGAAATCTTTAGGCAATTTCTTCACTATCCGCGAAGTATTAAAAGCCTATGATGCGGAAACTGTTCGCTATTTCTTACTGTCGAGCCACTACCGTTCACAATTGAATTATACCGAAGAGAATTTGAACCAGGCCCACTCAGCGCTTGAGCGTTTGTATACCGCATTGCGGGATATTGAGCCGAAAGAGGCTTCTGAAGCGTTAAGACGTGACTACTGGCAGAACTTCCAGAGCGCCATGGATGACGACTTTAACGCACCGGAAGCCATGAGTGTGCTATTTGACATTGCTCGTGACATTAACCGTCACCGCGACAGTGACTCAGAAAAAACAGCACAGCTTGCGTACATTTTAAAAGAATTTGCAGAGGTTATGGGATTACTGCAACGTGATCCAAACCAGTTTCTTCAAGGCGACGATGACGACGTTGCCAAAATTGAAGCGCTTATCGCCAAGCGAAACAATGCGCGTGCAGAAAAAAACTGGGCCGTAGCAGACGAAGCTCGTGACGAGCTAACTGCCATGGGTATTGAATTAGAAGACGGTCCTGAAGGCACTCGCTGGCGTCGCGCTTAACCATTTAGAAGTGAGGTATTTATGGCATTTCCAAAATTAGACGTAGTCAGCTCACTTGCTGACGCTTATTCAAAAGACGGCACTGACGCACTGATTGTCATCGGTCACTTTGACACTATTGATGACTCAGCATTAGCTGAAAAAATTCAACAAGCGAAAACAACCGATCAGCGCGTTGGTAGCGATGTATTACTGCTCCAGGCTGAAGGTGTTCCTGGTCAGCGCTTAGTAACGGCACCAACAGGACCACTTAACCGAGACTTCGACGACGTTCGCCAAGTCTTCGATGCGGCACATAAAGCGGCAAAAATTGCCCAAGACGCCGGTGCTCGCCATCCGGTTATTGCCTTAAATAATGTTGATATCAATGATACCCGCTACCAGCAGGCTTTCTTAGCCGCCTACTTAGGTGTCTGTCAGTCACTGTATCAACCGTTAGAAGCGCGTGAAGCGCATGGCGAAGAAGCGATTGAGCCAACAGAAAACGTGACTTTGGTTGGTGAACTCGATGCTGACTGGGCCATGGCTGTTGAAGCAGGCAAGCGTGTTGCCCGCGACTTAGCAGGTACGGAGCCTGAGCGCATGGCGCCACCCCGCTTTGCAGAATACTGCCGTCAGGCTTTCGCGCATACACCGGTGAAAGTCAGCGTTATCGACGACTCTCAGCAGTTACAACATGAGTACCCGTTACTGGCAGCTGTTGGCCGTTCATCGATGGCTGTTGAGCGCCATCGCCCTTGCGTCATTCGTTTGGAATATCATGGCAGTCAGCCTGAACGCACCGTTATGTTTGCCGGTAAAGGCATTGTCTATGACACCGGTGGTGCAGATTTAAAAACCGGTGGTCACATGGCAGGTATGAGTCGTGACAAAGGCGGTGCTGCGGGTGTTGCCGGTTTTATGAAAACCGTTGCCGAGTTGCAGCCTGAGCATTTGAATGTCGTCGCCGAGATTGGTGCTGTTCGCAATAGCATTGGCTCTGACGCTTTTGTCGCCGACGAAATTATTACCGGCCACAGCGGCAAACGTGTTCGTATCGGTAATACTGACGCTGAAGGTCGCTTAATAATGGCTGACCTGCTGTCTCATCTACGTGAAGAGGCTGCACAGGCTGACGGTGAGCACGAACTCTATACCGTCGCGACATTGACCGGACATGCGGCATTAGCGAAAGGCCCATACAGCGCACTGGTTCCTAATGGTCACGCTCGTCGTCAAAAATTACCGGACGCGTTATTTGACGCCGGTGAAACCTATGGCGATCCAACTGAAATTTCCTGGTCGCGTCGTGAAGATTTTGACTTTGTGAAGGGCCGTACCTTATGTGATGACTTGTTGTCATCCAATAATGGTCCGTCAGCAACAACGCCACGAGGCCACCAGTTCCCAATGGCATTTCTGGTTGGTGTTTCCGGCCTGGATAACCACGGCATTGATAGCTCACGCCCACTTAGTTATATCCATATCGACATTGCTGGCAGCGGTGTTGAAGGTGGTGACTGGCAACACGGTAAGCCAACTGCTGCGCCGGTAACTTGTCTGGCAGGCCATTACCTTAAGAAGTAAAAGTCTGTCCTTAAATACAAAAAAGCTCGGGCCATGCTTCATGGTATCCGAGCTTTTTTATTGAACTTAAATGCTTCTATTAACCTGACACAAACTCCGGCCCGAAGCCATTTGTCCAGAGAATAGCGGTTGTTACCATCAGTACCACCATGGCAATTAAGCCGGCAGTAACGACTGAACTCGCGTATATAAAGCCGCGCTCTTCAGGAATATGCATAATAACCGGCAAACCTGAATAAAGTAGATAAACTGAATACGCGACACCACCCAGGAACACCAAGGCCACAAACCAAAGTTCAGGGTACAGTGCTGCAACCCCCGACATAATAACCGGTGTTGCTGCATAAGCGGCAAGCTCCAGCGACTTGGTATAGCTAGGATCCGCTCCAAAGGTTTTTGCCATCCAGTAAATTAAATAGGCTAAAGCAAAAGTTGCAGCAATAATGCCTACATACATTGCGACAGCGAGCATTACCGCACTGTTTTCGGCAAGGTAAATAGACTCTCGAGCTCCCACGCTCCAACCAATTTTTGCCGAGGCATAAAACGCAGCCAGGCATGGCAATATAGCCACTAACAGAGTATGTGAACACGAATACATAAAGCTTTCGCGTTTACTGTCTATTGTCTTCCACTCTTGAACCGGGTGTGCGTACAAACCCCAAATATGATTCAGTATCATAACTTCACCTTCCCCGTAACACGCGGTCATACCGCCCAATTCGTAAATACGTTATAATTATTAGATTCAGGTACCGCTGAAAAATTCACCCATACGACTAATATTCAGCACTAAACTAACACTGTCAAGTACTTTTGATATAAGTTTAGTTCACTTTTGTTAACATTTTTAATCAATTTAATTGGGGAATGTCCGTTTTGAATACCGCTGTTGTTTCGCCCTATTTACCGCTTCTTGAACCCATTAATGAGTTTTTACTATGCACAACTCCCGATGAGTGGATACAAGAAGCTGCGAAAGCAGAAAACTTGCCCATCATTTTGCTCGATCACCTCCATTGTGAGCTAAAAGCAGCTCAGAGCGCCGCTTTGTTATTGCGACGCTATGCGGTGTCAGACAGTCATGGACAGTTGATTCTGGATGCACTACAGCCATATGAAGATCTCGTCTACAGAGGTATTGGTAACTTAAACGATGTGCAGAAAAGCAAGCAGTTATCTCATGCGTTAAAAGCGGCAGAGTCACAACCTTTTGCTGACGACATTATTGATCGCATGTCGCGTTTAATACGTGAGGAGCTTCATCACTTTCTGCTAGTTTATGAAATTATGGAAGCGCGGAACATTCCATTGAAGAAGCTCACGGCATCACGCTATGCAAAACAGTTGCTGCAAAAGGTCAGAACTTACGAGCCTGAAGCACTTATTGATAAGCTGATTATTGGGGCACTCATTGAGGCTCGCTCTTGTGAGCGCTTTGCGGCCTTGGCACCTTACCTGGACGAAGACATAGCCCGTTTTTACGTGTCATTACTGCGTTCAGAAGCTCGCCACTATCAAGACTACCTGGAGCTTGCACAAAAGCTCAGTGAAACCGATATTAGTGACAGAGTTAACCAGTTCAGAGAGTGGGAGGCTGAGTTGATTCGTTCGAAAGACGCTGAGTTACGCTTCCATTCAGGAGTTCCGGCGTACGCCTAATGCGCACGCCGGCTTTACTTAAAGCTCTTCTAATTTCTTACCGGCATTCTCGTCATAGTAGACTTCTTCATCAAAGTCCCCTTCTGAGCGAGCAACAACGGTACTGACCATTGCGTCACCAGTGACGTTAACCGCAGTTCGGGTCATATCAAGTAGGCGATCAACACCGATAATTAAGCCAACACCCGGTACACCAGCGGTACCAACAGACGCCAGAGTCGCCGTCATAATAACCATTAAGTACTCTGCAATACCTAAGTCTAAACCGTAGACCTGAGCAATGAATACTGTCGCCACGCCTTGCATTATCGCAGTACCATCCATGTTAATGGTGGCACCTAATGGCACAGTAAACGACCCAACGCTATTGCTGACACCTAAACGGCGGGTCACTGTTTCCAGCGTAATCGGCATAGTCGCATTACTGCTAGCTGTACTAAAACCAAACAGTTGTGCATCGCGCATTTTCTTAAGGAATATACCCGGTTTGACACGAGCCAGTACACGCATAAACAGTGGGTATACAATAAGGCCATGAGCAATCAGCACAAAGAGTACTAACAGGAAGTATTTGGCCAGACTGCCTATCATTTCTACGCCAATTTCAGTGAATAGCTTCGCCATTAGCGCAAACACACCATAAGGCGCAACCGCCATAAGTATGACAACCAACTTCATGATCACGGCGTTTAAGTCGTCAAAGAAGCCTTTCAGACGCTCACCAGGCTTACCGACTAATGCCATCGAAATACCGAATAACAGCGCAAATACAATAATTTGCAGCATGTTACCTTCTGCCATGGCATTAATTGGGTTATCCGGGAATAGATTAATAATCACTTCACTAATAGATGGCGCTTCATTGGCTTCAAAAGACGCCTCTGAAGAACGCTCAATACCAGAGCCCGGCTGCACTAACACTGCCGAGAATATGGCAAAGCTTATGGCGATAGCGGTCGTTATCATGTACATGCCCACGGCTTTACCGCCTAAGCGCCCAAGTTTACTCGGGTCGCTCAACGAGCAAGTTCCCACCACAAGTGAGACAAACACTAATGGCACGACCAACATTTTCAGTGACGTGATAAATATTTGGCCGACAACATCGAATAAGCCATTGGTTAAATACAATGACACCCACGCATTGTCGCCGGCCACGTAACGAATGATTGTACCGAGAATGATCCCAGCGACCATGCCGATAACAATGCGGCTTGTCAGGCTGAGTTTTTTCTTTTCGCTCATAAGCGTCCTTTATTATTCATTCTTAAAAACTGCGTTAGACTACCAAAAAGTTGTTAGCTGCGCAGCTTTGTTATTGTAAGCGGCGTTTAACAGCTCTTATTGTGCGATATCTGAACGCGTCAACGACGACTTTAACGTCTGAATGACCATTGAAAGGCCTTTTGCGAAACGTTCACTCATGGGTTTACGCACCACATAATTAAGTTGCAATACATTGAACGCTTTATGTTGCTCAAGTAACCAGGAGTCGCTCGTTGTCACCTCGTCTACCAGACCAAGTTCTTTTGCTTCCTGACCTGACCAAACTTCGCCCGTGGCAACCTTATCAATATCGAGCTCAGGACGGTTCTCTTGAACGAATGCCTTAAACTGGCGGTGAATTGCCTCTAAGTCTTGCTTAAATTTACGGCGGCCTTCGTCGGTGTTCTCACCAAATAACGTCAAGGTGCGCTTATACTCACCGGCTGTTAATTGCTCAAAATCGACATCATGCTTTTTCAGGAAACGGTGGAAGTTCGGTATTTGTGCCACCACACCAATAGAGCCAATAAAGGAAAACGGCGCGGCTAAAAGCTTGTGACCGACACAAGCCATCATGTAACCACCACTGGCGGCCACATTATCAATGGCAACGTTAAGCGTAAGCCCATTAGACTTAATGCGTTGCAACTGCGCAGCAGCCAACCCGTAACCATTAACAACCCCACCTCCGCTTTCTAAACGGACGAGAACTTCATCTTTCTCGGTTGCTAACTGCAAAATGGCATTCACTTCCTGACGCAAGTTATCGACTTCTTTAGCGTCCATGCTGCCTTTAAAGTCCAGCACAAAAAGGCGCCGCTTTTTGTCCTCTGCTGGCTTTTTCTTTTTCAACGCCTTCATCGCTTTCTTGCGAGCTTTTTTGTCCATTAACTCTAACTTGAGATGCTCGCTAAGGTCCTTTAGCTCTTTCGACAGGTCTGTTACCTGTAAGTCACCTTTACTTTTCTTCTGCTTTTGAGCCGCTTGTGCCAGCAAACCAATAATAAAGCCTACAGCAATAACAATAATGGCCGCCTTTAATAAAAACGCACCAATATCTATCAGAAACTCCATACACCTCTCCAATACGAAAAAGGCCAGCATAACTGCCGGCCTTTGAATAACAAGTTTTCAATAACCTGAGGTTATTCTACCACTTCTTCGTTTCTGATTGGTAACTGCTTCATGTCTGAAGCAAACCAGAAGGCAATTTGTTGTTGCATCTCAGCAGTAACTGCCGCAGAAGGACCTGCGTCAACCAGTGAACCGTGCTCTGCGTCACCACCAAAGCGGACAATGCCAGATACCGCATTACCATCAGGATCGGTGGTTTCGGAGATCCCCTCTAAACCGAGCAACGCAGCCAGAGGCTCTGTACCCGCAAGTGGCTTGTTCTCCACTGCATTAGGAATAACCGAATCACCAATTGCTTCAATCATAAATACAGGCGTCTCTGAAGCGACGACATCACTTGCGTAGTTAACAGGGTCGCCCGAGTCAACGACGGTTTGTGCCGCGAAAGCAAACTGTTCGAAAGTCGCGTTAATTTGAGCCACCTGCTCAGCTGGAGCTTGCTCCATGAAGCCAGCATAGAACTCCTCGAGCGTTGCGCCGCCGGCAATAGCTTGATCAGCGGCAGCTTTAAACTCCGCATTCGATGAGTAAAGCAGGCTTGCTTTAATTGTTGGACCGAAGCTCTCAGAGGCTAGCAGGAAGTTTGCTAAGCTACCGCCTGGCATGCCTAAGCTAGAGGCCTGAACGCTAAACATACCGTCAATCGCTGACAGTGGATGCCCTTCGCCAAATGAGGTGTTAGCTAAAGCTGTAAAACCAGTTCCGGCAATTGCACCTAGAGAGTGACCAATAAAGTGGACATCTGTGCCATCAATCTGCTCGCCGTCTGCTGCCATAAAGTTATTTAGGCTTACACGTAGCGAGACTAAGTCAGTAATTGACTGACGCAGGTTATCGCGAGTAGTAAGCAAACTGCTTAGGTTCATATACGTGGTTGCGTTTGCTGGGCCTGTCGCTGTGATATCAAGTTCACCGTCGCCATTCACGTCAAAACCACGTTCACCGTGTAATGGGTGGTCAATTGCCACTGTTGCATAACCCGCTACCGCCAACGTACCAGCAATTGCAGCCGCATTATCTTTCGAGCCTGTAATACCGTGCTGGAAAATAACAACAGGCCAGCCATTAGCCGGTTCTTCAAGTGCTGGAAGACCTTGCTGTCCTCGTACCGCATTTGCTGTTGCCAGGTCAGGGATAGTCACGAACGCATTAACTGTTTCAGTGTCCTGAACTTCTGGCACTGGATTGTATTTTGTTAAGTGACGCTCTTCATCAACCCCCGGTAAATCAATACCGTTCTCTGAGGCAACACATGCCTCTACAATTGAACGAATAACACCAGCTTTGTCAGCAGCAATAGCATCTTGAGTGATACCCAAACCTAAAGCCCCTTCAGGAATTTGACCACTCTCAATGCCGCCAACAATGGTAACAGGGCTGTCACACTTCGCCGTCCAACGACCAGTAACTGGTGCAGTAGGGTTTTCTGCACTTGGAACAGGCAAATAGTAAGGAAGATCAACCTGGCCCCCATATACTTTTGCAGCCGATGCAACGGCTAACGTTGTTGGGTCAGTAATACCCGCACCAGAAAGAACTACATCTAAAGTAACTCCCTGCGGCGCAGCTTGCATTACTGGCGGCGCACCGGCAGCAATTTGTTGACCTAACAAGGTTTTAGTCATTCCCAAAACATCACCGACAGACTGAGTCGTAAAGTTTGAGCTGTAAATGACGTCTTCAGGGTCTACACCGAACTGTGCCAACGCGCCTTCATAACTATTAACCAGCGCTTGCAAGCTTCTGCCCGACTCCGTATCAGAAGCTGGAGCTTCATCAACAGGCTCTTTCATCAGCGTGTAGGTTTGTGACGCTTTGACACGACGACCCAAAGAATCTTGAATGTTATCCGTTAAAACAACTAAATAACCGGTCGCCGACTCCAAAGGACGAAGAGGCAATACCGCTAGGCTGCCTGCACCGGTCGCTTTAACCGTGAAGTCAGTACCGTGCTGTAACTCTTCAGTTACCGCACAAACAGCGGCTGGATTAGCTGCAGCGCAACCTTCAGAGACGGGCGTTCCACCTTGAACCGTTTTGAATACCCGAACAGCTCCCTGGGCTTCCACACTGGCTGGATCAACAGATACCTGCTCGCCGTTTTGATCAACAGGTAAAGAAAAATTAAACGCCAGAGTTGAGTGCGTTCCCCAACCGTCTAAACCGTTAATAGCAACCTGCGGGTTAGCTGTATCACTTGGGTCAGCGACCGGAATATTTAACGTGCCATCAACACTACCGCTCAATAAAATATTCGTCGGCGCTGGTATTTCACCGTTCGACGGGTCGAACACAACACGTGTTGCAGCGACATTCACTTCGTTTTCCGTAATAGGTGCTTCGTCACCGCTTCCGCAACCTACAAGGCTCAGAGCCGAACCGATTGCCAATGGGAGTAGTAATTTCTTCATGAGGTATCCCCAATCCTTTTTTATGTTTTGTTATTCTGTACCTTCTCTTAACGAAATTTATACACCTGTATTAAATAAGATTAAAGGCTTTTTAACGATTTTTCGTTCGTTTGCTGAGAAGTTATTCGAATATCGTTACAATAGCCTACTCACCCGACCACAGTCCAATGGTATTAAAAAACAGTTATGAAAATTAAAACCGTACACGAATACAAAGCCGCCCCGGACCTTCTAAAAGACAAAGTTATTTTAGTCACAGGCGCAGGCGACGGCATTGGTAAAGAGGCGTCAATAACCTTCGCGAAACACGGCGCTACTGTCATATTGCTCGGTCGCACTGTTGAAAAACTGGAGGCTGTTTATGACTCGATTGTCGAAGCAGGATACCCTCAGCCGGCTATTATCCCATTAGACTTAAAAGGCGCCACACCGTCTCATTACCGAGACATGGCTGCTACTATTCAAGAACAGTTTGGTCAGCTCGACGGTGTACTGCATAACGCAGGCTTGCTTGGCATTTTATCGCCGTTTACTCACATTGAAAAAGACAGCTGGGATGACATTATGCAGGTCAATGTGACGGGTCAGTTTGCAATGACTCAGGCGCTGATACCGGTTATGGAGAAAGCACCGAATGCATCTCTGGTGTTTACGTCTTCAGGTGTTGGACGCAAAGGTAGAGCTTATTGGGGCGCATACTCTATCAGCAAGTTTGCGACTGAGGGCATGGCTGAGGTTATCGCCGACGAATACGAGGGTACAAAGCTACGCACGAATGTCATTAATCCAGGTGCAACACGAACCAGCATGCGGTCAAAAGCTTACCCTGCTGAGGACCCTAAGAGCCTGAAAACACCCACCGAAATTATGCCAACGTACCTTTATTTAATGGGTGATGACAGCAAACACGACAATGGCATTTGCTTTGACGCACAGTAAGTCGCTTTGCTGTAGCTCTGGGTTCATCGTGCGTGCTACACTCGCTAGCAACTGTTAATAACGGGTTATAACAATGGCGATGACGAAGCTAGTACGAAACGCATGCTGCGCCGCGGCATTATTGAGCGGAGCTTCAACTTTTGGCTCCGCAGCCGCACCGCCAGAGCTGGAAATACTCGATACAATTAAAGAGCAACACTGGATTGGCATAAGCCCGGTCAGCCGCAACACCATTTGGGTCGCCGGTGAAAACGGAACCGTTGCTCGCTCAACCGACGCCGGAAAAAGCTGGCAGTACTTCCAGCCCGGCCCGGACTATCTTCAATTTCGGGACATTGAGGCTATTGATGACCGCCGGGCTTATGCAATGAGTGTCGGTGACGGCGGTCAGTCAAGAATCTACTACACCGAAAATGGCGGCAATAGCTGGCGTTTACGCTATCGTGGTGAAGGTGACTCATTTTTCAATTGCATGGCATTAGCACCTAGCGGCGAAGCTTGGGTGTATGGTGACAGTGTTGGTGACGAGTGGCGCATGGTCAGAAGCGCTGACGGTCGCAATTGGATGCAGGTTCGTTCCGCTGTTGCTGAGCCGCCGCAATCGAACGAAGGTGGCTTTGCTTCTAGTGGTAGCTGCGCACGTTTTAACAATGATACCTGGATGATAGCAACCGGTAATGCCGACAAAGCGCGGGTATTAGTTAAAGGCTCTTTCGGTATTCGCTTTAAGGTTATCGATGCACCTATGCAGGCAGGTCCTATGGCAGGTATCACCAGCGTTTGGCCTGACAATGAAGACAACTTTTATATTGCAGGCGGCTCATTGAGTGAAGAAAGCGACGAACAAGAGGCTCCACGCTTGTGGCACTATTCCAACGAAGAGTTCAAGGCGTTACCCGAGCCTCCTCTTAGCGGTGCGCTATACAGCCTCAGTAAAGTCTCACACGAAGGAGACTGGCTGCTAACCTCTAACCCGCAAGGCGCCACAGCATTAAACGTTGGTTCCGGCCAGTGGTATCCATTATCTGATAAAAACATTTGGAATGTGCAGTGCCACGGCGATATTAGTTGTTGGTTCGTCGGCAAAGACGGTTTTATCGCTAGACTGCTTTGGCAGCCGGCGAGCTCAAAAGAGCAAGCCCTCCCATAAGGTGACGCGTTCGTTTGAATCCATGGCGCTGTAAAACATTAGCAACCACAGCGCTGCGGTTTCCCGAACGGCAGACACAGATAATATCGCGTTCTTTGAGTGTCTGGTGGTCATGAATAAATTGTATGACTTCAGTGACCGGCACATTAATAACGTCAGCTGTGCATGGAATGTCAGACACAACATGCTCTTGACGCTCTCGTACGTCAATCACGACAAGATCATCCCGATACCAAAATTCGTCAGTCTCACCAATTGGAATATTCACATCCTCGGACGGGTCGCATTGACCAAAAGTCTCACATAACGAATAGACAATACGATGCTCGGGATCATCTTTCGGGCAAACCAGTGCATCACCAGACACCGCTTTTTCATAATTGTGAAGCGGTGCATCCCCCGGGAATACGACGTCGGTCTTAACCTGGCTTTTTAAACCGGCCGGCTCACTCAACGCAAACACCGGGTGCTCACTATTGACACGAAAGAGTCGTCTTTCACCAATCGCAACACAGCCTTCTACATCAACTTCAGAGTCAGCAGGAACAGCGTCACAGCTACGGTTATTGCTCTGAGGCCATCCAATGGCATCATGATTGCTGGACTCTCTTAGTAAAATACCTCTTAGCAACTCTGCAGCTTCTGTAATATCTGTATCTGAGCCTGTACTTAAAACCGCCTTTACTTTATAGTCTCGGCAAGTAACGATGTTCTCAATACGAGCTGACAAAGCCGGGTGAGGGTCTATAACAACTAGTTCCTTTGCGGCCTTATCAATAATTAAATAACAGCAGTGCGCATCATATTTTAATTGGACGACGCCATCTAACGCAGCATCGTTATCATTATTTGTATCCGCAATGAGTAGACATGAATGTTTAAGTGCATCACCGGCCTGTCGTATTCGATAACACGCCTCATCAATGTCCTGCTGCGTGGTCGCCGGACCAAATGACATGCGAATGGCGGCTTGGCTTTGCCAGTCGTCGAGTCCCATTGCTCTTAGCACAAAACTACCTACCACTTTAGAGCTGCAGGCTGAACCGCCGCTGACACGAATTCCGCACGCGTCAAAAACATCCATAATGTCTCTTGAAGCGACGCCTCGAACAGAAAAGTTCAGTGTTGTCGGTACACTCAGTTCAAAATTGTGGTTAAACACAAGTGTTGGAAATGCCATTTGTAAGCTTTCAGCCAACTGTCGACGATACTCTCGCAACCTCTTATCAGACTGCAGTACTTCATTTTCAGTAATTAGTAACTCAAACAACGCATTCAACGCCGCAATTCCAGGTAAATTTTCCGTACCAGAACGTTGGCCAGACTCTTGCCCACCGCCAATAAGTAACGGCGTGAATGGCGCCTGCTCACGAACCGCCATAAAGCCTATCCCTTTGGGACCATATAGTTTATGTCCACTAAAAGGCGCGTAATCTATAGTTGTTTCATCAAGCGTCAGAGGCAATTTACCGAGCGCCTGAACGCAATCCACCATCCAGGGGATAGACGCATTATTGGCTCTTATTGCCTCTTCCAGGGCTTTAATATCCTGTTTAACGCCCGTTTCATTATTTACCGCCATTGTGCATATCATTGCGGCATCACTGACATGTCGCTCTATAAAATCAAGATCTAAACGCCCCTCACGGTCGACCGGAATCGCTTTCAATTCAGCGTGGAGACCAAGCAGTTCATTCCAGTGCTCTAACGCTTGCGGAACAGCTTTATGCTCTGTCGCCCCATATAAAAGGTACTTAGAGCTGGGCCGAGTTTTCATTGCATGAGAGATGGCGGAAACAACTGCGGTTTGAATGCCTTCGGTAGCGCCGCTGGTAAATATAAGTCGCCCACGTTCTAAGCCAACTATTTTACGGGCAAGTTGCCTGGTAGTATCCAAAATATAACGAGCTTTAAGGCCAGTGATATGGCTACTGGATGGGTTTCCAAATACAGTTTCCATAGTGTGAGAAACTGCTTTGGCGATTTGAGGGAGAACCGGCGTTGTTGCGTTACAATCGAGATACAACTCATTACCGTTAGTCTGAATGTCTATCGGCTTCATTTCTCCCCCATTCGCTTGTAAAATTAAAAGTTATATCGTTATAACCTGTATGGGGTTTTTGATCAATTAATCTGGTTTTCTTTCCACTGCTGTTCTTTTTTCATACGTGCTTTGCGCTTATCGCAAGGATCATCGCAATCGCAAGCTTTGTCCATGCCCAGTGAGCTAATACCACCACAGCTACCTGAAATTGACTTTCTCTGTACCATATAACCAATGGCCATTGCCAAAACGACTAAGATAAATAAGGCAAATACCATTAAAAAGGTTTGCATGACTACTCCTATTTATTGCTCACTAATAAAGGTTTAAACCACTGACTGGTATACTCTTCAAAACCTTCATCAGTTTTATAAATCAGCATAACAGCAAGCTGATTTGCATCTGCAAACGCCTTTGCTTTCTCGGTGCCCATCACCAATAAAGCCGTTGCATAAGCGTCTACTGACATTGCATCATCCGCAAAGACTGACACAGATACCAAGTTGTGCTGTATTGGTTCTGCCGTTGCGGGATCAATAATATGTGAATATCGACGACCATTCTCTTCAAAATAGTTTCGATAGTCACCTGAAGTCGCTAAGGCGCCTTCTTTAAATTCGACAATTTCCTGAACAGCTCGTTCCGTAGAAACCGGTTTTTCAACAGCTAATTTCCACTTTTCATCGGCTGGCTTCCCACCTTTGGCCAAAATTTCACCGCCGATTTCAATAAGGTATTGTTTAATACCCAGCTGGTCCATTAAGTTTCCAACTTTATCTACACCATAGCCTTTGGCAATAGTCGATAAGTCCACATACATTTCAGGGTGCGCTTTTATCAGCTGATGGTTACTAACACTCAGCTTTTCATATCCAACTCGTTTAGAAATCGCTGACAGCTCTTCTGCTGTTGGCTGCTGTTCAGGCTTGCCGTTTGGTCCAAAACCCCATAGGTTCACCAGAGGACCAACGGTTATATCTAAAGCACCATCGGTTTCACGAGCAATATCTAAAGCTCGACTTACCACTCTTTCCAGATCACGACTAATCACCACTGGTTCGGTACTTTCAAGCTGGTTAAACTGCGACAGTTCAGAGTTCGGATCGTAAGTCGACATTTGCGCGTTTACGCGCTCTAACACGGTATCGACTTTCGTTTGAATTTTGTCCGCCGAATGGCGCGGATCTTTACTAAATAGAACAACACTGTAGGTTGTTCCCATAGTCCCTCCGCTAAACTCGATACGCTCAGGCGCATCGGAGCAAGAGACTAAAAAGGCTAGCCCTAAAAGAGCTAGCCATAGTTTTACAATCGATAATTTCGACAGCATCACCAATTAACCACCAAAGTCATCTAACATGATGTTTTCGTCTTCGACCCCTAGGTCTTTCAACATATTGATTACTGCTGCGTTCATAACCGGTGGTCCACACATATAGAACTCACAATCTTCAGGCGCTTCATGGTCCTTCAGGTAACGTTCAAATAACACGTTATGAATGAATCCTGTGTCGCCGTCCCAGTTATCTTCTGGTTGCGGGTCTGACAAGGCAACATGCCATTCGAAGTTGTCATTCTCTTCTTGCAGCATGTCGAAGTCTTCAACATAGAACATTTCACGCAGTGAACGAGCGCCATACCAGAACGTAATTTTACGATCTGTATTTAAGCGACGTAACTGGTCAAAAATGTGCGAGCGCATTGGCGCCATACCTGCACCACCACCAATGAAGACCATTTCTGCATCTGTCTCTTTAGCGAAGAACTCACCAAATGGACCAGAAATAGTAACTTCATCACCTGGCTTAAGGCTGAAGATATACGAAGACATTTTACCTGCTGGCAAGCTCAAGTCGTTCGGTGGCGGTGTCGCACAACGAACGTTCAGCATAATGATGCCTTTTTCTTCAGGATAGTTTGCCATTGAGTATGCGCGAACAACTTCTTCATCAACTTTAGATTCAACATCTAAGAATCCGAAGCGTTCCCAGTCACCACGATACTCCGGGGCAATATCAAAGTCTTTGTACTTAACGTGGTGCGGTGGAGCTTCAATCTGAATGTAACCACCGGCCCGGAATGGTACTTCTTCACCTTCCGGCAACTGTACAACGAACTCTTTGATGAAGGTTGCTACGTTGTCGTTAGACTTAACAGTACAATCCCACTTTTTGATACCAAAGATTTCTTCAGGCAGTTCAATTTTCATGTCCTGCTTTACGTTAACCTGACATGACAAGCGAACACCTTCGCGTGCTTCACGTTTAGTAATGTGATCAAGCTCGGTTGGCAGAATATCCCCGCCACCTTCTTTAATGGTGACACGACACTGTCCACATGAACCACCGCCACCACAAGCAGACGATACGAAGATGCCCGCGTTCGCCAATGCGCCCAATAGCTTGGTGCCCGGCTGGGTCACAATCTTCTTGTCTTCGTCTTCGTTAATCAGGATTTCTACATCGCCCTGCGGTACTAACTTTGATTTAGCGAACATAATTATCGCCACCAAAATCAGTACGATGATGGTAAACATCCCTACACCGAGCGCTATCAGAGTAATATCCATCGATTCGTACCTTTAACGTTTACTGATTCAACACACTGGATTAAAGAGATACGCCGGAGAACGACATAAAGCCTAAACCAATCAAACCTACTGACATGAAAGTTGCGCCTAATCCACGCAAACCATCAGGTACATCGGCATATTTGAGTTTTTCACGCACAGCTGCAAGCGCTACGATAGCTAAACACCAGCCAACGCCACTACCAATACCGTAAACCACTGACTCACCAAAGTTGTAGTCACGTTCAACCATGAACGAAACACCACCGAAAATGGCACAGTTAACGGTAATTAGCGGTAGGAAAATACCCAACGCGTTATAAAGTGCAGGCACGTATTTGTCCAAAGTCATTTCCAGAATTTGAACCAGTGCCGCTATCACACCGATAAAGGTTAAGAAACGCAGGAAACTTAGATCCGCGTCTGGAAAGCCAGCCCATTCTAATGCGCCTGGCGCCAGTATGTTGTGATAAACCAAGTTATTAACCGGCACCGAAATACCCAGTACGACGATAACCGCAACACCCAGACCAAAGGCCGTTTTAACTTTCTTAGAAACCGCAAGAAACGTACACATTCCTAAGAAGAAAGACAGTGCCAGGTTTTCGATAAAAATCGCTCGAATAAACAAGTTAATATACTGTTCCATGGCCCTTACTCCTTAGGTTCGACTTGTTCTGTACGGAAAGTACGAAGTACCCAAATGAATCCGCCAATAATGAAGAACGCACTTGGTGGCATTAGCAACAAACCGACTGGTTCGTACCAACCGCCTTCTGATGCTAGTGGCAGAATTTGTACATCGAACAAGCTACCTGAGCCGAACAGCTCTCGTATGAAACCAACCACCAACAGCACAACCGAGTAACCTAGACCATTACCGATACCATCCAGTAACGACATGAATGGAGTGCTCTTCATCGCATACGCTTCAGCACGCCCCATGACGATACAGTTGGTGATAATAAGACCCACGAATACCGACAGCTCACGAGAAATTTCATAAGCATAAGCTCTCAACACTTGGTCAACCACAATAACCAAGCTCGCAATGATGGTCATTTGTACGATAATCCGCACACTCGAAGGAATGTGATTACGGATAATCGAGATAAAGAAGTTAGATGCAGCAACAACCGCAGTTAGTGCGATACACATAACCAAGGTGTTGCTCATTTTTGACGTCACCGCCAATGCAGAGCAAATACCCAGTATTTGCAACGCAATGGGGTTATTCGCGAAGATTGGCCCGAACAATACGGACTTCATTTCTTTTGCACTAGCCATTTGTCAGCTCCCCTTTGCGAAGTTTATCAAGCAATGGGCCGTAAGCTTTGTCGCTCATCCAAAAATCGATAAGTGCATCTACGCCATTGCTGGTTAAAGTAGCGCCAGAAAGCGCATCAACTTCGTGCTCACCTGAAGCACCACCTTTAACCAAATCAAACTTCACTTTTCCATCGTCACCGTAAAGCTCTTTGCCTTCCCAGGTTTTAACCCAGCTAGGATTAGTGATTTCGCCACCTAAGCCCGGTGTCTCTGAGTGTTCATAGAAGTGAACGCCACGTACGGTGCTCATGTCGTCTTCTAACGAGATAAGACCGTACATTGTGCCCCACAGGCCTTGCCCGCGGATGTGCAGCACCGCACCGTTACGGTTGCCACTTTCGTCCATGACCAAATAAACTTCGGTCATGGTTTCCATGGTACCTAAACCAGCAATGTCCTCACTTTTGTCAAGTTTGGTACTGGTTTCGGGGTCGCCGGCGGCTTTGCGGTTATCAAAGTCCTTCGGATCTTTGTCCTGCACCACTTGATAATCTTCCAAGCTAACAACGTGCGCTTTAATACGCTCGTCGTAGACAGAGGGAATATCCATACCGGCTTCTAAGATGCCTGCCGCGTTCAGGATGTGACGCTGCATCGCCAGCGCCGCGTTCTTTTCCTGCATTGGTTTAAGCGCTACCGCTGAACCCGCAACCAGAATTGAACACACCAAACAAAGCGCCAGCACAACACCTATCGTTTTGCCTAAGCTTTCGTTCTTATTAGACATTGCGTGCTAACCTCCGTTTAATGTTTGCCTGTGCTACAAAGTAGTCAAACAGCGGTGCAAAAACGTTCGCGAACAAGATAGCCAGCATAATACCTTCCGGGAATGCCGGGTTAATGACACGAATCATCACCGTCATGAAGCCAATTAACAGACCGTATGCGAACTTACCTTTGTTCGTAAATGACGCTGACACCGGGTCAGTTGCCATAAACATCATTGCAAAGGCAAAGCCACCTAATACTAAGTGCCAGTACCAAGGCATTGCGAACATTGGGTTTGAGTCGCTACCAATAAGGTTAAGCAAGCCTGAGAACAGTACCATTCCCACAAAAACACCGGAAACAATACGCCATGATGCAATGCGGAAGTAAATTAATGCCAGACCACCGATAAGAATCATCAGTGTTGAGACTTCACCGACTGAGCCCTGAATGTTACCTAAGAAGGCATTCCACCAGAGTTCAGTATCAGCGTAGTTCAGGTTGCCAAGCGCAGCCGCACCTAAGTTGGTTGCACCTGAGAAACCGTCTACCGCTGTCCAGATAGAGTCACCTGACATACTTGCTGGATACGCAAAGTATAAGAATGCGCGACCGGTTAATGCTGGGTTCAGGAAGTTACGGCCTGTACCACCAAAGATTTCCTTACCAATAACGACACCAAAGGTGATACCCAGAGCAACCTGCCAAAGCGGTGTTGTTGCTGGCAAAATCAGCGAGAACAGAACCGAAGTAACGAAGAAGCCTTCATTAACTTCGTGCTTGCGAACGGTCGCAAACAGAACTTCCCAGAAACCGCCGACAATAAAGGTTACCGCATAAATGGGTAGATACCAGCAGGCGCCATACCACATTTTAGTAAGCCAGCCAGCGTCGGCTCCAAGATCACCACCGAGTAACTGGAATAAGCCCACTTGCCATGCGTCTGATAACGCATAACCGTCAGCTAATGCTATAGCTGCCTGGTTACCGACGTTATACATTCCCCAAAACATTGCCGGGAATGTCATCATCCACACCAAAATCATGATGCGCTTCAGGTCGATGCGATCACGCACGTGCGTACTCGACTTAGTCACAGTACCCGGTGTGTATAAAACTGTGGCTACCGCTTCGTAAAGCGCATACCACTTCTCGTATTTACCGCCTTTCTCAAACTGCGGCTCAATACGTTCAAGAGTATCTTTCAAGCTCATGGTTAGCCTTCTTTCTCAATCTTAGTGAGACAATCACGCAACACCGGTCCATACTCGTATTTACCGGGGCAAACATAGGTGCACAGTGCCAGATCTTCTTCATCTAACTCTAAGCAGCCCAGTTGTTGACCTTCGTCTGTATCGCCAGACAGTAAGTCGCGCAGTAATAAGGTTGGCAAAATATCCAAAGGCATGACGCGTTCATAGTTACCAATAGGCACCATTGAACGTGACGAACCATTTGTCGAGGTTGTCATGCTGAATAATTTCTTCGGATTAAAATGCCCCGCATAAGCTCGGGTAACTGAGTGCAAGTCTGAACCCGGGCGCAGCCAACCAAGAAACTCTTTGTGATCGCCTTCTGGAATCACGCTTACTTGGTTATGGAAACGACCTAACCACGCATGAGCATCATCGGCTGTGTGTCCGTGTAAGACAGAACCAGAAATAATACGCTGGTTGTCACCCGCTAACTCGCCGTCTGTCAACTGGTGCAAGTTAGCCCCCATGCGAGTACGCAATAAGCGAGGCTCTTTAACGCCTTCGCCGCCTAAAGCCACCATGCGGTCAGTAAAGATTTCACCGGTCGTGAACAACTTGCCGTAAGCAATAACGTCCTGATAGCCAATGTGCCAAACCGGACGCTGCAAGCTAGCAGGCTGCAGGAAGTGAATGTGAGTACCGACTAACCCTGCCGGGTGCGGCCCCTGGAAAGACTCCAAAGTGACCTCTGCATCACCAGTATCAACTTCAGCGTCGCCCGCTTTAGCGACAAACAGTTTACCTTCAGTCAGGTTCGATAATACTTTCAAACCATCGATAAAGGCTTGCTTGTTTTCACTAATGAAAGCCGTTGGGTCGCCAGCTAATGGATTCGTATCCATAGCATTAACGAAAATAGCGGTTGCTTCTGCATCCAGAGCAGGAGCTTTACTGTAAGGACGAGTGCGAAGTGCCGGCCATTGGCCTGACTCAACCAATATTTCCTGCACTTTTTCACGACCTAGCGAGGTCAGTTTATCGCTATCGAACTTATCGAAGGTGACTTGCTCTTCACCATCCAGCTCAATAACTACCGCTTGTAAAACACGACGCTCACCACGCAGAATGTCTTTAACAACACCAGCTCCGGGAGCTGTGTATTTGACACCAGGGTTTTTCTTATCCTCGAAAATCAATTGACCTTTTTTAACGCGGTCATCGACTTTCACGTGCATGGTTGGGCGCATACCCACGTATTCTTCACCTAAGGTAGCAACCGTTGTTACGGCCTTACCGTCGGATAACTTTTGCTGGGGCGCCCCTTTAATAGGGATGTCCAGCCCTTTTTTGATCGTAATCATATGCGTTTGCACTACTCGTTAAGGGAAGATTCATCACAACCAGTCATAAAAGACTGAAACCTGAAAAATCAAAAAGTTACCGGCATAACTTTCCCCGGCCAGGGGTATTTTTGCCGGTAACTCGAAACGTTTTCCACACTTATCGTCGGAATTTTAGCATTTTTCCTACAACGCTTACCAGTTTACTTTTGGATTTACATCAGCATCGTAGTCGACGTTGTCAAAACCAAAGCCAAACAGTTTCAAAAAGTCGTTGTGGTAACCTTCATAGTCCGCTAAATCGTGGAAATTCTCTTGGGTGACTTTATCCCAAAGCGCTTCAACTTTAGCTTGTGTTTTATCATTGGTTTCATAGCCATCCATGTGCAGGCGCCCTGCATCGTCAAGCTCTGGGGTTTCAGCATAAAGCCCTTCAGTAAACAGGCGATAAATTTGCTCAATACAACCTTCGTGCGTTCCTTCCTCTTTCATTACGCCGTAAATCAGCGAAATATAAAGCGGCATCACAGGAATAGCGGAGCTGGCTTGTGTTACCAAGGCTTTTAGTGAAGACACATAAGCTTTCAGATTAACATCTTTATAAGTGTCATCTAGCGCAGATGAGGCTCTGTCGAGATCTTCTTTTGCCCGACCAATGGTTGCATGACCATAAATAGGCCAGGTCAGTTTCTTACCGATATACGTATAAGCCGTTGTCTGACAGTCATTCGCCAGAAGGTCGGCATCGTGCAGAGCTTTAATCCAACGCTCCCAGTCTTCACCGCCCATGACTTTAACCGTGTTTGCAATGTCGTCATCAGTCGCAGGGTCAAGTGTCACTTCGTGCACCTGATCTTTATCGGTATTATAGGTCTTCGTCGTGTATTGCTTACCAATTGGCTTAAGCACAGAGCTATAAAGCTCGCCGCTTTCAGGGTCTTTGCGCTTAGGTGACGCTAAGCTATAAACAACAAGGTCAATTTTGCCCATGTTATTTTTGATGTAGTCGATACTTTCCTGTTTTATTTCATCAGAAAATGCATCGCCATTTATTGAGTGGAATTTAAGACCTTCGCTTTCCGCTTCCTGGTGAAACGCAGCGGTATTGTACCAGCCTGCAGTGGCTGTTTTCTTTTCTGTTGGCTCTTTCTCAAAGCAAACGCCCAGTGTATGCGCTTGTCCACCAAAGGCGGCGGTAATACGTGAAGCTAAGCCGTAACCGGTAGAGCATCCAATAACAAGAACGTTTTTCGGTGCATTTTCGATAGGAGGTTGCTGCTTGACGTAACTTATTTGACGTTTAACGTTTTCGGCGCAACCGACCGGATGTGCGTTTGTACAAATAAACCCTCTGATTTTAGGCTTAATAACCATGTCGATATGTTCCCTTTTTCCGGATTATTTCCCCCATTGTAACCAATGAAAGCGCAGGAACACATCAGACATGCTTAATTTTTCTTTAATGCGCCGCGACTTTCGAGCCGCCCATACAATTCGGTGAACGTGGTGCTGTTCCGGAAACCTGTTCCCACTCGCCTTCAGTGTAGGTATGTAGCGCCAGCGCATGAATATCATTCATTAGCTCATCGGCTAAAATTTTATTGACTGCTCGATGCCGGTTAATCAGTCTCTCACCACTAAATTTAGGCGTTACCAAAACAACTTTAAAGTGCGACTCGGCATTAGGTCCGCCTGAGTGCATATGGCTCTCATCCTGCACTTCAAGGTGCACCGGCGCGAATGCGTCGCGAAGTTTATTTTCAATTTTTAAGCTTACTGACATGACGTTATCTCCTGCACTCAATGCCATAGTATTTAGTCTAGTAGACTCCTGTTCATTCGCAGGAGTTTTTTCTATTCATTACCCTAACTCTACGAAAAATCGGCAAATAAAGTTTGCTGCTTTGTTCAGTACGAATCATCCACCGCAACGTGACACACTTGTTCCGATGACGACAGAAACGCCACTAGGGGAAACACAGCGTCTTCCAGTTCGCCTTTTGATACGTTTGCAGGCATAGCCACATGGTAACGCTGAGCGCTGATATTCCCTTCTTTTTGCCACAGCAACCTTTGTTGGTCAGAAAGCAGTTCTGCAAGCTTCTCAAGCCCCTCATCACGATAAGGCGGAAACGCAGTAGGTTCACCGGAACCACGCCAACCTCTTAACTCACTCTCAGACGCGAGAAGGTCCTCGTTGACCCTGTCACGACAGAAACTCAATTCAATAACAGAACGGCTTAGTTGCCACTCGCTGTTTGGCAGCAACTGCTGGTCCAGCGACATAATTTCACTCTCTTTTAAGGTGTTTGTTGTTTGCTGCTCACAACCAACTAGCGCTAACAAGGCAACTAATGCGAATACCCAGTTTTTCATTCTTCAGCCCTCTCTTATTTGCGAGCGTATTATAACGTATTCACACCAACAAACCGTTGTCTTCGTGTTAAAAAGTCTGGCACTATATAATGCAATTCTAATAACGAAATTATCTGTGAATGCGCTTCATTAAACACACATATTTAGCGGCAGCCTTGTGCGTCGCCGCTGCGTCACCCTCATACGCTTCTGTCTGGATTGAAGCGAGCGATGTCGAGTTACGTAATAGCCTTATTGTTCTTGCAGAGTCAGGTTTAATAGAAACACCTATTCAGCAGTACCCGGTAGCCTGGAAAAGCATATTACCGCAATTGGACGCGCTAGACCCAAGCGAACTTTCAAATACTCAAAAGTTGGCACTTCAACACGTTCGACACAGTTTGTCACAGGCACAAAGTGGACCAAAAACACGTTGGTATATCGCGGCGACCGACTCTGAAAATGCGGTTTTAGACTACGGCGACGACATCTACGAAGAAGGCAAAATAAGCCTAAGCCGAACCATGCATGGTGAGCGCTGGGCAGCGCGTGTACAAGTAAATTATCGACAGGATCCTTTCGAAGGTGACCATAAAAAGACATTAGACGGTAGCTATCTTGCCTACAACCTGAATGACTGGAGTTTTAGTGTCGATACATTACCACTACGTTGGGGGCCGGCCGAGCACAGTAGCCTGCTCTTTTCTAATAATGCACGACCTATTCCAAAAGTTCGCGTTGACTATGCGCCTGACTATCCTCCAGCAGGCATGGCTCCGTTCAAAATCAGTTTATTTAGCGGTTACCAGGACGACGGCTACAGCCAACATTATCAAGTTCACGGCATTCGCTTTTCCAGCCAGTTTCTAAGTAAGCTTTGGTTCGGCATTAGCGCCATAGAACAGCGAGAAGATACTATCAGTAACCGAATGCTGACCGCCGACGCCAGAACCGGCTTTAACTGGGGCAAACACCAATTTTCCGCTTATGCTGAAATTGGCATCGATAAGCAATTAGAAAGTGATGATAAACCGGCTTACACCCTTGGTGGCCAGTGGATGATGGGCTCTGACAGCGTTCGTCATAGCGTTACGGTCGAATACAGTCAGTTAGACGGCGGCAATGAGCATGACTTTTATTCGACGAACAACGCAGGAAGGCAGTACTTTTTAAGTCACCAGCGGAACCCGGGCTCACCTTTTCCCAAAGGGAGTCAAACTGCGTCCTTTAGTTACCGTCAGTTTTCAAATGATGGCTCCGCCTGGACCGTGTTAGTCAGTCGCAGCAATAACGACGGATCCGACAGCACATCGCGCGCTTTAATTCGTCGTACACAGCCAGTTTGGGACAGTTTAGTCAGGTTATCGGTTCAATACCTTGACTCACCTATGATTGATCAAGACGTTGGCGTTCAATTCAGCTGGGAGTGGCGGTTTTAATCGCCACTCATCGAGTTAACAGACAAGCTAATAGTGTCCATACTGTGCAACCAGGCTTCATCTAACGCATTGACTAAAGCAGCGTAACCGTCGGCTTTTAATGGCACTTTTTCGGTAAATGCACCACTGACTGTATTAGCGCTGTTTTCCATCTCGTATTGCCAATGTCCAGCAATGACCGCATGCGAATTATAACTCCCATAAAAATCTTCAATGGTGACAGTTAAGAGTCCAGTGCAGTCATCGTTCAGCATTAGCCGCTGAATGCTGCGTTGTAACTGGTTCGACAAAGGCGTGCTCCAGCGGTGCTGTTTTGCCGTATGCCAACGCGTTTCATCCTGCTGAATTTGTATTCCCATTTTAGACGCCGCTTCACCTACGACAATGCTTCGCTGCGATGCGGGACAAATGGCGTCAACCGACTGGCTTAAATGCGGTAAACGATACTGCGTAATATTATAACTTTGGCTAGAACAGCCCGCTAAAAACAATGCCGCTAAGCTTACCGAGCCGGCTAATACGTTTTTAATTTTCATAGGCTTTTGGCTCCGGATCTGGTGTCACTGATGGGCTAAAAATCAGTGAGTTAGGTTGCTGCTGAAGCTGCTCAATAACTGGCTGTAAATCTCTTGAGAGCTTTTCAACTTCATTTAAGGTCTGGTTTAACTGCCGGCGCGTCGGCGAATCATCACTTAAGCTACCGGTTAATTCTTGCAGCTGTTGTAAGTTTTGCTTCAGTAATTTTGGAAGCTGGTTTATCTCTGGTTGCTCAAGCACTTGCGCCAGCGATTTTGAAATATCATTTAACGTGTTAGCCGTAACATCAACCGACTGCATCGCTTGAGAGAAGTCCGACAAACTATTCTCTAGCGGCAGTTTATTAAACTTATCCATCAGCTGCGTTAGCTTTTCCTCCAGGCGTGTGAAATCACTAGCCATCGCCGGCATAACCGGGTAGCCGGCGAACTTCTGGTCACCCTCAACCGGCTCTGCATCAGAGTAGAAACTGACATCGACAAACAGTGTATTTGTCAGCAAGTTTGACGCCCGTATATTAGCTCGCAGCCCCTGCTCAAAAAGCTCCGGTAAACGTTTTCCCCAACTATTAATATTGGTGTCAGCCACTAACCCCCGTAATCGCTCGGGTTCAAAACGAATTAGAATAGGAATGCGTTTTAGAGGTGCCTCGTCGTCCTCATCCGGGAACCAGCGCAACGGAACCTCTCTAACCGTGCCGACACGCACACCTTTAAACTGCACAGGAGCTCCTTTCTCAAGTCCTGCTATGGACTCGTCAAGCAACACCACATAGTCAATGCCATGAATAAAGCCTTGTTGCTTAGCTTCTTCTAAACTATTAAATAGCTCAAAGCTTGTTGACTGTTGCAGCGTATCGCCCCGCGGCTGGCCTTCCGGCACTCCAAAAGTAATAGCAGCACCGAGCAAAGAGTCTATTGAGCCAAGGGCAAGATCAATGCCCTGAGAGTTCCACTGAACCGATACGCCACGTTGTAACCAGAAACGCGTATTTTCTGTCAGTAATTCATCATAAGGGGCTTTCACAAAAACTTGGTAGCGGCTCTCACGCTTATCCACCAAAAATTCTGTTTGCTCAACTTGGCCAACAGTGAAGCCCTGATACTGAACGGAGTCTCCGACAGACACCTGACTTTGACCGTCACTTACTAGCGTGAGTCGCTTGCCGGGCGTTTCCTGAGGTGTCACCGGCGGATTTTCGAGCGCCGTGAAATGTGATTGAAAATCGCCACCATCACCTGGCTGTAATTGAATATAAGCACCTGACAGCAAGGTACCCAGGCCGCTCACGCCACGACGCCCAATTCTGGGTTTCACAACCCATACTTCAGTACCGCTATTCAGCATACGATCGGTGTCCTCATTCATTGACACTTCAATAACCGCTTCTTTAAAGTCGTCAGACAAGCGTACTTCGGTGACTTGTCCAACATCGACATTACGTACTTTTATCCGTGTTTTTCCCGGCTCTATACCCTCTGCATCTGACACCGATATGGTAATTGTCGGACCAGCACCACTTGTGTCCTGCCAAACCATCCAGCCCGCAACAAGAAATGCGACGATAGGCACTATCCATACCGGCGACAGTACTTTTAAACGGCTGACTTTCGCGACATCGGGTTCTGTCATTTCTCTGCCTCACGCCAAAATAAACGAGTATCAAAGCTCATTGCCGCTAACATGGTCAATACCACAGCAGCACCAAAGGCGATAGCCGCAGCGCCTGGGTAAACCGACATTACGGTACCGCTTCTTACTAACGCAACCAAAATAGCCACAACAAAAATATCTATCATTGACCAACGGCCAATCCAGTCAGTTACTTTATACAAAACTAACCTATGATTCACAGCCTGTGGCGTTTGCCAACGTGCCAACGCCATTAATCCCACCAAAGCGAGTATCTTAGCAACAGGAATAACTAAACTGGCAATAAATACAATAGCAGCAATAGGTGCATCGCCGGACTGCCATAGCTCGATAACGCCCCCAATAATGGTCGATGGCTGGGCGGCACCAAAACGTACTGTTTCCATTATCGGTAACCAATGAGCAGGAATCAGTAAAAGCGTAGCTGCGACAATTAATGCCAACGTTGCCTGTGGAGAGCGCCACCAGTGTCGGTCAATATCGTCCCCGCAACACGGACAATCTGACACGCCAAAAGACACTAATCGGTGACACACTTCACACACCTTATAACCTTGTTCGTGTGCGGTGATTCCAGCTTTTGCATTGTTGAGCGTTTTTGTTTGCTTCCCAACGACCGACCATAAGTTCATCGTATTCACTAAGTAATAGGTCACCAATAAAAACGCAACAAACCCGCAAAACAGCCAAAAGCCCAACTTTAATTGAACATTAGCAAGCCCAGAAATTTTTATCAGCGAAATTAGCGTCCCCAACAAAAACACATCGACCATAAGCCAGGGTTTAACGTGCGAACTTAATCGCAAGAAATAACGCGCCAAGGCTGACGCTCTTGCTTTTATGGCGACAAACACAGCGATAAGACTGAACAAATACAGTAAGGGATACAAAATAACGGTAAGCAAAACAATGACAGCCAATAACTTTTCATGAAAGTACGATAGTTGCCAGGCGGCATCCAGAAGCGTCATTGACTGAGTCAGTCCAGAGCTATCGTATTGAATAAAGTCTAGAGTTAACGCAAAAATAAGTAAGACAACAGCGGTAACAGAATAAGCCAGTAACTTGTCTGCCCGGTACTCTGATTTGCCAAGCAGCCTGTAGCCACACCTTGGGCACTCAGCTTTCTGACCTATTTCAACAGCCCCGATGCGGCTAATTAAGTCGCATCGGGGGCAGCCTAAAATATCAGGCTCAGTTGGCGTTAGGTTTCTCACTTTCTGACTCATCGCTTTCCGTCGAAATCATCGCTATAACCGTCCAGCCTGGTTGCGGTATTAACTCACGCTCAGTCGTGAATATATGCAACTTCTCTGCTTCATCAATTGCAAACATTGGTAGCGCTCGTGTGCCGTATTTTTGCTGGTAATCCGCAAAGCTGAAGCTGTCAGTAATAGGTGTCGACTTAATTTTAGCCCCCTGAAAGTGAAGGCTCGCTAACTTCGAGTAAGTCACACTTTCACCGAATAAGTTCAGGGTCTTACGGTAGCTTTCCGTCAGCTGGTGACTTGCCCGATAGTCCTGCTCACCGCCATTTAGACCATGCACTTTTCTGGAACCAAACCAGTCTTGATAATACATCGAAACTAGCGGGTTTAACTGTTTATAAGGCGACATCACCAACAAGCGGCCCAGGCCTGTTAAGTCGATATTATTGGACGCATGCTCAGAAGCTGGATTACCGAAGTACACTGGCAGGTTATCCATACGCGCCAGCTTAATATTTTCCCAGTTGGTATCAGCAAGGCGTACATTCACGCCACTTTCCTGCAAGGCTTTACCCACGGCCCGCGCCATTTGGTTAGCTCCGAATATCAAGAAGCCTTTCGCTGCTGGCTCCAGCAGCCCTAACATTCTCGCCAGCGGTTTAGCCGTTAAGCTCTGCAGAACCACCGTAGTCATAATTACAAGAAACACCAACGGCACTACCGCTGCAGCCTCTTCCCAACCGGACTCTTCCATTTTTAATGCGAATAACGCTGAAACAGCTGCTGCTACAATACCCCGAGGGGCAATCCAGGACAGTAGCACCTTATCTTTAAACCTCAGCTCTGTGCCTATAGCAGACAGCCAAACCGCTAACGGACGCACGGCGAACAAGATAATTGCGATAAGAATGACCGCAGGCATACCCAGAGCATCGAATTCAGCAAAGTCGAGACGAGCAGCCAGAATAATAAAGAGCGCAGAAATAAGGAGTACACTCAGTGTTTCTTTGAACTCCAGTATTTCTTCCATGTTCAGGTTTCGGGTATTTGCCATAACCATACCCATGACAGTCACCGTTAACAGACCTGATTCATGCTGAATAGCGTTCGACAACGCAAATACACCCAGCACTATGGTTAATGTCGCAACGTTTTGCAGGTAATGAGGGAACCACCCGCGTCCAAGCGCCAGTCCCAACAAACGCGCGGCGCCCCAACCTAAAGCAAAGCCAATAGCTACCGTTGTGGCGAACGCTTGCAGCGCATGTAAAAACGCAACGTCCTGACTGGCAATAATGAATTCATAAACCAGAACTGCGAGCAATGCGCCCAACGGGTCAATAATAATGCCTTCCCAGCGGAGAATGTTCGCAAGCTTATTTATAGGGCGAATGGAACGTATCATTGGTTGAATAACGGTAGGCCCTGTCACAACAACCAACGCCCCAAACAACGCGGATATTTCCCAGCCGTACCCCATTATAAAGTGGGTAAGAACGGCAATAACCAAAAAGGTCACTAACATGCCAACGCTAACCAGGTTGGTCACCATTCGGCCGTGCCCTCTTATTTCCTCAAACTTTAGCGTTAGACTGCCTTCAAACAGAATGACAGCAACGGCTAAGGACACAAAAGGAAACAACAAATCATCGAATAACGCATCAGGGTCTAGCAACCCTAATGTTGGCCCAAGTACCAAGCCGCAGATAAGCAGCGGCAGTATGGCTGGTAGCTTAATACGCCACGCTAACCACTGGCAGCTAATGGACAGCACACCAATTAACGCTAGCAATGATAATTCCGACATAAATTCTCCGCATGTAGGCAGTCGTTTGTAGAATAGCAGAAGCTAAGTTATTGACTACCCACAAATTGAAAATTTGGATGACATTTTCAAATGAGAATGGCTATCATTATTCATTTACTCTGATATAATCGAGCGAAATTCATCGAACGTTCGTATAGAGGTCAAAAAGATATGCGCAAGTTAAATCGCTTATTAACGGTTATTGCTGCGACTTCTGCGACACTGGTGTCATTCACTAGCGCCGCTGCTGAAGTCAATATTTACTCAGCACGTAAAGAAGCCCTAATCAAACCTGTTTTAGAGCAGTTCACGGAAAAAACCGGTATTGAAGTCAACCTTTTAACAGGTAAAGCCGATGCGTTATTGGCTCGTTTAGGCTCAGAAGGCGAAAACACCCCCGCTGACTTATTCTTAACCGTTGATGCTGGTGCGTTGTATCGTGCGGTTGAAGCCGATGCATTTCAGCCGCTTAACTCAGACGTTGTCAAATCTGCGGTGCCCGAACACTTCCGCTCAAAAGACAACCTTTGGTTTGGTCTAAGCTTACGCGCTCGCCCTATTTTTTACTCACCAGATCGAGTTGACCCAGAACAACTTGAGTCTTATCTGAGTCTGGCCGACGAGCAGTGGAACGAACGTATCTGTATTCGTTCATCAAATAACCTGTATAACCAGTCGCTTGTTGCCGCACTGCTTGACCACCATGGCGCAGAAAAAACCGAAGCCTGGGCTGAGGACTTTGTTTCAAACTTTGCTCGTAAACCGGTAGGCGGCGACAGAGACCAAATTAAAGGTGTGGCTTACGGCGTTTGTGACGTCGCTATTGCAAACACTTACTACTTTGGCCACATGCTGAACTCAGACGACGCGGACGAGCGCGAAGCTGCCCAGAAAGTGAAAATTTTCTGGCCGGCTCAAGATGCTCAGGGCACTCACGTTAATGTGTCTGGTATCGGTATTACCAAGCACGCCAAAAATATTGACGAAGCTCAAAAACTTATCGAGTTTTTAGTCTCTGAGGAATCTCAAAAGTGGTATGCTCAAGCCAATTACGAATACCCCGTACGAGACGGTGTTGAGTGGAGTGAAACACTTCAACAGTGGGGTGAGTTCAAACAGGACGACATTTCAATGGACGTTCTGGGTGAAAACAACGGTGAAGCCGTACGTTTAATGAACCGTGCCGGCTGGCGTTAATTTAAACATGGAGTGTACTGCATGAGCCGTGGCACGCTGTTACTTTTTGCCGTGGCGGTATTAATAGGGCTGCCACTTATTGTGGTGGCCCTATCCTTATTAAACCCGCAATGGGATATCCTTGCCCACCTTTGGCAAACGGTTATTCCTGAGTACATTAGCCACTCTCTTATTTTATTGGTTTGCGTTGGTCTGGGCGTAACCGTGCTGGGAGTGAGTACCGCTTGGTGCATCAGTCAGTACGACTTTCCCGGTTGGCGATATTTAAGCTGGGGCTTGCTGTTGCCGCTGGCCATGCCCGCGTACATAACCGCTTACACCTACACCGGCTTGCTTGACTACGCTGGACCTGTGCAGCAACTCATTCGCGATCTGTTCAACGTATCCATTGGCGATTACTGGTTCCCGAATATTCGCAGTTTGGCCGGCGCCGTATTTGTTCTTTGCGTTGTTTTATACCCCTATGTTTATTTAATTACCCGTGCCGCCTTTATGCAGCAGTCGACGGCGGCTTTTGAAAGTGCACGAACGCTGGGAGCGGGTTCACTAAAAAGCTTCTGGCGAGTTGCCATGCCATTAGCCCGCCCTGCCATTGCCACCGGCGTCACATTAGCATTAATGGAAACACTGGCTGACTACGGCACCATGGAATACTTTGGTGTTACGGTTTTTACCACCGGTATTTTCAGAACCTGGTATGGCATTGGCGACGCCCAGGGTGCATTACAGTTATCGGCCCTGCTACTGATATTCGTCATTGTATTAATCATGGTTGAGCGCTATTCGCGCCGCAGGGCCCGCTTTTACCAACAGCGCTCGTCAAACCGCACACCACAACGACGTCCACTCAAAGGCTGGCGTGCCGGCCTCGCATCGTTCATCTGCTGGCTACCGGTCGTTTTAGGTTTCCTTATTCCTGCCTCGCAATTACTGTGGTGGTCTGTTGAAAAGTCGGATATTTGGCTTGAGGCGTCTTTCTGGGTACTAACGGGCAATACGCTTTGGTTAGGCCTCCTGGCCGCCTGTATTACCGTATTACTGGCCTTGTGGTTGGCCTATGGTCGCCGTCGCCACCCGACTCGCCCCTTACGCGCTGCAATTACGCTGGCAGGCATGGGATACGCTATTCCGGGAATTGTTATTGCAGTTGGGCTACTGTCGCCGCTGGCCTGGTTAGATCACCAGCTTATCGCAGCCAGTAAGTGGCTTTTTGGTATGAACCCAGGGCTGATATTCTCGGGTACCGTTATCGCCTTGCTCTTTGCCTATAGCGTTCGTTTTCTGTCGGTATCGCTACAAACGGTAAGCTCAGGGCTTGAGCAGATTACCCCGCAAATGGATGACAGTGCCAGAACTTTGGGGGCCAGCGGCCGCCGTATTTTATGGAAGGTTCATTTACCGCTGTTAAAAAGCCCGCTACTGGCTGCGTTAATCTTAGTCCTGGTCGATGTTATGAAAGAGCTGCCGGCAACGTTAGTGCTACGACCTTTTGATTTCAATACACTGGCCGTTCGCGCATTTGAAATGGCTTCTGACGAGCGCTTAGCCGATGCTGGTCCACCGGCACTGATGATAGTTGCGGTTGGGCTTATTCCGGTTATGATGCTGTCCCGGGCGCTGCGTAATAAATCCATTAAAACAGGAGATTAAATGAGTACTTTACTGAATCTCGAATCGGTCAGTATCGAGCTTTCTGGCAACCGTATTGTTGATCAGCTCAGTTTATCTCTTGCGCCCGGCGACATTGGTTGCCTACTAGGTCCTAGTGGTTGTGGGAAAACCACGTTGCTGCGCGCCATTGCCGGTTTTAATCCAGTATCGTCTGGTAAAATCTCATTACACAATAAGGTTGTTTCGAGCAATTCAATGCAGTTAGCGACAGAAAAGCGGAATATCGGCATGATGTTTCAGGACTTTTCACTGTTTCCCCACTTAACTGTTGAGCAAAACATTCGCTTTGGTATTGAAGACTGGAGTCAGTCAGAGCAAGAGCAACGCGTTAAAGAGCTGCTCCTGCGTATTGATCTTAACGGTTATCAGAAGCGGTACCCTCATGAACTTTCAGGTGGACAGCAACAACGTATCGCTCTGGCCAGAGCATTAGCACCACGGCCTCAATTAATGCTTCTGGACGAACCATTTTCCAGCCTGGACGCCGAGTTGCGTGAAATTCTGGCGCACGACGTTCGTCACTTATTAAAAGAAGAGAATATAACGGCGCTGCTGGTCACACACGACCAACAGGAAGCCTTTGCTATGGCTGACAAAGCCGGCGTTATGTACTCAGGTCAACTCTTGCAGTGGGAAACCCCGTACGAGTTATATCACGAGCCCACACACGAGCTGGTTGCTGACTTTATTGGCCGCGGTGTTTTGCTGCAAGGCGAAGTGAAAGAGCACAAACTGCACAGCGCCTTTGGTGTTATCGAGCACGACGACATTAAAAACCACCCGAATATGCAAGTGAACTTCCTGGTTCGCCCGGACGACATTGTCCTGAATAAAAACAGTGCTATGAAAGCTATTGTCGTTGGTAAAGGCTTTCGCGGTTCCCACTATCTCTACACACTCGAGTTATCCGATACCAGCCGTGTGCTTGCCGTAGGTCCTTCACACCAGCCTCTCAACGATGGCGCAACCGTAGGAATAGACGTAGACTTTGACCATTTAGTGGTTTTTGACGCATCATTGTGTGAGTTACCCGACTAAAACGAGGCTCAAATGGACTTTCTGATTGATAGCTGGGACTTTTCAACAAGTCCCGCCACCGCCTGCGCGTCGCCAACGACTCATCAGCCGAATTGCTGGTTTCACTTCCAACGGGACGCTGAGGGGCTTAGCGGTTGGCTAACTCAGGCCGGTATTCCGGAGCCTCTCATTGACGCCGTACTGGAAGAAGACACCCGCCCTCGTTTTCAACGCTTACCCGACGGCTTTATTTTGCTGTTACGTGGCGTTAACCTAGCCAGCGGTGAACAACCGGAAGATATGTTGAGCCTACGCCTGCTCTATTACAAAGGCGCGCTCTATACCTTTAGAAAACGTCCGTTCAATGCCATTGCGCATTTGCGCGATCAGCTTAAACATCAATCCGGCCCGGACTCTTTGCACGACTTTATTGTCAGCCTTATTGAGCAAATTAATCTAAAAGTCGAAGACGTGGTGTCAGACGCTGAAGACGCTATTGAGAAAATTGAAGGGCAAGGCTTCGACGACACTGCATCTTTGCAGGTTCAGCTGACATCACTGCACCGCCGATTATTGCGTTTAAACCGTTTCATACGCCCGCAATTAGCGGCGTTAGAAAAGCTCACCACAGAAGCCGAGCGCATTATGCCAGGTGAGTTGCATCAATGGCTCATTAACGAGCGCGACACCACCCAACGACTGTTCGAGCAAATAGACTTGATGCTTGAGCAGATTTGGATGCAGCGCGAACAAATACAGCAAGCCATCGCCGAAAAAATGAATCGAAACACTTACTGGCTGTCGGTTATTGCCGGTGTTTTCCTGCCATTAAGCTTTCTGACGGGCGTTTTCGGCATTAATATTGGCGGTATGCCAGGGGTAGAAAGTGAGGATGCTTTCCTCATTTTCTGTGTTGCCCTAGTTGTTATTGCCGTTGTCGAGTTCTTACTACTACGGCGTCTCCGATTTTGGTAAAAATCTGTAAAAGTCACCTTAGTTAGACCTAAGTCGAATGGGAAATTGCGGGTAACAGAATAAGCTTGAAAGCATCAGTATTTAAGAAGTAAGGACAGTGCTATGCAAGCTTATAAGAAGCTTTATTCTGAAGCCCAGCAAGACCCGGAAGGATTCTGGCTTGAGCAGGCCAGTCGCCTAGACTGGTTTACCCCACCCAAAACCGCAGCCAATGTTCGAAAAAACGGCATGGCTGACTGGTTTCCGGACGGCAAAGTAAATGTCAGTCATTTAGCGTTAGACGCACAAATTAATGCAGGTCGTGGTGACCAGGTAGCACTGTATTACGACTCTCCCGTTACCAATACACAAAACCATTACACCTATAGCCAGCTTAGGGAAGAAGTGGCGGCTTTTGCCGGCGCCTTAAAGGCTCAGGGGGTTAACGTTGGTGACCGGGTGGTTATTTATTTACCAATGATTCCACAAGCTGCCATTGCCATGCTGGCCTGTGCCCGCATTGGTGCTATTCACTCTGTTGTGTTTGGCGGCTTTGCTGCGCATGAGTTGGCGGTTCGAATCGACGATGCTAAACCCAAGGCCATTGTCACCGCTTCTTGCGGTGTCGAGGTTAACAAAGTTCTTGAGTACAAGCCCATTGTCGATAAAGCCATAGAGGAAGCAACACACAAGCCCAGCTCAGTCATTGTTCACCAAAGACCGGAATGCACAGCCGAGCTGAACAATGACGGTGATATCGACTGGAAAGATGCCGTCGAAAAAGCGACACCCGCAGAGCCCGTTGCCGTACCTTCAACACACCCGCTGTACATTCTCTACACCTCAGGAACCACCGGTAAACCGAAAGGGGTGGTGCGCGACCACGGCGGTTACGCAACCGCTTTAAATTTCTCAATGAGCTATGTGTATGGCTTAAAACCCGGGGACACCTTTTTTACCGCCTCAGATGTCGGCTGGGTTGTCGGGCACTCGTACATTGTCTACGGTCCATTAATTTTTGGGTGCAGCACCGTTCTGTATGAAGGCAAGCCCGTTAACACGCCAGACGCGGGGGCGTTTTGGCGTATTATCGAGCAGTATAAAGCTAAAGCGGTATTCTCAGCACCAACCGCGTTCCGGGCTATTAAAAAAGAAGACCCCGACGGCAAGTTTTTGGAAAAGTACGATATTAGCTCATTAGAGCGAATTTATATGGCAGGCGAGCGTCTTGACCCGGCCACCTATGAGTGGACCACTGAGTTGACCGACAAACCGGTTTACGATCACTGGTGGCAAACCGAAAGCGGCTGGCCAATGTGTGCCAACCCGGTCGGCATTGAGGCGGCTAAAGTTAAACCCGGTTCATCAACATTTCCGGTACCCGGTTATGAAATATCGGTGCTCGACCCTCTGGGCAAGTCGGTCGACAACGGCGAGGAAGGTGCCATTTGTGTCAGGTTACCCCTGCCCCCTGGTTGCCTGACAACCGTCTGGGAAGACGAGGAGCGTTTGCACAACAGTTACCTGAAAGCCTTCCCGGGGTACTATTGCAGCGGCGACGGTGGCTACATCGACAAAGACGGCTATGTCTTCATTATGGGACGTACGGATGATGTTATTAATGTCGCCGGTCACCGACTTTCAACAGGCGAAATGGAAGAAATACTGGCCAGTCATCCCGCAGTGGCCGAATGTGCTGTTGTTGGACAGCCGGACGATCTTAAAGGTGAGTTACCCATCGGTTTTGTTATATTGAAAAACGCTGTCGATATTACTCAAGAGCAATTACAGGACGAGCTCATACAGCTCGTTCGCAGCAAAATTGGCGCCATTGCCTGTCTGAAAACCTTACACATTGTTCCGCGTTTACCCAAAACACGCTCGGGAAAAATTCTGCGCCGGATTATTCGACAGTTAGTACAAGGCAACGAGGTGTCTGTACCATCAACCATTGATGACCCAACAAGTATTGATGCTTTAAAACAAACACTGAGTTAAACTAGCGCCCATTGTTTATTCAGTGGGTAAAGCGTGAGTTTTTATGGTGTTATCAATAGTTGCAGTTATTATTGGCCTGGCGGTTCTGGTTTGGAGTGCTGACAAGTTCGTTGAAGGAGCCGCCGCCGTTGCTCGTCATTTAGGCATGGCGCCATTGGTTATCGGCATGGTGATCATTGGATTTGGCACTTCGGCCCCGGAAATGGTTGTCTCGGCCATTGCCTCTATTGATGGCAACCCTGCTCTAGCATTGGGTAACGCCTATGGCTCTAACATCACCAATATCGCTTTAGTGCTCGGTATAACCGCTGTATTAGCCCCTATTGCCGTGAAGTTAGTGGTTATTCGCCGCGAAATGCCGGTACTTATTGGTATTACGCTCCTCAGCGCTATTTTTTTACTGGATTATGAAATTACCCATCTGGAAGCGGCTATTCTTCTATTGGTTTTCTTTGCTTATATGGGCTGGTCCGTTTGGGTTGGTTCGAAAAGCGGTGACGACGCGCTCGCTGCTGAATACACTCAAGAGCTCGACGAGCATCCTCTGCCGATGAAACCCGCTATTATTTGGTTAATTGTTGGCTTATTACTGCTTATTGTAAGCTCAAGAGCATTGGTTTGGGGCGCAGTGAATATTGCAACAGCATTAGGTGTCAGTGACCTTGTTATTGGCCTGACCGTCGTTGCCATTGGCACCTCATTGCCGGAGCTGGCTTCTGCTATTGCCGCAACGCGCAAAAATGAACATGACCTGGCATTGGGTAATGTAATTGGCTCAAATATGTTTAATACCTTGGCTGTCGTGGGTATTGCCGGTGCTATTAAGCCTATTACACTAGAGCCTCTGGTACTCAGCCGTGACTGGATTGCCATGGCCGTTCTGACATTGCTATTAATGGCCTTTAGCATACGTAAAGCTCGTCAGGGCCGCATTAACCGTGTCCACGGCGCTATTTTTATCGCTTTATACATTGCTTATACACTGTACCTGCTTAAAACTGGTTTTATTAACCCTTAGTAAGTACGGTAAGTACCACTCAAAAGCTATTGCAAATAGTTCGCATTTAAAATAGACTATCACTAACTCGTTGAGGTGATAGTCTATGTATGTATGTCTTTGTAAAGGAGTCAATGATAAAACCATCCACCAGGCCGTAAGCCGTGGAGAGGTTTCGTCAATGCGTGATCTCCGCCAGCAATATGGCGTAGCGTCGCAATGTGGCTGCTGTAAAGACTGTGCAAAAACCGTTCTTAACGAGGCGCTTCAGGAAAACTCCCCGAAAAAATCTCAAGAGACTTCGCTGCCAGTATCAGTGTGCTACACTTAATTCATACGTTGTGAATTAAGAGGTAGCTCGAACTATGAAAGGTGATGCAAAAGTTATTCAGCAGCTTAATAAGGTGCTGACCTTAAAGCTGACCGCTATCAACCAGTATTTTCTACACGCCCGCATGTACCAAAACTGGGGCTTCAACAGCCTTAACAAAGCTGTCTACAAAGCATCTATCGAAGAAATGAAACATGCCGACGTTATTATCGAACGCATTTTATTTCTTGAAGGTATTCCCAATTTACAAGAGTTAGGAAAGCTGTATGTTGGAGAAGAGCCTCGCGAAATGTTAGAGCTTGACCACAAGGTGCAGTTTGGTGACGTCAGCGCCATACGCGACGCCATAAAAGTCTGCGAAGAGCACAAAGACTATGTCAGTCGTAAAGCGTTACGGGATATTCTGGACGCTCAGGAAGAGCACCTGGACTGGCTGGAAACTCAAATTGATCTTATCTCCCGCCTTGGTAATGAGGTGTACTTACAAACAAAAATGGATGAGGCTGAGTAATGCGCAGAGATAACAATGTTGTTGAGCAATTAAACCGTTTGCTCGCGTTTGAACTGACATCAATTGACCAATACACCTCCCACTCACGTCAATACGAAGATTTTGGCTTAATGAAGCTTTATGAGCGCATTAACCATGAAATTGATGACGAACGTGGTCATGCTGATTTACTGATTCGTCGTATTCTGTTTTTAGAAGGCGAGCCGGACATGAAAAGCCGTGAGCCGCACAATATTGGCTCTGACGTTCGTGAAATGCTGGAAAACGACTTACAGCTTGAGTACAACAATGCGAAAACATTGCGTGAAGTTATCGAGTACTGTGAAGAAGTCGACGATTACGTAACACGCGATATGTTGGTAGGCATTTTAAAAGACACCGAAGAAGACCACGCCTACTGGCTGAAAATTCAGTTGGGCTTAATGGACAAGCTGGGTGAACAGCTTTACTTACAAAAAATGATGTAAGTTTTGTTTATGAAAGCAAAAAGGCGCCAGACGGCGCCTTTTTAGTATCTGGCTTATAGCCCGTAAACGGTTACGTAAAACTCGTCGGTATCGTCCGTTGACTCAACCGTATACTCAACCGGTATACTACTCTCACCGCCGGGCCCGGACATAAGTAAGTCTGCCGCACACTGGTAAGTATCGAGCTTTTCATCGTGTCCTTGCGTGCGAATCGCATCAAGCGACATATCAATGAGACTTGAGAATTCAGTCCCCAGTTGCGCAACCAGTTCTTCGTTACTAATTTCTAACACTAAATCGACCGTTTCAGAGTCACTGCACGCCGGCGTTCCGCCGCTGCACGCCGATAACATAATTGCGCCTGCCACTACCGGTAAAACTCGCTTAAACATAACCTGTCCTTATTGGTTTTATTACTTGGCAGGAAAGCGCCAGAACAAAATGCAATGTCACACCTTCCCTGGTACTTACCTATTAAACGAATTTTTAAACTACCACCCGGGGGGATTATTGCAATAGAAACGAGTCTTGCAGACACAAAAAAACCGCCACAAGGGCGGTTCCTTTTGTATCTGGCGGAGAGAGAGGGATTAACTCGGGCCCTCCATGGCCCTCGCCCTTCGGGCAGCGCTAAAGCGCTGTTCAAAACGGCTTTCCTGCCGTTTTGTCGAACCTTAGGGTTCTCATCAAGTCCTCTTTCTGCAGACACAAAAAAACCGCCACAAGGGCGGTTTCTTTGTATCTGGCGGAGAGAGAGGGATTCGAACCCTCGATACGTTGCCGTATACACACTTTCCAGGCGTGCTCCTTCAGCCACTCGGACACCTCTCCAGAACGGCCGCTATGGTAGGGGTTTTAGCCGTTCTAATCAAGGGCTTTAAGCAATTTTAAAGCGCTTCATGCCATTATTTAACCGTTTTGCCAGCTCTTGCAGCTCGCGGCTGGCTTCACTAATTTGCTCTGAGCCCGCAGCGGCTTGCTCAGCAGCTTCGGTGATAGAGGTGAAGTTCTGGTTAATTTCTTCTGCAACAGCGGTTTGCTCTTCAGCAGCTGTTGCTATTTGTGCGTTCATGTCGCTCATTTTCGCAACCGAGGTGTTTACAGACTGCAATGACTCCCCTGCTCTGCGCGCTTGCTCAACACTCTCGGTGGCTTTCTGGCGGCCTTGCTCCATCACGTCAACCGCGTTGGTGGCGCTGCCACGCATGGTTTCAATAAGGCTTTGAATGCTGCGTGTTGAGTCCTGAGTTCTGTTTGCCAGTGCCCGAACTTCGTCGGCGACTACTGAGAAACCTCGCCCATGTTCACCTGCGCGAGCTGCCTCTATCGCTGCGTTCAGCGCCAGCAAGTTGGTCTGGTCAGCAATGCCTTCAATAACCTCTAGAACTTTATTAATTTCAGCAGTATTGTCAGACAGTTCACCAATAACCGCTGAAGCACTTTCAACCTGTTTAGCCAGCTCTTCAATAGAGCGCACCGTTGCTTCTACTTCACGGCTGCCGTTGACGGTTTCCTTGTCGGTATCATCGGCTAGCTGCGCCGCTTCTTCTGGCTCACCACCAATTCTGTGCGTTAGTCGAACCACAATTCTCCAGGCAACCAAACCACCGGCAATAATCGCGAACGCCGTTATCCACCACATTAACGTGGCAAAGTTTTCGCTTCGCTCCATAACACCCTGGGTGCCCTTAGAGATGCTCGCTTCCTGATAGTCGATAAAGTCGTTAATACGGTTAAGCCACTCAGCATAAATAGACCCCAACTCACGAATAACATAGTCCTGCGCTTGCTGACGTTGGTCCGACTGAAGCAAGCTCTCTCAACGGCGGCCGTTCACTTGCGCGCTCGACTAATACTAAGTCGCGTAACGCAATGGCTCTGTCGTGCACACTGCCACGGTAATTGATAGCAAATCGTTGTTTTTCGCTACCGACTTCGTTGACACGCACCAGGGTTTTATCAATTTCGCCTACTTGGTAGGTGCCTATAATGGTGGTTATTGCAAGCAATAACAGAATGAACGCAAAGCCTGCGTATAACCTATTTGCTATCGTCATCTTTCTCTTACCTCAAAACTGCCGGGATTTATATTTAGTTGAATGTTTATACAGAATAACTGAAAGGAAGGATCAGAAAGAACGGATAAAATAAGATGAAATTAATCGGTTTTTGCGTTTAATTATTTAACGGCTTAATAACCAACGAAAAATTCTGAGTTGGCTGGGTACGTAAAACATATATTCCGGATGCCACTGAACGCCAATAACGGCTCGTTCTCGACCATCACTCTCAGACGCCTGAATAAAGCCGTCTAAGTCCCAGCCGGTAGCTCGTATGCCTACACCCACCCGTTTTACAATTTGAGAGTGCAGACTGTTCACGCGGAGCTTATTCTTCTTGCATATTTCTGACAGCAAACTGCCCTTTTCTAAAAACACTTGTTTAGTCGGCAACAAGCCCGGACGGTTATAGGTTAGCTTTCTCAGCTCTTTTATGTTCTGGTTCAGTTCACCACCAAGCACGACATTAATAAGTTGAGAGCCGCGACAAATGCCCAAAAGCGGCTTTCTATTCTCAAGCGCCCACTGTATCCAGCGAATTTCAATGTCATCGCGATCGGGGTCATATTCGCCATCGGGCTCGGGAGGCTGGTTGTAGTGAGACGGACTGATGTCATCGCCACCACCAATAATTACGGCATCCACGTTGGGGCTTTCACAGCGGTGCCTGACACTCACTCTTATGGGGTGAGCACCAAGTAGCCTGAGCGCCAGCCAGGTGCACCACCACGAGGGAGACCATTTGCGTGCGGCCCCTGTTACCACCACTCGCGGTCGCTGAGCCATTGCGTTAGCCTTTCTTTCCAGTCCGTTTCGGCGACGCCCATTATCGGTCTCTCCGCCTCGAGAAATGCATTGCGCCAATACGCCAAAGCGTTTTGGTCACTTGCCAAAGCTTCTATCACCCACCATAAGTTCCATTCTTCACTAAGCTGCCAGCCGGGATGCTCAATTTGGCAATTAGGAAGACGGTAATGAAACGTTGGACGTGCTTTTATTTTTCCGTCATTAACAACATTCATGACCTTATCTTCGTCAACCATGCTAAACAGCGGAAGCATATCTAACGCTCGGTTTCGAGTTGCGTTAAACGACAAATAATCATCAATGAGTGTCGACATATCAGCCTCGTCCTGAGTCATCAGGCGGTGCAGATAGTCTTCAGGGTATTTATCAATATACGGGCTGATTTTGCGTGTGGTATCAACCTGATGCTTCTCGATTAGCCACCATTGCAGCAGACCATATGCCTGCAAATATCGCAGTACGGTTGGCGCATCGAGTTTAGGGATTTCAGCATTGATATGAACCCCATAGGCGGCTATCCAGGACTCATCGGTACCTTTTGCGCCTGCGTTACGAAGCTTATCAACGAGCGTTGTCAGTACCTTGCACTGCGCTAGCGTTAACGGTGGGCAGACAATTTCAATCGGCACCCAACGCTCCGCTAAATTGCCCAGCTCTTTTAACAGGCTGGACTCGTCGGCGCCCTCTGCTTTCGCTTTTTTCTTAAGGTACGCCCAGTCAATTTCGACATTGAAAGTGCCCAGGTCTGAGGTTTTAACTTTGTGCTCTGCTTTTGATTCACGAACACATTCACCATCGACGACTGAGCACAAAATTGTCGATGTCTGTTCTAATGTTAAGCCACTGAACTCCAGCTCAAAACCAACAGTTCTTGGTTCGTCGCTGTCATTCAGTGGCACAGGTAGTTCTTTAAAGTACGTCTCACTCAATCGAAAACTGTCCTGCTGGTCCTGGGAAAACAACCGGGCTTTCAAAGCCGTCTTTGCTTACACTAGCTACACCAAAAATGTAGTTATCGATCACAATGTTTTCCAGCGTGTATTCATTCACGTTGCCAACATAGCGGCTAAACTGCCACTGTGGTGCGTCAGTTAAACGCCAATACACTTTATAACCAGCAATGTTCTCTTCGTCTTCGCTTTGCGCACTCCAGCTTAACGTTGTGTCCGGTTTAACCGCCCCTTCAATTTCAACGTTTGCCGGAGGTCGTGGCGCCCACGCCATGCTAGCCAGTGATGCGGCGTTCAATGCGGTTAGTTTAGCGGCGTATTCAAAGTTCACACCATCAATAGTGTCACCGTATTTGATGCCATTTTCGGTACGCAAATCCTGATGCTGACGGTTGTAGTTTTCATTCGTTTCCATAATACGAATGCCCGGATAGCCGAGGTCGTTAAAGGGTCTGTGATGACCGCCCCGGCCAAAGCGGTCCAAACGATAAATAACCATGGTATCTAAGTTCGGCACATATCGGTCTGCCACCCAGTCTATGTAACGCGCTAAATTGCGAGACGGAGAGTCAACCTCCCCACCATAGTAACGACGCATAGTGGCTTCGCGGTCAGACTCGTTCATACGGGTGCCTTCAGCAAAAATGCGCGCTGTTGAATTGTTGATAACACCGTTAATGCCTTCAATGTTGCCAATCATGTCGTTATTCAACACAGCGGTTAGATGCCAATTTTCGTCTTTCGCTTTCTTCGCTAAAATTTTACCGCCAAACAAGCCTTGTTCCTCGCCCGCCAAAGCGGCGTAAACGATAGAGCCATCAAACTCATATTGACTCAGCACGCGTGCCGCTTCCAAGGTGCCTGCAACACCTGAGGCATTGTCATTCGCGCCGGGAGCGTCTGATGTGTAGTCCATAACGTCACTAACGCGAGAATCGATATCGCCAGACATCATGACGTAGCGATTCGGATCGGTTGTTCCTTTTTGAATAGCAATAACGCTTTTTACTTCTACCGGGTCTGGAACGCGGTCTTCGCCAGACACAACGTCACTGACATACATAACTTCCAGACAACCACCGCAGGCTTGCGATATTTTCTCAAACTCCGAATAAATCCAGCGGCGCGCAGCACCAATACCACGGGTATCGGATTCAGTTTCCGACAGAGTATGACGGGTACCAAAGCTGACTAACTTACGAATGTCTTTTTCTATATTGTCGGCTTCTACGGCTTTCACAATGTCGTGCAGCTCTTCTTTGTCTTCATAACTCACTGCGTCCTGAGCATGGACTCCGAATGAAAACGTCGTACCCAGCCCCAGTAACAGCGCAGGCGCTAACCATTGTTTAGTCATAAAACAACCCTTCTTAACTATTGAAGTAATGTCATTCGATTATGCGGTATGACAACCGTGATGAAAAGGCGCTTAATTGGCTTGCTTTAGAACGCTCTTTGGCTGTTGTACAAGTGAAGATAAATGAATCAGGCTTTGAGTCACGTCTGACACGGTAATAACAGCCTTACACTGAAGAAACTCCGCTTCAAACTCTTTCGCCCGGTGCGGTAGATAGCGGCTTATATAGGACAATTCGTTACGCACCGCATCGCTCAAGTTGGCTTCACAGCAGCTGCCGTGGATGTGTAAGGCTAAAATTTGACCGTCATCTTTTAGAAAATTCACATATTCAGCCGCCTCATTAAAGGTCTTGTAGGTCTTTAATGACCGCCCTATTACCGTTTCTTTGCCTGGAAAGTGCGACACTCGTAATACAACAATCGTTGGCAAATCGCTGGGATCTTTTGTTCGCTTTAACGCATCAATAATTTGCCGCTGTAACTGTCGCCCCCCCAATACTTTATCACTGTCACTGAGCCAAAAGCCGGCGTCTTTAAAGGGAGCCGGCAAGCCCTCGCTAAAGGGCATAAGACCCGCTACTTTAGGCTGCCACTTACCGCCGTCTTTATGAACAAATAAGGCGTTCGATAAAGCATTGCTAAATTGCACTGACAGAGTGCTCTCATCGCTTTCAATAACTGAGACTTTCCGTAACGAAGGGTCTTCTAACTGGTAAGGTTTCAACTTTGACAGCGCTAGCTTCTCAACATTTGTGTCATTCACAAACGGCAGCGGCAACTTTTGAAGTTCAGCAAATACTGCCTGTCGCTTGGCATCGTGCGTTAGGGTGATTTCATAAATCTGTACAGGGTACCCAGCCTGTTTTAAAGCAAATAACGACCCTAGCCAGCCTGCTTCTTTGCTCAATTCGGCGACAGGAACAATGTACTCGTGCCAACGCTTATTTAGCGGCAGACTCAATCTGAAAAAACAAAGCTGACGTCGACTTTGCTTACGTTCCGCTTTCAGCTCATCAACCGATTGCTTCACCCACGCCATTTCCATGAGTTGCGCGAGCGTATCGGTGGCATGCTTTTGCCAACTGTTTAATAAAGTCCGGTTAGTTTCAGTAGCCAGCACACAACAAGTTGGCTTATCGTCTGGCAAGACTATTTTTAATCCACCGTAGGCGCTCGCCCACAGTGCTTCATAACCACGGGCTTTTACCCTTTGCAAGCTATGATCAATATTGACTTTATAACGGTGCTTATACTGGTTGATAAGCTCATCAATAAACGTGCGAAAGGCGTTGTTGTCATCGGTTTCTAATCGCTTCAGCCGCAAGTAAACGTATGGTTCACTGCTCTGCACAGCAACCACGCGGTATTGCACGCACGGCTTACTGCTAACCACAAAATTCTCTGCTATGCCAGAAAAGCACACTTCCAGCTGAGCAAAAAGTAACGACTTTATTTGTTCGGAAGATTCCACTTTTATTTGTAGACCGTTTGTCGATATATCCACCGACGTTGCAGTGAACGACTGTCCATCCGCTAACGTAAAAGAAATCGGCGAGACAAAGTTCATACGCTCTTCCCGACGAGAATAAGGATGCCCGGCTATAAAGCTGTCTAAGGAAGTCGCTTGTGTATTACTTGCCGTTAATTCATGAGTGTATTGATTTCTCAACGCCAGAATTTGCTGTTTAGTGTCTTCGGTAAAAACGCCTTTGTACGCTTTCAGACCTTTTTCAAACAGTTGTTGTGCTCGGCTGTCAAAATAATGGGTGCGCCCCTGAAAGGAGTAAGGAAAGACCTCATAGGGGACTTTCTTTCGCAAATCGACAACGCCTAACGCTGGTTTTGCCAATTCGGTAATGGCCATTTTAACTTTCAGCTTATCGGGGCCGCTGAGGTGTTTGGTTCTGCGCTTAAATACAGACTCAAACTGCGAGCGATGATACTCTGTCTTTAACTCGTCAACGAGTGTCTGCAAGGCGGCATTGAGGGTCATTGTGGCACTGTTTTTTATCGTTATTTAAGTCGCTGATACATTTTATTTACATTAACGCTAAGGGGTTGATCATGCAAACGCTTTTACTCGGCTACGGAGACATCGCTCAACGCACTGCGCGCTTGTTGGTTAAAGGTGGACATAGTGTCACCGGCCTTTGCCGACACCCCGACAGCAAACCCACTATTGATGGTGTTCAACTTGTCGCTGGCGACTTTAATAACGAACAGGATCTAATGCGGTTATTCAACACTCAATGGGACGCTATTGTCGTTACTCTGACTCCGTCGCGTTCAGGCTCGCAACGCTACCACGATGGTTATGTTGTGTCCTGTCGGCACTTGCAGCAGGTATTAGCACAAAGTGGGCAACAGCCTTACATTATTTATGTGTCCAGTACCGGCGTTTATGCTCAGCAAGATGGCGAATGGATAGATGAAACCAGTGAAACGGCTCCTACGTCTGAATCTGGTCAGGCGTTGTTACAGGCCGAGTCGCTAATTGACTCGCTGCCAACACAAACCACGATTTTACGTTGTAGCGGTATTTACGGTGAAGGCAGAGACTATCTATTCAAGCAGCTGGTTGCCGGGAATATGAGTTTACGTGACAGTTGGACGAACCGAATTCATCAAGATGATGTCGCCGGTTTTATTCATGCGTTATTAACATCGATTAAAAGCCCGCAGCCGCTTTATCTTGTCAGTGACGATGAACCCGTTAAACAATACGACATGTATCAATGGTTAGCGGAGCAACTCGGAGCCAGTATTACCTCTGACGTTGAGCCTGGTCCGGGTCCCAGAGGTTCAAAGCGATGTGACAATAGCCGCCTGAAAAACAGCGGCTATAAGCTTAAATACCCCACCTTTGTCGAAGGCTATGAGGCTTTTATTAATAGCTGGTCAAAATAATCGAGCATTCCTTCAGCGGCGGAGCGACCTTCGGCTATAGCAGTAACAACCAAGTCTGCGCCGCGAACCATGTCACCGCCGGCGAAGATCTTCGGGTGACTGGTTTGCATAGCGAACTCTTGATTCGAGTCGGTTAACACCGTGCCCCAGTCGCTCAGTTCAACATTATGCTTCTTCAGCCACTCAGGTGGGTTCGCCTGGTAACCAAAAGCGATAATTACCGCCGTTGCAGGCAAAGTGAATTCTGAGCCCTCAACGGGCTCAGGCCGGCGTCGGCCATCACTGTCGGGCTGTCCTAATGCCGTTTTCACCATTTTGACACCAGTCACCTGTCCAGACTCGTTTGCTTCTATTTCCACCGGCTGAACGTTAAATAAGAACTCACCACCTTCTTCTTTGGCATTTTCCACCTCGCGGTGCGAGCCCGGCATATTGCTTTCGTCGCGTCGGTAAGCGCAAGTCACCGACGTCGCACCTTGCCGAATTGAAGTGCGTACACAATCCATAGCGGTATCACCTCCACCCAGCACCACCACTTGTTTCCCGTTAAGGTCAATATGTGGGTATTGCGGCATGGGTTGATGAGGCATGAGGGTTTGCGTATTGCCAATAAGAAACGGCAATGCCGGATACACGCCGTTATACTCTAGCCCTTTTAAGCCGCCATCCAGTGCTTTATAAGTACCTAACGCCAAAAACACCGCATCGTATTGATCCAGTAGCTCAGAAAACTCAATGTCTTCGCCAACCGTTACGCCCAACTTAAACTCGATTCCCATTTCAATGAATATCTCGCGGCGTAACTTCATGACTGCCTTGTCGAGTTTGAATGGTGGAATACCGTAAGTCAGCAACCCACCAATTTCAGGGTAACGGTCATACACCGTTGCGGTAACACCATTACGCGCCAGTACATCGGCACAGGCTAAACCGGCCGGTCCTGCGCCAATAACAGCGACTCGCTCCACTCGCTGTGCGACCCCGCTTAAGTCGGGTCGCCAGCCATTGGCAAAGGCTTCATCGACAATTTGCTTTTCAATACTGCCAATAGTGACAGCACCGAAGCCATCGTTAAGCGTGCAAGCCCCCTCGCAGAGACGATCTTGCGGACACACACGACCACAGACCTCTGGCAGACTATTGGTTTTATGCATAAGCTCTGCGGCTTCCGTCACCCGCCCCTGATTCGCTAATTCCAACCATTGGGGAATATAGTTGTGAACCGGACACTTCCACTCGCAATACGGATTACCACAGTCCAGGCAACGATCAGCCTGCCCTTGCAGCTGTAAACCCGACATAGGCTCATAAATTTCGGTAAATTCAATGCGACGCTCATCGGCAGCCTTTTTCGGCGGATCGATTCGCTGAACGTCTAGAAATTGATACACATTTTTATTCATTACATCACCTGTACCCGAAGTTCAGCAGTAGAGCGTGCGCGGTGTCCCAGTAAGTCGGACACGTCCTGAGATTTTGGCTTCACAATACGGAAGCTTTTTACCGTCTCGTCAAAGGACGCTAGTAGCTTTCTGGAGTATGCACTGCCAGTGGCCTCATGGTGTTCATGAATAAGCCCACGCAAATGCTCTTTAATAATGGAGGTTTCTATTTCTAACGCTTCAACCAGCTCATGGTTTAAACGGCGGTGTAAGTCCCCGTCTAAATCACGCAAGTACGCAAAACCGCCTGTCATACCGGCACCAAAGTTGATGCCGCAATCGCCTAATACTGCGACAATACCACCTGTCATGTACTCACAGCCGTGATCACCAATAGACTCAACCACAGCGGTGGCCCCTGAATTACGTACGGCAAAACGTTCGCCGGCACCGCCCGCCGCATAAAGCTTGCCTCCGGTGGCACCGTACAAACAGGTATTCCCCATAATGGCTGCTTTATCACTTAGGTAGTTTGCATTTATAGGCTGCTTTAAGACAATTTCGCCGCCAGCCATGCCTTTACCGACGTAGTCATTGGCATCTCCGGTCAGCCTTAGTTTTAAGCCACCGGCGTTCCAGGCACCGAAGCTTTGGCCTGCCGTACCGTTAAAGTTCAAAGTGATAGGCGCTGTCGCCATACCCTGATTACCATGCCATTTAGCAATATGGCCCGATAAACTAGCTGCAACAGAGCGGTCGTTATTTTGAATGGAGTACGACCATTTGCCGCCTGACTTACTTTCCACGGCAGGCTGAGCCGCTGACAATATTTGCTGATTCAAGTCGCCTTTATCGAAAGGCTCGTTCTTTTCTGTGCAATGCAATGGGTGTTCAGACTGAATGCCCGACGACGCGAGTAACTCGGTTAAGTCTACCGCTTGCTGACGTTTCGTTTCACCCGCTAAGCGTTCTAGCAACTCTGTGCGCCCAATCACGTCCGTAAGCTCTGTTACACCCAAGTAAGACAGAATGTCGCGCACTTCTTCCGCCATAAACTCAAACAATCGAATGACTTTTCCCGGCAAGCCGGAGAAATGCTTCTTCCTGAGTAATTCGTCTTGCGTTGCAATACCGGTCGCGCAATTATTTAAGTGGCAAATTCTTAAGTATTTACAGCCCAGAGCGACCATCGGCGCAGTACCGAAACCAAAGCTTTCCGCACCTAAAATAGCGGCTTTGACAATATCTTTGCCGGTTTTCAGACCACCATCTACCTGCAGCCGTATTTTGTGTCTTAGTTTGTTCGTAACCAAGGCCTCATGCACCTCAGCTAGCCCCAGCTCCCAGGGTGAGCCGGCATACTTCACTGAGGTTAACGGACTGGCACCGGTGCCACCGTCGTAGCCCGAGACCGTAATAAGGTCAGCATAGGCTTTTGCCACCCCCGTAGCGATGGTTCCAATACCCGGCGTAGAAACCAACTTCACTGATACCAGCGCCGTTGGATTTACCTGCTTAAGATCAAAAATAAGCTGGGCGAGATCTTCAATCGAATAAATATCATGATGCGGCGGCGGTGATATTAATGTCGTACCCGGCACTGCGTAGCGCAGCTGGGCAATTTCCGCAGTCACCTTCTCACCGGGAAGTTGTCCACCCTCTCCGGGTTTCGCGCCTTGAGCCACTTTAATTTGAATAACGTCAGCATTCACCAGGTAATGCGGTGTCACACCGAAACGCCCTGACGCGACTTGTTTAATACGTGAGTTCTTTTCAGTATTGAACCGTTTAGGGTCTTCGCCCCCTTCTCCAGAGTTGGAGTGTCCGCCAATTCGGTTCATTGCTATCGCTAGTGCTTCATGGGCTTCTGAACTGAGCGCACCAATGGACATAGCGGCGGTGTCAAAGCGTTGGTACAAACGCTCTTTGGGTTCAACCTGTTTAATGTCGATAGCGGGGGTTTCCGGCAGCTTCAAGTCCAGCAAGTCACGAATATGAGTCACTGGTCGTTCATTCACATGCTTGGCGTAAACCTTGTAAGCGCCTTCGTCTCCGGTATTAGCCGCTTCCTGTAAGGCCACTACAACATCGGGGTTATAAGCATGATACTCACTGCCATGAACGTACTTTAATAAACCACCCTGCGCTAAGGGTTTGCGCTTCAACCAGGCTTTCTGGAAACGCTGCAGTAAATCCTGCTGTATGTCGTCAAAACCTGTTCCGTTAATGCGCGCAGGCATATTGCAAAAGGACAGCTCTCTGACATCCTCATTAAGCCCAATGGCTTCAAACAGCGATGCACCACGGTAGCCGGAGATTGTCGAAATGCCCATTTTCGAGAGTATTTTCAACAGCCCTTTATTCAGCCCTTTACGGTAATTCAGTAGTGCTTCTCGGACGGATAAGTCGACTTTTTGCTTTTCAACGAGCTGTTCAACCGTTTCGTACGCCAAAAATGGGTATATAGCCGTGGCACCCAGCCCCAGAAGAACCGCCATGTGATGCGAGTCACGCGCTGACGCAGTTTCAATAATAATATTGGAGTCGCAGCGCAGGTTTTCATGCACCAACGCCTGTTGAACCGCGCCAACTGCCATTGGTGCCGGAATAGTAACATCACCTTTTTCAAAGTGGCGGTCGCTAAGAATGGCAATGACCACGCTTTGCTGCCTTACCGCCTCAACCACGTTCTCAACAACTTCAGTGAGCGCCTGTTGTAACGGCTTATCTGCCGGGTTAAAGGCCAGTGAAAAATTCATACTACGATAGTGCTTTTCATCTAACTCCCGCAGTTGCTTAATGTCGGTATACATTAAAATAGGCGACTCAAAGACCACTCGGTCGGCATCGCCAGACGCTTCATTAAATACGTTATGCTCGCGACCAATGATGGTGCTTAACGACATAACGTGACGTTCCCGAATAGGGTCGATGGCGGGGTTAGTGACCTGCGCAAACTGCTGCCGGAAATAGTCATAAAGCAGTCGCGGTTGCTTTGACAAAAAGGCTTGCGGGGTATCGTCGCCCATGGAGCCAACCGCTTCCTGACCGTCTTTAGCAAGAACACTCATCACCTGCTGCAGTTCTTCTTCGGAGTAGAGAAACGCTTTATGAAATACCGCCATTGTCTCGTCGTCATACAGCCGCTGGCCTATTTTGTCGGCGTGACTGCGCTCAAACGGCACTAAATGGCGACGGTTTTGTGACAACCATTGCTTGTAGGGGTGACGATCTTTAAGCTCGGTTTCTATGTCATCGTTATACCAAATTTTTCCGGTATAGGTGTCGACGGCCATCATCTGCCCCGGTCCCAGTCGACCTTTTTCTTTGACTTCAGCTTCGTCGTAGTCCCAAATCCCCACCTCTGACGCAATAGTGAGAGTGCCAGATTCGGTCAACACGTAACGTGCAGGACGTAAGCCGTTTCTATCCAGACTGCAGGCCACATGGCGACCATTACTTAAGACAACACCGGCAGGACCGTCCCAGGGCTCCATATGAAGCGCGTTAAACTCGTAGAATGCACGCATATCTTCCGACATGGTTGCATCACCCTGCCAGGCAGGTGGAATTAACAAGCGCATTGCGCGGAATAAGTCCATACCACCGGCTAACAGTAACTCCAGCATATTGTCGAGAGAAGCAGAATCTGAGCCGCTCATGCCAACTAACGGCGTTGCGTTTTGTAAGTCTGGCAGTAACGGCGTGTGGAACTTATAGGCTCGGGCTCTTGCCCACTGTCGGTTTCCCCGTATGGTATTAATTTCACCATTATGGGCGAGAAAGCGAAATGGCTGTGCTAATGGCCAACGGGGTTGAGTATTCGTTGAAAAGCGTTGGTGAAACACACAAATAGTCGTCGTCAGTTTGTCGTTAGCGAGATCGTGATAATAACTAGCCAGATCTTTTGCTAACACCAGACCTTTATAAACAATGACTAAACTTGATAAAGAAGCGATATACAGTTCACTATTGTCGGCATAATGCTGCTCTATGCGGCGGCGCGCCATATATAGCCGACGTTCCAGGTCTTTTTTTCGCCAGCCGGGAGGTGCTGACACAATGACTTGCTCGATATCAGGCTCAGACAGTGCGGCTTGCTCACCTAAAATAGAAGGCTCTGTCGGAACCTTACGCCACCCGTTTACGGTTAAAGTTTCTTTTTGTAACTCTTGCTCTATAAGCTGGCGAGCGGCTTCCTTTTTGTCATGGTCTTTACTAAAAAACACCATACCAACAGCAAACTTCTTACTGAGCGACCAATTCTGAGACTTCGCGTAGTCCTTAAAAAATTGTTCGGGTAACTGCAATAAAAGACCACAGCCGTCGCCTGTTTTACCATCCGAACCAATACCGCCACGGTGCTGCATTCTGTCCAGGCCATGCAATGCAGTGGCTATTAACTCATGCCTGGCCTCACCATTGATATTAGCAATTAAGCCAAAGCCACAGTTGTCTCTTACATCTGCATTTTGATACAACCCCATGCAACGCCCCTGAATAAATAGTCAATTATTTTAGATTAGCATGCAGTTATGGAGTTCGGTAGGAAGCTTACTTATTATCGTTATAAATAGGTTGTATAGATATAAAAAAAGGCCTCGGATTGAGGCCTTTGGGGTTATTTCAGCGTGGCGGCAAAGGCCAGCATTCTATCAAGCGGCACCATAGCCTTCTTGCCCAGTTCCGGGTCAACATGAATTTCATGCTCTTTGCCACCGGTTTCTAGCGCTTGCTCTATGGCTTTAAGGCCGTTCATTGCCATCCACGGACAATGCGCGCAGCTTCGACAGGTTGCACCATTACCCGCCGTAGGTGCTTCAATAAACGTCTTATTCGGCTGCAACTGCTGCATTTTATAAAAAATGCCTTTGTCGGTAGCCACAATAAAGGTGTCATTCGGAAGCTCTTGGCTGGCTTTTATGAGCTGCGAAGTTGAACCGACAGCATCGGCCATTGCTACGATATTTTCAGGCGACTCTGGGTGAACCAGAATGGCTGCGTCAGGATGTAACGCTTTCATGTCGTTTAGAGCTTTCGCTTTAAACTCGTCGTGTACAACACAAGCACCCTGCCATAACAGCATGTCTGCACCTGTTTCACGGGCAATATAACCGCCTAAATGTTTATCGGGTGCCCATAGTATTTTTTCGCCTTTTGCATCGAGATGATCAACCAGCTCTAATGCCATACTGGATGTCACTACCCAGTCAGCGCGGGCTTTAACTGCAGCTGACGTATTTGCATAAACCACAACGGTACGGTCAGGGTGTTGGTCACAAAACTCCGCAAACTTATCTGGTGGGCAACCTAAATCCAAAGAGCATTCGGCATCGAGGGTCGGCATTAACACCTGTTTATTAGGCGTGAGTATTTTTGCTGTCTCTCCCATGAAGCGAACACCGGCAACAATTAGCTTCTTCGCCGGATGGTCACGACCAAAGCGCGCCATTTCCAAAGAGTCAGCAACACAGCCGCCTGTTTCTTCAGCCAGAGCCTGAATGTCAGGGTCAGTATAGTAGTGAGCCACTAACACTGCGTCTTTCTCTTTTAAGAGCTCTTTTATACGCGCGACAGTTTCCTGCTTTTCTTCAGGCGTCAAAGGCTTAGGTTTTGGCGGAAACCGGTAATCAAGGGTATCCAGCGTTTGAATCTCAGTCATGGTATTACAGCTTATGTCCAAGTGTTCTGTATAACGTGGCGGCTAGTATAATCGAATTCAAGAGGGGGTTGTAGTTAAGTTATCAGAAAGAGGAAATGGTGGGTTGTGCAGGATTCGAACCTGCGACCAATTGATTAAAAGTCAACTGCTCTACCAACTGAGCTAACAACCCATATTTCTGATTTTCTTAGCGTTAGCGAATGGTGGGTTGTGCAGGATTCGAACCTGCGACCAATTGATTAAAAGTCAACTGCTCTACCAACTGAGCTAACAACCCAACGCTAACTATTCGTTACCAGTTCTGCTTGGCAACGGCGGCATAGTTTACTGAAATAACGCGCTTATGCAACTTAAAATTGAAAAAAACTGTCTGACTGATTAATTCACGAACACATGTTGCGCTCGTGTTAGTTAATTCAGTCTTTGCTTGGCTAAATTTGCTTCAGTACTGTCTGGGTATTCGCTAATAACTTTTTCGTAATAGCGCTTAGCATCAGCGGTATTACCCTGGTCATTTGCGATAGCGCCAAGCTTCAATAAACAGTCGCCACGCTTATTACTATCCGGATAGTCTTCAACTACCGTCATGAACTGCTGTTCGGCCTTATCATACTCTTGCTGAGCAAAATAAAGCTGTCCCAGCCAGTAATGGGCGTTTGGCACGTAAGTAGAGTTAGGAAAGCTCTCCAGGAAGGACTGGAAAGCCGGAATGGCAGCGTCATAACGCTTGTCTTCCAAAACCAAAGCAATGGCTTTGTCATAGGCGTCATTTTCGCTCAAGCTCGCTGAATAACTGCTGCTATCAGTTTGCGTTGGTACCTGCTGCATATCGGAATAACCCGAGCCAGCACTATTACTCTGGCTATTGTTGTCCTTTAGCTGGCTAAAGCGACGATCAATTTCCTGATACAGCTCGCGCTGGCGTTGTAAAAGTTGTTCCAATTGGTAGGCGTGCTCTTCAGTTATACCTCTTAATTCTGCAACGTCTTGTTGCACAGAACTAAGTTGATCCATCATGTTAAGTTGCGCACTAGAACGAGCTTCGAGCATACGCTCAATTTGTTCTAGGCGTTTCTCAACATCACCTGAAGAAGACAAACCTGAAACAGGCGCCTGGGCTAATGCAAGCCCAGGCACTAACAAACTGACAGCTAACAGCGTTTTTTTCATGAACTACCCGTTTAAGTCTGGGATTAGTACACTAAAACCGCACGACGGTTCTTCGCGTATGCACTTTCAGTTGACGCATCAACTAAAGGCTTCTCTTCACCGTAAGATACGGTAGAAGTCTGAGAGTCCTGAACACCTAAGTTGTGCAGGTAGTCTTCAACCGCTTGTGCACGGCGCTCGCCAAGTGCAATGTTGTATTCAGGTGTACCGCGCTCATCAGCATGGCCTTCGATAACAACCTTCACTGACGGGTTTTTAACTAAGTAATCAGCATGTGCTGCTAATAGCTCAGCATACTCAGATTGTACGTTTGATTTATCGAAAGCAAAGTAAACAATCTGTTCTTTGCGCAATGCTTCCATTTTTTCTTGACGCTGTTCTTCAAGAGTTTGTTGACGCTCTGCTGCACCAACCTCAACACCAGAGTCTTGCTCTGCTTGTTGATTCGTTTCCTGACCTGCGCCCGCACCTGAATCGGTTTCCTGGTTTGAGCTACAAGCGGCCAGAGTTGCCATTGGTACAACGATTGCCAGAGCTTTAAAAAGTTTATTAAGCTGCATCCTTTTCGTCCTTATCGTTTAATCGAACATTCAACCATTCAGGCTATTTACATAAATGGCGACCAAGAGGGAGATTTCACTTCCCCATCAGAAGCCGGTAACCTTGCTTTAAAACGTCCATCGGTAGAGACCAATGCCAGTACTTGCTTGTTATTATGCGTTGTACTGTATATCACCATACTGCCATTCGGCGCGATACTTGGTGACTCATCCAAAGACGTTTTTGTTAAAACCTGCATTGTTCCTCGTGGGAACTCCTGCTTAGCTATATGATAGTTCCCTCTGGTACGGTTTACCAGAATCATGTTTTCACCAGACGGCGCTACCGTACCACCTAAGTTCTGTTCACCTTCGAACGTCAAACGCCGAACCTGACCAGAAGACAGCTCTACACTGTAAAGCTGAGGTCTGCCACCACGTTCAGACGTAAATACTAGCGACTTTCCGTCTGGTGTCCAACTCGGTTCTGTATCAATCGTACGATTCCGCGTAACGCGTTGCAAGTTTTTCGTTTTTATATCGAAAACATAGAGTTCCGGGTTGCCATCTTTTGAGAGCACCATCGCTAATTTTGAACCATCCGGTGAAAACGCCGGGTTACCATTGATACCCGGGAATGACGTTAGCTTTTCACGGCGCGTGGTATAAATATCCTGCATGAAGATCTCTGCAGTTTTATTTTCAAAACTCACGTAAGCCAACTTGTTACCGTCTGGTGACCAAGACGGAGACATCAGCGGCTCAGGACTGCGCAGCAAGATCTTTTCATTAGCGCCGTCGTAATCAGCTACGGCAAGTTTATAGGGGTAACGGTCGTCATGGTTCACCGTCACATAAGCAATCTTGGTCATGAACGCGCCTTTTTCACCGGTCAGTGCTTCATAAACAACATCGGAGATACGGTGAGAGTAGCTACGGAACTGATCCCCATCTATGACACTTGAACGTGAATCCAGTACGTGGTCATTACTCTGCACTAATTCACCATCGCGCAACATTTGAGCGTTACCACCGGTAATTTGCCCGCGCAATACATCAACCAACTCAAACTTAACCATATAACGGTCAACAGAGTACGGTTCTACGGACCCGACCAACACCGCTTCAACGCCCATCTTCGCCCAGGCAGAGTAGTCAATATCCCCGTCTTTGGTCGGACGTTGGGGCATTGCTGTTGTAGGAATCGGGTTAAATCGGCCGCTTCGTCTTAAGTCGGCAGCGATAACCTCAGTTAAATTTCCTGGTGGCTGCCCTTCGCCTTTCCACTCAAAAGGAACCACAGCAATAGGTCGTGCCGTATCGATACCTTCGGTAATGACAATTTCTAACACACCTGCACGGGCAGAGCTCATCACAACAAATAGCAGAGCCAGGGCTTGAAATACGATTTTTCTCATTGGTCACCTTAATTACAACTGTGGCTTAACAGTCAATTTGATTGTACTCATCTGCTGGTAAATTTCCGGGTCTTCCGACACCGGTAGCGTATTTGCTTTTAAAACAGCATTACGCGCTGAGCGACACACACTGGCATCACCGTTACCGGTATCTACCGATTTAACAAATCCACTTGGCGCAACGCTAATGGTTAACTCACATGACTTTCCTTGCATGGAGTCGTCAACTGTCCAGTTACGTTGAATGGTCTGCCGTATTAATGCCTGATACTTTTCAACTTCACTCAACACTTGTTGACGTCTTGCTGCCTGACGGCGAGCTCGCTCTTCTTCCATTTCTTTTTTCAATTGTGCTTCTCGCTCAGCGGCCCGGCGCTCAGCTTCTTCGCGTTTACGTCTCTCTTCTGCGGCTCTGCGTTCAGCTTCTTCCGCTTCTTTTTTGCGGCGCTCAGCCTCTTTAGCCGCCGCTTCAGCCTTAGCTCTCTCTTCGGCTAAACGCTGCGCTTCTTTCTTTGCCTGCTCAGCTTCTTTACGCGCTTGAGCCGCTTCCTGGCGTTCAATTTCTTGCTGACGTTCAATCTCTTTTTGACGTTGCTCTTCGCGCTCTCGAGCTTTACGTGCTTCCTCAGCTCGGCGCTCTAAACGCTCAATTCGTCGCTGCTCAGCAGCCTCTGCTTCGGCTTTTTGTCGCGTCATTCTATCGACTTGTTCCTGCACCTTAGCTTTATCAACGGAAACTGCGCTGACAATTTCTTCCGCAGGTTCAATGTCGCTTTGGTTCAAGTTAACTTCCATCGCTTCTGGTGTCGATGGCGTAAACTCAAAGCTAATGAGCAATACACCCGCTATCACAGCGTGTATTGCTATAGAATATATGAGCGGTAACGTTAAGCTCTCCGATTTATCCACAACTACTCTTCCGACGAATCTGTCATTAACCCAACCGATGGTACACCAGCTCTTTGCAATAGCACCATCAATTGAACAATTTGGTTATAAGATACCGCACCATCACCGTTCACCATAACCGGCGTATCAGGCTCGACTTGCAAATGCGCCGCCACTAAAGTCGCAAGCTCATCCGCCTGCATTGGCGTGTCTTGGCTATCACCCTGGTTCAGGTAATAGCGGCCTTCGGCATCAACAGAGGCAACCAGCGGGGGCTTACTGTCTTCAGACAATGGCTCTGCCGTTGCTTTTGGTAAGTCTACCTTTACCCCTTGAGTAATTAATGGCGCCGTTACCATAAAAATAATAAGAAGAACGAGCATCACATCGATGTATGGCACCACGTTTATCTCAGCAACCGGCTTACGCCGTTTGCGCGGCATGACCATCATAGTGACTCACCTTCCACTTTTTCTTTAGATGACTTCGCCAGTGCCTGACGCTGTAAGATAGAAGTAAATTCGTCAATAAAGTTCATGTATTGACCATCAATTTTCTCCGCGCGGGTCGTAAAACGGTTAAACGCAATAACCGCCGGTATCGCAGCAAATAAGCCCAGCGCGGTTGCGATAAGTGCTTCGGCGATACCCGGAGCGACCATCGCCAGTGTCGCCTGCTGCACGGCCCCTAACGCGATAAACGCATTCATAATACCCCATACGGTACCGAAAAGGCCGATATAAGGGCTAATAGAACCAATGGTTGCCAGCGTACCCAAATGGCTATCTAGCTTCTCCATTTCACGGGCGTGAGCAACACGCATCGCACGGAACGCCCCTTCAAGCATTGATTGGTTGCTCCCGGCGGACTGGTTACGAAGCCTTGCAAACTCTTTAAATCCAGCATGAAACATTAACTCCATGCCACGAGCATTTTTTGCACGCGCAGATATCTCCTGATAAAGACGGGCTAAATCCACACCCGACCAAAAGCGATCTTCAAACTTTAACGCGTCTTTTTGCGCTTGGTTAAGTACTTTCCGACGTTGGAATATCAGTACCCAGCCCCAAACAGACATAGCGAGAAGGATGATCATAACCAGCTTTACCAATAAGCTGGCCTGCAAAAATAAATCAATAAACGATAGCTCTGCTTGCACGCTCTAAACCTCTGTCTCAATACGCGATAAAATAGATGCCGGAATAGCAACAGGTTTCATTACTGAGTTATCAACACATGCAGCAGTAACAACTGCCGAGCAATGAACACTGCCATCTTTTCCCAAAACATTCTGTTCAAACATTAACGACGCCTTTTTCTTTTTTATAACGTCGACAGTTACTGTTAGCTCTTCGTTGAATCGGGCTGCCTTTTTTAAATCAAGCTCAACCTTACGTACAACAAAGGCTATATTGTGAGCCAACCAAGTGTCCTGTTCAATCCCTAATGAGCGTAACCACTCCGTCCTGGCCCGCTCAAGGAATTTGAGATAATTGGCGTAATAAACAATACCACCTGCATCTGTATCCTCGTAGTACACGCGGATAGGCCATTCAAACTGATAGTGAGACATTAGCACCTCGGGTAAAGTTCTGAAAAGTTACCGTAATGTAATAATTTGTAAAGAGACCGCCAAAAGTATCGCTGGTTAAATTATCAGCAGAGTTTTTTTTATGACAGAACTGAAACATAAAAACAAAAACTCTTTGTTTTAATTGCTCTTTTTGTTTTTGTTATAATTATGTTGCGCTTTTTTTGAGCAGCTTCACCTTACTACGAATTAGTTTTTCTAATGCGAGAAAGTAATTTTTCTTGTTTGATCAAGCGCATATTATACTTATAATACCCCACATATCAGAGACGAAGAGATTGGTTGTCACTTCTTCTTAGATTGTTTGAAGATTGTTCCCTGGATTTAACTTCCTTCTTGTTGTTCTATTTGCCCGTACTTTTGTGCGGGCTTTTTTTTGCCTATTTCTCAGGTTTTAATCCAAAGTGCTGATACGCTCTTGGAGTGGCTAAACGGCCTCTCGGTGTTCTTTGCAAAAAGCCCTGCTGAATAAGGTAAGGCTCAAGCACATCTTCAATGGTGTCTTTTTCTTCGCCAATAGCCGCTGCAAGGTTATCAAGCCCCACAGGACCGCCCATAAACTTTTCCATAATGGCTAATAAAAGCTTACGGTCCATGTAATCAAAGCCAGCATGATCAACATCGACCATAGTTAATGCTGCATTTGCGATTTCCTGATCGATTTCGCCGTTACCTTTAACCTCTGCATAGTCTCTGACCCGACGTAACAAGCGGTTGGCAATGCGTGGCGTTCCTCGCGAGCGTCGTGCAATTTCTTTGGCGCCGCCCTCTTTCATTGTCACGTTCATAAAATGAGCGGAACGAGACACAATATCGGTTAATTCTTCTACGTCATAAAATTCTAGTCGTTGCACAATGCCGAAACGGTCACGCAATGGAGAGGTTAAGGCTCCGGCGCGGGTGGTTGCCCCAACTAAAGTGAAAGGCGGTAAGTCGAGCTTTATCGAGCGCGCGGCCGGCCCTTCTCCTATCATAATATCCAGCTGGTAATCTTCCATTGCCGGGTACAAAATTTCTTCAACAACTGGGCTCAAACGATGAATTTCGTCAATAAACAAAACATCGTGCTCATCTAAGTTCGTTAATAGTGCGGCTAAGTCGCCCGCTTTTTCCAGAACCGGCCCTGAAGTGGTTTTAATATTGACGTCCAGCTCATTAGCTACAATATTTGCCAGGGTGGTTTTACCAAGACCCGGAGGACCAAAAATCAGCAGATGATCGAGCGCTTCCTGTCTTTTTCGTGCCGCCTCAATGAAAATCGCCATTTGCTCAACAACGTGCTTCTGCCCGGTATACTCATCGAGCTTTTTCGGGCGAATAGCACGATCTATGGCTTCATCGTCGCCCTGCACATCGGCTTCAACAATTCGGTCAGTTGGAATGTGGTCGGCTTCTATCATTGTTTTACCTTAAGACAGCTCTTTTAGCGCTAGTCGTATCAGAACTTCACTAGTATGTTCAGCAGAGTACACTTTCTGAATGGCTTTTTCAGCCTGATTTTCTTTGTACCCAAGTGCAACCAGAGCACTAACAGCATCAGAGCGAGTATCAGCTGGGTGGACACGAGCATCACCGCCTTTATTATCCACGGGCATAGCATCGGTAAACGGCGTTGCTGAGTTCCAGTCTTTCAGTCTGTCGCGCATTTCAATGACTAAACGCTCTGCGGTTTTCTTACCAACGCCTGGTAATTTTACTAAGCGGCTCACGTCATTCTGATTCACAGCAAACACGAATTCGTCCGCAGACATGCCTGACAAAATACCTAGTGCTAGCTTTGGTCCTACACCTTGGGTTTTTATTAATAACCGGAACAGTGAGCGCTCCGACAATGAGTTAAAGCCATACAAGAGTTGTGCATCTTCACGGACAACAAAGTGCGTTACCAGCGTTACAGGCTGTCCTGTCGCAGGTAAGTCGTAAAAGCAAGTCATGGGTAATTGCACCTCATACCCGACGCCATTCACATCGACCAATACTTCCGGTGGCTGTTTGGCTAATAATGTGCCTTGAATTTGTCCTATCACAACGGCTTTCTCCCTATTAAATTAACGTAGCCTACCGCGAACGGTTTTCCTCGCTGCCCCTGACATTTTTAGCAGGCTTTCTGCGCTTTGCGCGTGGCATAGCGCTACCGCCAACGCATCAGCTGCATCGGCTTGCGGTGTCTTTTGTAAATTAAGCAGCGCGACGACCATATGTTGTACCTGTTCTTTTTCTGCGCCGCCGTTACCGACAACGGCTTGCTTTATCTGGCGCGCCGAATACTCAGCCACTGGCAACCCGGCTCTTGCCGCAGCTACTATGGCCGCTCCCCGCGCTTGTCCCAGCTTCAAGGCTGAGTCAGGGTTTTTCGCCATAAACACTTGTTCAATAGCAAACTCTGTAGGGCTAAACTGAGTGATTAACTCGCTGACACTGTCATGAATCAGCCGTAGTTTTTCGGCGAGCGACAGTGGTTTTGCCGACGTTCCTGTCGCGCGAATGCAACCACTGCCTAAATAGTGAAATTTACGGCCATGTTTTTGAATAACGCCATATCCGGTTAACCGTGAGCCTGGGTCAATACCTAATATGACGCTCATAATTCCTTAATCGTCCAGCTTCGCCAATACGTCATCAGAGATATCAGCATTATGGTACGCGTTCTGAACGTCGTCTAAGTCTTCCAGTGCGTCCAACAATTTCAAAAATGAACGGGCACTGTCTTCGTCCAAGTCAACTTTGGTGTCTGGCACCTGAGTCACTTCCGCATTGGACGATTCCAGCCCTTTGGCGTCTAGGGCATCTTTAACAGGACCAAAGTTTTCCGGTGACGTCATAACATCCAGACCGCTTCCCGGATACTTCACGATATCCTCAGCACCCGCTTCCAGTGCTGGCTCCATCACATCCTCTTCGGTAACGTCCGTTCCGTAGCTAATGACACCCATTTTATTGAATAAGTAAGCCACCGAGCCGTCTGTACCTAAGTTCCCGCCGTGCTTACTGAAGGCATAACGCACTTCAGACACCGTCCGGTTTTTGTTGTCCGTCATGCACTCCAGAAGAATGGCCACGCCATTAGGACCATAACCCTCGTAGGTCAGCTCTTCGACGTTGTCCCCTTCCATCTCACCGGTGCCGCGTTTTATTGCGGTATCGATGGTGTCTCGCTTCATGTTATTGGACAGCGCTTTGTCGATTGCTGCGCGCAGACGTGGATTCGTTTCAGGATCGCCACCGCCTTCACGGGCGGCGACGTTAATTTCGCGAATCAATTTTGTGAAAATTTTGCCGCGCTTAGCATCCTGCGCGGCTTTTCGGTGCTTTATGTTCGACCACTTCGAGTGACCTGCCATGTTTCACCCCACAAAGTTTAATCGTTGAATGTGTTTACTCTTTGTCTTCGACGGTGCTCTTCACGCCAAGTTCATTCAGCGCGTCCGGGTTGGCTAACCCTGGAGCGTCCGTTAGCACGCAAGCTGCAGTAGTTGTTTTCGGAAAAGCGATAACGTCACGAATTGAGCTTGCTCCAACCATCAACATAACCAGCCTGTCTAAGCCGAAAGCTAAGCCAGCGTGCGGTGGCGTACCGTATTTAAGTGCCTCAAGTAAGAAGCCAAACTTCTCTTGTGCTTCTTCTTTGCCAATGCCCAGAACTTCAAATACGGCTTGTTGCATTTCGTTTTCGAAAATACGTGTTGAACCACCGCCGACTTCAACACCGTTTAAAACCATATCGTAAGCATTAGACAGCGCCTGAGCCGGATTAGCACGTAACTCATCCGGTGTTACATTAACTGGTGCTGTAAACGGGTGGTGCAAGGCAGCTAGCGAGCCGTCATCGTCTTCTTCGAACATTGGGAAGTCAACAACCCACAATGGTTTCCACTCGTCACTGACAAGGTCAAACTCCTCACCCAACTTAAGGCGCAGCGCCCCCATTGCTTCAGCAACGGTGTTGGCTTTGTCTGAGCCAAAGAACAAGATGTCACCGGTAGCAGCCTCTGTACGCTCAAGAATTGCGTTCAGTGCGTCGTCTGGTAAGAATTTCAAAATTGGCGACTGTAAGCCATCGCGGCCCAGAGCCAAATCGTTCACTTTTATCCAGGCAAGGCCTTTCGCGCCGTAAATACCCACAAAATTGGTGTATTCATCAATCATTTTACGCGACACATTTTCCGCCTGGCCTGGCAGACGAATCACAGCTACACGCCCTTTTTCATCGTTCGCGGGACCTGAGAACACTTTGAACTCAACGTCTTTTAATAAGTCCGCGACGTCTACTAACTCTAATGGGTTACGTAAATCTGGCTTGTCTGAACCATAACGCTTCATGGCTTCATGCCAGGTCATACTCGGGAACTCGCCCAGCTCAATTCCCAGTAACTTGTCGAACAACTCACGAGTCATATTTTCAGTCACTTCCATCACTTGTTCAGCGGTCATGAAAGAGGTTTCGATATCGATTTGAGTAAATTCAGGCTGGCGGTCAGCACGTAAGTCTTCGTCGCGGAAGCATTTTACAATTTGGTAGTAACGGTCAAAACCCGACATCATCAGCAGTTGCTTAAACAATTGCGGGCTTTGTGGTAACGCGAAGAAGCGACCTTTATGTGTACGGCTTGGCACTAAATAATCACGCGCTCCTTCCGGAGTGGCACGCGTTAACATTGGAGTTTCTATATCCAGGAAACCGTTGTCGTCCAGAAAGCGTCTTACTGCACTAGTAACTTTAGCGCGGAATTGAAGCTTTTCGTTCATTTGCGGACGGCGCAGGTCCAGATAGCGATAACGCAAACGCGCTTCTTCACTGACCTGGCTGTTAAAGTCGATAGGCAGCGGTTCAGATCGGCTCAAAATATTAAGCTCTGATGCCAACAACTCAACCTCACCGGTTTTCATGTTGGCATTTACCTGGCTGTCAGGGCGACGGTTTACTGTGCCGGTAATTTGTACACAGAATTCCTGACGTAACTTCTCAGCCTGCTCGAACAACGCTTTTTGGTCTGGGTCAAAAACAACCTGAATAAGACCTTCTCTGTCGCGTAAATCGATGAAAATCAGGCCGCCTAAGTCACGACGTTTATTAACCCAGCCACATAAAGTAACTTGTTGCTCTGCGAGTTCTGCGTTTACTTGTCCACAATAATGCGTGCGCATGTACTTTTCCTACTACCGACGAATTCGTTAAAAGTGAAGCGCTACATTATAGCTAACTAGGGCTGAATGTCATCCGTCGGTACTGGCTAAGCGCACATCATTTTTGCCAGCGGCTTTGGCGGCATACATGGCTTTATCGGCGGAACGCAATAACTTTTCTACATCGGTGCCATGAGCAGGGGACATAGCGACACCAATAGATACGCTCACTTCCAGTTGCTGTTTTTTGACTTTGTAGGGCTTGGCTAGCTGCACGACCAACTTACGGGCTACTGCAAGTGCTGAACCCACAGCCACAGCGGTTGGTAGTATCACCACAAACTCGTCACCACCGTGGCGGCAGACGGTATCGGAACGACGCAATAAATTCTTCATGCGCTGCGCAGCCTGGATAAGTAACTCGTCACCATAATTGTGACCGAAATCGTCATTTATCTGCTTAAAACCGTCGAGATCTAAAAATAACACTGCGAACGGCTTTTGCGTTCTTTCGCTCTGATGTAACGACTGCTCGAGACGGTCTTGCATTAAGTTTCGGTTCGGCAATCCTGTTAATTCGTCATGAGTGGCAATGTGACGAATACGGCGCTCAGCGGCTTTACGCGCTTTTATCTCTTTACGAAGTCGGCTGTTCCAAATGCCGAAACCGACAATAATCAACAGCACAACCGAGCCCACTTTCATGACTAATTCGAACAGTTCTTCGTCGGTCCAGCCCTGCTCTAATTGGTAACCGTACCATTTGCGCTTTAAATCCTCTGAGTGCTCCTGCGTCAGCGAATCGATACCACGATTAAGCAGGGTGACCAGAGGCTGCCAGTCATCACGTACGGCAATGTACAAAGTTTGCCCCTGAGTTGCGTCAAGTACTGACAACTTTGAACCCGGTAACGGATATTCCTGAAGTTCGTGCACCGAAATTGGCAAACTATCGACATAAGAATCAACCATTCGATTACGTAATAGCTCAATACCTTCGTCGATAGTAGAAACACCAACAACTTCAATGCGGCCCGTATTAATAAGTTGAGATTCGATGCTGTAGCCTTCAACAACGCCAACACGCTGACCATGTAACTCGCTCATTCTCAAACTACTACCAGCACGCATGGTTGAGTCCAGGGTCAACACAGCCCAGGGCATCGACCAGTAACTTTGAGTAAAATCCATGCTCTGGTTACGCTCAACGGAATAAGACACGCTGGTTAAAATATCAATATCTTTATTGGAGATAGCGTCTAAACAGTCTCGCCACTGACCGCACGGCGTCCAGACTAACTCGACGTCCATCGTCGCGGTAAATTGCTTAAGTAAGTCGACATCGAGCCCAGCGACACCGTTTTCTGTCTCGTAAATCAGTGGTTGTAATTGGTTCGGCACACCCACGCGAATGGTTGAATGTTGCTCTAACCATTCATCTGGAGCATAGGCATACGTCGGCGCCGGCAATAATGTCAAAAGCGACATAGCCAGACTCATTACCGAACAAAAATACAATGTTTTAGGCCAAATACTTACCAACAACAGGCTCCTCCGAATAAGACGGCGATATATTAATCAAAACGCGGCTGTCCGTCAGCACTAATTATCGGTAAAATACACAATATGTTTATTTATTTTGTAAGTTGACCCATGAGCCAACACGACACTATTTTTTCTAAACCTCTGCCGAGTGTGTCTGACTTCTGCTTTGACCAGCAAGTTGTTGAAGTATTTCCCGATATGATCAATCGCTCGGTGCCCGGCTACTCGAGTATTCTGCAAACCTTGCCCCAATTGGTAAGTCGTTATGCGCAGAAGAATACCCAGTTGTTCGACTTAGGCTGTTCGTTAGGTGCTGCGACACTGGCTATGCGCAAGGGCTGCGAAAACTTTGACGGTTGTAAAATTGTCGCGGTTGATAACTCAGAGCCTATGGTTGAGCGTGCGGAGTTACATTTAGGCGGCTTTAAAAGTCAGGTTCCCGTGGAGCTGCGTTGTGAGGACATTACCGACACTGTCATTGAAAACGCATCGGTGGTGGTTTTGAACTTTACTTTACAATTTGTACCTCCAGAAAAACGCGAAGCTATGATTCAACGTATTTATGACGGCTTAGCCGACGGCGGCGTTTTACTCATTGCTGAGAAGTTTCGCCATGTCGATGAAACTATGAACGACGTATTGGTCGACTTACATCACGATTTCAAACGCGCTAACGGTTACAGCGAACTGGAAATTAGCCAAAAGCGGGCAGCTATAGAAAACGTCATGAAAATTGATACCTTAGAGGCACATGAGCAGCGTTTTCAAAAAGTCGGTTTTAAGCATCAGACTGTATGGTTCCAGTGTTTTAATTTCGCAGCCATGCTAGCGGTTAAATAAAGGATTATAACTCAACAATGATTGATTTTAGCAACGACCTGAAAGCGCTAATCGACAGTCCGCATAAACAATGGCTGGATACGTTAGCGCCACAGCTGACGACCTTTAACAACAACCCTCACGGCAATTTAAAACGCTGGCAACGCGTAATTGAGCAGTTACCCAACATTCAGACCGAAAACTACCAGTTAGGTGACACCGTTACCGTAGGTTCTCCGGAAGAAGCATCCGATTCTGACCGCGCGCGCATTACTGGCTTGCTTCAGCAGTTACAGCCCTGGCGTAAAGGGCCGTTTGACCTATTTGGAGTGTTCATTGATACCGAATGGCGCTCAGACTGGAAATGGCAACGTGTAAAACCTCATATCGATGATTTAACAGGTAAGCAGGTGTTAGATGTCGGCTGCGGTAGTGGGTATCATTTATGGCGCATGCTGGAAGCGGGTGCCAAAAGAGTTTGGGGCATAGACCCGGGCGAACTGTTTTTAATGCAGTTCCAGGCTATTCGAAACATGATGCCGGCAAGATACCAGAGCAAAGCACACTTTTTCCCAGTCGGCATTGAGCACATGCCGGAGTTAAAGAGCTTTGATACCGTATTCAGCATGGGCGTTTTGTATCATCGTCGCTCGCCTCTGGCGTTTTTGCAGGAGCTTAAATCGCTCATAAAGCCGGGGGGCCAGCTCGTATTAGAAACCATTGTCGTTGAAGGCGACGAAACAACGGTTATGCTGCCCGGCGAGCGTTATGCTCAAATGCGAAATGTTTGGTTTTTACCCAGTGCAAAGGCCTTGTCGGTATGGCTGGAGCGGTTAGGCTTTAAAGACATTGCAATTGTTGATCACAACACGACTTCGCTTGAAGAACAAAGGCGCACAGACTGGATGACGGGTGAGTCTTTAGCCGACTTTTTGGATGCTAAGAATCCGGATTTAACCGTGGAAGGTTATAAAGCGCCAATTCGGGCCGTATTAACAGCCCGAGTTTAGCGCTTTTTGCAATTTAAGCGCTTTTTAACGACTTAATATACTGCTTCATGTCGCTGCCCAGCTCCGGGTGGCGCATTGCGTGTTCGATAAAGGCTTGTGCATAGCCAAGCTTATTACCACAGTCATGGCTTTTGCCTTTCATGTAGTAAGCATTTACCGACTGCTTTTCAAGCAACATGGCCATTGCATCAGTTAATTGTATTTCATTACCCGCACCAACCGGTGTTTTTTCCAGCAATGGCCATAGGTCAGCCGAGAATACATAACGACCCACTACAGCCAAGTCAGATGGCGCTTCTTCTTTGGACGGTTTCTCAACCAACTGGGTAATTGGAGATTGCTCGCCCGGCTTCAACTCTTCGCCACCAATATCCGCAATACCGTATTTGCTAACATCTTCCTGAGGCACTTTCTCAACCATTACCTGAGAGTGACCCGTTTCATCAAAGTTTCTAACCATTTCCGCTAAGTTGTCACGGTTTAAATTGCAGCTTGCTTCATCCACTAACACGTCCGGTAACACAACAGCGAATGGCTCATTACCGACAAGCGGTTTTGCACAGAGTACCGCGTGACCTAAGCCTTTAGCCTGACCCTGACGCACATGCATAATAGTGGTATTTTCCGGACAAATAGCCTGAACTTCCGCTAGCAATTGTCGCTTAACACGCTGCTCAAGCGTGGTTTCGAGTTCGAAGCTGGTATCAAAATGGTTTTCAATTGAGTTCTTACTCGAATGCGTTACCAAAATAACATCGGTAAGGCCTGCTGCCGCGCACTCTTCGACAATGTATTGAATAAGCGGTCTGTCGACCAGTGGTAACATTTCCTTTGGAATGGCTTTGGTTGCCGGTAGCATCCGGGTGCCGAGTCCTGCGACCGGTATTACAACTTTTTTGACCATAGCAGCTGTCCTTACAATAAATTCATTCTAATAAAGAGGGCAAGTTTATACCCGCTAAGCGTGTTACAATGCAAGTCATTGTGCAAAATTCAATAAAACAAATTATGGCGTTATATTTTTCTTCGCGCAAAATTCCACAGCTTGACTCATACAGTTTTACTGAGCGTGCGATGATTCTATCAATCGCCCAGGAGAAAATGCCAGTCCCCCGCCGACTTATTTGTAACTTAGCGAAGCTGGTTCCTATCTGCGTTATCTTTTTTTTGGTGGTGGAAGCTGAAGGTTGGTGGAAATTACTCGCGCTACTGGCGGCAGGTATTGGCTATCCGTTATTCACTCAGCCCATTAATATCAATATGTCGATGCCCTATATCGACAAAGCCATTAAGCAATTTGAGGCTCAGCGCTCACAATAAGCTCTTTGCCATAACTGCGACAATGCAGGCGGTGCAAGGACGCTAATTGGTGCGTACGATAATTCGCATGCTTCCAAATGCCCAGCGCTAAATCCGGTTTCGCACTGGGTGACGGCTCTAATTTATCGCCCGCCTGCGCCCATTGCCACTGTCCAGTTTCTGTATCCAGCACACCCGCCAGAATATCGAAGGCAGTTCTGACCTGAGAGTGGCACAGCTCAATATTCAAATGCTCTAATAACGACCCCGGCAGCACCAGCGTGTTATCCATACCGGATAAATACTGTCGTATCACGGGGTCAACCAAGGTTTTAAGCACTAATAATGGCACCAGGCTTTGCTCCGTTGCGTTTTGCGCCGCCGCCATAACCACCAGCACTTTGCCGTTTCCTAAAGAGCGATAGTCAACCCAGGCTGGAGTTATATCAGCAGAGTCTGTAACGCAGGAAAAGCTATACGTACCAACCCTGAGAGGGCTTCTGGGCAAAAGCTCCTCTGTCAGCTTACCGGCTATCATATCGTCCTGATAAATGACATCAATATGAGCATCTAGCTCCCAAATATCGTGTAAATAAGAGGTTTCGAGCTCATGACGTTCCAGACAATGACCTATGGCACTGTCTAATACATCGAGGCTTTGTAGTGGTTTAACGAGGTAATCCCAGGCACCGAGGCGCACCGCTTCCCGGATATCTGACATTTTTTCAGATGCTGAAATCACAATGATAGGCAGGTGAGCACAGACTTTTAATAGCTTTTCAATGACTTCCAAACCATTAATATCAGGTAGGTTTAAGTCACAAAGAACCACATCGGGGCACTGTTGCTCGCACAGTTCCAGGCCTTGCTTCCCAGCGCCGGCACAGCGCACATCATAGCCATGCTGACTGAGATACTCATTCAGCATGGACTGGAATACTAAGTCATCTTCAATAACCGCAACGTGCGCTTTCGACATGGTTTCATTCTCTTCGCTCACCATGTTTTAAGCATTGTTCAGGAATAGAGATCCGTCAACGTGACTCGTCGTCAAAATCCTCAAAATCATCGTCGAAGTCATCAAAGTCTTCAAAATCGTCTTCTGGTAATGGTGGGTTGCCATCATAGACTTGATCTTGCCAGCGCTGATAATAAACATCTTTGACGAAAGAGTAAGGGTCAAGTGAGTTTTCCAGAACCTGTTCCTGGTCGCGCAAACGTATGCGCATCTCCAAACCTTTAACGGTATAACGAAGTATATCGACTGGCCAGGTCAATGACGGATACGGAAAATATTGTCTGTCAGCGTAGTCGCCACCGCGATCAACAATCACCGTTGGACCCATTAACGGTAGCATCACATAAGGTCCTTCAGGCACACCCCAGACCGCTAGTGTCTGTCCAAAGCTTTCTTCTTTTTTCTCCAGACCTATTGGCGTGGCCACATCAAAAAGACCAACAAGCCCAACTGTCGAGTTAATTAAAAAGCGTCCTAACGATATACCGGCATCTCCTAACTTCCACTGCAGGATGTTGTTCACAAAAGACGACGGCTCTTCTAAGTTCTCAACAGCATTATACAGTGACGTACGAATTGGCTTTGGTACGTCATCATAAACATTCGCTGCGGGTTGAATAACGACTTCATCCACATCGCGATTAAACTCCCACATGCCGCGGTTAAAATCCTCAAACGGGTCGCGGGGGTCGGCATAAGGGTCTTCCGGAGTCGATGAGCATCCTACTAACAATACTGAGAAAAGTAACAATCCGTATTTTTTCATTCTTGAATCCGTGTTGATAAAGTCACTGTCGCTGTTTGATTCGCTTTAGCTTTAATAGTCACTGTTGGCGCTTCCAGATCACCCGCTTCTGCTTCAATGTTTTCATCCTGAGAAATGCGAGCGTGAACTGTCCACTCATCTAAGTCAGACAGTTTGTGGTCCGGTAACATGGCGTTAGCATTAGATAAGGTATAAGTCACAGGAAAGCCTTCGACCGGCTCACGGATCACCGCTGCTGGCATAGGCGCCTCATTTCCGGTGACATAAACAAATAACGTTGCACCTTCGGGCAAAAATTCCTGAACCGCGTTATCGATGTTCACCGTAACGGTTAATGTCATACCAGCGTTAGTCTGTTGCTGCTTCGCGTCTGCTAACGCATTCTGAACAGCCACGTAGCGCTCCGAGCCTGGCGATAACTGCTGCTGTAGCAGCGTCCAAGCCTGAATTGCCTGCTCCCAGTCCTGTTGTTCATAAGCCACAAAGCCCAGTAGCGAAAGTGCCTCTATATTGGCTGGGTTTAGCTTCAATGCCCGGGCTAACAAATTCGCAGCTTTCGCTTTATTTTGAGCTGAGCCTGACATTAATAAGAAACGACTGTAGCTGACCAGGGTATTAAGCCGCTCAGGCTCTAAATCCAGTAACTTCTGGAAAGCCTCGTCCGCTTCTTCCGGTGCGCCAATATCCACCATTAGCCCCGCATATACCCACCATGCAATGGCATCATTAGGGTCGCTCATAAGCTTCTGGCGAAGCCCCAAAGCGAACAGGTTAAGCTCTTCCGGATCGGCCGCCTGAGTCTGTTCGCTCAGTAACTTTTTGCCAAGTTCTGGTAAACGTTCACGAGCATCTGCCGCTTGCTCCTGCAATTGCCAGCTACCAAAGCTCCAGTACAAAGCAACCGATATAATCACAACAATGACAGCCGGGAATACGACGGGCGCCGGGCGCCATTCTATAGTTTCTTCAATGTCCTTACTGTCATTAACAAAGGTTTTATCGAGCTCCTGCTTTGAATACTCGTATTCTTCATCAGATAACCCGTGCAAAGAGCGCTCTTCTTCTAGCTCCGTTAAACGTTGCTCGTACCAGCGCTTATTTTCATCCTGTCTTTTTAGAATGCGTCGCTGTTTTCCTGTCGCTAACAGAATAAAAACGACAGCAACTAACAGCATCAACAACATTACGATGATTAAACTAGTCATTGTCGTTTTTCCTTAGCTGCTCTAACTGAGCGCGCTCTTCAGGGGTCAAAGCTGTTTGCTCTTTTTTCTTGCGTGTCAGCAAAACAGCAACACCAATACCGATAATCAAAATAACCACAGGGCCGAACCAAAGTACTGCTGTCGCGGCCGTAAACGGCGGTTTGTAATGCACAAAGTTACCATATCGATCGACCATAAATTCGATGATTTCCTGCTTGGACTTACCCGCTTTCAGCATCTCGTAGCTTTTGTCTCGCATGTCTTCAGCAAGCGGAGCATTAGAGTCGGCTATATTTTGATTTTGGCACTTGGGGCAGCGCAATTCTTTAATCAACTGTTGATACGTTTCGCGCTGTTGCTCATTTTCAAACGAACGCGACACCGCGTCTTCCGCTGCGGCACAAAATACAAAAGTACTCAGCAAAAAAAGTAGGGAAATGAACCGGCTCATTGCGCCTCCTGCTTGAGCTGCTCATAAATGGGTTTTAATGTGCTCTGCCAATTACGTGCGTTCACGTCACCAACATGGCGATAACGTATAACACCCTGTTCATCAATAAAGTAAGTTTCCGGGGCTCCGTAAACACCAAACTCAAAGGCAACTTCGCCTTCTGGATCAAACAAGTTAATCGTGTATGGATCACCTAGCGTATTTAGCCAGTTAACCGCTTTCCCACGCGAGTCATCTTTATAATTTAAGCCAACAATAGGGATACCCTCTGACGCTAACTGGTTCAGAAACTCATGTTCCGCACGGCACGTCGGGCACCAAGTTGCCCAAACATTTAGCAGTATAGGTTTGCCTTTTAACACCGATTCGTCATAAACGATACTGGTGTCATAAAGATCAACAGTTTTAAACGCCGGCACAGGTTCATTAATTAAAGCCGAATCGAGCTTAGTCGGGTCACTGCCCAGCCCTTTTAGTAAAAAGGCCGCTAATGCGATAAATAAAACGAGCGGCGCAAATAAAACTATCCAGCGAAGGTTCTTATTCATTTTCCCCTCCGTTTTTGCGCTTACGATAGCGTTTATCGGCCATAGCAAAGACACCGCCTATTGCCATAATAATCGCACCAAGCCATATCCAGCGAACAAATGGTTTAACATAGAAACGGATTGCCCATGCACCATCATCCAATGGTTCACCCATAGCAATATAAATATCTCTTAATAAGCTCGCGTCGAGGCCTACTTCTGTCATGCTGGTTCGTTGCACTCGGTAAAAGCGTTTTTCACTAGTGACTTGGGTAACAACATCGCCACCTTTAGTCACTGTAAAGTCGCCAGAGTCGGCATCATAATTCGGTCCTTCCCTATGCTCTAAAGAGTCAAAACTGACGTTATAACCAATAACGTTGACCGATTGCCCCGGCGCCAAGGCAATGTCTCTTTCCTGCTCATAATGCGACACCAGAGTGATGCCAATTAAGGTTACCGCAAAGCCGATATGACCCAGCACCATGCCCCAGTGGCTTCCCGACAGCCGGGTAATACCCTGCCAGCCTTGTTTACGCTGTTTCACCGTCTGCTGCACTTCGGTCAATGTTGCCAGACCAACCCAAAACGCTAAGAACAAGCCTATAACCACCATTGCAGGCAATTCGTCGGCCCAAATTTTTGGTAGCGTATAAGCCAGTACCACAGCAAGGCTAAGGGCCAATGCAATAGGCTTCAGTAGAGGCTTAATTGCCTGTCGACGCCAGCGCAATAAAGGCCCCAGACCAACCATCAGTGCGAATGGAATGACCAACCAACTGTAGACGCTGTTGAAGAAGGGCTCTCCGACTGAAATGCTGCCCAAGCCAATTTCTTTATGCACTAATGGCAGCATAGTACCAAGGAAGACCACAACCATCGCAGCCATCAGCAAGACGTTGTTACCCAGCAGCATGACTTCGCGGGAAAATAGCTCGTACCGGCTGTAGCTCTGCATTTGTCCGGCACGCATGCCGTACAGTATTAAAGACCCACCAATAACCAATGCGAGTAAGACCAAAATAAATAAACCACGGGTTGGGTCTGACGCAAAGGCATGCACCGACACCAAAACCCCCGACCGAACCAGGAAAGTCCCCAATAGGCTCAAACTAAAGGCTGCTATTGCCAGTAATACTGTCCAGGATTTGAAACTGCCCCGCTTTTCAGTAACCGCTAACGAGTGCAGCAAAGCCGTTCCAACCAGCCATGGCATAAAGCTAGCATTTTCGACCGGATCCCAGAACCACCAGCCACCCCAGCCAAGTTCGTAATAGGCCCACCAACTGCCGATTGCGATACCCAGAGTCAGGAAGATCCAGGCCGCTAATGTCCACGGTCGTGACCACCGTGCCCAGGCCGCATCTAGCTTACCCGACATAAGCGCAGCAATGGCAAACGCAAAGGCTACCGAGAACCCGACATACCCCATATACAATAACGGTGGATGGATGATCATGCCCGGGTCTTGTAACAGTGGATTTAAGTCACGCCCGTCGACAGGAATTAACGGTAACGCGCGGTCGAACGGGTTGGACACCGTTAACATAAATAAGTAGAAGCCAATACTGATTAAACCAAGAATGGCTAAAACCCGCGCCACCATGGGCAAAGGCATAGAACGTGAAAACAGCGCAACCGCGGCTATCCAGCCTGCCTGCATCAACATCCATAAAAGAAAAGAACCTTCATGGGAGCCCCATACCGCTGTTACCCGATAGGCAACCGGTAAGTCTGAGTTAGAATTTGCAGCGACATAGGCAATGCTAAAGTCATTACTGACGAATCCCCAAACTAATAACCCAAAAGCCACAGCGGTGAAGAAAAACTGGCCTAGGGCAAAAGGCCTTGCCAGTGACATCAAGCCACCATGGCCTTTTATCGCCCCCCACAATGGGTAAAACGCTAGCAAGCAAGAAAATGCAAGCGCTATGGCTATAGAGAGATGCCCTGCTTCCGCTATCATTGTTCACTACCCTCGTACGGTTTGTTCGGGTTAACGTGTTTAATACCTTTCATTTTCTCAGCTAACTCCGGCGGCATATATTCTTCGTCGTGTTTAGCCAGTACTTCCGTTGCTTTCAAAACGGTAGGCTCTACCAATTCACCCTGAGCAACAATGCCCTGACCTTCGCGGAATAAGTCCGGCAAAATACCTTGATAAAGCACCGTGATTTCAGGGCCTGTGTCGGTAATATTAAAAGACACTTCCAGGGTTTTCGGGTCGCGTTTAACCGAGCCTTCAACCACCATGCCGCCAACGCGCATACGCTGACCAACCTGTGGCTTTTGCTTGTCTTCACCTTTGCCTTCTACCAACTCGCTAGGTGTATAAAACAAGTCGATACTTTGACTCAATGCGTACAACATTAGTCCTGTCGCTACAGACACCCCGAACACTAAAATAAGCACCCAGGTAAGTCTTTGTTTACGTCTCGGATTCATACTTCTCTCCTACTGCGACACTGACCGTTGTCGCTTGGCTAAGCGCTGCTGACGATTCTGCAACTGCTGGCTTTTTTTCTGCAAGGACTTACGAGCGATAGCCGTTTCCAGCGCAACTAACGCAATAACGACAAAGCTCAAGAAAAAAGACAACCAAACATATAAGCCATAGCCGCCCATAATGATAAAGTCCTGAAAACTGTCGAATGGCATCAGTTTTTCTCCAGTTCCTGCTGCGCCCACGGGCGACCTAATTCATGTCGTAGTATCTCATTTTTTAACCGCATCATCACCAGTGAAATGGTTAAAAATAAGAAGCCTGCCAGGCATATTAATAATGGAATAAGCATACTGGTTGCTATCGACGGTCTCTCAAATTTGGTAATAGTCGCCCCCTGATGCAGGGTGTTCCACCACTCAACGGAGTAATGAATAATAGGCAGGTTAATAACCCCCACAAGCGAGAGTATGGCAGCGGCTTTAGCGCCTGTTCTAGCGTCATCGAAAGCAAAATAAAGCGCCATAACACCAATGTATAAGAATAAAAGAATCAGCTCGGAAGTAAGGCGTGCGTCCCAAATCCACCAAGTGCCCCACATGGGCTTACCCCAAATGGCTCCGGTCAACAAGGCGACAACCGTCAACGCAGCTCCGACAGGGGCTATGGCCGGTATCGACCACTCCGCTGTTTTAATTTGCCAAATAAGTGCTATGCCACCCATTATTGCCATACCGGCATACGCGCCCATTGAAAAAATAGCCGCCGGTACATGCAGGAATATAATTCGGTAACTGTCGCCCTGCTGGTAGTCTGCCGGCGCGAATGCCAGGCCCCAAACCACGCCGACGACCAACGAAATAAAGGTTAATGCCGCAAACCACGGCAGTAACTTTTCGACAAGTCGATAGGTTGCTTCAGGCTTTGCGTAAGGGTGTAACCATCGCCACATATTAATTCACACTCATTTTTATGCCCGCAGCTATCGCCAGCGGGGACAATGTTATGGTCAAAACAGAAATAGCCGCAAGAATAGCCAATTGTCCGTGCACTGCAAGCCCCATAGAGGCATTTTCGACAGCGGCAGTGGCAAAAATCAGCAGCGGAATAAACAAAGGAATAAGGATAAGGCTAATTAGCGAACTGCCGCGCTGAACCTGAAGGGTTAGCGCCGCGCCAATAGCACCGAGTGCACTCAAAGCTGGTGTGCCAAGCAGCAAGCTGAGCGCTAACGCCCACCAGCCTTGCATCGGCAAGCTTAGCAGTAGCGCCAGCAACGGCGACAATATGACTAAAGGTAGTCCCGTTAACAGCCAGTGAGCCATCACTTTGGCGGTTGTAGTGAACGCCAGCGGCTGTGGCAGCAAGCACAACTGCTCCAGCGTGCCGTCCTGGAAATCGTCTTTAAATAAACGCTCGAGCCCTAGCAGGCTGGCTAAAAGAGCAGCCACCCAAATAATGCCGGGTGCTATACGCGCCAGAATATCAGGCCCCGGACCGACGCCCAACGGAAACAGAGTGACGACCATCAGTAAAAACAATAGTGGGTTTAAGGCGTCACTGCGTCGACGCGCCGCAATGCGTAAGTCACGCTTGAGTACGGCCAGCCAAACCTGTCGCATGGAAGCGTTAATCATAAGCCGCCTCACTATGCACCTGGGCAGCTTGACTTAAATCGATAAGCTTGGGCGATAACTCGGACAAGGTCAGCGACTGATGCGAAGTAAAAATAATACAGCCACCGTCCGCTAAGTGTTCAGCAAAGCGCTTTTGCAGCAGAGCAACCCCTTGTACATCTAAGGAAGTAAAGGGTTCATCCAGAATCCACAGCTTTGCCTTATTCGCCCACAACCGGGTTAAAGCGACACGTCGCTGTTGGCCAGCTGATAGGCGACCTGTGAGCTCATCTTCTAACCCCAGCAAACCGAGTTTTTCCAATAAATCCCAGCCATCGGTATTAGGGCTTGCAGTAAGCTGCTGTTGCCAATAGAAGTTTTCTAATGCGGTAAGTTCGCCTTTTACAGCGGCTTTATGACCAATAAACAGCAGTTGCTGACAGTAGCTTTGCCAGTTGTCGTGTACGCTTGCGCCGTTAAACCGAATACGCCCTTCAGTAGGCTCTAACAGCCCGGCCAGTATTCTCAGCAACGTCGACTTGCCCGCCCCATTAGGGCCGGTCACCTGCCATAACTCACCAGGATGTAACTGGAAGCTCAGCTCATCAAACAGTACTCGACCACCACGCGTTGAGCTAAGCTGCTCGGCATGCAACAGTGGCACTTTAGCGGTAGTTTCTTGTGTCATGAGGATTTTACTACTGAGCCCTTACTGGTAAGCTGACGCAAATGCCACCGAGTCTACCATAAAATTTGAGTAAAGCGCATGGCTGATATCACGCAACTGTTACAACAAATGCTGAACGCTCCAGAGCGCTCTATGGCTCGTATTGATAAGCAAAACGTAACAACCCTTGCGCGCATTTTAACAGGCGCGAATACTGCAGGTAGCAATTCAGCTTCAACCGCCAGCAAGCCAACCTTGCAAATACCGGCCTCGGTGCTTTTGCCGCAAGCCAGTGGGAGCTCTGGCGGTAATACGCAACAATCCCCCCAAATACAAGGGGCCGGGTGGCAATGGCCAAACCCACCGAAAGCCCTTATGGCACAGTTGCCTCCAAAGCTTTCACCGGGGACGCAATTACAGCTACAAATATCGATAGCACCGGGAAACAAGCCTATGGTGCAGCTAGTTGTTACGCAAGCGCCAGGCAAACTGCCGCCCGGTGGCAATACTCATCAAGGTCAGCCAATACCTCAAACTCAGACGGGGCAACTTCAGTCGACCTCACAGCAGGCTGGGACGCCAAAGACACAGCTTGCAAAGATCGATATACCAATAACTCAGTTGCCACCCAAGCTTGTTAAAGCGTTGGTTGAAAGTTCTCAGGCGACACAATTTTTAAAGGCCACTAGTGCAAATAAAGCGGCCTCCATACAGACACCTGCAGTCAACAGCTTGACGCCACCGACCGACAAAGTTCCGGTCGACACAGGTAGCCCTGTTCAGTTATCGCGGGGTATTGCTATTAAACAAGCGCACCAGTTAAGTCCGCAGCAATTTCAGCAAGCCTTGCAAACACTGGTCGCACAAATAAAAACACAACTTTCGGCACAAACGGCAGTGCCACCCAATAATGCGGCAAATACTTCATTAAAAATCCCCGAGCTGTCTGCGCTTATCGCTAAAATAAACACTGTCAACACGACGTCTGCAACTCAGAGTGCACAAGCGGCACAGACAGCCGCAACCTTAACAGCGGCGTTACGTTCCCCCTCTAATGCCATTGAACAGTTAGTTAAAGTCGTACTGCAACAACAACCCTCGGGCGAATCCATGCAACGTCCGAAAGCGTTACAGCGTTGGGTGAGCGACTGGTTTGCGGCGCGTCCGGTCAGTGTGCAGTCAAGCCAGCAAATGGGGTCACTTGGTCAAATGCTAATGACGCTGCTGGGGCTGAGCTTACAACAGAACAGTCAACAACAAAGCACCGCACAAGCAAGTTTGCAATCTTTGCCAAAGCAATTCACTCAAGCATTGATACAGCAGGTGTTAAACCCGTCCCCTGACGTTGCCGGCGATGTGCGCGAACGCATTAATCAACTGCTGCTTCAGCTTCCGCAGCAACAATTGCAACGATTATTGCAGTTATTCACTGGCGTATTAAATTCAGCACAAAGCGCACAGGCCAGGCTTCAGGAATCGCCAATGCAGCAACCTGAATATTTCATTTTGCTGCCGACTGACCCACAAAAGGCCGGACAAAACGAGTTGCTTATTCGCCCGGAGCGAGAGCCCGATACGCCGGAGCAGGAGGGTCGCACGTTATGGCTTTTCACCTTACGCTTTGAGTTAGAAGCAACAGGCGCTTTACTGGTTAAAGGCCGGTATCATCCGCAGGGCTCGTCAGTCGACTTTTATGCCGAGTCACCTTCAGCGCAAAGCATTATCGAGAAACACCTGGAGCAACTGGAGAAGCGGTTGTCCGATTTAGCGGTTAACAGTGTGAAGTTTCGCGTTCAGCAAGGGCGAATTCCGGAAACCTTGGCGACACAACAAAGCGGCATTATTCGGGTGAAAGTATGACGGACAAAAAAGAGAAGCAAGCCATTGGGCTGTCGTACGACGGCTTTAACGCGCCCAAAGTTATCGCTCGCGGGTTTGACGAATTAGCAGAAGAAATTATTGCCGTCGCCAAAGAGCATGGCGTGTTAGTTCATGAAGACCCGCTGCTGTCGGACTCACTGGCGAAACTCAACGTGGGTGACGAGATTCCGCGCGAACTTTATATCATTATTGCTGAAATTATTGCTTTTGCTTATCTACTGGATGGCAAGTTTCCGCGACAATGGGAGGAAGGCTAACCTTTACGCTGGTGCAGCGAGACTAACAGCTCTGCTTCCGCCTGCGGTAATTCGCATTCATGCATAAGCTCTTCAACGGTTGCTCCACTTGCTACCAATTTACTCGCCCGGTGGTACAGCTTCGAGCCAGGATCCTGCTCAGCTAATTCCTGCAGTTTTTCCTGAAGTCGACGCTGCTCGTCATTAAGTGTTGAGACTTGCTGTTCTAACTGCGCCAACAGCTGCTTTTCCGCGAAGTTAGAATCAGGCTTAGGCTCATTCAATTGTTCTTTTAAAGAAAGCACTTCGGTCGCCGTTTCTGTGAGCATTAATAGTCGCTGCTGTTGGCGCTCAATAAGCTCGGCCTGACGTCGCGATGTCATAATAACCGCAACCAACGCAATCAGCGCCAGCCCAAGAGCCAGCGCTGATAAAGCAATAAGCCAAAGCGTCATGGTTAAACCACCTGCCCGCAATTAACCCAGACGAGAAATTTCATCCCACTCGTCATCGGTTAGCATTTTATCCAGATCAACCAAAATCAGCAGTTCGTCATCTCGGTTGCTCACGCCCTGAATGAAACGAGCACTCTCGTCTGTACCCACATTTGGCGCGCTGTCAATTTCAGAAGTTTTCAGGTAAACCACTTCGGCGACGCTGTCGACCAAAATGCCAATAACTTGTTTTTCTGATTCAATGATAACAATACGTGTATTGTCGGTTACTTCGGTCGTTTGCAAACCAAAGCGCAGACGAGTATCAATAACGGTGACAACGTTGCCACGCAAATTAATAATACCCAACACATAGTTCGGAGCTCCGGGTACGGGTGCTATTTCGCTGTAGCGAAGCACTTCCTGAACCTGCATGACATTAATGCCATAGGTTTCATCGTCAAGCTGAAACGTCACCCACTGTAGCACTTCGTCGTTACTGTCAGCGTCCGTCTCATTCTTTAGAGCGCGATTATCTTTACTCATGTTTCACTCCGCCATGCGTTATTAGTCTTGCTGGATATGTCCCAGACCGTTATCCAGAAGTGTAATCAATGCGTTTACATCGAGCAATGCACACATTCTGTCACGAACCACTCCGGCCAGCCACGGCCGCTTATTACTGCCTTCTTTACGCCATTGAATGGCTTCGGGTTGCAATGGTTCGCTGGTTACCAATTCTTCACACAACAGTCCCCATGGGCTGTCATTTAACGTTATAAGATACTGGTAGTCTAATGATTCTTCCAGCTCTTCCGTGTATTTCTCCGGCATAACCCAGCGGGCAGTATCAACCACCTGTAGCTTGTCTTCCCGCTCTGTCATTATGCCTTTAAACCATTTTGGTTTACCCATCAGCGGGCTTATTTTCCCTACCTGATGAATACCACCTAAACTTTTCAGCGGCACAGCCAATGTTAACCCCGCCACCTTAAAGAACAGCGCCTGAAAGTCGTCCTCCATATACTCAGACATAGCGTCTGGCTGAGGCTCTTCTTCCGGCTCAACCTGAGTATCCGTTTCCACTACGGCCTCAGTCTCAGCAAGCGCTTCTCTAGTATCAGTATCGTCCGCTTTTACAGAAACTAAAGGTAATAAATCTTCATCTCTGTTCAGTGCCACCGACTCTTGCTGAGTCACTTGCTGTATTTTTGGGGCCGCCTGCTCCAGCAATTTCTTAACCGGCTCATTGTCGAACTCAACCACTTCATCCTCGAGTAATAATGCATCGAGGTACTCCGTCATTGCCTGTTCACTATTGGAATGTTTGCTATTCATAACTTAGCCTAACTCCAATTGTTGCAGGTGAATCAATAACGACTGATACGCCAGCACACCACGTGATTTAGGCGCATAGAGAGATGGCGGGGTTTGCTCGTTCGACGCATCCCGGAATTTGGTGTCGATAGGTATCATGCCGTTCCACACCGACTTACCATAACGACCAACGAGCTTCTTATACGTCTGCAACGATGCATTGGTTCGTTTATCGTACAAGGTTGGAATAATAGTATATGGCCGCTCTTCGCCACGAGACTTTTGAATGAGCATAAGCGTACGCATCATTCTGTCGAGGCCTTTCAACGCCAAAAATTCAGTTTGAACGGGTATGAGCACACGGTTGCAACAGGCTAATGCGTTAACCATTAGTACGCCAAGTACCGGCGGCACATCGATAAGCACGTAGTCGTAGTCATCTTTAACCGATGCTAACCCTCTTTTTAATACCAATCCCATACCACCCTGTGTGCCCAGCTTCCGGTCAAGCGTGGCTAAAGCCATGGTTGCCGGCATAACACTCAAGTTCTCAAATTCGGTGGGCAGTATGCACTCACGCATGAGTTCGCGATTAACACTTTTACCCGCACTGAAGACATCAAAAACGCTGTGAGTCAGCTCTTCAGAGTCGAAGCCAAAGTAATACGTCAGTGAGGCATGAGGGTCGGTGTCAATACACAAAACCCGCTTACCCTGCTCGGCCAATAGCCCTGCCAGAGCGACTGTTGTGGTGGTCTTTCCCACGCCGCCTTTCTGGTTAGCTACCGTCCAAACAATCATATAAGCACCTTATTAAACGCCGCTGTAACCGACTTCTTTCATGATTGAGCGCGCCATATTATCCAAACTAATACTTTTCGTTGAAATACCCGCTGAAGCAACCGCCTGAGGCATTCCATAAACAACACAGCTGGCCTGATCCTGAGCCCAAATTGTGGCGCCCTGTTGCTTTAACATGCGGGAGCCTTCGCGGCCGTCAGCGCCCATGCCGGTTAAAATAACGCCCAGAACTTTGCCCATATAGACTTTCGACAAGCTGGCAAAGGTTAAATCGACACTCGGCTTGTATGTGACTCGCCCACTGGTGTCCTCTTTGACTCGTAAACGGGCACTACCTGAACGTCCTTCTACTAATAATTGCTTACCGCCCGGCGCTAAATAAGCTGTACCAGGCGTTAACACATCACCGTCTTCGGCTTCTTTCACTCGCACTTTACACAAGCCATCTAAACGTTGTGAAAAGGCCTTAGTGAAAGCCGCAGGCATGTGCTGCACCATAACAATAGGGTACGGGAAATTGCCCGGTAATTGCGTCAGTATTTTCTGCAAGGCAACGGGACCACCGGTTGAAGTGCCAATCGCCAAAATTTGATACGCCCGATTAATACTCAGAGAACCGGCAGTGTCAGCTAACCGTGATGCGGCTTCACGCTGGCTCTGGCGCTCTTCGTTGCGTTGACGAATACGCTCGAGTGCCGATGTTGGCTCTTTCGGCTTCGCTGGCTCTGTGGTTCTGCTTGAAGGCGGTGGAGTGCGGGTAATTGTTGGCGTTCGCGCTGCAGGCTGATTAGCAATAGCCAGAACTCGATCTTGCAGCGTTTTGACGGCTTCGTCGCGGTTACGGGCAATATCTTCAAATTTCTTAGGTAAGAAATCTGCCGCACCTGCCTCTAACGCATTTAACGTTGCGGTCGCGCCTTCGTGAGTCAGTGACGAGAACATTAAAATGGGGCAAGGGTTGCTGCCCATAATGGTTTTCACCGCATCAATGCCGTTCATCACTGGCATTTCAATGTCCATGGTTATAACGTCAGGCCTTAAGGCTTTTGCTTGCGCCACAGCTTCTTCGCCGTTATTAGCGGAGCCAATAACTTGTATATTTGAGTGTGCTTCCAGAATCTCGGTAACTCGGCGTCTAAAAAACGCCGAGTCGTCCACTACGAGAACTTTAACTGTCATGAACGGCGTGTCCCGTTATCGTTTAGCGTAATACTTCAGCATGCTTGGTACGTCGATGATTAGCGCGATACCACCATCACTGGTAATAGTTGCACCCGCCATACCCGGCGTGCCCTGTAACAGTTTATCCAATGGCTTAATGACCACTTCTTCCTGACCAATAAGGGCATCAACTACAAAGCCAACTTGCTGGTTGCCTATTTGAACAACCACAACGTGACCATTCACATTTCGGCTTGAGCGATCTGGGTTTCTTACCAGCCAATGCTCGAGGAAGAACAACGGTATCGCTCGGTCACGTACAATCAGTGTTAACTGACCATCGACTGTATTGGTGCGCTTCATATCCAAATCGATAATTTCGCTGACAACCGCCAGTGGCAACGCAAACGTCTGCTCTTTTACTGCCACCATCAGGGTCGGCAAAATAGCTAAGGTTAACGGCACTTTTATCAGTAACTCAGTACCTTTACCCAGCTCTGACTGAATTTTGACACTACCGTTTAATTGGCTGATTTTAGTTTTTACGACATCCATGCCGACACCACGGCCGGAAATATCAGACACTTGCTCTTTGGTCGAAAAGCCGGCGGCAAAAATCAGGTTGTAAGCGTCTTCGTCGCTTAAGCGTGCGGCTGCGTCGGCATCTAAAATACCTTTATTAATGGCAATGCCTTTAAGCTTTTCAGCGTCCATACCGGCGCCATCGTCTTTGATCGACAACATGATATGGTCGCCCTCCTGAGAGGCTGACAGCGTCACCGTACCCGCCCTTGGCTTACCGTTGGTTTCACGAACGTCCGGCATTTCAATACCATGGTCAACCGAGTTGCGCACTAAGTGAACCAGTGGATCGGCCAACGCTTCGACGAGGTTTTTATCCAAATCGGTATCTTCACCGAACATTTCTAAATTAATTTCTTTTTTCAGGCTGCGTGCTAAGTCACGAACTACCCTGGGGAAGCGACCAAAGACTTTCTTAATTGGCTGCATACGGGTTTTCATGACCGCGCCTTGTAAGTCACCTGTCACCACATCCAGGTTAGAAATGGCTTTACCCATTTCGTCGCTGTCAGAGTCATCTGAATTGCTCAGGCTCAGCAAGCGGTTACGCACCAAGACTAGCTCACCAACCATGTTCATTATGTCATCGAGACGCTTGGTATCGACCCGAACAGTGGTTTCTGCGGCTGGTTGCTGCGGTGCTGCAGGTTTCTTGTCAGCCGGCTTATCCGCCGCTTTCGGTTTATCGTCTTTAGCGGCTGGTTTAGCTGCAGGCTTGGCTTTTGGCTCAGGTTTAGGCTCTGGCTTAGCTTCAGCTTTTTTCTCTGACTTAGGTTTATCTTTCGACTTGTCTTCTTTGCCGTTATCTACACTCTTTGTCGGTGCCTTACCGGAACCGTGCAGCTCATCGAGCAACGACTCAAACTCATCATCGGTTATTTCGTCACTATCAGCGGGCTTCTCTTGTTTCTTCTCGGCACTTTGCGGTGCTTTACCCGAGCCATGCAGCTCATCTAACAGAGATTCAAACTCGTCGTCGGTAATTTCATCGCTGTCACTCTGGGTGGAATCAGCAGACGCTTTTGGCTTTTCTGACGCCTGTTCCGATTTACCGGCGCCAGGGCCTTTCCCCTCGCCGTGTAACTCGTCCAACAACGCTTCAAATTCATCGTCCTGAATCTCGTCAATACCGTCGCCGCCTGAGCTTTCAATCGCTTCCTCTTTGGGTGCTTCTTCCGGCTCCGGCTCAGCTTCTTTAGCCGGCGCTTCAATAGGCGCCTCGTCTTCAGACTCTGGCTGACTGAGTTTATGCAGTAGTTCGAGCAAGTCTTTATCTGCCGGTACAGGCTCTTCACGTGCCTGAACCTGGGCAAACTGAGCATTGATAGTGTCTAACGCTTGCAGAATCACGTCCATTAAGTCTGACGTAACCGTGCGTTGACCATTACGCAAAGTATCAAACACGTTTTCAGCACCGTGACAGGTATCCACTAAGGCGGTTAGCGACAGGAAGCCTGCGCCACCTTTCACGGTATGGAAACCACGGAAAATCGCGTTTAATAAATCTTTGTTTTCTGGGTCGTTTTCTAGCTCAACTAACTGCTCAGACAACTGCTCGAGGATTTCTCCCGCCTCGATCAAAAAGTCCTGCAGTATGTCTTCATCCATATCAAAGCTCATGCGACTGATGCTCCTAGAAACCTAAACTGGACAATAAATCGTCCACTTCGTCTTGCCCACCAACAACGTCATCACGTTTATCGGCATCAATAATTGGGCCTTCTGCCTCACTGGCACTTTTCTGCTTTGAAGATTCGGCCTTTTCCGCTTCTCTGCGCGCTTCTTCTTTGCCAAATATTTTTAACAGTTCAATGAGGTTTTTTTCGACGTCTTCAACCAGTTGAATAACCCGTCGAATGACCTGCCCGGTAATGTCTTGATAATCCTGAGCCATAAGTACTTCGGTCATAAGCCCATGCACTTGTGGCATATTTTCACCACAGCGCTTAAGTACATCATCGACCTCATGGCACAAAGACTTGAATTCATTTAACTGAATATCGTTGCTCATCAGTCGATTCCAGACCGGCATTACGCTCTCAACGCGCTGATGCATGTCGTCAGCCATCGGCAAACAAGCCTCTACCGCGTCCATTGTCCTATTAGCGGCGTCTTCTGTTTTTTGAATGACGTACTGTAAACGGTTTTGCGCGTCAGGAAGATCATCTTCTGTCATTTGCACAATGCGAGGATCCAGCTGGAAATCCTGCAGAGCTTCGTGGAGGTCACGCGTCAACTGACCCACTGAAGTAAACAGTTTGTCGTTGCGGCGGTTATAAACGTCTTCCAGAAGTTGATTGGCTTGTTGCTGCTTCCCCTCTTCCAGCAAAGACACGAGCTCTTTAGCCTGCTCGAGGGAAATATCGTGGGCTTTATCAGACATGGTAATAGCCCTTTTTAGCTAATGCGTTCGAAAATCTTGTCGAGCTTTTCTTTTAACGTCACAGCTGTAAACGGTTTAACGATATAGCCGTTAACCCCTGCTTGAGCAGCAGCGATGATTTGTTCGCGTTTGGCTTCCGCCGTTACCATCAGTACCGGCAAGTGCGACAAGTTATCGTCTTTACGAATTTCTTTAAGCAGGTCGATACCCTGCATGCCCGGCATGTTCCAGTCGGTCACGACAAAGTCGAAATCGCCGTTCTGCAACATTGGCAAAGCCGTGTTGCCGTCATCGGCTTCCTGAATATTCGTAAAACCAAGATCACGAAGTAAGTTCTTAATGATTCGTCTCATTGTAGAAAAGTCATCTACAACGAGAATTTTCATATTTTTATCCAAAGCACCCTCCACTGAGGCTCTCGATTACCACCAAAATTATTCAACCCAATTCTGCATTCGCGACTTGAGCCGCACCATTGCCTGACTGTGAATTTGGCTGACGCGAGATTCACTCACACTCAGCACTTCACCTATCTCTTTCAAATTCAATTCTTCATCATAATACAATGAAAGCACTAAAGCTTCACGCTCTGGTAACGAAGAAATTGTCGATACCAGGGCTTTATGAAACGCTGCGTTTTCGACATCGCGCTGCGGTTCGTACGCTGAGCCTGTCACTTGCTCGGGCATTAGAGCGTCTTCTGAAACACCTAAATCTTCAATACCTATAATGCGTCCCGAACTCACATCTCTTAAAATGGCGTGATATTCATCCAGACTCATGCCCAGCTTACTGGCAACTTCTGTATCTTTTGCGTCACGACCGGTGTCATTCTCTACCTGCCGTATGGCCTCTAGTACGCGGCGATGATTTCTGTGAACTGAGCGCGGAGCCCAGTCACCACGTCGAATTTCATCCAACATGGCACCACGAATACGTATTCCGGCAAAGGTTTCAAAACTGGCCCCTTTGCTGTTATCAAAATTCCGCGCCGCTTCTAATAAGCCTATCATGCCCGCTTGAATTAAGTCATCGACTTGCACACTCGCTGGCAACCTCGCCATCATGTGGTGTGCAATTCGCTTAACCAGCCCCGTATGCTGCTCAATAATGGCGTTACGGTTGTCGGCTGTTGCGGCATAAGCGGCGGCTTTATTCATTGGCAACATCCCGCTTACTCCCGTTATCGGCAGAAGTTATCAATTGCTCAAGGAAAAATTCTAAATGCCCTCCTGCCTGAGCAGGAATTGGCCAATCCAGAGCTTTCTTCGCTAATGCTTTAAACGCCAGTGACGCCGGCGATTTGGGATACGCCAACACCATTGGTTGTTGTTTTCTAACGGCCAACCGCAAATTTTCGTCGTGAGGAACTATCGCTGCTAACTCTAATGCCACATCGAGGAAACGATCCGTGACCTTAGTCAACTTATTGAACAGTACTTGCCCTTCGCGCATATTGCGAACCATATTGGCAACCACTTTGAATTTAAACAGTCCTTGTTCACGACTTAACACTTTAATAAGTGCGTAAGCATCGGTGATTGAAGTAGGTTCATCGCAGACAACCACAAGGACATCCTGCGAAGCGCGGGCAAAGCTGACCACGGTGTTTCCAATACCCGCCGCCGTATCGACAATAAGAACGTCGTAGTTTCCCTGCAGTTGGCTAAACGCCCGAATAAGACCGGCGTGCTCTGACTCGCTCAAGTCAACCATAGAGCGGGTTCCTGAGGTCGCTGGGACAATTTTTATGCCACCTGGCCCTTCAATTAAAATATCTTCCAGTTCGCATTGGCCGCTCAGTACATGAGACAGGTTGCGCTCAACACGCAAGCCCAGCATGACGTCGACATTAGCCAAGCCAAGGTCGGCATCAAGTACCAGTACTCGTTTTCCCTGCTTCGCCATAGCAATGGCCATATTCAGTGAGACGTTGGTTTTACCCACGCCACCTTTACCACCTGTGACTGCTATGACTTTTACTTTTGACTGTTTCATTCTTCGCAGACCGCTTGCTTGATCCATCGGGCGTATCTCTTATTTTACATCTTCGACAACAGCGTCATTGTATAACGGCTCACTCAGCGAGAAAACGCCGCATTCCAGTACGATTTTGGCACGTCTGATACCGAGGAACAAATGCTTTTGTCCATTAACCGCTCGGCTTCAGATACCAGGTAATTTGCATCGGCAACTTTAATGTCTTCAGGTACTTGCTGACCGTTGGTGACATATCCAACCGGCAGGCCGTACTCAATTGCCACACTGATACTTTCTCCTAAACTTAAGCATTCGTCCAGTTTGGTAAAAATGCAACCCGACAAAGGTAGTGTTTTGAATTGTTTAACGGCGTCATTTAACACTTGGCTTTGTGAGGTTGCCGACAATACCAGATAAGGTCGAATTCTCAGGCGGGTATTCTGGATAAGCTGACCCAATTGCTCGCTTAAGCGCTTGTCGCGCTGACCCATACCTGCCGTATCAATTAAAATCAGGCTCTTATCACGTAGCGACAGTAATGAATCCGCTAGCTCTTTTGCATCTTTTGCCACTTTTACCGGACAGCCAATAATACGTCCGTAAGTCTGTAATTGTTCACTGGCACCAATTCGGAAGGTGTCAGTGGTAATTAAAGCAACTTTGTCAGAGCCATGACGCTGAGCGTAACGGGCCGCCAGCTTAGCAATAGTGGTGGTTTTACCAACGCCGGTAGGACCAACTAGTGCCACTGCACCGCCGCGTGTCAAAATATCGTCATTGGTGGTATTCAACTGACCTTCCAACAGATGCATGGTTTGCTCCCAGGCATCCTCGTCTGAGCTGCTTTCAGGAATAAAACAAGCAATCTGATCCGCGATGCGTTCACTCAACCCCATCGTCATAAGTCGTTGCATCAACATGGCGCGCACTGGCTCTTCGCGATCCATCTCTTGCTTCATGAGACCGCTTAACTGGTGCTCTAACAACTGGCGAATACCGTTCACTTGTGAGCGCAGCTCTGCGATTGCTTCCGAGTCGTTGCTGTCCGGCGTATTCACTTGCTCAGGAAAGACATCCGCTTGTGAAGGCTCTTGTTGAGCCGATGCTGCCTGATGCGCCATTTGGTGATAAGCGTCATGCTTTGCTGCCGTTTCAGGTTGACCGGTCATCTGTTCTGCCGCTTGCGAAGACGTTTGCGAAGGCGCGGCATTTTGACGCTGCAACAATTCAGCCAACGACTGAGCCGGTGCTTCCGACTCTTGCTTTGGTGCCTGAGTATTTGCGGAGGTCTCTGGAGCCGCTTCTGGTGCTCGTGCGTCCGGGTCAACAGCCGCCACTAATTCAATACCACCGTTCACCTTTTTATTGGATAGAATAATCGCATCAGCGCCTAAGGTTTCTTTAACCTGCTGTAAGCCTCGACGCATATCCTCTGCAAAAAAGCGTTTAATTTTCACAAGCGACTCCCGTTGTCTTAGGTAGCGGTTTGTTCACCACTGTTTTGTTGTCCACCAATTGAGCTGACAATGCGAATTTGTTTGTCATCCGGAATTTCCTGATACGACAACACTCGCATACCATCGGTAGCGTGGCGCGCAAATCGCGCCATGGTTGAGCGTAGTAGCCCGGATGTCAGCAACACAGACGGTTCTCCGTTCATTTCCTGCTGCTGATGCGTTTCGCGTAACGACTGTTGCAAGCGTTCGGCTAAACCTGGTTCAATGCCTGCACCTTGCTGATTTCCGTCGTTACCAGCCATCTGTAGTGACTGATGCAACATCTGTTCCAACTCTGGCGCCAAAGTTATGACAGGCAGTTCGGTTTCGCCTTCTGAGATATCCTGAACAATCAAACGGCGCAGAGAAATTCGAACGGCGGCCGTTAGTACATCCGGATCCTGACTGCGTCCGGCGTACTCAACCAAGGTTTGTACAATGGTGCGCATATCGCGTATAGCAATGCCTTCATCCAGCAAGTTCTGCAGCACTTTGACAAAGTTACCCAGTGACAATAAGTCAGGAATAAGTCCTTCCACCAATTTCGGATGCGTGCGACCCAGGCGATCCAACAGCTCCTGTGCTTCTTCATGACCAAGTAACTGCGATGCGTGATTCGTGACAATTTGACTTAAGTGAGTGGCCACTACCGTTGCAGCATCCACCACGGTATAGCCTAAGGTTTGCGCGTGCTCTTTTTGCTCCGGGCGTATCCATACTGCGTCCAGACCGAACGCCGGATCCGTGGTTTTTTCACCTTCAAGTTCCCCGAAGACCTGACCTGGGTTAATAGCAAGCTCCCAATCATGGCGAATTTCCGCTTCCCCCATGGTCACACCCATTAACGTAATACGGTAGCTGTTAGGCCCTAAGTCGAGGTTGTCCCGAATATGCACCGCGGGCACCAGAAAGCCGAACTCCTGCGACTGCTTCTTACGCACCCCTTTAATACGGGAAAGGAGCTCGCCGCCTTGTTGCTTGTCCACCAGCGGAATAAGACGATACCCCACTTCCAGACCAATGGTGTCGACATGGCGAACGTCGTCCCAGGACAACTCTTTTTGCTGTGCCTGCTGAACTTGCTGCTCTTGTTCTTTTTCCACCAGCTCGCCCTGCTCGGTTTTGTTCTTTTTAAGTTTGAAATACGCAGCGCCCGCAAGAATTGCCGACATGCTGAGGAACGCTAAATGAGGCATACCCGGAATCACACCCATAGCGAACAATACCGAGCTGGAAATAACCAATACTTTCGGGTTGTCGAGCAACTGCAGAACAACCGCGTCACCCATGTCTTTACTGTCATTCTCGCGGGTAATAATAATTGCGGTTGCAACAGACAGTAACAGTGCTGGAATTTGGGCGACCAAGCCGTCACCAATGGTCAGAAGCGTGTACACTTCTACCGCTTCACCGAAGGTCAAGCCGTACTGGATCATACCAATGAGCAAGCCACCAACAATGTTGATAAGAAGAATAAGAATACCGGCGATGGCGTCGCCTTTAACGAACTTACTGGCACCATCCATTGAGCCGTAGAAGTCAGCTTCCCGGGTGACGTCACTGCGGCGCTGTTTGGCTTCTTCCTGGTTAATAAGGCCAGCGTTCAAGTCCGCATCAATGGCCATTTGCTTACCCGGCATGGCGTCTAACGTAAAGCGAGCGGTTACTTCGGAGATACGCCCCGCACCCTTGGTAATAACTACGAAGTTAATAATAACGAGAATAGCGAAGACCACTAAACCAACGGTGTAGTTACCGCCGATGACAACACTACCAAAAGCTTCAATGACGCTACCGGCTGCGCCCGGCCCATTGTGGCCCTCGAGTAAAACGATACGTGTCGATGCCACGTTTAAGCTAAGCCGCAGTACTGTGGCGATAAGCAGAACTGTCGGAAAGGCAGCGAAATCCAGTGGTCGTTGGGTATAAACCGCAACCAGCATAACCACCAGCGACAATGTAATAGAGAACGAAAACAGAATATCCAGCACCATTGCCGGAATAGGCAGCACCACCATCGCCAAAATGGCCATAATGGCTAAAGGCGTACCAAAGCCCTTAATTAAATGGGCATTGTTTTGCGTGAAATGTCTTAAACTTACTAACTTTTCGGCACCGCTCGCCATACGTCTTCCTGTTGCGTCAAAAAGTTGAACCTGCGGTGTTTTATTCAAGAATCGAGCCAGCTTTTTAAATACTTGCTGACAATACATTGCGAACTAGCTTACAGACATTTTTCTGCTTACGGCTAAACTATCTGCACTTCGAATAACAGGGGGCTCTGTGCGCGGTTACTCCTTAATTGAATTGCTGATTGCATTGGCTATAACGGCTGGGTTAGGTGCCTTGTCGATGCCTTTGTTCAAACAGCAGACTGAGAGTTTATTGCTGCAGCAGGCAAGTTCTCGGTGGCTGTCGTATTTACACCAAGTCAAAGCAAAAGCACAACGAGCAGAGGACAGTATAATTGCAGAGCTTGTGCCTCTCGAAGGTCGTTCAAATGTGTTTGAGCTGGCAACGGAGTCGACTTATAGCTCAACAAGCCCGTTAATATTCTACGGTGCTTCTGGCGGGGCTGTGCCCGGGCATATTCGAATCATGAACGAAAATAATACCGTTAAAGTCATTATTAGTAGCAAAGGACGTGTTCGCTCCTGTGTCAGTCATGGGCCAGCTTTGCCCGGTTTGCCCTTATGCTAGAAAGAAATATCGCTCAAAAAAGCGATGGGTACAGCCTGGTTGAAGTACTTATTGCTGCGTCGCTGGGAGCCATTATTGTCATGACCGCACAACAGTTATTGCAATGGCAGAAAGGCGCTCAACATAGCTCGGTATCAAAGGCACGGTTTATGTTGAGCGGGCAAGCGGTCGCAGAGACGTTTTTAAGCAGTTTAAGCAATTCGGTGGTTGCAGACGTCCAAAACCCGGAGCGTGGTTGCTATGTCTTTCCGACACAAAACGGAGGCTCTGTCGGTTTTCGGGTTAGACGTTATCAATTACAACATAACCCTATGACGCTGGACTGCGCGGGTTATGGTTGGCAGTCGTTAACCGATAGTGCGCAATTTTACGTTCAGGAATTACGGGTTGAAGCTGACGCCTCCTTAAATTCAGGAAACAGCTCAAAGCTGTTTATTACATTGTTGATTTCGCGAGAGACAACCCAAGGCGTTCAGGAACAACAATTTAATCGGACAATTACCGTTTTCCCTCAGTAACAGAAATGGATGTTCATTATGAAAGCGAAAGGATTCGCGTTGATACTGACGTTAGTCACACTCATAAGCCTTAGCTCCGCGAGCTTGGCTGCTCTGTTGTTTTATGCGCAAATGCTGGAGGCTCAACAAGCGCATCAGTGGCAAGTGCTTTCTGAACAACTTGCGGCTGACTTTAACCAACAAAAAGTGCTTTATGAGTCATCACAGCAGTAAAGGCTTTTCGCTGGTTGAGACATTAGTCGCTTCCGCACTTGTGGCGATGTGGGCTGTAAGCAGCCAACAACTGCTTCAGATAGGATTAACTGCTATTGAGAGAGCTGAGCGCAAAGCACAGGCTGTGGAAGCTTTAAATAGCTATATACAAGATGCTCATATTGCTTGGAGGAACGGCTCTCCCCCTCGACCTGAAGCCGAGATTAACGGATTTCTTATCAGCTCCATTATTAACCCAGTAAACGAGAACAATGTTTCAGTTAATACCAAAGTAATCTGGGGCGAAGACAACTCTTACTCGTTACAAATCTGGTTATCTCGATAAATTAGCAATAACTTATTTATAATATATAATGAATAAAATAGAATGGACAAGGAAAGCCATTAAGCAACTTCATAAAATATCTGAAGTTGCTAAGGAGCCCGTCGTTGAGAAAGTCTCAACATTGAAGAGGTTTCCTAATTGCTTACATGTAAAAAAGCTAAAGGGAGCAACCCATTTATATCGGCTGAGAGTTGGACGTTACAGAGTTCTGTTCACCCATCTCGACACAGTCAGAATTGTTCGCATAAACGAGGTGAAAAAGAGAGATGAACGCACCTACTGACGTACAAATTATTGAGAAAAATGGGCAACCCGAGTATGCCGTTATTCCCTACGAAGATTATATCGCCCTGCTCCACTCTCAGAACAGCAATGAATTTATTCCTCACGAGGTAGTAGAGCTCAGCCTATCAACAGGGGGCAATATGATCGCAGCCTGGAGAAAGTTTAAGACAATCAGTCAGACAGAGTTAGCAGATAAGCTTGGTATTTCACAGTCAGCCGTCGCACAGATGGAACGCCCTGGGTATAACCCAAGAAGCGATACGTTAAAACGCATCGCTATTGCATTGGATATTAGTCCTGAACAGTTATTTTAACGGCCATTCAAACTAAGCTGCTGGGTGAGGTCTTAACTCTGGCGGAATAGAGAAAGTGATGTTTTCTTCGCGGCCACTGAGTTCTACAGCCGTTTTTCCACCCCAGGACTGCAACTTGGCAATGACTTCCTGCACCAATACTTCAGGTGCTGATGCGCCGGCTGTGACAGCGACTTTTTCTTTGCCTTCAAGCCATGACTTATCAATACAGCTGGCATCATCAATTAAATAAGCCGGTGTGCCTATCTTTTCTGAGAGCTCACGCAAACGGTTTGAGTTCGAGCTATTGCGCGCTCCTACAACCAACATTATATCCGCGTCACTGGCCAATTCACGCACTGCGTCCTGTCGGTTTTGGGTGGCATAGCAAATATCGTCTTTTCGTGGGCCGTTAATATCTGGGAATTTCTGACGCAGGGCTTCAATAACGTCGGCAGTGTCATCAACCGACAACGTTGTTTGGCTCATATAATGAAGGTTTTTCGGGTCTTTAACTTCCAGCTTGTCAACGTCTTCTGGCGACTCAACCAGATAAATGCCGCCTTCTTCGTTTTTATACTGGCCCATTGTGCCTTCAACTTCCGGATGGCCGGCATGACCAATGAGCACACACTCGTGGCCTTTGCGGCTGGCACGGGTGACTTCCATATGTACTTTAGTCACTAACGGACAAGTGGCATCAAACACTTTCAAGCCGCGATCTTTTGCTTCCTGACGTACCGCCTGAGATACGCCGTGAGCACTGAAAATCACGATATGATCGTCTGGCACTTCATGCAGCTCTTCAACAAAAATAGCGCCTGCATCACGCAATTTATTGACGACGTATTTGTTGTGAACCACTTCATGACGCACATAAATTGGCGGCTCAAAAATCTCTAAAGCACGCTCAACAATGGTTATGGCTCTATCAACACCTGCACAAAAGCCACGTGGGTTCGCCAACAAAATCTGCATAGTTCCTCCTGCGTTCAACCGACTCAGTCAGTTACGGCTCAACGCTGATAATTTCTACTTCAAAAATCACCGTCTGTCCTGCCAGTGGGTGATTAAAATCGATAGTCACTGTTGGACCTTCAATTTTTCGAACAATTCCCGGTAAGTCCGTTCCATCCGGTTGAGTAAAGGCTAAAATTGCCCCCACTTCCGGCCTAGTCTCGTCCGAAAACTTCGCCGAATCAACGTAATAATAGTTATCCGGGTTTGGCTCTCCGAACGCGTCTTTAGGCTCCAGCGTAAATTCACGCTCTGCCCCTTCACGCAAGCCAACCAAACAGGCTTCAAAATTTTCCGTTAAGCTACCGTCGCCCATACGGAACTTGGCCGGTTTACCCGACATTTTCGTACTGTCTGCAACCGACCCATCGGTCAGCTTAATGGTAAAGTGCATGACCACTTCGCGGCCATGCTCAATTGGTAAACGACTCAAAACGTACCCCTACGACTTGTCACCCTCGTCCAGTTTGTCACGACGGTTATCAAAAAAGGCTTCCAGCAACATCAAAGCGGCGCCTATCGTTATTGCCATATCAGCAACGTTAAACGCTGGCCAATGCCAACCTTGATAATGCACATCGAAAAAGTCGATGACATAACCGTACATCAAGCGATCGGCAACATTGCCTATCGCGCCGGCTAAAATCAGTGCAAAAGCCAGGTTCTGACGCCATAAACCCACTGGATTACGGCGCATCCAAATAAGCAGCACCACACTAATGGCAATCGCGATAGCCGTAAACAGCCAACGCTGCCAGCCGCCACTGTCACTTAAAAAGCTAAATGCGGCACCGTAGTTATGGACATAGGTGAAGTTGAACAAGCCCTCTATGACCACGCGACTTTCATACAGCTCGAACTCACCAGCCACCCAAATTTTGGTGACTTGGTCGATCACGAACAGCAACAGCGTCAGCCACAAAAAGCGTAAGCCAGTGGCTCTTTTTGAGTGTGCAAAATCAGGCAAAACGACGCTCCTCACCTTCACCATCAATATTAGTTACACAGCGCTGACACAAGTCATCGTGCTCTGACAAAGTGCCAACTTCTTCACGATGATGCCAGCAGCGCTCACATTTTTTATAAGTACTCTGCTTAACTTCCACCGCCAGTGCCAGTTTCTCCGCTTTAACCGCGTTAGCTGGAGCGTTATCCAATGCTTCAACACGAGCTTCAGAGGTCAGCAATGCAAAACGCAGCTCTTCACCTAAACGGTTCAGAGAGGTCGCCAGCTTATCATCGGCATATAAGGTTACTTCTGCCTGCAGCGAGCCGCCAATCACATCGTCACGACGCGACTGCTCCAGCGCTTGGTTAACGGTGTCACGTACGTCCAGCAGCTGCATCCAAAATTCGTTTTCGGTGTCACTCACACCGGCAAAGTCGCTAAAGCCTTCATACCAACTTTCGGTAAAGACATACTCGCCACGCTCGCCCGGCAATAAGCCCCAAATTTCCTGAGCCGTAAAGCTACAAATTGGGGCCATCCAGCGAACCAACGCTTCGGCGATATGATGCAGTGCGGTCTGACATGAACGACGCGCCAATCCATCAGACTTAGCCGTATACTGGCGGTCTTTAATGATATCCAGATAAAAACTGCCCAGTTCAATCGAGCAGAAGTGCATTAATTTTTGCACCACGCTGTGGAACTGATAGTTGTCGTACGCTTCCAGTAACTGCTTCTGTAAGTCTGCAGCACGACCGACGATCCAGCGATCCAGCTCGACCATGTCGTCCATTGCAACGGTATCTTTTTTCGGGTCGAAGCCACTTAAGTTAGCCAACAAGAAGCGTGACGTATTACGAATACGGCGGTACGCATCGGCAGAGCGCTTTAGAATTTCATCGGATACCGTCATTTCGCCTGAATAATCGGCCGAAGCGACCCACAAGCGCAGAATGTCGCCACCTAGCTTATTCATCACGTCCTGCGGTGCAACCACGTTACCCACTGACTTCGACATCTTGCGACCTTGCGCGTCAACAGTAAAGCCGTGTGTCAGAACTTGATGGTACGGTGCTTCGTCATACATAGCGACGCCTGTGACCAATGAGCTCTGGAACCAGCCACGGTGCTGATCCGAGCCTTCCAGGTACAAGTCTGCTGGCCAACGTAAACCATCAAATTCGCGTAATACGCAGTGGTGCGTCACACCTGAGTCGAACCAAACGTCCAGCGTGTCGGTGACTTTACGGTATTTATCCGCTTCATCGCCCAACAACGTCTCTGGCTCTAAATCGAACCACGCCTGCACACCCTCTTTCTCAATCAGCTGTGCAACCTTTTCCATTAATTCCAATGTATTCGGGTGCAGCTCATCGGTTTCACGGTTCACGAAAACCGCAATAGGGTTGCCCCATGTGCGCTGGCGAGAAATACACCAGTCCGGACGCCCTTCAACCATCGACTCAATACGGCTTTGCCCCCACTCAGGGAACCAGCCCACTTTCTTAATTTGATCTAATGCGCCGGCACGCAAACCTTTTTTGTCCATGCTAATAAACCACTGCGGCGTCGCACGGAAAATAATCGGTGTTTTATGGCGCCAGCAATGCGGGTACGAGTGGTTGTAACTTTCTGCATGCATCAGGTTGCCAACTTCGCGCAGCTTATCCACGATAGGTTCGTTCGCTTTGAAGACATGCTGACCGGCAAATAGTGGCGTGTCGTCTTTATACACACCGTTATCGCCCACTGGGTTATACACTTCCAGTCCGTATTTCTGACCGACCAAAAAGTCGTCAACACCATGGCCTGGTGCCGTGTGGACACAGCCTGTACCGCTTTCAGTCGTAACGTGGTCGCCTAAAATAATCGGTACTTGCAAATCAAATAACGGATGCTGAAGCTGCAGCCCTTCTAAGTCTTTACCTTTGCAGAAGCCCAGCTTATGGTAATGCGCAATATTCCAGCGCTCCATGCAGTCCGTGACCAGGTCGTCAGCTAAAATGACGCGCTCTGCCGGCTGTTCGCCGTCGGCTTCAATTTGCACCAGCGTGTACTCGAGGCCTTCGGCCAAAGTTACCGCACGGTTTGCCGGAATGGTCCACGGAGTGGTGGTCCAGATAACCATGCTGACATCGCCGTCACCCACATGCCCTTCTGGCGTGCTAAAGCGTTCTACCGTCTCTGCGCTAGCCGCAACAGGCAGACGCACATCAATTGCCGGCGAGTTTTTGTCTTTATACTCAACTTCCGCTTCGGCCAGAGCCGAGCCACAGTCTGTACACCAATGCACCGGCTTAAAGCCTTGATGCAAATGGCCTTTATCAATAATTTTTGCCAAAGCCCGAACGCTGTCCGCTTCCTGCTTAAAGTTCATGGTCAGGTACGGGTTGTCCCAGTCGCCTAGTACCCCCAGGCGTTTAAAGTCAGTGCGTTGCTGATCAATTTGGGTTTGCGCGTATTCACGGCATTTTTCGCGGAACTGAGCTAAGTCGAGCTTTTTACCCGGTTTTCCGTGCTTTTTCTCTACCTGTAGCTCAATGGGCAGTCCGTGGCAGTCCCAGCCGGGCACATACGGCGCATCAAAGTCGCTTAATGTTTTCGCTTTAACAATAACGTCTTTCAGAATTTTATTTACGGCGTGACCAATGTGAATTTGCCCGTTTGCGTAAGGAGGGCCGTCGTGCAGAATAAATTTCGGCTTGCCGTTTTTGGCTTCACGAATTTGACCGTAAAGGTCATCTTCATACCATTGCTCCAGCATTTTCGGCTCGCGCTGAGCCAAGTTGCCGCGCATTGGGAACGCTGTTTCTGGCAAGTTTAAGGTGTGTTTGTAATCACTCATTAGTCACTGTTTCCATTTCCGCATAGTTACTGACTCCGGCACGCTAAAGCATCGCGTGCGCGGGCGGCATCTTTTTCAATTTGTTCTTGTAAATGCTGTAACGACGCAAAGCGTTGCTCGTTACGCAATTTAGCCACCGGAGTGACCGTTAAATTCTGACCGTACAGATTGCCTGAAAACTCAAACAAATGCACCTCTAGCTGCACTTCGTCGCCATTTAATGTGGGCCGTGTGCCTAAATTGGCGACACCGGAATAAGTTTGTCCACTTTTCTCGTGTGTCGCTGTTACCGCGAACACCCCATGCAACGGACTTTTAAGACGCTTTAATGGCACATTTGCCGTAGGAAAACCAATAGTTCGGCCATTCTTGCGGCCATGAACCACTTTTCCCATCATTTGGTATGGTCGGCCCAGCATTTGTTCGGCAAGCTCAAAGTCACCGTCATCCAACGCCTGGCGAATGGCCGTGCTGCTGACACGCTGTTGTTGTTGACGATAACTGCGCGTGTCGACCACTTCAAAGCCCAGCTTGTCGCCCTCTTTTTTCAGCAGCTCAAAATCGCCTTCTCGCTTAAAGCCAAAACGAAAGTCATCGCCCACCACCAGGAATTTTACGCCCAGCTTTTTAACCAGGGTCTGTTCAATGAATTCCTGAGCCGGCTGGCTAGCAAACTTTTTATTAAACTCAATAACGATATGACGGTCGATATTCTGCGCTTTTAACGCCGTATACTTCTCGCGCCAATTGGTCAGGCGTGCCGGTGCTTGTTCTGGTTGGAACAACTCCTGCGGCTGCGGCTCGAAGGTCATAACTGCTGACGGAACACCAAGCTGCTTCGCTTTCTCACGCACCTGAGCCAATACCGCCTGATGGCCCAAATGCACACCATCGAAGTTACCAATGGTTAGTACGCAGCCATTATGCTCGTCTCGTAAATTGTGAGTACCGCGAATCAGTTCCATACCCGAACAGTCTTAAGGTCGTTTGAGAAAGTCGCGATTATAACCGATAACCGCGTGATAATCAGTACTCGCGAGCACGGAAATGTCGCGGTCGCATCCCCGTGACAAGCAAGGTCACTAAATAGGCAGCCACGCCAGCACCTATCATTTGTGCCAGTAGCCACGGCCGCTCTACTAAACTACTTTGTTGCCATGCTGTTTCGTCTGGGTTTAGCCATAGAATGACGCCTATCATGACTGCCGTTGCCAAAATCACCTGAACGATGAAGCGCCACGTGCCTGGCTGTGCTTTTAAAACCCCTTCTTTATATAAGGTAAAGCCCAACAGGCCTGCGTTAATAGCTGCGGACGCCGCCGTTGCCATTGCCAAGCCTACATAACTAAAGGGAATGGCCAGCGCGACGTTAAACACCATATTCGAAACCATAGCAATAATGCCAAATTTGACCGGGCGCTTAGTGTCCTGCCGCGAGTAAAAGCCCGTTGCCAGTACTTTTACCAACATAAAACTGACAAGGCCTGTTGCGTACGCCATTAAGCTATACGACGCCATGCGCGCATCTTCCGGGCTAAAGGCTCCGTGCATAAAGAGCACCATTAACATAGGCTCAGCGAGTACAAATAACCCCGCCATAGCCGGTACGCCCAAAAGCAGCACCATGCGTACGCCCCAGTCCAAAGTGGAGCTGAAGTTTTGTGTGGACTTATCAACATGGCGCGAAGATAGAGCCGGCAGTATGACCGTTGCTATGGCGATACCGAAGAGCCCTAACGGAAACTCCAGAAGCCGGTCTGAGTAATACAGCCAACTGATAGAACCGGTCATTAAGAAACTGGCTATGAGTGTATCGAGTAACAGATTAATTTGGCTCACCGAAACCCCGAAAATAGCCGGCAGCATCAGCTTGCGAATTTTGGTGACGCCCGGGTCTTTCCAGCCCCACTTGGGCCTCACCAACAGTCCGGCTTTTTTCAAAAACGGAATTTGGAACAGCAGCTGGATTAAACCACCGAAGAATACGCCCCACGCAAGCCCGTATTCCGGTTGCTCCATATTCGGTGCTAGCCAGACGGCGGCAGAGATAATGGCTATGTTTAAAAACACCGGCGTAAATGCAGCCACTGCGAACTTCCCAAGCGTGTTGAGAATGGCACCCGCCATGGCAGTAAAGGTAATGAACCATAAATAAGGAAAGGTAATGCGAAGCAAGTCACTGGCCAGCACGAACTTATGCCCCTGCGGGCCGTCGTTCCACCAGTCCAGAAACCAGCCCATGCCAAACAGCGCCGTGACAATAGGTGATGCAATAACACCAAACAAAGTCACCACGGTAATAATAGTGCCCAGCGTACCTGACACACGCGCAATTAAGAGCTGTTGCTCAGGCAACTCTTTGCCTTGCTTGTATTCAGTGAGTACTGGCACGAACGCCTGAGCAAATGCGCCCTCGGCAAATAAGCGTCGGAGAAAGTTCGGGATTTTGTTCGCAAAGAAGAAGACATCCGCCGCCGCGCCTGCGCCCATAAGGTTAGCAATGACCACATCGCGCACTAAGCCCAAAACCCGCGAAATGAGGGTCATGAAACTTACGATGAAACCGGAGCGGAGCAAGGCTTTCGACACGTTTTTCGTCCCTGAGTTATTGAGTTAACATTGCAGCTGAATAAGGATTGTACGTCGACAATGAAAGCTTGTCAGCAAAGAGTCCGAAAAGCTATTTTTTCTTACCTCAGCTGTTGACTTTTGCGGCAAAAACGGCATAATCGCCAACCTTTATAAGAGAAGCGTTCTGTTAATGAATTTAGGAGTTCACCTTGGCTAACATTAAGTCTGCTAAAAAGCGTGCGATTCAGGCCGAGAAAAATCGCCGCCACAATGCAAGCCGTCGTTCAATGATGCGTACTTACCTTAAACGTGTAAACGCAGCAATTGAAAGCAAAGATAAAGAAGCAGCAAACGCTGCAATGAAAGACGTAACCCCAATGCTGGACCGTTACGCGACTAAAGGTCTTATCAGCAAAAACAAAGCGGCACGTCATAAGAGCCGTTTAAACGCTAAGATCCAAGCACTGTAAAGAAATTTACTGACCTAGGCTTGTAGCGTAGGGAAAGAAAAGCCGGCTTTTTAGCCGGTTTTTTTATTTGGTATAAGCTCTGACGCCTTTCTTGCTTTTACCAATTTTGGTAATAGCTGCGCTGGTTTCTTCGAGGACTTTTTCTAGCTCTGGTTGTACTTCATTGAGGTAGCTATCAACCGCAGCAACTGCAGTTACCCATTCGCTAGACTCTGTCCAGCCATCAGGTAACTGTTCTAGAAAGGAAAGTATTTTAGGGAGAGTGTCAGCGGCAGACTCATACTCTGAGTCTGCCACTTGTTGTTTTAGCTGCTTGTAGAGCCCACTTAACTGTTCTGGTGAGCGTGTCTCTTCAGACAATTTAAGCTCCGGCTGCCTGCTGCATTTGGTTCATAGCAACGTCACGCTGGTCGGCAGGAATTTGGTCCCATGCGCCTTTAATGTCCAGCATTAAACGTGCTACTTCGTCAATTGCATCAATATCCATATCAATAGAGGCGTCAGCAATACGCGTACTCATGTACATATAAAGCTCGCGTAAGTTGCCAGTTGCCTCAGCGCCAGCAGTGTCATCCAGGCTATAACGCAAAGAATCAACAATAGCCTGGGCTTTACTTAAATAATGGCTCTTTTTCTCAAGGTCTTTACGCTGAATCGCTCCTTTGGCGTAATTCAGGTTCTCTAACACACCCGCCATCAGCATTTGTACTAGCTGATATGGGTCTGCACCCGCAACACGGGTTTCTAGTGAGCCTTTGGTGTAGCCTTTAAGCTTCATATTCATACGTAATTACCTCTAATTAATCATTGTCCCGTGTAAATCCAGGGAGGTTTGCAAGCTGAGCACTGACTGCATTACCACGGTTTTGCAACTGCCCAACTAAGGAATCCAGTGCCTGATATTTTGAGTTCAGTGTTTCGCGCAGTGACTCCATGCGCAATGCCAGCGACTCTCGGCTTTCTTCGACACGGTCCAAACTTTCATTGATAGAGTCTCGGCGCAGTTGCAAGGAGCCACCGGCACCAGCATAGCCGTCTAGTAAAGTTTCCATGCGCGCTGCTAAGCCATTTTCGCCACCAATGACATTTTGTAATGCCGATGGGTTTTCAGCGAGCACATCCTTGACGTTAGTGACTGGGTTTTCCTGCTGCAAGCGGCCATCGTTGTCTAAACCGAAACCTAAGTCAAACAAGGTTTGCCCTTCACCAAAAGTACTAGTCAGCACATTGTTAAGCTGTCCTTTCAGAGTACGAACAGTTGCATCACCCTGCATCATGCTGTCTTCGCCACCAATTTCACTGAGCAAATCAACAGTGCTGTTATAGGCTTTTACAAAGCTGTCTATGGACTTTTGAACACCGGCGTCATCACGAGCTATCGACAACTGCGCCTTTTCAGTGCCTTCCGATTCTTTCAGAGCCGTAATGGTCGATCCCTGAATAACATCGGTGAAAGTATTGGTGTCGTTGGTAGCCCGAATGCCGTCAATCTCAATAATGGCGTCAGTCGCCTGATCATCTGCGGCAATGGCCATGCCCCCAGCGCCACCGCCGTTGGCTTGAGTTGAAATAGCGTCAAATTCAGCGTTGTCGTTAGTAACTGTTAAATCATTACCCGCACCGGTGACACTTGAGCGGAAGACTAACTTCGCTTCAGTACCGGTATTAATAATGTCCGCTGTAACGCCAAAGTTGTCCTCAGATGAGTTGACCGCCTTACGGATATCTTCAAGCGTTGAGCCAGCTTCAATATTTAATGTAAAACTCTCATCACCAGCACCAAAGGTTAACGAACCCGCGTTGGTGTTAACTTGATCATCCGCACTGACAAATGCTCCATCAGCAGACACGGCGCGACTGCCTTTCGCTAATTGCTGAACAAATAGTTCAAAGTCACCCGCACTGGCATCCTCAGAGCTTTCAACACTGACAACATCACCAGAATCGGGTTGAGTAACGGACGCTTTCATAGCACTAAATAAGCTACCGTCAGTCAGCTTCTCAGCACTTTCCTGGAGCTTTGATAATGCCGAACGCATTTCACCAACAGCCGATAGCTCCACGGTTAAGCGGCCTTCCTGTTGGTCCAAGCGGTTTTTCTTAGGAACACGCTCGGCCTCTAATGTCGCATCGATGATGCCCTGCAGGTCTAACCCTGAACGCGCACCCGTTGATGAAATTAATGGCATATCAACACCTCACTTAAATCTGGTTGTCGAATAAAAATCCCATCCGACTGTTCTCGTTATCGGCCATTTCTTCAATAGCTTTAGATAACTTCACAACCAATTCTGACGGAATTTGACGAATCATTTCACCGTTGTCTGTATCAATCACCTTAACCACCGGTGGCTCGTCTCTTTCATCGAATACAAACTGCAAACTGGTATTCCGAATAGTCGATGACTGATTCATTTCCTCTACCGTGTCTGCAATACTCTCACTACTTGCCTGCTTTTCCACTTTATCAGCGGTGCGTTCCTGAACTTGGCTGACCGCGTCCATGACCTTTTGGTCCTGCGGCCGCTCCGCCTTGTTCGGTGAACCACCCGCTGCACTACTTAAGGGACTTAACGCGCGGCTTTCAACTGACATGTCTGCCATAATACTCACCTTTTCCTTAGTTACTGTGCAGTTTAGCACTAAAACAATTATCCATGTATGTTATCGGTAAGTCGTGCTGAAAACTTTAGCGTTTAATTGAAGTTTTTTTAAGCGGTATCGATTTTATTGTTAAGTTGCTGAATTACAGGCATAAAAAAACCGGAGCCAAAGCCCCGGTTTTTAGTAACGATTGAGTTAGTTGAGCTATTAGCCCAGTAACTGCAGTGCCGCCTGTGGACGCTGGTTCGCCTGCGCCAGGATAGTCTGTGAAGCCTGCTGCAGGATCTGAGCCTGAGTCAGTTTCGCAGTTTCTGCAGCAAAGTCAGCATCTTTGATTCGAGACTTCGCACCTTCCAGGTTCTCTGCGATGTTCGATTGATTACGAATTGTCGCCTGGAAACGGTTTTGGACCGCACCTAAGTCTGCTCGTTGCGAATCGATACGAGAAATCGCAGCATCAATTGTTTTCAACGCATCTTGAGAACCTTCATAAGTAGAAATATCTACTTGAGCTACCTCTGAAAGATCTCCTGATGTAGCATTTAGGGCATCTCCAATATCAGTGCCACCTCCATTATCGGTTACGGCAAAATCGTTACTAGAGGATAGTTCTAACTGAGCATCAACAACCCCAGCATTATTTGCTGTTGAAAAGTCAACAGTTGTTCCTGCTAAATCTACCGAGCCTGTGTCAGTTGCGCCAGCAGAAACCTTAACACCTTTAACATTTTCTGCTGTAATTTCTAACGAGCCATCATCTTTTATCTCGTTGCGAATACCCGATTTACCTAGGTCTTCAGACAGTTTACTCAAGTCACCGCCATAAGCTTCTAAACTGAATGTTTTTTCACCTATCTCAAGTGTTCCAGTTGCATCATTTGTCAAGTTAGACAATGTTGTGGTTACACTTGTTTTAGCTGAAACGCCTGACTCAGCTGATTTAGCGTTAATCGTTTCCGATATATCTGTAATAGTAGTGTTCGCATCGCTATAAGTGTAATCTGCGGTGCCTTCCGAGCCTTGGATAGAAAAATCTAAGGTGTTTGTCGAAGTGTCTACTTCAGTGTAGTCTTGGTTAGCCGCTACCGTTGCACTTGATGAATCAAATGTAGTTGAAGCTCCCTTAACATCATAGCTACCGATTGCGTCAGCTGACATATTGCCTAACTGAACAGAAATAGTTTCATTTGCATTCGCGCCAACTTGATATTGCTCTGTACCAAATGAACCATCTAATAAGTTCTTACCGCCAAAGCTAGTGGTTTCAGCAATTCGAGTAAGCTCCTGCTGCAAGTTACCGATTTCTTTCTGTAATGCTGCACGATCTGAATCAGAGTTTGAGCCGTTAGCTGACTGGATAGACAGCGTACGCATACGCTGAAGAATGTTAGTTGATTCGTCCAGTGCACCTTCTGCAGTTTGCGCCATTGAGATAGCGTCATTTGCATTACGGTTACCCTGATTCAGGCCGTTGATTTGAGAACCCAAACGGTTGGAAATTTGTAAGCCTGCCGCGTCATCTGCGGCGCTGTTAATACGGAAGCCTGACGACAAACGTTCGAATGCTTGGTCAAGCGAGTTACCTGAGCCCATCAGCTGACGCTGTGCGTTCAGTGAGCTGACGTTAGTGTTTACATATAGTGCCATGATAATGCTCCTAAGTTTCTGCTTAAGCTTGGATTCAATCGTTGTTGCCAAGCTGGAGGAATGTTTCGGCTTCGTGTTTTGCCTGGTTAAATTTTCCTCTCACAAAAGGTATCGGCAGGATTTGGGGGAGCTTTAGAATTTTTTTGAAAAAATTTGAAGTTTTTAAATAGCCTGACATTGATGTCAGGTGGAGAACGATATAAAGAACGGTCAGTTAGTAATTTAAGCAACTCACCTGCCGTAATAACGGCAGGTTACATCCGTTTATAAATAGTCGAACAAGCTTAGGCGGCTTACCCGGCTGAACACTTGTTGGGCTGCTGAGTAAATGGTTTCGTTTTTGACTAAGTCGGTTACGGCTTCTGAGTAGTCTACGTCGGAAATATCAGCTCGTGCCTTCTTATTCACTATTTCAATATCAGCATTGCTGAGTTTTGCATTATCCATAACGTTTAAGCGTGCACCAACAGAGGCTTGGGTGTCGGTTAAGTCGCTAATAACGGTATTAAAATCATCTAGCGCAAAAGCAATTTCGCTTTCATGAAAGCCTTTGCTTTCAGGGGCCGACTCTTCCAGTGCAGTGGCCAAGTCTCGAATTTGGGTTAACAGGTTGCGCGACACTGGCTCACCAATAGAGTAGCTGAACGAATCACCAGCAGCTGGCATATTATCTGGGTTAAGCTCTAGCGCCATGCCGTTGTATTCGACTTTGCCGTCCGTTACCGTTCCTGTCACCACAGGGTTAACGCCGTCATCAACTTCATAAGTGTCCGGTCCGGTAAAGGTCACCGTGAAATCAGTGGGATCACCTGCATCAATACGTGCTTCCGTATCGGCAATAAGTGCGTCGCGATCAGTAACTTCGACTTTCTCGATAAAATTATTTCCACCGGTTAGCTCAAAGTCTACTCGCTTAGACACATTAGAAAATGCACGGCTGCCCGGGTCATTTGCTGGTAAATATAACGTTGGTGACAACTGAATCGTACGCTGCCCCTGGTCGCCTACATACTCATAAGCTTGGTCTGCGTCATTAAACTCCATGGGCTGAATACGATTTTGGTAGCCAGCAAATATATATTCGCCTGACTCGTCCTGTGCATTGGTTAAATCAAAAATAGAAGTCTCGATATTGCGTAACTCTGATGCTATCGCTTTACGGTTCGTTTGATCATAGCTTGCGTTACCTGCCTGAACAGCCAGCGTCCGGGCCTTTTGAATAGAGTCAGTGATGCTATTTAACACACTCTCCTCACGGCGCAGGTTGTTCTCGAGTGTTACCGAGTTACGATCGAACTGTTCGTTCTGGCCAATTTTTTCATTCAACGCCAGTACCTGCGAATTACCAATAGGGTCATCCGCCGGACTTAGAATTTTTGTCTGCTTGGTCAGCATTAGCTGAATTTTATCCAACCGACTCTGTGAGGTTTGTAAGCTGTCCAGCCCACGCTGGAAAAATAAGTTAGTACTTAGTCGCATAATTCTTACCTCAATGACGTCAGCAAGGTGTCAAAAATAGTCTGTGATGTCGTAATAATTCGGGCCGACGCTGTGTACGCTTGCTGGTACTGAATAAGGTTCGCCGCTTCTTCTTCCAGGTTCACACCGGCTTGCGAGTCATACAACGTTTCTGTTTGTGACTTTATGGCTTCAGCAGAGTCTCGTAATACACGGTTTTGGCTCACTCGGCTGCCCACGTCCGACACTAAGCGACCGTAACTCTCGTTAAAGGTCATAGTCGGCTCTGCTTCTTCTCCGCCAGAGCGGCGGACGAGTTGTTGACGCTGCAAGTCAGCCATTGCCTGACCATTGCTGTTATCATCAAAACCATTGGTGTTGTATTCGATAGTGTATTCATCACCAACGGCTGGCTCACCATTAATATCGACTTCGTAGTCCGGATCGGTTAAACCCGCCTGACCTAAAATGCCATTAAGATCGGTGGTTCCGGTAATGGAGTTTATAAGATTACCGTCTTTATCAAATACATCCAGGTCATAAGCATTTCCTGTCTGTCCCGTCACCTCGATGCGTGCAGGAGCAGTACCTAGTAAAGTATTATTTGCAGTATCGAAATAATCATCCGGTGTATTAATAGCTGCTATTTCAATACCGGCAGCGCCTTGGTTGTCCAAACCGTCTTTAACCCGAATAGGATTCGCTAACGCAATGTCTTCCGGACGCCGAATGGCTAAGCTTATTTCTGATGCTGCGCGGTCAGCTGGTTTTGCAAGGAACTGGTCACCTGTGTCCGCTGCGCCAGTTAAGTCTAACGAAATACCCAGCTCACTAATATCAATAGTTCCCGGCGACGCTTGAGTCACGGTAATTGTATCCGCACCACTTACAACCGAACCATCTTCATTAACCGGTACTATTTCGTATTCGTCCGGGTTACCCGTTTTAGTAATACGTAAATTTTCTGAAGGAAACGACTTACTATCCCCTTCCAAAATACGCACAGTTATTTCACCGGTACCGGTATTGTCTGCATACTGCAATGCTTGCGATTCAGTTTGTGACAAATCGAATATTTTACGCCCCAATTGGTTGTCTAAGTCCATACCTTTTTGGTTTTGAGTGTTCATGGAATCAGCGATACGAACAGCAAGTTGTCCTAACCTTTTCTGGGTTGGCACTAGTACTTCGTCGCGATACTCAAGATAGCCACCTATCGAGCCGCCAATCTCACCAGTCGGCACATAGAACTCACTGACACTACCACCGCTGTGCTCTTTTTTTAGCACCATTTCCAACCGCTCGGTATCAGGGTTACTTTTCATAGCAACAGCGTTGAAACGACCATTCTCCAGTACTATAGGCTGGCCGTTTTTCAAGTTAACACTTACTGCACCGCTTTTTTGCTCCACGGTACTGAATTCGACTAACTCAGCCAACTCTCTTAATTGCTCATCGCGCTTATTCAATAATGCGTTCAAGTCGCCATTATCGTTATTTTTTCCCGCGGAGTTTTGAATTTTTGAATTCAACTCTGCCAGGTTCTTTGAAATTGAGTTAATTCTGTCTGTTGATAATGTCAGACGGTCGTTGATGATGCTTTTCTGGTCATTTAAATACTGCGAGAAGTCATTGAACTTAGTGACCATTGCATCCGCTTCCGCTAACACCAACTGGCGGGCTGTAACAGAGCCCGGGTCATTATTAGCGTCTTGTAGAGTATTAAAAAAGCTCTCTACCGATGAAGCTACGTTTGTGGTGCTATCACCCAGCAGAGTGTCTAACTGCTCTGCCTGTTCTAGATTCGCTTCGTAGTAGCTCACATTGGAAATGTCGTTTCGTAACTGGCGATTGGCAAATTCATCGATCATGCGCTGCACACGCAGGCGCTCCAAGCCGCCGTACTCGCTTTCCATATACTCGGTGCGTTCACGAACGTAGCTTGGAGTGTTTGTATTATTAATGTTTTTACCGGTAATTTGCAGGCTCTGCTGATGAGCTAATATGCCGTTTTTACCGATATTTAATAAGTCAAAACTCATCGATGTCTCTCCAGTAACTCTGTGCCCTGTATCGGCAGTGAGTAAATAATGTTTAGTTTAGACGGCAATTTTTTGCCGCCCATTGCAGACGCTTTTAAATTGCTTTGTCCGCAAATGCCGGGTTATTTAACACCGACTGAATTTTTTGTGCGTATTTAGGATCCGTCGCGTACCCCGCTGACTGTAAGGCTTCAGCGTACTGCGCCGGATCATCAGCGACCTCTAACGCCTGCTGGTAACGCGGGTGCCCTTTTATAAAATCAACATAGTCCTGCAAGCTCTGTTCCACGTTAGAGTATGAGCGAAAAGCAGCGCGCTCTTTGCGGGCCACGTCGCCGTCAAACTCTAATGTACTGACGTGAGATTTATCGCCTGCCCAGCGCTGGTCAGCTTTTATATTGAATAAATTATTGCTTGAGCCGCCATGGCGCCCCGGTACTAATCGTTGCCCCCAGCCGGTTTCCAGGGCTGCTTGAGCAATAAGTGCGTTCGGGTTCAGCCCTTCCTGTTTTGCTATTTTCTCAGCATGCGGCTTAAGCGCTGCGACAAAACTCTCGGGGCTGTTAAATCGCGCTTCACCATCACTTAACTTAGCGGTATTAACGCGCTTATTGCCGTAATAAAGCCCTGCGTCGACACCACCGTGTTCACTCAGTCTTTCCGCTCTGTTTTTCATGCGCGGGTCATCTAAGTTCGCACCAGAGCGATTCTTATGCCCATGCTGGTAGCTGTCGTCACCGCCGAGCTGCTTAACCATAAGCTCAGCCAAACCTAACGAGCCCTGACTGGATAGTTCAGACGTCAGCTGCTGATCGTACATATCTCGGTACATCTTGGTGTAGCGGCTGTCCAACATGTTGCCTTCTTCAAATACGGCGTTGGCTTTACGCATACTGCCCATGACCATATTCAGGAAAATGGCTTCGAACTGCTGCGCCGCCTCCATTAAGGCTTGCTTGTCATCCGGGTTAAACGCACGCTCACGCAAGCCATTCAGGCTGTGCGTGTCCATGGCTAATTCAGCTTGTTTGAATTGTGCGTTTGAGCTTGTCATATCAGCCTCGGCTTAAATAACAATGAGTTCGCCGCTGAGCGCGCCAGCTTGTTTTAGTGCTTCCAGCACGGCAATGATGTCGCCTGGTGCCGCACCAATTTGATTCACTGCCCGAACCAGATCATTAAGCGTTGTGCCCGGCTGGAATACAAACATACGAGCGTCGTCTTGGTTCACATCAATAATCGACTGCGGCGTTACTACAGTTTCACCGTCACCAAACGGGTTCGGTTGGTCGACGTTCACGTTTTCGGAAATAGTCACCTGCATGTTGCCGTGCGCAACAGCGGCTGGTCGTAGCTCAACATTCTGACCGACCACAATAGTGCCAGTGCGAGAATTCACAATAACTTTAGCCGATGCAGACGCTTGCTGAACTTCTAAATTTTCCAGCGTGGACATATAACTCACGCGCTGATTCATATCACGCGGTGCACGAACACGAACCGAAGTTGCATCCACAGCCTGCGCAGCGCCTTCACCGACTAAACTATTAATGGTCTGAGCCATACGTTTGGCCGTTGTAAAGTCGGACTGATGCAGGTTAAAGGTAAAATAGTCCGAAGAACCAAATGAGGTGCGCACTTCACGTTCAACCGTTGCGCCTCCCGGTATACGACCAACTGTTGGCGTATTAATTACAATACGGGAACCGTCGTTACCCTCTGCACCCAAGCCGCCGACAATCAGGTTACCTTGTGCGACGGCGTACACTTCGCCGTTTGCACCTTTTAAGAAAGTTTGCAGCAAGGTACCGCCGGTTAGGCTGTCTGCTCTGCCCACAGAAGACACCGTCACATCAATTTTCTGACCGGGTTTCGCGAAAGCCGGCAAGTCAGCATGCACCGCAACGGCCGCCACATTTTCAATTTTGGGTCGCTCATTAGCGGGGACATTAATACCAAAGTTACCCAGCATAGTGCGGAAAGTTTGGTCAGTAAACGGGGTTCGCTCGCCCGTTCCCGGCAAACCAACAACTAAACCATAACCTATTAGCTGGTTGTCACGAATACCCTGCACCGATGCAATGTCTTTAATACGAGATGCCTGCACGGGTGCTACCAACATCGAGACTAAGCACAGGGTTAAGGTAATTAGTTTTGCTACTTTCATGCCCAACTCCTTAGAACGGCCAAATTGGACTGTTGAAGAAACGTGTTAACCAGCCCTGCTCCTGCACTTGGGCAAGGCTGCCCGTGCCTGAGTATTCAATACGTGCATTGGCAACACGAGTCGATGGAATTTGGTTAGCTGCAGTTATGTCCCGTGGCCGGATCATGCCGGTTAAACGAATGTACTCGTCGCCGGTATTAATGCGCATCCACTTCTCACCACGCACTATTAAGTTGCCATTCGGCAGTACTTTTATCACCGTCACAGTAATTTCACCGGTAAGTTGATTGCTTTGATCCGAACTGGCGTCGCCATTAAAGTCCCGCGTTCCGTTAATGCCAGCAGACAACGGGTTGCCTCCAACGGTAATATCCCGTCCAAACATTGTTGGCGCACCAAGCTCTGCCGTGCTTTCTTTAGAGGTTTCAGTCGTTGCCGTTTTACTGGCGGTTGTCTGCTCCTGCAGGGTCACCGTAATAATGTCGCCTAAGCGACGCGCTTTTATGTCTGAGTACAGGTTGTCTGCGTACGCATCCTGAAATAGAGACCCCGTTGGCACGACCGGCTGTGCACGCTCTTCCGGCAATACCGGTGCGTAGTAAGGGTCATCCGGCATTGGCTTATGCGGTGAGCTTGCACAGCCCGTCACCGCTAAAATTGCTAAAGTTGCTAATAAGTAACGCATCACAGCCACCTGTTATTGATTATTAAAGTTGCTGGGTGACGAAGCTCAGCATTTGGTCAACCGAGGAAATCACTTTTGAGTTCATCTCGTAACCACGCTGACTCTCAATCAGGTTGACCAGCTCTTCAGTCACGTTGACGTTAGAGGTTTCCAGAGCCCCCTGAATGGTGTTACCCATACCATCAACACCTGGCACAGCCTCAAGTGGTGCGCCGCTGACCGCTGTCTCGCGATACAGGTTTTGACCCATAGGCTCTAAACCCGCTGGGTTAATGAAGTTGACCAGGTTAATTTGGCCGACCACAACGTTGTCCGGGTTACCGGGCTGAGTTACCGTCACTTCACCTTCCTGAGAAATGCTGACTGACATAGCGTCTTCAGGAATTTGAATAGCCGGCTCTAACGTATAACCGTTACCCGAAGTCACCATCTCCCCCTCTTCGTTTAGTGAAAACTGACCGTTACGCGTGTAGGAGATAGTTCCGTCCGGCATCAAAATCTGGAAGAAACCTTTGCCGTCAATCATCACATCCAGCGAGTTGTCGGTCGTTTGCACATTACCTTGAGTGTGCGATTTTTGCGTCGCAACAACTTTGGTACCGGCGCCGACCATAAGGCCATTCGGTAACTCGGTGTCCTGAGCAGACTGGCCGCCCGGCTGGTTAATGTTTTGATACAGCAAGTCTTCAAACACCGCGCGACTTTTCTTAAAACCAACGGTGCTTGAGTTCGCCAGGTTATTTGAAATGACCGAGATATCGCGCTGCTGCGCATCCAGTCCGGTTTTACTGATCCATAATGCTGGGTTCATGTTATGTCTCCTCTATACGCCATTAATGAAAGTTCGACTAACTGATGCGCATCAGCGACTCTGAGCGCTGTGCGTTCTCATCGGCGGTTTTCATTAATTTGACGTTCATTTCGTATTGGCGCTGCAGAGCAATCATGCTTGTCATTTCTTCGACGCTGTTGACGTTGCTGCTTTCCAGAGCACCAATTTGTAATTTAACGTTGGCATCGGCTAGCGCGACTTGGTCATCTTTCAGCTTGAATAAACCATCCGTGCCTTTCTCGATATTGCCATTTGGCGGGTTCACCAACTTGATACGGCCTATCACTTCCATAACATTTTCCGGTGCGCCCATAGGACGAATGGACACATTACCGTTAGAGCCTATTGTCAGCTTGTCGACAGGTTGCGGCACAAAAATAGGACCGTTGTCACCAATAATGGTGTTGCCTTTTGAGTTTTTAAGAAGGCCGTCGGTACCCACTTCCAAGCTGCCATTTCGGGTGTAGCGCTCATTGCCGTTTTGATCCTGAACTGCTATCCAGCCCTGGTCTTTTATGGCGACATCCATATTGCGGCCGGTGGTTTGCAGCGCACCTGCGGCAAAGTTCTGCCCAGGACTTTCGGTCATGGCAAACACCCGCGTTGGCAAGCCTTCGCCAAACGCCTGCATAGAGCGGGCTTGTTCCAAATCCGCCTTAAAACCGTCAGTGTTTGCGTTGGCAAGGTTATTTGCCCGCACCGACACCGCGTTCATGTTTTCTTTGGCGCCGCTCATGGCTATCCAGAGCATTTTGTCCATAGCTGACCTCCAGCCAAAATTTTGTCGTTTTCGATCGTTATCCTAGATAATGCAGATTCCGTGCCAAGAACGAAAAAAGACGCCCGAAGGCGTCTTTTGTTTTACATTTCCCAGTTAACTCAATTATCGAATCTGTAGGATAGTCTGGTTAATCGTGTTATTCACTTCCAACGAACGCGAGTTTGCCTGGAAGTTACGTTGCGCGGTAATCAGATCCACCAGCTCTTTGGTTAGGTTAACGTTGGAGTTTTCCAGGGCTGACGCTTCAATGCCACCAAAAGTTCCGGTATTGGCTTCGCCTGACAGCGGCTCACCCGAGTCAATGCTCTCACGCCACTTGGTACCACCAATTTGCGTTAAGCCCTGCTCGTTGGCAAAGCGAACAATGGCAACCTGGCCTAAGTATTGAACGTCACCATTTGAATAAGTTGCAGCAATAAGGCCTGACTTGTCGATATCAACGTTAGTCAGACGGCCTACGGTGCTACCGTCTTGGTCCAGGTTAGTCACCTCGAAATCTGATGCGAACTGAGTCGGTGTTGTTGTGCCGCTTAGATCTTGGAAGTTAAATTGAATTGTTTGAGCCGTTGCACCGTTATCAAGGTATGGTCCATCGGGCCCTGCTCCACTCAAGTCGAAGTTCGCAGGATCAAAGTTCGTCTGACCTGGGACTCCCGTATCAGGCTCACCATTCCCCTGGAATGCAATTTGAACCCCCGAATAGCCATTTACTGATGTTGTAGCAGAAGCTGTTCCAGAGCCGGTTGGGGTCATATCAATTTCTTGCCCGTCAAATGTTGCGTAGACATCCCATTGGTTGTTCGCATTATCTCGTTTCACGTAATAAGTAGAAAGCGTATGCGACTCACCCAGTGAATCATAGACGGTTGCAGAGGTTGAACTGTGATAAGTACTTGGCGTCTCAGGATCAAACGGGTTTGCTGTACCATCAATCGGCGAGCGACGCGCATCCACGTTAAATGCGGTAAATACATTATCGGTACTTTGCGGAGCACCCGCCACATCTGGTATACGAATAGGCTGTGTAGTAGCTAAAGCAACAGATGAATTCACACCACTGTTTCTATCGACCTGATATCCTTGTAAGTAGTTGCCTTGGTTATCAACAATAAATTTATCGTCGTTCAACTTAAACGCACCCGAGCGCGTATAAGTCATATCACGAGAGCCGAGATCATCGGTTGTTGCAAAGAAACCGTTGCCTGAAATCGCCATATCCAATGAGTTTTCAGTGAGTTCTAGCGCGCCTTGACTAAACTGCTGAGCTACCGATGAGGTCAAAACGCCGTCCCCAACTTTGGTATTACCGGCATTAAAGATGCTTGTCGCATAAACGTCAGCGAATTCAGCTCTAGATTGTTTAAAACCCGACGTCTTGACGTTTGAAATATTATTAGCAGTTACATCTAAATCTTTTTGAGATGCATTGATACCGCTGAGTGCAATACTAAATGACATAAGTCACCTCACTTGTTAACTAATTTCAGAGACATCGGAAAGCTTGATGCCACCTAATCCTTTAAGATTCAAAACAACGCCACGTTCACCGCCAGTACTGACACTTTGAACGCGTGCATGCATTTGTAATGGAAGCTCTTCGGTTTGACCGCCGACTGTCGCGTTCACCGAAAATGAGTAATTACCGGCCGGCGCTTGTTCGCCGGTTGTCGTGGTTCCGTCCCACTCAAACTCTTTGGTGCCTTCCGGCATATCGCCCAGGTTAAGGGTTTTCACCACCGCACCGGTCGAGTCCTTAATGTTAATTTTCACATTCTGAGCGGTTTGCGGCGTGGCTATCATCCCCGACACACCTGCACCTTCTTCCAGGTTTGCCTGATCAGTCGGAACCAATACTTTGCGCCCAACCATAGTCGAAGCCTGCAATGCCTGGTTTGATGTCATGTCTTCCGCAAACTGGTCAAAACGCTCAGACATTCCGGTAATACCTTCCGCCATGGTGAAGCTGGTCATTTGAGCAATCATCTGATCATTCTCAACCGGCTTGGACGGATCCTGCATATTTAACTGCTGCGTCAACAACTTGAAGAAGTCTTCCTGCTCAAGCTTTTGCTGCTCGTCAGGGTCAGCGTATTTCGCGCCTTCGTCCTTCTTCCATTTCATGCTGTCGATGTAGGAGTTATTGCTTACGCCTTCCATTTGTTATCTCCTGCTTACCCTTGACCCATGCGTAGTAAACGCTGCGTCATTGTTTTGGCTGTATCCGCCACCTGAACGTTGGTCTGGTATGAGCGGGATGCCGAAATCATGTTGGCCATTTCTTCCATGGTGTTAACGTTCGGCTTATAGATGTAGCCGTTTTCGTCCGCCATGGGGTGGTTTGGTGCGTACTCAATTTGCAGTGGGTCATCACTTTCGACTATGCCCAAAACTTTTACGCCCGCCGCTTGTCCGGCTTGTGTCTGATTCGTCAGACTGTTGCCGCGATAATCGCCTTTAGCGTCAGCTAGTGCGGTCGCGAAGACCGGGTTACGCGCTTTGTAGGTTTCATCGATACTGCTACTAACTGAGTTTGCATTGGCCAGATTACTGGCTGTGGTGTTCAGTCGTACTGACTGGGCACTCATTGCCGAACCGGTCACGTTGAAAATATTAAATAGGCTCATTGTTTTTCACCTCACCTACTGTCCGCCGCCAAGGGCTTTCTTCACACCACTGATACGACCGTCGAGAAAATTCATGGTCATTTCATATTCCAGTGCATTTTGTGCATACAAGTTTTGTTCCAACTGCACATCGACAGTATTACCGTCACCCGTGTCGGGTTGGTTTGGAACCCGAAACTTTTCTGTGCCCTGCGGTTTTATTTCAACATTGAAGTGCTTTTCGTGGGTGCGCGCCATTTTGTGACTTTCAATGCCGCGCTGTGCCTGTTGCAGCGCTTGCTGAAAATCCAGCCCTTTGGCCTTGTAGCCGGGGGTGTCTGCGTTTGCAATATTATTGGCAATAAGCTCTGCACGTTGGGTGCGTATACCCAGCGTGTGTTGCTGTATTCCCATAATTTTATCCATGGAAAGTGCCATTTTTTTGTCTCCACAGTGTTCGATGGTGAAGACAATGCAGATATCGTGCCAGAATTTCCGACAGATATTTTTGAAAAGGAGGCTAAGGGGCGTCGTTACTTACGACGGTAGATAATACCGGGGTTGCAGCGAATCATCTCGAAATCATCGGTTAAGCCTGAAATAGACTCCGATGCGCCAAGAATGAGGTAGCCGCCCGGGTTTAATGATTGCCGGAATTGGGCAATAATTTTCCGCTTTACTTCCGGGGAGAAGTAAATAAGCACATTGCGGCAAAAAATAACATCGAACTTGCCGAGTAATGAATAGCTGTCCAATAAGTTCAGGTGCCGGAAGTGGATATATGTTTTTAAGTTATCTCTGACTTTCATCGCCCCCGGCTTACTACCCTCAGTAAAGTACTTTTGACGACGCTCTGCGGATAAGCCACGCGCTAGTGCCAAACTGTCGTACTCACCAATACCACACTGCTCTAATACCTTATTGGAAATATCCGTGGCGGTCACTTTAATGCCACCTTTTAGAGCACCAGGGTTTTTGGCCTTAAATTCGTCATAGGTAATGGCAATAGAGTACGGCTCCTGTCCGGACGAACAGGCCGCTGACCATATTTTTAGAGGTCCGGTGTGGTTTTTGTATTCAGCAAAAATACGATCGTGCAGAATTTGAAATGGGTAAGTGTCGCGAAACCATAAGGTTTCATTAGTGGTCATGGCGTCAATAACCGCCGCCCTCAGTGCGCGTTCACTAATTTTCATAGAGCGCTTTACCAACTCTGACAACGAGTCAATATTAAAGCGCCCCATTAACGGGCTGAGCCGGCTTTTAACCAAGTACAGTTTACTCTCGCCCAGCACAATACCGCACTGGTGCTCCAGGAACTGACGAAACTCTTGGTATTCCGATAAACTTAATTCGCGATTCGACACGTTATATTAACTGCTACTCTTTAAATGGTTACTTCGGTATTAAGCCATTTTTGAACGGCTGTCGCCAGCTCATCGGGATGAAATTTTGCAATAAAATCATCGGCGCCGACTTTCTTCACCATAGCCTGATTAAAGACGCCACTCAATGATGTATGCAAAATAACATGAATATCGCGTAAATCGGGGTCAGCTTTTACCTCAGCGGTTAATGTATAGCCATCCATCACCGGCATCTCTACGTCGGACACCATAACAGGTACGTGGGTGTGCACATTGCCGCCCAACTCTTTTGCTTTCTCTTTTAAATACTCAAGCGCTTCTTTACCGTTTTTCTTCACTTCCAGATTGATACCCAACGACTGAAGCGCGCGCTTAATTTGGTTGCGTGCTACTGAAGAGTCATCGGTAATAAGAATAGTGAGATCTTCTTTGGCAACATTGATTTCGGCACTAGCTACTTCTTCACTAACGTCCGAGTTAACCGGCACTATGTCGGCCAAAATACGTTCAACGTCAATTATTTCAACCAATTCATTTTCGATTTCGGTGACCGCGGTCAGATAAGCGTCACGCCCTGCCCCTTTCGGCGGTGGCATTACGTCTTCCCAATTAATATTCATAATGCGATCAACACCACCCACCAGGAAGCCCTGAACAGTTCGGTTGTATTCGGAAATAATGACGAAGCGGTTTTCAATGTCGGTGATAGCCGGCCCGCCGGTTGCCATGCTCAAATCGATAATGGAAATAGCCTGGCCACGAATATGTGCAACACCTCTGACTAACGGGTTGCGCTGCGGCATTGCCGTTAATTTAGGGCATTGCAATACTTCGCGCACTTTAAATACGTTGATGCCGAAACGCTGTTTGCCAGCGAGGTTGAACATCAACAATTCCAGTCGGTTCTGTCCGACCATTTGTGTGCGCTGATTCACTGAATCGAGAATACTGGCCATGCTTCACTCCTGTAATATGGCAGGCTACCTTACTTCGGCACGGTATTTGCTTAAACCACTACCAGCAAATATGTATTGGTGACGCCGCCGAACTTTTGACGTTATACCGTTTTTTTCGGCAGGCAGCCAGATAACCTTAATAGATAACGTCAGGATATTTTTATGATAGTACGTAAATCGCTGCTGATCAGTTCGATTTTTGCAATAACGACCTTATTTACTGGTCTGAGCGCAAATCACGCACAAGCGCAAGGTAATGACGTACGCCTGGATTATAAGGCATTACAGACTCTGGCGCATGACTTTGTGCGCTCAAGAGTCAGTGCGCCTGAAAATGGTCGTATTGATGTTGTTGCCAATAACCTCGACCCAAGAATGACGCCTAAACGCTGCTCAGCAGCACCAGATGTTGGTTTAGCGAGCAACGCGCGCTTAGACGGCTACACAACCGTTGAAATTAAATGTGCGACGGCAAATGGGTGGCGTACTTATGTACCGGTCAGAATTTACCGTTACAAAAATGTCGTGACGGCGTCCGGCCCCATGACTCCGGGTCAAATGATTAGCGAAAGCGATTTAACGTTTGCCGAAGTGGACTTAAACCAAATACGCTCTAATGTTTACACCGAGAAGGAACTATTGGTTGGCGCTCGCGTCAAAAAGCGCATTGGTGCGGGACAGGCCATTCGAGCGACTGACACCTGCCTTGTTTGTGAGGACCAAACGGTTACAATAGTAGCTCAAAACAAGGCGTTGAGAATTACCGCTGACGGAAAAGCGTTAGCTGACGGTTTAAAAGGCGAGTCGGTTGTTGTAAAAAATGCCCGCTCAGGCAAATCGATAGAGGCTGTTGTGACAGGGCTTAACGAGGTTACCGTCAACCTTTAGAATACTTTACAAAAAAGTGCATTTTTTAGTTAAGTTTTTTCGGATATGGTCGATAAGTAACCGAGACTTACTATCTAGCGAGGCAAGAAAATGGCTATTAATATCAATAATGCCGGGCTGAAAAACGCCAGCATCGACAACAAGTCAAGCAACCGTCAGGTCCAAAATGGTGGCCAGGCAGGTAACTCTGCATCGGTTTCTCAGAAAGGCGGTGATGCGGTTTCTTTAACCAGCGAAGCGCAACAACTGGGCGGCTTGCAGGAAAAAGCCATGAACAGTAGTGGCATCGACCAGGCTAAAGTCGACAAAATTAAATCAGAAATTGAAAGCGGCTCATACAAAATTAATGTTGAGCAGTTAGCGTCAAAGCTAGCTCAGTTTGAGTCGGATCTGTTTGCAGGTGGTAACGACGAGTAATGACGGAAGTAGCGTCGGTAAACCAATTGCTTGATGACATGACGGAGTCGCTAGATAGGCTGGCTTTGCTGCAACAGCGCGAGCTAAATGCCATTGTCGAACGCGAGCATGCCGACGTTCCTGCTATTACTTCAGAAAAAGAAAAAGCTCTGGCCGAAGTGACACGCCTCGACACTTTGTTGTCAGAGCATCCCGACAAAGACACTTTGAAAGAAGACGCGCAGTTAGCCGCTGCGGTTGAGTCCATTAAGCAAACCCTCGCCAATATTCAACACCAAAACCAAGTCAATGAACGTGTGGTTCAGTCGACGCTGAACAGCATTGACCAACTCAAGCAAAGTATTTTGCAGTCGGCCCGCAAAGACTCTCTGACCTACAACAGTAAAGGCAAAATTCGTTAAAGAATTCTGTGCTTCAGCCGTTATAACGATTAGTACGTTTTAGTCCGTAGAGGTCGTTATGACAAAGCAAATTTTGACACTGGGTGTTATCCTTTCATCAATGCTGTTGAGCGGTTGTGCCGCTTACAACAACTTTGTGTACGATCAAAAGCACGTCGAATGGGAAACCCAAACTCCTGACACCTTTCCGGTTTTAAATGCGGTTGGCTATGCCCCCATTGAAAAACAAGCCGGCGACTCCGCTCAAGTAAAAGACTTAAACGCTATGCGCGCCTCAAAGCTCGCTGCGTACCGAGAGCTTGCAGAGCAAGTTTACGGACAACGGATTGCCGGTAGCAGTTCAGTGGAAGACTGGGCGTTAAATAACGACAGCTTTCAGGCATCGGTTGACGGTGTTATTCGCGGGGCCGAAGTTGTGAAAACCTACACTGTAGGCGAGTATTACGCGACAGAGTTGCGTTTAGACTTTGAGAAAGTGCACCGCTTGTATCAAAGCACCAACCGCCAGCAAAAAGTAAAACGTGTTGTTTATTATTAAGCGGCGCTTTTAAGTCATAATTTGGCAGGGTTCTTGCAGTTTATTTCAGAGAAAACCACAAAGACCGACAATAAATCGACACTTTGGATAAGACTGGGATACGACACATGAACTGGAAGACCTTGCTTTTACTCGCGTCACTTATTTTTCTTGCGTTTCCAAGCGACGCCCGCTGGATTGAAGCTCAGGGTACGGCGCGTATTGTTAACGGTGATGTCGAAAAGGCACGCCAGCAAGCCATTGAAAACGCTCTTCAGCAAGCCCTACTCTCCTCCGGTGGCAGTATCAGCAGTATTCAGCAAGTTGTCGATGGTGTATTAAGTAACACAGAAACCCAGTGGACCAGTCGAGGCAATGTTGATCAAGTCAGTATTGTTCGTGAAGAGGTTCGCGATGATCGTGTCGTGGTTTTATTACGTGCTGATATCTGGAACCGTGAAGGTGACTGCACCCGCAGTAGCTACAAAAATTCCGTCACTATTGTGCCGTTTGAGCTTCGTGATCGAGCCCATGGCACCTGGGGCCAAATTTGGGACATTGGTGAAGTTGCCGCTGAGCGCTTTTCCCGCACTCTGGGCGGTGTTGGCAGCCAAATTCATATTGCGCATACCTTGCAGCGTCACGCCGGTCTAAACAACGCTTTAAGTGGTCTGAACCTTGAAGAGTTAGGTCGTATGGCACGAAGTCTTGGGCTGGCTAATGACAGTCAGTTTGTGGTGTTTGGATTATTTGACGACCTGGCTATGATGAATACGGATTCAGGCTGGTTATGGTCGTCAACGCCTGACCGCCATTACGCACTAACCCTTTATTTATTAGATGCAAGCACTGGCCAGCTAGTGACTCGTGCCCGAGTTGAAGACACTCAACCCTGGACGTTTGACCGCTCGGCAACCGTTGATGTGGCTACTGCTAACTTCTGGGACGAACCTTTTGGCGCCGCTCTCGACAGTGGCTTAGAAGACCTGGCCGGTGGCGTGAAAGAAAAGCTTGTTTGTAAGCCAGTGCGCGGCCGGGTTGTTGCTGTTGATGAAAAGACCGTACAGTTTAATTTAGGCCAGCAACACGGCGTTAAAGTAGGCGACAAATTAAAGGTCCTGCACCCGAGCCACTTTACCGATGACCAGGGTCGTTTTCGCCAAAAATGGGAAGTCAGCCAGTTTGACGTGGAAGTGCAACAAGTTCAGCAAAGCACAGCAGTGGCTCAGTTAACCGGCAGCAATATGCTGCATAATGTACAAGTCAGAGACTGGGTTGTTCCCATTGACTAGGGGATGAAACCGCTCGCCGGTTCTGGCATAATTCGCGGCACGTCCCCGTAGCTCAGCTGGATAGAGCAATTGCCTCCTAAGCAATAGGTCGCAGGTTCGACTCCTGCCGGGGACGCAAGCCAACTCAGTTGCGAGTAAAAGGTATTTTCAATACGCCCCAGCCGCTGTTTTCAGCCCATACCGCTACGCCAGTTAAACCAATGGGGGCGATAACTCTTAAAAGCACGGTATCAATAACCACAATGCCTAAGTTTGCCGGCCAGCGCTCCTTACGGCTGTAGCGCGATCGGCGCTTAGGCGACGCATACTCCCACAACACCATGAGAATAAGCACACCCAAAAATACGCTCAGTCGCCAGGCTGTTTCAGACATTGTCAGCCGCTCCCTTTCTTAAGGTTCGGTAACCCGCCAGAATGCGGGTTATTGCTGTTATCCAACAGGCCGCGGCAAAAATATACGCCAACACAGCAAAAAGCTGAGGCCACAGACAAAATGCGACAAGCGCCAGTATGGTTTCAAAACCTTCCGTTAAACCGCCCATGTAGTGCAGTGACTTATTGGGGTACGAAGGGTTCTCGATTCCCCGCTTTCCCGCCACGCTGGCAAATGCCAAAAACGTTGACCCCGTGCCCATAAAGGTCACCAGTAGCACTCCGGCTGCTACGGCGTTCTGCTCTGGAGATGCCAGTAAAAAACCAAACACCACCGCACTATAGAAAACAAAGTCGAGCACAATATCGATGTAACCGCCAGCATCGGTCAGTTGCGTTCTTCTGGCGACTGCCCCGTCGAGGCCGCCGGCACAGTTCCAATGATCAGTTATCGCCGGTAGAGTATGAAAAACGTTTTGAAAAAACGGCTACTGAGTGTCTAGTGAACTAGTGGCGATTCAGTACGTTTTATAACGCTCTGCGGTAAAAGCAACTTCAGCTTCTGCTAATAAGTCCGCATCTTTAATGTCTAGCAGGTTAATAAGTATGTCAGTGCCCGGATAACAGTATTTATCCTCAGCTACCCCATATTTATCGCGCATACTTTCGCTTTAGCTCTTGTATGGATGTACTTTTTGACGATTTTTTGTACGTCAATCCTTCATAATTAAGGCTTGTTTCAAAATTATCCATTTTAGGTTTAAAGCTGCCTTGATATTGATTTTCCGACGAAGAACCAGCTTGAGACATAACACCCTCGAAATACCAAATTTGTTACCCAATTATAACAAACAACACTTTTATGCGCATAAAAAAGTAGAAACACGCACTTTTATGCGCATAAAAGTGCGTAATTGGTTAAGGCGCTTTTCTAATAACCGGCTTGCCGTGGTCTTCGCTTAATTGATGAACCACGTGAGCCGGAATAAATACCTGAGCCACACTAGCAACATCTTTGGTGTTGATGTCGACCAAGCGAGCGTTTGCCATAATACCATCACGATGATGCGACAAAGTCCCCACCATCACGTGCGTTATTGGCATGATCTCGTCAAGTTCCATATAGTCACGCGTTAATGCAAAATCACCGTTCGATGTAACGCGAATAAAGTCCGTTGTTTTGAAGTCCAATACACTTAGCTCGCGGCGATGCAACTCCTGCACTAACTGCTCAGACAGCACCTGGCTGAGAGCCGAGCTCTCATTGTACTGACCCGTTACACCGACAAGGTTGGTAATACCGACTTTAACACCACTGAGTCGAATGCTGGCGTTATCAACTAGTTGTTCCGCAAGTTTGGCACTGTATTGTGCGCTGTAGGGCTGCGAATAAGTTTCGGGTGGCTGCTCTTTTGCGACCTGCTGTTTTGCCGGCAAGACGGTACAGGCCGAAACTAAACTTAACGCAGCTGCCGATATAAATACTTTACTTAATACATTCATAATGACTGTCCTATATCTGCGTTTTTAATGGCGTTGTAGCCGACCATCAACCATTTCTGTTTGCTTATTGGACCAATACAGGTGTTTTGGCACATAGCGGTTTGCCGCTGCCAGCACTTCTTGGCTGCGGCGGTCAATAATACGCAAGTTCACAATGGCACCATCATCCTTACGCGACAACGTTCCGACTAAGACCCAGTCGAGTTTTGGCTGAGTTTCCAGCTCATCAACATTGCGTGTCATATTGGTTGAGCCGTCGGCCGTTAGCGTTACATAGTCCTGAGCTCTAAATTCAACGACATCCAGGTTACGCTCTTTAAGGTGTGCGTAGAGGCTTTCACTTAGCTGATGGCTTAGCTTGTACATTGAGTCGCCTTGTTCTGGAAGCTCTAAGGTTTCCGCTAGCACCCAGCGCGTAACACCAATATTTGAATAGCCGTAATGCTGGTTAACTCGCTGTAGTTGACTTGCAAGCTGTGCAGCTAAATCATCGCCAATTTTTTCATGAGGATTGCTGACGTGAGCTAATGCAGAGCTACTGAAAAGCAACGCCATTATTGCAAAAAGAGTCGAGCGAAGAGCCATAAACGCACCTGTATTTAAAACGCTGATGCTTTTGTATCGGCAGGTGTTAGGGAAGGTTTAGGAAAGACCTATAAACAATAAAAATACTTGTATAAAAAAATCTCGGCTGACAAAGCAGCCGAGATTTGGATATTACAATTAACTTGCCCTTTCAAATAACAAGCTAAAGTTTAAACTCACTAATTATTAAAATGAGTAGTTAAGGCCTAAAGTAATACGTTGACCCAATAAATCATAGTAAGCACCTTGGCTGTACATACCTGGACGACGAGGAGGTAATTTGTCAAACATATTCAACAAACCAAGTCTCACTTGAAGTTCTGGTGTAACATCATAACGAGTTGTTAGGTCAAACTTCGTATAAGAAGGCACATCATTGTAGTTATTTTGGTTTGGTGTCCAATTATTATCAAGAACAGTAGACGCTCTGTAAGTCATAGAAAGAACAGCTGAGAAATCACTGATCTGATAACTAGTAATGAAGCGATGTCTCCATTCCGGACGTGCTTGTTCACCAGTAGCATCAATCTCATCTTCAGCTAAGCCAGTACTATTACTGATTCGCTCATTAAGGTAAGTACCAATTAGACGGAAGTCAAAGTTACCAAAGTCCGTTCCTAACCGATAAGCGGCCTCTATATCGTAACCTGAAGTACTGCTATAAGCAGCGTTAACAGGACGTTGATAGAAATTGTCTATCTCAAACGTTTCAGGATCACGTTCGATTAAGTCACAGTAAGGGTTATCGATGGAGCTAGAGCGGTAACAAAGGTTAACAGCCGTTCCTACACCAACTGCTGAGATTGCATTGGTAATTTCGAAATCCCAGTAATCTACGGTTAAGCTCAGCTCAGGCAAGTAACTTGGCGTATAAACAAAGCCCGCTGTTACGTCTTTTGCCTGTTCGTTGCTTAAGTTAGGGTTACCCTCGTTGAAGCCTGGTCTGGTAGAGCCATACCACTCATCAGAAGGAGAGAAGTCCTCTGGCACACCAGCAGCAGCACAGTTTGCGCGAATTTGATCTCGGTATTCAGTACTAAGTTCACCTACTCGGTCCGAATCACATACGTCAAAGAAGCTTGCGAATGTTTGACCTGGCGGATTATATAGTTCACCGATATTTGGAGCTCTGACCGATTTAGAACGGCTAGCACGGATTCTAAGTTCATCATTTACTTCCCAGTTAACACCTAGTTTCCAAGCATCATCCGTTCCTGATGTTGAGTAATCCATATAACGGTACGCCGTTTCAACAGTTAAGTATTTAGCGAAAGCTACATCACTTAATACTGGAATAGATAGCTCAAAAGCAGCTTCTGATACATTATATTCGCCATCAAGCGGGGAAGATAAATTGTTAAACAGTAAGCCTGCACGCATAGCTGGGTCAGGCAACGTTGAAGCTTTTTCTTCACGATACTCGACACTGAACGCTGTCGCTAACGGACCAGCTGGTAGCTCATACAAGTCGCCTGTTACCGTTGCGCCAACAACACTCTGCTGTATGGAAGCGCGACGAATTGCGTCCGTACTTACCCAGTCGTAAGCTTCATCGGAAAATTGATTAGAGCCAAAAATATTAAGAGGCACACAACCATTGGACGTATCACGACACTGTACTTCACCGTCAACTTCTACTGCATCAATAGCTTGGTAAAAGCGATCTTCAAACAATTCGCCATACCATTCGGTATCAGCTTGAACATGACCGACAGTTGCATAAGCGTCATACAACCAACCGCCACCTAAAGCACCTTCGAAACTCAATGAAGCCCGCGCTAAAGTACGATCCTGAGTATATTGACGATTACCGAAATCCGACGCAAGTATACTTCCGGAAGTATACTGCCCAATATCGTCACCGAACGCAGGATATCCTGGGTAGGTACCTTCTCTGAGAGCCGTACGATCTTCAAAGTCGCTCTGAATAATTGCTCTAGCATCATCAGTTAAGAATGCATTATCTGGGCGAACAGTAAATCCTAAGAATGCTGGTGAGCTTTCACCGTACGCATCAGTTTTTGAATAGTTCACTTCTAATTGCATTGCATGGTCGCGATTAAACTCGTAACTCATATGAGTTGTAAAGTTTATTCTATCAAGCGGTGTTCTATAGTAAGTATTTTCAGAGAAATTATAACCATCACCACCTAAGTAGTCTTGACGACCACTACCTAAACGATAAGGTAAAGGCTCACCATAACCAAATGGTTTGAGCTGACCGTCTGCTGTATAGTTATATTTATCACCAAACACAGTAGAGAAGTCACTGGTTTCTGAATAAGAAGCTAAAACTTGCTGTCCTAATCCCCAGAAAATTAATTGCGGAATAGTATCATCATCGGGATTCGCTGCCGCCTCTGGATTCTGCAAAACAATTGGCGCTTCACGTAAGTTTTCACGATCCATAGCCGACAATTGACCTGATTTCGTTACACTCAAGTTAGTAACAAAACTCGCTTTACCTGTACTAGAGCCGAACGTTAAAGAGGCAAACTCTTCATCGCCGCCGTCTTCGAATGGACGAATTGCTGATACATCCAGCTCTACACCATCAAAGCTTTTCTTTGTAATAATGTTTACGACACCGGCTACTGCGTCTGAGCCATAAACCGCCGATGCGCCACCAGTAGTAATTTCAATCCGTTCGACCATCGCCGTAGGGATATTATTTAAGTCGACAGCCCCTGAACCCGGCGCACCAGCGATGAAGCGACGACCGTTAACCAATACTAAGGTTCTGTCCGAACCCAAACCACGTAGGTCAGTATTATTCAGGCCACTAGCAAAAATTGTGTTATTTGTTGTCTCTGGAGAAAGGCCTACTAATGTGCTCGGCATTTCGTGTAAAAGGTCAGCTACGTTATTTACACCAGCGTCAACTAAACCGTCACCAGAGATAACAGTGACTGGTGTAGGTGCAATATCTCCCATACGAGCAATTCTTGAGCCTGTTACTGTTACACGCTCAACATCTTCCATTTGCTCTTGCGAAGATTCAGCATCTTGCGCAACAGCTAACGCTGGGAAGCCTAAAGACGCAGCTACTGCTGCCGCCGTTAAGCTTTTTCGGAATGTAATATTTTTCATGAGTAAAAACTCCCTGGAACGTTTTTTATTGTTTTACTTCTTTTAAGAAGTGTTAAGGAATTTAACAGGAAGTTATAAATATGTAAACTTTTAGTTTTTTATTTGTTAGATGCTTTCTTGTTTATGAAGCCTTGGGTGTGATACATGCCTCCCCCCTTTAAAACCTAAAAATTTTCGGTTATCTAATATCAGTGGCAATTTATAGTTTCTAATAAAACCTATTAACAGACTTAGACTAAAAAGTTACCCTCAACAAAAAGACCGCTCGTTTGAGCGGTCTTTTGGGCTTTGTGAATAACTTAGAAACGAGCTTCGAATCCTAAACGCACATAGCGAGGTGTCTGCCAAGAGTAAGCTGCACCATACCACTGGTTACGATTACCTTCAGTTACCTCATAATGTTCGTTCAATGAAGTTGCTTCTTGAGTGTTTAAGATATTGAAAACATCTAGTGAAGCTTTCATATCAAAATCACCAACAGTGAAGTTATAAGCAATTGACGCATCAATATTGAACGTCCAAGGCGTACGACCCACTGTTCCTCGAGGAACACGGTTATAAGTACAGTCACCAGTCACATCATCACAGTCGGCGATGTAGAAAGTATCACCGTAGCTACCATAGATGTTAGGATCTTTGTTTGGATAACCTTGACCAAACGCAGACAGCGGGCGACCACTAGAGAGCGTAGTGTTGAAACCCGCAGTCCAGTTATCGTCAATGTCGTAGCTACCGAACAACTTAAACACGTGACGACGATCGTTAGCTTGATAACCTTGAGCACCATCCATCAGAGCCGGGAAATCGAAATCCTGGGTAATACCTGGATCGGCCTGATCAATGTCAGACTTAACTGCACCTTCGAAGTTACCTGTGCTACGAGACCAAGTGTAGATGAAGTTCATGCGGAAATCTTCCGTGTTGTACTTCAACTCTGTCTGCCATGCCAAGTACTCGTTGTTTGCTTCAGGCATTTGAATAGTGGTGTCATTAGGATGAGTAGTCAAAGAACCTTCATCCGGTTGTCCATCAAACAATGCTAGTTTATCTTGGTCTAGTGCTTCACCATCCCAATAGTATCCATCTTTGTACCAAGTTGAATCTTCACCTGGGTTAATCAATACACAGTAAGGGTAAGCATAGATACCACAGTAGTCATCAAGTGCACTCGTTACATCGCGGTATGTACCACGTAATGAGAACGCTAAATCTTCATTAATTGATTGTTCAAAACCGATAATGAACTCTTCACGAGCAAACGGGTCTGCCTCTTGTGATTGGAACACAGGCTTTGTCGGAACAACAGAAACTGATGACGTTGTTTGGCTATTTGCCGCGGTACCGTTAACCGGATCTAAACCTTGAGGCACGCCTGTTGCCGGATCAATGTCATCAAAGTAATAATACGTTGTTGTATCACTTACACCTGATGCAGCACGGTAGATCGTGTTATTTGGTACAGGAAGGTAATATTTACCCCATGTAGCGTAAAGCTTCGTATCACCGGTGCCAAATACGTCCCAGCTTGCGCCTAAACGCGGTGCCCAGTTAGTATCAAAAGAGTAAAGAAGTTGATCTGTAGTACCACTACCCTCGAACTTATCCTTACGGAAACCAATATTCAAGGTCACGTCTTGTGCTACACGCCATTCGTCTTCAATATAGTAGGCTGAAAGCTCCGAACCGAAGCTACCGCCACCTGTAAAGATACGGTCTGAAACGTAGTCGACTGCGGCACCACTGTTATTTGTAAATAACACGCCACTATCACCCTGCACCGAGCCGCCATTTTCAAGCGTTGCATATTCCCAGCTATGACCGCCAATTGGGCGAGTTATATTGGTTGAATCACGCTCTTGAAAGTCGTAGCCCGCACGAATTGTGTGGTCACCCCAGTAGTACTCAAGATCTAAACGGTACTGGGTATTCTTATCGAAGTTTTCACCAATGGAGCCACCTGGACCACATGAACTTGCTGGGTTCGCTAGATCTTCACGGGTATCAATAACTGTTGAGCATTCAGTGTTTGAAGGTTCAGAACCATACTGAGTCTCAAGCTCGCCAGCCATCGCTGATACTGTTAAATTATCAGTCCAATAGCCCGTATAACTTAAGCTATGCGCAGTACCACCATTCTCATAAATAGTTGTACCGATACTGTCACCAACAACACGGGTATTCGGATTGTAAGCGTAAATGTCCCGAGTTTCAGTATTCTCGTTAGAATAACCAAAGTAACTCAAACGATGATTGTTAGTGATATCCCAATCAATTTTTGCACCCCAGAACAGATTATCACTCCCCGAGGACTCCCACTCGTTATAACGATTATCAGCGGCGAATTCACCACCTATAACAGAAGCGTTAGTAGTTTCTTGAGAGCGAGGATTAACAAGTGCGTATATAAATAAAGTATCTTCGATAATTGGACCAGATGCGCTTAACGTGACGCTGTATTCATCATTTTCGTTAACGCTGTTATCGCGGAAGACATCACCTGTACCACCTTGACCACGCGAGATTGAACCTTCTTCTTGTAGACCCGAAGGTTCGAAGAAAGAAACTGCAGAGAATTCCCACATGTTTGTACCGCTTTTTGTGACAGCATTAATAACACCACCAGTTGAGCGACCATACTTAGGAGACATTCCCCCAGTTTTTACCTGGAACTCTTTATAAAACTCAAATGGAACAGAACCGCAACCAAGACCTCGACGAGTATCAGTAACCTCTAAGCCATTGATATAGCATGAGTTCTCTGCAACAGAAGCGCCACCGAATGAAGCATTGTTCCCGAATCCATCATCACCTGGAACTGTACCTGGCGCAAGTAAAGCTACGGAAGTTAAGTCACGAGCTACCGGTAGTTTATCAAACTCAACTTCACCAACTACTAAACCTGAGTTTGTCGTTGTTACATCAACATTTGAGATACGAGCACCAGTTACTTGGATAGTTTCAACTGAATCACCAACTCGTATTGTTGGAGTTGCGTTCGTACCTAGTGATACACGAACTGTTTGATTAGCAACAACTTCAGAACCTCTTTTGACTTGAAGTTCATAAGTTCCTGTAGGCATTGCCGGAAAACGGAATTCACCATCTACAACGTCGATTTCACGCGAAAAACCTGTTTCCGGGTTAGTCGCAGTTACAGTTAATCCCTGAACATTCTGGGCTTCCACTTCACCTAGAATGCTTGATTGCTGTTGAGCTATAGCTGGTGTAGTCATGCCCATAGCCGCAGCAACAGCCGCAGCTGTTAACGTACGTTTAAAAAATGTATTTCTCATGAGTAAAAACTCCCTGGAACGTTTTTATTATATCGCTTCTCTTTTGAAGCAGCTTCAAATCTAGCAGGAAGTAGAAAATATGTAAACTTTTTGAAGTGATATTGTTAATTATGTCAAAATGATGTGAAAAGCCGCATACTACGGCTTTTCAAGGGAAAATCGTACAATTATTTTGATGCCTGAATACAGTGACCAAAAACGCCGCTTTCTGGAAACTCTACTTCCTGAATAACAACATTTTTAAAGCCTGCGTTTTCAAACTGTTTTTTTGTCTCTTCGATGCCACTGAGCTGTTCCACGGCTTTCAATAAAGTCTGAGTTCTCGCCTTATGTGCATTTATCGAGTTTAAGTACCCTGCGTAAACTTGACGCGATTCAACTTCATTACCTTTTGCAGCGGCTTGCAACACATGCTTTGTTGCCGGTACAAAGTTCATTGCATGAAAAGCCGGGTTACGCTCATATTTTCGTGCAAATTGATTAAGTGCCTGTTGTGCCTGCAGCGCTGAGCGTGGCAAATTGTTGGGTCCGTGTTTCAGTAACGCATCTTGCAGTGGCGCTACTGATTTCTTCAAGTGTTTTATTGCGGAAGGAATTAAGTCATATATAGCCTGGCTTTTCTTGTAAATAACCGATGTTTCCGAATGCACTAGTGCTATTAATACTCCGCCCCGCTTTAGCTGAGTGTGCAAGTTCTTTAAGCCTTCAGCCATATCACCGTATTCCAGACCATAATGCGAGACAAACATACCCACCTTTTTATTCGACGGTAGTTTGAAGGTTTCATAAGGTGTGTTACCTGAAAGCTTAAGTTCTTTATTTGGCGGGTTAATCTCAGCAGAGTCGATGCCGTGCACATCTAACTTTTTGCCTTTTTCTTCTGAATACTCCGTCAACCATTGCACAACAGCACCATTACCAGTGCCAATATCAACTATCGGTTGTTTTATCTCAGCTTCGTCGAAACGCTCAAACCAAAATTTGCGCATTTGGTAAGCTTGCAGACGCGACTTTTCATCCAGAAAACTTGCTTTCGCGCCTCGTTGCCAATACTCAGTCCATGGATTTTTTGTTGTTTTCATTATTGTTCACTCCAGTACTACTGCGACAGTATTTTCATGCTACCACAAAAAAGCCCGACTCAAAGAGCCGGGCTGATGCTTTATAACAGGAAAAACGAAACGTTTAGAAACGGAAACCTAAACGAGCATACCAGTATTGACCTGCTGTATCGTATGACGTGTTCAACGTGTTCATGTCATTGTTATTCGATACGTAAGGCGGTTGCTTGTCAAACAGGTTGCGAATACCTAACGTGAAGGTCGTTTCTGAGTTAAAGAAGTACGACGCTTGCATGTCGTGGTAAATATAACTACCAACAGAGCTGCTTAAGTCACTCTCGCTGTAGTTTATGTCATCTACACCAGACTGATAACGGGACGTCCAGCTCACTGCAACATCATCAACCTTGTATGAGGCAGTTAAGTTTGTGCGTACTTTAGAAAACGCAGCTATGCGACCAGCCAAGTTAGTGTCTGCACCAAACTTACCAGCCAACTCTAAAGGAGCGACGCCCTCTTGAACTTGATAGCTGTATTTGTCCAAGTAAGTACCATCTAAACGCAACGTTAGCAAGCCACCAGCAACTTTGTCATTCCAGTTAACATCAAAGTCTATACCTGACGTTTCAAACGTTGAAATGTTCTGAGTTATCGCATCTACACCAGAGATATAACCCTGCGCATCGCGGTAATCAGAACCGTCCCAACTTTTTGTTCCAACAGCTTCCGGGCCTAAAATATCATCACATGCTGGTGATGAGAAACTTTCGCTGTTGTAACACTGATTAGCGATAAAGCTTGTGCTTGGTGCACCTATGCCGTTTTCAATTTCGATATCATAGTAATCGACAGCAATATTCAGGTTGTCCATGAACTCCGGTTGATAAACAACACCGAATGTGAAGCTATCAGAAGTTTCTGGCTCAAGGTTTTCGTTACCAGACAATAATGTTGCGGCTTGGTTATTACTCAAGTTGAAATCAGGGTCTAATCCTTCAGCCTTGCAGTTTGCTACTAATGTTTCGTTACTACTATCTCCGTATTCAATACACGGGTCTGTGTAGCTTGAATAAGACGTTAACTGAGGACCATACAGGTCACTGATTGTAGGAGCTCGGAACCCTTCAGCAATAGTAGCGCGAACTAACAGACCATCTTTTGGTACGTATTCTAAACCAAACTTCGTGGTCGTTTGTGCGTCAAGGAAGTTATAGTCTGAACGACGAACTGCGGCTGATAAGTCTAATGACTGAACGCCTGGAAGGTCACGTAAAAGCGGAATATCTGCTTCTACATAGACTTCTTCAACGTCATAAGAACCATTTGTTGGAATAGCAGCTACGTTATAAATTTGATCTAACAGTGCAGCACCGTCCGGTTGATTACTGTACTTTTCCCAGCGCTTTTCAACACCAGCAGCCCAAGCAATTGAGCCAGCAGGAAGAGACCAGCTTCCTGTATCACCAGTCAGGTTAGCCATCAACTGTTTAGTAGTACCGCTCTCAACAGGAGAGTTTGGAACTGTCGCATAGTCGATCATTTCCTGAGTTAAAGTACCAGCTTCAAACGGGTTCCATACGCCAATTTCTGAGCATAAGTCATCCGCAGCACATAGTGCTGGATCCAACAAGTTTTCAAAACGAGTCGGGTTCGCTCGACCGTAGTCAACGCTAGCATCTACAAAGCGAGCATAATTGTAAGAAACATCCCAAGACCAGCCATTATCCAAATAACCTTCGAAACCTAAAACCATACGGTAATCAGAGAAGTCCTGAGTAAACTGGCGACCGCCGGTTTCGGCGAGACGACGATACATAACAACATCTTCACCAATTGGGTTATCTGGATGTTCACCAGCTACTGTAGCTCCCCAGAAAGTGCCTTCTGCAGCCATTAACTGGTTAGACTGACGGTTAGCATAACCACCTTCAAGGAACACTCGTAAATCGCGATTAATATCGTAGTTTGCAACCGCATTTATGGTGAAGAGTTCTTGAGGTGATTTTAAATATGAAGCTGGTGCAAAGTTATAAGCGTCTACTTGAGAGTTATACTGACGCACTTCTCCGGTTTGAGGGTCAACAACATAGCTATTGTTATTCCCTTCAGGGGACCATGTACCATAAGGAATAGTTGAGGAACCACCAGTAACCAGTTTTCCGTCTTCTTCATTAAGTGGAACACGAGAAAAAGCTCGGTCACCCTGGCTAATTGAGTTACGGTTTTGGTATTCAAGACCCAGGACAACACTGCCGTTGCCACTTGACGTACCTACTACGCCTGACAATTTAGTCGTTTCACCATCGCCTTCACCAGTAAGGTCATACTGTGCACTAAACTCAGCACCTTCAAAGTCTTTCTTTGTAATGAAGTTAACTACACCAGCAATGGCATCAGAACCGTAAATAGTTGAGGCTCCATCACGCAGTACTTCCACGCGCTGGATCATTGCCATTGGAATTGCATTTAAGTCGCCAGATGCATAACGACGCCCATTAATCAGAATAAGCGTACGAGCACTGCCTAAACCACGCAAGTTCGCTGAAGCATAACCGCCAGAACCATTATTAACGTTTGAACCGTTCATGGCACCATTCATAGAAGGCAGGTTATGGATGAACTTTTCCATGGTGGTAAAGCCAGAAGCTTCTATTGCTTCGGCGTCAAATACGGATACTGGACTAGCCGTTTCCATGTCGGTTCGTTTAATACGCGACCCGGTTACCTGAATACGCTCGACGTCATTTGCGCCCGAGTCTTGTGCTGCGACGAACGCAGGAAAGCCTAACGTCGTGGCAATAGCAGCCGCCGTCAGACTTTTACGGAAAGTCATACTTTTCATAAGTTACTCCCTGGAACATTTATTTTTTAACGTTGCTTGATTGGCGAAAAGCAACCTGATCCCTTAACAGGGGGTTAACCTTTTAACGCTCAGGGGGAATCTTTTCAAGGGGTTTACAGGGGTTTTATTGAAGAGGCTTGTTTGTTCGATTGTTAAACAAACAGAATGTTTATTAATCAGCCTGATATATTAATAGATTTAACATTGGTTACCTTTTTAGTAACAGATGTTTCGCAGTTAATTCACTTTCATTAACAGAGTACCCCTGCGCCAAAAACAACTCGCCACAGGCAATTGCATCGGTGAGCGCATGATGCGAATGATAATCAGGTAGCCCGTATCGCTTACGGCACGCTGACAAAGTGAGAGAGTTTTTTCGTACAGCTCCTTCCGTCTTTTCGAGCTGCTTTTTCTCAAACGCTAGTGTGTCAAAAACAGCTAATGGCTTCATAGGAATACCGTAAACTTTTTCAGCTTGCTTTAAGAATCCCCAGTCCATTCCTTTGTGGTGACACACCATCACTGCATCGTTTAGCGCACGGCTCAACATTGCAAAGGTCTGTTTCGGGTCTGAACTGTGAATAAAGTCGTCTTTTGTCAGGCCGTGAATGGTTGGGCTCTGCCCTAAGTCAATTTCTTGACCATGGGCAAATACATGATACTGAGCGTTACCAAGCTGTATTGCAGGTGGCTGAATGCTGACCCAGGCAATTGACAGTATGTCATGCTTTGACGGGCTTAAGCCTGTACTTTCAATGTCCAAAGCAACATACCTAAGCTGCTGCCAAGGCTGCTTCAATTGTTGCCGACGGTCATACCAATTCGCGAGGTTTTGTAACCAACTGGCCATTAATAGCCCAGCCTACTGAATTTTAATCCAACGCCTTGCTGTGCTTCTTTTATAATACGAAAAGCGCTTTTCAGTTGCCGTCTTGAAAGCGTGCTGAGTTCATCAGGATCAATAGCGTTTTTAGGCTTGTCGGTTCCCCACACTTTCAGTTGATGATTGAGTCGTAGCTGGGTCAAAAACTCCCATGCTTCGAGCAATGACTGGTTGTCTTTTGAATTTAGCAGACGACTTTTTTGCAAGGCTTTTAAACGCGCTACAGTACCTGGAACTATCAGTCCTTCTTTTAATGAATAAATTCTCGCAATATCGTTAATTAACGCAATTCCATAGCGTTTTATATCAATAGTGTCTTCACCATCCGCATCTGAGGTCCGTAGTCGGTTAAACAGACCTAAGGGCACTTGTATCTTATTGACTAAAATAGCCAGGTTTCCTAAGAACATATCGTTATTGGCCAACTTGGCTATTTCTTCTCTGTAAGTTTGATAAAAGCGACCTTCACCCATAACGGGTCGGCTATCGAAGAATATCTGGCAGTACATGAGCGCTTTGGGAGTTGGGCTATTTATCCAACCGTTGAATTTTTCCTTCCACTCATCAATGGTACCTCGGCACTCGGGGTTAGATGCCATGATATTGCCCGGGCATAAAGGAATACCGCACTCTCCCAAGCCTTCACAAACATATTCGCCCAGGCCGGCAAACCACTCTTTTTGCGATTTTGAGAGACCGTTACTCAGCAATAGTCCGTTGTCCTGATCGGAACTTAGAGTTTGGTCTTCTCTTCCTTGAGAGCCAAATGCTAGCCAACTGTATGCGGCAGGCGCAGCACCGTGCTCCTGCTCGTACAATTTAATCAGCTGACGCGTCATCCCGTCTGTCACTGAAGCCATCAGCCGGCCTAATACCGAGGTTTGTTTTACTCGGCTGGCAAAAGTTTGCAGATAATCGGGTAACTTCGCAGCTTCCTCTATTAACTGCTTTTTGCTCGTCGCCTTGCGAATAGCGCTTATCAGAAAAACAGGATCACTACGCTGCTGACGTATTAAATCCGTAGCGGTTATCATTCCAACCGGCTGATTATTATCATTTACCACTGGTAGATGGTGGATATTACTTGACGTCATAACCGTCAGTGCATCCATTAACGAGCGGTTTTCGTTTACTGACTCGGGCAATTGGGTCATCACCGATGAAACTCTTATGTCTAAAGGCAGCCCCTCAGCAATAACACGATTTCGTAAATCCCTGTCGGTTAAAATTCCAACCAGTTGATTATCGTCTACAACTAGGACGGACGAAATCCCACTTTTCGACATGAGTTTAGCGGCATCCTGGACGGGGGTTTCACTGCTTAAGCTAATCGGCGCTTTGGAAACAATAGAGCGCACTGTTTGCTGACTCCAGTCTGACTCAGAAGTGGTGTTCGCTTTTCGTTCAGTTAATAAACGTTGCCCATGGGCTTTGATAAAATACTGCTCAAATGGTTTTGAGGTTTTTCGAAGACGATCGAACGCGTGCTCTGGTAATACGTAAACTATTCCGTCTTTTAATGTCTTTAGACGGTTAGTAATTTCTCGACCAGTTAACAACGATGGGTAACCAAATAAGTCCCCACTTTCCAGACGCTCGATAAGTTCACCGTCGGCATCACGCAGATCAAAAATTCCCGACCGCACTATAAATAATGCAGGTCTCATTGAGGTCATAACGTCATTGCAGTTCTCTTCGTTCAAATAAACCGACTGCAACTGCGAAATAACCCAACTTAGGTGCTCGCCTTTTAACTCATCAAATGGTGGGCATTGCTTTAAAAATTCAGACGCTTCCATAATGGTTTTCGTCCTTACTTACAGTTAAAAAAGCCCAGCACTTAGGCTGGGCTTATCTTAGTCGAAAGCAATTAGTGAGACTGAGCTTCACCGGATCCTTTCGGATACCGTATTGACTCAACCAATTCCTGAATGTCTTCAGGAGCGTCACCTGTTGCTTTGTGTACGATTGTTGCAACTACAAAGTTGATAATCATACCCAGAGTACCTATGCCTTCTGGCGAGATACCAAACAGCCAGTATTCAGGCGTGTTCAGTTCTGGCGATACAAACTTAAAGAATACAATGTAGCAGAAGGTGAATAGAATACCCACAACCATACCTGCAACAGCACCTTGACGGTTCATGCGCTTATGGAAGATACCCAGAATTATCGCAGGGAAGAAGCTTGCTGCGGCTAAGCCGAACGCAAAGGCGACCACCTGCGCCACGAAGCCGGGCGGGTAAATACCAAAGTAAACAGAGATAATAATAGCTGTTGCAGCCGCAACCCTCGCATAGAGGAGCTCTTTCTTATCGGTAATGTTTGGCATCAAATTTCGCTTCAATAAGTCATGCGAAACCGATGTCGATATTACCAACAATAAGCCTGCGGAGGTCGATAGAGCTGCAGCCACACCACCAGCGGCTACTAGCGCTACAACCCATGCCGGTAAGTCTGCAATTTCCGGGTTAGCCAAAACCATAATGTCACGGTCGATAGTCATCTCGTTGCGTTCATCGCCCGAGTAGAACATCTTGCCATCTTCATTTTTGTCTTCCCAGGTAATTAGACCGGTTTTTTCCCAATTCTTAACCCAGCTTGGTGCGTTTTCATACTCAACACCTTGTAAGTCAGGTCCGTTGACTGTGTTGAAGATATTCACTTTCGCAAAAGATGCGATAGCAGGAGCTGTTAGGTAAACAATTGAGATGAAAGTCAGAGCCCAAAATGCTGAACGACGTGCATCGCGTACCTTTGGTACTGTGAAGAAACGAACGATCACGTGTGGCAAGCCTGCGGTACCAACCATTAATGCTGCTGTAATAAAGAATACATCTATTTTACTACGAACACCTTCCGTATACGCAGCAAAGCCGAGTTCCTTCGAAAGCCCATCAAGCCGTTCTAGTAGATAACTCCCCTCCCCAGGGACGCCTTCAGCTATTGTTGCGCCAAAACCGGTTTGCGGTAGGAAATGATCGGTCATCATTAATGAAATAAATACCGCAGGTACAACATAAGCGAACATCAATACAACGTATTGAGCAACCTGTGTATAGGTAATACCTTTCATTCCACCTAAAACGGTGTAAAAAAACACAATGATCGCACCAATAATAACGCCAGTCGCGATATCAACTTCCAGGAAGCGTGAAAATACGACTCCAACGCCACGCATCTGACCAGCGATATAAGTGAAGCTGATAAGAATAGCGCACAATACCGCAATAGTACGTGCAGTTTGTGAGTAGTAACGATCACCAATAAAATCCGGGACAGTGAACTTACCGAATTTACGTAGGTATGGAGCAAGACACATTGCAAGCAGTACATAACCGCCTGTCCAACCCATTAAATAGACTGAGCCATCGTAACCTGCGAAAGCGACGATACCAGCCATTGATATGAAAGATGCTGCTGACATCCAGTCAGCGGCTGTTGCCATCCCGTTAGCAACAGGGTGTACACCACCGCTTGCAACGTAAAAGTCGTTTGTCGATCCGGCACGAGACCAAATTGCGATACCGATATATAACGCGAAGGTCAGGCCGACAATAATAAATGTTAGCGTTTGAATATCCATAGCGCATTAATCCTCGTGAACTGCGTATTTGTTATCGAGTTTGGCCATGCCTCTTACATATATAAAGATAAGCACGATGAAGGTAATGATGGAGCCTTGTTGAGCGAACCAAAATCCAAGCTTAAAGCCGAAAAAGGTTATCTCGTTGAGTACATCCACCAGTATGATCCCAAAGCCGTAAGAAACGATAAACCAGACCACCAAAAGCTTTAACATTAGGCCTAAGTTTTCTTTCCAGTACGCTTTGGCATGATCTTCACTTTCAAATGCCATAAACGTCCCCTCCAGTTGTTCAAATTAATATTGTTATTGGGTCGCTAACAAATGTAGGAGGGTTTGTTAATATAGGGAATTGGACTTTGGTCGTAGCTTGAAATTTAAATACAAAAAAACCCCGATGCATTTGCACCGGGGTTATTTATTTGAAGTCTGGCGGTGTCCTACTTTACTCCGGGCATCCTGCCCTCCGCCCTTCGGGCCGCACTAACGTGCGTTCAAAATCGCTCCCGGCGATTTTGTCACATGCCCATGCTCGAGTAGCACAACACACAAAATAAAAAGCCCCAGCCAAAATCGGCTGGGGCTCTTTTATTTGAAGTCTGGCGGTGACCTACTCTCACATGGGGAGACCCCACACTACCATCGGCGCTGGTGTGTTTCACTGCTGAGTTCGGGATGGATTCAGGTGGTGCCACACCGCTATGGCCGCCAGACATAAACTGTCACAACATAAAAAACTGATTCTTAGTAATCGCCACTCTTCTTGCCGCTTAGCAGAGTCGCTCGCTTGTGCGTAA
>NZ_FNCB01000029.1 GCF_900100855.1 Idiomarina zobellii
AAATCATGCGAGGTGAGAATTAACTTGTCCGGACGACACCGGAACGCTTGTCCGAATGATGCCGGAATCGCTGTCCGGATAGACCGAAATACGCAACGTTTTCGATAAGGCTGGATTAAAAGCCTCCAAACCCAATAGCCAGTAGCAATTGCATAAAGCACATTTTTACCTAAAAACATCCAGTCAAAACCGGTATCAGGCCAGTAGAAAACAATATCAATCACTGCTACGGTGAAAACAAGCAAGCAAATGCCCGCCCATAGATCCAAGAGAGGTTACTTTAGCGACGTCATTACTTCCTCCGGTTATCATCAAACGCGCTGTATGAGGCATACTAGCTCATTGCCCGTAGAGCTAAGCGAGTCGTTATAAAAACGTTAACTACGATAATTTCTTTAACCGAGAAAAGCAAATCAGTGGCGGTAGGAGCGTGGCTAGCTAATTGTTTATAACTATCTAAATCAACAGGTTTACTTCGAAGAGCAGCTTCCGGATATTTTGCTTAGTCGACATTAATAACAAGAGTTCGACTTTTTGATTAGCTTCATCAACTTTATAAAATACAAGGTTATAGTCATCAACCAACCACTGCCTATAATCAGCAACCCCCAGACTAAGAAGTCGCTCGCTAATGGGGCCTATTTTAGGGTTAACTGGCAGTTGTTCTTTAATCCTGTCTTTTATGTTGGCAATCACCTTATCAGCAATCGACTCTGAATAATTGTGTTCTATGAAGCTACGGAAGCGTCTGGTAGACAACTTAAAGACACGAGAGGCTTCTACTCTATAAAACTCACTCGAATGCTTCATCAAGGCTCAACCTTTCGTCATCCAACGACTTTTCGGATAGCTTCAGAAGCTTCAAAAGTGCTAGAGTTTCTTGTTGAAACTCATAATCGGAAAAAGACTGAACCACGTACGCGGGTTTGCCCTTTTTGGTAACAAGCAACTCTTCATTGAGTTCAAGGGAATTAGCGTTTTCTTTTAGATAAGTAACCGTTTCAGTTTTCACAAAAGGCCTCAAAAAGACTTTTTAAAGACTGTCGATAACTATAACACTACTTCTACAGTGCGCAACTCTTTATGTTCCAGTTAACCGAGCTTGCCGTCTTTAGTCGCTTTCAGGGGCGCGCTCAGTTTCACCATCAGAATCGCCTTGTTTCTTCGCTTCTTCAAGTACTCGCTCACGGAAGCGTTCAAGACCTTGCTCTATTAGCTTGTAGGTTTCATCAGCATCGCTTTCTACTTTTCCTTCGTAGACCTGTAGCCCTTGCAAAATAGTAACCGCGTCTTTAAAACCTTTGTCGATGCCGCCTTTTATCAGCTCCAGAAAGTTATTCAGCGTCTCTTCTTCTGAATCACCAGGGTTTAACTCTTTATAACGGCTGTAAAAATTAGTGGCAAAGGAGACAATGCGATCAGCCGTGGCTTTAGGGGAAGTGTCGACGCCAGACTCGTAAATTTTCTTCGCTGCGTTCTTTCCCATGACAGGCTCAAGCTCGGCATTAATGCCTTCGAGTGCGGTCTTGTACAGCAAGCTTAATGACTCATTGTTACTATTTAATGAGACCTTTTCATGCGCGGCGAGAATAGCGGCATTATATGCCTTCTTCGACTCTGTTTTTGCGTCTTTAACATCACGGTTATCGGCGTTAGATTCAGTTCTTACGCTATTAGAATTAGGCTTGCCAGAGCCTGTTGCGAAATTGGTTGGATTAATAGGCATGATGGCACTCCTGCAAAATCGGCTATCACTGACTTTCAGTATAGTCCGTAACTGTATTATCGGCAGGTTTTGATTAAAGTTTAGACGATTTAGCCTTCTGATTTAGGCTTAAGGGAGTAATAAACCGCATAAATGACCGTGCAAAATACACCAACAAAAATAGCGCGATAAAAGTCAGCGCCAGAGAGCCCATTCGTCAATACTTCATAAATAGCCACACCAGCACCAATTCCCAGGCCGGTGAGTAATGCGTTTTTCATTTTTCTTCCTTGACTTCGTCTTTAACCAAGAGATCGACCAACACTTTTTGGAAAACATATAAACATGCCCCAATGGCAAGCAATATAATCCATATTGGCGATAGCAGATCGCCGTGAAAAAAATAGATATCTAAGACTTCAGCAATTAACGTTACTAAAACAACAGCGATGACGGCTTTTATACTGTGCTTATTAATTGTTTTTATTATGTCTTTTTCTGTCATCGGGTTACCCTTTTATACTTCAAAACCTTTATCTTTAAGTAATCTTTTCAGTTCACCATGCCCATTTAAGAGCGGTGTTACCCGGACTTTTTTCCCTGATTCAAATTCCAGTACAAACCAATACATAAGAGCGTTGAAGTTTGCCGAAACAAGGTTTTCCCAACGCTCTTCTTTTATACCCGTCCAGGGACTATAAAACGTTATTATGCATGAATCGAACTGCCCTTTTACCTTGAAGTATTCAGCAAGTGACGCGTAAGCGGATAGTCCAAAGCTACAAATTAAAATTAAGCCATAAATTGCATCAGCGGAATTATTGAAAAGCTCTTCACCGAACAGAAACTTCCAGCCAAGATAAGCAGTAAAAAGAAGGCAGACTAAGCCAAGAAGAAATAACCAGCTCCCATAATAAAGTCTACCATTCGTCTGCTTTGCTGCAGCGCTTCTGGTAATTACAGGCCCCAGTAAGACAGCTACCGCTCCACCGAGCAATCCAAAAATAATACTTGAGTCCAAAACGTTTAACTCCTTACCGACTTTTTTCTAAGGAGTTTTTTGCTTTATCGAAGCCTTCCTGAATACCCGAAGAAAGACTAGGCAAAGCGGTGGCTAACACTAAGCAAAGAGACGCAACCAGCATCATATTTGAGAGTGTTCAATATTCTGTGTCAGCCAAGTTTTCATAAATCTATGTGGCCATCCAGTCGACCTTCAAAGTGGATGGTTAGCTGAGACAGTGT
>NZ_FNCB01000010.1 GCF_900100855.1 Idiomarina zobellii
GTAGCTTGCTTAAGCTGCTGTACGCGGGTATGTTAAAAGCAACTGAGCGCTGGTCGCACCCGGTGCAGAACTGGAATCTGACACTGTCTCAGCTAACCATCCACTTTGAAGGTCGACTGGATGGCCACATAGATTTATGAAAACTTGGCTGACACAGAATATTGAACACTCTCCAAACATTCAGTGCTTCAACAGGTAATGCTATTAATGTGAAACGCTTAATTAAGGATATTGAACATATCCAACAACAAAAACAGCTTCTAAAAGTCCACACTCCTCAAATTCTTCATAAATACGATAATCTGCACGCAGAGCTCGATAAAAGGGGGTACGTTGGAATTAGACCCTGCCGCAAACTCTATTGAGAGTAATACCAAAAAGGAGCGATAAATATGCCCATACAACCAAAGCCTTTTCGTATTTACTGCGAGCAATGCAAATGGTCTACTGCTGTACGCCCTATCTCAGATGTTCTTACGGAAGCGGAGTGCCCTAGAACTTGCCCCAAATGCGGTAATAAAGAGTTGGTTATAAGAGGTCCTAGATTAGTTGATAAAGTTATGTATCACTTAGGGCTATAAGCCACTCACTTCTATAACTCGCCATAGATATAAAACTATGTCATTTTATAAAGATACTAATAACAACAAGGGTTTTCTAATGAGACAACTTTCCTATTTTCTGTCAGCTTTTGTCTTAATTCTGGCTTTAGCTGCCTGCCAAAGTGCGCCGCAGGAAACAGCTAAGTTTAGCTGGCACGATGCGTCGGTCAGCGAGTTGCAAGAAGCAATGGCCGGCGGTCAACTAACGGCTGAGCAATTGACTCGCTATTATTTAGAACGCATTGACGCCCATAATACTAATGGCATTGAGTTAAGAGCTGTTAACACAGTAAATGACAACGCTTTGTCCATTGCCAGACAGCTCGATGAGGAACGCCAGTCCGGTAATGTTAGAGGCCCTCTTCATGGCATTCCTGTGTTGTTAAAAGACAACATTGATACCGCCGATGGTATGCCGAATACCGCAGGTTCTCTGCTCTTCAAAGACAACTTTCCGGAAGATGATGCCTTTTTAGTCAAGCAACTTCGTGACGCTGGTGCCATTATTCTTGGTAAAGCAAATTTAAGTGAGTGGGCAAACTTTCGTTCAACTCGCTCCAGCTCAGGTTGGAGTGGTATTGGCGGACAAGCAGTTAACCCCTATGACGTCACACGCTCAACCTGTGGTTCCAGTGCAGGTTCGGCCACAGCTGTAGCGGCTGATTTTACAGCGCTGTCGGTAGGCACAGAAACCGATGGTTCACTGGTTTGTCCGGCGGCCGTTAACGGTATTGTCACCATTAAGCCGACGCTTGGGCTTATCAGTCGCGACGGCATTATTCCTATCGCTCACAGCCAGGACACCGCAGGCCCTATGGCTCGCACAGTGACTGGCGCGGCATTAATGTTAGATGCTATGGCTGCTTATGACTCGGAAGATCCAGCGGGCTATAACGCAAATGCTGATTTTTCACAGCATTTAAATGACAATGGCTTGGAAGGCAAACGCATTGGCGTGGTCCGAAACTTGATGGGGTATAACGAACTGCTTGATGAGCAATTCGAACAGCAACTCGACATTCTGAAAGCCCAAGGCGCTGAACTGGTGGACGTTAAAATGCCAACCTATGGCGATTACGGCAACGACGAATTTACGGTTCTCTTGTACGAGTTCAAACACGACATGGCCGCCTATTTGAAAGACTCAAAGCTCCCATACGATAACTTGGCAGATATGATTGCGGCTAATGAGAGCCTAAACGAAGAGGAATTAGCTTTATTCGGGCAGGAGCTGTTTGAAATGGCCAACGCTCAGGACGATAAGGAAGCCTACGAGAAAGCCCTTGAAAACAGTAAACGATTAGCAGGCAAAGAAGGCATTGACGCAATGCTACAAGAGCATAATTTGGACTTGCTCGTTGCACCAACAACAGGCCCAGCCTGGAAAATTGATCACGTTAATGGTGACAACTATTCAGGATCTGCCAGCTCGCCTGCCGCTGTCGCCGGATATCCTCACATAACGGTGCCAATGGGGTACATTCAAATTGGTGAGGAGCCGGCTTTACCGGTCGGTATAAGCTTCTTTGGAACCGCTCGTTCAGAAGGTATGCTTATTGAAGCAGCATTTGACTACGAACAAGCAACCCAGCATCGAAAAGCCCCTAATTTGACTGCAGTTCACTAAGGGTTAAGCGACGACTATCGAGCGGCCGGCCATCAACGTCACGGAGCGTTAAAACAAGTTCCGGCTGCTCTTTCCAGATCACTTCAATTTGACCATAACGACTTTCTTCATACGCTTGTCCGTCTCTGTATACGGACGAATAGGGAGTATCGCTCCCTAAGTTAATGCTGCCGGCAGTGACCTGCCAAAGCGGGTAAGACAAGTAATCATCATCATTAGAAAACTCGCCAAACAAGCGGTCGCCGACACCCAGTATGAGTCCCGAAGGCTGTAACTCTTGCAGAACAGATTTCAATCTGTCCTGCTCTTTAGGAAACATTGACCAGCTATCGTAACCGTTGGCCGGTGCAAGTACTGGCGTCGCACTGAGTAAAATTCTTACTTCAGCGGGCTTTTGCAGTTGCTCTTTCAGCCATTGCCATTGCTTGTCGCCAAGCAGGTCGCCCGCTCGATTCGGTTGATAAGGTCCTAAGTCAGCATTAAAGCGGCGCGTTTGTCGCTCCATCCAGCCGACTTGCTCTAACTCGTCACGGTTCCAGCGACCATCGAGCACAACGACCTGCACCCGTTGCGGCTCATTGCCAAAAATAACGCTTTTCGCAATACCATGTTCCTGAAACAGTCGTTCAGAGGTTGCCGGCTCCCGCCAAAAGGTCAAAAAATGATTTCGCACGGCATAGCGCTGAGGGTTGGTTTTACCGGCATGCCCACTAATACTGTAATCGTTTTTATTCCAAACAGACATCACTGCTGAACCGCGCCGCAGCACTCGAGGCCCGCGGAAGCGGTTAAAGACTTCATAAGCGTCAAGCAAGTCATCCATGTCGTCTGCTTCAACATCTAATGTATTACCGAGAAACACGAAAACCTCTGGCTGCGCATGGTTAACCGCATCCCAAACGTCTTGCCGACTGCTGTGGTCCATGCAACAGCCAAAAGCCACCCGAGTGCTCTGCTGAGCCTGAGTGGTTGCCGTCAAAAGCAGTAGTAAAGCCCCCAACAGTAGCTGGGCAACAACCGATTTATTGCTTAATCGTTGGCAAGAACGCATTAGAAGTCCTCTTTATTCGCAGCGCAGCGACGCGCCTCCTCTGCATCTATATCGCCACGTGATACTAATTTCTTAAGCGCTTGATCCAGAGTTTGCATTCCCTTTTCAGCACCGGTTTGAATGGCTGAATACATTTGTGCCACTTTGTCTTCGCGAATCAGGTTTTTAATTGCCGGTGTCGATACCATGATTTCGTGTGCGGCAATACGCCCACCGCCAATGCGCTTCAATAAGGTTTGTGAAATAACCGCCCGCAAAGACTCCGACAACATTGAGCGAATCATCGGTTTGTCGTCGCCCGGGAACACATCAATAATGCGGTCTATGGTTTTCGGCGCTGACGTTGTATGTAAGGTACCTAACACCAAATGCCCAGTTTCAGCGGCAGTCATCGCCAACCGAATGGTCTCCAGGTCACGCATTTCACCCACCAGAATCACATCCGGGTCTTCCCGCAAAGCCGAGCGCAACGCCGCGCTAAAACTTCGGGTATCGCGATGCACTTCACGCTGACTCACCAGACTTTTCTGGTTGTCATGGACAAACTCAATGGGGTCTTCAATGGTTAAAATATGCTGCGAACGGGTTTGATTAATATGATTCACCATCGCTGCTAAAGTCGTCGACTTACCAGAGCCCGTTGGGCCAGTCACTAATACTAAGCCTCGAGGCGCATCAATAATGTCCTTAAAGCTCGCAGGTGCCCCGAGCTCATCTAGTGTCGTGACATTATTGGGAATCATCCGAAACGCAGCAGCAATGCCCTTTCGTTGAGTAAAGACGTTAGCTCGAAAACGCGCAACGCCCTCTATTTCAAAGGAGAAGTCACATTCAAAGCGCGAATTAAACTCGTCCCGCTGCGATTCGGTCATTATCGCGAACAAGTCGCTTTTTAATTCTTCAGCTGAGTGCATGGGTTGATTTAAGGCCCGAATGTCCCCATCAACTCTTATCATAGGCGGACTTCCTGACGACAAATGTAAGTCGGAAGCGTTTTGTTTCACACTAAAGGCGAGTAATTCGCTAACATTCATATCCTGTCCCTGAATCAATGAGATGACGATTGCTATGACTATTAAGGTATCAGAAAAAATACAAAATAACCTTGTTAACCTCCGTCAGCAATTAAAGATATTAGGCGAGGAGTCTAGTGACAAACAACCTGTTGAGTTGCTGGCTGTCAGCAAGAAGCATTCCATTGATGCTGTTAAAGCAGCGGCAGAAGCAGACCAAGTACACTTTGGTGAAAACTACGTTCAAGAAGGCGTCGAAAAAATTCAGCAGCTAAAAGCCGAAGGCTTTAACCAGTTACAGTGGCACTTCATTGGTCCGTTGCAGTCCAATAAAACGAAAGACGTTGCTGAACATTTTGACTGGGTACAAAGCATTGAGCGAGAAAAAATAGCCCGACGCCTGAACGAGCAGCGCCCCTCAGACAAACCGCCGTTAAACGTATTACTGCAAGTAAATATTGATGACGATGATAACAAATCGGGGTTATCGGCAGATGATGTCGAGAACCTGGCACGCTTTGTCAGTAACTGCGAAAACTTGAAGCTCAGAGGGCTAATGACCATTTTAAAAGCCGGAACCTCGGAGCAGGAGCGTAGAGATAGCTTTTCGAAAATGCGCCAGCTATACCAGCAACAGCAAGCGGTGTACGGCGAGCAAATAGACACACTCTCGATGGGAATGAGCGGCGATATGCGACAAGCCGTGCTCGAGGGTGCTAATATGGTACGTATTGGAACAGCAATTTTTGGACAACGGGAGTCATAATGAAAGACATTCGCAACATTGCGTTTATTGGTGCCGGTAATATGACACAAAGTATTGTCGGTGGTATGTGCAAAAGCGGTTACCCCGCAGACAAAGTCTGGGTCAGTAATCCAAGTAACGCAAAGCTTGAGAAAATGAAATCGGAGCTGGGCGTTAATACCAGCAATGACAACCTGGAAGTGGTCGAAAAAGCGGACGCTATTGTCTTGGCCGTTAAGCCACAATTAATGTCGGAAGTTTGCACTCACTTGCGTGAAAACGTCAGCAACTTAAGTGATAAACTTATTATTACTATTGCGGCAGGTATCCGTATTCCGAAATACCGCGAGTACCTGGGTGAGAGCATTCGCATTATTCGCGTCATGCCAAATACGCCCTCATTAGTTGGTCAGGGTATGTCAGGCTTAGTCACTGACGACTCAGTCGATCAGGCAGACAAAGACTTTGTCACTGAAGCGTTCAACGGTGTTGGTGAAACCCTGTGGGTTGCCGACGAAGACCAGTTAGATATTTTGGGTGCGGTCGCCGGTAGTGGTCCAGCGTACTTTTTCGAATTTATGGACAGCTTGGCAAAAGCAGCTACGGCACTTGGCTTTGATGCCGCCAAAGCTCGCGAGATGGTACAACAAACCTGTTTAGGTGCCGCGCAAATGGCGAAAGAAAGCGACTTGTCGCTGGAATACTTACGTAAACAAGTCACCAGCAAAGGTGGTTCTACAGCGAAAGGTGTAGAAGCGTACCAAGAGTCCGACTTGCACGGTATTTCAGATAAAGCGGTCAAAGCCGCCGTTAACCGTAATCAAGAAATGGCGAAACTCTTCTAGGAGCCAGTATGAATAATGCGCTTACGTTTTTAGTCGCTACACTCATTGATCTTTACCTGATCATTGTTTTGCTGCGACTTTGGATGCAGCTGACCAAAGCGGATTTTTATAATCCGGTCAGTCAGTTCGTTTATAAGGCGACACAACCTATTGTTGGTCCGCTTAGAAGCTTTATGCCCAGTGTCGGTTCACTCGACACGGCAAGCCTGCTTCTGGCATTGGTGTTAGGCATTCTCAAGATTGCAGCTTTGGTGTGGCTGAACGGCCTCGCTGCAGGCGCCTTGGTTATTGTCATTCAAGGCGTACTGGCAACCATTAGCAGCTTCTTGTCGATGTTGTTCTGGGTGCTGATTATTCGGGCGATCCTAAGCTGGTTCTCACAAGGGTATAACCCCGTTGAAGCCATGCTGCACCAAATAACTGAGCCAGTTTTAGCGCCTATTCGCAAAGTTATACCGCCACTAGGCGGCCTTGACTTGTCGGTGCTTGTCGCCATTATTGCGTTGCAATTTTTGCGAATTTTAATTGGCGTATAAGCTCAGTTAATAAAATATAAGGTGGGAGTGAAAGTTATGTTGAAAAGTACCCTGTTTGCGTTAAGTGTTGCCTTTGTTGCCGTTTTTTCGAGCGCAACATACGCAGAACAAAAACAGACTTTAGGCAACTGGGATGTTCACTACAGTGCTTTTACTTCCACATTTTTAGCGCCTAAAGTTGCAGCTACCTACGGTATTACCCGAAGTGCTTCTAAAGGTGTGCTGAACATATCCGTGCTTGATAAAAATACACAAGCGCCGCAAGAGCTGGAAGTTACGGGCCAGGTTGTGAATCCCCTTGGTCAGATTCAGTCATTGGAGTTTCAAAAAATTACTGAGGCAGAAGCGGTGTACTACATTACTCAGTTTGACTACACCAACGCCGAAACCTTGCGATTCACCATCAATATTGGCGACGAGCAAACCTTAAAATTCAACCAAGAATTTTGGTTGAACGACTGACTTTTGACCTAGTTACTCACCGGTTTAACACCAATGGACTGGATATCGCCGGTTTCGCTAACGTTTCGTACCGTTAACACAACATCGCCCAACCTGACCTTGTCACCAATAACGACCCGCCGGTGGAATTTCTGCGAGAAGTAGTCCGCAATAGTGGTACTTAGCAAGCCCTCGTCCAAATCGCCCAGTGGGTAGAAGCTGCCGACATCGGCCAGGGTTAAGTCTCCTTTAAGAGTAAAGTCACCGAAGAACTCTTTTTCATTCACTTTCAAGCCCTCACCGCCTGACGCAAGAATTCGACTGACTTCATCAATATCTTTTACAGTAGCGGCGACAAGCAAGCCATCACCCTCCTGCACCATCGGTTGGGTTTCCGGCTGTAACCACTCTCCTTCCCGTATAATTCCAACAAAGGTCGCTGGAGCCGTTAGTTTAAGGTCTTTCCATGTTCGGTCACAGGCCGGCGATGTTTTATCAATACGATATAGCCATACTTCAAGCGACTCAGAGCTTGGCACCGACGATAAAGGCATACGCTGTTGTGGCTGAGCTTTTAACGGAACTTCAAGCCCAAGCCAGCGCGCAACTGGTGCAATCGTCCACCCCTGAATAATCAGCGATATCATCACCACCACGAACGCGATATCAAAGTACAGCTCCTGGTTCGGCACGCCACTTAACCATGGAAACAAAGCCAGGATAATAGGCACAGCCCCTCTAAGCCCGACCCAACTTATAAATACCTGTTCCCGCCACGGGAAACTGAACGGTAACAAACTCACAATAACCGCCAGCGGGCGGGCGATAAAGATAAGTGCCACCGCAATACCTATCGCGATAGGTGCGTTCGCCACCAGGTAAGACGGTACAACCAGTAGACCAAGAATAAGGAACATGGCCATTTGACTTAACCAAGCTAAACCATCCTGAACCTGCAGGATATGAACAAGCTGTGGTAAGCGCCCATTACCAATGACAAATCCCATTAGGTAAACAGCCAGAAAGCCACTAGCATGAAGTTTAGCTGTTAAAGCGTAGATGGATATCGCACAAGCAACGGCTAAAAGTGGGAAAAAACTAAAACTTAAAGGAAGCTTTCGAGCGGCGATAATAAACAGGCGCCCCCCTAACCAGCCAATTGCCAAACCACCGATAAGCTGCCAGATTATATCTAACGCCATCCAATGCCACTCGGTCATGGTTCCGCTGGCAACCGCTGCCGTCATAGTGAGAGTCAAAATAACAGCCATTGGGTCGTTACTGCCTGATTCTATTTCAAGCGTCGATGCCACCCGCTCTTTTATTTGCAAACCGCGAGACTGGAAAATACCAAAGACTGCTGCGGCGTCAGTAGAGCTTAAAATTGCGCCCATCAGTAAAGCTGCTGGCCAGGGCAAATTAAATAAATACACCGCAGACGTAGCCACAATAGTACAGGTTAATGCTACACCTATGGTTGCCAGACTTATTGCCGGCCAGAGCGCCACCCGGAAACGTTCTGGGTGAGTTCGCATACCGCCATCGAAGAGAATAATAACCAATGCCGCCGAGCCAATAAAAAAGGCGATATCCGGATTATTGAACTCAACTCCCAGAATACCCTGCTCACCCGCCAGCATTCCTACCAACAGAAACGTCAGCAACACCGGAGCGCCTAAACGATTCGATACAACGGCTGCCAGAATGCTAACAACTAACAGCAAGCCACATAGTAGAATTAGGGTATTCGCAGAGTCCAAATAACAGCTCCTTCTTATCGTTTTTCTGGTTCTATCATAACAGCTTTGTGCATTTTCTTTGTGAAGATTTCAAATTCCGCCAAAAACCGATATCCTGTGCGCCGAACACGCATGAGGTATTAATTATGGCAACGGCAAAAGAAATCGTACTAGCAACGGGAAATCCGGGCAAGGTCAAAGAATTACAGGCAATGCTGGCTGGCAATGAGAACACCTCAGACTGGCAAGTATTGCCACAGTCTAACTGGTCGTTTGACGAAGCCAAGGAAACTGGTACTACTTTTGTCGAAAACGCTATTATTAAAGCCCGTCACGCGTGTAAAAAAACTGGACTGCCTGCTATTGCCGATGACTCAGGTCTGGCAGTTGATGCCTTGAACGGAGCCCCGGGCGTTTACTCTGCACGATACGCCGGTGCAGACTCATCGGACAATGATAATATCGAAAAATTATTACAAGCACTGTCGGGCGTAGCAACTGAGAAGCGCCAGGCGCAATTCCATTGCGTTTTGGTTTATATGAAAAGTGCTCAAGACCCGACACCACTGATTTGCCACGGTATGTGGCACGGCTCTATCTTAACCTCACCGCAAGGCACAAATGGCTTTGGTTACGACCCCGTATTTTGGGTTGAGCAACACGGGTGCTCAGCGGCAGAGCTTGAGCCGTCTGTAAAACAACAGCTCAGTCATCGCGGTCAGGCTTTACAACAACTATTGAGTCAATTGAGTTAATGACAGCGCCTAAACTTAAGCTCCCGCCGCTATCGCTCTACGTTCATATTCCGTGGTGCATCCAAAAGTGTCCGTATTGTGATTTCAATTCGCACAAGCTGTCGGGAGAAATTCCTGAGCGAGAATACGTTGCCCGACTACTAGATGATTTGCGAGCCGATTTTAGTTGGGTACAAGGGAGAGATATTACGTCGATCTTTATTGGTGGCGGCACGCCCAGTGTACTGAGTGCGGCCGCGATGCAGTCATTAATGGATGGCATTCGACAGCTGCTTGTTTTAACCGATGATTGCGAAGTTACCATGGAAGCAAACCCTGGCACCTTTGAAACAGAAAAGTTTGCTGACTTTGTCAAAGCGGGCATCACTCGTTTGTCTATTGGTGTGCAAAGCTTACAATCAGAACAGTTGTCCCGGTTAGGTCGCATACATGACCCGGAGCAGGCCCGCGAGGCCGCTGCACACGCGTCACAACTGCCGCTAAAAAGCTTTAATTTAGACTTAATGCATGGACTGCCTAATCAGGCTTTAGATGCCGCCATGGATGATTTAAAGCAAGTCATAGCACTCAATCCGCCGCACATATCCTGGTATCAACTCACCATTGAGCCAAACACCCTGTTTGCAAGCTCTCCTCCCGAGCTCCCCGATGAAGAAACTCTCTGGGATATTTATCAAAAAGGGCATGAGCTTCTGGTGGCGGCGGGTTATAGGCAGTACGAAGTTAGTGCTTACTCTAAACCTGGCCACCAGAGTCGCCATAACCGCAATTACTGGCAGTTTGGTGACTACCTGGGCATTGGCTGCGGTGCTCACAGCAAAGTGACGCTTGCGCAGGAGCAACGCATCATTCGCTGTGAGAAAATTAAGCATCCAAAAGGCTACCTGGATTTAACCAAGCCGCTGCGTTATAAGCTCAATGAAGTGGCTAAAGACGACTTAACCTTTGAGTTTTTTATGAATCAGTTTCGCTTGCTGGAGCCTGTTTCCAAACAGCGTTTTGAAAGCACAACAGGATTGCCATCGTCGCAGGCGTCACAGCATCTCCACAAAGCAATAAGGCTGGAGCTACTGGCCGAAAACGATGAAGCCTGGGAGCTCACTCCCAAAGGCCACCGTTTTCTGAATTCAGTGTTAGACACGCTTCTTGATTAAGTAAGGACTTTAAATTGAAGGTCCCAAACGCCATGCCCTTTGCCTTCACCGCGACGTTCAAATTTAGTTTTTGGCCGGCTATCAGGTCTTGGTATGTAGTCACCCGGTGCGGATAAGTTAGTCAGTGCACTGCTGCCGTTCAATACTTCAAGCATATGCTCTGCGTAGTTTTCCCAGTCGGTTGCTAAATGAATAATGCCGCCAGCTTCTAGTTTTTTAATAAGCAGTTCAACAAATTCAGGTTGGATAATTCTGCGTTTGTGATGACGCTTTTTGTGCCAGGGATCAGGGAAAAATACTTGCACACAATTAAGGCTGTTATCGGGTACGCACTGCTTAAGCACTTCTACGGCGTCTTCATGAAACACGCGCAAATTCTTTAAATCAGCTTCTTCAGCCGCCATTAAACATGCGCCAACTCCGGGCTCATGTACTTCAATGCCAATAAAGTTGCGCTCAGGGTCATTCTCCGCCATTTCCACTAATGAATGCCCCATACCGAAACCAATTTCTAAGGTGACAGGAGCTTTACGGTTAAAGACCTGCTCAAAATTCAGCATTCCGTCGGTCAGTGATAATCCCATTTTTGACCATTGACGCTCTATCGCACCTGCCTGGCCTTTTGTTAAACGCCCTTCTCGCTTAACAAAGCTACGCACCGTCCTTACATATTTACCTGCCGCAGCAGCTTCTTCCGCACTTTTAAAATGACTCATTAGTCCCTAAACCATTGATAACAGCTAAACACCAAAAAAACAGGCCTGAATAATCAGGCCTGCTTATATCTCGTGCGATATTATCGCTGTTTCAACGTATCAATACAACGTACTATTCACGCTCTTTTGGTACGCGGTTAACCACTTTAAGAATCGCTTCTATACGGCGGTTAGCCTGGCGATCTGCCGCACTGTTTTCACGGACTTTTGGTTGAGACTCACCATGACCTTTTGAGTCTACACGGCTACTCTCAATGCCATAACGGTTAACCAATGCGTCAGCAACTGATTTAGCACGCTTCTCAGATAACCACTGGTTATAGTCCGCTTCACCTGTGCTATCAGTGTGACCATGAATAGTGATATCCAACTGAGGATGCTCTTTCATGAACTCAGCCATTTCTTCAATGTCATCAAACGCATTGTCACGAATTTTCGAAGAGTTCAGGTCAAACTCTACTAGTAACTCTTCTGTGATGGTTTCATTTTCATACTGAATGCAGCCATCTTTATCAACTGAGTAGTCTTTTGGCGTATTCGCGCATTTATCATTCGCATCAATAACGCCATCACCGTCCGAGTCTACAGGTTTAGGCTCTGGCTTCGGTTCTGGTGTTGGTGCTGCTTTTTGAGGCTCTGGTCTTGGACGCGGTTCAGGGCTTGCGTCACGACCACCAAAGAACCACTGTAAGCCAATGTTGGCAAACATCTCTGTGTAGTCTTCTTCCCAGCCGCGCTGGACACCACCTTCAATACGCCATGCTAAGTTGTCGTTAATGAAGCTGCGATGACCCACTGTGGCACGAGCAGCAACATCAGTCACATCACCAATCTCAGTATTGTTCACACCCAAGCCGGCATAAATATTGTTGTTGAAGTGGTAAAGAGCATCAACACCATAACTATCGCCGTATGCATCACCACCACCGACTAAATCGGCTTCCATGTAATCGTAATAAATGCGGGCTTCCCAAGCTTCAGTCATCATGTAACCGGCTTCAATGCCTGACGTAAAGGTTTTAAAGCCGTCATCAACGAAGAATAACTGGTTATTGTCGACTGCAACGCGATCATCGTCTGCCGAGAATACGCCTAAGCGTGCGCCTAAATAGAAGTCATCTTTGTCTGCTTCTGTTTGTTGCGCGAGTACCGGGGCTGTCAGGCCCGCAGCAATTAAAGATAAGGTAATTAAGTTTACTGCTTTCATTGCAAATCTCCTTTTCGATGCAATAACAAATCAGCTCTAAATATGAGAGACTGTTTATGATGTAAAGCGTAGTACATTTTTTTCAAAAGTCATTTCCATTTGCAGAGATTTACAGTTGACTCAGTCATTTAGCAGCAAAATTCTTGATTGGTATCACCAATTTGGTCGCAAACACTTGCCGTGGCAACAAAGCAAGACCCCTTATAAGGTGTGGGTCTCCGAAATTATGCTGCAGCAAACTCAAGTCACGACCGTAATCCCATACTTCCAACGTTTTATGAATGACTTTCCGGACATCTATACGTTGGCAAAGGCACAACAAGATCACGTCTTAAGCTTATGGACCGGGCTTGGGTATTACGCCAGAGCCCGAAATTTACACAAAACAGCCCAAATTATTAGTCAGGATTTCAACGGCAATTTCCCGAATACCGTCGACGCTCTGGAGGAACTGCCCGGAATAGGCCGCTCGACGGCAGGTGCTATTCTGTCTTTGGGTCACGGCTTATACGCACCGATTCTCGACGGCAACGTCAAGCGAGTTTTAGCCAGGCACTTTGCGGTTGATGGTTGGCCCGGTAAAACAGCCGTGCAAAAACGTCTTTGGGAATTAAGTGATGAATTAACCCCTAGGGAAGAATGCGGCAACTATAACCAAGCGATGATGGATATTGGCGCCACCGTTTGTACGCGGACTAAGCCTGAGTGTCACCGATGCCCTATTGCTGCCACTTGCACAGCATTTGCCAGCAATACTATTGAACTCTACCCTGGCAAAAAGCCGAGAAAAGCCAAGCCCATAAAGTCGACACAACTACTGATTATTAAGTGTGACAATGAGGTATTACTGCAAAAGAACCCCCAACAGGGTATTTGGGGTGGACTTTGGGGCTTCCCTCAAGCACAGGCTGATACGGAAATAAAGAGCATTCTGGACACATTCGGCATTGCTGCTGAATCGACTCAGTCATTGGCTGAGTTTCGTCACACTTTCAGTCACTTTCATTTAGACTGTTTTCCGGTCGTCATTAAAGCATCTAAGAAACCAGACTACCTCAGCGAGTCTAATAATACCATGTGGGTTAACCTGGATTCAGAGCAACAGTTGGGCTTTGCCGCTCCAACCGTTAAACTACTTAAAGAACTGAACAAATAAGTGAGCGAATTATGAGCCGTACTGTATTTTGCGAATATTTACAAAAAGAAGCTGAAGGTCTCGACTTTCAGTTGTATCCCGGCGAGCTGGGAGAGCGTATTTTCAACCATATATCAAAGGAAGCCTGGGCTGAGTGGCAGAAAAAGCAGACCATGCTGATTAATGAGAAACGCTTAAATATGATGGATCCTAATGACCGCGAGTTTTTAGAAACACAAATGACTGATTTCCTGTTCGAGCGTAAGGATGTTCATATTGAAGGCTACACACCGCCAGAAAGCTAACACCTAACCGCCCTTAACTATGCCAGAGCCCCTTATTTAAAGGGGCTTTTTTATTTTTCTTGTCAATTTCTATGATTCTCTAATATATTGACAATAGTTATAACTTATGGGCGTTACTGGAGCTCATTCGGGCAATCTGTTAGACTACTAACGAATTCAACAAAAGGGAGTCTTTATGAAAGCGCCATCCTGGCGAAGAGCCGTACTGAAAGTGGGGAGTGCGCTCATCGCGCCAGATGAAACTGGGGTTAGTACCAAATACTTATTACCCATAGCTCGTTTCATTAACGAGTGTCATGAACGCGGACAAGAAGTCGTTTTAGTTTCTTCGGGCAGTGTTGCTGCCGGCCGCAAGCATATTCATTTCGAACATAAAAAAGTACCTGTCGCTGTTCGTAAAGCAATGTCGGCAGTTGGCCAAAATGAAATGATGGGGTACTGGTCGCGCTTTTTTGATTTCCCCTGCGCTCAGCTACTCATGACGCACAGTGACTTACGCGACAGAGCTCGTTATGTCAGCATCAAAAACACACTCAACAGATTGTTAGAACACAACATTTTGCCTGTTGTAAATGAAAACGATGCGCTTGCCACTGACGAAATGAAAGTCGGCGACAACGACAACCTGTCTGCAATGGTCGCAACACTTGTCGACGCTGATGCGCTCTTTATTTGCTCAGACATTGATGGGTTGTTCGACGCTGATCCAAACCTCAACCCTGACGCTAAGAAAATACCAGTGGTTGAGCAAATAGATGAAAGTATCTATTCATTAGCTGGCGGTTCAGTGAGTGACGTAGGTACCGGTGGTATGCGCACGAAGATTGAAGCTGCTGAGAAAGCAACGTCGCATGGTATCGACACGTATATTGTGAATGGCCGCAAAGGCGAAACGTTCGAATCTTTGCTGCAAGGAGAAATTCCAGGAACACTTTTCCGCCGCCAGTCTGATCCAATTAGCAATAAAAAGCATTGGTTAAGACATACCCTGGTTGCACAGGGCGAGATATTGATTGATGACGGCGCAGAGAAAGCGCTGGTCGAGAACGGTGCATCGTTATTAAGTTCGGGCATCGTTGACGTACAAGGTGATTTTGATCGCGGTGATGCTGTGCTGGTGCGTAGTGCCAATGACACAGACGCTATAGCTAAGGGCATCTGCCAATACAGCTCACACGAGCTTATGCACATTAAAGGGCAGCAAACAGAAGATATCGCCGAACAATTTGGCTATAGCCCAATTACAGAAGTGATTCATCGCGACGATTTAATGATTTTGGAGGATTCATGAGCCAGCAATTAGCTAAAGAAATTTCACAACGCGCTGCCAAAGCGGCACGTGCCGTAGCAACGCTATCAGAAGCAGACAAAAACAAGGTTCTGCAAAAAATGGCTGACGCTATTCGCGCACACCAGGACAAGATTATTGAAGTGAATAAGAAAGACTTGGTAGCGGGCAAAGAAAAAGGCCTAAGCGATGCCATGATGGATCGTCTGGAATTAACACCAGAACGTGTCGAAGGTATGGCGTCTGCTATTGAAGAAATTATCAACCTGAAAGATCCAGTCGGTGACAGCTATATACTGGAAGAGCGTCCTAACGGTCTTAAGATTGAAAAGATGCGTATTCCACTTGGCGTTATTGCCATGATTTACGAAGCGCGTCCTAATGTAACCGCAGACGCGGGGGCACTGTGCTTTAAGTCTGGTAATGCTGTCATTCTGCGTTGTGGTCGCGAAGCCATTGAAAGCAGTAAAGCCATTGCCGAAGCATTACATGAAGCTTTAGAGCAAAGTGGTTTGCCAAAAGATGTTATTACCGTGGTGCCAACACCCGATCGCGAATTAATGACCGAGCTGCTGCAGCAAAAAGACTACATTGATCTGGTCATTCCTCGCGGTGGTGAAGGTCTTATTCACTACGTGAGTGACACCAGTAAAATTCCAGTCATTCAGCATTACAAAGGTGTTTGCCACTTGTATGTCGATAAAGACGCTGATCTTGACAAGGCACTGGCTATTTTGCTGAACGGTAAGACACAACGTACTGGTGTGTGTAACGCACTGGAAGGCTTATTGGTACACCAAGACGTTGCCGATAAGTTCCTACCGATGGCTGCTAAAGCACTAGGCGAAAAAGATGTGACTATTCACGCAGACAAGCGTTCAGTTGGTTACTTCGATGGTGCCGATGAAATTGCGGATGACCAGTTCGGTGAAGAGTATCTGGCACTGGAAATTGCCGTACGCACCGTTGATGATTTCGACGGAGCATTAGAGCACATTCAGCAGTTTGGCAGTGGTCACACTGAAGTTATCGTTACTGAGAACGATGACACAGCGAAGCGTTTCATCCGTGAAGTTGACTCAGCAGTCACCATGGCGAATGCATCATCACGCTTCTCTGACGGTGGCCAGCTTGGTTTAGGTGCTGAAATAGGCATTTCTACCAGTAAGCTTCACGCTTACGGTCCAATGGGCTTACAAGCGCTGACGACTGAAAAATTCGTAGTTACCGGTAACGGTCAAATTCGCGAATAATAGCGACAGACTTTCTGTAATAACAAAAGCCCCGGCGCCAAAACGCCGGGGCTTTTTTATCGCTTCTTATAAAAAGCCAGTTTTAACGACGGTATCCCGTCAACAACTCAGGCCAGTCCCGAGACTCTTTCCAATAAAAGGTATCGTTCTTCTCTTTTTCTTTTCTCAGAGAGCGCAATAAACGCTGAATGTTAGCTTCTTTCCAATCGCCCTCTTCACGGAAGTCACATTTATCAAAGTCGACTATCCAGGCTTTATCGTGGTCATCCAGCATCAGGTTATGGCAGTTTAAATCTGAGTGATAGACCCCTGCGTCATGCAGCTCTTTAATGACCGCTCCCAGCTTTTGCCAAAGTTCAGCCGATAACTGCTTTTCACGCAATAAACGAAAAACATCAACCGCACCAGGAATCACTTCCACAAGAATATCGGCTTTGTAGCTAAATACCCCTGTTTTCTCCATGCGGGCAGCAACAGGTCTTGGAACCGGTAACCCTTTTTCACGAAGCTTGAGTAGCAAATCGAATTCATAAATTGCCCTGCTTTTCTCAGCGGGCTCTCTTAAAAATCGGTCTTTATTAATCTTTCCAACTAAACCACCGCGGTAATAGTGACGCAGCAACAAGCCTAGGTCTCCCTGCTGAATAAACCAAACCGTTGCCCGGCCAGTTGAATTACCCGCAATGGCTTTCTGCTGTTGCCAGTACTGTGCTGTGAAGTGCTTATCTTCAATTGCTTCAATAATGTCGCTGTCGTAGCGAATAAGCCCGCGGGGACTCTGCTCTGTTTTTATCATACCGCTTCCTGTCAGAGTATATTCCAGTGCTCTCGCTAACACGCGTTGCGTTGCACCCTGATGCGTCTTTAAGACACCTTTAGCAGCATCATGTTGTTGTTTCATGACAGCTGGCTGCTGCAGCTTATTGATTGTTTTGACAATATCGTCAACGCTTTCTACCCAGTTTACCGCGCTGGCTTTTGCCAGCTCCCCATAAACCTGTGGGAAATTAAAAACATGTTTACCAGACATAACATTGGAGCCAGCGGCAATAACTTCAAGGGGGTTATGTCCTCCTCGTTCAATTAAACTGCCGCCAATAAAACTCACAGGTGCTAACTGCCCCCAGAGCATCATTTCGCCCATACTGTCCGCTAAAAATACATCGCAGTCACTCGGTATCGTTTCAGACTGACTGCGCCTGGCCAGTGTCAGTGAGCTTTCTTCGACCAGTTTTGCAACCGCCTCAAACTGTTCAGGATGTCTGGGCGCGATAATAAGACAGGCTCCCGGCTCTTCATTAAGAATGGTTTTATGGGCCGCAAGTAACTGCTCGTGCTCGCCGGGATGAGTACTGCTGCCCAGCCAAACCAAGCGCCCTTCAGAATTCTCTTTCCATGAATCCGCTTTTAATTTGTCAGTCTGACTAAGCTCAATATCGTATTTGAGGTTTCCATCCACAAATAAACGCTCTTTCGGCACACCCAATACATGCATTCGGCGAGCTGTTTCTTTATTTTGCACCGAAACGAAAGATAACTGTTGCCACACCGACTTCAGTAATCGGTGAAAACGACGATATCCCGCCGCAGAACGTTTTGAAAGCCGTGCGTTCAATAAACAAACCGGCACACTCGCTTGAGCCAGAGAATTGAGCATTTGCGGCCAAAGCTCGGTTTCCATTATCCAAACAGTTTTAGGCCTCAGTTTTGAAACAAAGCGCTTTGCAGACCCCGGAGTGTCCAATGGCCAGTAGCGACACGTTACTTGGTTACCAAAATGCGTCTGGATAAGCGAGCGTGCAGTCGGCGTCATGCAGGTTATAACGACTTTTTCGTCAGGAAATTGCGCGACAAACTGCTCAATTAAGCGCTTCGCTGCAAGCGTTTCGCCAACCGACACGCTGTGAATGATCGCACATCCCTGCAAGTTACTACTGACCGTATCCAGCGCCAGCCGCTCTGCCCAGTGTGAGCGATAACGGAGGTCTTTTCGGCCGCGCAGCCACAGCCAGACAAAAACGGCTGGAGTCACCAGCCGTAGTATTAATCCGTAAAGCCAAAGCATCATGCCAGTTAACGCCAGTACTCAGCTATCCACTTAGTTGGCAACACCTTACGATACCACTTACCACTACGCCCTTCTAAAGCGTCATCGGGGTGCGGTTTACCGTGGAAAATAATGACTTTAGCTTCTTCCGGAATACGCGGCTCCTGGAAAAAACTCAGCGGAAAAGGACGTAAACAGTGGCGCTTAAAGCTACGGCACCATTTTTCCGGCCAGTATTTCAACTTATTCTGACGGTCAACAAAGTGCGTAATATACTCTTGCTCATTGCGTACATCGGCGGTAGCGGCGTCAGGATCTTTCTTTAAGTGCTCGAGAGCGTCATCGTGTGCACCAATATTAAAACGGAATACCGATGTATTACCTGTTGCATCGGATTTATCCCATTCCTTAATGACCATGAAGTCGCCTTCCGGCTCGAAAAACTCGTCCAGGCTGCCGACAACAATAATATCCAGGTCTAAAAACAGTGTTGGCCCCTCTAAGTCATAAAGAGGGTTTGCAAAGCAGGTTAACTTCAACCAGCCATGCGCTTTTGTCCAAGGTACTTGTTTGTCGAAGTCTTCAAAGCCAATTTTCGGAATTGCTTTAACTTCAATATCATCATTAATGCCATCGAAATCATCCGTAAAGCACACAAAACGAAACGGTCGGCTCAAATGGCGGCTCACCATTGAATGCAGTGTATTCACATAATCGGGGCCGTATTTTTTACCCCATTTTATGCAAATAACATTAACGGGCTTTTGCTGAGACTGACTCTCTGCACTTTCAACCTGGCTCATAAAAACTCCTGACTCTTAAACTAACGCGCATAATGCCATATTTTATCGAATTTCGGTACGCCAATCTGAATTAACTCAAGCAACGTATTAAGCCTTAGTTAACTCTGGTTATGGACTCGTAATGAAGGCGAAGACAATAAGGCTGATATTAGGTGACCAATTAAATGCTCGCCACCGTTGGTTTAAAACAAAAAACTCAGAAACGCTTTACGTAATGATGGAGCTGGGGCAGGAAGCCGATTACGTGTTGCATCACCGGCAAAAGGTATTGGCGTTTTTTAAAGCCATGCGTAACTTTTCTAACGCATTAGAATCAGCGGGCCATCGCATCTTTTATCTCAGACTGGAGGATGCCCGTAACCAACAAAGCCTCACGAAGAACCTGCTTTGGTTGCTTGAAGAAACTGGCGCAAAACATATTGAGTGCCAGCAACCTGACGAATACCGACTCGACCATCAACTAAAGAGCTGGGCAGGCGCCAACAATATCGACATTAAGTGGTTTGATACTGAGCACTTCCTTACTGGCCGAAACGCTTTAAAAGACTACTTTCCAGATACCGACAATTATCTGATGGAAACCTTCTACCGCAAGGTGCGTAGTGAACACGATATTTTAATGGAGGATGGGAAACCAATCGGCGGGCGCTGGAACTTCGATAAAGAAAACCAAAGAAAACTGCCAAAAAGCCAAAGCGTTACCGAACCTCTTGTATTTGCTAATGACGTTTCGGATATCGACAACATGCTCTCGAAGCAGAATATCAAAACAATGGGAAACGTTAATCCAAAGCAACTTATTTGGCCGGTAAACAGAAAGCAAGCGCAACAATTATTATCGTACTTCTGTGAGTTTGGCTTACCGAATTTCGGCCGTTACCAGGACACAATGACAACTGACAATATAACGCCCGGGGCACATTGGAGTCTCTTCCACTCTCGTCTGTCCTTCGCGTTGAACACCAAAATGCTGCATCCATTAGAAGTGGTTCACTCAGCCGTTGAGCATTGGTCCAACAACAAAGACACGATAAGCCTCGCGCAAATTGAAGGCTTTGTCCGTCAAGTTATCGGCTGGAGAGAGTTTGTCAGAGCCATTTACTGGAAGTTCATGCCCGAGTACAAAAACAACAATGCGTTGAATCATACTCGTGCGCTTCCGAGCTATTACTGGAATGCTGAAACAAAAATGGCGTGTATGCATCACTCTATCCAGCAGTCATTCGATTACGCTTACGCTCATCACATACAGAGACTCATGGTAACCGGTAACTTCGCACTGCTGGCAGGTGTCTCGCCAGACGCTCTCGATGACTGGTATCTAGGCATATACATTGACGCTATTGAATGGGTGGAGCTGCCCAACACACGGGGCATGAGCCAATACGCTGACAATGGGCTCATTGCGACTAAGCCCTACATCTCAAGTGCAAACTATATGAAGAAAATGGGTCACTATTGTAGCCAATGCCATTACGATCCGAACAAAAAAACCGGTGACAAAGCCTGCCCGTTTAATAGTCTATACTGGCACTTTATTAACCGTCATAAAGAACATTTTGAAAATAACCATAGAATGGGCATGATGTATCAAGTATGGAATAAAAAATCGGATGACGAGCAAAATGCGCTCATACAACAAGCTGAGCATTACCTGAAAACAATAAACGAGTTATAACAAGGACGCACAATGAACAAGTGGTTACCTGCATTTTTACTGATCTTATTACTGACTGCCTGTAAGTCTCAGCCTACACCGGTGGCTGATGTTGTTGATCAATTCGACGCTGACCGCTATTTAGGAAAGTGGTACGAAATTGCGCGAATGCCACACAGCTTTGAAGAGGGTCTGCAAGGCGTTACAGCTGAATACCGTTTAAATGGTGACGGCACATTAGAAGTTACCAATCGCGGCTTTCATGTGAAAAACCAGGAATGGCAAACGGCCATAGGCAAAGCAGAACCAGTTGAAAATATAAAGGCGGCCTATCAAGTAACGTTTTTCTGGCCGTTTTATGGTGGTTATTATGTAAGCTGGTTAGATGATAATTACCAACAAGCAATAGTTACCAGCGATTCGCATGAGTATTTCTGGTTTTTGTCGCGGACACCGAATGTTTCTCAGCCGGACTTAGATTATGCGCTCGCTAAAGCCAATGAATGGGGGTATGACATCGACCAGATGATCATTGTCGATCATCCGGCCGGTGTGAATCACTCTAATTAGTTAAAGCGACGTGCTGCGCCCTTTCCTGCCTGACGGCGTTTAGGGCCACGGGCGTCACGGTCACGAGGTGGACGCGGCGCACGCTTAACTTGCTCATCACTTAGCTCAAGACCCATTGGTTGCTGACGGACACGCGCTTTTTTCAATACGTGCATGACGTCTTTCGGCATACCTTTTGGCAGTTGAACTAACGCATGGTTGTCAAATAACTGGATTTGACCAATGTATTTGCTGTCCATAGAGGCTTCGTTAGCAATCGCGCCAACGATGTCTCCGGGACGAGCACCATGCTCTTTACCCACTTGAATTTTATACGTATCAAAATCGATATCTGCGGCACGTCCACCACGCTCTGCACGAGGTTTACGTTTGTCACCACGTTCATTACGGCCAGGACGTTCACTGCGCATTTCACGCACTGGACGGTCTTCTTTCAGGAACAATGGACGTTGTTTGTGCTGTTCAGTTAATAATGCCAAGGCAATATCTTCCGCTGACAACTCACCACTTTCCAGCCACTGACCCAATAATTTTTTCAGTTTATCGCTATCAGCATGGGCGCTGTCAGCTTGCATTGATGCCTGAAGCTTTTCCAGTAATTGCTGTTGGCGATGCTGGCTCAACTGGTTCGCATTTGGAACTTCGAAGAACTCTACTGGTGCGTTAGTTAAACGCTCGTAGTGGCGCAATAAATGACGCTCTTTCGCACGGAAGAATAAGATAGCTTCACCTGAGCGGCCCGCGCGACCTGTACGACCAATACGGTGAACATAAGACTCAGTGTCACTCGGTAAGTCATAGTTAATAACATGGGTAATTTCAGGTACATCTAAGCCACGAGCAACAACGTCGGTAGCAACCAGAATTTCGATATGTCCACTACGCAACTGACTGACTGTTTGCTCACGTTGAGCCTGGTTTAAGTCGCCACTTAAAGGTGACGCTTTGAATCCTGAACGTTGTAATAACTCAGCGACATCCATAGTGTCCTGACGCGTACGCACGAAAATCAAAGCTCGCTGATACGGAGTCACTTCTAATAAGCGAGTCAGAGCCGTCATTTTAGTCATGCCCTGAACTTTCCACGCTTTCTGTTTGATTGTCGCTTTTTCACGCGCAACCGCTTCAATCTGAATATTCAGTGGTTTATTCAGGAACGTTTTGGCTAGCTTACGGATAGCGTTCGGCATGGTTGCCGAGAACAATGCTCGCTGAGCAGTCTCAGGCACACCTTTTAAAATAGTTTCAATGTCTTCAATGAAGCCCATGTTCAACATTTCGTCGGCTTCATCTAATACCGCAACCTTCAAACCATCCAGTTGCAATACGTTTTTATTCAGTAAGTCGATAAGACGACCCGGCGTACCAACAACAATTGAGGTACCTTGTTTTAACGCTTTTACCTGCGGGCCGAAAGCCGCACCGCCATAAACAGTAGCAACACCGACGCCACGCATCTTCTTAGAAAAGCCTTCTAAAGCTTCAGCAACCTGAATAGCTAGCTCACGCGTTGGTGTAACCACCAAAACTTGAGTCTGTTTCAGCGAAGGGTCTATTTTGGCCAGCGCGGGTAAACCAAATGCGGCTGTTTTACCGGTACCTGTTTGTGCTTCGCCCAGAACGTCGTTACCTTCCAATAACGCAGGAATAGATTGCTGCTGGATAGGAGTTGGGGTTTCGAAACCCATAGCGTTCAGTTGTTCAAGCACAGCAGAAGGTAAAGCCATGTCGCTGAACGACAGGCTCGATTGAGTCTTTGACATAAATTGTGTCTCACTATATTCCCGTTTGCCTCATGGCAAACAAAACAAATATGGGGTTATGGCCCGGCAACAGGAATCAGTGGTCAGTCTCTAAACTGTCTGGACTGGAATCAGGCGCTGCAACCCCGCGAATCAAGGGTGACCGCTGCCTCATCAGTAATGCGGTGTTCCTTGAAGGAGCTGCGGATTATACGCATTTACTCAATAAAAGCAATGCAACTGGGTACTTTTTCGACAAAAAGCAAAATATAGACTGAAATCATTGAAAAAGTTGAACCATTTGTGCATTTATTGCCTACATTAATAGAGATAAATTTATTCAGTTGGAGGCTATATGTCAGCACATTCCATGTCATCACTTACCAAAAGCGATTGTTTCATCGAGGGTCACTGGGTACCGACAGAAAAACGTTTCAATGTTACTAACCCGGCAACCGGCGAGGTGTTGGCCGAAGTAGCCGATGCCGATGACGAACTTACACAGCGCGCTATTAACGTCGCCGAGACCGCCTTGGCGAAATGGCGCAAGAAAACCGCCCGCGAACGCGCCGTTCTTTTGCGCAAGTGGTATCTGTCTATGATGGACAACAAGCAGGCATTGGGCGAATTGATGAGCGCCGAACAAGGCAAACCGGTTCCAGAAGCGGTTGGTGAGGTCGAGTACGGTGCCAGCTTCGTCGACTGGTTTGCCGGCGAAGCCGAACGCATTAACGGTGATATTCTGCCGCTGACCGACAGCAGTAAACGCGTGTTAGTAACCAAAGAACCCGTTGGCGTCTGCGCGGCCATTACCCCGTGGAACTTCCCGAATGCGATGATCACTCGAAAAATTGCACCGGCATTAGCCGCTGGCTGCACCATCGTTGTTAAGCCACCGCAGTTAACTCCTCTTTCAAGCTTAGCGTTGGCGCAACTTGCCAGTGAAGTGGGCATTCCGGACGGTGTTATTAATATCATTCCAACCAGCGATGCAAAAACTGTAGGTAAGCGCCTGGCAACTTCGCCGCAGGTTCGTAAGTTGTCATTCACGGGCTCTACCGGCGTTGGCAAGATTCTTATGCAACAATGCTCAGAGCACGTATCCAAAGTGTCGCTGGAGCTGGGCGGTAATGCTCCGTTCCTGGTGTTTGACGACGCCGACATTGAGCAGGCTGCCGATCAGCTTATTGCCTGTAAATTCCGTAATGGCGGACAAACCTGCGTTTCTGCCAACCGAGTGTTGGTGCAGGAAACGGTTGCTGAAAAATTCACTCAGGCTATTGTCAGCAAGGTAAAAGCATTAAAAGTGGGGCCGGGAACTGAAGAAGGCGTCGACTTAGGACCTCTAATTGATCAGGATGCTGTCGATAAGGTTCAGCGCCTGGTGCTGTCAGCAAAATCAGATGGCGCTACGATTGAAGCCGGCGGTTCAGTCATGACCGAACTGGGCGATTTATTCTACGCACCAACCGTGGTTTCAGGCGTTACTGACGATATGGACATCACCAAAGAAGAAATCTTTGGTCCTGTCGTTGCCATTAATACCTTCGAAACGGAAGAAGAAGGCATTAAGAAAGCCAATGACACGCCATTTGGGCTGGCGTCGTACTTTGCCGCGAAAGACACCTCTCGCATTTTCCGAGTGAGTGAAGCACTTGAATACGGCATGGTAGGCGTGAATACCGGCGGTATTTCGCATGCTTACAACCCATTTGGCGGCATTAAAGAGTCCGGTATTGGACGGGAAGGATCAAAATACGGTATTGATGAATACTTAGAATTGAAAACCGTAACCCTCGGCGGACTTGAATGAACCCACAACTTAAAACGTTAGAGCAACTTCAACACACCTTTGACAGCGGGCTTACACGTCCGCTGTCTTGGCGTCAGCAGCAGTTAAAACAGCTCTCCCGTTTTTTAGAAGACCACGAAAAGGACTTACTGGAGGCACTGCAGCAAGATTTAGGAAAGTGCCCCAGCGAGTCTCAACTCACGGAAATTCAGTTTTTAAAAACCGACATAAGGCATAGCCTCAAAGCACTTCCTGGCTGGGTGAAACCGCGCAAAGTCAGTAACCCAATGCTTGCCTGGCCTGCCACGAGTGTAATAGTGCCAGAGCCCTTAGGAAGCGTATTAGTCTTAGGAGCCTGGAATTACCCGGTGCAACTGACATTAGCGCCCGTTATTGCCGCTATTGCTGCGGGTAACTGTGCGCTGATTAAGCCATCAGAGCATGCTGAGGCAACCGCAAAAGTTTTTGAGAAACACCTGGTAAATTACCTAGACAGCGCAGCGTTTAAAGTCATTACTGGCGGCGTTGAAGTCTCTCAACAGCTGACCGAATTACCGTTTGATCATATTTTTTACACGGGCGGCCCACAAGCGGCTAAAGCCATTATGGCAGCGGCGGCTAAAAACCTGACACCTGTTACGCTTGAATTGGGTGGCAAAAGTCCTGCCGTTGTGTTGAGCGACGCCGATATTACCGTAATGGCTCGCCGCATTGTCTGGGGCAAATACCTTAACGCTGGGCAAACCTGTATCGCGCCAGACTATTTGCTGGTTGAGGAGTCAATGAAAGATCGTTTAATTGACGCATTACGCGAGCAAATTGCGCAATTTTATGGGGATGATCCTCAGCAATCGAATGACTATGGCCGTATTATTCACGAGCAACACTGGCAACGACTGACACAGATGCTGGACAGTGAAAACGTCGTTATTGGTGGAGATTTTGACAAGCGTGAGCGTTATATCGCACCAACAGTTATCGATGGAGTATCTGGTGACAGTTCGCTAATGCAGGAAGAAATATTTGGTCCGCTATTGCCGGTAGTCAGCGTGAAGTCAGCTTCTGAAGCTATTGAGTTTATCAACACCAAGCCTAAACCTTTGGCGCTTTATGTGTTTTCAAAAGATAAGCGAATGCTGAAACAGTTTACTCAACGAGTGTCCGCTGGCAATGTTTGCTACAACGACACCCTGATGTTTATGCTCAACGACAACCTGCCGTTTGGGGGTGTAGGCCAAAGCGGTATGGGTTGTTATCACGGAAAGTGGGGCTTTGATACTTTTAGTCATTTAAAACCCGTCATGACCCGCAGTTTCAGCTTCGACGTGGCATTGCGTTACCCCCCTTACAGTAAATTAAAAGACAAAGTCTTATCCTGGTTTGCCGGTTAACCTTGAAATTGGCGTTTAGCGTCAGCATATCCTGCGTTAAGACACGAATAAACTGACACAGGAGAACGGGCGCAAATGTCACAGTCCAACATTATTGATGTCACCCTGCAGAACTTTCAGCAGGTGCTCTTAGAAGGCTCAAAAGAGAAACTGGTTATTATCGACTTTTGGGCTGACTGGTGCGAGCCATGCAAGCAGCTAATGCCAGTGTTGGAAAAGTTGGCGGGCGAATACAACGACCAGGTTATTCTGGCTAAAATAAACTGCGACGACCAACAAGAATTGGCCATGCAGTTTGGTATCCGTAGCCTTCCAACTGTGGCTTTCTTCAAAAACGGTGAGCCGGTCGATAGCTTTGGTGGTGTTAAAACCGAAGGCGAAATTCGGGAAATTTTGAGCAAACACCTACCCAGCCCGTCAGATAACCTGATTCAACAGGCACAAGTAGCCATGGGTGAAGGCGATGCAAACAAAGCCTATACCTTGGCTAAGCAAGCCTATGACCTCGACAATACCGATATGGCAGCCGTTAAGTTGCTCGCTGAAGCGGCGGTCGACGCCGGTCGATTAGACCAGGCGAAAGAGCTTGTCGCTGCAATTCCTATGGTTGAGCAAGACAGTGACTATCAGCGCATTAAAGGCAAGCTAGAATTAGCGGAAGACGCTGCCGACTCTCCGGAACTTCGCGCTTTGCAGGATCAAGCCGAGCAAAACCCAGATGACTTATCGCTGAAATTACAATTAGCCTTAAAGTTTCATGAAGCGAACCGCGATGAGGAAGCTCTGCAACTGGTGTTTACCGTGTTAACGAAAGACGTCAATTTTGAAGGTGCGAAAAAATACGCACTGGACATTATTAATTCGTTACCCGATGGTGATCCGCTCGCAGCGACCTATCGTAGAAAACTCTACAGCATGATGTATTAGGCTGTTCACTAGCAACGATCTTGGCCGGCTCCCTCAGCCGGCCCTTTTTTTGGTACTAACTGACTAACCCCATGCAGCAAATTTATCAGAGCCAGGTTAACTCCGGAAAACTGAACGAAGACTCATTTCAACGCGAAGCGGTCACCGCATTGCAGCAGCGTCTTGATGCTATTCGGAAGAACAGCCAGGCGCCCATAAAAAGCTTGTACTTCTACGGCCCTGTCGGTCGCGGAAAAACCATGCTAATGGATATGTTTTCCGAACAGCTACGCTCACTTTCAACAGCCAATTCATCGTTTATAAGGCTGCACTACCACCACTTTATGGCCAGAGTTCATGATGCACTTAATGGTTTGCAGGGCGAGGAAAACCCAATGCAACAAGTTGCAAAAGAGTGGGCCAACGAATATTCGATTATCTGCCTGGACGAATTTTTTGTAGAAGACATTGGCGACGCCATGATTCTGGCTCGCCTTTGGGAAAGCTTGTTTGCTGAGGGCGTGACATTAATTACAACGTCTAACGCGCCTCCTGCCGAACTGTATAAAGACGGCTTGGCTCGACACCGCTTTGAACCGACTATTGAGCTTTTAAACAGTCAGTGCGAACTCATTGACTTAGGTTTTGGCACTGATTACCGGCGAATTAACCATACTGACATGCCGCTTTATCTTATTGAGGGACAACCTGAAGAATTAAAAACTTTGGCCGAGACGCGCTGTGGCACGGTAGAGCCAGCCGAAAGCGTCTCAATAATGAACCGAAGTATTCCTTGCTTGTGGGGCAATAAAAAAATAATTGGCTTTGACTTCATGAGCTTATGCTCTGGTCCCAGAAGCCAGCGTGACTACATGGAACTGGCCGATAAATATTCCGCCATAGCCGTTCAAAATGTGCCTGCCTTTACCTACGTTCCCGACAAAGAGTTGGTGCATGGCGTCGAAGAAACCTACCAGCGGGAACACGACGCAAAGCTTATCAGTAAGCTCGATAATGAAGCTCGCCGCTTTATCGCACTTGTCGACGAATGCTATGACCGCGGCTGCAGATTGCTTATAACAGCAGAAGTCAGTGTTGAGCAACTGTATCAGGCACGACAGCTTGCCTTCCCATTCAGACGCTGTGTGTCGCGTCTTTTCGAAATGCAGCATTGGTAGGGGAAACACGCCGGTAAAAAGACGCCAATCTGTTCCAGAGAGTAGAATTCCCTGTATTTACCAGCGTGTTAAAACAGGGTTAGAAAAAGGTTACATGAGTTTTAACATTTTCCAATATAGCATTTGTAATGGATGTTAATAATTTTTTTAGCACTCAGGTCAGACTTGCCAATATTCACGACGTATTCACTCATCCGCTGCTTGCCGTTAACGTTACCCCTTGCTAGGATTGCTGGAATTTAAAAATTGATGCTTACAAAGCACCTCAAGATAATAACGATAACAAGAAGGTCAGAATGAGCGAACAACGCGATCAATTCAGCTCTAAAATTGGATTTATACTTGCCGCGGCAGGCTCTGCCGTTGGTATCGGAAACTTAGTTGGCTTCCCTGTTGCCGCAACAAAAAACGGTGGTGGTGCCTTTCTTATTATTTATGCTTTGTTCGTTGCCTTTATCTGCCTGCCTGTCATGCTGGCAGAAATGGGGCTGGGCCGCCGCGCACAAAAAAGCCCACTAGGGTCCTATCAAGCATTATCACCAGACAATAAAGGCTGGCATATCGCGGGGCTACTGGCCGTTATTACGCCCTTTATGATTGCCGTATTCTATATGGTCATTACCGTATGGATATTCGGCTATTTATGGCACTCAGTAACCGGCAACCTGGCGATGTTAGCCGACCCGGAATACTTCGGGCAGTTTGTGAATGATTACGGTTTTGTTGGCTTCCTGGTGGCAGTTACCGTCATTATTAACGTGATTCTGGTAGGAGGCGTTCGCAAAGGCATCGAAAAAGCTGCCAAGTTCCTGATGCCAGCTCTTTTTATTATGCTGGTATTGCTGGTCATTTTCGTTTTATCACTGGACAACGCAGCGTTGGGTGTTGAGTTTTACTTGGTCCCTGACTTCTCAAAAATTGACGGCTCCGTTATCAATGGTGCACTGGCACAAGCTTTCTTCTCATTATCTCTGGGTATGGGTATTCTGATTACTTACGGCTCTTATTTCAGCCGCCGCGACGATATTGTAACCTCAGGAAAGTTAGTTGCACTCACCGATACCGCTGTAGCATTTACCGCCGGCTTAATGACTCTGCCCGCTATTTTTGCGATAAACCCGAACACCAACCCGGACACGCTGAGCGACTCGTCAGTCAGTATGATTTTCTCCTTCTTCCCACAAATTTTTGTGGCATTAGAAGGCGTTGTCGGGTATTTCGGTGCCAGCTTAGCCGCGACTGTCTTCTTTTTGCTGACGTTTATTGCAGCTATTACGTCACTGGTATCGATACTGGAAGTACCAACGGCAGCCATTATTGAAAAAGCAAAGTTCAGCCGGAAAAAGACTCTGCTGGTTATGGGTTTTGCCGTTACCGTACTTACACTAATAGCAGCCACCTCATTTGGTTTTATACCAGCATTTACTGAGTTCACATCATACGCCGGGCAAACGAAATCGGTTTTTGACGTTATTTACGACGTCTTTTACGACACCATATTGCCGCTAAATGGTCTGCTTATCTGCTTGTTTGTGACTCTACACTGGCGCAAAAAAGGGTTAGAAGACGAACTGTCAGAAGGCAACCCGAATTATAGAAATACACTACTAGCCAAATATGTGCGTATTTCTATCAGCACCTTTATTCCGTTAATTCTGGCGGTGGTTTTCATTAATACAGTACTGACAAAATTTGTCGGGTTTTCACTATTTTAATGGCAGAGTGTTGTAAGTAATGGAACGTGGCAGTTTTCGACAGCTAAAACTGCTGCAAACAGCGAGTCAATGGCAGCAAGCCTGCCAGACTCGCTCTTCTCAAAGTCTTATTCTTTCCCCAGAGGACCCAGGTGCTGATGCACACCTCAACCGATACAGAGACTACCTGGGTCATGAATTTGAAAGCGTCCTTCTCGATTGTCAGGCGGGCTTAAATGCGGATGCAATTTGTGCGCTGTGCGGCACTATTGTTGGTGGCGGAGAGTTAATCATTCTTTTGCCCAGTGACAATTCAGCTATGGTCGAACGGCTTCTGAACTTTGCGAGTCAGTATTTTAGTAATAATGCGCTGCCTGCGAACGCTTCTGAGAGTTTTAAAAAAGCCCAAACAGAACATCAGGCACTGGTAGAAGTGCTGACCAGTGAATTTATCAATGAAGACTCCCTACACACGCACATCCTTGTTGCTGAACGAGGCCGTGGAAAAAGCACCCTGCTCGGCAAAGCATTAGCCGAAGTGAGTGCAACCTGCGCTGAAACTGAAATCATTGTTACTGCACCGAGAAAAGCCAATGCTCAGGTTTTACTGAAGCAAGCGCCAACCGCCACCTTTAAGGCCTGGGATAAGCTACTGGAACAACCCGGGGACTCGACTAAGCAGTTGATTATCGATGAAGCCGCCGGCATTCCTTTATGGGCCATAGAAACACTTTGCCAGAAGTTTACGCCGTGGTTATTAGCAACTACTGTGGCGGGCTACGAGGGCTGCGGCCGGGGCTTTGCCATACACTTTCAGCAATGGGCAGAAAAACACTTGCCTAAAGTTAAGAATCATCGTTTATCAGCACCGATGCGCTGGCCGGAAAATGACCCTTTAGAGCATTGGTTAACTGACACGTTTTTAATGGATGAAACCACTACTGCGTTAACACCGGAGCTGGCTGACGGGCAGTTTATTGAGCATGCTTCGCAACTGCAGGAAAACACCTTACGTCAGTGCTTCCAGCTGCTCTTAAATGCTCATTACCAAAGCAGTCCTAATGACCTCAACCTACTATTGAGTGACCCGTTACATCGGCTGGCTTACACTCGCCAGAACGGAGAAGTAGTTGCTGTTGCCTGGCTTATTGAAGAAGGCCCTGTTCCAAAAGAGCTGCACACACCTATTTTACAGGGTAAACGACGCCCTAAAGGAAACCTGCTGCCACAAGCCATTGGCTATTTTTTACAACAGACTTGGGCTCTAAGCACATGCTGGCTGAGAGTTGCTCGTATCGCTGTGCCCGCCGGCCTCCGTCATCAGGGATATGCCTCTGAGTTGCTCGATTTTATTCGGCAACACCCCAGCTACAAACATATTGATAAAATAGGCACCAGCTTTGCGTGGGAGCCCGGAGTTGCGAAGTTTTGGGAAGCTAATGGTTTTGTGCCATGGCGTACCAGCCACCGACTCGACAGCGTATCGGCACGCCCCGCCGCTATTTATGTCAGAGCCGACAGTATGGGTGATGGCTCAAGCTCAAACACCTCTCTTACTGACGACATTAGTCAGTGGGCTAAGGCTGAACAGAATTGGCTTATAAACGCTCACTCTAAGATACCAAAAAACCTTATCACTAATCCGCTCCTTCATTTGTTGGTGAAGACCTACGTGAACGGACACATTCCATTTGACGCTGCCCACTTTGCTTTGGTTGTGTACTACCAGAATAAACGCCCGACCGACGAACTGACTCAATATTTGAGCCGGCCATCATGCTCTCTGAAACAGCTAGCCCAGCTCTATGGTTGCGCCTCGAAACAACAAGCGAACGTAAAACTGCGTAAAGATACCGCTCCGCTTGTCTAATGTGACTTGTTGTTTTCACCACAACTTTCTATGATCAAGTCAGTCTTAACAAAGGGGAAGGCAATGACTCGATATTCATCAATCCGTGTATTACTGGCTACGCTCTCTGGCGCTCTTATTCTAAGCGCATGCAGCTCTCAGCCAAAGCCTCAGCAGCAGTCGCCTTATGGGTTTCCGCAAACCAAAACGGTTGACCAAACAGACAACTATCACGGCACCACTGTTGCTGACCCATACCGCTGGCTGGAGAACCTCCGCTCGAAAAAGGTTTCCCAGTGGGTCAATAGTCAAAACGAGTTCTCAACACCTTATTTGCAGAAACTTCCCGCCTACAATGACCTGAAGCAACGATTAACCGAGCTTTGGAACTACAAAAAAATAGGCACGCCATTTCAATACGCGAATCGATACTTTTACTTTGCTAACGACGGTCTGCAAAGCCAGGACATTCTCTACACAATGACGGACTTAGAGAGCGCCCCGGAAGTATTAATTGACCCGAATAAACTCAGCGAAGACGGCACGTTATCACTAGCCAGAATACAAGTGTCCCCTAACGCAAAGTATATCGCTTACGCGGTTTCAGAAAAGGGTAGCGACTGGACTGAAATTCACATTAAAAATATTGAGTCTGGCAAGACTTTGTCCGATAAAATAAGTGGCGTTAAATTCTCCAATATCGCTTGGCTGCCAAACGAAACCGGCTTCTATTACAGCCGCTATCCTCAAAATGCTAATGGAAAATACGACGACTCAAAGCCAGTGAGTGTTTACTTTCACAGCTTGGGCCGCTCTCAAAGTGATGACGAATTGATCTTCGCGTTACAGAATCAACCTAGCTGGAACCCATATCCGGAGGTGACACATGACGGTCGCTATTTATTAATCAATGTGTCTTCCGGGTATGATGCTAACGCTGTTTTCAGCCGCCCATTAGCCGAGGACAGCGAACCTTTCACCGGACTGTTAACCAAATGGGATGGCCAGTATGATTACGTGACCAGTCATGACAGTAAGCTATATTTCCGGACTACCGCCCAGGCCCCAAGGGGTCGGGTTATAGCTATTGATATGAACAGCAAGGGTGATGACAACTGGTCTGAAATAATTCCTGAAAGCACACATACATTGACCTCAATCTCCGCGGTCAACGGCCAACTCTTTGCTCACTATTTGCAAAACGCGCATTCCCGTGTCGGAATTTTTGACCTCAAAGGTCAAGTGTTGCAGGAGCTTGCTCTGCCCGGCATCGGCACCGTCTCAGGCTTTAACGGGTCGCCGTCAGCTAAAGACACCTTTTTCAGTTTTTCAGGTTTTACCGAACCTGGAAAAATTTACCGATACCAAGTAGAGCAACAGCGCACAACTTTGTGGCAGGAAGTCGAATTTCCGGCCGAACTTGAGTCATACGAAACGCATCAAGTGGTCTACGAGAGTAAAGACGGCACAGAAATCCCTATGTTTCTGGTGCACTCTCAAGACGTGGAACTGGACGGAAGTAACCCCACGCTGCTGTATGGTTATGGTGGTTTTAATATCTCTTTAACGCCCGAATTTAAAGCCGACCGTATTGCCTGGTTGGAAATGGGCGGTGTGTTGGCAATACCTAATTTGCGAGGCGGTGGCGAATTTGGCGAAACATGGCATCAGGCTGGCACAAAAGCTAACAAGCAAAGGGTATTTGATGACTTTATCGCCGCCGCAGAGTGGCTAATTAAGAACAACTATACCAACAAAGACAAGCTCGCTATCCATGGCCGCAGTAATGGAGGGTTATTGGTAGGCGCTACTCTGACACAACGACCAGAGTTATTCGCCGCAGCCGTACCAGCGGTTGGCGTATTGGACATGCTGCGTTATCACTTGCCCAATGCAAACGCACGCGGCTGGAGTAGTGAGTTTGGTCTGAGTGAAAATGCCGATGAGTTCACTGCTTTATATGAGTACTCTCCGGTTCATAACACGAAACAAGGCACTTGCTACCCGGCGACCCTCGTCACCACCGCGAATAACGACAACCGAGTCGCTCCATGGCACAGCTATAAGTTTGCGGCGGCACTTCAGGAGGACCAAGGGTGCAATAACCCAATACTTCTCAATGTTGAAACTCGTGCAGGTCATGGTGCAGGCACACCTACGTGGATGAAAATTGAATCAGCCGCTGAGAAGTGGGCTTTTTTAAACGAACAACTCGGCATCAATAAAGAACAGAGAAGCTCTGCTTCTCAATGATGATTTTCAAAAAATGTGCTATCTTTCGCGGCAATCTTATTCGTAAAATAAGTCCGTTAACGATTTCTGTGAAGGATAGCATTCATGTCTAAAGTTCTTATTATTGGCGCTGGCGGTGTTGCTGGTGTTGTTGTTCAAAAATGTGCGAAATTACCGGAAGTTTTTTCTGAAATACACTTAGCCAGCCGCACCTTGTCAAAGTGTCAGGCACTTCAGGAAAAAGCCGGCAAAGATCGCGTTGTTGGCGTGTATCAGGTTGATGCTGATGACGCAGCAGAAGTCGCCGAGCTTATTCGCGGCATTAACCCGTCGCTGGTTATTAATGTTGCCCTGCCTTACCAGGACTTGCCAATTATGGATGCGTGCTTAGAAACAGGCGTTCACTACTTAGATACCGCCAACTACGAGCCTAAAGACGAAGCAAAATTCGAATACTCGTGGCAGTGGGCGTATCAGGACAAATTTAAAGAAAAAGGCTTAATGGCGCTTTTAGGTGCTGGCTTTGATCCGGGCGTAACCAACGTATTTACCGCTTACGCCGCCAAGCATTACTTCGACGAAGTGCATTACTTAGACATTGTTGACTGCAACGGTGGTGATCACGGTCAGGCCTTTGCAACTAACTTTAACCCGGAAATTAACATCCGCGAAATTACTCAACGCGGCAAATACTGGGAAAATGGTGAGTGGCACGAAACAGACCCTATCAGTGTTCGTAAAGACTTAGACTACCCAAATGTTGGCGTGCGTCCTTCGTACTTGCTGTTCCACGAAGAGTTAGAGTCTCTGGTTAAACACTTCCCAACTATTAAGCGTGCGCGCTTCTGGATGACCTTCGGTGACCAATACCTGACGCATTTGCGTGTATTAGAAAACGTAGGCATGACCTCTATTGAACCTGTTGAGTTTGAAGGCAAGAAAATTGTGCCTCTGGAGTTTCTGAAAGCTGTATTGCCAAACCCTGGTTCATTAGCGGAAGGTTACACCGGCAAAACCTGTATCGGTACCTACGTTACCGGCATGAAAGACGGTAAAGAAAAGACCATTTTCATCTACAACAACTGTGACCACGCCGAAACTAATAAAGAAGTTGGCGCACAGGCTGTATCTTACACCACGGGCGTGCCTGCCATGATAGCCGCTTCATTAATGCTGCAAGGCGAGTGGATGAAACCCGGCGTATGGAACATGGAGCAGTTTGACCCGGATGAGTTCATGAACCGTCTGAATCAATACGGTTTACCATGGCACGTTCAAGAATGCGACAAGCCGTTTGAGAAGTAAGTGAGTCACTGATGAGCCATTATTTATTGCCGGATATTCCGTCGCCATGCTACGTGCTGGATGAGAAATTGCTACGCCGCAACCTCGAACTTATGCAATACGTTCAGGAAAAAAGCGGTGCGGATATTATTCTTGCACTGAAAGGCTACTCAATGTGGTCCGCGTTTCCGCTGATTAAGCAATATTTGAAAGGCTGTACAGCCAGCTCGGTATGGGAAGCCAAACTGGCCGCCTATGAGTTTGGTCGTGAAGTGCACGCTTATGCGCCGGCATACAAACAAGGCGATATTGATGAGCTCCTGCCATTAGTAAACCACTTGTCCTTTAATAGCGTGACTCAGTGGCAGCGCTACCATGAACAAGTAGCTGAAGCTGGCGTTTCTATTGGCTTACGTATAAACCCGGAGCACCAGGAGGCAGACACTGAGCTGTACGATCCCAGTGCACCGGGATCACGCTTAGGAATTAGAGCCAGCGAGCTTAGCCAGCATGATTTAACGGGGGTTGAGGGCTTACACGTTCACAACTTGTGCGAGTGTGACTCTTTCGCTTTAGAACGTACGCTGGAAGCTGTAGAAAGCCGCTTCGGCGAACAGTTAAAACAGGTTAAATGGCTTAATTTAGGTGGTGGTCATTTAATGACTCGCGAAGGGTACGATGTCGAACACCTCATAAGCCAACTTAAACGCCTACGTGAGACCTATGACCTTCAGGTAATTCTGGAGCCGGGCTCTGCGGTTGCCTGGCAAACCGGTCCGTTAGTTTGCGAAGTGGTGGATATTGTTGACAACAATGGTCCTATCGCCTTGCTTGATATCTCAGCAACGGCGCATATGCCTGACGTATTAGAGATGCCTTATCGGCCAGCAATTACTGATGCCGGGCTGCCAGGAGAAAAAGCCTTCAGTTATCGCTTAGGGGGTAATAGTTGCCTGGCCGGTGATGTCATTGGTGAATACAGCTTTGATCAAGCATTGGCCGTTGGTGACCGCCTCATATTTGAAGACATGATGCATTACACCATGGTGAAAACGACATTTTTCAATGGTGTACAGCACCCGGCTATCGGAATACTGCATGAAGACGGGCGTTTTGACTGCATACGAGAGTTCAGTTACGAAGACTTTCGCAGTCGACTTTCATAGTCCTTAAGAAAACGTTAAAGCGGCCACTATTCCAGTGGCCGTTTTGCTTTTTCCACCACGGAAGGTGGCATGCGTTCTGACAGTTGCGCCAGTTGCTGCTGAATTTCCCGATGCTTACCAGAATCACCTGTTACTGAATTGTGCAGCCAATGGTAGGCATTTTCGTAGTCATAAGGGCTGCCATGATCATTCAGTAAAATACTGGCAAAACGCTGCTGAGCACGAAGGTTTCCTAAAGAAGCGGCCTCACGCAAGTATAAAATAGCGCGTTCAATATCCTGCTGTACGAGCCTTCCTTCATGATAGTAACGCCCCAGTTGCTCCAACGCCTCGACTAACCCCTGCTCTGCCGCTTTTTCCATATACAGCAAACCAATTTTAGGGTCCCTGTCATAGCAAATACCCCATGCTTTCATATCGCCATAAAGAAATTGGTACGTCGGACGGCGTTCAAGCTCTGCCTGAGCCTCAATATCCTGGGCTAACTGACAACGGTCAACATCGCGAACCTGAGTAATGTGTTCATTTGTGGCAAACATTTCCACCAGCTCAGCATCAGAATATAGCTGAACCGCTTCTATGTCCTGAGACTTTGCAGGTAAGGCAAATAAGACACCGCTTAGTACGGCCGCGATTATCGCTGCTTTATGCCACGTCATGTTCTACTCCAGTTCGCTTAATCAGTCACTACTGTCCGTTATCGGCACAAAGTCGTAAACCCTTAAAGGTTAAGTCATCAATGCGACAGATATTACCACTCAAATGAGAAGCCAGCTGTTCGCTGTCGCCACCGGTGACAACAACGGTAAACGCCTCATCGTTAAATAACGAGGGAGAGAGTTTGGCCGCCTCGTAAACAACCCCAATTAAGCTAGCCTCAATGCCATGCAGCATGCCTTCACGGGTACTGACCCCGGGCTCGAGTTTTGCCTGAGCGCTCTGCTCGATAGGCACGTTACCTAACTGCGCAGTGCCCTGACCAAGCGCATTCAGCATTAACTGCCGACCGGGTACTATCCAGCCGCCTAAATGTTGTCCGTCGCGGGTTAGCCAGTCCACAGTCAATGCCGTGCCGGCATCAATAATAACCGCATGCCCGGTAATCGCTTTATGACAGCCTAACAAAGCCAACCAACGGTCAGCGCCTAAAGCTTCAGGCTTCTCCCGGTACGCGTTCACCACCCCTAACTGAGTCGCGCGAGTACGTTGCCAGCGCACGTTAATTCCAAGTTCGGCCAGCGACTGATTCAATGTATCAACCACCTGCACAGACGCCACGCTCACCCCTAGAGCTTCTTTGGTGTCTTCGAGTTGTTCACTGTTAATAACACCCAGCAAAATATCCTTTAACGAGCGACTTAAATCATTCAACCAATGTTGATGCTCAATAGCCCCCAGCCACTGAATAGAGTCAGTATGCTTGTCCCACCAAGCGAACTTACACCGTGTGTTACCAGCGTCAATGAGTAGCATCTAATGTCCCTACTGTTGTAATCGTAAACTAATTTCACCGCCGAAGTAGCGCTTCACGCCGGTCTCGTCCTGCACCAGCAAGGCACCGTTTTCATCGATACCACGGCAGGTCCCGACACATTCGCGCTGCCCCATAACGAGACGTACCGGCTTATCGAGAAATTGGTCATAAGCACGCCAGCGTTCCTGGAATACACTGAGCCCTGCCGCATCATATTCCGACAAGCACGCAAGAACCGAATCTCTAACCCGTGCCGCTATCAGGTTGCGGGACATGATAGTGGGTATTTCACTGCTTATATCAGTCCATGCCTGGTCAATATGTTGCGCCACACTTTCCGGCATTTTCAGGTTAATCCCAATGCCAATAATGCTGTGCGCAGATCCGTCCGCCAGTGTTTCTAAGTCAACTAAAATACCAGACACTTTTTTGCCTTTTATATAGACATCATTCGGCCACTTTAGACCAACACCTTCAATTCCCAGGGACCCAAAACACTCGGCTAAGGCTACACCAACGGCCAGACTCAAGCCCATAGCACCGTGTATGCCCTCTGCCAGGGGCCAGTAAACACTGAAATATAAGTTACTTCCAAATGGCGATATCCAGCGCTTACCCCGCCTTCCCCTGCCTGCTGTCTGAGCTTCTGCAAACACCGAATACCCGGCCGCTAACTTTTGTTCCTGCGCCAGCAGTTTGAGCTCATCATTACTTGAGTCGACAACCGAATAAACCGCAAAATCAGGTTCGTTACTGAAGTGCTCAGTGGCTTGTTTTATCTTTTCTTTGTCCAGCAGCTCCAGCTGCTGAGACAGTTTGTAACCTTTACCGCTAACCGAAAAAAGTTCGAGACCGAGCTCTTCTAACTTATGAATATGCTGGTTCACCGCCGCTCTGGAAATGCTCAACTGCTCCCCCAGCGACTGACCGGAGTGAAATTCGCCATCTGATAATTGCTGAATCAGCTGATCAAGTCGCTGTGACTGCTTCATTATGCTCGTTCCTTGTTCTTTGAAGCGTTCATAAGTCAATGAGTCCGTGAGCGCCTACCAGCCGAACTTCCGGCTCAAGTGTGACGCCCGTTACTTCAAAGACTCTGTCTTGAATTTCTTGCGCTAACGCCACTAACTCAGAGCCCTGAGCTTGGCCGTTATTAATTAGGACCAAAGCTTGTTGAGGGTTAACGCCAACATTCCCCACCGACAATGATTTCAAACCCAGTTTGTCGATAAGCCACCCCGCCGCCAGCTTCACTGAGCTGTCAGAAACAGGGTACGAGACTAATCCGGGCAGTTTAGCCTCCAGCGCTTTTAAGTGCTCCACCGATACCACCGGATTTTTAAAGAAACTGCCGGCATTGGGTGTCACAGCGGGATCCGGTAGTTTCCGCTGGCGAGTTTCAATCACTTTGTCAAAGACAGCCTGTGCAGTCACCGGCGCAGACAGTTCATTTAGCGGTGCGTAATGCGTCACCGGCTGCCACTTTTTAGGCAAAAGAAAGCTGACTTCGGTGATAAGCCAGCGGCCCGGCGTTTGTTTGAAAATACTGTCGCGATATCCAAACTCACAGTCCGAAGGCGTAAAATAAGCCCAGTGACGTTTTTCAACGTCCCATGCGGTCACCAGCTCAATGAACTGCGATACTTCAACACCATAAGCGCCAATATTTTGCACAGGTGCGGCTCCGACAGAGCCAGGGATCAGCGCCAGGTTTTCCAGCCCATTAATATCCATTGAGCGCAACTGCGACACCAGCTCATGCCAGTTTTCTCCGCCTGCAACCGTTACCCTTGTGTACTCAGGGAAGTCGTCAACTTGAACACCTTTCAGGGCATTATGGATAACCGTCCCCTGGAAGTCTTCAATAAACGCCGTATTACTTCCTTCGCCTAATAGGTACCAAGGCTCTTGCGGTTCCAGTGTCATAAGATTATCGGCACTGTTCACCTCAACGAAGTCGAAACACTGTGCCGGCAGACGAAATGTGTGTAAATTCGATAAATCCCTCAAGCGAGGCCTCGTAATATTGCGGGTTATTTTCGCATGCTAATATATTTCAAAAACGCTTTTAACGCAGCCGGTTTTACGGGTTTTGGTAAAAACTGCAGGCCTAATTTTCGTGCGGATTGTTTCACCGCGTCATCACTCATGGCTGTCACTAACGCGGTGGGCACTTTACGCTGCCACTGTTCCCACAAAGTTTCAGCCAACGACAGGCCGTCCCCGTCGCCTAACTGATAATCAACCAGTATGCCGTGCGGCGGCTCATCAGGGGTGCTCTTAGCGTAATCAACCGCCTTAGCAAAACTATTGAAGGTTACCGCTTCGCAGTCCCATTTATTCAGCAATGCACTCACCGCATTCAGGTTTTCATTGTCGTCGTCCACAACCAATAAGCGTAATGACGCATTGGGTCCCTCATCGAGCTTACGTTTCGGTTTATCAATAACTTGAGCTGCATTGCCCAAAGGCACTCTAACCGAAAACCGCGAGCCTTCGCCTTCAACAGAGGTCACTTCCACGTCACAGCCCAGTTGCTCACCCATGCGCTGAGCTACACTTAAGCCTAATCCGACGCCTTCAACGTTCTGATTCTGAATACGGTAGAACGCATCAAAAACCTTATCTTGCTGTTGCGCGGCTATACCAGGGCCGGTATCCCAAACCGATATCTCCAGTTCATCGCCTTTTTTACGAACGCCCAATAAAACGCTGCCTTTTGGGGTGTACTTAATCGCATTAGAAAGGAAGTTTTGTACAATACGCCGCAAGTACGTTGGGTCCGTAAATACCGGCCGGTCGACATAAAAGGCTCTGAAGTCCAACTGTTTTTGATCGGCCAGCACCGCATACTCTTCCACCAACGGCTTAAGAACCGAGCTTAGTTGCACATGCCGGAATTTAGGCTGCAACGCCCCCTGGTCCATTTTGGCAATGGAAAGCAGCGTAGAAAGCAAATGTTCGGTTGAGCCAAGCGCCGTATCGAGCTTACCCAATAACTGCTGGTTTTTATCAGACAGCTCTTTTTCATGTATCGCCGACAAATACAGGCGTGCAGCATTCAATGGCTGCAATATGTCATGGCTGGCAAGCGCCAGAAAACGTGTTTTTGAGGCATTTGCGGCCTCGGCTTCCGCTTTGGCTTTCTTAAGTTCCTCTTCCACCTCGCGCCGCCGGTCAATTTCTGCCGTTAACTCTTGGTTTATTTCACGGATTTCCTGTGTGCGTACGTCGACGCGTTGCTCAAGGTCGATATTGGCATCTTCAAGTGCCTGCTGGGTTTCAACGTGTTCAGTAATGTCCGTAAAACTGGTGACAAAGCCGCCAGTGGGTAATGGGTTCCCGACCATTTCGATGACACGACCGTCGGCTCGTCGGCGAATGAACCGATGCGCTGACCCCATTTGCATGTACCGCAAACGCTTATTAACAAGCTCATCGACGTCGCCCGGACCACACTCGCCCCGTTCCGCATTGTAGCGAATGAGAGTGGCAATTGGCTGCCCCGGTTTCACCATGCCTTCCGGATACTCAAACAAATCTAAATAGCGTTTATTCCAGGCAACCAACCTTAGGTCAGCGTCAACCACGCTAATACCCTGTGCCAGATTCTCAAGCGAGCTAAACAAAATAGACTGCTGGGTTTGCAGTGCCTGTGTCGTGTCATCGAAAAAGTGCACCACTTCTTCTAAGTTAAGCTGTTTATCGCGTAATGCCGCATCGACCAACGAGCGCGCCGTTGCTGACCCAAGAACACCGGCAATGGCTCGCTCTACAAAACTAATAAAGGACTGGTCTGCCAGCTCTTCTGGCAATAACTCTTTATCTTCTGGCTGCTGAAAGTACTGCATGAGCTGTTGTGCACGTTGGCCACCTAAGAAGGTTTTCAGCAACAGCATCATATCTGCGTTGGTTGCGTTATAGTCTTTATGCAGATGTTGCTGTTCCGGCAGTTGAGCTTTCGGTTTTACAAAAGCGGTTGCCTGAATGCGATCCACCAGTCTGGGTCGGGCCAACAACGAAAATGCGATAAAGCCAAACGCGTTCAGCGCCAACGATACAACGGTGCCCCGGGTTATAATTTCAACGTCGGTGAGCTCGGGGTAAGAATACAGCGGAATTAGCACCGCTAGCACCCAACCAATAGACCCCGCGCCAAGCCCCGCATAAACACCGCGAGCGTGCCCTTTTCGCCAATACAAAGCCCCCAGTAATGCCGGTAATAGCTGCAATACCAGCGAGAACGCTAGCAAGCCGATACTGACCAGATTGGTCTGTGCCGCCCAGAAGTAGTAACAAAAGAACGACAGCACCATTGTAACGGCAATAGCGACTCGACGAATGAGTAGCAGCGCCCGGTCATATTCGCGTTTACGTTGCTTTAACGGCAGCTTAGAGTCTCGTTGCAGCAGTATCGGCATGATAACGTCGTTGGTTATCATGGTACTTAACGTAACCGACGCAATAATCACCATGGCGGTAGCCGCAGAAATACCGCCGATAAAGATAATGAGCGACAACCACAGTTGGTCTTTAAGCAAAGGTAACTGCAATGAGAACGTTGAGCCGTCGCCGTTATTACCTAAGAAGAAACTGCCCGCAATGGCAATAGGAATAATAGCCGCAGCGGTCAGGCTAAGATAAAGAGGAAACCCCCAACGGGCAGTTTTTAAATGCCGAGTGTCGACGTTATCGACCACCGCCACATGAAACTGTCGGGGCAGACATAAAATCGCCCCCGCAGCCATTAGCGTTTGAACAATAAACTCAAACTCACCAAACTTGGCAAAAGACCACTGCGGAGCAGATACAGAAGTAAAGTTACTCAGTAACGACGGTGAAGGGTTCTCAGCAATAAGCGTCCAGGCAAACACTGCGGCAGCCATTAACGCCACCAGTTTTATCATCGACTCAACCGCAATAGCTAAAATCATGCCACTGCGATACTCAGTAACTTCCACGTGGCGTGTACCAAAGAGCATGGCAAATATGGCCATTAAAGCTGCTGCACCCAGCTCTTTAATTGAAAATTCAGACATGACACCGGTGCTCTCTGTCAGCACCGAAAAGCTCACACCCACCGCTTTTAGTTGCAAAGCGATATAAGGAATAATAGCTGTGGCGGCGATGGCTGTAACCGCAACGGCCAAACGCCTGCGTTTACCGAAACGAGATGAGATAAAATCGGCAATCGAGGTGATATTTTGCTGTTTACTGACCGAAACCAGTTTCTCTAAAACTCGAATGCCAAAAATAAAGAGTAAAATGGGCCCCAACAAAATGGGGAAAAACGCCCAACCCTCGGTGGCCGCATTACCCACAGCGCCATAGTAAGTCCAGGAGGTGCAATAAATGGCCAATGACATGGAGTAGATCATTGGCTTGTGGCTGATTTTATTCGCCCAGGATCCTAAACGATCACCCCAGGTCGCAATGGCGAACAGAAAAATGACATACGCCAGTGAGGCGAATACCAGCAGCCAGGTCATAACTGCAGACGTTCAGCGACCAGTACGGCTTGAGTACGGCTATAAACTCCGAGTTTACGGAAAATTGCCGTAATGTGAGCTTTGACAGTCGCTTCAGTAATATTTAACTGATAAGCGATTTGTTTGTTTAGTAGGCCTTCGTGTAAAAAATGAAGTACGCGGTATTGCTGCGGTGTCAATTCAGACACTTTACGCGCCAACTCCTGGTCTTCGTCAGATATGACATCCAGGCGCTCGCGGGACTCTTTAGGCACCCAGGTTTCGCCTTGCAAAATTGTGTCTATCGCTTCTGCTATTTCCACTGACGGCAATGACTTAGGAATAAACCCCAGCGCCCCAAAACCAATACATTTAGCAACAATTGACGCATCTTCACTGCCGGAAATGATAGCAACAGGCAATAACGGATAGTCTTCACGGACTCGAATAAGGCCGTATAAATCGCCACTGCCGGGCATATGCAAATCGAGCAGCAATAAGTCGACATCGTCGTCTTTGTTTAACGCCGCTAGTGTCGAATCCAGGTCTTCGGCTTCGCGTAAGGTAAGCTCAGAAAAGTGATTCGCGAGAGCGCCTTGCAGCGCCTCGCGAAACAGTGGGTGGTCATCTGCGATTAAAAATTTCGCCATGAGATTCCAAATTAAGTGACATTATTTATTCATTCGATTCTCTATCAATGAATCTACCACACTTGGATCAGCAAGCGTAGAGGTGTCACCGAGATTCTCATACTCATTAGCAGCAATCTTACGCAGAATACGACGCATGATCTTTCCTGAACGTGTTTTCGGCAAACCCGTCGTCCAGTGAATCAGGTCAGGGGTTGCAATTGGGCTTAATTCAGAGCGAACCCAGTTACGTACTTCTTTGGTTAATTCATCGGTTACTTCCACACCCTCCACTGGGGTAATGTACACGTAAATACCCTGACCTTTTAAGTCATGCGGATAACCTACTACAGCCGCTTCAGCCACCGATTTATGAGCAACCAATGCGCTTTCAATTTCAGCCGTACCCAAACGGTGTCCCGATACATTCAGAACGTCATCCATGCGGCCGGTTATCCAGTAGTAACCATCGGCGTCACGACGCGCGCCATCACCACTGAAGTAACGGTTCTTGAAAGTCGAAAAGTAGGTTTGCTCAAAGCGCTCATGGTCACCCCATAAGGTGCGCATCTGACCCGGCCAGGAGTCTTTTATAACCAGGCCACCTTCGGCTTCACCTTCCTGAATATTACCTTCGCTATCAACCAGCGCTGGCTGAATACCAAAGAAAGGACGGGTCGCAGACCCTGGTTTCAAATCAGTAGCCCCCGGCAGCGGAGTAATTAAAATACCTCCGTTCTCAGTTTGCCACCAGGTATCCATAATTGGACATTTACCGTTACCAATAGCGCGGTGGTACCACTCCCAAGCTTCTGGGTTAATCGGTTCACCAACACTGCCCAAAATACGTAAGCTTTCGCGGGTCGAGGTTTTCGCTGCCTCGTCACCTTTTGCCATTAACGCACGAATTGCTGTTGGTGCCGTATAAAGAATATTTACTTTGTGTTTATCAACAATTTCGCCAATACGGCCAACACCCGGGTAGGTAGGAACACCTTCAAACATCAGTGTGGTTGCACCGTTTGCCAGCGGGCCGTAAACAATATACGAGTGACCTGTAATCCAACCGACATCGGCTGCACACCAGTAAACATCGTCATCGTGATAGTCGAAGACATACTCATGCGTCATTGACGCATACACCATGTAACCACCGGTAGTATGCACAACCCCTTTCGGTTTTCCGGTCGAGCCGGACGTGTAAAGAATGAACAGCGGGTCTTCAGCGTTCATCACTTCTGCCTGGCATTCATCACTGACATCGCCAATCAACTCATGCCACCAAACGTCACGGCCTTCTGTCCAATCAACTTTGCCTTCGGTAACACGGCATACAATGCTGTGCTCTAATGAAGGGCAAGCGCCCTCAGACAAGGCTTTATCCACATTGGCTTTCAAACCAATAGTGCTGCCGCCACGACGACCTTCGTCGGCGGTAATTATAGCTTTTGCCTGACAGTCGTTAATGCGGTCGGCAATAGCATTTGGTGAGAAACCGCCAAAGATAACGGAATGAACCGCGCCAATCCGCGCACAGGCCAACATGGCATAAGCCGCTTCCGGAACCATTGGCATGTAAATAGCGACCCGGTCACCTTTACCAATACCTAATTTTTTCAGGCCATTAGCAAAACGGGATACCTCTTTATGTAGCTCGCGGTAGGTGATGTGTTTGTCTACACTAGGGTCGTCGCCTTCCCAGATAATGGCTGTTTTATCAGCTTTGTCCGCAAGGTGGCGGTCGACACAGTTATAACAAGCGTTTAAAGTGCCGTCCTCGTACCATTTGATGCTGACTTTACCCGATTCAAACGTTGTATTTTTGACTTTGTTATAGGGTGTGAACCAAGTAATGCGCTTTCCGTGTTCACTCCAAAAACCTTCAGGATCGTCTACTGACTGTTGGTAAAGTTTCTTATAACCGTCATTATCGATTTTGGCTTTAGCTTTGATATGTTCAGGAACTGAATACAGTTGCGACATTACCTCTTCCTCCTTATTCGCAAGATGGTATCTGTTGTACGTTTTAAAGGGCTTAAACACTATTAGACCATAGTCTAGATTGATAAAAATTGACCAGTTAACGAGAATTAACAGCGTTTATCTTTGGCATAACAATAAAATGCACGATCAAAACGAACACTTGGCTTACAGGGGAGAACACCATGGCTAAAGCAAGTATCGCAAAGAAATTCACCGTATCAGCAGCAAGCGCTGCCGTACTCGGTGTTATGAGCTTAGGAGCTCAGGCAAACGAAACTGACATCGATTTTGGTGGTTTTGTTAAACTGGACATGATGGTATCGGACTACACCGATGGTCAGGCACCTTCAAGCGGCAGTATCGCTCGGCAACAGTATATTCCAAGCCTCACCCCTGTGGGTGGTGAAGGCGACGACATGGTCACCGATTTTCACGCACGTCAGTCGCGTTTTTTCCTTACCACCGACACTGAGTTAGATAATGGTGAAACGCTGACCGGCCATATCCAAATGGATTTTATGTTGACCCCTGACGGTGACCAACGTATTTCAAACTCTTATAGTCCGCGTCTACGTCACGCATTTTTAAAATATGGGAAATGGACTTTTGGTCAAACCTGGTCTAACTTTCAGGACCTAAACATTCTGGCTGAATCCGTCGACTTTATCGGCATCACCGATGGCATTATCTTCAACCGCCAGGCACAAATTCGTTACACCTCCGGTGGCTTTAGCGCCTCAATTGAAAACCCTGAAACCACAGTGACACCTGCTGGTGGGGGACGTATTGTTTCCAGTGATGGATTTATGCCAGATGTTACTTTTAAATATACCGGCAAGTCTGACAACCTGACCTGGCAGGCGTCTGCATTATTGCGTCAGCTCACTTATGACGTCACACAAACTGGTGACGATGAAACAACTTTCGGTTACGGTTTGAGCTTTGGTGCTAAATACACCTTTGGTATGGACGACATTCGTGCGTCTATTACAACCGGTTCGGGCTTAGGTCGCTATTTAGGTCTCAACACATGGAACGGCGCTTATATCGATGGTAACGGTGAGCTGGAAGCCATTGACTCAACCGGTATTTCTTTTGCTTACCGCCATTTCTGGACTGAGAAAGTTCGTTCAAACATCGTATATTCGCGTGGCTGGGCAGACAATGATGAAGAGCTGCTTGCACTCGCTGGTGACATGACTGAATACACACAGCGCCTCGCGTTTAACGTGATGTATTCACCAGCTTCCAACCTAACCTTTGGTGCGGAAATTTCACAAGCTAACCGTGAAACAGAAGCTAATGTAGACGGCGACTTAAACCGCCTACAGCTGATGGCAATGTATAAGTTTTAAACGATATTCCCAACCAAAAACGCCGGTAGCCACAAAAGGTTACCGGCGTTTTTTCTGTCTGGGCATTGTCTGCCCAAACAAGCTTTATTTCACAATATCAATTAACCGCTTACCAATGTCTGTGTTATCCATATACCCACGGAAATCTTCAGAGTAAGGTCCTTTAGCAAAAACCGGGACGTCTACTGCGGTGTGGCCACTGCCCGTCCAACCCGTACCGGTAATATCACCGGTAATATACACCAAAGCATCGTGTAGTGCGTCTTCACGCTCTTCACCTTCCTGCTCAGATGCAAGCGCCAGCTCGTCGATATAGTCCTGAGTCAGCTCGAAGTTCACTTTGTCAGCAACATACTCGGGCCATTTCTCAGCGTCCATGTCCAGAAGTTCACTGCGCATTGTCGCAATAGAGCTTTCAATAGCCATGACTCTGTCTGAATACCATGCGTACTCACCGTCACGCCCCAGAGTTAAACCGCCAGTAGAATGGTCAGCAGTCATCACCAGTAACGTATTGGGGTTATCTTGCATGAAGTCAGCAACAACCGTTAACGCTTTATTTAACGAGTCCATTTCATGCACCGCGCAAGCAATATCATTGGCATGACCACACCAGTCAATTTGGCTGCCTTCAATCATAAGCGCGAACGGTTTGTCGTCACCTGACAATAAACGCAGCGCAGTGCTGGTCATTTGTGCCAGCGAGTCTTTACCTTCATCAATTGCATGCGGCAGACCTTTTGGTGCAAACAAGCCCATAACCGGCGCCTGTTCAACTTGATCTAACATTTGCATGTCCTGAATAACCTTCAAGCCATGTTGCTCTAGCAGTTCTGCCCAGTTCTTGTCGTCACGAATAAAATACTGCTGACCGCCGCCAAGCAAGACATCATAAGACGCTTCGTCTTTTATGTACTGCTGCGCCATAAGGTCAGCTATTTCGTTGTACTCATAACGAGACGGGTGATGCGAGAAAAATGAAGCCGGCGTTGCATGGTTAATTTGCGAGGTCGATACAGAGCCTGTCATATAACCGCTATTTTTAGCGTACTCCATGACCGTTTTTAACGACGTTTTATCGTTATCCATGCCAATAGCGCCGTTATACGACTTTTCCCCCGCCGACAAAGCGGTAGCGCCAGCTGCTGAATCCGTCACCCAGGTATCGTCTTCCGGATAAGTGGTTGCGGCCCCGGTGAGGTAGTGGTCGAACTGTGTTTCAGCAATGTCTTTGGTGTCTAAATCAGACATGGCATAGCGATAGGCACTGATAAATTCAAAGCCCATACCATCACCAATGACATAAATAATATTGGGCTTCTGCTCTTCAGCCACCGCGCCCGGTGCACTCAGCGCAACCCCGATGGCTGCGGCTGCTAAGGTTTTTTTCATACGACAACTCCGTTTAATTCTGTAACGCTCTTTGTATAGCCTGATTATATCAAGCCCTAAATGTCAGTGATATGACAACAAACCGCAATTTAATCGCGTCTCGCCGTGAATGAGCCGTCGGCCAGTCGAACATCGACCGGTTCGCCACTAGCAACGTCATCCGCACGACGCACAACCTCGCCACTATCTTTACGAACAATGGCGTAACCTCGCTCCAGCGTATTCAGCGGGCTGACCAGGTTCAATGACTGCATCAATTGCCCTTGCCGAGACTTTTTGTCTCTCAGTAAACGCGCCATGACTTGCGGCAAACGCTGCTGAAGAATTGTCAATTGCTGTTGGTATTGTGCCAGTCGTTTTTCCGGATGCACGGATTGCAAGCGCCTCACTAAATGCGTGTGCTGCTGACGCTGACGCATAAGTTGCTGAGTCAGCGCCCGACTCGCACGCGCCTGTAACTCGTCAGCCAGTTGCGACTGTTGTTGCAGCAGTCGTTGTGGATGCTGCTGTTGCAGGCGTGTTTGCAAAAATTGCCATTGTTGTTTGAGGCGTTGTATATGCCTTAACTGAGCCTGTTGCAGCCGCTGCATTAACGCCTGAGCACGCTGCAGTTGCTGTTGCTGGTCTCGCGTGACCAACTCTGCCGCAGCCGATGGTGTGGGTGCTCGCATATCGGCAACAAAGTCGGCAATGGTGAAATCGATTTCGTGACCGACCGCACTAATCACCGGCATCGGAGCGGTAGTCAGCAGCCGGGCAAAACCTTCATCGTTAAAACACCACAAGTCTTCCAGTGAGCCACCGCCGCGCGACACTAGCAGCACATCCACTTCATTACGCTCAAACGCCGTTTGCGCCATAGATTGAAGTTGGGCTACTGCGGCTTCTCCCTGAACCGACGTCGGATAGATAATCACTTCAACGCTGGGGTCCCGCCGTTTCATAACCGCTAATATGTCTTTTATTGCCGCCCCGGTTGGTGAGGTCAGCACACCCACTTTGCGAATGTGCTCCGGTAATGGTCGTTTGCGATCGGCCGCGAATAGTCCTTCAGCACCGAGTTTTGCTTTCAATTGCTCGTAGCGCTGTTGTAATAAGCCCTGTCCGGCGTCTTCCAGGTGCTCGACAATTAGCTGATAGTCACCGCGCGGCTCGTACAAGGTCACTTTGGCTTTCACCAGGACTTGTGAACCGTTTTGCGGGCGCATAGCCGCTCGCTGATTGGCGCCTCGGAACATGGCGCAACGTACTTGTGAGCGTTCATCTTTCAGCGTGAAATACCAATGCCCAGAGCCCGGCGCGGCAAAATTAGAAATTTCACCCACCAGGCTTATTTGGCGAAAACCCTGCTCAAGTAACTGGCGGATTTCACCATTCAGCTGACTGACCGAGTAAACCATCGACATATTCGACCTCCATTCAATGCGCTGATACTACCACAGAATTCAAAACAATAATTTCGCATTTGGACGTCTAAATGTCTTGACGGCTTTATATCCATTTATTATTGTCGCTGTATTGTCGTTTCAAATTGACGGAGGCCGCTATGGTTCTTCCTATTGCTCGTTCATTTCATACGCAAACGCCTTATGGCCGCTTAAAAGGGTATCGGTATGGCTTTCCCGATGCCCCGGCTATTGTTGTACAGGGCGGTATCAGCGCAACCGGAAAGCTTTGGACACCGTCCGGCGATGGTTGGTGGCAATCGCTGCATCGGCTCTTCGCAGACACTGACGATTACCAATTTATTAGCTTTGACTACCTCGGCGGGTTAGGCGATTCGGACTGCCCGGACACTCCGTTGTCCGTGAAAGAGCACAGCAATGCCATTCACCATGCGGTGCAATCAATATTACCCGATGACCCTCTGCATGGCTGGATTGGCGGCTCATTCGGAGGTGTTTTAGGTCTCCAGTACGCACTGGATAACCCGGAGTCGCTTGAGCGGCTAAGCGTTATTGGCGCGGCTCACAAACCGTCGGTGCACTCGTCTTTATTGCGTTATTTCCAACAAGCACTCATACAACGCTGCAACGATTCACAATTGGGTATTGTATTAGCCAGAGCACTGGCCATGCTCAGCTACCGCAGTGCGGAAGAGTTTGAATCGCGCTTTAGTAGCAGCGATGACGCTTTCGAGTACCTGCTTTATAAAGGTGAACGACTGCTTAAAGAAAACGGTAACAGCTCACGCAGCCTGTTCACTCATCTCACACCCGTGTTGAACGAATACAGCATTAATCCTGAGCCTATCGAAACGCCAGTGCATTTAGTTGACTTCACCAGTGACGCCATTGCGCCACCAAGCCTAGTCACGGAGCTTGAAACCCTGCTACCCAACTGTACGTCACATGTGTCCGTTCAAAGCGAATACGGGCACGACGGATTTATAAAGAACGTGCCTCAATACGGCACGTCGCTGACACATTTTTTATTTGAAACGCATTTGGAGACCACATGAAAGACGAAACCTTATCCATTCATCATGGCTACGACACCGACCCAACCACCAAGTCAGTAGCTACGCCGATTTATCAAACGGCATCGTACGAGTTTGACAGCGCTCAGCACGGAGCTGATCTCTTCGACTTAGCGGTTGAAGGCAATATCTATTCACGCATTATGAACCCCACCAATGACGTGCTGGAAAAACGGGTTGCTGCCCTTGAAGGGGGTGTTGCCGGCCTCGCAGTCGCTTCAGGTATGGCGGCCATTGAATACACCCTAATTACTTTGGCAAGCCAGGGCGACAATATCGTTACCACCCCACAGCTTTATGGAGGCACCTATACACTGTTTCGCCATATGCTGCCGTCGCTCGGTATCGAGGTTCGCTTTGCCGAATCAGACAATGCGAAAGACATTGAAGCACTTATTGATGAGCGCACCAAAGCGGTTTACTGCGAAAGCATTGGTAACCCCGCAGGAAACATTGCCGACTTAGAAGCACTGGCGGGAGTTGCCCACACTCATGGCGTACCGCTCGTCGTTGATAATACCGTCGCTACGCCTATTCTTTGTAAGCCCATTGAGCATGGCGCTGACATCGTCGTTCATTCATTGACGAAATACATTGGTGGTCACGGTAATTCAATTGGTGGACTTATAGTCGACTCAGGCAAATTTGACTGGCTGTCACAAAAGGCGCGTTTCCCACAATTTAGTAATCCCGAACCGGCTTATCACGGTGTGGTTTATACCGACGCATTCGGACCCGCCGCTTTTATCGCAAGAGTCAGAACCGTGGCTCTGCGTAATACGGGCGCCTGTTTGTCGCCCTTTAATGCCTTTTTATTGTTGCAGGGACTGGAAACTCTGACTTTGCGTATTGAGCGACACTGCGAAAACGCAAAGGCTGTCGCCGACTATCTACTACAACATCCGAATGTTGAATGGGTGAATTACGCAGGTTTGGCTCAGCATCCACACTATGAACTTGCCGCCAAATATGTGACTGGCGGGTTACCTGCATCATTGCTTACCTTTGGCATAAAAGGCGGTTACGAGGCAGGAGTTAAGTTTTATGACAAGCTTGGCTTGTTTAAGCGGTTAGTGAATATCGGCGATGCAAAGTCGCTTGCCTGCCACCCTGCCTCTACCACTCACCGTCAGCTGTCGGAACAAGAACAAGTCGCAGTTGGAGTTAAACCAGAAGCCATCCGCTTGTGTGTCGGCATAGAGCACATTAGCGATATTATTGCTGACTTAGAGCAGGCATTAAGCATTTAATATACCGAAAAAAGAAAAGCCACCGGGCGGTGGCTTTCTCATTTCTAACAGGCGCATGAACTTTACGCGTCGTCCTTTTTCAAATGAACGTCCATTTGAGGAAAGGGAATACCAATGCCTTCCTCGTCTAAACGGTCTTTAATACGCTCTAATAAGTCCCAGCGCGTTGGCCAGTAGTCTTCATTTTTGGTCCACGGACGTACATTAAAGTCGACAGAAGAAGCGCCAAGCTCCGTCACCGTCACCACAGGCTCAGGATCTTTCAAAACCCGTTCGTCACTGGTAATAACATCCATAAGTACTTGCTTCGTTTTTTGCAAGTTCGCGCTATAACTCACACCAATGACCAAATCGATGCGACGCAGTTCTTCACGGTTGTAGTTGGTAATTGGGCCACCGATAATTTCCGAATTCGGCACAAAGATAATTTTACGGTCCGGCGTTTTCAAAACCGTCTGGAAGATATTGATTTGTTCAACCGTGCCGGAAACCCCGCCAGCGTCAACGTACTCGCCCGCACGGAACGGACGGAACATAATAAGTAATACGCCCGATGCAATGTTCGACAGTGACCCTTGCAGTGCAAGGCCAATGGCCAAACCTGCCGCACCCAAAATAGCAATAAAGGACGTAGTTTCGACCCCGACATGCGACAGCGCCATCATAATGGCGGCAATGAAGATAACGGTTTTTACAATAGCGCTGACGAAGCTAATAACTGCGCCGTCCACTTCGCGTTTTTGCATGCCTTTGGACATGACCCGGGTAACGCCATTCGCCACTATTTTACCAATAATCAAAATGGCAATCGCAATAATAAACTTAATCGAAAACTCGATAAGCATATCCTGATTGTCGTTTATCCACTGAACGATGCTGTCCATAATATTTCCTTATTTAGCAATAACTAAACTATGATTTTCCCAAAATAGCGCTTATTACGCCTATTCGCAAACGCATTTACAGGCGGAACGAGTAGCGCCCCTGCGCGTCTGGCTGACCCATGTATTGAATAAACTTTGCCAGGCCTTCTGGCGTTCGCGGTGTTGGTTTTACGGTACCTGACGCTTTAATATCCTGACTATTGATACTTGCATCAACTTCCAGACTTAAATCGTTGTCGCCTTTCATGATTAATGCGACGGAATTATCGTCATGACACCCTAGCTCGACCGGAAAGCTCCCTAGTGACTGCCATTGTCCATTGACCAGCACCTGAATATTGTCGCCGCTGGCACTACCTTCTAAGTTATCACACCAACGCACAGGTCCCGGCGCTGTCACCACGTATTCACTCACATCCAGTTCCCAGCGACCTTTCGTTTGCAATGGTAGTTTCGTTTGAGCAATATCCAATAACGCGCCTAAGCTACCGCTGGCCTTTATATTTTGCGCACCAATACGGGTCGAGCTAGCTAATAAACGTCCCTGCAACGAAAATGGATTATTCTGTTTTGGCACTTTGACATCAACAACCAGATCGCCGAGGAAAATCGATGACACTTGCCAGTCCCAGCTAAGATCGTTAATGACATTACCATCGACCACGACTTGTCCGGCAGCTCCTTGCCATAAGGTTCCAGACACTTGCGTCAGTTGAATGTTATTCGGCAATGGCATCCAATAAATAACGCGTGCCGGCAACAATACCAACAAGGTTACTAAATAAGCCAAAACAAGCCAGGGCAGCCAGCGCTTTAATTTCATGAGACGTCTTTCACCAATAGTTTTCGTAAACGGACACTACCTGGCTGCTCAAGCCGGGCGATATCAGCACCGGTTAGCTGTAAACCAAAGTCACTTTCCAGCGCATTCATAAACTGAAGTAATTGGTTAAATGGTACAGTGTCTACTGTGACCAGATACTCTTCACCTTGCGGCTGAATACGCGCCAGCTCAATGTCATACTGCGCCGCAGCCTGGTTAATACGCTGGCTGAGGGAGCCCTTCACGGTTGAGCTTTTGGCGCTTCTACCTTCCATGCTTTTATATCGCGCTATCGCCTGTTGTACCCATTGATACTGGTCTTGCTGAGATTTCAAACGGTTCTCCGCCTGAATCACTGACTGAGAACTTGGCAACCAAATAATGAAATATAAAAACGCAATGGCCAATACAATGGCTAATGCGCTTAGCAGGCGCTGCTCACGGCTATTAAACTGCTGCCAACGGTTATAAGCAAGCTGACGATAAGGCTCAAAAATTGCTTTAAGTTTATCCATAACGTTACCCCTGAAGCTCTATAGTCAGTGCGCCGGAAACCTGGCTTCCGCGGTTACTCATCGACCCAGCCTCTATGGCTACACCGTTATTTTGAGCCGCCCGCTGAAAAGCTTCCAATTGTGAAAAGCTCTCAGCTGTTGCCTGCAGTCGCAATTCATTATTTTGAAAACGCAGCAATTCTAGCTTCACCGCCGGTTCGGCCTGAAATGCTGGTTGCAAGCTATCCAGGGCTGCTATAACCGAGCTTTCAGTATTTCCGGCACCGCCCAGTCGTTCAATTTTCTGTTGCAGCTGAGCTCTTAAATTGACAATACGGCTTTCGCCAGGAAATGCCTCACGATAAAGCTGCTCTGCTTTTGCCTGCAAAGACGCTCGCTGCTGCTCAAGTTGCCAGTATTTTATGCTATTCAGAGTAATAGCCAACACAAATAATACACTGGCAGCAATAGCCAAAGGTTTCCATGGCAAACTTGACGACTGTCGCTGCTTTCTGGCACGAAAAGCTCCTTGCCTGAGGTTGATTTCAGCATTGCTTTGTAAAGCCGCGACAGCAATTGTCATGGGCACTTCAATATCGGCAGACTCTAATACGCTAGGCGGCTGAGGCCAGTCTATAGCACCATAGTGAATGATTTTTTCAGGCGGCTCATATTCGCTGCTTAATATGGGAGCAAGTTCAGAAAATGCGGCTCGCTCCACCGCAAAGCCTTGCCAGACCGAGGTTCTTACCAGAACGCTATGACCCAATTCAATAGCGTGCCATTCATTCTCGTGAGCCGGCAGTAGGAAAATATCAGGCAACCAACGGTTAGACTCAATTCCTGACTCTGACAGAACACCCAACCACTGTTGCATATGTGCTTTTTCTACAACGGCCACCGGTATTGTCGAGGCTTTTGTTTCCGGCCAGGCAAAATGCAGCGTTTCTATGTCTGCCGCAAGTTCTTCTTCCAACGCATACGGAATAACTTTATCCAAATGCTTTTTACTCCCCGTCGGAAGGGTAACCTGAGTTAAAAAGACATCTTGACCCGGAACAGCAATAACCACATCACTGCGTGACGCTTTATCCGCCAACTGTGACAGCTCTTCGGTTGACTCCAGCTCGCCGCTGGCAATAAGCTCCTGTTGCTGGTTATGCCACAACAACCAGGGAATGCTTTCTGTTGTTCCAAAAGCAGGCAGTCGTATTATTAGCGTTTCCTGCATGTTTTATTCTCCCATCGCACGGTACAAGGTGGCGACTTCGCCGTTGTTAACGTGCAGTACTGAACGGGCTTTCATTTCAACATCGCCCCATTGTATATATGCGGTTAGCTGAAAGTATTCACTTTCAACATCAAGTTCTGACAGTTCGCCGTTAAGCTCTGATTTCACATTGGCAATAGCTTCAACTTCATCGACCTCTTCATTCGACTCATAGCCTGCTTCCGGCCTGTTCGACAAAAAGGATTGCGCATCTTGTAACGACATTTTACCTTCTGTCACTGCTGTCAGTAATGCAGCTTGCTCATCTTTAAGCGTATTCACGTTAATCATTAATGCCGTTTCATTCGGTATTACGCAGACATAAGGACGCAGTTTGCGAACGATTTCCCGACTGTATCCCCTAATCATGCGCAGCTCGCTAACGTCCAGTAGTAAGCTGTTTGCCGCTAAGTATGGCTTAGGCAGTCCCTGATAATCAGGATCTTCAGCACCATTTGAACCCGACAGCTGAGTGTCACCGTCTATCCAGTCAACCAGGCTATCGGTTAACCCCTGCGCCTGATATTCATCGAGTTCAACACCTTGCAATAGCGCTTTATACTGTCGCTTACGTCGCTCCAGCGTGCCAGGGTCTTCCTCATCCGTCACCAGACTTTCAAGTTAAAACAACTGGATAAGTCTCTCACACGAGCCGCTATCTGCCCACCTTCAACCGGAAACGGACCGGTTCGGCTGGCCCAGCTTTGTTGGTTATTCGCTACACCATCATTTTCGTTTAACTCGCGCTTTAACGCTTCTTTTAAAACATCCTCAGCGCTTAGCCACATCCAGTAACTTTGTTCAGCTTGCTGCAAGTTGCCCATGCGGGTTATTTGCATTTGCAGTTTAGTACCGAGGTTCACTGCTATCACCGAAACCAGAGCAATAACCAGCATGACCGTTATGAGCGCGGCGCCTTTTTGACGAGAGTTTTTAGTCAGCATTCGACCCTCCCGAACTTTGCGCCTCCGCTTGACCTGCACCAGCAACCAAAAATATACGCTTAATTTCGCCATATTGTTCGGTCTGCAAAGTCACCTCAATGGCTTTCGGTAAATCGCCTTCGCTGCGCCACTCTGCGTTCCAACCCTTATCCAATCCACGATTACCATCGCTTTGACCTGCTGCTCTATAAAAGCGAAACGACAAGTCTGTCACACCGCTCAACAACGTCTGCACAGTTGGTTCGTTACTCCTGTCATTCACAAACGAATAACTAACCCGTTGTAACTGGCCATCCATAACTCGATAAATAACTGGCTGTAACTCGGCTCGCGGCAGAACATCACCCGGGTTATCAAAGCCGCTGCGCACAAAAGCTAAAACACCGCGCTCTGAATCAAAGTAGCCAACGTCATTACTTAAATACTGGTGCGTTACTTCAGTGTCATTGGGGCGCGTAGGCTTAGCGACTAACTGGCGAATGTCTTGTTGCATTAACAGTTGGCTAAATTGCAGCTGCTCCAGCGACTCTCGCCGCTCGCTCGACTGCTGTTCGGTACTGACCATTTGGCTTAACACCTGATAACTGGCTATACCAATTACCGCAAAAATGGCCATAGTCACCAACACTTCAACTAAGGTGAACCCCGACTGTCGGTTGCCGTTAACGTGCATTCCGGTCACCTTTAGCGGCTGAGTCAGGTTTTCTCAAGTAGCGCGTTAACCGATAATGCTCCCGCCCACCTTCCGTTTTTGACACTATCACTGTGACAGCGACGACATTAGGAGTTACTGTTTCAACCACCTGCTGCTGCCAATGCCAGGTGGTGCCGGCTTGCTCAGCCGTGCCTTTCTTATTGTCTTTTACCGGCCATTCCTGGGCCAGGGACACTTCTGCTATCCGGTTTGACGCCACATACTGTGCAAAGGTTTTACTTTGTAAGTCGCTTAAACTGGTCAGGTGACTACTGGCTGCTTGTAATGCGGCCAAAGCCGCTAACCCAAAAACCGATAGCGCGACCATGACTTCAATAAGTGTAAAACCTTTTACCCTCATTGCTCAGGCGCCTCATTTAAAACAATCAATTGCCAACTGTTTTCAGTTTTCACCCAACGCTCCGCGGCAATATCATTCGCATTTTCAATTTTTAAGGTAAAAGCTGTCATCTCGCCACTTGGCAAAATAAGTACATCCGGACGCTTTATTTCAGACTCGTCATCCTGTTCTGAATCATCCCCGCTGCCAAAAACACCGTCGTTCAGTTCTTCATTTTGAGCCAGCTCAGCCATGTCCTGATTTAATAACTGCCAGCTTAATGGCCACTCAGTTTGCTGAGGTTTAAGCCCACGAGTGTTAAAAGATTGCCAGCTTTCCTCCTGCCAAACCAGAAACTCATAACCATTGTCGTTAAACGCAAGCGCGAGGGGTTGCTGCCGCACCATCGCATACTCACGTGCATATTGAAGTTGCTGCTGTAGCGTTATTGCTGAGTCTTGAGCAGAGTTTTGCTGACGGTTACTGCCCGGTAACGTCAACATAACTGAGCTGGCAATAAGGCCAAGAATGGCCATTACCAGCATCAGTTCAATCAGAGTGAATCCTTGTTGCTGGCGCCTATTGGTCACGGTTGTTGTTGCCAATCATCCAACTACCGAAGTCATCTTCAGTACCCGGTTGACCGTCTGGGCCTGCTGAAAAAATATCAATATCGTCGTACTGTCCCGGGTTCAACAACAGGTAGTCGTTGCCGTAAGGGTCTTGCGGTAAACGACGAATATAGCCACCGCTGCGATAGCTTCGCGGTTGCGGATCAATATTCGGTTCATTCACGAGTGCTTCTAAACCTTGCTCGGTGGTTGGAAACATACCGTTATCAAGGTGATACTGAGCTAATGCATTCTCTAATGCCACAATGTCAGCAATCACTTTTTGCTCGTTCGCTTTTTCCTGGTTGCCCAACACATTAGGTAACACCATGGTTGCCAAAATACCAATAATGGCAATAACCACCATAACTTCAACGAGTGAAAAACCAGATTGATTACGTCTCATAATTAAAGTCCTACACTATTATTTAACTGCAATATGGGCTGAATTATCGACAAAACGATAAAAAAGACGATGCCCGCCATGGTGACAATCAGCACAGGTTCGAAGACCTTAAGGCTGACTGTGACTAAATTTTCAAATTCTTTATCCTGGTTGTCGGCGCAGCGTTTCAGCATCTGCTCAAGCTCACCCGACTTCTCACCTGCCGCTATCATATGCAGCATCATAGGCGGGAATAGCCCGGTTTCCTGCAATGCTGCCCTTAACGACGAACCTTCTCTTACCCTGTCAGCGGCTTCATCGACCGCTTCTCTTATCGCTAAATTACCAATAACCGATGAGGTAATGCGCAGACCATCGAGTAATGGCACCGCCGATGACGTTAAAATACTCAGCGTTCTTGCAAAGCGCGCTGTACTAACCCCTCGTATGACTTTCCCCAACATAGGAAGTTTCAGCAAGCGGTAATGATACGTTAACCGGTTTGTGTCTTTTCGAAGCCACTGTCCAAATAACAACAATAAAACAGCCAACCCAACAACCAGCCAGAGTCCCCAATTCTGCAAAAACTCACTAATAGCTATCATAGCCAACGTAGTAGGAGGTAGCTCTTGCCCCATAGTGGCAAAGTTCTCGACAATTTGAGGCACTATTGAAACCAAGAGAAATACGACAATACCGATAGCCACCAGAGTCAGCATAAGCGGATAAATAAGCGCCTGCGTCAACTGACTCTTCATGTGCTGTCGCTGTTCCGTGTAATCGGCCAACTCTTCGAGAACCTGGTCCAGATGCCCGGACTTCTCACCCGCAGCCACCATTGCCGTATACAGCGAGTCAAACACCCCAGGGAATTCCGCCATTGCCTCAGCCAGACCATAACCTTCAACGACTTTGCTTCGTACTGACATAACCAGCTTTTTCATGCGTGGCTTTTCAGTTTGATCAGCAACGGCCAGTAACGCTTGCTCAATAGGCAAAGCAGAGCCTACTAAGGTCGAAAGCTGACGAGTAATAAGGGCAAGGTCCTGCGCTTTGACTTTTCGAAATGTGAAGCCCCAGCGATTCTGCTCACTCTGCTTCTTCTCTTTTTCCGCCGCAGCAGAAATAGCAACAGGCATAAGGCCTTGTTCACGAAGCATCTGCCGAACCTGACGTTCAGTATCAGCCTCAAGCACGCCTTTTTTCTTACGTCCATTATTGGCTATTGCCTGATACTCAAATGCTGCCACGTATTACTCCTCGCGAGTAACTCGCAAGACTTCCTCTAGTGTAGTTTTCCCTTCCAGCACCTTTTGCAGACCGTCTTGTCGTATGCTTGGGGTTGACTGGCGTATGTACTTTTCAATCGCCTGTTCACCGTGACCGTTATGCACAAGTTCGCGCACATGATCATCGACCTGGAGAAGTTCGTGAATCCCCGTTCGCCCTCTATAACCGGTATGGTTACATCCCTCACAGCTGCCTGCGCGGTAAATAGTATGTTCCGAGCTCTCACTCAGCCCTAGTATCTGGCGCTCTTCCGTATCGGGCGTATGAGGCTGACGACAGCTACTACATAAAGTCCGAACTAAGCGCTGAGACAACACCGCCAATAAACTGGAGGACAGCAGGAATGGTTCAACCCCCATATCCTCAAGACGTGTGATAGCACCCGCAGCTGTATTCGTGTGTAACGTCGACAAAACCAAGTGCCCCGTCAATGATGCCTGCACAGCAATTTGGGCGGTCTCTACGTCTCGTATTTCCCCGACCATAACAACGTCAGGATCTTGCCGCAGAATCGCTCGCAAACCACGCGCGAAGGTCATATCAACACGCTGATTCACCTGCGTTTGTCCAATACCGTCGATGGCATACTCGATGGGATCTTCTACTGTCAGAATATTACGGTCTTTCGAATTAATTTCGCTCAGCCCGGCATACAAGGTCGTACTTTTACCGGAACCGGTTGGGCCAGTCACAAGAATAATACCATGAGGCTTATGAATCAGCTGCTGGAAGATATTGCGGTTTTCCTGCGTCATTCCCAGCTGCATTAGGTTCAAACGTGCATTATTTTTATCAAGCAAGCGCAGAACAACGCGCTCGCCATGGTTCGACGGCATAGTCGACACCCGCACGTCGACCGCTCTACCAGCGATAAGCAATGAAATACGGCCGTCTTGCGGTATACGTTTTTCAGCAATATCCAGCTGCGCCATGACTTTAATTCGGGAAACTAAAAGAGAAGACAGCTTACGGTTTGGCTTTAAGACTTCACGCAATACGCCATCAATACGGAAGCGAATTAGTAGTGACTTTTCGAACGTCTCTATGTGAATATCCGATGCCCCCTCTTTTATCGCCTCACTTAACATGGCGTTGATGAGTTTGATAATAGGTGCGTCGTCTTCACTTTCTAATAGATCTTCGGTTTGCGGTAACTCGTCCGCCAGTGAGAACAAGTCAGACTCATTCCCGATGTCTTCCATCAGCTGTTTCGCTTCCGACGAGTCACGTTGATAAGCTTGTGTTAAAAGCGTTTCAAAGTCGTTTGCCGGGTGTTCTTGCAAAGTGAAAGGCTGACCCAGCTTACGTCGCACTTCCCTGAGCGCTTGTGCAGAAACACCGGCTCGGCAGTGCACAACCATAGGTTCGCCCGACTCAACCACCACGCCAAAGCGTTTGGCAAAGCTAAAAGGTAACCGTGTTGTCGCAATAGCACTCGCGTCAGTCATTCTCTTTCTCTGGCTGTTTATTATCCAGGTACTCTTCGAAGCCGGGCGGCAAGGTTAACTCACTGTCCCATTCATTCATTACCGGAGACTCTTCCATTGGCATCAAGGAAATACCGCGTGAACGCTCGTCCAGTTGCAGTGCGCGCATATAGTTGTATTTTGCAGAGCTGATTTCTCGCATGCGCTTTCCATTGCGAACTATCGTCGGCCGAATAAACACCATTAAGTTGCGCTTTTGCTTGGACGTTGAGGTAGAGCTAAACAGTCTTCCTAACACCGGAATGTCGCCCAGCAGCGGTATCTTAGACACCGACTCCTGTACGTCTTCGTCGATAAGGCCGCCCAGAACAATGGTTTCGCCATCGTCCGCCATGACGGTTGTTTTCATTTCACGCTTATTAATAATAACGTCTACTGAGGTTGCGCCACTTAAACTTGAGACTTCCTGCTCAATAGTCATTTGCACGGCATCACCTTCATTAATTTGTGGCGTCACTTTCAGTTTTATGCCCACTTCAGTTCGGTCTACGGTCTGGAAAGGGTTATCGTTGTTATCACCGGTAGTTGACCCCGTAATGGTTGGCACTTCCTGACCGACCAAAAAGCTCGCTTCCTCGTTATCAACCGTAACAATGCTGGGTGTTGCTAAGATGTTTGAGTTAGTATCCTGAGTCACTGCCTGAACTACCGCAGCCCAGTCATTCTGAATAGTACCGAACATCATGCCATTGACTGAACCGAGTAAATTAGCCAGCAGCGATATGTCACCGGGCTCGTCCGGCTCAGTTGTTGTTACCTCAACGCCACCGTCGGTAATACGCGTTGTTGTTGTGCCTGGCTGTTCCCTAGCCTGATAAGCACCGGCAGCCAAGCTACCGATAGGCACTTGGCTACCATCATTATATTGCACCATACCGCCGTCTTCGCTTATCCACTGGACACCAAAGTTGACGTTATCGCCTTCCATAATTTCGACAATAATCGCTTCAACCTGAACCTGCGCACGGCGAATATCCAGGTCGTGAATGACTTTCTCCAGAGAAGCCATCATGTCCTGCTGAGCCGTTATAACAACTGAGTTAGTCGGCTCATGCGGACTAATGCTCACAGAGTCGTTATTATTGCGTCGGCGAGTTGTGTTGGTATTTGACGTTTGTTGCTCACTTTCAGCCTGTATTGAGCGACTCACGTCGTTTAAAACCTCGACCACTTCCGGCGCTTTTGCGTATTTCAAATAAAATACACGCGTATTACCTTCCGACTTTAAGTCTTGGTCAAGTTGCTTAATAAGCTTAACAACTCGAGCTCTTGCTCGCGGTTCACCACTGACAATAACCGAGTTACTGCGCTCGTCGGCAACGATTTTAGGAATCAGCAAAGGTGGTGTTCCGTCGTTATTGCTTTTTTCATACAGTGATTGCGCAATACGCACAATTTCACTGGCCGACGCATACTCGAGGTGAATCATATCAACGTCTTGGTCACCTGCCCTGTCGACCCGCTCGATAATCTCTACCAAGCGCTGCACAGTTTCTGAGCGACCTGTCATCATAATAACGTTTGAAGGGTCGTAGCTAACCACCATGCCACCACCACTTTGATCATTAAGCTGGCGCAATAAAGGCGCTAATTCACGTACAGAAACATTTTCAACGGGAACAACACGCGTGACCATTGCATCGCCAGAGCCTCGGCTGTCAGCGTCCATAACAGGTAATGACGATGTCTTAGCGTCGCGGTCTCGAATGACTTTAAGTACGCCAGATTCCATCTCTACCACAGCAAAGCCGTAAACTTCTAAGACGTTAAGGAAGAACTGATAGTACTGCTCTTCATTCATCACGTCATAGCTACGTACATCGATTTTGCCACGCACATTTGGGTCAATAATAATGGTTTTGCCCAAGTTGCGGCCTACCACCTGAATAAATTCGTTGATGTCGGTATTTTTAAAGCTGGCCGCATATTCTTCCGCCGTTAATGGCGTACTCATTACGCTTACTGCCAACCCCAGGGCTCCGAGCCAATTTCTTAAGCCTCTTTTTGCCACTGACATATTAATTTTCCTGTTGTTCCGGTAGCTCAAACGACAGCTCCATCCGTTCACCATCGCGCTCTATTTCGATTGATACTTGTTTTTGGTTAGCCAGCTCCTCACTGGCTAACATGGCTTGTTCCATATCGGTTAAGTCGTAGCCATTGATAGCGACCGCCAAGTCGCCATTTTGAAACCCTGCTTGCTGAAAAAGTTCGGGATTTTTTGCCGCCTTTAGTCGATAACCAACAAGCGACCCTCCTTCCATAGCCGGAGAAATGCTCACATACTCCATAATGGACGACGGATCGTCCGCTATATTACTAAGCTGAGTTTCGACAAATTCCGTTCGGCTGTTCTCGGCTGGCTTATCTGTATTATTTTGTTCTGCCGTAGCCTCATCTACCGTCAGCGATAATGCCGGACGGTCTTCACCGACATCTTCCATCACCAGGGTTTCAAGTCGGCCGTTGTTGTCGAGAATAACGCGATCAGCGTATATTTCTTCAACCGTCACCCGAGAACTGCCAATGCTTTCGCCAATAATATAGGTGCGCTGTTGGCTACCCTGCTGAATAATAGCGGCAGAACGCTCTGGGTTGGAGCTTGCAGATACCCCGATAAGACGCACATTCAGTGTCGTTTTCGGCGCATTGCGCGAGTTTCTCGGCCCCTGCTTTTCTGACTGACCAAACAGGTGAAGCGCCTCGATACGGCTTATGTCGACGGAATTAGCAGACGAAGACGTTGAGTTAAACTTAGGAACAGTCGGCTGTGTGCTCTCCGGTTCATCGGGCGACAGCAATGACCAGGTAAAATCAGCAAGCAGCACCGCAACACAAAACCACAGGAATGCCGTAAGCGCGAGCATAAGTCCGCGCCAATGGGCTGAATTCGTAAAATACTGTTGAAGTCTGGCAGTCACTTTATTCTTATTCTTGTTACACTGACAAAAGAGATTCATGCATTCTAGCGCAGCCAACATGAGTCAACAATCGCTTAACACAAACTTTATAACGAAATGATTGCGGTTTTATGACAAAGAAGCAAAAGAATACAACATCTGACACCGGTGTTCGTCTGGATAAATGGCTCTGGGCAGCACGTTTTTATAAAACCCGGGCACTTGCCAGAGAAATGGTCCAGTCAGGTAAAGTACACTACGACGGCCAACGCAGTAAACCCTCTAAAGTCGTTCAGGTCGGTGCCATTATTAAGTTACGTCAGGGGTTCGATAGTAAGGAAGTCGAAGTACTGGAGTTAAGTGAGCAGCGGCGCGGCGCGCCCGAAGCGCAGCTTTTGTATCGAGAGACAGAAGAAAGTCTGGCAAAACGCGAAGAAAACGCTGAAGCAAGAAAGCTTAATGCATTGTATAATCCACACCCTGACGGACGTCCGGATAAAAAGCAGCGACGTCAGCTAATTCGCTTTAAAAAGGAGTGACCATGGAGTACCCAACGGATCAATTATCACGGTATACATTTAACGACCATGACGTGCGTGGTGAGCTTGTCCAGCTAACCAGTAGCTATCAAACGTTAATCCGTGGTCATGACTACCCTGCTCCTGTTCAGGAAGTGTTAGGACATATGATGGCCGCTGTTTCATTGCTGACTGCGACATTGAAATTTGAAGGACATATCGCCGTTCAGTTACAAGGCGACGGCCCTCTGAACTTTGTTGCTGTCAACGGTAACCACAAGCAAGAGCTTCGCGGCATAGCTCGTTTACGAGCTGAGTTAAGCGATACAGATTTGCGTTCGATGATTGGTAAAGGTCAATTAATTATCACATTAACGCCTGAAAGCGGGGAACGGTATCAGGGTGTTGTCAGTGGAGACGCCGACTCCATTGCTGAAATGCTTGAAAACTACTTTGAGCAGTCAGAGCAATTACACACGAAGGTTTGGCTGCATGCTGACGGTGAACACGCAGCGGGAATGTTATTGCAACGGCTACCGTCTTCCGGTCAAGACCTAACGGGCTTCGAACATTTGGCCACACTGACAGACACTATTACCGCCAAAGAGCTCTACACTGTGCCGGCAGAAGAGCTACTGCACCGTTTATATCATGAAGAAACCGTGCATTTATATCCAAGCCAACCTGTCAGTTTTGTCTGTGGTTGCTCTCGCGACAAGACGCTGAATGCATTAGCGTCAGTTAAACCTGAAGAGTTGAAAGAGATACTGGATAGAGACGGCGAAATCGTCATGACTTGTGACTATTGCCTGACAGAGTATGTTTTTAAACCTTCTGACTTTAACTAAGCTTATTACCTGACGCAAAAAAGCCCGATATTTATCGATATCGGGCTTTTTATTTTCTGTTTACTTCTTCTTTTTCAAAAACTTCATTAGACGCTTTCGCTTGCGCTGCTGCGACAGCGTTAATTGGTTTTTCTTGCCGGCAAATGGATTTTTCGGCTCTTTAAATTCAATTTTTATCGGTGTACCCATAATACCTAATGCTTTTCTAAAGTAGTTCATTAGGTAGCGTTTATAAGAGCCTGGTAAGTCAGTCACTTGGTTACCGTGAATAACAATTCTTGGTGGATTATAGCCACCAGCGTGCGCGTACTTTAGCTTCACTCGACGCCCACCCACTAATGGGGGCTGATGCTCTTCTTGTGCCATTTCCATTATTTTTGTCAGCTTAGAGGTACCTATACGCTGAGTTGCGCTCGTATAAGCTTCTTCGACCGACTCAAATAAATGACCAACGCCCGTTCCGTGTAGCGCAGAAATGAAATGCAAGCGCGCAAAATCAACAAAACCTAAGCGACGATCAAGCTCACGTTTTATTTCTTCTTTATGGTCAGTTTCTAAGCCGTCCCACTTATTCACTGCAATAACGATAGAGCGACCCGCATTAAGCGCGAACCCAATTAGGTTCAAGTCTTGATCCGTAATGGTCTCTCTCGCATCGATGACAATAAGCACCACGTTAGCGTCTTCAATTGCCTGTAGGGTTTTAACCACAGAGAACTTCTCAATGGCTTCTCCAATACGACCCCGCCGACGAACGCCTGCAGTATCAATTAAAATGTACTCGCGATCATCACGCTGCATCGGAATATAGACTGAGTCTCGGGTAGTGCCTGGCATATCGTAAACGACAACCCGCTCCTCACCCAGAATTCGGTTAGTCAGCGTTGATTTACCCACGTTAGGTCGACCTACAATCGCCAACTTAAGTGGCAAGGCCTCATAATCGATTTCATCGTGTTCGAGATCTTCAGAGTCCTCTTTCGTCGATGCAATAACATCGGGGTAATCATCGGCCAACGGCTTAAAGCAGGTTGTTAGCAATTGCTCAACACCACGCCCATGAGCAGCGGCTATACCGTATAGCTCACCCAGGGAAAGAGAATAGAAGTCTGCCATTGCGGAAGTGGCATCAATGCCATCAATTTTATTACAGACTAAATAAACTTTTTTGTCTTGTTTGCGCAGATGAGTCGCTATGGCTTGATCACCAACTGTGACACCGTCACGTGCATCCACCATAAACAAAACGACATCGGCCTCTTCGACAGCCAGCAGTGATTGCTTCGCCATCTCTTCATCGATACCCTCTTCATCGCCATGGATACCGCCGGTATCAACAACTATGAATTGATAGCCGTCGTAGTTTGCTTGTCCGTATTTTCTGTCTCGGGTTAACCCGGGAAAGTCCGCTACCAACGCATCGCGAGTGCGTGTTAACCGATTAAACAAGGTGGATTTCCCAACATTTGGGCGCCCCACGAGCGCAACAACTGGTAGCATTATCTATTAATTTCCTGAGTTTATATCGAGGGCGATTATCTCGCCATCGCGTGTTTGTACATAAGCAACGTTGTCACTTACCACAGGCGCTGCATAAACGCCGTCACCACCAACATGGTAACGCCCATTTATCTCACCTGAGTCGTCATTCAACCAATGTAAGTAACCTTCGAAGTCACCGACCAGTATATGGCCACGGTGTCTTGCCGGAGCTGACAATTCACGACCAAACAAGCGTGTATTACTCCAACGCTCAATACCACCGTTTTGGTCAAGTGCGTAAATATGGCTATTTACGTCCGTTAAAAAGATTCGACCTGCTGTTACCAACATGTTTTCGAACGACTTATAATCGCGCTTCCAGCGGACTTCGCCACTCATTAACTCAAGCGCGACCAATTCGCCGTTATAAGCAACCATATACAGAGTGGTTCCTTGTGAAGCTGGCGCAGCGTCAACGTCGGCTAAACGCTCAAGCTCTGTACCACCGCTGGCTTCACCAATCGTTTGAGTCCAGGCTTGCTGACCACTTTCAGAAATAAGCACCATGCCATTACCGTTACTGTCGCCAACAATGACACCACCACTAATAATTGCCGGAGCTGAAGCACCTCGAACCGACAACATTGGTGTTTGGTACTCATACTCCCACTGCTGTTCGCCCGTTGAAGCATCAAGGCTAATGACTTTACCGCCACCCGTGTGAACAACGACTCGACCTTCACCGACGGCCGGGTCAGACATTACTTCGTTACCCACTTCTGTATGCCAAACCAGCTCACCGGTTTCCGCATCTAACGCAATGACATCACCATTTTCCGTGCCCAGAAAAACAGTGTCGTACTGCGCCACTAAGCCACCTGAAATTCTTGCGGGAAATGGGCTGGCGAACAGGCCGTCAAACCAACCTTCATCACGAGCTTCATCAAAGGTGATGAGGTTGCGTAAGTCAATTTGCCAAACTTTATCGCCATTGGTCTTGTCCATTGCACGAACAATACCTGCGCGGTCAGCGGCGTACACATTGCCGTATTCAACAACAGGGTTTAACCGAGAGAAATATTCACCAATACCACTGCCGACTGACTCGCTCCAAAGTACCTTTGGAGTGACTTCGGCATTAATCGGCTGCAAGGTCGCAAACTTTGGCTCTTCGTCTGAGCTAGAGCAACCAACAGCAATGAGCGCTGCTGATAATAACGCGACACTTTTTACCAGAGATTTAATAGACTGCATTATGATTTAGCCAAACTGTTGATTTTCATTTGCAGCGCAGGAGTCAGAGACTCATCCGCTTCTAAAGCGCGCTGATAGGCTGCACGAGCGTCTTCGTTCTGACCTTTATCGGCCAATATGTCACCTTCAATTTCAGCTGCGTACCCTTGGTAAGCCTCGGGGTAGGAGCCACGAACCAATTCAAGTGCGATATCCGCTTGGTCCTGAGCAACTAGAACACGCGCCAAGCGAATGCTTGCTAACGCTTTAATATTGTTGTCTTCAGCGTTATCTACCACCAGCTGCAGTGACGTTACTGCCGTTGCAAGATCGTCTTTACTGACGGCTTCTTTCGCCAACTGCAGAGCAACTAAATGTGCATAGGTATTGTCGGAGTTGTCCGATACGAAGCTCTGAGCTTCTACCAACGCATTTTCGCTACCTTCAGACAACGCTGTGGTTAATTGTTCATACTTTGCTGAAGCGAGTTGCTGTTGTTCCATGGTGTGCTGATCGTAAAAACGCCAGCCATAAAACAAACCAAAACCAATGACCGCACCGGCAACAATACCCTTGCCGTGCTCTTTCCAAAACTCTTTAATTCGTTCGACTTGTTGTTCTTCTGTATCCACCAGACTACCCTCTTGTCAGTGGCTGCAAACGTTCTATAAGCGCTTGCCAGCTCAAGGTTTCTTGCTGCTCATCAGTACGCAACGGTTTAACCGTTACTTGCTGTTGAGCGATTTCATCCGCACCAATAATCAAAGCGACTTCAGCACCCGATTTATCCGCTTTCTTCATTTGTTTTTTCATTGCGCCACCGCCGCAATGCGTCACCAGCCTCAAGTCCGGTAACTCGTTTCTCAGCTGTTCGGCAATACGTGGTGCATTAAGTTCCGCTTCTTCACCTAAAGGCATTAAGTAAGCATCTACGGTGCGGCGTGGTGTGAGCTTATTTTGCTCCTGAAGCAATAGCACCAGACGCTCCATACCCATAGCAAAACCGACTGCAGGCGTTGCCTTACCGCCTAGCTGTTCAACCAACCCGTCGTAACGGCCACCTGCACATACCGTACCCTGAGCGCCCAACGCTGTTGTCACCCATTCAAATACAGTTCGGTTGTAATAATCAAGCCCACGCACCAAACGCTCGTTTAAAGTGTACTTAACGCCCGCATTCTCTAACCGCATTGTCAGCTGTTTGAAGTGCTCCCGAGACTCGTCATCCCAGTAGTCAGACAACTTAGGGGCATTCTCAAGAAGCTTTTGTGTATTTGCGTCTTTACTATCAAGTATGCGTAATGGGTTTGTTTCCAGGCGACGCTGGCTGTCTTCATCCAACTCGCTTGCATAGTCACTTAAATAGCTCCTCAACGCATCGCGATAATTCGCGCGTGCCTCGTTAGAGCCTAATGAGTTAAGTTGCAACTCTACCTGATCAGCTATACCAAAAGCTTGCCACAAGCGTGCCGACAGCAAAATAACCTCTGCGTCGGCGTCAGCACTATCAATGCCAAAAGTTTCGATACCAAACTGATGAAACTGACGATAACGACCTTTTTGTGGGCGTTCGTAGCGGAACATGGGTCCCATATACCAAAGGCGCTGTATTTGGTTATACAACAAACCGTGCTGATTACCAGCGCGGACGCAACTTGCTGTACCTTCCGGTCGCAACGTCACGCTCTCGCCGTTTCTGTCATCAAAGGTATACATTTCTTTTTCGACGATATCCGTTACTTCGCCGATAGAACGTTTGAAAAGCTGAGTGCTTTCCAGAACAGGCATACGGATTTCGCTATAGCCATAGCTGGCTGCGACATTGCGGATAATTGACTCAACTTGCTGCCAGGCTGGACTTTGATCGGGCAGCAAGTCGTTCATGCCACGAATTGCTTGTAATGTATTCGCCACGGAACCTTCTCGTTTTGGTTATCGCTACAAAAATAAGCGGCTATTATAAGGATTTTCGGGGTGCGGGTAAAATTAACCGTTAATTTCTTTTACGTCGATTTTATTAGCTTCTGCCGCTTTCACTTGCGCTCTAATTTGCGCTTCCAGCTCATCAACCAAATTCGAGTTGTCTAACCGCTGCTTTTGACGTTGACCGTCGATATACAGGCCGCTTTTATTCTTGGCGCCAGCTAAACCCACTTTAGAAACTAAAGCCTCACCTGGGCCATTCACAACGCAACCAATAACCGACACGTCCATTGGGGTCGTAATATCTTCGAGACGTTGCTCTAACTGATTCACGGTATCAATAACATCGAATTCCTGACGCGAGCAGCTGGGGCAAGCAATAAAGTTAATTCCGCGCGAACGAATTCGCAGAGACTTGAGAATGTCGAAGCCCACTTTAATTTCTTCGACCGGGTCTGCAGCAAGTGAGACTCTTAATGTGTCACCAATACCCTCGGCTAATAGCATTCCTAAACCAACGGCAGACTTAACGGAGCCACTACGTTTGCCGCCCGCTTCAGTGATGCCCAAATGCAATGGCTGATCAATTTTCTTCGCCAGCAGTCGGTATGACTCTACGGCTAAGAAAACATCAGATGCTTTGACACTCACTTTAAAATCGTGAAAGTCGAGTCTGTCGAGAATATCGACGTGTCTCATCGCCGACTCAACTAAAGCCTCCGCGGTTGGCTCACCATACTTTTCCTGTATGTCTTTTTCTAACGAGCCACCATTAACACCAATTCGGATAGGAATATTTTTTTCTCGAGCCGCATCAACTACCGCACGAATGCGATCTTCTTTGCCAATATTGCCTGGATTAATTCGTAGACAATCGGCACCGTACTCCGCAACTTTCAGCGCTATACGGTAATCAAAGTGAATATCCGTAACCAGCGGCACGGAACTACGCTGTTTTATTTCTCTGAATGCTTCAGCAGCGTCCATGGTTGGTACAGAAACCCGAACAATATCAGCGCCGGCGCTCGCTAAAGCTTCTATTTGCGCAACCGTCGCATCGACATCGGTTGTTTCCGTGTTCGTCATAGATTGCACGGCAATCGGCGCGCCATCACCAATAGGTACATTACCTACGTATAAACGGCGTGAAGGACGGCGCTTAATTGGACTTTCGTGCATCATATTACTTACTTAACCTCTACAACTATTCAGGTTCTATTATTTTAGCTATTACTCTGACATTGGCACAGTAAATCGTGCAACCCGTTCACGACGGAATTGGCTCATATCAACTTCATTACCGTCAAAGGTAATGACTGCCGCTTCTGGTTTGCACATTGTAATCGAAAACGGAGGCTCACCCGGAACCGCCATTGTATAACCAGCAGCTTTTACACCAACGGCCTGAGTTTCACCCTCAGCATCATCGACTTTCACCCAACATTCCTGGCTGAATTCGAAGACTAAACGACTGACAGCAGCGTCCTCGGCAACCGCCTCTTGAGCAGGCGCTTCTTCCGCTGTCGGAGCGGCGTCAGTCACTTCGCTTGCTGGCTCTGTACTCTCTTCCGAAGCGTCTTCTGTCTGCGCAACTGAAGACTCTACCGTTGTTTCAGAAGCACTTTGCTCAGAGTTTTGTTCATTGTTTTCTTCTGCACTACTCTGTTCAGGACTCTGCTCAGAATTGCTCGACGCAAAGTTTGACTCGTTTATCGAGATATTTGTATCCGCTGACGATACGTCTGACTCTAGCACCGCCTCTTCAGTATTTGGCTCTATTTCTGGTTGTCTTGGCTCGGAGTCTATTTCAACTGCACTAACGTCAGCTTCATTATTACTTTGTGTTGCACTTTCAACGGTTGATGACTGTGCTGGCTCATCTGAACTCATACCTGAGTCCTGCCACCACCAAATCACTAAACCTACGACAATAATAATGACAGCGTAGGTAATCAGCATTAAACGGTTATCGCTTTCTTGATGCTTCTTGCGACGCGAAAAGCTCTGCATTTGTGTGCTTTGGACTTCCTGGTAACCTTTTGCTTTATAAGCAGCAAAAAGCTTCTCTTCATCAACATCCAAAAGCTTAGCGTATGCACGCAAATAACCTTTTATGAAGGTAGGAGTAGAAAACGTTTCGTAATCATCCGCTTCCAAAAGCTCGATGATCTGTTTTCGCAAGCGCAGCTCATCAGCAACTTCTCGCTGACTCAGCCCTTTAGCCTCGCGTGCTTTTCTTAGAATTTCACCTGGTCCCTGAACTGGCTGTTGTTTTGTTTCTTGTGCCGCGTCAGAGTCCGTTGAATTATTCTCTTTATTTGGTTCGTTTTCAGCAGTCATGATTGTTAGGGTGTTCCCTGTTAAGGCTGACTTGCGTAGTGGCCTTTGTTCTTTTCACACCGAGCCCTGTTTTGTTGGCTCTTTGTATGAAAGGGATACTGAGTATCAAGTCTTACTTTATCGAAATACCCGAGCGCTTTTTCCCATTCTCCAGCCATACACAATGCAACCGCATAGTTGTTATACAATGCACCGCTCATAGGTTGCCATGATAATGCCTGTTGGTAAAGTGACAAAGCAGAATCTGTCTCATTTGCCGCTAAATGCCACTGCGCCAGCGCAAATAAGGCATTTAACGAACGGGGATTACGTTTCATTGCTGCTTGCAAGTGCGGTTTCGCGAGCTCGAGTCTACCCTTGTTAAGGTAAGCTACACCAAGCTGTAACCGTACGTCTTTACTTACAGGCAATGGGTCATTGGAACTGGCGGTACAACCCATCAACGCCAGTGCTATCAATAGCAAAGCGGCTCGCATTATCACACTCCTTGTGGTTGCGATTCAGTGTTTTTACGAAGTCTTTACGGCAATAGCGTCGCCGCCGCGCTGCATTTGCTGACGCTTAAGAATACGTTTAGTGCGGTCTATGACATCACCAACCAACTGACCGCAGGCGGCGTCAATGTCGTCACCACGCGTTTTACGAACCATAACGGTAAAGCCGTATTCCATAAGCACTTTAGCAAAGCGGTCAATACGCGAATTGCTTGAACGCCCGTAATCTGACCCCGGGAACGGATTAAACGGAATTAAGTTTATTTTACTCGGGGTATCTTTTAGTGTTTTTGCCAGCTCATGTGCTTGATCTGTTGAGTCATTCACATGGTCCAGCATGACGTATTCAACCGTGACTTTATGCTGAGCTTTAGACTGTTCAACATAGCGTCGGCTGGACGCCAGAAATTCTTCAATATCGTATTTTTTATTGATAGGTACTATTTCATTACGCAGCTCGTCGTTTGGTGCGTGCAGAGAAATAGCCAACATCACATCAATGCGTTCGCGCAGTTTTTCAAGCGCAGGAACCACACCCGATGTACTTAGGGTCACACGGCGCTTTGACAGGCCAAAACCAAAGTCATCCAGCATTAACTCCATTGCCGGAACAACATTGTTTAAGTTGAGCAGAGGTTCACCCATGCCCATCATGACAACGTTAGTAACAGGTTTAATACCCGTTTTACCGTAAGCACCCAGCAACTGGTTTACTCGCCATACCTGGCCAATAATTTCCGCGACCGTCAGGTTACGGTTAAAACCTTGTGCGCCGGTAGAGCAGAAAGTGCACTCAAGAGCACAACCGACCTGAGAGGACACACAAAGGGTTGCGCGATCGCGCTCCGGAATCCAGACCGTTTCTACGTCCTGGCCGTCAAACAGCGTCATTGCAAACTTGATAGTTCCGTCTGACGACTGCTGTTGTTCGCGAATTTCCGGAGCACGTATTTCTGCAACTTGCTTGAGCTTTTCACGCAATTTCTTGTTGATGTTTGACATTTCGTCGAAGTCATCAACACAAAAATGATACAGCCACTTCATGACCTGATCGGCACGAAACGGCTTCTCTCCCATCTCGCGGAAGAACTCTCTCATTCCTTCACGATTTAGGTCGAGTAAATTCACTTTTTTATCAATTGCGTTGGTCATAAAGCTCCGTTCTTAGCGTGTACGTGGGCAGATTTCTTCGTCGCTGAAGAAGTATGCGATTTCGCGCGCAGCTGTTTCAGTTGCGTCTGAACCGTGTACCGCATTTTCGTCGATAGTTTCAGCATAGTCGGCACGCAGAGTTCCTGCCAGTGCTTCAGCTGGGTTTGTTGCGCCCATGATTTCACGGTTTTTCAATACTGCATTTTCGCCTTCAAGTACTTGAACAACGATAGGGCCAGATGTCATGAACTCAACCAAAGCGCCAAAGAAAGGACGTTCTTTGTGTTCAGCATAGAAGCCTTCTGCTTGTTCTTTGCTTAAGTGCATCATTTTTGACGCTACAATGCGAAGACCAGCAGACTCAAAACGGTTGTAGATAGCGCCGATAAGGTTTTTAGCAACCGCATCAGGCTTGATGATTGATAAAGTGCGCTCTAAAGCCATGTGTATTCACTCCAATAAGAATAGGAAAAATTAGTCGCGCGGATTATACGTGAGAATACGCTCGAGATCGAATCCATAATGATTGTTTTTTCGTTCATTCTGATTTAGCATGACAAAACCAATTAGCCATATAGACGTCTATTTAGCTTTCAAATAGACAAAGAGGAGTACATCATGGCAGCGAACAAAACTGAGCAAGCAACTCTCGGCGGCGGGTGTTTCTGGTGCGTGGAATCCGCGTTCTTACAAGTAAAAGGAATTGAATCGGTGAAATCCGGCTACACCGGCGGTCACACTGAAAACCCAACCTATGAACAGGTTTGTACCGGTGACACGGGTCATGCCGAAGTCGCGCAACTCACCTATGATCCGCAGCAAATCTCTTACCGCCAAATCTTAGAAATCTTTTTTACTCTGCATGACCCTACACAGGTGAACCGTCAAGGTAACGACGTTGGCACTCAATACCGTACGTCAATTTTTTACCACGACGAAGCACAAAAGCAGGAGCCGAGAGCATTATTGCGGAATTAGAAAACGATGGTGCCTTCGCTGACCCAATAGTCACCGAAGTAACCGAGCTGGATACCTTTTACCCAGCCGAGGACTATCACGAAAACTACTACGCAAGAAATCCGGAAAACCCGTATTGCCAAGCGGTTATTTCACCGAAGCTGGCGAAATTCCGGAAAACGTTTTCAGGATTATTAAAAGACTAACGCTGCGCCAGGGTTTTATAGGTCGTCAAAATATGCTCAACCGCATGCTCAATATCGGCTGCGGTTGTGCTACGACCAAAACTAAAACGCAGTGAAGCATGCGCCAACTCATCGTTGACACCAATGGCTCTTAGCACATAGGAAGGTTCTACACTGGCAGAGGTACACGCCGAGCCTGAGGATACAGCCAGGTCTTTAAGCGACATGAGCAAAAGCTCACCTTCAACATTAGCGAATTGCACATTCACAATATGAGGCACACGCTGAGTGTCGCTGCCATTAAGCTGAATGCCCTCTTCAGCCAGTAACGGCGACAGAAAATGCTGACGCATAGTTTCAAAGCGCTCAATGTCGGTACTGAGTTTTTCTGCAGCTAACTCTGCCGCCACACCCATACCAACAATTTGGTGTGTTGCCAGTGTTCCTGAGCGCATTCCGCGCTCATGACCGCCGCCGTGCATTTGAGCCGCAATGCGAACACGCGGTTGACGACGCACGTACAATGCGCCAATGCCTTTCGGGCCATACATTTTATGCGCAGAAATCGACATTAAATCGACCGGTGCGCTGGACATATCAATAGGTAACTTACCGGCGGCCTGTGCTGCATCAACATGAAACAAGGTACCGTTCTCACGACAAATGGAGCCAATAGCGTTTATATCCTGAATAACACCAATCTCGTTATTGACCCACATAACACTGGCCAGAATAGTGTCTTCACGCAGCGCTGAACGAAGCTCATCCAAGTCGATAAGACCGTCTTCTTTAACGTCTAAATAAGTGACTTCGAAGCCTTCTTTTTCAAGCTGCGCACAAGGGTCGAGCACGGCTTTGTGCTCAGTTCTTACCGAAACAATATGCTTGCCTTTGTCGGCATGAAAATGCGCAACACCTTTCAAAGCCAGGTTATCCGACTCGGTTGCGCCTGAGGTAAAAACAATTTCGCGGGCATCGGCATGAATTAAGTCGGCGACTTGATGCCGTGCAATATCCACAAGCTCTTCGGCTTGCCAGCCATATTTATGAGAACGCGAGGCAGGGTTTCCAAACACCCCGTCCATGGTTAAGCAAGTTGCCATTTTTTCTGCCGCTTTAGGAGCTACTGGCGTAGTTGCGGCATAATCCATGTAGATGGGTTGTTTAGGCACGAAGGTCCTCCTGGTAAGTGCCGTTACAGTTGGCAGTTAACTTTTATGTCTTCGTCCGATGCATGGCGTAAATGCTGGCGTTGCATAACGTCGCCTACATCAGAGTTTTTCATTAGCTCAGCAAGGGTAATTCCGTCTAAAAAATCGGAAATACGGTCACTCAAACCTTCCCATAGTGAATGCGTCAAACAGCGCTCGCCGCCCTGGCAGTTCGCTTTGCCCTGACACCGCGTTGCATCAATTGACTCATCGACCGCATGAATAACCGAACCCACCGATATATCAGCTGGCTCACGTCCCAGTCGGTAACCACCACCAGGACCCCGAACACTGTCAACCAAACCGTGCTTACGCAAACGTGCAAACAATTGCTCTAAATACGACAAGGAAATGCCCTGACGCTCTGAAATATCCGCCAGTGGAATGGGGCCTTTTGCTGCAAATAAAGCCACATCGAGCATTGCGGTTACCGCGTATCGGCCTTTTGATGTCAGACGCATAGCAATTTCCTCGGGAAGTGTTAATCGTAAGTTGAAATTCTACATTCCCGACTATTTTAGTCAAGTATTGTCAATCGATTTATCCACAGAGGCTAACATTCCACGCAAAATATTGATCTCGCTCTCTTCCGGTCGCGCCCGATTATAAAGGCGTCGCAATTTAGTCATAACCTGTCCCGGATGCTTCGGATTAATGAAGCCAGTATTCGTCAGTGTCGCTTCTAAATGTTCATAGAAACGCTCTAAGTCATCAACACGCGGATAATCAGGAATGTCGGCTTCCACTTTTTCACCCGCTTCCAGCCACTGCATACGAACTTCGTAACACACTGACTGAACGGCCATTGCCAAGTTTAGAGAGCCATATTCTGGGTTTGTCGGAATATGCAAATGAAAGTGACTTTGTTGCAGCTCTTCGTTTGTTAAACCACTACTTTCACGACCAAATACCAACGCAACTTTATGCTGAGTGGACTCTTGCAATACTTTCGCAGCCGACTCACGAGGGTCGAGCAACGGCCAGTCTAACGTTCGGTTCCGGGCACTTGTCGCAACCACAAGTCCACAATCTGAAATTGCATCGTGCAAGTTATCAACAATAGTCGCGTTAGCCAGAATATCCGTTGCGCCCGCAGCTAATGCCGATGCATGACTGTCCGGTTCCTGCACAGGATCAACCAAGGCTAAGTCGGAGAGCCCCATGGTTTTCATAGCACGGGCGACTGACCCGATATTCCCGGTATGAGAGGTGTTCACCAACACAATGCGTATATTGTCGAGCATGAGTATTTCCTTTGCTTTGCGCGCTAACTTCTCGGCTTATTCTGCGAGGTTGTCGAAAAGTTTGGCATGATACCCCAACACTGGTATGATCCGCGACCGAAAATTGTTCTTTTACAGCACAGGTAATTGGTATGCATCCGATGTTAAATATTGCGGTGCGCGCAGCGCGTGCGGCCGGCAAAATTTTAGTTAAAAATTTCGATCAGGGACACCCCGTAGAAGCTGAGTCAAAAGGCTTAAACGACTGGGTAACTGACATGGATAAAGCCGCTGAACAGGCTATTATCAACACAATTAAAAAGTCTTACCCCGATCACGGCATTATTGCAGAGGAAAGCGGTACTCAGGCTGGTAAAGAAAACGACTTCCAGTGGGTAATTGACCCGCTAGACGGCACGACCAATTACATGCGCGGTATTCCCCACTTTTGTATTTCTATTGCTTTACTTCACAAGGGCTCTGTTCAGCAGGCCGTTGTGTATGACCCTATGCGTGAAGAGCTTTTCACCGCTTCTCGCGGCGCGGGGGCTCAGCTAAACGGTCGCCGTTTACGCATATCACCTAAAGTTGAATTGAAAGGTGCCATTTTATCAACGGGCTTCCCGTTCAAAATGAAAAGCCGATTACCTGAGTACCTGGAAATGTTCAGCAAGCTGTTCGAGCACTGTGCAGATGTGCGCAGAGCCGGTGCAGCAGCACTAGACCTAGCCTACGTTGCAGCCGGACGCCACGACGCATTCTGGGAAATGGGCTTAAAGCCCTGGGATATACTCGCTGGCGAATTACTGGTTCGCGAAGCCGGAGGCATTGTCAGTGACTTCCAGGGCGGCCATAACTATGTACAGTCAGGCAACATTGCCGCGGGCGCACCGAAAGCTCTCAAGCAAATGCTCGCACAAATTCGCTAAAGCAAAAACGCCGCTTGAAATGAATCAAGCGGCGTTTCTTTTTAAAGTTCGATTTCTTCTAAGTCGAGGTCTAACGAGTAGTCCATTTCGGCAAGCTCTTCCCGCAGCCGATATTTTTCTTTTAGTTGTTCTATTTCGCGCCATTTACGTTTTGCAGCGCGACCCTTGCCAGACTTGTCATTTACCTTTTGCAGTTCTTCTGAATGATCCATGGTAAGACCTCCTGCTTTTTATACGACTTTATTCTTATGTTTTTTGCGATGGTGTTAGCGCACTTGTTAACAAAAACACCACAACTCATAAGTACCACACACTTTGATACTTTAAAAGTCTTTTGTTGCAGTTTTGTTAATTAAAAATGGCAAAGCTGTGAAGAATCAGGTGATAAGATCTATTTGCGGATAGTTGGTTTTAAAGAACTCTCGCACCGAGTCTAGCTGTTGGATGGGAAAGACATAATGGTGGCTAATTTGATAGTTAAAAGGAAAGCTCAGAATAGCCGAGCTTTTATTGTACTCACCAACCGCTACGCGCTTTAACTTAGTTGAAGGTACCTGCTCAAGGCCGACCCGAAGCTTATCACCTTGAGCATCGAGCAATGCCATAATGTTTTTCACCTCACTTCTATTATGAGACCGAGAAAAGGCATCGGGAGTGATATAAAACGCAAACAAAACCATTAACGCGCCATACAGCTGCCCCCAAAAACTTAGATCGAAATAGAAAAGAGTCACATACGGAGCGAAAATCAAAACAAACTGAAGCCACTTGGGTAGTTTTATAATGTGTTGTTTAAATTTTTCTCGAGTCGTTAAATCAGTCACTTTTGTATATTACCTTCTTTAAGTAAAGCTAATTGCTGAACAATTTTCTCAAAATTCGACGGTGACCGTTTAGGCCGATAATTCAATATATAATCGACCAGCCCTTTACGTTCAAAAACGGGCACACTGGTTGGTGAAGAGAGCTTAACTCGAGCGCTGCGATGTGAAAAAAACACGACACCGTCTATCCAGGTTGATGCTCGATTTTTCTTCAAGTGTTCAGCTAAAACATGAACCTGTTTTTTTAGCTGTTTTATTGGATTGCGAACTTTAGCGGTATAACGACCACCTTTGCGCCCTACTTTATGAGCTATCCAATTAGGAGACTGCTCATCTCCCGTTACTTTTGAGTTGTTGTTTTTCACTTCCACAACAAACACACCGTTAGGACCCACAACAATCAAATCCAGCTCAGTAAAGCCGCGTTTTGCTCGCGAGTTGGGTACATCAACTTGGTTAAACAAAACATAGCTATCGGGGAGTTTTTCTAACAGTTTCAGTGTTTTTAATTCACCCTTAGCACCTGAACGCTTAGTGGATGCCGCCCCAATAACACTGAATAAGTAGGCTAGCCCAACAATCCACCAGAAATTTGGCAAGCTATACATTAAAAAACCCGCAATAGGCGCGCCAATAATAGCGACCCATACGCGGGCTGTATTCACTTCCTGAGAAAGACGATTCTTGGTTATGTACTGCGTGTCGGCCATGACAATTTGACTGCTTTTCCTTGCTAATGATGGCTCTATTAAACCATCAAAGCAGTCAGTCGTCAGCTTTAATTCTTACTATCCGCTGGCTCCTTAAGGAGAATAAAATGTTCAATCAGCCTAATCATTAATTCTTTTTGGTTCGGTAAGCTCTCAGCTACTAATAGCGCCAGAGCTACAAGTGTGTTGTCGTTAATCAACCGGTCAACAGGTTTAGCCAACAAGTGTTGATTAAGGCGTAGATACCACAAGAATAGAAACGAGCCGGAGCGCTTATTGCCGTCGGCCAGTGGATGGTTTTTAATTACAAAGTACAATAAGTGGGCAGCACGGCTGGCTATGTTGGGGTAAAACAACTCATCTGCAAAACCTTGTTCTATCGTCGCTAATGCCGAGGAAAGCCCATTACCACGGACCTGTCCGAATAGTTCAGTAGCTTCCCCTTTAGCGATAAGTGTTTTTTTAAGTTGTTGAATAGCATTGATTGCATTTTCAGGGTCTAACACCTGCATGCCATTTTGCCTAGCACCAACTTCTGCTAAAACTTGTTCATCATAACCTTGCAGCAGTGACCAGGACCGAGCGTAGTCACTGATAACCTGCGCAACGGCTTCACCTTCCTCAGATACTAAACCTTGATTGCTAAGAGTACGACTGAGTAAGTTTAGAGCTTGCTCAAATTCAATGCCTCGTTCTTTTAGTCGCAATTCATTTAAAGTATAGCCCCGTACTAAATGCTCCTGGAGTATACGAGTAGCCCACTTCCGGAACTGCACTCCTCGCGCAGACTTAACCCGATAACCAACAGATATGATAACGTCTAGATTATAAAAGTTTGTAGGCTTTGTAGAAAATTCGGAATTTCCGAATTTTCTTATCGATTCATTTTCTTCAAGCTCCCCGTCTTTGAATACGTTCTTTATGTGCTCGTTTATCGTCGATTTTGCTTTATCAAACAACTCAGCCATCTGCTCTTGGGAAAGCCAGACAGTTTCTTTGTCTAAGGCCACTTCCAATTGCGCTTGCCCATCCTGGCTTTCAAATATCTGAACTTGCGTATTTTTCATGTTTTACCCCTCATCCCTGAGTATCCTGTTCTCAAATAAATGCTCTAGCATAGTCAGGATTTCTGGTTTTAGCCATACTGGTTTTATAAAACCATCAAAGCAGTCAGTCGGCAGCTTTAATCCATTACTGCTTTTGCCTTATCGCCTCAATCAGTTCGTCTTTACTCATTTCACTGCGGTTATCAATATCAAGCTGCTGCGCCCGGTTATAAAGCTCATCTTTGGTTCGCTCTTCCAGCCGGGTGTTGGGGTTACCGGTACCCTGAGTGGTGGTGTTATCGGTAACCCCTTCCTCGCGCCGCTGCTTGTTCACGGTACGACTGGCTATTTCTTCGGCCTCGTCTTCACTCTTACCGTCATCCATCTGCGACTGCTTGATATGCTGATACATTCGCTCGTCTTTATCGCGCCAAACGTCCGGCATAACAACCTCCTTAATCAATTGAACACTGCGCGCAGCGCTCTTTACCTGTTAGTAGTTTGGAAATACGGTTGCGGTTACGTGCGAAAAATAAATAGGCTTTATCCGCAAACCAGCGGATAACCGGCCAGCGCAGAGGGGCAATCATCCAGCCTTTACCTACTAACGACCAAGCCGCGTGGGTAACATCTAAGCCGTAGATCATTTCACCGGAGCTGACTTGCCCGTGTAAATACTGGTTGGCCTTAGCAACGTCAACTTGAGGGTACCGCTGGTTAAAGTCCGGCTCATTAATATTTTCGAACGTTATTTGTCGTTTCTCATCAAGCTTCCTTAAATGACGCATCTCCTTAACGCACAATGGGCATCCGCCATCAAAGAAAATAATAAGTTTCGAACTTTGCTCTGACATTAGAACCACCTTTTGCGAACGTCATTTTCTTATACGCCGTTTTCGCGCATTTGACTCATAACGTAATGCGAAAATCGGTTTGCTTAGCTCATAATACGACATCGCCACGCTGCCAATTTTAGCAACCGATGCTAGTCTCTTTATGACACCTGGCGCAAACGCGCTGCAACTCAATCCCAAATAAGAGGCAAGGATGCCAGCATTTTCAAAGATTCATATTGTTTATTTAACAGTTCTGTATTTCACAGCTCTTTTGCCACATTCAGCGTTCGCGCTACAAGCTTCCCCACAAACCCAACTGGCAAAAGTGTATGAAGAAAACACGAGCATTCCCATTAGCGACTACTTGGTCAGCGAAAAGTATGACGGTATACGAGCCATTTGGACCGGCTCCAAACTACTGACCCGACAAGGCAACCAAATATCGGCTCCTGAGTGGTTTACTGCACCACTACCTGATATTTGGCTTGATGGTGAGTTATGGACAAAGCGTCAGAGCTTTGAGGCGCTAAGTTCTATTGTTAGAACGCAAATACCAGAAGAAGAACGTTGGCGAGAAGTCCAATATATGGTGTTTGATATGCCTGACTCACAGCGACCATTTGAGGAGCGATACAAAAACTATTCAAACTTAATTGAGAAAATGAACATTGAACATATTAAAGCGGTTAAGCAGCAACGGTTTCATTCCAACCATGAGTTAAGCGAACACCTGCAAGCTATGGTTGAGCGGGGCGCAGAAGGCCTGATGCTGCATTTGGCAACAGCGCTTCATCAGTCGGGCAGAAGTGACGCTTTATTAAAATTAAAACCCTATTTCGATGAAGAGGCCGAGGTTATCGCGCATTTACCGGGCAAAGGTAAATACACCGACATGCTCGGTGCGCTGCGTGTGCGCAATCAGCAAGGCATTGAATTTTCTATTGGCACCGGATTCACCGACGCCGAACGCGCCAATCCTCCACCTGTCGGCAGTATCATTACCTACAAGTACCACGGCTACACCAATAATGGCGTGCCGCGCTTTGCCAGCTTTTTACGAATTAGGGAGGAGCTCGAAGATGAATAAAATCCAGTACATAGCGCATATGCCGAAAATAGAAATAAATTTCAAATTGACACCATTGCGCAACACGCTACACTAATATCTCATGATCAAAACATTTAGACACAAAGGACTGAAGCTCTACTTTGAAACTGGAAGTACTCGCGGAATTCAAGCAAATCATGCTGCGAGGTTACGTATGCAGTTAGCGGCATTAAATACTGCTATGAAAGTTTCAGATCTCGATATCCCGGGATACAGGCTTCATCCGTTAAAAGGTGTTCGAAAAAATATTTGGTCGATAGCGGTGAGTGGCAATTGGCGTTTAACCTTCGAGTTTCGTGATGGTCACGTATACCTGCTTAACTACGAGGATTATCACTAATGTCTATTATGCATAACCCTGTCCATCCTGGTGAATTTATTTTAGTAACCTATATGCAGCCTTTTGGCTTGAGCTGTCGGTATTTAGCGACAAAACTTAATGTTTCCCCTTCCACTTTAAACAGAGTTTTGAAGTGCCAAAGTGGCATAAGCCCTGAAATGGCGTTACGTTTATCGAGAGCTTTGGGCAGAAGCCCGGAGAGTTGGTTAGCGATGCAGGATGCATACGACTTATGGCATGCTGGAAAAAACTTAAATTTAGATAAGGTTCAGAAGCTTGATCTTACCGTTGCATAGCAAAACCGTTTTCAAAAAGCCCTAAGCGAGGCACACAATGAGCTCAACCAAAATTAATTACATTGAACTCCCGGCGCGGAGTCTTGACGCAACCAAGCGTTTCTTCCAGCAAGCCTTTGGCTGGGAGTTTGTTGACTATGGCTCCGAGTACGCGGCTATCCAGAACGCCGGGCTCGATGGCGGCTTTTACCAATCTGATTTGGTGGCACAAACGTCAACGGGTAGCGCGTTGGTGGTCTTGTATAGCAAAAATCTTGAGCAAAGCCTGAAAAGCGTTGAGGACGCAGGCGGTAAAATCATTAAGCCGATATTTGATTTTCCCGGTGGTCGACGCTTTCAATTTACCTGCCCTAGCGGGAATGAGTACGCAGTGTGGTCGGAGTAATTAAACTGCGGCACATAATCCGCATTGTTATCCCGATAAACGCGTCTCAGGCAAAGTCTTTCAGTCTGAGATGACTATCGATTGAGTCGGCAAGCGTTTTGGGCACCTCATGTTCAGTGGCTAATTCCCGCCACTGAGACACCGCGTTTATCACGCCATCAATAATGGCATCGATTTCTTTGCGCTCTACCTTTGGTAACTGAACGTCTGCCAGCGCGTAAAAGTCGGCACGGGTATGGCCGCTGCGCTTGCCATTTAAAGACATCCAGTGCTGCTCTACCCAGGGGTTTCCGGGTTTGTAGCTAAAGGCCACGTCGTAAGCCGGGCTCAACCGCCATTGCTTGTCCTCCAGCATAAAACCAAAGTTCTTGGAGTGATCATCGTGGTTGGTGGCTACATGGTTAAACACCATACGACGAAACAAGTCGATAGCGTCCGCCCGTGGTGCGTATTTCGGTCTATCCGGACAGCGATTCCGGCATCATTCGGACAAGCGTTCCGGTGTCGTCCGGACAAGTTAATTCTCACCTCGCATGATT
>NZ_FNCB01000012.1 GCF_900100855.1 Idiomarina zobellii
GGGGCGTATCAAGTTCAAAGCTGCCGGCCGGACTCTTGACTGTTTTTGACGTCGAACCGTTCTTGCGGTTAGATTGCTCTTTATCACTGAGATGCTCTTCAAGCTCAGCCTGCATCGCGGCTTCGGTGAGTTGTTTAATAAGCGGTGTCAGGATGCCGTCTTTGCCGGTGAGGTCTTTGCCTTCACGCAACTGCTTTAAAGCGGCATCCATGTCGAAATTGGTTTTGGTCATATGTCATCTCTTTTTTGCTTAGTTTAACGAAATGACACAGAATTCTGAACACTACCAATGTTTGTACGAACCTTAATGTCATACTGTTAATTACGTCATTGGTGAGCTCGTCAAAATCTATACTTTGACAAACATTATTGCCAAAAATATTTTTTAAACTTTGCTCTAACGACTGCTTTAAACCTTTCCTTTGTGTTCTCATGATCTCAGCCGCGACTTGGTCATATTCAGTGTCGTTATCATTAGGAATACAATCTGTTCCAGCAGGGTCTTGATAAAACAAAGCCAGAGAAAGACTACGCTCAAAATCTGCTCGGTGGGTACTGAGTAAATGAGAGGTCCACTCTTGCGTAAGTTTCTGACTAGAGTTATCGGGTAAAGCGCCATTCTTTTCTGTCGGGGTAACACCAAGTCGTCGACGTCTCCTATTGATCTTCTCTATATAACTTACTGTTCCTGGAGTGGCTGAGCTCGGCTGCTCGTATTCATCAAACATTGAGTCAAAAACTGGGGCAAAATCGTCTGCAAAGCATAGTTTATGAAGTAAAGAGCTGATCGAATCTTCTAAACATTGTTGTAGCGTCATAACAAATATCCATTGTTAGAAAATGAATAGCCTAACGACTACCTGCGTCATTACATGTCGCAGAGCACTCACCAGCAGAGTTGTTATATCAGGTTGTTAATATTGTTCTTTGTCGGTAAGCTCAGAAAAAATGTAATAGAAATACGAGTATGTCTAAACAGGGAAGTCGAGAATCTATGGTTCGCCAGTGGGAAATGCTAAAGCTATTACCCACAAAGCCACCCGGTATTACAGCGAGTGATATTTGCCAGCATTTGAATGATCAAGGTTTTGATATATCAAAGCGACAAGTTGAGAGAAACCTTAATGACCTCAGCCAATCGTTCGGTATTACTTGTAATGACAAAGGACAGCCTTTTGGTTGGTACTGGGTGTCTAGTGCAGATGCTAGCCTTCCAGCCGTATCTATGGCAGAAGCACTTTCTTTAACAATGGTTGAGCAAGTATTAAAGCCAATTCTGCCAGCCACTGTTTTTGACGCTTTGTCTCCAAAGCTGAATCAGGCCAAAGATACTTTAAACAAAGTTAACCAGCGCTATAAGTTGGCGAGTTGGCAGGAGAAAGTGGCCTATGTTCCTGCAACATTGCCTCAAATTCCTCCCAAAGTTGATGAAGCTATATTAAGCCAAGTTCAGTTGGCAATTCTGAAAGGGCAGTGTATCCATGTGACTTATGACTCGGTAGATAAGCGTGAGTTAAGAGATTATGTACTGCACCCTTTAGGTATTGTGCAAAGAGGTTTGACGACTTATATCACCGCAACTATCGAACCCTACCAAGATGTTTTGCTGTTAGCTATGCATCGTATCCAGGCTCTGGATGTTTTGGAAAAGCCTATCGTGATTCCGTCTGATTATAAATTGAGTGATTACTTGAATGCAGGTCGATTGAGTTTTTCGTCGGGGGAGTCAATCTTAGTAAAAGCCAAAATTAGCTCTGAGACTTCTCTGCATGTTAGCGAAACGCCCTTGAGTCAGGATCAGACCATAAAAAAAGAAGGCGAAGACTGTATTTTAACGGCAACAGTGGCAGATTCCTGGCAACTACGTTGGTGGTTATTGTCATTGTGCAATGACGTAGAGGTATTAGAGCCTAAGTCTTTACGTAATGAAATAAAGCAGCAGCTTGCAGCGGCATCTGCTAAGTATCAGGGAGCATAAAATGCCAAAAAGCTTTGAGAGTTTAAAAGCGTTTCAGCGTGAACACCGAGACAAATGGGGACAGGGTATTAGTTTACGAATTCACCGAGCTCTTAGCTGGTTAAAAAAAGCGGAGTTTGAACGACAGCATGAGGATATAGATGGTGAATTTATAGCGCTCTGGATTAGCTTTAATGCTGCTTATGCAAGTGAGCATAATATTACTATACAGAAAAGTGAACGCGAAGCTTATCGTGATTTCTTTGACCGGGTTATTAACTCTGATGCCGACAAACGGCTTTATAACGTGATTTGGGAGCAGTATCCAACCGCTATTCGTTCGCTCATGAACAATCCGTATGTCTTCCAGCCGTATTGGGACTATGTTAATCAACAAACGGTAGACAATAGTTGGAAAGATAGCTTTGAGTCTGCGAAAAAGCGTGCTAATCAAGCTTTAGCTGAGCAAGACACGGTAACGTCTGTCTCCATTCTAATGGATCGTATGTATACCCTACGGAATCAGGTAATTCATGGTGGTGCAACCTATCAGGGAGGAATGAACCGAGAGCAATTAAGTGATGCGTGCAGGATTCTGGGAGCGATAGCGCCTGTTGTTATCGAACTATTGATGCAAAACGGTACAGAAGTATGGGGTGACGCAGTTTATTTTGAAGAGTAGCAAAGTGGATTTTTGGGGTGCGACGTAAAATGACGCACGAGTAAGAGAGAATGTTAACGTGAACCTCTCAATTAATTAAATGCATTTATTTACCGAGAGGCCACAGCCTAGTGCAACTGTTTTTTAAGGGCACAGTAACTTAATACAATAAAGGAGAGCTTAATGCTTGGTTGGTTATCCGGTTTGTTAGATTGGTTTACTAATCTTTGGAAGAAAGTGCCAGACTCAGCTAAGGAAAAGATAGTTTTGGCGATGGTTGAGTCTTTTGATCTAATTCTCAGGGAGTATTTTCGCTCTAAGAAAGAAAAAAATGAAGAAAAGGAAGTGAGCCATGAGTGATTTCAAAAGTTTCGTAAAAGTAATGGATACAGATGTAAAAAACTCTTCCACTAAGGAGTTAACAAAAAAAATTAATAGTGAAGTATCTGTTGTGGCTCAGGACACTTCAAATAATGAAGTGTCGAAGTTTTCCGGTAAAGTTGTAGACATAGCATATAGTGATGCAGTTATTTCAGAGCTGAGTAACACAATTGGAGAGCCTAACAAAGAAGAAAGCGAAGATGAGTTTGTTGACAGAACGAAATTGGCTTTATATCGAATTCTTAAAAGGAAACTATTCCGATAGGTAATATTTTATTTTGAACAAAGTTGTCATTAGTCTAAAGGAATACTTGATATAGAGTTGCTGTTAAGACGGATTGTTTATGAGTAGATAAAAAGTGCGATCAATTTTAAATAACAAAAGTGAGCTCGAAGAGTTTGCAAGGTCAAGAAAGCTTGCAATAGAGGCCGCTAGAGCTTTGTTTGAAAGGATGTTGAGAGAACCAGAGCTAAGTGATGAGGCTAATAAATATGTATGGTCGGGTGAGAGCAGCGCTGACTTGAAAGGCTATGTATCGGGAGAAGAAAAAAGGCTACAAAAGAGGCCACGAGGCGGGGTTTGCTAAGGGGGCGTTTCTTGGTGTACTAGCAGCAGGTTCTGCGGTAGCTGCATATCTTTTTAGTAAAAAATAAATATAAATAGCCGTCCATGCCGCTTTGTCTGAAAAAAGTTTAGTTTCGCTGGATTGCCTGAGTTCCGTTAACCATATAACAAAATGTTAAGAAGACTTATTGATACGAGTAATTAGTTTCTGTTGGTGTAAGAGTTATATGGCTGAAAAGCCACAATTAGCTCTTTTAAACTGATGAGAAGACAAAAATCAGGTAAAATACCGGTAATTGTCGTTAAAAAGCATCATCGGTGAGTAGTATGCGGGTATTAGGTATAGAAACGTCTTGTGATGAAACAGGTATTGCGGTGTATGACACTGAAAAAGGGCTGCTGGCTCATCAGTTATACTCGCAAGTAAAGCTGCATGCTGACTACGGTGGTGTGGTGCCTGAGTTGGCGTCACGAGATCACGTACGTAAAACTTTGCCGTTGGTGAAAGCCGCACTGCAAGAAGCAGGGTTAACACCGAAAGACTTGGATGGCGTGGCTTACACTAAAGGTCCCGGCCTGGTCGGTGCTTTGTTAGTTGGCTCCTGCATAGGCCGAAGCCTGGCATTTGGATGGGGTCTTCCGGCCGTTGGTGTACACCACATGGAAGGCCATTTGCTGGCGCCCATGCTGGAAGATGACCAGCCTGAATTTCCTTTTGTCGCCTTACTCGTATCAGGCGGACACACGCAGCTGGTTCAGGTCAAAGGCATTGGCGACTACGAGTTATTGGGTGAGTCTGTTGATGATGCTGCCGGTGAGGCTTTCGATAAAACCGCTAAATTAATGGGACTCGACTACCCGGGCGGACCGAGGCTTGCAGCACTTGCCGAAAAGGGGGTGAGTGATCGCTTCACGTTCCCAAGACCGATGACAGACCGTCCCGGTTTGAACTTTTCATTCAGTGGCTTAAAAACCTTTGCGGCAAATACATTAGCGGCGAATGACAACAGCGAGCAAACACTGGCGGATATTGCCCGGGCGTTTGAGGATGCGGTTGTTGATACCTTACTTATTAAATGCCGTCGTGCGTTAAAGCAAACGGGCTATAAGCGACTGGTCATTGCTGGTGGAGTGAGTGCCAATAAACACTTGCGAGCCGAACTTGAAAAGCTAATGCAAAAAGTGAACGGTCGTGTGTTTTATCCTCGCACTGAATTTTGCACTGACAACGGTGCCATGATCGCGCTCGCGGGGGCTTTGCGTTTGCAGGCGGGAGAGCGCGAAGCATTGAGTGTTAAGACGTATCCGCGCTGGCCAATGACCGACTTAGAGCCGATGCAGGTGGCCAAACCAGCGGCGGCTACTGACGGCGTTTAAAGCCTTTTTCCTGACCGGATGTCAGGCGTACGATATTTGACTGGTGTCGCCACAAAATTAACAGCGAAATCATAATAACCGGCACGGTGTACTGCGGTTTTATCCAATACGCATAAAAAGGCGCCAGACAGACAGTGATAAGCGCCGCAAGTGATGACACTTTGCTTATTTTGAAGACCACAAGCCAGGTTGCAATCAGCAGTAACGCCATTTCCCAGGCGACCGGGAACATGGCGCCTAATGCCGTAGCGACAGCTTTGCCACCGCGAAAATGAAAGTACAGCGGGAAAATGTGACCCAGACAGGCAGCCACCGCTATTAGCCCTAAGAAAAAGGGCTCTATACCTAAAAAGTACGAGCCCCACACCGGCACCATGCCTTTTAATACATCAAACCAGAGTGTGAGCAAGGCAGGGATTTTACCGCCAACCCGATAGACATTAGTCGCCCCCGGATTACCAGACCCCTCCTTTCGAGGATCAGGCAGGCCCCATAATTTACAGATAAGCACAGCGCTACTGATAGAGCCTAAGAGGTAGGCTGTCAGAATCATCAGTATGGTTAACGCTGTCATAGGGTACGAATCCCTCTTTTGTTAGGGTAGACTGCGGTTTAAAATTCAGGTTTATAGAATAAGCGGTTTTTGCCGCAATTACTATGGGGTGAGTGAAAATGGAACAAGCGGATATCGATGTGGTTAGCATTGAAGGCCTCAGCGTCGACACAATTATAGGCGTGTACGACTGGGAGAAAGAGAAGAAGCAAACACTCACTTTAGATATTCAAATGAGTTGGGATAACCAAACCGCCGCGAAGTCCGATGACTTGAACGACGCTCTTGATTACGCCTTAGTCAGTGAAAAAGTGACTCAATGGGTTGCCGAAAAGCCACGTCAGTTAATTGAAAGCGTAGCCGAAGGCGTTGCTAGCTTAATTCTCAATGAGTTTGGCGTGCAGAATGTCGAGGTGAAGGTGTCGAAGCCCGGTGCCGTCCCCAATGCTGCTAATGTTGCAGTGACTGTTCGTCGCAGTGTTTTCGACAGTCCTTTCGGCTAAGGGGTCAGTGTGGCAGTTGTCTTTTTAGGACTTGGCTCAAATATTGATAAAGAACATCATATTTTATCCGGTTTGAGAGCGTTGGCGGACAGCTTTAACTACCAGCAACGGTCACGTATTTTTCTGAGCGAGGCGGTGGGCTTTAAGGGAAGCGACTTTTACAATCTTGTCGTGGAAGTCACTACTTTTCAGCCGGTTGAAACGGTGTTAGCGCATTGTAAGCGCATTGAGCAAGAAAACGGACGCAAGCCCGACAGTGCGAAGTACAGCCCCCGCTCGCTAGACATCGACGTGTTGCTTTACGACGATATGGTGCGCGAAAAAGCACCACAGCTGCCACGCCACGAAATAACTGAAAATGCGTTTGTGCTTTGGCCTTTGGCGGAAATAGCCGAAAACAGACAACACCCGATTTTGAAGAAAACTTACGGCGCAATGTGGCACCAATATTGCCAACAGCCTGAACAACAAAATTTAACTCCGCTGGAAAATACGGACTGGCTTAAAGAGTTTGCTTAAGCTGGTGCGTAAGCGTTTCCAGTCGCTTTTCTTTTATCGCAAGCCCAAGTTGTTTGCCGGTGAAGCCTTCACTTATTAGTGCCTGAGGGCTCACTTCCGAAGCCTTTATCGCGGCCTGTGTCAGTTGCTGATTTTGCTTAACAATACGTTCTGAAAATTCAGTGGCTTCATGCTCTAACTGACGCAGCAATAGTAGCTGTTGCAGTTTTTCCGGGCGGCGCCAGTAGTCTATCGACTGCAATGCCTCAGCAAATTGCTCGGCGCTCGGTAGCTTTGTTGAAAGAATGAGGTCACTATTTCGCTCGGCAAGTACAGCGGCATCACGGTACTCATTGGGTATTGCCAATACTTTGCAAAAATCGGAAATATCCTCGACGGGCGACTCGCCAATAAACAAACTCGCAAAGATAAGTGGCTTGGTAAGCTCGGTGTGAGATGCGCTGAATTGAGCCGCCTTGTGTAAACGATTCAGATGGCTGCTCTTCGCTTTGAACTGCTTAAGAACCTGATTTAAACCGCCAATATCAGCCAGGGTACTCAGAAATACGTCCGGGCTACCTGTGCCTAATGACTTTTCCCATTCCAGCCACACGCGCTCAGGCGTCAAAGCTTCAAGCTCGCCAGAGTGAGCTATTTTGACCAGTAATTCATGCGTTTCATCGGCAATGGTAAAACCTAAGTGCTTAAACCGGGCGGCAAAGCGAGCAACGCGAAGTACTCTTAACGGGTCTTCTTCGAACGCCGGTGACACGTGGCGTAACTTTTTCTGTTCAATGTCACGCTGGCCACCGTAGGGATCTATCAGCTGGCCATGCTCGTCTTCGGCTATGGCATTGATAGTAAGGTCGCGGCGCACCAAATCATCTTCTAAAGTGACATCCGGTGAAGCGAATACATCAAAGCCTTTGTAGCCTTTGCCATTTTTACGCTCAGTGCGGGCGAGGGCATATTCTTCTCGGGTTAGTGGGTGTAAAAATACAGGGAAGTCTTTTCCCACTTGCTGGAAGCCCTGGTCGAGCATTTGTTGTGGCGTAGCGCCAACAACCACCCAATCGCGCTCTTTAACGGCTAACCCCAGTAACTTATCGCGAACTGCGCCGCCGACTAAATAGGTTTGCACTCATGACTCCCCGGTTAAACGCCATACTTAGTGAAAGTGATCATCGCTAATCACTGGTGGATGTGCAAGCAAGTCGTTACACTGTTGGTTAAATAATAATAAATTGCGCACAACGCTTATGTATCAAAACTATTTTGGTTTGCAGGCAGAGCCCTTCTCCATAGCGCCAGACCCTAATTACCTTTACCTGAGTGAACGGCATCAGGAGGCGTTAGCTCATCTGACTCAAGGCTTGCAGGGCAGTGGCGGTTTTATCTTATTAACCGGCGAAGTCGGCACGGGCAAAACAACAGTGTCACGGGCGCTTATTGAGCAGTTACCTGAGTCGACCGAAACGGCCTTTATTCTGAACCCCATGCTGAATGAAGATGAGCTGCTGGCGAGTCTGTGCGATGAGTTTGGTATTCGCTATCAAAAGCGCTCGGCAACACGAAAAGTTTTGACGGATAAACTCAGCCAGTTTTTGCTAAAAGCGAATGAAGACGGACAGCAATGTGTGGTGCTCATTGATGAAGCGCAGCACTTAAGACCGCAGGTGTTAGAGCAGTTGCGCCTGCTGACCAACCTGGAAACACACAATAAAAAGCTATTACGCGTTATTCTCATTGGGCAACCTGAGCTCCAGGATTTGCTGCGTCGTCAGGAGTTAAGACAGTTAGCTCAGCGAATTACGGCGCGCTATCACTTATTGCCTCTTACTGAACAAGATACACAGCGTTATATTGCCTATCGATTGCAAGTGGCAGGGGCAAACCGGCCACTGTTTACAGCGGCTGCGGCAAAAAGAGCACATCAGCTGACACAAGGTATTCCGAGGCTTTTAAACCTGTATTGTGACCGCGCTCTGCTGGCTGCCTATACCGATTCGTCACCAGAGGTAAAGCCTGCCCATTTGAACCAGGCGGCTATTGAACTGGACGGTCCGTCGAAAAGGGGAAGGCCGAACAAGACAAAGGCACTTTCTGTCGCAGGGAGTTTATTACTTTTTGCGGTGGCGGCAGTTGCGACGTTTTGGTACAGCTCTCCTTCACCAAAACCTGTGAAAATTACGAATGATTATGCGTCGGCGCAACAGCTTGCCAGCGTTTGGGGACTGCCCGAGCCACCAGAGTCAGAGCCATTTTGCCAGTGGGTTAAACGGTATGACTTAGCCTGTGCCCGCATGAACCAAACTTTGCAGCAGCTGAAAAGTATTAATTATCCGGCCTTGTTGTATCGCAAGGACTCTTCTCCATTATTAATGACAACCGAAACGCCGACAACGACTGACGGCTGGACGGGAGAATTTTTACTGCTCTACCAACAAGCTCCGGCCGAAACCGCGGAAGATAAGCAAGAGTGGATTAGAGCGCAGTTAGAACGTCATTTACCGGAAAAGCTGCACGATGCAGATTCGTCCAGCCAGTTTCGAGAGCTGCAACTTAGCAACGGGTTAAAAGTCACCGGAGAGCTTGATGCTGCAACGTTAGCGTGGTTAGCATCGAGAGCTTCCAATTTCGGTCCTAGATTAAAGGGGGGCGAATAGTCATGTCGTCATTGTTAAAAGCGCTAAAACAGCAGCAGTCTCCCCTTTTGAAAAACAAAAGTGTATTAGACAGCTCTCTTATTGCGCAAGACAGAGAACGGACCAGTCGCTTGTGGCTGATTTGGCCGTTGGCACTTATTTTGGGCGGTGCAACGGGGTATGCGGCCGCATTATGGTCTGGTGCGCCGAGCGCAGATACTAAAATGACTGCCCTTGACTTCTCATGGGGAGAGGCCGTTTCTCTCCCTGAGGTGAGCTGGGAAGCGACACCGACAGAGCCGGAACCGTCCCAGGCAAGTACGAGTAATAAAGTCGAACCTCAGGCTCAGCAGCCAGTGGAGAACCAGCGAGAAGCATTGGATTTATCAAGTGTCTCCCCTGAGCTTTTGAATCGCTTTCAGGACGCCGTTGAGCAAACCGGGGGAGGGACAGAAAGTAAAGTGAGTGTTGTACCTTCTTTGTCTGACTTGTCGACCGCATTCCAACGACAAGTGCCAGAGTTTAGCTATGACAGTCATATGTACCGGAGCAGTTCAAGCGACCGTTGGATTGAGCTAAATGGCCAGCGTTTGTATGAAGGTGATAGCTACCAAAGCTTAAATATCATTCGCATAGAGCCACATCAGGTGGTACTTGCGCTTGACTCTAAAGCCTTTTCGCACCCTGCTTTAGAAGACTGGAAACGATAGAAATTATTGACATCCCGCAATGGGATTCATACTCTTGTGCGATACAGTTTAAACAGGTGTTTAAATTAAGGGTTTAAATTCCCTGTTTGGTTCAGACAAGAGGTAAAAGATATGGCGGATTACAGAGCTCCACGTGATGATATGGACTTTGTCCTGCATGACGTTTTTAATGTCGCAGCGGATTGGGAGCTAGCTCCTGAACTGGCTGAAATGATGGATGTTGAAACCGCAGGTGCGATTCTTGATGAAGGCGCTAAGGTTGCTGAAAACTTAGTGGCTCCGCTGGCGCGAGAAGCTGACGAAGAAGGCGTAAAGTTTGAAGACGGTGCAGTCACAACGCCTAAAGGCTATAAAGAAAACTTCCGTCAGTTAGCCGAAGGTGGCTGGGTTGGTGTTACTGCTAACCCTGAGTTCGGCGGTATGGGGCTGCCTAAGTCGTTATCGGCGCAGTATGAAGAAATGCTGTGCAGTGCAGATATCGCTTTTTCACTATACCCGGGTCTTACTTCCGGGGCCATTATGGCCATTGACTCCCACGGCAGTGACGAACTCAAAAATCATTACTTACCACGTATGGTTTCAGGTGAGTGGACAGGTACTATGTGTCTGACCGAACCTCACGCCGGAACCGATCTCGGCATTATCAAAAGCAAAGCTATTCCATCAGAGGATGGCAGTTTTGAAATTAGCGGCACGAAGATCTTCATCACAGGTGGTGAGCATGACTTAGCGGACAACATTGTTCACTTAGTGCTGGCAAAACTGCCTGACGCACCGGCGGGTACTAAAGGTATTTCGCTGTTTGTGGTTCCGAAATTTTTATCCGATGCCGAAGGTAATTTAACAGAGCGTAATGCCGTAAGTTGTGGCTCTATTGAGCACAAAATGGGCATTCATGGTTCAGCAACCTGTGTGATGAACTTTGACGGCGCTAAAGGCTGGTTGGTTGGCGAGCCGCATCGTGGTTTGCCCGCTATGTTCACAATGATGAACTACGAACGTCTGGGCGTTGGTATTCAGGGACTGGGTGCAGCAGAGCGCTCTTATCAAAATGCTTTGGAGTACGCGAAAGATCGCATTCAGGGACGCGGCGCCAAAGCGACTCGAAATGACAGCGCTGAGGCAGATTCCATTTTAGTGCATGGTGACGTGCGTCGCATGCTGCTGACCATGAAAGCGTTGACCGAAGGCGGTCGTGCATTTTCGACTTGGGTCGGTCAGCAGCTAGACCGCTCAAAATACTCTCAAGATGATGCGGTTCGTGAAAAAGCCGATGCTATGGTGGCATTACTGACGCCTGTTGCTAAAGCGTTTTTAACCGATACCGGTCTTGAGTCGACTATTCACGGTCAGCAGGTGTTTGGTGGTCACGGCTATGTGCGTGAATGGGGGCAAGAGCAGTTGGTTCGCGATACCCGTATTGCACAAATTTATGAAGGTACTAACGGTATTCAGGCACTCGACTTGCTGGGCCGTAAAGTAGGGGGCTCGCGTGGCGAACTACTGAAGCCTTTTGTGGAAGAAATAGCAACATTCCTACAGGGAATTGCAGGCAACAGTAACTGGGCTAAAGAAGCTGAAACTTTGCAGAAGTCACTGCAGGACTTAACCAGTATCAGCGAAGAGTTACTGCAAAAAGCGGCTACCGATGAAAACCTGGTGAACAGTGTTGCGGTAGAATATTTGCACTTGGTGGGATATATTTCTTACGGTTACATGTGGTTACGAATGGCCGTTGCGGCTGAGCAAAAACAAGCTGAAAAGCCTTATCTGGCGTCAAAAATTAAAACAGCGCGTTTTTACTTTGCTCGCATTATGCCTCGTACTCACGCATTATTGGGTGCAATTAAAGACGGCAGCGAGAGTTTATACTTACATGACGACGAACAATTCTGAAACACTTCAGTTTTATCGTGATAGCCGCCGCCCCCAAGCCTGGGGCGGCTTTTTTTTGGCGTTGTGGATGGCAATTTATATTGGTGGTGTAGTGCCGATATGGGTTATTGCGGTTGGCGTCTTACTGACCATGGCACTCATGGCTGGGATAGTGATTAAGTTCCGGCCCAAACAGCTCGCTGCAAGTTGGGACGGTAAGCAGCTCGAAGAACGGCGTTTAATTTTGCCACCGAGAACACACAATTTAAGTAATCCACCAAAGCTGCTTCGTTACGAAGATGATATAGCAGCTCTGCAGTTTAGAGACGAGTCGAACCACCTTCACGAAGTTTATGTGGTGTTTGATGAGGACTTACAGGGAAGCGTCAACGGAACCGACGTCGAGCTTGTTGATAAGCGCTAAACTTACCTGCTAACCAATTGAAAAACGCCGCAACGGTTAACGTTAGCGGCGTTTTTATTGATACCCAATAACAGGTTACTTAATTAGTCATCCAGTGATAGCAGTGTGGCATTACCGCCAACTGCTGTGATGTTATCACTGCGTGTTTTCTCGGTAATAAAACGAGTAAGGTAGTGAGGACCACCGGCTTTCGGCCCTGTACCTGACATGCCGCGACCACCAAATGGTTGCACACCAACAATAGCACCAATTTGGTTACGGTTAATGTACACGTTACCCACATCAATTTTGCTGGCAACCTCGTAGGCAAAGGTTTCGTTACGGCTGTGAATACCGAAAGTTAAACCAAAGCCGGTGTTATTGATGCTCTCAATAACTTCCTCAATGTTGTCGGTTGAATAACGAATAACATGCAGAATTGGGCCAAAGTTTTCTTTTACCAGCTGACTGATGCTGTCAATTTCGATAGCCGTTGGCGCAACAAAAGTACCACCCATTGTGTAGTCCGGCATTGGCGCACGGGCAATCAAACGACCGGCTTGCTGAATGTCGGTAATATGCTGCTCAAGGTTCGTCTTGGCAATGCCGTCAATCACTGGGCCAACATCGGTTTCATGCAGTAACGGGTCACCGACTTGCAACTCTTCCATGGCACCACGCAGCAGGTCGATAACACGGTCAGCCACGTCTTCCTGAACGAACAAGACACGAAGTGCAGAGCAGCGCTGACCGGCACTTTGGAATGCACTGGCAACAACGTCTGTCACAACCTGCTCAGGCAGCGCTGTTGAGTCAACCATCATGGCATTTTGGCCACCTGTTTCGGCAACCAATGGCACGATAGGTCCTGTGCGAGCCGCAAGCGCACGGTTAATAGCTTGTGCTGTGTAAGTAGAGCCAGTAAAACAGACACCGCCAATATCTTCTTGTGATGTCAGGTAACTACCAACTTCCGCACCGCTACCCGGCATGTAATGCAAGACATTACCCGGAATACCCGCTTCTAGTGCAAGTTGCACTGCGCGGTAAGCGATAAGACCAGTTTGCTCGGCCGGTTTGGCGATAACTGAGTTACCGGTCACCAATGCTGCGGCGACCTGACCAACGAAAATGGCCAGCGGGAAGTTCCATGGACTAATACAGATGAAGGTGCCACGACCTTCCACAAACAGTTCATTGTCTTCGCCAGTTGGCCCCGGTAGCTGAATAGGCGAGCCCATCAACTCACGCGCTTGGTTAGCGTAGTAACGACAGAAGTCGACTGCTTCCCGAACCTCATCAATACCGTCCTGCAAGCCTTTACCGGCTTCAACAGAACACAATGCAATTAGCTCGTTGCGGTTGGCTTCCATTAAGTCAGCAAACTTCTCAAGGCATTTCGCTCGCTCTTCAGTCGGAACGTCACGCCATTGCTTGTAAGCTTTGTTAGCACTTTCAAGCGCTTGCTCTGCGAGTTTCTTATCGCCCCAGTAAATACTACCGACCTGTTTTGCGGTTTCCTGTGGGCTGGTAATGCTGACGTGGTGATCGGTTTCAACGGTCTTGCCATCGACAATAGGACCGCCTTGCCATTGTTTGTCACGATATTGCTGAACCGCTGCAATAAAGTCATCTGCTTGTGAGTGAATATTCATATTCAATCCTAATGAATTTGTGCGATCCCCATAAATTTGAGGAGGAAGTGGAATCTTGCTATTAGCATACTTCTCGTAACCCGATGCTGTTTTCATCGGATGCTCAACCAGGTCATTAACCGGCGTGTCGGCGTCTAATAGCTTATGAACGAAAGACGAGTTGGCGCCGTTTTCTAAGAGTCGGCGAACCAGGTACGGTAGTAAGTCTCTGTGCGGACCCACTGGCGCATAGATGCGTACGACCATGCCCGGGTTTTGTTCCATAAGCGTGTCGTACAGACTGTCACCCATACCGTGCAAACGCTGATATTCAATACGGCGTTTGTGAGTTTCGTTCATGTGCTGGATGCTCATAATGGTCTGAGCATTATGCGTCGCAAACTGCGGATAAATTGCACCGTCGGTATCATCGCTGACTAAATAGCGAGCGCAGGCGAGATAGGAAATATCACTGTGCGATTTGCGGGTAAAGACTGGGTACCCGGGCAGACCATTTTCCTGAGTCCACTTAATTTCGTTATCCCAGTAAGCACCTTTTACCAGGCGTACCGGAATTTCATCACCGCACTCCTTAGCCAGTGCAGTAATCCAGCACAAGGTTGGTAAAGCACGTTTCGAGTAGGCTTGAACGACCAGACCAAAACGTGGCCAGCCTTTACAGACACCACTGCGATAGACTTTCTCAAACAGCTCTAACGATAACTCATGACGGTCTGCTTCTTCGGCATCAATAGTAACGCCGACGTCCGCTTACTTGGCCAGCTTGACTAGCTCCGTCAGAGTAGTTGCTAATTCGGTTAGCACACGCTCATGGTTAGAAGCTTCATAACGCGGATGCAATGCCGACAGTTTAATTGAAATAGTCGGTCGAGGAGCGTCCGGGTTATTGAATTTCTCTTTGGTAATAGTCTTAATGGAGTTGACGTACTGCTGCTTATAATAAGTTGCGTCTTTCGCAGTCAGTGCCGCTTCACCTAACATGTCGTAGGCATGGGTATAACCTTTATCGCGGTTATCGCGACTCTCTTTAAGCGCTTCTTCAATAGTGCGCCCTAAGACAAATTGCTTACCCATAATCTGCATGGCGGCATAAGTCGCCTTGCGAATAACGGGTTTACCCATTTTGCGAACCAAGCGTCTGAAAGCACCTCTGGGGGTTTCCATCGCTTTACCGGTAGGGTTAGTCACGCTATTGGTTAGCGCTAGTGCCCAGGTACCGGAATTCACCAGCCAGGACGCACTTTGCCCCATGTGTTTCTGCCAGTCACCGCCGGACAGTTTATCCTGGATAAGTGCATCGGCAGTGTAGCCATCGGGTATTCTAAGCAAGGCCTCGGCGAGACACATGAGGATAATGCCCTCTTTAGTGTCTAAGCTGTACTCTTGCAGGAAAGCATCGACAACACCGTTGTCGGCTTGCTCTCGAACTTGCTCAACTAACTTAGCTGCGCGTTCGGTTACTGCGCTAACCGTCTCTTCATCGGCAGGAACAAGCGGCAATAACTCGCGCATATATTGATCTTCATCGACAATATAGTTGTCGGTTATCGCTTGTTGCAGAGACTTTAAGTCTTCTGCCTGATGCTGTTTGGATAGCACCTCACTCGCTTTGAACATAGCATCTCCTGTATAGCCAGGCCGAAGCTCGGCGTGCTTCCCCAACGTCGGGAATCGGCGCAAGTATAAGCTTATTTTTGCGCGGGTAAAGACCCTAAAAAAGGCCTGTCGTCACGTTGCTATTTTTTCGGGATACTGTCAAGCCAACAAAATGCCTATGTTTGTTGACCCTAAGCCGCCAAGCCAGTACCTTTACTTTAACTTTCACCCGCTTCGGAATGCGTCAATGTCACAAGAACTTGAGTTAAAATTACTGATTGCTCCTGAAAAACGAGATCAAGCTTTAAAAGTGTGTCAATCACTGGCTGATGCCCGTTCAGGAACCACGCAAAAAACACAGTTTGAACTCAGAAACAGTTATTTCGACACATCCGATTTGCGTTTGCGTCAGTTTGATATGGGATTACGCATACGCAGCCATAAAGATCAAAAAGAACAAACGATTAAGTTAGCCGGTCGGGTTATGGGCGGTATGCATCAACGGCCGGAGTACAATGTAAATGTTGAGAGCGAAAAGCCCGATTTAACATTGTTTGATAGTGAGATTTGGCCTGACGACTTTCCGGTTTACGACATTCAGCGTGACTTAGAAACTATTTTTGTGACTGACTTTACGCGCACCCGCTGGCGCCTGCCTAGCGGTGATGGCGTGATTGAAATGGTGCTGGATGAGGGACAAATTCAAGCCGGCGAAAATTCAGAAACTATTTCTGAAATTGAGCTGGAGTTACAGGGTGGCTCGATAGATGATGCGTATCATTTAGCACATCAGCTGGTGAGTAAAGTGGAGGCGAAAGTCGGCTCTTTAAGTAAAGCTGCGCGGGGCTATATGCTGGCTGGTAAGAGTTTGCTGGAGCCTTTTACTCAAATGCATTATGTGCCGTTGGAAGGTGACTTTACCATTGGTCAGGCCTTGTATCGTGCTGTTGAATACGGGTTAAGGCATTGGCAGCACAATGAGTCCTGTTTGCTTTTTAATCCGAGTGTTCGCGCGGTTCAAGGACTTGCTGATGGTATTCAATTAGTGCGAGTTGCTCTGGAACAATTGATTGAACTGGGTGTTGGCGAGCGTCAATTATTGAACAATTTAGCTAAAATCACTGAGCAGTTACAGTGGCTGAAAAACTTTGAAGGGCTTGATGAGCTAACGGCAGAAGATGGAGCCTACCATAGAGCCTTAAAGCGTTATGAAAAGCTGTATGAAAGCTTACAGAACAGCCAGGAAGATGTGATTCGGTTAAATGAAGTTGCAGAGGTGGTGGCGTCTGTGCGTTATCAAACAACAGTCCTGAAGCTGTCACAGTTTTTAATTGAACAGGAAATGACAGAAGAGTTGTCTCAGCCAGTATCGCCTTGGTGCAGTCAATTGCTTAAAAGCGACTGGCAACTCGTGCAAACGGCTTTTTCTGAGCATGAGAAATTAAATGAAGAAGGCTACTTAAAGTTATTGAAGCCATTGCAAAACAGTCTGCTGATGGGGACTTGTTTTGGTGAGCTGTTCGACGACGATGTACGCGAGAAATTCCGTTTACCCTGGCAGGATTTAGCGCGCGGTATTCGAGAAATTACCGCCCTGCATATTTTGCATGAACGCATTAAAGAGCGTGGTGACGAAGACTTGGACCGTTTGCTAGAGTGGCAAAAAATGCAACGAGAGTCCTTGTTGAAGGCACTGGAATACTCAAGAAAGGCAGCGTTAAAGCGTGATCCGTATTGGTTTGCCTAATGCTTAAGCTTAACTCCTATTTAGAAACACACAGTGAGTCTGCCTGGGAGCGCTTCGAAGAAGCTAGTGAAGTTTCGCTTACTGAGCCCCAGCAGCAGGCTTTGCGCGCACTTTTTGCGGTAAGCCCTTTTATTGCGGGCGTCGCTGAGCGCTATCCCCATCAGTTGCTCGCTGACTTTTTTGCCAATGACGGTGCTATTGCTATAGATGATAGCAGCGTATATGAAAGTAAGCTCAACAAACTACTCAGCGAATGCGACGACGACCGCCGTGCCAAATATAAACTGCGGGAGTATCGTCATTGTGTCATGGCGAAGCTGGCGGCAGCAGATATTCTTGGTCAATTACCTATTACTGAAGCGTTAAGACATTTCAGTATTTTTGCCGATGCCGCTATTGAGCAAAGCCTCAGTTGGGCCTTTAAACGATTAGTAGCCAAGCATGGTACGCCTCGGGACAGCAATGGCGAGGCCATGCCTATGCTGGTTATTGGTATGGGAAAACTTGGCGGGCGTGAGCTCAATTTTTCTTCAGATATTGATCTTATCTTTGCGTACCCTGAGCAGGGAGAGACCGAGGGACCCGGTCGTAATTTAGAGCACAGCGTGTTCTACAAACGATTAGCGCAGTTGTTTATTGCCTTGCTCGATGAAACAACCGCCGATGGTCAGGTCTTTCGGGTCGATATGCGTTTACGGCCTTTCGGTCAGTCTGGCCCGCTGGTTACCAGTATTAACGCGCTAGAGCATTATTATCAGGAGCAAGGGCGCGACTGGGAGCGCTACGCAATGGTAAAAGCCCGCCTTATTGGCGCAAGTGCCGTGGACGAGAAAATTTTCTATGATTTGATACGACCTTTTGTTTATCGTCGTTACATTGACTTTAGTGCCATAGAAGCGCTGCGCAAAATGAAGTTGCTTATTACCCAGGAGACGCGGCGACGAGGGGTCAAGAACAATATCAAGCTGGGCGCCGGCGGTATCCGCGAGGTGGAGTTTATTGTTCAGGCGCACCAGCTTATTCGGGGCGGTCAGGAAAAAAGTTTACAAACACGGTCGTTGTATAAGGCAATTAATGGTTTGGTTGAGCTAGAGCTCATAGAGAAAGAACGAGCGGACAAGCTGATTGAGAACTATGAGTTTTTACGCACTATAGAGCATCGTTTGCAGCAAATCGATGATGCACAAACGCAGCAGTTACCCGACGACGAACTGGGTCAGGAGCGGTTGCGGTGTATGTTGGGCGAGGCTGACTGGGCATCAGTGCAAGCGCGTGTGGATGACTGCATGGCGAGCATTCACGAAGAGTTTCAACAAGTCGTTGGTGAACAGTCCGAAGACGATGAAGAAGAGCAGTCGCTGCAAGTGCTTTGGCAGGATATGCTGGAAGACGACGCGGCTATCGAGATTCTGGAAGCAGAAGGGGTTGATGAACCGGAACGTTTATGGCGGCTGATTAATGACTTTCGGCAGGAGAGTCGGCGTCGAAGTTCCGGGCCAAGAGGACGCGCAGCAATGGCACGCTTAATGCCAATGATGCTAAGACATGCGGTTCAGCATCAACATCCCGAACGACTTCTTGAGCGGCTGCTGTCTATTATTAAAGCCATAATGAGTCGTACGGCCTACATCGAATTATTGGCGGAAAACCCTGGTGCGCGCACGCAACTGTGTAAGTTGTGTATGGCCAGCCCCTGGATCTCGAATCAGCTGGCACAGCATCCACTGTTACTCGACGAGCTGATTGACCCTCAACAGCTCTATACACTGCCTGAAGCGAAGAATTACGATGCGTTACTGCGTGAATATTTAGTTCGTATTCCAGAGCAGGACTTAGAAACGCAGATGGATGCTCTCAGGCAGGCAAAACAGGCGCTACAGCTTAAAATTGCCGCAGCCGATATCAGTAACGTCCTGGAGCTTATGAATGTCAGTGATCATTTAAGTGCCCTGGCAGAAGCTATTATTCAAGAAGTGATTGGTCTGGCTTGGTACCAGTTAACCCAGAAGCACGGCAAACCAGAGGGAACCAGTGTTGAGAATACCGGCTTTGGGGTTATGGCTTATGGCAAACTGGGTGGAGAAGAGCTTGGCTACGGCTCCGATCTCGACTTGGTGTTTGTTACTGATTCGACCTACGAGGGGGTCACTGACGGCAATAAGCCTATTGAGGTTCAGCAGTTCTACTTGCGTTTGGCGCAGCGCGTACTGCATCTATTTACTACGCGAACGGTTGCCGGTGTGTTATACGATGTTGACCTTCGTTTACGACCGTCCGGGCAGTCAGGGTTGTTAGTCACTCGGGTGAACTCCTACGCACGCTACCTGCATGACGATGCCTGGACATGGGAGTTACAGGCACTGGTGCGAGCTCGCCCAGTTTATGGTAGTAAAAGTATTAGAGATACGCTGATGGATATCCGGCGGGCAGCTCTAATGCAGCCCAGAGACGCCGAACAGCTGAGAAAGGATATTGTGTCTATGCGACGCAAAATGAAACATCACTTGTCAGCCAGTCGCATAGATGCGTTTGACTTGAAGCAGGACGATGGTGGTATTGCGGATATTGAGTTTATTACTCAATACCTTGTGCTTAAATATGCGCATACACACCCCAGCTTGTGTCGCTACAGCGATAATATTCGACTGTTAACCGAGGCTCAGCAAGAACATTTGCTAGACGATGTTGATGCCCAGAATTTGGTGAATGCGTTTCAGATATTTCGTTGTGAGAGTCACGCCCTGGCGTTGCAGGGAGAGCAGCTTTTAGAAAAGCACAACTTAGACGCAGAGCGCCAAGCTGTTATTCGTTGCTGGAATAAGCTGCTTGGCGACACTGAGATAGAACCTACTGATAATAACTAGGCATATCGGCGTCAGGCCGCGTTTTAAACCGGCGATGAACCCACAAGTATTGCTCGGGAGCTTTTTTTACAGCCTCTTCGACTAGAGTGTTGACGTAGCGAGCGTCCGCTTTGTCGTCGCCTGACGGGAAGTTTTGAAGCTCGGGTTCGTAATATAAGTCATAGCCCGTACCGTCTTTGCGGCGAACACAGCGAGATACCAACACTTTGCAATTAGGTGCGTTGGCGAACAACATAGTGCCAGTGGTGGTTGAGGCGTCAGGGACCTCAAAGAATTTAACGAACTCAGTACGGCGGCGGCCGTAATCCTGGTCAGGTAAGTAACCGGCAATATCGCCTTGAGACAGAGCTTTAAGCATGCCTTTAACGTCTTTCCGCTGAATCATGTATTTATTGGAGCGAGCACGTCCGCGAGTTTGCAGAAACTCCATTACTGCGTTGTTATGAGGGCGATACAAACCAACAGCAGGCTCTACAAACCCGTGCAAGCGAGCATGCACTTCCAGGCTGAGAAAATGAAACAGCAATAACAACACGCCACTGCCGTCTTCCTGGGCTTTGCGCAAGTTCTCCTCACCGTGAATATGAAGCTTGCGACGAATGCGCCAGTCCGGCCACCACCAAGCCATACCGACTTCAAAATAAGCGATACCGGTGTTCTTCATATTCTCTGTAACCAGCGACTCGATCTTCTCGTCACTATAGTCAGGAAAACAGAGCTTTAAATTAGTGCGGGCAATATTAACGCGCCGGGGCATAAGCTTTTTAAACAGTAAGCCAAGACCACGCCCCATAGCCAGCTGTACACGATAAGGCAGCCAGGAAACGGTATAAAGGATAAGAACGCCAAGCCAGGTAAGCCAGAACTTTGGGTGCAAAAAATAGAATTTAAATTTGGGTTGTTCAATCACAACAAGAACCGTTGTTGTTTATTAAATTGGAGCGGATAGTAACATAGAATTAAGGGAGGCAGGCACCACTAACGGGACGTGGTGCCTGTGGTCAGCGGAGTTAGTCTGCCGCAGTTCCTTCGACGTCTTCAGACAAACTGCTGTTAATTGCCAGTAGGTCGTTTTCCTGAAGCTGTCCTGCCGCTTGCTCTAAACGTAGCATTTGGCGAATATAGCCATAGCGAGCTTCTGATAAGTTACGCTTAGCGTTATACAGGTTTTGAGTGCTATTCAGTACGTCAACGATAGTACGGGTACCGACTTCAAAACCTGCCTCTGTTGCTTTTAAGGCACTTTCTGCTGAAACTACAGACTGCTGGAATGCGCTAATACTGGCAATTGACGCAGATACTTCGTAGTAAGCGTTACGCACTTCACGCTCGATTTGGCGACGTGTCTGAACCATTTGCTGGCTAGTTGCAACGTAGTTGTCACGCGCTTGAGAAACTTCAGCTGAGGTGCGGAAGCCTGAGAAAATAGGTACGCTGACGTTTAGACCAATTGAACGGCTATCAAGACGGCCCGTATCTGGGGATGGCTCACCTTGTATTGTTCTATCGGTATCATTGGCTGAATAGTTCGCTGATAATGACACAGTCGGGTAGTGACCCGCTTGCTGAAGCTTAATTTGCTGTTCAGCAATCTCAACCTGCACCATGCTCTCTAATAAGCTTAGATTACTATTTTCCGCTTTCTTTACCCATTTCATGACATCTTCCGGTGCAGGGTCACTGGGCGAAAAGGTTTCGGTGTCTAATGCGGCCAGCGTCTGTGGGTATTGCCCAGTGATTTCACGAATGCTTTCGTAAGCAATTTCTACGGCATTACGAGCCTGAATTTCACGGGCGACGGCGCTGTCATATTGTGCTTGTGCTTCGTGCACGTCAGTAATGGCGGTTAAACCAACAGAGAAACGTTGTTTGGTTTGCTCAAGCTGACGTTTAATGGCTTTTTTCTCGGCTTCAGCAAATGACAGGTCGTCTTTTGCCTGAAGTGCCTGGAAGTAAGCGTTTACAACACGCAGCATTAATTCCTGCTGAGCATTACTGTATGAAATCTCGGCTTGATAGGCTTGCTTTTCAGCAATGTCAGCGTTTTTCCAGACGCTCCAGTCAAAGATACTTTGGTTTAAAGTAACGCCTGCTTGCCAACCACTACTATCTATTGCAAATTTCTGGATTTGATTGTTAACAAACTGTGGCGAGTCACTCGTAGACTCACTATAACCAGCTTCACCGTTAACCTGTGGTAAGAACCCTGACTTGGCAATATCGACGCCTTTTTGGGTTGCATTACGTTCAGCCGCAGCTCTTAACAACGTAGGGTCGTTATCAACCGCTAAGCGGTAAATCTGAGCTAAATCTTCGGCATTTGATGTAAAAGAGACTGTAGTTAATGCAATTCCTACAGCCGCTGACAAGAAGTGCTTTTTCATGGTAGTCAGTGTCCCGTTACTTGACATGCAATAGTCTTAAAGTGATTGCGCGTTAGTTTACATACAGTGTTGAATGATTACCAGTGTAATTGATTCACGCTGATAATTTAAGCAAAACATGGTTTCAGAATCTGCTCAAGTGTAACAGAATGTTTGCTGTATAGTAGATCATAAAATGGATGCGACTTCGTAGAAAAAAACGTCGAATAGGTAAGGAGATGCGATGACCTCAAGACTGACTCGAAAAGATGTTGAACTCGACAAAAAACAGCCGCTTTATGAAGGTTTTTTGTCGGTTTATAAATACAAACTCAAGCACCGTTTGTTTCAAGGCGGTTGGAGTCAGCCAATTGAGCGTGAATTGATGGAGCGTGGCCACGCTGTCGTGGTGATACCTTATGATCCTGTTCGCGACGAGTTAGTCGTGCTGGAACAGTTTCGGGTAGGTGCATTAGATGACCCTAACGGACCTTGGCTATTTGAATTTGTCGCAGGCATGTTTGACGCTGATGAAAGTGCTGAAGAGGTCGCAACACGAGAATTAAAAGAAGAAGCAGGACTGGAAGCCAAACAGTTGATTTACGCAACCAGCTACTACTCGAGCCCGGGCGGAACCGATGAGAAACTGACCATTTATATTGCGGAAGTCGACACGAGTTTAGCGGCTGATTTTGGTGGCCTCCCTGAAGAAGACGAAGACATTAAAGTGCATGTGTTACCGAGTAAAGATGCTATTGGTATGTTGGAGCGCGAGGAAATTAATAATGCGGCAAGCGTTATTGGGTTACAATGGTTGTTATTACACCGTAATAGCGTATTCAAAAATAAGCTAAGCTTGTAAGGATCCGTATGCAGCAGCGGTATGTTGTCGACGTAGCTGAGTTACACCGGCTGAATGAGCTGAATTATGCAGCTCTATTGCCTTTTGTACCGGGTGACAGTGACTCCGCTAAAAGCGAAGTCATTATTCAGGCCGGTGAAGGACTGGTGTTTGTGGTAAAACGTGCCGACAGTTCGCGCTATACGACGGATATATCCATTGAGCAATTAAAGCCCAGCTGGGCGGATTACTTACGCGCTAAAATGACGGTACGCTTATACCATGATGTGCGTATGGCAGAAGTATTAAAAACACAGGGTATTACGAAGTTAGAAGTTCATTATCGTCAACCTAATAAAGAAATGCGTCATCGCGATGAAAAGTACCAGGCGAATCAGTTTTTGTCGGACTGGTTACAACTGTGCCGTAAGCAAGGTCGCATTCAACCCGAGCTGAGCGAGTCAGTGCAGAAATTTATGCCTTACTACTTCAAATAGACGACGGTTAGCGGTAAATTGTCAGTCAACTTTGCGGAGCGAGCTACAACAAAAAAACAGGGACTCATGACAGACTACAAATCCGATTCTATTGAGGTGTTGAATGGCTTAGAGCCGGTTCAGCGCCGTCCCGGTATGTATACCGACACCACGCGACCCAATCACTTAGGTCAGGAAGTTATCGATAACAGTGTGGATGAGGCACTTGCCGGCCACGCTAAAAGCTTAGTGGTTATTTTACACACCGATCAATCCTTAGAAGTCATGGATGACGGTCGTGGTATGCCTGTGGATATTCACCCGGAAGAAGGGGTTCCGGGTGTCGAGCTTATTATGAGCAAATTGCATGCGGGCGGTAAGTTCTCGAATAAAAATTACCAGTTTTCCGGTGGTCTGCATGGTGTTGGTATCTCTGTTGTTAACGCGCTGTCGAAGCGTGTTGAGCTCACCATTAAGCGAGATGGTCAGGTTTACGAAATGGCTTTCGAAAATGGCGACAAAGTCTCTGAACTAGAAGTCACCGGCACCGTTGGAAAGCGCAATACCGGAACCAAAGTCCATTTTTGGCCAGACGCTCAGTATTTTGATTCCTCAAAGTTCTCTGTTACCAAGTTGAAGCACCTGCTTCGGGCGAAGGCGGTGCTATGTCCCGGGTTAAGTATTACCTTCAAAAATAAGGTCGATGACACCGAAGAAACCTGGTTTTACGAGGACGGCCTGACCGATTACCTGATTGAAGCGGTAAAAGAGGTTCCTACTTTACCGGAAGACCCATTTAATGGCTCTTTTAGCTCGCAAACCGAAGGGGTTGAATGGGCGGTAACCTGGTTACCGGAAGGTGGTGAGGGCCTATCTGAGAGTTATGTAAACCTGATTCCAACGCCATTAGGTGGTACGCATGTTAATGGCTTGCGGCAAGGTCTTTTAGAGGCTATGCGGGAGTTTTGTGAGTTCCGTAACTTGCTGCCACGAGGAGTTAAGCTGACACCTGATGACGTGTGGGAACGCTGCTCTTATATTTTGTCGACTAAGATGCAGGATCCCCAGTTTGCCGGTCAAACTAAAGAACGACTGTCGTCGAGACAGTCTGCCAGTTTTGTTTCCGGGGTGGTAAAAGATGCATTCAGCTTGTGGCTGAATGAGCACACCGAGCAAGCTGAGTTATTGGCCGATGTGTGTATTAGTAACGCGCAGCGTCGCTTACGAGCAAGCAAGAAGGTTGTTCGTAAGAAAGTCACTCAGGGGCCTGCGCTTCCGGGTAAGTTAACCGACTGCTCAAGTCAGGATCCATCAAGCAGCGAATTGTTTTTGGTGGAAGGTGACTCGGCAGGTGGCTCAGCAAAGCAAGCCCGTGACCGAGAGTTTCAGGCAGTTATGCCGCTGCGCGGGAAGATTCTTAACACCTGGGAAGTCGATCCGGAACAAATTCTGGGCTCACAGGAAATTCACGATATATCCGTTGCTGTGGGCGTTGACCCGAACAGTGTCGATTTAGACAAGCTTCGCTACGGTAAGATTTGTATTCTGGCCGATGCCGACTCCGATGGGCTGCATATAGCGACTTTGTTGTGTGCACTCTTTGTGAAGCATTTCAGACCGCTGGTTGAAAATGGTCATATTTTTGTTGCCATGCCGCCGCTTTATCGAATCGATGTGGGCAAAGAGGTGTTTTATGCCCTCGATGAAGACGAAAAACAGGGCATCTTAGACCGTATTGAAGCTGAGAAGAAAAAAGGCAAAATTAACGTTCAGCGTTTCAAAGGCTTGGGTGAAATGAACCCGCTGACGCTTCGTGAAACGACTATGGACCCGAATACACGTCGATTGGTGCAGCTGACTATAGATGATGCAGAAATGATGGAAGAGCTAATGGATATGTTGCTGGCGAAGAAGCGCGCGAGTGATCGCCGCACCTGGCTGGAGAGTAAAGGCAACATGGCCGATTTGGCTGAACTGTAGGCTGCTTAGTAAGGAGAAGTGAGAATGTCGACGGAGATTACCGAAACACGCCCCCTCAGCCGCTTTACTGAAGAGGCCTACTTAAATTATTCCATGTACGTCATTATGGACCGGGCATTGCCGCATATTGGCGATGGTTTGAAGCCGGTTCAGCGACGTATTGTTTATGCAATGTCGGAGCTGGGCTTATCGGCTTTAGCGAAGTATAAAAAATCCGCCCGTACAGTGGGTGATGTGCTGGGTAAGTTTCACCCTCATGGTGACAGCGCGTGTTATGAAGCTATGGTACTCATGGCGCAGCCATTCTCGTATCGACATCCGTTGGTGGATGGTCAGGGTAACTGGGGCTCTCCCGATGACCCTAAGTCGTTCGCAGCGATGCGTTATACCGAAGCACGACTGTCTAAGTTTAGTGAAGTTCTGCTGAGTGAATTAGGGCAAGGCACTGCTGACTGGATACCTAACTTTGATGGCACCATGAAGGAGCCCAAAGTACTGCCCGCTAGGCTACCTCATATCCTGTTGAATGGTGTGACGGGTATTGCCGTAGGTATGGCCACGGATATCCCACCGCACAATGCCCGCGAAGTGGCTAACGCTTGTGCCATGTTACTGGAAAAGCCAAGCAGCACGCTCGAAGACATTATGGACGTGTTAAAGGGGCCGGACTATCCGACCGACGCAGAAGTCATTACGCCTGCCGACGACATTAAGAAAATGTATGAAACAGGTCGCGGCAGTATAAAAATGCGTGCTTCTTATGAAGTTGACGATGGCGAAATCGTTGTTACTGCGTTACCCCACCAAGCCTCGGGCGCAAAAGTGTTAGAGCAAATTGCTCAACAAATGCAGGCGAAAAAATTACCGTTGGTATCTGACTTGCGAGATGAGTCTGACCACGAGAATCCAACTCGATTGGTTATTGTCCCTCGCTCAAATCGCGTTGATACCGAGCAATTAATGAACCACTTATTCGCGACAACTGACTTAGAAAAACAGTATCGCGTTAATTTGAATATTCTGGGGCTGGACGGTCGTCCTCAAGTTAAGCCGTTACTGGGGCTGCTAAAAGAGTGGCTAGAATTTCGTCAGCAGACGGTTACTCGCCGTTTGCAATACCGTTTAGACAAAGTACTGGCGCGTCTTCATATTCTCGAAGGCTTGCTTATTGCGTATCTTAACCTTGATGAAGTCATCGAGATTATTCGCACAGAAGATAAGCCTAAAGAAGTCTTAATGTCGCGCTTCGAGCTGTCAGACAAACAGGCCGAAGCCATTCTTGAGTTGAAGTTACGTCACTTGGCGAAGCTGGAAGAGCAGAAGCTGAAAGGTGAGCAGGACGAATTAAATAAAGAGCGCGAGCAGCTTGAGAAAATTCTGGGCTCAGACCGACGTTTGAAAACCTTGATTCGCAAAGAACTGCTTGCCGATGCTGACACTTATGGTGACGAACGTCGCTCGCCGTTGGTTGAGCGTAACGAAGCAAAAGCATTGAGTGAGCGTGACTTAACGCCTGCAGAAGCCGTTACTGTCGTGTTGTCGAAAAAAGGCTGGGTGCGTAGCGCGAAAGGTCATGACATTGATGGTGAAAAGCTTAGCTATAAATCCGGAGACAGTTTCCTTGGATCAGCTGAAGGTAAGAGTAACCAGCCAGTTGTGTTTATTGACAGCTCTGGGCGCAGCTTCTCGTGTGAAGCTCACTTGTTGCCCTCTGCAAGAAGTCAGGGAGAGCCGTTAACCGGACGCTTTAGTCTGGTCTCAGGCGAAACGGTCGAACATGTGTTAATGGGTAAAGACGACAGCTGTGTCTTGTTGGCATCCGATGCGGGTTACGGTTTTATTTGCCAGTTTAGTGATTTAGTCAGCCGCAATAAAAACGGTAAGGCGATTATTACCTTGCCAACCGGAGCTAAAATACTAGAGCCAACTCAGGTAAACAGTATTGAAAATGACCGCGTTATTGCCGTATCCAATGAAGGCCGTATGTTGGTCTTCCCGGTGGCAGATTTACCACAACTGAGCAAAGGTAAAGGGAACAAAATTATTAATATCCCAGCGTTAAGAGCACAGTCGCGGGAAGAGTATGTGGTGGCCCTGGCGACAGCCGCGCCGGACAAAGCGGTAACGCTAATGGCCGGGAAGCGGAAGTTGACTTTGAAGCCGGCCGATCTTGAGCACTACCTGGGCGAGCGAGGGCGCCGGGGTAACAAACTGCCCAGAGGTCTTCAGCGAGTCGACGATATTATCGTTGAAGATGAAGAGTAAAGGCGGGGAGTTGTCATGTTAGCGGTGCTGAGGTGGTTGTTTTTAGGTGGCTTCATTGTTGTGTTTGGTATCGTTGGCTGCCTGTTTTGCATTATTCGACCCTTTCACCGAAACAACACGTATCGGTTCGCTCACATTTTTGGGTGGGCGACTCGGGTCTTGGGAGTAAAGATTGAAGTCACTCGTCATCCGGATATTGAACGTGGCGGGCCTTATGTGTTTGTTTGTAACCACCAGAATAGCTGGGAAATATTCACTATCGCGGCTATGTTGCCGAAGAATACGGTGACTTTGGGTAAGAAGAGCCTACGCTGGATTCCGTTTTTTGGCTGGCTGTACTGGTTGGCGGGAAATATTCTCATCGACCGGAAAAATGCGGGCAAAGCACACGGTACAATTGCCCAGACTGCGAATGCGATAAACCAACGTGATATTTCCGTGTGGATGTTCCCTGAAGGTACGCGTAGTTATGGGCGTGGATTGCTGCCTTTTAAAAATGGTGCTTTTCATACGGCGTTTCGGGCACAGGTAGATGTTGTTCCTGTTTGCGTGTCAGAGCTGCATGGGAAAATTAAAATGAACCGTTGGAACAATGGTGTATTAAAAGTGGCATTTCTTGAGCCGATTCGCATCGCAAACTACCAGAAAGAGAACTTGCGCGACTTAAGCCGCCACTGCCATGACATTATGGACAGCAAAATTAATCAGTTAAACGAACAAGTGAAGAAGGAAAGCGAATGAGCCAGTCTCTGAATGAGCTACTTGAGCAAAACGAACAAACGATTAACGCACTCATCAGTGACGGTGCTGAGCCTGACGTTCTTTATGAGATTGAACACCACCTTGCTTCTACAGACTTTACTAAATTAGAGAAAGCTGCGGTGGAGCTGGTGAAGCTGGGTTACCATGTTGATGACGCTGACGAATTTGAAGACGAGCAGGGTAAGCGCTGGTTTGCGTTCATCGCTGCGACGGATGCTGAACTCGATAATAATGTGTTAGCGCGTCAGGTAAGAGAAATTGCGGATGTTGCTGACGAGTGTGACGTTGAGTATGACGGCTGGGGTACCATGCTGGATGACGATGAACTGGATGACGAATACGATGATGGAGAGGAGTGATCCTCTCCACCGTCAATTTGTTACAGCCCTTTTTCTTTCATCATTTCTCGATACTCTTTACCTAAAGACTGCTTTTCAGAGTCCTCTAAAACCTTTCCAGCTTTCTGGAAGAACCCTTGTTCCTCGTCTTCCAAATGATGCAGTACTTTATGCTTTAGGTTTTTAAGGTGTTGCAGCCAACCTGGAGACGACATATCCGTTTTTTCTAAGGCCTCAATAAGCTCGTCAATTTCATGGTGCTCGGCAATGCCATGGCGCGACATCTCAATAGTTGCGTTATCTTCAATTAAAGGGTTATAGAAATAACGCTCTTCCGCCGCAGCATGTTGTTCCAATTGAGTTTTCAATTGCTGGTAGTACTGCTCGCGCTCTGGCTCGTTACCTGATGTGTCCAGTAAAAGGTCTAAAAGCTGACGTTGTTTATCATGGTCAACTCGTAGCTCTTCAAAAATAGTCATGGCTCTCTCCCTTGTTATCGGTATAACCGTTGATACGAGCTTATGGCAAAATTAGATTAAGCGCATACAAAAACGCCCAGCTTAATAGCCGGGCGTTTGATTATCGTCAACGTGTTAAAGTGCGCTAATTTTTTCCTGCTGCTCTTTCAGCTGGCTTAGCGTTGCCTCAGCTTCAGCAAGCTTTTCACGTTCTTTTGCTATAACAGCTTCAGGCGCTTTATTAACGAAGTTTTCGTTGCTGAGTTTACCGTTAAGGCGCTGCCATTCTTTCTCAGCCTTTTCAATAGCCTTCTGCAAGCGCTGTAGCTCAGCGTCCTTGTCAATTAAGCCGGCCATTGGAATGTGCAACTTCAAGCTATCGACCAAGGCCGTCATGCTGGCAGGTGCTTCATCATCGCTATCAATAAACTCAATAAATTCAAGCTTGGCCAGACTGCTCAGGAAGCTTTCGTTATTCTCTATACGTCCCTTCGCCATAGCGTCGGCGTTCGACAACAATAACGACAATGGTTTATTTGGCGATAAGTCCATTTCACCACGAATATTACGGATAGCCAGAATAACACGCTTTAACCATTCCATATCCAGCATGGCTTGCTCATTAACCGAGCTTTGTACCTGCGGGAACGGTTGCAGCATAATAGTATCGCCTTCAACGCTCGCTAGCGGCTTGACCCTTTGCCAAATGGTTTCAGTGATGTATGGCATAATTGGATGAAGCAAACGCAGAAGCTGTTCCAAAATGCTGACCAAAGTATGGCGGGTACCGCGCTGCTGAACCTCTGTACCATTCTGCAGAACTGGTTTGGTGAGCTCTAAGTACCAGTCGCAGAATTGGTTCCAGGTGAACTCATAAGCAATGGCTGCGGCCTGGTCAAAACGGTAGCTCTCCAGCGCCTGACGGAACTCTTTCACCGTACTGTTAAAGCGCGCGATAATCCATTCGTCAGCCAGTGATAACGTCATTTCACCGCCGCTTTGACCGCAATCGTGTTCTTCTGTGTTCATAAGCACGAAGCGGCTGGCATTCCATAGCTTGTTACAGAAGTTACGATAGCCTTCCAGGCGTTTCATGTCCCAGTTGATATCACGGCCGGTTGAAGCCAACGCCGTTAGCGTAAAGCGCAGTGCGTCGGTACCATGGGCTGTAATGCCTTCCGGGAATTCTGCGCGAGTACGCTTTTCAATTTTTTCGCGCATTTTCGGCTGCATCATATTAGCGGTACGCTTGGCGACTAATTCGTCAGCGCTTATGCCGTCAATCATGTCCAGAGGATCCAACACATTCCCCTTGGACTTAGACATTTTCTGGCCTTCCTCGTCGCGAATAAGACCCGTGACATACACCTTTTTGAAAGGCACTTGAGGTTTACCCTCATCGTCTTTCATGAAGTGCATGGTCATCATTATCATGCGGGCAACCCAGAAGAAAATAATGTCAAAACCAGTCACCAACACATCGGTAGGGTGGAAAGTTTTTAAGTCATCGGTGTTCTTCGGCCAGCCCAGCGTAGAGAATGTCCAAAGTGCTGACGAGAACCAGGTGTCTAAAACATCCTCGTCCTGCTGAAGGGCAGTGTCACCTAAGTTATATTTTTCACGAACTTCTTCTTCGGTACGGCCGACATAAACATTGCCGCTTTCGTCATACCAAGCCGGTATGCGATGTCCCCACCAAAGTTGACGGGATATACACCAGTCCTGAATGTCGCGCATCCAGCTGAAGTACATATTCTCATATTGCTTGGGAACGAACTCGATGCGGCCGTCTTCTACCGCTTCGGTCGCCTGTTTCGCCAACGGCTCAACACGAACATACCATTGGTCAGTCAGGTGAGGCTCAATAGGCACACCGCCACGGTCACCATAAGGGACTTTGTTGGTATGTTTTTCAATCTTTTCCAATAACCCCAGCTCGTCAAATTCAGCAATCAGTTGTCTGCGGGCTTCAAAACGCTCTTTGCCTGCGTATTGGCTCGGTAATGTTCCGTCAAATCCGTCAAGTTCACTCAGTGCTTCGCCAGTGCTGGTGTATAACCCGGCTTTTTCCATAACGTGAGCAGTGTCATCGAAAATTGATATCATGCCGGTTTGGTGGCGCTTGCCAATTTCGTAATCGTTAAAGTCGTGAGCTGGCGTCACTTTTACGCAGCCGGTACCAAATTCGCTATCAACATGATGGTCGGCGACGATAGGAATACGACGGTTTACGATAGGCAGATTAATGTGCTTGCCGACTAAACGTCCAAAGCGCTCATCGTCTGGGTGAACAGCCACGCAGACATCACCCAGCATGGTTTCTGGTCGCGTCGTCGCAACAACTAAATGGTCTTTGCCGTCTTCGGTTTTCTCACCGTCAGCAAGTGGGTAGCGTAAGTACCAAATAGAGCCCTGTTGTTCTTTGTTTTCGACTTCCAGGTCTGAAATGGCGGTTTGCAATGCCGGATCCCAGTTGACCAGTCGTTTGCCGCGATAAATTAAGTTTTCTTCATGTAGCTTCACAAACACTTCGCGAACGGCGTCGGACAGGCCTTCGTCCATGGTAAAACGCTCGCGATCCCAGTCTACAGAATCGCCTAAACGACGCATTTGCTGAGTAATAGTACCGCCGGACTGATGTTTCCATTCCCAAATTTTATCAATGAAGGCTTCTCGACCTAGCTCTTGCCGTGTTTGATTTTGGGCCGCCAGTTGGCGCTCCACCACCATTTGTGTAGCAATGCCCGCATGGTCTGAGCCGACCTGCCACAAGGTATTTTTACCATCCATACGCTGATAACGAATAAGCGTATCCATGATGGTGTGTTGAAACGCATGGCCCATATGCAGACTGCCGGTCACATTGGGCGGCGGGATCATAATGGAGTAAGAGTCACCTTGGCCGCTAGGCTTGAAGTACCCTTTTTCTTCCCATTGTTGGTAAAGGTTTTGCTCTATATCTGCAGGGGAATATGTTTTATCCATAATGACCTTACTTCTGTTCGGATATCAGGGGTACGGTGTGCATTTGGCAACCGCGAGCCCGGTAATGTTTGTAACGTTCTCTGGCAACTGCTTTGCCGTCATCTGACACTGGCACAATGTCGTACAGTTGCTGACTTTGTTGCGCCTGTACGGGTACTTCATTGGCTAAATTGAATAGCGCATAACCCGGTCTACTTGAGCCTGGCTCCGTTTGTGGCCAACCAATTTCAACCGGAGCACCGGTAGAGGCGCCTTCGCCGACTAAGTTGTGCGGAATGAAAGCATCAGCAGGACGCTGCCATAGCAGTTCATCCAGAGCTTCTGCCTGGGCTTGACTTTGAGCCCAGACACGCAATCGCTTATGTTTTCTGTACAGTTCAGCGATCTTATCGCAAATTAACGCATTTTGCTCATCCTCTGATGCTTCCGGCATCAGAAAAAACGTAGCTGAGGGCATATTATTCGGTAGCCTCGCTCGAGCAACGGTTAATTAAGAACTGAGTCAATAAAGGCACCGGGCGTCCCGTTGAACCTTTTTCTTTACCACCTTGCCAAGCTGTGCCGGCGATATCCATGTGAGCCCAGTTGTACTTTTTGGTGAAGCGCGACAGGAAGCAAGCCGCAGTGATAGTGCCCGCTTCGCGGCCGCCTATGTTCGCCATGTCCGCAAAAGGACTGTCCAACATCGATTGGTACTCGTCCCATAACGGCATACGCCAGGCTTTATCGCCGCTTTGCTGGGCTGCGTTTAACACTTCGTGTGCCAGTGGGTTGTGCTGACTGAGCACCGCAGAAGCGTGACTGCCCAGAGCGATAACGCAGGCGCCTGTCAGTGTTGCCAAGTCGATAACAGAGTCTGGCTCAAAACGTTCAACGTAAGTTAGTGTATCGCACAGTACCAGGCGGCCTTCCGCGTCAGTATTGAGGACTTCTACGGTTTGTCCGCTCATGGTTGTGAGAATGTCGCCGGGGCGATAGGCCTTGCCGTCCGGCATGTTTTCACAACCAGCGACTGCACCAATAACATTTACAGGCAGTTGTAGTTCGGCCAACGCTTGCATAGCACCCAGTACGCCGGCTGCACCGCCCATATCGTATTTCATTTCGTCCATGTTGGCGGACGGCTTAATTGAAATACCACCGGAATCGAATGTCAGGCCTTTACCAACAAGAACAATGGGCGCTTGGTCATCAGGCGCACCTTTATAATGCATTAGAGTCAGCACTGACTCATGCTCAGAACCTCGACCAACGGCTAAATAAGCATTCATACCGAGCTTTTCCATCTCGGCTTCTTCAACCGTCGTGACGCTCAGGTTATCGTAGCCCTCTGCCATTTTTTCGGCCTGCTCGGCCAGGTAACGAGGTGTACAAATGTTCGGTGGCATATTTGCCACATTTCGGCATACATCCATGCCCGCTGATACTGCTAGCCCATGTTGAACCGCTTGTTCACCCAAAGTAAGTTCTTTGCGGCTCGGAACGTTGAAGATTAACTTGCGAAGCGGGCGGCGGGGCTCTTCCTTCTTGCTTTTGAGCTCGTTAAAGTTATATAAAGCTGCCCGGGCGGCTTCAACGGCCTGTCTAACTTTCCAGTAGGTATCACGACCCTTTACGTGTAGCTCGCTTAGAAAGCATACCGCTTCCATCGAGCCGGTTTCATTTAACGTGTTAATAGTACGCGCAATAATTTGGCGGTACTGTCGCTCGTCAAGTTCACGCTCTTTACCGCAACCAACCAGTAATACCCGTTCAGCTAAAATGTTTGGAACATGATGCAATAAAAGAACTTGTCCAGACTTACCTTCTAAATCACCACGGCGCAATAAATTGCTTAAATAGCCATCACTGACTTTGTCCAGCTGTTCAGCCACACCAGATAATCGGCGGGGTTCAAAGACACCTACGACAATACACGCAGAACGTTGTTTTTCCGGATTACCACTTTTGACGCTGAACTCCATGACAGTGCTCCTGTTTCAGGTGGCTTTAATGCCTGCTATAGTTTAGCTCTTAAGACATTTTGTTGTTAAAATAACAAGTTTACTTAAAAATCGCAGCTATTCCAGTAAAAACCTAAGTTACATGAGTGAACATTAGTGCGCATATTTCGGTATTTAATCAGTGAAACACTAAAGTCGCAGCTTGCTGTGCTCTTTATTCTGATGGCTATTTTTGTCAGTCAGAAATTTGTACGTGTGTTGTCCGATGCCTCTGAGGGAGATATTCCCGGCAGTGTTATTTTTCAATTGTTGTCGCTGAATTTACCGGCACTGCTGGCTTTAATTCTTCCTTTGAGTTTATTTTTAGGCATTTTGCTGGCCCATGGACGTATCTACGCTGACAACGAAATGACTATTTTGCACGCCTGTGGTGTCAGCGAGTGGTATGTTACTAGGGTGACTCTGGTCTTGTCGCTGGTATTGGCATTAGTGACTGGGGCGCTGACTTTATGGGCGGTGCCCTGGGCGCTTGAGCAAGAGCAGCAAGTTGAAGAAAAAGCTCGTTCGGATAGCGGCTTGACGGCGTTAATGCCGGGGCGCTTCCAGCAAGCCAGTAACCAAAAGGCGGTTATCTTTGTTCAAGACGTGAATGAAGAAGGCGAGTTGCAAGAAGTTTTTGTTGCGCAACATAGTCACGAAGGCAATGAGCTACGTGCGGGCAGTGTCGTTATGGCGAAGACTGGACGTGTTATTAGCGAAGACAGCGGTTCTCAGTGGCTGGAACTGGGAGAGGGAAACCGCTATGCCGGTGACCAAAGTAGCTATCAGACGATGACCTTCGATAATTATCGCCTACAAATAAAAGAGCAGGAAGCCGACGGTCAGGCACGAAAACTGGAAAATTACTCTACGCTGGAGTTATTAGAAACTCCGGGGAATGCGGCTGTAGCAGAGTTTCAATGGCGTATTGCTATTCCTTTGGCAATGCCGTTATTAACGTTAATTGCGGTGCCGCTTAGTCGCGTAAATCCAAGGCAGGGCAAGTTTGCGCGAATGGCTCCGGCTTTCTTGATCTACCTTGGTTACTTTCTGGTGTTAATGGCCGCTAAGGCCGCAGTGCGAGATGGCGTGATACCGTCGGTAATAGGCCTTTGGTGGATCCATTTTATTTTGCTGATATTCGGCTTTATTTTAATCGGTAAAGGTAGGCCGTTGGGCTTGAAGCTCTTGTCACGTTTTAGTGTCCGGAATAAGCGGGGTTAACGATGTTAAGTATTCTGGATAAATACATTGGCCTGACGGTACTAAAAACCTCATTAATGAGTTTGGCGGTACTGACCGGATTGTCTTCGCTGATTCGTTTTGTTGAACAGTTAAAGGCCGTTGGCCGGGGAAACTACGATACCCTGGATGCGGCGTTATTTGTTTTTTACAGCTTACCGCGTGACGTGGAATTATTTTTCCCTATGGCGGCGCTACTTGGCGGCTTGATTGGTGTCGGTATGCTGGCGAGCAACTCTGAGCTCGTTGTTATGCTTGCTGCCGGCCGTTCGCGACTGAATATTATCGCCGCTGTTATGAAAGTCGCCATTATTATGATGGTTGCCGTAATGGCGATTGGTGAATGGGTTGCCCCACCTATGGAGTCCAAAGGTCGTGCAATTCGCTCACAGGAAATTTCTGGTGGTAGCTTAATTTCGGCTCAGCAGGGTGTTTGGGCAAAGGACGGTTCTGACTTTATCCATATTGGCGAAGTGGAAGACACCGGGCGCCTTAATAACGTTATTATTTATGACTTTGATGAGAACCGTGAACTTCAAAAAGCAACCTACGCCCAAACTGCGCTGTTTACTAACGGCGCATGGCGTATGCAGGATGTTGTTATTACAGAATTGAGCGCAAGTCGTGTCAGCTCAACTCGAAAAAACAGTGTGCAGTGGCAGTCGACGTTAACGCCGGATAAGTTAGGCGTCGTAACTATTAAGCCTGAATCTTTGTCGGTTTCTGGTTTGTTGGATTACCTGAATTACCTGGAGCTTAATCAGCAATCTGCCAAGCGCTATGAGCTCGCTTTATGGCGTAAGCTGCTTGCTCCAGTAACGGTTGCGGTTATGTTATTGGTTGCATTGTCCTTTATTTTTGGACCGCTTCGCTCAACAACTATGGGGGCTCGTATTTTGATGGGAGTCATTACCGGTTTCGGCTTTCATGTCAGTAATGAGATATTCGGACCCTTAGCGCAGGTGTATCAAGTTCCCGCTTTCCTTGGCGCGTTACTACCCAGTATTGTATTTGCGGCTCTTGCTGTGTACTTTATGCAGAAGAAAGCAGGGTAATAAAGGCACTGGAGCGAGCCCTAAAGCTCGTTCCAGTAAAATAGCTGATTAGCTTCTTTCGATAAGGTCACAACTTCAGTACCTGCTGCATAGTCATGCCAGGCTCGGCGATTTTTAAAGTCAACTAAAACCCATAGGTTCCCAAGCCCCGCACAGCAAGTCAGCAGTCGAATAATGGTTTGCTTTAATGTTAAGCGACTGCCATCACGATTTTGTAACTTTAGACGCCAGGCTCTCATACCAATGGTTTGACCCGAGCGCTTCCAGAACCAGCCAAAGAAGAGAGTTAATACACTGATTAAGTAGATGCTGTACCAGGGCCCCTGGGCAAGCCATCCGGCATGATCCATTTCTTCACTGAGCTCGACCCAATTCAGAGCAGTTAAGGTTGCCGCAAAGCCTAACGCCAGCGCTGAGGAGAGCATGATAATAGCGACAGCCACTAAAAAATCGTATACCCAGGCGGCTAAGCGACGGAGGAAACCAGCGCTTGGAAAACTGGCGTGTAATTCTTGAGCGTTTAATGTCATTGTAGAGAGTTCTCTGTTATCGATGGCGTTATATTAACACGGAGGATACCGGCTGACATTAACTCCCGATTACAAGCAATATGGTTAATGAATCATCAGTCAGTGCGGTGAAAACCACTTTTCGATAATTTTCGCTTGATTAGCTAAGTATCGCGGGTATAATCCCGACCCGTTACCTTCCTTGGTAACTTCACCTCGCAAGAAATGGCGCTGTGGTGGAATTGGTAGACACGCCTGATTCAAAATCAGGTTCCTTCGGGAGTGACGGTTCAAGTCCGTCCAGCGCCACCATAATAAACCTCTTATTACCCTTACTCGCTTTCAGCCATTTGAGAGTCGATTTCGCGATCCTGTTTAAAAAAAATTTAAAAACTGATTGATCCTGCTTAACGCTTTCTTTACATTTACCATTATGGCTTAACTAAGCCTATGTAATAAAAATGTTGATTTGGCTCAAGGCCTCTGAGGGAAAGTATTATGAAAAAATGGATCGTTGCACCACTAGCCGCTGTTGTACTGAGTGCGTGTATGTCTACTTCAAATGAAAACGCCGCGACTTTAGACAGAAACCAGGCCGTCGCTGATCTTTCTGTGCAAATGGAAGAGCTCGGGTTTAACCGTGTTGAAATTCAGCCGGGTGTCGATGAATTCTTAAATATCTGTGCTTCTATCCTGGAGCGCCAATACAACGTGATGGGTGAGTATCGTACTCAGACGGAAAACTACGTTGATGTACAAGCATTTTTGACGGCTCATCAAGGGAAATCTGAAGAAGAGCTGAGAGCGGCGATTATTGCATTTGACGAAAAAGCAGAGACTGAAGATGACAAAATTGGTCCAAAGCTCGCAGCCTACAATTCAGCAATCGAAGGTGTATCTGAGCAAAATACTAAATTAGCGACTGACATCACCGTGCAATTAGCGCAAGCAGCTATCATTTTAAGTGAGCACTCTACCACTGTCGCTAAAGCTGGCAGTTTAGGTATGGTGTCAGGGTGGATGAGCGGTAACGAACAGAACGCCGATAATAACCTTGGCTTGGCTATTCTACGCGCAAAAGATCAAATCGATTTAGCATCGGATGCCAACGAAATTATTACGCTAGAGCAAGAAACCATTGAAGCCATTAATGCGCTTCAAGACGAGTTAGAAGCTAAAGGGTAATGCCTATTCGTTATTGGGTGGTCATAATTATGGCCACCTTCAGTTTTTCTATCACCGCGCAAGAGCTGCCGGACTGGATTTTCAAATCAGAAAATACCAGTGAGCAACTGACAGCTGTTGGCAGCGGTCCGTCGAGTTCTGAAGCAAAACGCGCAGCAATAGCAGAAATTATTGCTCAGGTTAGTCAGTCGATGTCTGCTGAAAACGTTTCTATTCTTGAAAAAACACAAGCAGGAACATCCCAATACTTTAAACAGTCAGTTGTCAGTAACACACTCTCAATCGATGTAAATAAAGTTAACGTCAGTGAGCAGTTTGTTGATAAAAAATCAGGCGTAACCTACGTACAGGCAACTATCAGTAAAAGGCAACTGATTCGCTTTCTTGAGGATGAGCTTACACCGATAGCGACGCTTAGTTTTCCTGCTCAGTCACCTGCTGTTGATAAGGTGCTTTGGGCATTAAAGTACCGGGAGGCGAATGCCTACGGGTTAAGGATTGAAAGAGCTTTGGCCGGTTTAGGCGCTACCAATGGCACGCTTAAAAATAAACTTCGTGAGAATTTAAGTGCTGTTGCAAAGGTATGGCAACGCTATGGTGTTCGCGTTATTGCTGACAGCTCTTTGCAAAGCCTTGTTGGAATTATTAATCAGCAAATACCGTCTGCGACAGAAACCGTTTTATGGTTGCAGCTGAAGCCTGCTCACAGAACAAGACAATCAGAAAATAATCACCAGCATAAACTGGACTTAATGGTTGAATTAACGCAACCACATTCACCTTTTAGGGTATTTCGGCAAGAGCATATTACTGTTGTCGGTAATGGAACATCTACCCAGCAAGCTCGTAACCATGCCCTGGAGCAAATGCGAGCTATTTTAGATACCCCTATACAAAACTGGCTTTTTGAAAAAGGAAGTGAACTATGAAGTTAGTGACGAAACTCACTATCACAGCATTGGCTGTTTTATCTCTAAGTGCTTGTCAGACTCGTCAAGCTGATCAAACACAAACCGCGAAAGTATCAAACCGAGCGTCAAATGCCAGTGTTGCACGTAGCGCTTATAACTTTGATAGCGAAGACATTAAAGTACCGGCGTATTTCGATACTCAAGGCCTGCAGAACTGCACGTTTAACCCAGCGACTGAGTCTGATGCCTGTCCACTTAAGAAACCAACCGTTCGTATGTATTTTGCGGGTACCGATGTGGGCGGTGAAGGTCAAGGCGTAGAGGCTCTGCGTGAGTATGATGATAAGCAGTTGCTATTTATGCTGGAGAATCAGTTCGCGGGCATTAACCGCTTCAGAATCATTACGCGTGACGACGATGTTATTTCTGCAGAAAAACAAACTTTCATGGAGCAGCAGGGAGCCAGGGCCTTAGCAGAAAGAGCTGGCAGCCAGAAAGTGCTAAAGCCTGACTTTATTGTCAAATTAGATACTCTTCGCACAGTAAAAAGTGAAGGCTCAATTACCGGCTGGATGGACTACACATTAGAGCTAACAACCGCTGTTTTGAACCCTTTCACACGAGAGCTAATGTCTTACCCTAATTTAGGGAAGATTCGTGTTAAATCGGAAGATGTGCGTGAGCGTAACGAGCTAAAATACGTCATGGTGAATAACCGTTATGAAACAGGCTTTCGTTACCACGACCCTGCGCACGTTAATGCGGTGATTAACGATATGACGTCTCGTGGCATTGATATTTTGCTGACACGTATGCTTTCTGAAATGCCAGCAACGGCCCAGGTTCTTGGTATTAAAGGAAATCAGGTGAGTTTGGACCGCGGTCAGAACGCCGGTGTACTACCCAACGAGACAATGATTATTTTTCAATACGAAGCTGGCTTTGTTGAGCCAATTGGCGTGGCCAATGTGAACCCTTCTCGCAACAGTGCAGTGGGTGAAATAGCGGTATGGAAGAATAGCGACCTGGCTGAACAAGTGGAACGTTCAGCGGCGAACGGAATCTACCGCCCGTCAAATGGCACTAAGATTTTCGCTGTTTCAGTTGGTACCCCGGCCGGATTCCTGGAGTCTCGCACATGAGGAAACTAGCACTTAGTTTTGGTGTGCTAGCCAGTGTAGCTTCATGCAGCGCATTAGCTCAGGTTTCTCTGAGCTCAATGCGCGGCATCGAAGCAGAAGCCTGCGCCTATGGGCGCGGAACGCCCGCGATAGAGTCGGCAAAAATGGATGCCTTGTCGCAGGTTGCGCAATTCTTATCGTCCCCTAAGTTGCTGGCGCAACAAACCTCAAGCGAAGATATCGACACGGAGACGTCATCCTGGGCTCGTAAGTTGAGCGACATGCAGCAGCAGGGTATGAGTATTCAGCAAATGCCTGTTGATATTTCGGCTCCTCGCCTTCAGGGCAGCGATACTTGTGTCACTGTTCGTTTAAAAACAGGCAGTTTGCCAAAATCGAACGGTCAATCGGATGGCGGTGACTGGGATGCTGCAGCCGAGAATGTGTTAGTGACGGTTATAGGCGAAGGGTGGCCTGACAACGAGAACGGCCGCACAGCACGTACTCAAGCTGAAATGGATGCCTTGAAACGTGCGGTTTCACAAGTCGTTGGTATGTGGCTGACTCAGCAAAATACTCAGTTTTCAACGACCGAGGAGTCTTCGAGCGAGAGCGGTGATGAGTTTTCGGTGAACGAAGTTATTTCTCAACAATTGCATACAAGGTCGCAAGGACTCGTTAAAGAGTGGTCTTTGCTCAACAGTCGAGAACTGCCTAATAACGGCGTTGAAGTCACAATTAAAGCTGTGGTGGAAAAGCAACCTATTGCTCAGGCTGCGAATGATGTGTTGATGGCTATTGGTTCGCCGCGAGTGAATGTTCAAGCACCGGAACCACTGAGTAGCCTGCTGAAAGATTGGCTTGCAGAGCAGGGTATTGAATATAGCTCTCACGCTAATTTAGTGATTAAAGCTGACTCGGTTCTTCGAGCAAGGGGCGCCAACAGTCGGCTGCAGCTCAATGTAACGGTAGAAGACTTATCGGGACAGCAATACGGACTTTGGCGAAATGAACCAAGCTTATTGTCTTTGCCAACAAGTGCTCAGGTCGAACACGACCTTATTGATGTGCACCTCGCTACTCCCGAACAGCAGCAGTCACTGCGCAAAACGCTGAAAAAGTCGTTTAATCAGGTGGTCGCACAAGGTGGCATGGTTCGCGATATTTTTATACATACGCGTTACTTGTCTCAGCCCGATAAGCTGTCTTCTATTTTGTCGACACTGGGCGGTGTGAAAGACGTAGTTGTGAATAGTCAGGGGGACTATTACAAAGCCAGTTTGCGATATGCCGGAGCAACCGGTGAACTTGTTGCTGCTCTGCATCAGTCGGTACGACCAATAGCAGCACAAAGCCTGCCCAAAGCTCAAATAAACAATGAATTTACTATTCGGTTTGATTAAGGAAAATAAATAATGAAACGTTCACTCTTAACTTTAGCGTTATTGGCTGCGTTGCCAACATTTGCACAAGACTTTGACTTAACAGATATGACTCCGGCCCGACCTGGCGAAAATGTGGAGTCTGCCGACGTCGTTACTAAAGGTAATGTGGTTGTCGGTAAAGACGAGAAAACGGCTGTAAAAGCAGCTCACCAACAGCTTGTAGATGAAAACCAGGATGGTATTCGTTTAGTTCAGGTTGGCAGCGGAACCGGGATTTTGTCTATCGGTAGTTCTAGTTATAACACCTACGACAATATGAATGCGACGCTGTTATCGAAGCGTGGCGCATACAACCAAGCCGCGCTAATTGCGAAGAAGCAGCTTATTGAAAATATGAATGGCATTCAACAGGAATGTGAGAACGCTGTTCAAACGGTATTGGATGATATCCAAACGGGTTCTGACTCGGTTACTAATGAATCAACGACTATGCAAGAGAATTGCATTGACTCTGTATCTGGTTCTTTATCTGGCTATGTCACTTTCGATGTTTATGACAACGTTGATGAAAAGACAGTTCGAGTTAGCTTAATTTCAACACCTAAAACACGCGCGCAAATTCGTGACAGTCATGGCGCTGTTGCCGTAACGACAAACCCGAATGAAGTATTTAAGCAAGTAGTTGCAGATATTAACAGTGGTGTTTTGCCGCCAATGGGAGCGAAAATCCTAACCCACGCTGACACCGGCGAAATTATTTTAATGGGTTATGGCTCTGCAATTATTCGCGATAACGATAACCCGCGTGTTGCAAGACGCCTGAAAGATGCGGCTAAACGCCAGTCACAAAGCCGAGCAAACAGCGCGCTTATTGGCACTATGCAGGGCGATGAAGTTTATTGGAAAGGCAGCTTCAGCGAAGATCAAGTGGAGTCAAATCAGCAGTTTGAATACGGCGGCGATCCGCGCTTAGAAGATCCGACAACTGCAAAAAAACTGGATAGCGAACGTACTGTCTTCCTTAATCAATTGAAAATGTCTGATGAATATGGCGCTGTCACTAAAGGTCAACTGCCTCCGGGCGTCAGTAACCGGAGCTTTGCGAGCGAAGATGGTCATTGGATGTATACCGTATCCGTTTATTCTCCTTCTTTAGAAGCGGTGTCTCGCGAAGCTAAACGCGAAATGGAAGCCGGCGGTACAGCTAATCCAAGCAGTTCAGGTCGGAATATTCGAGTTTATGGTGGCCAAAACGACGAAGCGGCGAACCCTCAAGGGGCGTCAGGTAAGGTGTCTGACGAAGATAACCTATAATGAAGTGGTTTATTGCATCGCTGGGGCTTTTGTCCCAGCTTGCTATAGCTTCAGAGCCACCAGAGCTGAGTCGGTTTGAAAAAGAGATTTCAGACGGCGAAGCTAGAGTGCGAACTGACTCGAAATTACCAAGCCAGGCCTGGCAAAAAGCTTGTCGGTCAGCATTGACTTTACCTCTTAGAGCCGAAGTTAGAGAACGTCTGAGTGAACGTGTTGGCCTTAGCGTGCCTGGTGAGGTTTCATTTCTTCGAGCAGACATTGAGAAGTTTAACTCATGGAATGAGTCCGGGTGGCTGCATTGTACGGGGGAGTCACAAGTCAGTGATTGGTCATTGAATATTGCCGGCTTATCGGTAAGAGCAGCATGGTTTTTGGTCGAACAGGGCGAGCTTGAACAGATAAAGCCTTTTCTTAAAGAAGCTTTATCACACTCGTATTCTTCTGCCGATGCAGTGGCGTTAATCGCGAAGCTGGCGCCCGAGGAGCAACGTCTAGGCTATTTAGACACTAACCTTAATGACAGTGCATTGATCATGAATGCTGCAAAATACGCAGTGTCATCAATTTGGTTTTCTGATGGCCGTTGGCAATCAGTGATTGACTTAACCAGTAGCTGCGACTCAGTGGAGTGCCGTCAATTAAAGCTGAATGCTGAAGAACAAAAGGAGCGGGAAGATGCTGAAAAAGCCGACGATTTATCTAGCTATTTTTAGTCTCAGCGTTTTTAGTACGGTTGCACAGGACGATGCTGAATTTGAGCAGTACCTTAAAGAGCAGCAGACTGAGTTTCAGGAGTTCCAGGATAAACGTGAGCAGGAATTTCAGGCGTTTGTTGAGCGTTGGCAGGAAGCCGAGCAAGCGTATCGTAAGGAAGTTGCTGAAAAGTGGGATGACGCTAAGCTCCCTGATAAAAAACGCTGGGTTGAATATTCGGACGACAAAAGTCGTCGAACCATCGTCGATTATGAAAACAACACTATTACAGTGGAAGTTTTGGATGACTCTGACGACGCGGATGTATTAAACACAGCGAAAGCTGAAGTTAAACGGTTGAATGAGACCTCTGCGCAAGAAGCTGTTGAGTCCGATCCTGTCTTAATCAATGCGGGCATGAGTGTTAATAGCCGCTCTCAAAAGCAACCACAGAAATCTGAGTCTTTGCTAGGCAGAAAGGTCGAGGCACAGGACTTGTCTCAGCAAAAAGTACAGCGCTCCGGTAAACGAGCCTCAGTGACTATCAAGATGCCAGACGCTGCGGTATCAGATCGCGTAAAACGAGTACTACCGGCAGCAGAGACTTACGCGCGTCAATGGGGGCTCCCAACCGAGTTAGTTATAGCTGTTATCCATACTGAATCTAGCTTTAACCCGCTGGCCCGTTCTCACATTCCTGCTTTTGGCTTAATGCAGATAGTTCCTACGTCAGCAGGAAAAGACATCACTGGCTTTTTGCATGGTCAACAACGCTTGCTAACGCCTGAATACCTGTTTGATCCGAATAGAAATATACAGGCTGGCAGCGTTTATTTTCATTTGTTGATAAACCGCTATTTTAAAGATGTTCGCAATACTCAGTCTCGCTTTTATATGGCAATTGCGGCTTATAATACTGGACCGGGAAATGTGGCGCGGGCAATGACGAATACCACTTCATTGACGAGAGCGAGTAGAGCTGCGAACCAAATGTCACCGAAGCAAGTGTACGAGCATTTAATGACTTATTTGCCGGCATCGGAAACCAAGAATTATTTAACAAAAGTCACTGAGCGTGAAGCTCATTATCAAAAAACATTGGGTTTATAATTATGAAAAAACATTTGATTACCATAGGGGTGTGCTTTGCATTAGCTGCTTGTGCCTCTCAACCGGAACAAACAGAAGAGCAAAAGTCGTCGGCACAGGCAAATCAGCAGATGCAGTCTGTGACCGGAAATCCTCAAGACTCAGCGCCTGCTTGGGTGTTTCTTCCTAAATCGGACAAAGGGCTAGCTTCATCAGCGTGTGTCGACTGGTCAGGAAATATGGCCGTAGATAGACCGCAAGCGGTGGCTGCTGCAAGAGCTGATATGGCACAGCAGATCAGCATAAAGGCTAGCGTGTTAGATAAATTATATAACCGCAAGCTTCAGGCTGAAGGCAAAAGTGATGTTGGTTCGACATTTGAGCAGGTCACTAAACAAGTTTCCAGCGAAACTCTAGAAGGTTCAACGCCGGAAGAAATTTCGTTAGCGCAAATTGATGGTAAAAAGTATTTGTGTGCTTTAGTTGTTAAAGAAGACACTCGTGAAACTTTTGATACTTTAGTTGATGAGTCAAACCGTCAGCTTGATCCGCAATCTAAAGCGGCGCTCTATGAAGAGTTTCGTACTCAAAAAGCAATGAAAGAGCTGGAAAAAGAGCTAGATTCACTTTAATGCAGATAGTTCATATTGAAACAGATGCCCCAATATAATGCGTTATATCGGGGCATTTTTAATTTAAAGTGTTAGTCGATCATCTCTTTGTGGTTGACTACTGAAATAATCTCAGCAAATGTCGAGGGTAAATGAAAAACGTTTATGGACTCGCCTGTAAGCTCAGCTATTTTAAGGGATGAAATGACACCATAAACCTCATTGTTGTTGACCACGACAAGAAAATCTTTACCGGAAGACTTCAGGGTTGCAGCAGCATCACCTATCTTAGATTTTTGCACATCGCTCAATTGCACTTGTGGTAGAGATGATAGGGGGGTCATCAAATCTTTTGAAGTAAGCTCTCCCCAGTGAGTTTGAGTACTGGTTACTAATTGGGTTGCTTTTCGCCCATGTAAATCTCTAAGTGCTAATAAACCTGTCATACGTTTATCATTATTTTGAATACAGGCATAACGGCTTGAACGCTGTTTCAGTGCGAGTTCTGCATCACTGATAAATGTATTTTCGGACAGCTCTACAGGTACGGACATATCAAAATTATCCATGACATGAAGAGCGCTGTCATGCCAGCTAAGCTTTTTCAAGCCTTCGAAACGGTGATGGATTAACGCTGAGTCTTCTTTTGAAGACCATTGAATTTCTTTGAAATTACTCATTGTAAAACTCCTTTAAAAAAATGTGTGTTTGTTTTTAAAGGAAGTAAGGAGGCTCACGAGGTCTGTGCCATAGAGGTAGTCGTGTTTCGGGCAAACACTGTACAAAGTTTATTAAGGTTCTGGAAAGCTTTTCAATATACCCTTGTGTTTTGCTTGCTAGAGTTTTGTCTGACTCATCACTGTCTTCCGTTAAGTCTGTTTCAAACGTTAAGAGGTCAGCGGCAATCGTTGCACTTTCAGTATTTGAAGCTAGATGAGGAGAGTTCTGTGTAGAGGGAAGTTGATAAGTTAAAAACGCCAAAACGGCAATAATAAAACATGCGCAGGCTTCCCTAATAAAACCGGTCGAAGCTTCCCATTTGTGATTATTCAGTGCGCACAATTTCATGTTTTATTTCGACAACTTTCATCTGACTCAGATCAAGTTAAAACATATTGAGTCGTTCAACAATAAATTTATCCAACTATCGTTATATGGCGTCTCTTGTTCAAAATACAAGCAAACACTGACAATCCTTTCTACAGCACGTATACTGTTGTGCATCGGTAATTGAACCGAACAAAATTAAATAGGATTCTATGTCAGATAATAAAACAGTGCCCGAATACGAAGTTGAAATTCCTAGCCGCGAGCAGCTACTTCAGCTAGTGAAAGATAATCTCAAACCCGTTCCTTTTGACGAGTTTGTTCGAGTTTTCAAGCTCGACGATGAACGCCAGGCGGTTGGCTTGAAAAGACGCTTGCGTGCTATGGAGCGCGATGGGCAGCTGATATACAGTAAGGCCAATGCCTACGGAATACCCGAGCGCATGGACTTAATTAAAGGCCGTATTATTGGCCACAAAGATGGTTTTGGCTTTTGTCAGCCTGATGAAGGCGGGCCGGATTTATTTATACCACACCATCAAATGTATTCAGTCCTGCATGGTGACCGGGTTTTAGTTAAAAAAAGTGGTAAAGACAACCGAGGAAAAACAGAAGGGCGCATTGTTCGGGTAACGGAACCGAGGGATCGCAATATCGTTGGTCGTTACTTTATTGAGCATGACCTGGGCATAGTTGTTCCCGACGATAACCGCATTAGCCAGGATATTTTAATTCCGGATGCCGATAAAAATGGGGCTCGCCATGGACAGTTAGTGGTTGTTGAAATCACCCGACGTCCCAGTCGTCGTACCAGCCCTATTGGCCATGTTACCGAAGTATTGGGTGAACATATGGCACCGGGTATGGAAATTGAAGTGGCCATACGTGAGCACGATATCCCGAATGAGTGGCCCGAGGGAATAGACAGTGAACTGTCTAAGTACAGTGAAGAAGTGCCGAAAGAAGCCTATGAAGGACGTGTCGATTTACGTGACTTGCCATTAATTACTATCGATGGTGCAGATTCTCGTGACTTTGATGACGCGGTTTGCTGTATACCTGAAGAAAAAGGCTGGCGTTTGTGGGTCGCCATTGCTGACGTTTCTTATTATGTTCGTCCGGATACGGTACTCGATAAATCTGCGACAGAACGTGGCAATTCTGTTTACTTCCCGAATAACGTTATTCCGATGCTGCCGGAGAAGCTGTCAAATGGCCTGTGCTCTTTAAACCCTGACGTTGATCGTTTATGCATGGTCGCTGAAATGGAGCTTGGGCCGCGTGGTAAGTTAAAAACGTCGAAGTTTTACCCCGCCGTTATGAAAAGCCATGCGCGACTCACTTATGACAAAGTGAAAGACATTCTCGATGGCGACAAAGCATTACGAGAGCAGTATGAACCGGTTCTTGAAAACATAGAGGAACTTAGAAAACTCTATAACGCGTTAAGCGCTGCACGTAAGCGTCGTTCTGCTATTGAGTTTGATACCCAGGAAACGCGCTTCATATTCAACGCTCAACGTAAAATTGAGCGTATTGAGCCTGTTAAGCGCCATGTTGCACATAAAATTATTGAAGAGTGCATGATTATGGCGAACGTTGCTGCGGCTCAATTGATTGAATCTGACAAGGAAGTGGGCGCCTTATTCCGTGTTCACGAGACACCGAGCGACGAGCGTCTAACCAGCTTTCGAGCATTTCTTGGTGAACTCGGTCTCAACTTAGGGGGCGGAGAAGAGCCTACCCCAAGAGACTATGCGAAGCTGCTGGAAGAAGTGAAAGACCGTCAGGACCACGAGTTGATAGAAACCATGCTACTGCGCTCAATGCAGCAAGCGGTGTATCAACCGGAAAACAAAGGGCACTTCGGTTTAGCACTGAAATCATACGCGCACTTTACATCGCCAATTCGCCGTTACCCTGATTTAATTTTACATCGAGCCATTAAGTCGATAGTTCGCAAGCAAAATGGCAGTGATAAAGGCTTGGTTGGTGCTTGGTCGTATTCAGAAACACAGCTAGATGAACTGGGCGTTCACACTTCCATGACCGAGCGTCGTGCTGATGATGCGACCCGTCAAGTCGATGAGTGGCTGAAGTGTGAGTTCATGCTTGATCACATAGGCATGGAGTTTGAAGGCGTAATATCCTCAGTCACAAACTTTGGCCTGTTTATTAGGTTGAGCGACTATCAAATTGATGGTCTTGTTCACATAAGCAACTTAGACAACGATTATTATCACTTCGATCAGCAAAAAGGCATGCTGATAGGGGAAAATAGTCATAGCGTGTTCCGTTTGGGGGACAGTGTTAAAGTCAAAGTGAAAGACGTGAATCTGGACGATCGAAAAATTGACTTGAGCTTACTGGAAGCGACAAGCCCAAGCGGTAAAAAACGTGATATGCCTAAGAAAGGGGCTGGTAAACCTAAGGGCAGTCGGCCTTCAAAAAATAAGCGCGGAGGCCAGCGTAAAAAGGGCTCTCGCAATAAAAACCGGAAATAAACAATGAGTCAGAAAGTTACTGTTTTTGGTTTGCATGCCGTTAAGGCAATTTTGAAAAACCACCCCGACCGATTAGTCGAGCTTTACGTGTCGAAAGAACGTCAGGACGAGTCGGTTAAAGAAATTGTTAATGAGTGTTATACCGCTGGAATTCGACCGCAATGGGTGCCGAAGCAAGCATTGGAAAAGCGTGCCGAAGGTGGGAATCATCAAGGTGTTGTTGCAACGGTACATTCGCCACCGACATTAACAGAGCATGACCTGGCTCAGCTTCTGGACGGCTCGGAAGCACCAGCGCTATTTTTAGTGCTGGACGGTGTGACAGATCCTCATAATTTAGGGGCGTGCCTGAGAACTGCTGATGCTGCAGGTGTTACTGGGGTGATTGTGCCTAAGGACAAATCAGCGCAAATTACACCAACAGTAAGAAAAGTCGCCTCTGGTGCTGCGGAGCAGGTTCCTTTAGTGGTTGTTACTAACTTGGCGAGAACTCTGCGGGACCTTCAGGAAAAAGGTGTTTGGGTTTACGGCACCGCTGGCGAAGCCACCCAGTCTTTATATGATATTGATTACAGAGGCCCCGTAGCTTTAGTGATGGGAGCCGAGGGAAAAGGCATGCGACGCATGACTCGCGAAACTTGTGACGAGCTTGTTTCAATACCGTTAAGTGGTAGTGTCAGCAGCTTAAATGTTTCAGTGGCTAGTGGTGTTTGCCTGTTCGAAGTGGTGAGGCAGCGCAGTGGAGCTTAAGCGAAAACTGATACCTGTAGGTATCGCTCTGGCAATGATTGCCGTGTTGTTTATCAGTTGGACGCCAAACTGGGATAGTCCTGAGTGGATGCGCTCAACAAAACCTTTTGTGTCGTTCTCATTTAATGTAGAACAGGCAGACAGTCGTGCTGCAGAAGAGTTGGTTATCGACATTAAAAACCGCTTAAAGGTAAGGCACGAATGGCATGTTGTTAAAGAGAAAGAGTCGCAGTGGCAAGTTCAAACGAAAGTCACAGAAGACGACACCAGTATTCAATTGGATGCCTCGGTATTTAAAGAAGGCAGCGCGGTTGATCATTTAATCGTTCGCGGTGAGAAAGCTGTTGCAAATGAATTAGCGGACCGCCTCGTCTCCCTCCTAAGTTCGCGTATTGAAAAAGCTCATAAAGACGCTGACTAAGTTGCGGTCAGCGCTTTTTTTTGATAGTATCGCGCGGCTTAAATCAGCCATTGTATTAACTACTAGTTGAGTTCCTTGCTTCTATGTCAGTGCGGCTGAGCTGAACCGAGGCTATACGAACCAAAAGGAAACTGTAATGCGTCATTACGAAATCGTATTTATGGTCCACCCGGACCAAAGCGAGCAAGTACCTGGCATGATCGAGCGCTATAGCGAAACGATCAAGCAAGGTGGTGGTCAAATCCATCGTTTAGAAGACTGGGGCCGTCGTCAATTGGCTTACCCAATCAACAAACTGCACAAAGCGCACTATGTTCTTTTGAACGTTGAAGCGTCTGCAGAGGTTGTGGAAGAGCTTGAAACTGCATTCCGTTTTAACGATGCAGTATTACGCAACATGATCATGCGTAAGAAAGAAGCGATTACTGAACCTTCGCCGCTGACTAAGCCGAAGGAAGATCGCAAAGGTGACAGTGAAGCTGCGTAAAGCAAGCTGACTATTCACTATGAATCGACTGCATTTAACCGGAACTTTAAGCAAAGCTGCAAAGCTGGAAACTAGCCCATCAGGCATAGAACATTTGCAGTTAGTTATTGAGCATCGGTCGATGCAACCCGAAGCGGGTATGAGTCGCCAGTCTTATGTGCGAATTCAAGTCGTTTTAAGTGGTGAAGGGTTACAACACTGGTTACAAAAATTGACGGTGGGTTGTGAAGTCTTAGCAGAAGGCTTTCTGCACAGACACGAAGACAATAGCGGTACGCCGCGTCTCGTACTTCACGCTCAGCATCTAGAATTGATTTAAGGAGACCATCATGGCTCGTTTTTTCCGTCGCCGTAAGTTCTGCCGCTTTAAAGCAGACGGCGTAAAAGAAATTGATTACAAAGACATCGCTACGCTTAAGAACTACATTACCGAAACCGGTAAAATCGTTCCTAGCCGTATTACTGGAACATCTGCTAAGTATCAGCGTCAGTTAGCGCGCGCTATCAAGCGTGCTCGTTATTTGTCACTGCTGCCTTATACTGATTCACATCAGTAAGCTAGCGCGGTTCGATTACCAAAAGTAGAGGTAGCGAGAAAATGAATATCATTTTATTAGACAAAATTGCTAACTTGGGAAGCCTTGGCGATCAAGTAAGCGTAAAATCTGGTTATGCACGTAACTTCCTTTTCCCACAAGGAAAAGCAGTACCTGCAACTAAAAGCAACATCGAGCTGTTCGAACAGCGCCGTGCTGAGTACGAAGCCAAATTAGCTGAGCACTTAGCAGAAGCTGAAGCGCGTGCTGAAAAAGTTAATGCGTTAGATGCAGTTGTTATCGAATCTAAAGCGGGTGATGAAGGCAAACTATTCGGCTCTATCGGTACTCGCGACATCGCTGATGCAGTAACTGCAGCAGGCGTTGAAGTGAAGAAGAGCGAAGTGTTAATGCCTCACGGAACTATCCGTGAAGTTGGTGAATTTGACATTGAATTGCACCTGCATGCAGATGTATTTGCGAACATCACTTTGAAAGTTGTTGCTGCTGAGTAATTTCGGCAACTAACCGATTAAAAAAAGCTGCCTTCGGGCAGCTTTTTTTTTGCCTTCGGTATACCTTATGTAAAGCTTTTCAGCAGGAAGTTAATTTTACTGAGCCAGTCATATTAGCCTCAGAGTCAACAACTGAAAGAAATTTAACCGGGAGAATGACATGAAAACATTAATAACTCTATTAGGTAGTGGTTTGCTTTTGATGACGTCATCGGCTCTGGCACAAGACAAAGTCGACAAGGAGCTTGAGGTTACGCCAACCAGTAGACTGTCTATTGATAATATGCGAGGAAAGCTGGAACTCATTACCTCTGAAACTGACAGTGTAAGAGTTGTAGGAACACTTGATGAAGAAGCTGAGGAGTTTATCTTTGAGAAACGGGGAAACACCCTATATGTAGAGGTTAAAACCCCTCAAAATAAAGGCTTTAGTTTCTCTTCGTCTGATTCAGACGGATCAGATTTAAAAGTGTATGCACCAGAGTCAATGGATATCGATGTTAAAGGTGTATCTATGGATGTATTGGCTGCTGGTTTTACCAACGATTTCGATGTGCGTCTGGTGAGTGGAAATATCAGTGTTAGTGACATTAGTGGGTTAATACATCTGAAAACGGTGAGTGGCAATATTAATTCAAAACGAGCGAGTGGTAACGGCAGTTTCGAGACAGTCAGCGGAGACATAACGGATACAGAAAATACGTCTGCTGAAGGCTCCTATCAGGCCGTTAGCGGCGATATCATTGTCGAATCTGATAGCCTGTCAGATATTACCATGCAGTCTGTATCGGGTGACATTAACGCAACACTTGGTATTTTAAGTCACGCTAAAATGACAACCGTGAGCGGCGATGCACAGTTGACCTCAGGACTGGCAGAGTCTGCTCGAGTCGAAGCCAAGTCAGTCAGTGGCGACTTAGACTTTGAATGGCGGGGTGACTTACATGCTAATTTCTCCATCAAATCAAACGCTGGTGGAAAAATCACTAATCGTTTAACCGATGACAAAGTAGAAAAAGCTGAATGGGGTCCATCATCAACATTAGAATTTAAACTCGGCGATGCAACGGCGGATGTCTCTGCCACAACAGTCAGCGGTGAAATAACGTTAAGCAAAGACTAGTTTCATCGGCAAACTTGCTTTCTAATTAAGAGGGGATTTTGTATAGTACTCCCCTCTTTTTTATTCCTATCTTAGGTTTTTCGGATGGCAGAAACAGCAAGAAAACGTGATGCATCGGTGGAAGCACTGCGCTCTGCGCCTCATTCCATAGAGGCCGAGCAGTCGGTTTTAGGCGGCCTTATGCTTGATAACGACGCATGGGACAGTGTTGCCGGCAGCGTCATTTCGGAAGATTTCTACCATCGCGCGCATCGCTTAATATTCAAAGCAATGAATGAGCTGGCACAGCGCAGCCAGCCTATGGATCTTGTAACGGTCTCTGAGTCTTTAGAAACAGCCGGTGAGCTAGAGCAGATTGGGGGGTTCGCCTATCTTGGTGAAATCGCCAAGAACACTCCGAGTGCTGCGAACATACTCGCTTATGCCAATATTGTCAGAGAGCGCGCAATTCTGCGCGAAATGATAGGGGCGGCGAACGACATTGCCGAGTCGGGTTATGACACCCAGGGCAGAAGCAGTGCCGAGTTATTGGATCTCGCCGAATCTAAAGTGTTTAAAATTGCGGAAAAACGAGTAAGCTCAAGCGAAGGGCCACAAGGTATTAATCAGATTCTTGAGCGTACTGTAGGAAAAATAGAGCAACTCAGTAAGCTCAAGAACAACAATGGTGTGACCGGTGTTTCGACTGGCTTTACAGATTTGGACCAAATGACGGCAGGTTTACAGCCGTCTGACTTGGTTATCGTTGCTGCCCGCCCGTCGATGGGTAAAACGACCTTTGCCATGAACTTGGCCGAGAACATTGCACTTAATGACGATAAGCCAGTACTGGTATTTAGCTTAGAGATGCCTGCAGAGCAGCTGATGATGCGTATGTTAGCGTCGTTAAGCCGCGTTGATCAGAACAAAGTGAGAACGGGTAAACTGGAAGATGATGACTGGGCCAGAATAGCGTCGGTCATGAATATGCTTAACGATAGAAATAATATCTATATTGATGACTCATCGGGATTAACGCCGACGGAAGTCAGGTCTCGTGCGCGTCGTGTTCATAGGGAGCATAAAGGGCTTTCTATGATCATGGTCGATTACCTTCAGCTTATGACTGTCCCGGGTATGTCTGAAAACCGAACACTTGAAATTGCGGAAATATCGAGATCATTAAAGTCTTTAGCGAAAGAGTTAGAGGTACCGGTAGTTGCATTGTCACAGCTAAACCGCTCACTAGAGCAACGCTCAGATAAGCGTCCGGTTAACTCGGACTTGCGTGAGTCCGGCTCAATAGAGCAGGATGCGGACGTTATTATGTTTATATACCGAGATGAAGTGTATCACCCTGATTCTGCTGAAAAAGGGATGGCCGAAATTATTATTGGTAAGCAGCGTAACGGACCCATTGGGAAGGTCGATTTGAAATTCCACGGGCACTTATCCAGATTCGATAATTATGCCCGTGCTGCAGACGACGACCGATATTAGTCGTCGCTCTGCGTTACTTTATTTTGTCGAAGCAAATTTCGATGTAAGCTTTGCCGGCAACGTGGTTGAACGGCATTATAAGCTTGGAGCCTTCCGACTTGTGTGAAATGGTGTGGTCTTTTCCTGAGACAACTATTGGTGTGGCCATGTCAAAGTCATAACCGTTTTCCCCAAGAGTTTTTTTAGCGCCTCCAGTCACCATATTGGTAATTTCACCTACCATGTCGCAAACGTCTTCATTAATGCTGTCTGGCAGTTCGCCAAGCATCTTATTCATGATTTCGCAAGCAAGGTTCTCTTCAAAAGAAATCGAAAAAGATCCCTTAACCTGAGGACCGACCATGCCGATAATCCCCGATACATCGCCACGGGCATACTCATCTTTTTTTAACTGAGCCTTCCCAGGTTTCAATTCCATTTGAGCCATCATCGACAAGACATTTTGCAACGCTTGAAGAAATGGGTTTACAAACTCGGCATTCATTATTTATTCCTTACTGTCTTTCTGGCAGTTAATGGTATCAGTTCTGTTTTCATCCGTTAATATCAGGCTGCGGTTACCGTAACTATCAACAACATTGACAGTGTTTACTTGAGCCGAAAAACTGTCGAATAACAATGTATTTGATACTTCCCATCCGCACAGATTTTTTTGCTTAGGTAGCTCTTGGTAGACCCATATTTTCTGATAGTCGGCTTCAAAACCAACCCACTTCAGGCTCGCTTCTTCGCCTTTGGTGTTTTTGACTGAGAAGTTATCAGTGACCCATTGCTGTAACACAGCCTCTGCGTTTTCTTGATCTAGACTAAACCGCTCGCCTGTTAACTTGCTAAGCGCATGCTGAACGTCATGTAACGTATACTGATGAACAAACTCAACGGCTCCGGTGTTTTGGTTACTGCTTATCTCGGTTAGTCCAAAAAAATAGCGATGTGCTAACGCAGGAAGCGTCAGCACAACACAGATTACTAGGGCGAAAACTTTAACTTTCATCGTCTGACTTCAACTTCTCATCATAACGCTCCATTAAACTGTCTTTACGGTCGTCGCGCTTGAACAGTTCAATTCTTGATGGAACGGCACGTGCCGGCCAGTAGTTATTGGTCGTATCGACGTCGGCAGTTTCCCAGTTCGGGTCAATGACTACCTGAGTTAAGGTTTTATCGCGTATTAATAGCTTACTAACCTGCTCTGGAGAGCGGCGCCATATCTCCGCTGGAATGCGAACATGTTCTTTACTGCCATCTTCATAGTGCAAGTCGAGCAAAATAGGCATAACCAAGCCGCCTTTGTTTGAAAAGTCGAGCACATAGAAGTTACTGCCATTTTCGAGCATTGCTTTTTGCTCTTCGTTCAGTCCTTTTAACAGTTCCTGGTATTCGTTTCTATCAGCATTTGTGACGGTAAACTCGTCATTCTCGTTATAGAAATCGGCCAAGTGGGGCTGTTGATGAATTTTATAATTGACATCGGCATTACGCTTAGTCGTCAAAGAAGTTGGCTCTTGTTCTTTTTGCTCACGCTGCCACGCTTTTTCTACTTCAGGATCTTGAGTGTTAATTGTCAGTAAATGCACTTTATCCAGTGAAATATCGACATGTTCTGTCGAGTAGAACCAGCCCCGCCAGAACCAGTCTAAATCAACGCCGGATGCATCTTCTAATGTTCTGAATAAATCCTCTGGGGTTGGGCGTTTGAACTTCCAACGGTGAGCGTACTCACGGAATGCGAAATCAAACAACTCGCGGCCGACAATGGTTTCACGCAAAATATTGAGAGCAGTTGCAGGCTTACCGTAGGCGTTATTGCCGAATTGGAGTATCGACTCTGAGTTGGTCATTATTGGCATTTGGTTAGCGCTTGCCATATAACGGGTAATATTGCGCGGCTCACCCCGCCAGGACGGGTAGTCTTTTTCCCACTTTTGTTCAGCCAGGAACTGTAGGTAAGTATTAATACCTTCGTCCATCCAAGTCCACTGACGTTCGTCGGTATTCACTATCATTGGGAAATAAATATGACCAATTTCATGAATGATAACTGAAATGAGCCCGTACTTAGTACGCGCTGAATAGTATTTCTCTCCGGATTCTTCATCGACGTAAGGACGAGGCCCGTTGAAGGTTATCATTGGGTACTCCATACCACCGACTGGTCCATTTACAGAAATAGCGACCGGGTATGGATAGTCAAAGCTATAGTCGTTGTAATGTTCAATGGTATGAATAATCGAGGCTGTCGAATAGCGCTCCCAAAGCGGGTTCCCTTCTTCAGGATAAAATGACATTGCCATGACATCAGTGTCATTCTTTTTATAGCCCTGTGCATCCCAAATAAATTTGCGAGAAGAAGCCCAGGCAAAGTCGCGCACTTTGTCGGCTTCGAAAATCCAGGTTTTGGTGTCGTCTGTGCCTTCCTTTTCGTTCTCTAAAGCTTCTTCTTGAGTAACTATTTTGACAGGCTCACCTGAATTACGGGCTAGCTCTAAACGCTGACGCTGGGTCGAAGTTAGCACCTCATTCGGATTTTGTAGAACGCCGGTTGATGCGACAACATGGTCGGCAGGAACGGTAATTTCAACACGGTAGTCACCAAACTCTAGTGCAAACTCACCGTTGCCAACAAATTGTTTATTCTGCCAGCCTTCAACATCGTAGTAAGCAGCCATGCGAGGGAACCACTGTGCCATTTCATACAGGTAGTTACCATCGTCTTCGAAATACTCGTAACCACCACGACCACCGAGCACGTCGGCTTCGATGATGTTAAAAGCCCAGTTGATATTAAAAGTGACGCTTTCACCACTTTCTAACGGCTCGTCTAAGTCCAAACGCAGCATTGTGTCGTTGACATAATGAGAGAGTGGCTCACCGTTGTCATAGCTAATTTCTGTCAGCTCGTACCCTGCTGGAAAACTTTCCTGGGTCATCATGCTTTCCATACGGGAAAAGCTAATTCGCTCAGGCTTGCTGGTGCTGTTTGACTGGGGGCCTATGGAGTCTTTGAGGAACCGGTTTTGGTCAAGCTGAACCCACAAATAGCGCAAAGTATCAGGTGAGTTATTGGTGTAAGTGATGGTACTTTGAGCAGTAATGCTCTGATTCTCATCATCCAACTGTACTTTTATATGATAGTCAGCTTCTTGCTGCCAATACTCGTGCCCCGGAGCACCAGAAGCTGTGCGATAAACGTTCGGACTGCGAAATTTATCGTCATTCAGCTGACGAAACTTATCTTCAAATGCCTGAGCATGGCTTGCTTGGCTAGTCGCCAATAAAACCGTCGCCGTTAGCGCATATTGATATAACTTCATAGTAAAGACCTGTTTAGTTTTTATTTTAATGGCATTTAGTGCACAAGCCATGTGCTTCTATCGTTTGCTGTTCAACCTTAAACCCTTGAGCTTCGGCCTGGTGCTTTAGCTCGTCGTAGACCCCTTCAGATTGAATTTCCTGAACATCACCGCAAGAGTCACAAATAAGCATTTGCACTGGGTGTTGATGATCGAAATGCGTACAGAGAACAAAGCTGTTAGACGACGTTATTTTGTGAACAAAACCCTGTTCCTGAAGAAAGTCTAACGCTCTGTAAATGGTTGGAGGTTTGGCGTTGGGTATCACTTCCCGAAGTTGGTCGAGTAAGTCATACGCACCAATGGCTCCGGACTGTTCGGCTAAAATAGTGAAAACCTCACGTCGGGCGGTGGTTAGCCTTGCTCCTCGTTTCTGACAAAGAACTTCAGCTTTTCGAATTAGTCGTTGCGCTTCTTGACGAGTCATTAGCCTGGATATTTAAAAAAAGTTAAAGCCATTGTAGTGAGTTTTGTGGTTAAGTGAAAGGCTTTTACCTTAAGTCGGGACACGACTCATCCTTCCTAATTTCTGTGCTGATATAAGCCTTGGTTTACGATAGAATAGGGCGCTCAGTTTGGCAGTAGTAAATAAGGAATACCGGCAGTGGCAACAGCTTACAATTACAGACTATCAGTGGCCCCGATGCTGGATTGGACCGATCGCCATTGCCGTTACTTTCATCGTTTACTCACGAAAGAAACCCTGCTTTATACTGAAATGGTGACAACAGGCGCAATTATACACGGTAAACAGGACTTCTTAGCTTATAACGAAGAAGAGAATCCCGTGGCTCTGCAACTTGGCGGCTGTAATCCTGAAGACATGGCTCGATGCGCAGCTTTAGCTCAAGAGCGTGGCTACAATGAAGTTAATATTAATGTGGGCTGTCCATCTGACCGTGTTCAAAATGGTAGCTTTGGTGCTTGTTTAATGGCAGAGCCTGCAGCTGTCGCAGACTGTGTAAAAGCCATGAAAAAAGCAGTCGATATTCCGGTAACCGTCAAAACTCGGTTGGGTATTGACGACCATGACAGCGATGACTTCCTTTATGCGTTCACTGACTCTGTTGTGGACGCTGGAGTTGACCAACTGACCCTGCATGCTCGAAAAGCCTGGCTTCAGGGACTTAGCCCTAAAGAAAACAGAGATATCCCAGAGCTGCAGTATGACCGGGTTTATAAAGCCCAGGAGCGCTATAAAGGCTTTCCTGTTGCAATAAATGGCGGTATTAAAACAACGGAAAGCATTGTTAACCATTTACGGAATGTCCATGGCGTGATGGTTGGCAGAGCGGCTTACCAGAACCCTTGGCTATTAACGTCTTTTGACGAAACTCTCGGTAGCGTGGCGAACTCAGTTTCCCGTGAGGAGGTCGTCGAAGCAATGATCCCTTACGTTAACAAGCATATTGCCAGCGGCGGTAGAGCTTGGCATGTTGTCAGGCATATGCTTGGGCTTTTTCAGGGGCTTCCCGGGGGCAAGCGTTGGCGGCAGTATTTGAGCATTAAAGGCCCCAAAGCACAAAGCGGCGAGTCTCTTTTAAAGGGCGCCCTGGACTTTAAAAATGATCACAAAAAACCGATAAGCGAATTAATGACATAAAAGCTTAAACCTCATTTGGAAACTCACTAATAAGTGGTAATTCTCACCACTCCCCCTCTCATCTCTAAAGCGCCAAAATATAAATAAACTAATTAAAAACAAAAGCTTATAAAATTGGCACAACCTTTGAATTAGTTTTAGCGACTTAACTAACGCAATGACTAAATCAAAGGAGAACCTCATGAAAGCGTTAATTATCGGTGCAGTCAGTGGTGTTATGTTGTTCAGTTCATCAGCTTTTGCTTCAGACAAGCAGGAGATGTCTTTGTCGGAAGAGATACAAACGCAAGTCACTCAAATGACAGTAGAGAGTTTGCAGTTAATTAAAAACTCGGCGGTAGCGTCACTACAAGAGTGGGCGGCAGAAGTATTTTCTTTAGAGGCAACTGTGGTTGCTGAGTCATCTAAAGAAGAGCTTCCGGAAGACAATAAAGCAAAGCAAATTCAGTAGGGTGACGCATGATTATCTTTGAACCCTGGTGGGTTGGCTGGTTAGCAGCTCCGGTAATAGGTACGTTAATTATCGGAGCTGCAATGGGATTGAGCGCATCAATGATGCGACAAGGTTAGACTTTTGCTAATCTGCGTGTATCTCTAAAAACAATAATGAGGAATACGCATGTTAAAGTCATTACTTGCCGCATCCATTTTGGTTGCTGTAACCGGTTGTGCAACGGCCAGCCAATCATCATCGAACGAACAAGAAACCCAATATCAAGCTTCTGAAAAAGCAGTCAATTTGGCGCATGAGTATTTGCTCGTGGATACGCATATTGATGTTCCGTATCGCATCCGTGACAAATGGGACGACGTATCTGTTGCAACCAAGGACGGTGATTTCGACTACCCAAGAGCGGTTGAAGGTGGTCTCGATGCGCCATTTATGTCCATTTATATACCAGCCTCTTATGAAGAAAGTGGTGGCAGTGTTCAGTTGGCACATGAACTAATCGATGGGATGGAAGCATTGGTTGCGCGTGCCCCTGATAAATTTGCGATGGCATATAGCACTGACGATATTCGTGCGAATAAGGAAAAAGGCTTAATGTCGATAGCGTTGGGCATGGAAAACGGAACCCCCATAGAAGGTGACTTGGATAACCTACACATGTTCTATGAGCGTGGTATTCGCTACATTACGTTGGCTCACTCGCTGTCAAACCACATTTCAGACTCATCGTACGACATACGCCGCCAATGGGATGGTTTAAGTCCTTTTGGTAAGAAGCTCGTCAAAGAGATGAACAAAGTGGGGGTGATGGTTGATGTCTCTCACATTTCAGACGATGCGTTTTACCAGGCTGTTGAAATTAGTGAAGTGCCTGTCATTGCCTCTCACTCATCGTTACGTAAGTACACACCAGGTTTTGAGCGTAATATGAGCGACGACATGCTTAAAGCTTTGGCTGAAAATGAAGGTGTGATTCAAATTAACTTTGGCTCGTCATTTCTTGCGGAACAGGCTAACCGCTACCGCGACATGATGAAAAAACGTATTAGCGCCGTGAAAGAGCAGTATGGAGCCGATAGCGAAGAAGCGAAGCGTCGCATCGCTGACATTGAAGCAAATAACCCGTATCCGTTCGCAACACTGGAAACGGTACTGGACCATATTGACCATGTAAAAGCGCTTATTGGTGTTGAACACATTGGGGTGGGCTCTGATTACGATGGAGTAGGGGACTCTCTCCCGGTTGGATTAAAAGATGTTTCAGACTACCCAAACCTGGTTCAGGGACTGCTTGATCGTGGTTACTCTGAGAAAGAAATACAAATGATTCTCGGCGAAAACTTAATGCGTGTTTGGAAAGCGGTCGAAGATTACGCTGAAGGACACTAATTAAGAGCTTTTAAGCCTTGACACAAGGCCGCGAATCCGTATAATTCGCGGCCACTCCATGAATTTTTAGCGAAAGCTTTTTATTTATTGGGGTTCGACAACAGTCCCGATTGGGGACTGAACGGTTGACGTAGAATATCGCACCCCCGGTATGTGCCAGGGAGGTTGCGGTTTTCTGTGCTCTTTTTTAAATGCTCTTTTTTATTGAGGCTTTGATTTATTTATGGCTAATCAAAGAATTCGGATTCGTTTGAAAGCGTTCGATCACCGTCTGATCGACCAGTCGACTGCAGAGATCGTAGAAACTGCAAAACGCACTGGTGCTCAGGTACGTGGTCCTATCCCACTGCCAACACGGAAAGAACGCTTCACCGTGCTGACTTCCCCACACGTGAATAAAGACGCGCGTGACCAGTACGAAATCCGCACCCACAAGCGTCTGATTGACATCATGGACCCAACTGACAAAACCGTAGACGCGCTTATGCGTTTAGATTTGGCAGCTGGTGTTGATGTACAAATCAGCTTGGGTTAAGTGGGCAGTAATAGGATTACACACGAGAGGTTTTAACAATGGCTATAGGTCTAGTCGGTCGTAAAGTAGGAATGACGCGTGTCTTCCAGGAAGACGGCGCTTCTGTTCCTGTTACTGTGATCGAAGTGCTGGCGAACCGTGTGACTCAGATTAAATCTGAGGAAACAGACGGTTATCGTGCCCTTCAAGTGACCACAGGCGAGAAGAAAGCAAGCCGTGTAACCAAGCCTTTAGCGGGTCACTTCGCTAAAGCTGGTACTGAGGCAGGTCGTGGTCTTTGGGAATTCCGCCTGGAAAATGGCGAAGGCGAAGACTACGCAGTTGGCGCAGAACTGACTGTTGAAGTTTTGGCAGAAGTTAAGAAAGTAGACGTTACTGGTACTTCAAAAGGTAAAGGTTTTGCTGGTGCTGTTAAGCGCTGGAACTTCCGTACCCAGGACGCTACTCACGGTAACTCATTGGCTCACCGTGCGCCGGGTTCAATCGGTCAAAACCAGTCGCCTGGTAAAGTATTCAAAGGCAAAAAAATGGCTGGCCAAATGGGTAATGAACAAGTCACTACGCAATCACTTGAACTCGTTCGAGTTGATGCAGAGCGCAATCTTTTATTAATAAAAGGTGCGGTACCGGGAGCAACCGGTGGTGATGTTATCGTTAAACCTGCGGTCAAGGCATAACGTCTGAGGAGAATAGTGATGGAATTAACATTGAAAGACGCAAAAGGCGGTCTTGAGGTTTCCGAAGCTACCTTTGGACGTGAGTTTAATGAAGCCCTTGTCCATCAAGTAGTTGTAGCATACGCTGCAGGTGCTCGTCAGGGCACTAAAGCTCAGAAGACTCGTTCTGAAGTAGCAGGTGGCGGTAAGAAACCTTGGCGTCAAAAAGGGACTGGTCGTGCTCGTGCGGGTACTATCCGTAGTCCAATCTGGCGTTCTGGTGGTGCAACGTTTGCGGCTAAACCGCAAAATCACACCCAGAAAGTTAACAAGAAAATGTACCGTGGTGCGATTAAAAGCATCCTTTCAGAGCTCATTCGCCAAGAGCGTTTGGTCGTTGTTGAGAAGTTTGGTGTTGAAGCGCCAAAAACGAAGCAACTGGCTGCGAAGCTTAAAGAAATGGATATGAATGACGTTTTAATCGTGACCAAAGAAGTTGATGAGAACCTATTCTTAGCGTCTCGCAACTTGCATAAAGTCGACGTGCGTGACGTTCAGGGTATCGACCCTGTCAGTCTGATTGCTTTCGAAAAAGTATTGATGACTGCAGACGCCGTCAAGCAGCTTGAGGAGGTGTTATCATGATGCGCGAAGAACGTTTGCTTAATGTGATTGTAGCACCTCACGTTTCGGAAAAGTCGACAATGACTGCTGAAGGCAACAACACTGTTGTATTCAAAGTTGCTGTTGATGCGACAAAAGCCGAAATCAAAGCAGCTGTCGAAAAACTTTTTGAAGTTGAAGTCAAAAACGTACGTACCGTCAAAGTTAAAGGTAAAACCAAGCGTACCGGTTTCCGTTTCGGAAAGCGTAACGACTGGAAAAAAGCGTATGTTGCCTTGAAAGAAGGTGCTGACATTGACTTCGCTGGCGGCGCTGAGTAACAGGAGGAATAAACATGGCTGTAGTTAAAAGTAAGCCTACGTCTCCGGGTCAACGCCACAAGATAAAAGTCGTTGGTCAGGATCTGTACAAAGGCAAGCCTTACGCACCATTGCTGGAAAAGAACAGCAAGTCTGGTGGTCGTAACAATAACGGTCGTATTACGGTTCGTCATATCGGCGGTGGTCACAAGCACCATTACCGTATTATCGACTTTAAACGTAATAAAGACGGCATTCCTGCAAAAGTGGAGCGTATTGAATACGATCCGAACCGTTCAGCAAACATTGCTTTGGTTCTGTATGCAGACGGTGAACGCCGTTACATTTTAGCGCCTAAGAACTTGAAAGTGGGTGACCGCATTCAATCTGGTTCAGATGCGCCTATTAAACCAGGTAACACTTTGCCAATGCGTAATATCCCAGTGGGTAGTGTTGTGCACGCTGTTGAATTACAGCCTGGTAAAGGTGCGCAGATGGCTCGTTCAGCTGGTGCATATTGCCAAATCTTGGCTCGTGATGGTGCTTATGTAACCATTCGCTTGCGCTCTGGTGAAATGCGTCGTGTTCAAGCTGAAGGCCGCGCTACTCTTGGTGAAGTTGGTAACGCAGAACACATGCTGCGTCAATTGGGTAAAGCTGGTGCAAACCGCTGGCGTGGTATTCGTCCTACCGTACGTGGTGTGGCGATGAACCCAGTTGATCACCCACATGGTGGTGGTGAAGGCCGTACTTCTGGTGGTCGTCACCCAGTAAGTCCATGGGGCACGCCGACCAAGGGCTACAAAACCCGTAAGAACAAGCGTACTGATAAGTTCATCGTACGTCGTCGCAACAAATAAGAGTTGAGGATTAAACATGCCACGTTCTCTTAAAAAAGGTCCATTTATAGACCTTCACCTGCTAAATAAGGTGGAGAAAGCGTTGGAAGCCGGGGATAAAAAGCCAATTAAAACTTGGTCCCGTCGTTCAATGATCATCCCTGATATGATCGGTTTGACTATCGCTGTTCACAACGGTCGTCAACACGTTCCGGTTTTCGTTTCAGACGAAATGATCGGTCATAAGCTGGGCGAATTCGCACCAACCCGTACTTATCGCGGCCATGCTGCTGATAAGAAAGCGAAGAAACGGTAAGAGGTAGAGAGTGATGGAAGCAATTGCTAAACACCAATTTGCCCGCGTTTCTGCTCAAAAGGGCCGTTTGGTCGCAGACCAAATCCGTGGACTTCCAGTAGAAAAAGCACTGGATATCCTGGCATACAGCCCAAAAGCAGCTGCTGGCTTAATTAAGAAAGTTTTAGAGTCAGCAATCGCGAACGCGGAGCACAACGAAGGTGCGGACATCGATGAGCTGAAAGTTGCTAAGATCTTCTTAGACGAAGGTCCTACAATGAAGCGCATCAAGCCACGTGCGAAAGGCCGTGCCGATCGTATCTTTAAGCGCACCAGCCACATTACTGTGGTCGTGTCGGATAGCTAGGAGATAAATTATGGGTCAGAAAGTACATCCTAATGGTATTCGCCTAGGTATCTCCAGACCATGGAATGCAACCTGGTATGCGAATACAAATGAGTTTGCTGATAACCTACACAGTGACCATCAGGTACGTAAGTTCCTGACAAAAGAACTGCGTAACGCATCAGTATCTCGTATCGTTATCGATCGTCCTGCGAAAAGTGTTCGTGTGACAATTCACACTGCACGCCCAGGCGTTGTTATCGGTAAAAAAGGCGAAGACGTAGAAAAGCTACGTAAACAAGTTCAGAAATTGACTGGCGCACCGTCGCAAATCAATATTTCTGAAGTACGTAAGCCTGAACTGGATTCACAGCTTGTTGCTGATAACATTGCTGGTCAGTTAGAGCGTCGTGTTATGTTCCGTCGTGCAATGAAGCGTGCTGTACAGAACGCTATTCGCTTAGGTGCTAAAGGTATCAAAGTTGAAGTTAGCGGTCGTTTAGGCGGCGCAGAAATCGCACGTACTGAGTGGTATCGTGAAGGTCGTGTACCTCTGCACACATTACGTGCGGATATTGATTACTCGACTTCAGAAGCGAACACCACTTACGGTATCATCGGTGTGAAGGTCTGGATTTTCCGTGGCGAGGTTTTAGGTGGCCTGCCAACAGAAGAAAAGCCAGCTCCTAAGCGCGGCAAAAACCGTAAGTAAGGAGAGACGATATGTTACAACCTAAGCGTACAAAATTCCGTAAGGTTCACACAGGCCGCAACCGTGGTCTGGCGCAGTCTGGTAACAAAGTCAGCTTCGGTTCATACGGTTTAAAAGCAACTGACCGCGGTCGTATGACTGCACGTCAAATCGAAGCAGGCCGTCGTGCAATGACTCGTCACGTTAAGCGTCAGGGTAAAATCTGGATCCGTGTATTCCCAGACAAACCTATTACCAAGAAGCCTTTAGAAGTTCGTATGGGTAAAGGTAAAGGTAACGTTGAATACTGGGTTGCTCAGATTCAACCAGGTCGCGTTCTGTATGAAATGGACGGTGTTCCTGAAGAGTTGGCACGTGAAGCGTTCCGCTTAGCGGCACGTAAACTGCCTTTCAAAACAACCTTTGTGACTCGGACGGTAATGTGATGAAAGCAAGTGAACTGAAAGAAAAAACCGTTGAGCAGCTGCAAGAAGAATTGCTGAACCTACGTCGTGAGCAGTTTAATCTGCGCATGCAGGCGGCAACTGGTCAGCTGAATCAGACTCACATGATGAAACAAGTGCGTCGCAATATCGCACGTGTTAAAACCATCTTAAATGAGAAGGCAGGTGCGTAATGGCTGAAGAAAAACGTGTTCGTACTCTGCAAGGCAAAGTTGTCAGCGATAAGATGGATAAAACCATCACTGTAGCTGTTGAACGTCGTGTAAAGCACCCGGTATACGGGAAGTACGTCACGCGTACAACTAAGGTACACGCGCATGACGAAGACAATCAAGTTAAACAGGGCGATACCGTGATTGTTCGCGAATGTCGTCCTCTGTCTAAGAACAAATCTTGGACATTGGTTGAAATTGTAGAGCGTGCAACTGTTGTCTAAACGCAGATAACGAAGTAGAAAATAAAAAGGCCTCCCTTGCGGAGGCCTTTTTTTTGATCTAAGCCTTTACTTAGTAAGTACAAATATCTGAATTTAAAATAGAATTATTTCAGATAAATAGCGTAGTTATTACGCCTTACCTGTAAGGAGACATCTATGTCAAAAAGTCTTTTTTTCGCAGCTACCATGCTTGCTGCGTCTCCGGTGCTTGCGGCTCCGCAAGACGAAGGGTCTGTTAAAGATGAGATTCAAGCATTAAAAGAGCGTCTGGCTGAGCTTGAACAACGCCTAGCCGAGAAAGAACAAGAGGAAAAGGAAAAAGTCGTTGTTGTAGAGAAACGAAAGGTCTCAGAAGACGCGACGGTTGACGAAAAAGCTGAAACTCGCACCGTTGCCTATGATACAGGTGTTCATGCACGATTAGATAAATTAGAGAAGAAAACTGAAGAGAACGAAAACTGGCCTATTAAAATTCATGGTGCGGTGCGTTTTCAATATGAATACAACGACTACAACTCAGGTAATGAAAACAGGGGCGGTGACTTAGACTTTGATATTTTCCGCCTTAACTTCGATGGTGAAATTGGTGACGTGATTCTTTCTGCAGAATACCGTTGGTTCCATTATATGGACGTGGTCAAGCACGCTTGGTTCGGTTATAACTTTACCGACAATTGGCAAGGCCAGGTTGGTGTAGTGAAAGTACCTTTCGGTAATATGCCTTACAACTCACACAGTTACTTCTTTAACTCTACATTCTACGTAGGCTTAGAAGACGAGCATGATAACGGTATTCGTTTGCGCTACCGTAGCGACGACTGGCACTTCGATATTGCTTATCATAAGTCAGATGAGCAGGGTGGCGTTGATGGCTCTACCAGTGACCGTACAGCCCGTTATAACTATGACACTGTAGGTGTTCGAGCTCCGGGACAGGGGGCTTATGATACGCCGGCGCTACCAATTGGCGAGAGTAATAGTTATGCGCTGCGTGGTGCGCATATTTTCAGTTTCAGCGACGATCATAATTTAGAAGTCGGTTTGTCCGCTCAAGGTAACAATTATTACTCCGGAAGTGCTGCTGACGGTTTCTCAGCGCTACAGCAATTTGAAAACCAAAATGTTGGTAACCGCTTCGCGTGGGGCGCGCATGGTAACTACAATAACGGCCCCTGGAATGTGCAACTCCAGTATGCCGATTACGAGTATGACTTAGAGGTTGAGAATACAGGCGTTTATATGGGGGCTTATGCCTACTACGACGCAATTCCAACTGAAGCGAAAATCTACACAGGTAACGTTGCGTATACATTACCGGTAGAAATAGGACCAATTACCAGCCTGACATTCTACAATGATCATAGCATTATTACCGACAAAGCAGGCTATCAAGATGATACTTGGATGAATGTCCTAGGTGTCGCGGTAGCAGCAGGTGGTGGTTTTTATACCTATGTTGACTTTGTTAGAGCGAAAAACCAACCCTTCATAGGTGGTAACATTGCAACCGATGGTGGTGAGGTTAATAACCGCTTTAATATCAACTTTGGTTATTACTTCTAAAAGAAGTCTACTTGAAGAAAAAACCGACTCTCAGGAGTCGGTTTTTTCATGCTCGTAAGCATCACCTTCTTTGCGAAAATCTCTGGTTTTATGGAACATCTTAAGCTCTGTATGTAAAGCCGCCTTGGCCATTATATGAGCGCTAATAGGTGCGGTTAAGAATAGAAAGATAGCAATGAGTAGCTCACTCAAAGACAGTCCATTTTGCAGACTCATTACAATAATTGTGGCGATAACAATACCGCCAATACCGAGGGTTGTGTTTTTTGTTGGTGCATGCAGTCGGGTAAAGAAGTCAGGCAGAACCGCGAGTCCTAAAGAACCGATAAACGCAAAGATTGCGCCTAGTAAGATAAAGAATCCAACCAGCCATTGACTCCATACGGGTAATTCGTTTAATGCATCCATAATGTGAGCCCTTTATTCGATGAGGTCGCCGCGTAATAGAAACTTACCTGCGGCAATAGTGCCAACAAAGCCAAACATCGCTATCAGCAGTGCGGCTTCGAAATAAGTTTGAGTACTTTGATAAAGCCCTAGCAATAAAAGTAATGCCAGAGAATTTATGTAAATAGTATCTAGCGCCAAAATTCGGTCCGGCAGATCAGGCCCTTTTACGAGTCGCCAGAAATTCATCAGTATAGCCAGGCTAAACAGCAAAAAAGCAATTTGCAGTAATGTACCTAACATTGGAATATCTCCTTTAATCTGCGCTCGTAGCGGTGACGGATAGTTTCAATTACCTCATTGGGGTCTTCCTCTGAAAAAGCGTGTATCAAAATGCCTTTTCTCCCACGAGTGATTTCACAAGAAACCGTACCTGGCGTCAGTGTTATAGTACTGGCGAGAATAGTCACCGGTAGCTCTTCTTTCATATCCAGTGGAAACACGAAGAAAGCGGGTTTGATAGAACGCCGTTTCCCGACAATAAGTACTGCGACTTTAAAGTTGGCAATAATAATGTCGTAGAGCAGAATAAAGAAATAAACAACAGCAAGGTGCGGCTTCTTGACCGTCGCGAAGTTTGGCCAGGCTGGTTTGAATAAAATGGGAATAGACAAAGCGACGATTATTCCAAGTAAGACCACTCCCGGGCTTACCGAGTTAAACAATAAAAGCCAAATAATCAGCAAGAAAAGGCTTAATATAGGTGCCGGTAACAGTTTATTCATCTGACACCTCCGGTGCTTTTAAAACCCATTTAGGATAGTCTTCCGTACGCTCGAGCTGGTCAGCAACAGACTGAGTGTATTGCTGTATTGGGTGTGCGAATAGTGTAATTACCAGTGATACTAATAATAAACTAGCTAAAGCAATGCGCTTGCCCAGCGGAGCAGATTGTTCAGACGGTTTCCCCGATAAAGTGTGCCAAATCATTTTACTGCCAGCTCGGGTAACAGCCACTAACATAATAAATGTAGCGCCTATAATAGCCCCCCATAACCAAAAGTTATGCCCGTTCGCACTCGCAGACTCCAGTATCATCAACTTACTGACAAAGCCAGATAATGGGGGGAGGCCTATAACGGCAATAGCCGCAACCAGAAACATAACGGCATAAGTTGAATGATTGGCCATTTTCTTGCCTGAAACGATGCGAGAAGCGGTTTTTCCTCTTTCAAATGCCATAACATCAGCAAGTAAGAACAGTGCACTAGTTATGAATGTCGAATGAATGAGATAAAATAGTGCGGCCCCTGTTGTTTGCGTAGAAAACAAACTGTAGGCAGTTAGTATGGTTCCGACTGATATGACGACTAAATAAGCTACCATCAAACGTAAATCTCGAGCTGCAAGTATGCCTATAGCGCCGGCTAACATTGTTAATAGCCCCATCACCCAGAGCCAGTCATGAGCAACGAGCGCCAATTCATTCGCATCAGCACCGAATATAAGGGTATAAACACGAATGATTGAATAAATTCCTACCTTAGTCATTATCGCGAATAAAGCAGCGATGACACCGCTCGTTGTTGAATAGGCTTGGGGTAACCAGAAGTGAAGCGGCAGTAAGGCTGCTTTTAAGCCAAATACGACAAGTAGCATGAGTGAACCAGCTTTTGCTATCATCGCCTGGTCACCGGATAAAGCTTGTATTTTAACAGCCATGTCGGCCATGTTAAGCGTGCCTGTTACACCATATAAGGTTCCCACGCTTATCAAAAAAAGTGCGGATCCTAAAAGATTCAACAAGACATAGTGTAAAGTTGCCCTGACCCGAAACTTACCACCGCCATGCATAAGCAAGGCATAAGAAGATATAAGTAGAACTTCAAAGAAAACAAACAGGTTAAATAAGTCGCCCGTTGCGAAAGCACCCATTATGCCCATAATTTGAAACTGAAACAGGGCATGGAAATGCGAGCCAAGATTATCTTCTGAGTAGCAACCGTAAACGAGCACAGGCAGCGCGAGTATGGCGGTAAGCAGCATCATCATGGCACTGAGCTTATCGACCATAAGAACGATGCCAAAGGGTGCATCCCAGTTACCCAGTAAGTAGACCAACATTTCCTGTGAGTTCACTTCAATGACCAGGAACGCACTTGCCACAAGCGTCAGTATACTTGCTGCAAGACCAATCGCACGCCGTTTAGGTTGCGGTCGGTCACCCCATGGTAATAACTGCAGTAACGCAGTAAATAACGGGATAAGAATTGGGAGTATCGCTAGGTGTTGCTGCCACATCAGCGGTTATCCTCCGAGTTACTGTCACTGACTTCGTCTGTACCGACTTCGCCCCGCGTTCTTACGGCTAAAATAATGGAATAAGCGGTCATTGCGAAACCTATTACAATGGCCGTCAAAACAAGCGCTTGTGGCAACGGGTCTGCGTAAGAGTCAGATGTGCCTAATATAGGAGCGCCATCTATCGTTAAACGGCCGGTGGAAAATAGAAATAAGTTAACGGCGTAAGACAGCATGGTAATTCCTACCACGACAGGAAAAGAACGTCCCCTGAGGATAAGAAAGATACTACAGGCTGTAAGAATGCCGACGGTGACTGAATATAACGTTTCCATTAGTTGCCCTCGTGAGTTGGACGATGGCGTGTCGTCATTTTGCCAAAATTACTGAGAATCATCATGGTGGCACCTATAACGGTGAGGAATACGCCTAAGTCGAATAGCAGTGCCGTTGCAAACTCCCACTTACCAACGACAGGCCAGTCTAAATATGTAAACCAGCTGGTGAGAAATGGCTTGTTAAAGAGCCAGCTTCCAAGACCTGTTAAGGCGGCAATCATGACACCTATAGACATAAGCGACTGGTAATTTACATTGAACCGCTCTTTGACCCAATCAACGCCGTTTGCCACATACTGAAGAATCATGGCTGACGCTGCGATAAGCCCTGCAATAAAGCCACCTCCCGGCAAGTTGTGGCCACGCAGGAAAATATAAGCTGCAACGACCATCGCCATGGGTAAGACCAAATTAGCGACGTTAGTGAGCATGAGCGGGTGCTTTATTCTATGCCATGGACGGCCGTCGACATCGCTTGATGGCATAAAGGGTTTAAGCTTGTTAAGTAGCTTATGTATCCCTGCCGCAGCAATGGCTAAAACCGTTATCTCGCCTAAGGTATCAAAGCCACGAAAGTCGACCAGAATAACGTTTACAACATTGGTGCCGCCACCGCCGGTTTTTGCGTTAGCAATAAAGAAATCAGAAATTGATTCCGCGGGTGTGGTTAGAATGGCGAAATTTAAGGTTGCTACAATTCCACCAATAAAGCTCGCAATTATAATATCGCGAAAGACCCGGTGGCCACTTGATGCCCGGTTAGTTTTCTGTGGCATAAAAAAGAGTGCCAGAATCATTAAAATAATGCTGACAACTTCGACCACTAACTGGGTCATGGCTAAATCGGGCGCCGAAAAGTGAGCAAATGCTAAAGAGACCATCAAGCCCACAACAGAAAGCATCATTAGCATTACAAAACGGTTGCGGTGCAGTGTCGCAGTGCCGAAAGCGGCTCCAATTAACACGATGGCCCCAACCATAGAAACGGTATCAATGGATTGTTGTGGAGAGCTTCCTGTGATGGCACTAATATCGATAAGCGAAGGCAGTAATATGACAATGACACTTATCAAGACAAACGCCATATAACGCTGCAAAGATCCGGTATCTAGCTTGTCGAACAGTCGTGATGAAGCGTCACTGGCTTTTTGGACCAGTCGTTCGAAGTTATGTTTTGCGTCCTGGCCGTCAAACTGTCTGTTAAAAGTAAACAGTTGGTCTCGGGCAATATATATGAGTATACCCGCTACAACGGCTATTGCGCTCATTAGTAACGGAATATTAAAGCCATGCCACAGAGACAATTTAACTTCTGTTTGTGAGTGGGTCACGGCAGTAACGGCAGAGTTTAAAATCTCCGACACTATTGGCATAGGTGCAAGACCGATGACAATACAAAGTAGAGCTAATAAAGCAACCGGCGCTGACATCATACGAGGTGGGTCATGCGGCTTTTTCGGTAGTTCTTTATACTCACCATTAAAAAACACATCGTGAATAAAGCGAATTGAATAGGCTACCGAAAGGGCAGCTCCCACTGTCGCAAGCACAGGTATGAACCAGGAAAGCCCGCCGAATAAATGTTGTTGTGCTGTTTGGTCAAGGAATAATTCTTTCGATATAAAACCATTAAATGGCGGAATGCCCGCCATAGAAGCGGCGACGACCATAGCTAATGTTGCTGTTAAAGGCATGAGCCCCATTAACCCCTGGAGCTTTCGCATATCACGGGTACCTGACTCATGATCAATAATACCCGCCGTCATAAATAATGCAGCTTTAAAACAGGCGTGATTAATAATATGAAACATTGCGGCAATAACGGCTGCTTGGGTGCCTATGCCTAGCAGCATACAAATTAACCCAAGGTGACTGACTGTCGAAAATGCAAGCAAACCCTTTAAATCATGTTTAAGTAACGCAAAGTAAGCACCCACTAACATGGTGATGAGCCCGGTAACTGTAACAATGGTCAGCCAAAGTTCTGTTCCTGCCATGACAGGGTGAAACCTTGCCAATAGAAATATACCCGCTTTTACCATGGTGGCTGAGTGTAAGTACGCACTGACTGGAGTCGGCGCAGCCATTGCGTGTGGCAACCAGAACTAGAATGGAAACTGTGCTGACTTAGTGAAGGCACCGAGCAATAAAAGAACAAGAGCCGCGGTATAGTATTCGTGATTTTTTATAACCTCTGCTGAGGCAACGATATCGTCAAATTGGTAGCTTCCTGCAATATTCCCGATAATTAGCAAGCCGGCTAGCAGAGCCAGTCCGCCAGCCCCTGTTGTTGCAAGTGCCATGCGGGCACCGCGGCGGGCATCGCTGCTATGAAACCAGTAACCAATAAGCAGGAATGATGAAATGCTGGTAAGCTCCCAAAATGCCCACATAAGCAGAATGTTGTCAGCCATAACTATGCCAAGCATCGAGGCCATAAAAAGCAGGAGACAGGCGTAAAATCTTGAGTCGTCATCCTCGTAGGAGAGGTAATAGTGAGCGTAGCCGATAATAAGGACGCCAATTCCCAGTATCAATGAACAGAACAAAAGGGAGAGACCGTCAAGACGAATGGCAAAGTCGAGCCCGATAGAGGGCAACCACTCAATAAAGTGTTTAGGAATATCTCCGGATAAAGTCTGCGGTGCATAGCTGAGTAGTATGGCTATGCCAGTTAGTGGTATAAGCAGTGTTACGCCGGTTTTTAGAAGCCTTGGCGTTTGTTTTAGTAATAAAGGTAGTAACGCACCTAATAGTGGCGCCATGATGATAATGAGTAAATTCATAGGCTCATCCGTTGTCTCATTGCTAACGCTTTTGTAGCCACTAACTAAATGAAAATTAACTGTAAACGATATACGAATTTACCATTCTAACGGATTACTGCCAATAGTAAACTCATCGGTTATAATTCGTTGTTCATCCAGTCTTACGAAAAAAAGTGAGATTGCCCTACCACATCTAATTTTTATCTGTTACAATTCGCCGCCCTTTTTATAAGGGAAAAACCAAAGGCAGCACGACCCGAGAGGGTCTGTTTTTTTAACTAAGCGGGGCACTGAAATGATCCAAATGCAAACTACCCTGGACGTTGCCGATAACTCCGGCGCGCGCAGCGTACAATGTATTAAGGTTCTAGGTGGTTCGCACCGTCGCTACGCAAACATCGGCGATATCATCAAAGTTACTGTCAAGGAAGCAATTCCGCGCGGTAAGGTGAAGAAAGGTGATGTTGTGAATGCGGTGGTCGTTCGCACCAGAAAAGGCGTCCGTCGTCAAGACGGGTCGGTCATCCGTTTTGACCGCAACGCGGCTGTGTTGTTGAACAGCAACCAACAGCCCATTGGCACTCGTATCTTCGGTCCGGTAACTCGTGAGCTGCGTTCAGAGCAGTTTATGAAGATTATCTCGCTGGCACCAGAAGTACTATAAGGAGTCAATTATGGCGGCAAAAATTAAACGTGATGACGAAGTAGTCGTCCTGTCAGGTAAGGACAAGGGCAAGCAAGGCAAAGTCCTGAAAGTTCTTACTGATAAAGATCGCGTTATCGTCGAAGGCGTTAACGTAGTCAAGAAACACCAGAAGCCAAATCCGGCTTTAGGTGAGTCTGGCGGCATCGTAGAACAAGAAGCACCAATTCATGTTTCTAACGTTGCGATCTTTAATCCAGAGACAGGTAAAGCAGATCGTGTTGGTTTTCGTACTGAAGACGGGAAAAAAGTCCGTTTCTTCAAATCGAACAACGCAATCATTTAATTCAAACTTGGAGTTTTACGATGGCGAAACTGCATGATTTTTATAGAGAATCGGTAGTTCCTGGACTGATGAAAGAGTTCAGCTACAACAGCGTCATGCAAGTCCCTCGGATTGAAAAAATCACCCTTAACATGGGTGTTGGTGAAGCTCTGGCTGACAAAAAAGTACTTGATAATGCAGTCGCAGACTTAGAGGCCATTTCTGGTCAAAAGCCTGTTCGTACTGTTGCACGCAAGTCTGTCGCCGGCTTCAAAGTCCGTGAAGGCTTCCCGATTGGCTGTAAAGTAACTCTGCGCGGCGAGCGCATGTGGGACTTTTTGCAACGTTTAATCTCGATTGCAATCCCACGTATCCGTGACTTCCGTGGCCTCAACCCTAAATCGTTTGACGGTCGTGGTAACTACAGTATGGGTGTTCGTGAGCAGATCATCTTTCCGGAAATCGACTATGACAAAGTCGACAAGGTACGTGGTCTGGATATCACCATTACCACTAATGCTGGCACAGATGACGAAGCTCGTGCTTTGCTAGCTGCCTTTAACTTCCCGTTCAGAAAGTAAGGTGTAGAGTTATGGCAAAACAGTCAATGAAAGCGCGTGACGTGAAGCGAGCTAAAATCGCTTCAAAATACGCAGAAAAACGCAACGCACTGAAAGCGGTCATTAATGACGTAAATGCATCAGACGAAGAGCGTTGGGAAGCAGTTCTGAAATTGCAGAAGCTCCCACGTGATGCCAGTCCGTCACGTCAACGTAACCGTTGTCGTATAACTGGTCGTCCTCATGGTTTCCTTCGTAAATTCGGCATGAGCCGTATTAAGGTCCGTGAGATGGCGATGCGCGGTGAAATTCCTGGCTTGAAAAAAGCTAGCTGGTAAGCCACGAATCACGGGAGAAAGCAAATATGAGCATGCAAGATCCAATTGCGGATATGTTCACACGCATTCGCAACGCTCAAGGTGCTAATAAAGTAACGGTGAAAATGCCGTCTTCTAAGCAGAAAGTGGCGATTGCTCAAGTTCTGAAAGAAGAAGGTTTTATTACGGGTTACAGCGCTGAGAGCACTGCTAAACCTGAGCTTGAAATCGAACTAAAGTATTTCGAAGGCAAGCCAGTAATTGAATCAATCGAGCGCGTTAGTCGCCCCGGTTTGCGCATCTATAAGAAGCGCAACGAGCTGCCTAACGTAATGGGTGGCCTTGGCATCGCAGTTGTTTCGACGTCTAAAGGCCTGATGACCGATCGTGCCGCTCGCCAAGCTGGTCTTGGTGGCGAGATCATTGGTTACGTAGCGTAATTAGGAGGTAGGAAATGTCACGTGTTGCTAAAGCACCTATTGAAATTCCTGCTGGCGTTGAAGTTACGCTAAATGGCCAGGAAGTCACGATTAAAGGTGCTCAAGGCTCACTGAGTCGTGTTGTTAACGATGCAGTTGAACTGGTAAAAGAAGAGAGTGAATTACGCACTAACCCTCGTGAGGGTGTTGCTAACTCAACCGCTCAAGCTGGTACAGCTCGCGCATTGTTGCAAAACATGGTGGTCGGAGTCACTAAAGGATTCGAACGTAAGTTACAGTTGATGGGTGTTGGTTACCGTGCGCAAGCACAAGGTAAAAAACTGAACCTGACACTAGGCTTCTCGCATCCTGTGGAGTTCGAAATTCCTGAAGGAATTACTATCGAAACTCCGACTCAGACTGAAGTCGTCGTTAAAGGTGCAGATAAGCAGTTAGTTGGTCAAGTTGCCGCTAACATTCGTGCATACCGTAAGCCAGAGCCTTACAAAGGTAAAGGTGTACGTTATGCTGACGAGCAAGTGCGCCGTAAAGAAGCCAAGAAAAAGTAGGGTAATACGATGGACAAGAAAGCAGCTCGCTTACGTCGTGCTACTCGCGCACGTAAACAAATTGAAGAGTTGGGTGCAAATCGCCTGGTCGTTCACCGTACACCACGGCATATTTACGCACAGTTGATCGCACCTAACGGTTCTGAAGTGCTGGCAGCCGCATCGACTGCAGAGAAAAGTGTTCGCGAAGGGCTTAAATCTACGGGTAACGTAGACGCAGCCAAAGTCGTGGGCAAAACTATCGCTGAACGAGCGATTGAAAAAGGCGTTAAAAGCGTTTCTTTTGATCGTAGTGGTTTCAAATACCACGGTCGCGTAGCAGCTTTGGCTGACGCAGCTCGTGAAGCCGGACTTCAGTTCTAGGAGACGAACATGGCAAATGTAGAAGCTCAAAATGGTGAACTGATTGAAAAGTTGATTACAGTTAACCGTGTAGCAAAAGTTGTTAAAGGTGGTCGTATCTTTAGCTTCACTGCACTGACTGTAGTTGGCGACGGTAAAGGAAAAATCGGTTTTGGTTATGGTAAAGCGCGTGAAGTTCCTGCTGCTATTCAAAAAGCAATGGAAAAAGCACGTCGCAATATGGTTACCGTTCAACTGAAAGGCGAAACTTTACAGCATCCTGTTAAAGGACGTCACTCAGGTTCACAAGTATACATGCAGCCTGCGTCTGAAGGTACGGGTATCATCGCCGGTGGTGCGATGCGTGCAGTACTAGAAGTTGCAGGTGTTCATAACGTGCTGTCAAAAGCATATGGTTCAACCAACCCAATCAACGTTGTTCGTGCCACTATTAAGGCTCTGAACGACATGAAGTCGCCAGAACAAGTAGCGGCTAAGCGTGGATTGCGCGTTGAAGAGATACTGGGGTAGTGAACAATGGCGAAAAAGACAATCAAAGTAACACAGACGCGTAGCTCTATCGGTCGTTTACCGAAGCATAAAGCTACACTACGTGGCTTGGGTCTCCGCCGCATTGGTCACACAGTAGAGTTGGAAGACACTGCTGCAGTCCGCGGTATGGTGAACCAAGTGAATTACATGATTAAGGTGGAGGGATAAACGATGGAATTAAATAATCTTTCTCCCGCACCTGGTGCAAAAAGCAGCAAAAAGCGCGTTGGACGCGGTATTGGATCAGGTCTGGGTAAAACCGGTGGTCGTGGTCACAAAGGGCAGAAGTCTCGCTCTGGTGGCAGCGTGAAGCCAGGTTTCGAAGGCGGTCAAATGCCAATCCAGCGTCGTCTGCCTAAATTCGGCTTCACTTCTCGCAAGGCTATGACCACTGCGGAATTGAACCTGGCAGAAATCGCGAAGGTCGAAGGTGATGTTGTAGATTTAGCAACATTAAAAGCTGCGGGATTAATTCGTAAGAACATTTTGGCTGCTAAAGTCATTAAGTCAGGCGAAATTAGTCGTAAAGTGACTGTTAAAGGTCTTAAAGTCACCAAAGGCGCTCGCGAAGCTATTGAAGCTGCTGGCGGAAAAATCGAAGGATAGAGCAAATGGCTAAACCAGGATTGGAATCAAATCGAGCGCAAGGTGGCTTGTCGGAACTTAAGCGTCGCCTGTTGTTTGTGTTAGGAGCGATTATCGTTTTCCGAGCGGGCTCCTTTGTGCCTATTCCTGGTATTGATGCCGCTGTACTCGCTCAGTTATTCGAACAGCAAAAAGATACCATCGTTGCCATGTTTAACATGTTCAGCGGTGGTGCCTTAGAACGCGCATCAGTATTTGCATTAGGTATCATGCCGTATATCTCGGCTTCAATTATTATGCAGCTTGCAAGTGTGGTTCATCCTCGCTTAGCTGAAATTAAGAAAGAAGGTGAGTCTGGTCGTCGTAAGATAAACCAGTATACGCGTTGGGGTACTTTAATACTGGCTACGTTCCAGTCGATAGGTATAGCTACTGGCTTACCTAACTTAATGCCAGGGTTAGTTATCGATCCTGGTTTCGGCTTTTACTTTACAGCTGTAGTAAGCTTGGTTACTGGAACAATGTTCCTTATGTGGCTAGGCGAGCAAATTACTGAACGAGGTATTGGTAACGGTATCTCTATCCTGATATTTGTGGGTATTGTAGCAGGGTTGCCATCGGCGATTGGTCAAACATTTGAGCAAGCACGCCAAGGCGATTTACACTTGTTACTACTGTTATTGATTGGTGTTGTTGTTGTTGCAGTGACTTACTTTGTTGTTTTCGTCGAGCGTGGTCAACGTCGTATTGTTGTGAACTACGCAAAACGTCAACAGGGTCGTAAGGTATTTGCAGCTCAAAGTACGCATTTGCCATTGAAAGTAAACATGGCTGGCGTTATACCTCCAATCTTTGCATCGAGTATTATTTTGTTTCCGGGAACCATCGCTACCTGGTTTGGTTCAGGCGAAGGAGTTGTTGCTGACTTTTTACAACAAGTCTCAATGACATTGTCTCCCGGTCAGCCGCTTTATGTGTTATTGTATGCGGCTGCAATTATTTTCTTCTGTTTCTTCTACACTGCGTTGGTATTTAACCCGCGTGAGACAGCAGACAATTTGAAGAAATCCGGCGCTTTCATTCCGGGCATTCGCCCAGGTGAACAAACGTCGCGTTATATTGACAAAGTAATGACTCGCTTGACTTTAGCAGGTGCTCTGTACATTACCTTTGTCTGTTTGGTTCCTGAGTTTATGATGATTGCTTGGAACGTTCAGTTCTACTTCGGCGGTACATCGTTATTGATTATCGTGGTTGTCATCATGGACTTTATGGCACAGGTACAGACTCATATGATGTCTAATCAATATGACTCTGTGCTTAAAAAAGCTAACCTTAAAGGCTACGGTCGATAAGGTTGGGTAGAACGGAGAGTAGCAATGAAAGTTCGTGCTTCCGTGAAGAAAATCTGTCGTAACTGTAAAATCATCAAGCGTAATGGCGTAGTACGCGTTATTTGCTCTGATGCAAAGCACAAACAACGACAAGGTTGATTCGAAGGAAAGGTCGGCGGCTTCATGTCGCCGCCTTGAAGTATTTGCAATTCGGCAATCGGTTGAGTATCCTAACGGGCTTTTCAACTGATGCCTACAAATTAAAGGAGACGTGTTAGTGGCCCGTATCGCTGGCATTAACGTTCCTGACAATAAACATGCAGTTATTGCCTTAACTGCTATCTATGGTATTGGGCGTACTCGCTCGCAGCAAATTTTAGCTGCAACGGGTATTGCTGAAGATACTACGATTGGTTCATTGTCAGAAGACAAACTGGACGCGCTTCGTGACGCAGTGTCAAAATTCGCAGTCGAAGGTGACTTGCGTCGTGAAGTATCTATGAACATTAAACGTTTGATGGACCTCGGGTGTTTCCGTGGACTTCGTCATCGTCGCAGCCTTCCTCTACGTGGACAGCGCACTAAAACAAATGCGCGCACCCGTAAAGGACCGCGCAAACCAATTAAGAAGTAAGGGGGGATTGAGTAATGGCTAAAGCACCGACTCGTTCTCGCAAGCGCGTTAAAAAGCAAGTCGCCGATGGCATGGCTCACGTGCATGCATCTTTCAACAACACCATCATCACCATTACTGATCGCCAGGGTAACGCATTAGCGTGGGCTACCGCAGGTGGATCAGGCTTCCGTGGTTCACGGAAATCAACGCCGTTTGCAGCACAGGTTGCAGCAGAACGTGCAGGTGAAATGGCGAAGGAATACGGACTGAAAAACCTGGAAGTATTTGTGAATGGTCCAGGCCCAGGTCGTGAATCATCGATTCGTGCCCTGAACGCCGTTGGTTACAAAATCACAAATATTACCGATGTGACACCGATTCCTCACAACGGTTGTCGTCCGCCTAAGAAACGTCGCGTTTAAGGCGTGAATCGATAGTTGGAGAAAGATCATGGCAAGATATTTGGGTCCTAAGCTCAAGCTGAGCCGTCGCGAAGGAACGGATTTGTTCCTTAAGAGCGGCGTTCGCGCAATCGATTCTAAATGTAAGATCGAAACTGCACCAGGACAACACGGCGCGCGTCGCGGTCGTTTGTCAGACTACGGTGTTCAGTTGCGCGAGAAACAGAAAGTTCGTCGTATGTATGGCGTTCTGGAAAAGCAATTTCGTAACTACTACAAAGAAGCAGCTCGACTGAAAGGCAATACTGGTGAGAACCTGTTGCAGTTGTTGGAACAGCGCTTGGATAACGTAGTGTATCGTATGGGTTTTGCGTCAACACGCGCTGAAGCTCGTCAATTGGTTAGTCACAAAGCAGTTGTTGTGAATGGCCAAGTAGTGAATATTCCATCGTTCAAGGTTCGTCCTGAAGATGTCGTTTCTGTTCGCGAAAAAGCGAAAAAACAGGCACGTATCGGAGCAGCACTGGAACTTGCGGAACAACGTGAGAAACCAGTCTGGATAGAAGTAGACAACAACAAAATGGAAGGTCAGTTTAAGCGTCTTCCAGAACGTAGTGACTTGTCTGCTGAAATAAACGAACAGTTGATCGTAGAGCTTTACTCTAAGTAAGGCTTAAGCATAGAGAGAGGACACAATGCAGGGTTCTGTTACCGAATTCCTAAAGCCGAGGTTAGTCGACATCGAGCAAATTAGCCCGACTCATGCCAAGGTTACACTGGAGCCTCTAGAACGCGGCTTTGGTTATACACTGGGTAATGCGTTACGTCGCATTTTACTATCGTCAATGCCAGGTTGCGCAGTGACTGAAGTTGAAATCGACGGCGTGCTGCATGAATACAGCAGTAAAGAGGGTGTTCAAGAAGATGTCATCGAAATTTTGTTGAACCTGAAAGGGCTGGCAGTCAGCATCGAAGGTAAAGACGAAGCTACGTTGACCTTGAATAAATCCGGAGCAGGTCCTGTAACCGCAGGCGATTTCACTCACGATGGTGATGTAGAAATTGTTAATCCAGAGCACGTTATTTGTCACCTTACTGGTGATTACGAGCTTAACATGCGTGTTAAGGTCGAGCGTGGTCGTGGATACGTTCCTGCAGCATCACGTCAGTCAGCTGACGATGATGAGCGTCCAATCGGTCGTCTGTTAGTTGACGCTTCGTTCAGCCCAGTAGAACGCATCGCATACTCTGTAGATGCGGCTCGTGTTGAACAGCGTACTGACTTAGACAAGCTGGTTATCGAAATGGAAACCAATGGTACGTTGGATCCAGAAGAAGCGATTAGACGTTCTGCTACGATTTTGGCAGAACAGCTAGATGCTTTCGTTGAACTTCGTGATATCAGCGAGCCGGAAGAAAAAGAAGAGAAACCGGAATTCGATCCGATTCTTCTTCGTCCGGTTGACGACTTGGAATTGACTGTTCGGTCTGCGAACTGCTTGAAGGCAGAAGCGATTCAGTACATTGGTGACTTAGTACAACGTACCGAAGTTGAGCTGTTAAAAACGCCTAACTTAGGTAAGAAGTCGTTGACTGAAATTAAAGATGTGTTGGCATCACGTGGTTTGTCTCTGGGTATGCGCCTGGAAAACTGGCCACCTGCTAGCTTAATTGAAAACGACTAAGGTCACCTTAGTAAAAGATTTACTGAGAAGGGTATAGGTATGCGCCATCGTAAGAGTGGTCGTCAACTAAATCGAAACAGTAGCCATCGTCAGGCGATGTTCCGTAACATGGCAAGTTCGCTAGTTCGCCATGAGATTATCAAAACGACGTTGCCAAAAGCTAAAGAGCTGCGTCGCGTGGTGGAGCCATTGATTACATTGGCTAAACAAGACAGCGTTGCTAATCGCCGATTAGCTTTCGCACGTACGCGTGACAAAGAAGTCGTTGGTAAACTGTTTAATGAATTAGGCCCGCGTTATGAAGAGCGCGCAGGCGGTTACACTCGTATTATGAAGTGTGGCTTCCGTGCAGGTGATAACGCACCTATGGCTTACATTGAATTAGTTGATAGACCAGAAGTAGAAGAAGTTGAAGAAGTAGTCGAAGAAACTGCTGAGTAAACGAATTAAAAAGGCCAGCTTAAAGCTGGCCTTTTTATTATGCATTTTTTAATTATTTGTTATAAACAGCGGCTAACTCTTTTTGTTCCAAATACCCCTTATCAACAAGCCACTGTAGTCTATCTTTGTCTAATCCAGAGTTTTTAGCTTCAACGGCTAGCAGTTTCCACTGTTCTTTAGAAATGTAAGCTTCAGATTCTGTTCCCCCCAGACTTGTGAAAAAGTCCTTTATACCATTTAGGACATAATCAGCCGATTCAGGGATAAGTTTTAACGTACCTATTACCGACGATAATAAGTTACCGGAAGCACTTTGATGGGTTGTCCTCATTATTGACTCAGAATATGAAGGATGGTTTTGCAGGGTAACAGTTATTAAGCTATCCGCCTTTTCCGGTGAGTGAGCAATAGCGAGAGATAAAATATCATCAATGTAAGCTGGCTCAGTTTCGATAGCTGTTTGAACTATCATTTCTGCATTGCTAGGGAAGTAGGTTAAAGCAGTTTCGACGACACTATAAGTGACAGCAGGTTCAGCTTGGATAGCTGCCATTATAATGGCTTTCTTCTTATTCGGCGTTAAATCGAAAGCAGCGGATACAATATAACTAGCGTGTTCTGGATAGTTATTAACAAGTATTCGCACGGTTCGCATTATTGATAAGTTTTTGTTTAAGTGATTTTCAATTATCGAGGTATAAGTCTTTAAAAGCTTTGCTTCTTTTGTTGATGACATTTGCGCTGAATTGGGCTCGGCAAATGATACTGACGGCAAACCTGTTAGGGATATACCCAATACACTTAGCGCTAAAATATAATTATAGTAGTTACGGCGCATAGTTAGTTATTCCCCTTTAATTCATTTACAGACCTAATGTTTGAGTAATAAGTGTAATGATAGTTCAAGTAAAGATACACTAACTTAACATAGGTGGTTAAAAAATCACCTTTTTTATCTTTTTTCTCCTTTCTAAAAAAAAGATCTTGAAAGGCCACAAAAGATCTCTATAATTCGCCGCCGTTGTCACGAGATACTCGCTGAGTTGAGTCGGACAACGGCGGTTTTGTCAGCCGGGCAAAAAGTCCTGAAAAAGAGGTTGACGAAATCATCGGGACGTGTAGAATACGCCTCCCTGCTTCGGAAGAAGCAACGCTCTTTAACAACTATATCAAGCCAAGCAAACTGTGTGGGCACTTGCAGAAGTTACGCAAAACAGAAATATGTATTGCAACTTTTGAATGAGTGTTCAGCAAGGTTTCATTAATGAAGCCAAGCAAAAACGCGTAATTCATTGAGTTGATTGAACTACTTTTAATTGAAGAGTTTGATCATGGCTCAGATTGAACGCTGGCGGCAGGCCTAACACATGCAAGTCGAGCGGTAACAGAGAGAAGCTTGCTTCTCTGCTGACGAGCGGCGGACGGGTGAGTAA